>NZ_JANFNG010000005.1 GCF_024436035.1 Streptomyces humicola
GATACACCAGCCTCGACCGGCTCAAGGCAGCCGCACGGACCAGCGAACTGTAACCGAAGTTCACCAGACCCGTGATGGACGCTCGTCCGGTCATCACGTGGCGCGCACCTTGGGTAGGTGGCGTCCCCCAGATCCCGCGTTGACCGCGAAGCGATCCGGTTCTACAGGCCGCTGACGCTCATTCACGAGCATATTCTCTCCAGCCAATTGGGAGGCATATAATCCGCCATATCCCGTGCGGAAGTTACGGTCGGTGAGCAGACGGGCGTCCTGAGTGCGCACCGAGGGGGAGGACGAGCGTGATCAGTCAGGACACCGCCGGTGGCGGCAGCGACGATCTCGACCGGTTCAAGGCGGTTCTCGCGGGCTGGCGGACCTCGCTCGTCGACCTCAGCGGGCGCAACCGGCTGCTGAACTTCCGGCACACGAAGTCCTCGACCCTGGAGATCATCCGGCCGGGCGCCGCCGATCTGGTCAGCGCGCTCAACGAGAGGCCGTGGCCGTTCGCTCCGCTTCCGGAATCCAACGACGGCCAACAAGCCGGGGACGCGGACGCCGATACCCCTTCCGCCGTGGTGGACGGGGAGGACGACGCCGGGATCGTCACGCAGAAGACGACCGCCCCCGCCCTGATGCGGGCCCTGCGCAGCCTGCGCTCCAGGTCCATTCAGATCTTCAACGACTACGGCCTGTGGACCCTCCAGCTCGGCGTCGGCATGCTGAACTGGCGGGAGGACGGCGCGACCAGCTCCAGCGAGGCGCCGTTGATCCTCTTCCCCGTGGAGCTCGAACGCACCAAGACCGGTCAGTTCCTGCTCCGGGCGAGCGACGACGAGGAGCCCCGGATCAACCCGGCCCTGGGCATCAAGCTCGAGCAGTTCGGCATCGACTGGACCGAGGCTGCCCAGTCCGATCCGAACGACGTGCCGGCCGTGCTGGACCTCGTGCGTCGAACCGTCGCCGGCAAGCCGCTGTGGGAGGTCACCGACCGCCTTGTCGTGTCACTCTTCGCCGCGCACAAGGAGGCGATGTACAAGGATCTGCTGGACAATGCGGATGCCGTGCTCGCCAGTGACCTGGTGCGGGCGATCGCCGTGGGCCCCGGCGGCGCGCTCGCCTCCGACCGGTTCGACTTCGAGGAGATCCCCCTTGACCGCATCGACGAGCTGAGTCCTCCCGAGGAGGTCCCGCTCGTACTCGACGCGGACGCCTCCCAGCGGCAGGCGGTGGCCGCGGCCGTCGCGGGCAAGTCCTTCGTCCTGGACGGCCCACCCGGTACGGGAAAGAGCCAGACGATCACCAACATCATCGCTGGCCTGATGCACGCGGGCCGCAGCGTGCTCTTCGTCAGCGAGAAGGCGGCGGCCCTGGACGTCGTCCTCCAGCGCCTCAGGTCGGTCGGCCTCGACTCGTACGCGCTCGCCCTGCACAGCCACAACACCAGCCGCAAGGCCGTCGCTCAGGAACTCGGGCGAGCGCTCACCGAGGAGCCCCAAGCGCCCGAACTCCCCGAACAGGAAAGGCGTCAGGCCCAGGACGACCGGATCGCCCTCTCCGCGTATTCCACAGCCATGAACGAGGTGCGCCAGCCGCTCGGCCGGACCCTGCACGACGTCATCGGGCGCATCGCGAAACTCCGCGACGCGCCCGTCGCCTATCTCGCCCCGGCCGCCCCCGGCCAGGACGACGGCTACCGCCCCGAGCGCCTCGCGGGTAGCGACCTGCAGGCGATCGTCCAGGCGGCGCAGACGATCAGGGATGCCTGGCAAGCGGTCGCCGACCCGGCCTTCCCCTGGCGCCACCTGCGGCGCGGCCTGCCGCATCCGAGCACCGCACTGGACCAGGCAAGGACGGCCCTCGACGCGCTGACCGCTGCTGTGGAGCCATACCAGCAGTTGAGCACCACGGGGACAGGCTTCGGGGACGTCCCCGCCGTCCAACGCCTCACCCAGCTCCTCGGCCTGGTCGCCCGGCGTCCCGGAACCCCCAAGTGGTGGCTCACCGCTCGCGACATGGCCGAGCAGGTCGACGGCCCCGTGGAGGCCTTCCTCCGCAGGCTGCGCCGGCTCCGCCGCGCGCGGGATGATGCGCGCGATGTGGCCGGAGCCCGCTGGGAGGAAATCTCCGTCCGGCTCACGGCCGAGCCGCCCGACGCCGAGCGTCAGCTCGCCCGCCTGGATCCGCCGGGCCTTGACCTGACTGCCCTCACCGAGGAGCAGGCCGAGGACATGGCACGGGAGTTCCAGCGTCTGACGGAGGTGCTGAGCCGTACAGCCCCGTCGGTTCAGGAGCTCGCCCAGCAGCTTGGCGCCTACGCGCCGCGAAGCATCCAGGGCGTGCGCGCGCTGTGCGAGCTGGCCGCCCTGGCCGAGGCTGGGCACCGGCCTGTAGAAGCCTGGCTCGTGCCGGACGCGCTCGAGGAGGTCCGGCGTGCCGCCGTGGAGTGCGTCGCGACCGCGCTCGACGACTTTCTGGAGCGCCTCGCCCGGACCACCGCTGCCCGCGAGCTGGCGGAAGCCGAGGCCGGACCGGGGTGGGCCGAACTCCCCGACACGCTGGCCGCCGATCCCATGTCGGCCGAGCGCGCGCTGTCCGCCCTCGAGCCTCCCGGCGTCGATCTGTTGGTACTGACCCGGCACGCCGCAGAGGGCCTCGCCACCCGGTTCACCCACCTCGCCGACGTGCTCGACGGCGCCCGGGACACCGGCGACGAGGCCGCCGCGCGGCTCGGCTGTCCCCGACCCGTCACCATTGCCGAGGTCCGCGCCCTGGCCACGCTCATCGGCCTGGCCGCTGCCGAGCACCGTGCGCTGCCGCGATGGCTCGATCCGGAGCTCCTGCCCCAGGTGCATGCCGCAGTGGAGGAACTGCAGGCCGCGGCTAGGGCGGTCGAGGCGGCGGAAGCCGCCGCCCGCGACACGTTCGGACCGGCGACACCGCACACCGAGGAACTGCCCGAGGCCGTGCGGCGGCTCACCGGGAACGGGGGGCGGTTCGCGGCTGTCCTGTCGTCTCAGGTGCGTGCAGACCGCAAACTGGTTGGCGGTCTGAGCACGATGGGCGGGTGGCGTGCCGGCCTCCAGGACCAGCTGCCGTTGGCGCTTGACTGGCACGAGGCGTGCCAAACGCTGATCCGTGCCGTCCGCACCCACCGGCCCCTCCTCGGCCACTACGTGGCGGACGAACGCCCCGACATGAGCGTGCTGACCTCCGCGTTGGACCACGCCGAGGCAATCCACCGGCTTGCGTCCGAGGCAGTCGCCGATCCCCGGCGCAGGGAGCAACTGGCCGAATGCCTGGCGCTCGGAGGCACCGCGCCTCCCGACCTGCTCGCACAAGGCGAGCGGTTGACCGAGAGCGCCGACGCCTGGAGTCATGCCCTCGACGACGCCCCGCTCTCCGATGTCCGGGCGGAGCTCACCAAGAAGGCCTTGACCGACTGTGCGCGCTGGCTTCGCGCACACCTCGTACCGCTCGACGACGCGACTCACCTGATCGATACCGTCAAGTCCATCGGTGGCCGGCCGTTCCCGGCCGACACCGGCCACACCTTGGCGTCAGCACGGGCGGCGATCAGCACCGCACAAGCCGCCCAGCGGGAGAGCACCGCCTTCACCGAGCGTGAGAAGACCGACCGCGCCCTGCTGGCCGAGTGGTATCAGGGACTTGACACGGTGCCCGGTCTCGTCGGGGTGGGAGAAGCGGGCGACCCGCGCGCCGGTGAACTGCTCCGCGACGCCCGGGCACTCCGGGCGAGCCGAGATTGGCAAGGCCCGGACGCCAGCCCGCGGGAGCTGTCGAAGCCGGGCCTGCTCGGGCCGTACGGGACAGACGGACGAGCGGATACCGCCGCCCTCGCGAGCGCCCTCGACACCGCGGCGGCGGTCCACCGGTTCGCCCGCGACCAGCTCGCCGACCCGGCACGACGCACCCCTCTGATCAGCGCCCTCGCCCTGGGAGGGCCGACCCGGACGGAACTGCTCCGGCCGGTTCCGCGCATCCGAGAGGTCTGCGACACCTGGGAGATCCACACGCGCCAACCACACTTGTCTGCGGTGGGATCCCAGCTCGCGGCCCACGCCTTCGAGGATTGCGCCCGGTGGTTGCGCGCCCATCTGGAACCGCTCGAGGATACGGCCGCCCTCATCCATGCCGTGGCGCGGACCGTCGATGCGGTGGCGCCCGCCACCGGCTGGCTGACTCTCACGGCCGCTCGGTCCGCCGTCGCCGCGGTCACCGCGGCCCGCGCTGCACAGGACGACTTCCTCAGCCATGACCAGCAGGACCAACAGTTGCTCGGCGCCCTCTACGACGGCATCGCCACCGACCGGGACGCCGTCCAGACCGCACTCGACTGGGCACACGAAGTACGCCGCACCGCGAACGACGGGATCTCCACGCCCCTGAGCGATACAGCCGCCCGGATCATGACCACCGTCGAACCCGACGCGTCGGTCTCCCGCCGCATCGACGAGTGGCAGCGCGGCATCGACGCCCTGGCCGACTACTTCGAGCTCACGCGGGCCCGCGAGATACGCGAGGAACTCGCGTCCTCGCTCACCTCAGCCCGGGGCCTGCTCGACCGGATGGCCGATGACCCCCACGGCCCTGACGCCTGGAACTCCGCGACCGAAGGCCTCGAGGTGGTGCGCCGGTACGGGCTGGAGGGGCTGCCCGAGCAACTGGCGGATCGTGGAATTCCCGCTCAGCGTTTTCCGGGCTCCTTGGAGCGGGCCGTCCTCCAGGCCTGGGTCGAGCAGCAGTTGGCGGAGGACCGGCGACTGCGCCCGCTGCGCGCGGCGGAGCGCGACCAGCTCGTCGAGCGTTTCCGGCGACTCGACCGAGGCCTGGTCCAGGCCGCGCACGCTGGCGTGATCGCCGCGTGCAACCAGCGCAGACCACGCCGTACCACGGTCGGACCGGCGGCCGTCCTGAGCCGTCAGGCCAAGCTGCAGCGCAGGCACATGCCAGTGCGCAAGCTGCTGAGCGAGACGCGCGAGGTGGTCCAGCTCATCAAGCCGTGCTTCATGATGAGCCCGCTCACGGTCAGCCAGTTCCTTCCGTCCGACTTCCTCTTCGACGTGGTCATCTTCGATGAGGCCTCACAGGTACTTCCGCAGGACGCGGTGAACTCCATCTACCGTGGCAACGCACTCATCGTCGCGGGCGACCGGCGGCAACTGCCGCCGACCTCGTTCTTCAGCGCCGGTAGCGACGCCGACGATGACGACGACTGGGATGAGGACGCCGCCGACTCCTTCGAATCCATCCTGGACGCCTGCAAGGCAAGCGGAGTGCTCCGTGAGCTGCCGCTGCGGTGGCACTACCGCAGCCGCCACGAGAACCTCATCGCCTTTAGCAACCACGAGTTCTACGACGAGAGCATGACCATCTTCCCTGGTGCCTTCGTCCGGGGGAACAGCGTGGGCGTGGAGTTCTTCAAGGCCGACGGCGTCTACGACCGCAGCAATCGACGCGACAACCCGCGCGAGGCCGAACTCGTTGCCGAGCGCGTCATCCATCACTTCTCCACGCGCTCGAAGCTCACCCTGGGCGTCGTGGCCCTGTCCAGGGCGCAGGCCGAAGCCATCGAGGACGCCGTGGCCAAGGCCCGGGCTCAGCGACCGGATCTCGACCGCTACTTCACCGAGGACCGCCTCGGCGGCTTCTTCGTCAAGAACCTGGAAACGGTGCAGGGCGACGAACGGGACGTCATCATCCTGTCGATCGGCTACGGACCTGATGCGCAGGGCAAGTTGTACGCCCACTTCGGCCCGATCAACCGCGAGGCAGGCGGGCGACGGCTCAATGTCGCGGTGACCCGCGCCCGCTTCCGGATGGAGGTCGTCGCCTCCTTCCACGGCGGCGACCTGCCGGACAGCCCCAACAAGAGCGTCCAGAACCTCAAGCGGTACCTGCAGTACGCGGAGCGGGGACCGGCGATCCTCCAGACCGCTGCCGCGCTCCCGGACGCGGCTCCGGAGAGCCCCTTCGAGGAGGAGGTGCTCGACGCGCTCAGGCGCTGGGGATACGACGTCCAGCCGCAGGTAGGTGTGGCCGGATTCCGTATCGACCTCGGCATCCGCCATCCCGGTGCACCCGGTTCCTACGCCATCGGCATCGAGTGCGACGGCGCGATGTACCACTCGTCCAAGGTCGCACGCGACCGCGACCGACTGCGCGAGGAGATCCTGCGCGGCCTCGGGTGGAAGCTGCACCGCATCTGGGGCACGGACTGGTACCGGAATCGCAAGGACGCCGAACGTCAACTGCGCGAAGCCGTCGAGACTGCGTGTGCTGCCGACCCGTACGCCGAGGTGGCACAGGTGCGCTTGGACGAGCCGCCACTCCAACGCGGCAACGAAGTCCCGTCGGTGGAGATCGTCCCCGTGACGGAGGCTGACCGCTCCGGCTGGAGCGCGCCGTACCATGCCCTCGACAGCGCACAGTTGCGGAAGCTGCGGGAGGTGTTCAGCGAGGCACTCGGACGGCCCGACATCGACATCCGTGACTGGGACGCCCGTCGGGCTGTCGCCGAGGTAGCACATCACATCATGGTCGCGGAGGGCCCCGTCGAGGAGGAGCTTCTCATCGCCCGCGTACGCGAGGCCTGGGGCCTCGACCGCGCTGGCCAGGTGGTCCAGGATCGCATACGCAACGCACTCGATCTGCTCCAACGATCCGGCCGAGCAACCCGCGACGGAACCACCTGGGATCTGCCGGACCGCCCGGTCACGGTAGCCCGCACGCCCAGCGAGCAGTTCGACCGGAAGAAGGTATCCCAGGTGCCATCGGTCGAGAGAAAGATCGCCCTCCTGGGCATCCTGTCGGAATCCCCCGGCCTGCGACGCGAGGAACTCCTGCGGGAGACGGCACGGTACTTCGGCTGGCTCCGCCTCGGCTCCGATATCAAGGCCGCGCTCGACGCGGACATAGACGTACTCCTCCAGCAGGGAGCCGTCAAGGAGACCCCCACGGGACTCGTTCCGTCCACCGACCCGAACGATACGAAGCACCGACGCTGATCGTTACCGGTCGTCTCGCCGGTAGCCATCACGGCGCTGCTTCGCATGGAGCGGCGGGAGCGCCAGAGCCGGGCCCTCGACCACGACGTCGTTTTTCGCGTTGTGGCAAGTTGGGTGCGCGATCAACGCACACCGCGAACCCTCGACTCCAGGTTGAGATTCTCTGGTCGAGAACAGTGAGCATCCGTCGGCCCGCCTCCGCGTCCGCGCCCCGAGATCGGCGCCCATGGGGAGCTGGGTAGCGTCACCGTCAGATGTCCAGGTGCGTCGGCGACGCCCGAACTGTCGGAAGAAGAGTGCTGCGTTACTGACTTTGGCTCGTCAGGGTGACGTTGCCCGGCCCCTGTGGCTGTGAGACGTGGTTGGAACCTGGGAGCGGTAGTTGGGATCTCTGAGGGGTGCCGGGTGGGGGCGCCCGTCGCGCACACGGGTGTGTCAGTCCTGGGAGTCTCTCTTCGGCTGACGGCCGAAATCTCATCCGCGTTCGCGGAGGTACGCCTCCAGCTCGGCGGCCCCGGCCAGCATCGCGCGCCCGCGGGCGGACAGCCGACCGTGCCAGTCGCGCAGGGTGGCCTCCAGCGGCTCCGGCCCGCCTGCCGCCCGCACCTGGGCGATCAGCGGGGCGATCTGCTCCAGCAGGTAGCCGCCCCGCCTGAGCTGGTGCGCGAGCCGGGCGTCCCGCACGTCGGCCTGGTCGAAGACGCGGTATCCGGTCTGCGGGTCGCGGCGCGGGCGCACCAGCCCGGCGCGCTCCCATTTGCGCAGCGTCGCTGGCCGGATTCCGAGCTTCCCTGCCAGCGGCCCGATGAACGTGCCGCCGGGCCCGGACACTGCGTTGGGCTCGGGCGCCCTGGTGTGCTGCAGGTCGCGGAGGGCGCGCTGCACGGCCTGGAGGGTCCGGCGGTCGTCGAGGAGCTGGGCGTGGCTGGCGTCGATGAGGTGCAACGCCTCCTCGGCCGCGCCCTGGTTCACCGCGCGCATGATCGACGTCGCCGTCTGGTGGCCGTGGCCGGGCAGCAGGGTGAGGAACGCGCGCAGGGCCTGCGCGTGCAGCGGGGTGTAGGTGCGGTAGCCGTGGGGTGTGCGACCGGCGGCCGGAAGGATGCCAGCCGCCTCGTAGTTCCTGATCGCCTGTGTGGACAGACCGTGCCCGCGTGCCAGGTCAATCGGCCTGAGCCGCTCGCCTTTTTGAGGGTTTCGCTCCATGGTCCTGCCGATATCGCAAGGAAGTTTCAAACGAAAGTTCAACGATACCGTTGAAGGCATGGCTACTGACATCAAGGACACCGCCCATGCCGTCGAGGCGGCTGCCGTCATGAGGCTGCTCCCGGCCCGGCCGCGGCTGCTCGCCCTGGGCGAGCCCACCCACGGCGAGGACACTCTCCTCGACCTGCGCAACAAGCTCTTCCGGCAGCTCGTCGAGCAGGAGGGCTACCGGACGATCGCGATCGAGAGCGACTGCATGATGGGCCTGGTCGTGGACGACTACGTCACCTCGGGCACGGGAACCCTCGACGAAGTCATGGAGCGCGGATTCAGCCACGGGTTCGGCACGTCCGGGGCCAACCGCGAACTCGTGCGCTGGATGCGCGCCTACAACGACGGCCGGCCCGCGTCCGAGCGGCTGCGCTTCGCCGGTTTCGACGGTCCGCTGGAGATCACCGGCGCCGCGAGCCCCCGGCAAGCCCTCACCGCACTCCACGGCTACCTCTCGGCCCACATGGACGCGGACCTGCTCCCGTGCACCGCGGAAACGCTCGACCGCCTGCTCGGCGCCGACGATCGGTGGACCAATCCCGCGGCGATGATGGATCCGGCCCAGTCCGTGGGGCAGTCGGCCGAGGCCAGTCAGCTGCGGCTCCTCGCCGACGACCTGCTGGCGATGCTCGACGCGCAGACGCCGCACCTGATCACGGCGACCTCGCGGGACGACTGGGACCGCGCACGCCTGTACGGGCGCACCGCCACCGGCCTGCTGCGCTACCACTTCTGGATGGCCGACACCTCACCGAGCCGCATGACCCGGCTGGTGGCCCTGCGGGACCAGATGATGGCCGACAACCTCCTCTCCCTCGCCGAACAGGGCCCGGCACTGGTCCACGCCCACAACGGCCATCTCCAGCGGGACAAGAGCACGATGCAGATGTGGGAGGGGCCGGTGGAGTGGTGGAGCGCCGGCGCGATCGTGAGCGCCCGCCTGGGCGAGCGGTACGCCTTCCTGGCCACGGCCCTCGGCACGATCCGGCACCAGGGAGTGGACACCCCGCCACCGGACACCGTCGAAGGACTCCTGTACGCGCTTCTGGAGGACCGCTGCGTCATCGACGCCACCCGGCTGGCCACCACCCTCGGCGACACGCAGCCCGCCCCCCGCGTGTCCCCCTACTACGGCTACTCCCCGCTCAACCCGGCACACTTGGCCGGAAACGACGCGATAGTGTTCGTCAAGGACGTCCCACAGATCCAGCGCTACTGACTTCGGCTCGTCCGGGAGATTCTTCTCGAAGTCCCTGATAAAGATGGGGCGTTGGCTGTACCTCGTGGTGTGTGAGGTACGCGGATGGGGGCGGGTTGACCGCCGCGGGACACCAGCGCCACGAGGCGGTGCGGATGCAGGCGGCCGAGTTGTTCGAGCAGGAGGTCAAGCCGCCGGAAGTGGCGCGGCGGCTGCGGGTGAGCCGGAAGTCGGCCTACCAGGGGTATCGCCGAGGTAAGCCCAAAGGGGGCCATGGGATGATCTTGAATTCCTGATGGGTGTTCGGGCTCATCCGATGCTGTCGGGTGTCCTCGGCGAGGATGCGGTAGACGGTAGCGATCGAGGGGCGCTTGCCCTGGTTCTTGCCCGAGGTGATGACGAGCTAGCACCCGGGTCAAGGCACCGCGACCTCGCCGAGCAGTTCCAGGCCAGGGCCCACGTCCTCGCCGGTGACCCGCTCCCGGTCGCGAAGCTGAAGAAGAGGACCAGCGAACTGGAGGAAGCCAGCACCCGGCTCAAGGCAGCCGAGGCCGAGCGCCAGGAGCTCACCGACTTCTACGCCCAGGTCGTCAACGAGCTCTCCACCGAGCTGGACCGCGTCACCGCCGAGCGGGACGAACTGCTCGGCAACGTCTACTCGATCTCACTGGCACCCAGCCGCAGGCCTCAGGACTGATCACCACCGTGGGTCCCGAAACCCGTTGCAACGGTCGACGCGGTCCTATAGACCGGACCTGCCAAGATCGAGCGAGACGTGGCGAAAGTGCCGCGAGCTAGGGGGCGACGGTGCTGATCAGAGCCGCGCAAAGCACCGAGGCCGAGATTCTGAGCGAACTGGCGCTTCGGTCCAGGGCTTACTGGGACTACGACGAGGCATTCATGGCCGCTTGCCGGGACGAACTGACCGTCCCCGCATCGAAGGTCGAGAGCTTGCGGACCGCGGTGGCGGAGCAGGACGGTGGCCGCATCCTGAGTTTTTCAACCCTTGAAGGAAGCCCGCCAGAAGGGGTCCTGGGCATGCTCTTCGTCGAGCCGGACACCATCGGGCGGGGTATCAGCCGCCGCCTATTCGAGCACGTCATAGCCACTGCGCACAGCCTCGGCTTCACACGTCTCTCCATCGACGCGGACCCCAACGCCGAGCCTTTCTACCTGGCCATGGGCGCCGCACGGATCGGGACAACCCCGTCGGGCTCGATCCCCGCGCGCACGCTGCCGCTACTCACGGTCATCATCACAGAACGCACGGTCAACAACGAGACCGCCTTCCGCTGATCCTCCCTTCTCACCTCTCGCCGCGACGTCCGGGCCGTGATCAGCAACACAGCCAAACCCGCAAGAGAACCGAACCGCTTGATGTGCTCGGTCAGATACGGCGAGACCTGGGCCAGGCCCTCGGGGTCGATCTCCCACCCCTCCTCCAGCAGCTGGCGGACGATCTCGGCGATGTCCAGGGCGTTGTGGAAGGTGAGCGCGTTGGTGAGCAGGGCGTTGAACTTCATCGCCTTCTCCTGCTCGACGGGGTCGTTGTCGGCGATGAGGCCCTGGTTGCCGAAGCCGACCCACCGGGAGAAACGGTTGAACGACTCGACCTTGTTCGTCGCCGCCGTCACCCGGCGCCGCAGCTGGGCATCCGCGCAACGGTGTGACCCCCCCCCAAGGCATGCACCGTTGAACGGCCCTGCGTTGAGCCCCAGCCGCAGGAGCAGTCTGCCGAAGACGAATACGCTATGGAGGAGCAGCTGATCGCGATGCTGGGCAACGGTGCTCGCACAGAAGGCTGCAGCTGTTGATCCACCAGCACCGGCCCACAGTGCGGGAACTTCCTCCCAACCGGCTTCTCACGCGCACGGTCAAGACGTGTTCTCGATGGTGGAGTGCCAGTCGATGTGGTGGGCGTACAGCCAGTCCCGGGCGTCGCGGGCCTCGCCGATCATGTCCGACTGGTGCTCGGCCTGCCGGGCGCTGAAGGCGACGAGGCGTTCGGCACGCGAGCGGCGCAGCTGCGTGTAGGCGGCGAACGCCGTGGCCGGATCGGGCAGATCGCGCAGGCATTTGGCGAGGATGACGGCGTCCTCGACGGCCACGGACGCTCCTTGCGCGGCCGAGGGCGAGGAGACGTGCGCGGCGTCTCCGGCCAGCACCATCGCCCCGTTGTGCCAGCAGGGTATGGACGGCAGGTCGAAGATGCTGGTGGCGGTGGCACTGTCGTCGGCTGCACCGATGATGGCTGCTGCCTCCGTCCGGTCGGCTTCGGCGTACTCCAGGGCCGTGCGCCGCCACTGTCCGGGTTCGGCGGCCTGCTGCTCGGCGCTGGTGTACCGGGTGCCGGGGAACCGGCAGAACCAGAAGGTGCGGCCCTCGGGCGAGGTGGTGTAGCCGAAGAACGCCTGCGAGCCGTGGACCATGCGGAAGGTGCCCGGCGCCGCTGCGGGGGCGGCCGGATCGTCGGTGTGACCGTAGATGATGTTCTGGCCGGTGTAGCGGGGGGACGGGTTCGCCGTGTTGATGTGGCGGCGGGTGGGTGAGTGGATGCCGTCGGCACCGACGAGCAGGTCGGCCTCGGCGTGTGAACCGTCGGCGAACCTGGCGACCACCGTGCGCCCGGCCGTGGTGGCCTCTGCGAGGTGCTTGCCGTATTCGATGCGGCCGCCGCGTTTGATGACCTGCTCATGCAGCGCTTGCAGCAAGGCCGAGCGGGTGACGGTGCACGGCGGCTCCCCTTCCCCGCCGATCGGCGCGAGGTCCACGGGTGTGCCGGCGTGATCGATGTGCTCGATGTGCGGTGTGGCGAAGGAGACGTCGGCCACGGCCGCATGGGCGTCGATGGCCTTCAATGCGTCGAGCCCGTTGCGCATGAGCATCAAGAACGCCCCGGTTTGGTACGCGGGGGATGCGTGAGCCTCGTAGATGGTGGAGGTGATTCCCGCCTTGTTCAGGGCCAGAGCTGTGGCGGCTCCGCAGATTCCGCCACCGATGATGAGTGCATGCGTCACAGGACGCTCCTTCCTTGCAGCGATTGAGAGAGTGCAACGAGTCGTGCGGCATCGGCTTCCAGGCCGGTGCTGTCGGGCACGGCCAGGGGCACGACATGCTGAGGGGCGGTCTCACCCACGGCCGCCGATTTCAGGGCGGCGTGGATTTGATCAGCCAACGAGACGGGTGCTGGACCGTCTTGGGTGGCGTTGGCCACGAACGGGCTGAGACGGACCAAGCCGTCGCGGCATTCGATCACCCGCCGGTAGTAGCGCCGGTGGATACCCCGCAGGCTGGTCATGTCTCTCCACCGGCCGGTGGGAACGCGATGGAAGGCATCTTCAGGGAAGGCTTCGTGAAGGAGGCTCCACAAGGGGCGAAGCCGGTGGTAGGCGCCCAGGTGACGGCACCATATGCGCGCCGCGGCCAGTCGCATGGCCAGCCCTGGATAACTCACTCCGGCCATGAAGACCACGATGCCGGGGACGAGGAGAAGCGGCTGAGTGTTGACGAGCCAGGCTGCCACCCGGCCGCCCGCCCAGTGGATGATGACAATAGCTATGGTCAGGGTAGTGGCGACTTCCAGGGCGACAAGTCCGATGGTAGCCAGCTCGAGGCCTCGGGCGAGGCGTCGGCCTGCGCTCGCTGCATAGCGGCGGGTCCATACCATCGCGACAGCGAATCCGTACACCGTATACAGGTCGGCGGTCAGGAAGAAGACCGAAACGAGCGCGAGAGGGTAACTGGCCGACGGGCCGCCGCGCAGAGCCAGGGCGATAGCGGTCAGAACGGTCAAGGCGCACCCGAGCACCACGCCCTCGCGTCGAGCGCGACGCCTTGCTTGCCGAGCATTGAGCGCGGAGAACAGAAAGAAGCAGATCAGCGTATAGAACAGTGGTAGGAGGATGGATTCGTGTAGCCACATCAGCCAGATCGGCCCCGGGCGGGTCTGCGCCATCACGCTGGGATCCAGCAGCGCCTCGCATGGGAATGAAGCGACTGCCAGAGCAAGGCAGACGGTGACGAGCCGGAGTGGTAGATGTTTCGGCAGGCGGGCGAGCTGGTAGAGCTTCCACACCAGCGCGCAGCACACGGCGATGCCTTCGATGGAGCGCAGCACGACGATTAAGTTCATAGCCAGCCCAGCCTGTCGCCCAGAGCGGTTTCGATTTTCCGTACTGCTGACTGGTCGGACGGAGGATCGGCCACACAGTCCAGAACTGACGCCCATTCGAGGATGATCGTGGCCACCGTCTCGGCTTCGCGCTCCTCACTCGTGTCGTAGGCGGAACGCTGGAGAGCTCTACGTAAGGTCTCCGGCTCCAGGTCTGAATATTGGTCGCGCAGTGCGTCGAGGTTCATGCCGCGGTAAAGCTCCGCGGTGACGCCAGGGCCGGAGGCGAGACCGGTGTGCCCGGCAAGGATGTGGCCGAGTTCGTGCAGAATAATGTGGTCCTGGTGGGATTTACTGGTGTGCTGTTGAAAGACGATGTAGTCCGCCTCTGCGGTGGCGAATGTCAGCCCGAACATGCTGGCCACGGGTATGGGGCGGGCGGATAATCGGATGGGCCGGTCTCGTCGTTGTGCCACGCGCTCGCACAACTCATATACGTCCAAAGGGGGGTGGATATCGAGTTGTTTGAGGAGTCGTCTGCAGTGGCGGCGCAGCTGCCTGTCGTTCACTGATCGAGGCCTTCCCCGTCTAGTCGTCGGTGCGCTTGTCACTCTGCAGTACGTGTTCGACGATCTGGGTGACGGCGGCGAGGCCTTCGGGAGAGAGGTCCAATGCGCGGAGCGCGAGAGCTCTGACGCCGTGATTGTGCGCGACTTTCGCCAGTTCCAGCTCCGATACGGCCTGCCCGGTCGGGGTGGACGTCAGCAAGTAGGAAACGGGAACGGAGAAGAAGTGGGCGAGAGCAGCGAGGAGGTCTGTGGACGGGTTCGTCTTGGCGCCGTTCCGTAGCGCAGAGAGGTAGGCGCGGCTCACCCGGATGCCCGGGTCGGCTTTCTTGATCGCCTCCGCGACCTCCACGTTGGTGTACTTGCGATGCCCTTGACCCGGTGGCCGGATCTGCTCGAACAGGTTGTCCAGCCTGGCGGCGAGTGTGGACATGTCACCGGTGCCCGGCATCTTTCAGTCCCTCCGGCCAGTAGCGAGCCCCCGGCTCGTTGTTAACTGCTGGTTGACAGGATCGGTCGAGGAGAGTCTACAGTTGACTCTGCCTGGGGCTCAATGCCCCACTGCGCAGGGCAGGTTGACCACCGCCTGCGTCGTGCACCGCCTCTACTACACCTGCTATCCGGTGCGCACGGCCGCGCCGGAGCACGCCTTGGGGGATCACGTGGCGACGGCACCACCGCTCCGCACGGAACCGCACGGACGGCTCCAGGAATTTCTCCAACGATGCCGCAGGCGCATCGGCATCTCACAGGAGGCCATGGCACAGCGACTGCATATGTCGTCACGCGGCTACTGGAATCTTGAACAAGGGCGCATCCGCAATCCGAGTTCCGACCTACTGGACCACCTCGCTTCCGCTCTCGAGCTCCAGCCTTACGAGCGATGGATGCTCTACATGCTGGCTACCGGGCACGAACCACCTCCGCTGGACGGGGTACCTCTGGAGAACCCAGCGGCTTGGAGGAACTTGCTGGCCGCGCAGACCTGCCCGGCCACGATCGTGGATCGAGCATGGAGAATCGTTTCTGCCAATGCCTCCTATCAGCAACTACCGCTTGATGGACGGCACAGCAATCTGATGTTGCAGCTGCTTCTGACGCCCCATCTGCGCGACACCCTGCTCGGTGAGTGGCAGGAGGCATGGGCCGTCCCGTTACTTGCCGAACTGCGCGCCGCGTGCGAGCTGTACCGGGGCACACGCTGGCCCGCGAGCCTCCTCGCCGCGGCGACGCGAGACCAGCGAGTGCGCACGGTATGGCGGAACGTGTCAGCCAAACAGCTTCTGCCGTCTGCCACCTCGAGACCCTTCCTCCATCCCGTGTGGGGACCGAGCATCACCATGGTGGAGACCGTCCCCCGGTACCTGACGGGATTCAAGATCATATCCTTCGTGCCTGACCACGCGATGTGATCTGTGCCGTCGCCTCAGCCGATGATGACCGCGTCCTGAGCTTGCTTCTCGAACTCGGCAAGTTCCTTGCCGCGCACCTTGGGAAGCGTGGAGACCAGCAGGAAGCACACGGCGAATAGGCCGATCTGGACGTACACCGTGTGCTCGGCCGACCAGGCGAAGTCCTCGCGTTCGGCCTGATCGACGTACGTGTCCAGCACGTTCTCCACGGCGGTTGGTTCCGGATGCGGGTCCTGGCAGCTTGCCGGGACGACCGAGGAGTCCTTCTCGTTGGCGCGGTCGTGGAAGCAGGTCAAGTAGCCGGCCACGACCTGCGGGGCGGGCTGGCCCGTAGTCGCCAGTGGTGTGATCTGACGGGTAAGAGCCGGAGTCTGAGCGTGTGTGATGGTGTCGGCGTGGGCGCCCAGCAGCCCGAAGAACACCGTCCCCAGGACGGCGATGCCGCCGGCGCTGCCGAACTGCTGGGCGGTCGTGAGAACGCCTGAAGCCGAGCCCGCGTGATGGACGGGCACCTTCGCCAGGATCAACGTGACGAGGGGGGTGACGGTCAGGCCGAACCCGAGTCCGGCGACCACGAGGGAGGGGAGCAGCTGCACTCCGTGCAGATGGCTGCCGACGCGGTGCACCGTCCAGGCGATGCCGCAGCTTCCTGCGATGAGCAGGGCCAACCCGATGTGCAGGATCGTCCTCCCCATGCGCGGGGCCAGAGCGATCGACAAACCGGAGCCGGCGCCGGAGCCGAGGGCGTACGGGACGAGAGTTACGCCGGCCGCAAGCGCGCTGTAGCCGAGCCCGACTTGCACATACAGGCTGAACACCAGGAAGAACGGAAGGAATGCACCATAGAAGACAATGATGAGGATGAGACCCCCGCTGAAACCGCGGCCCGCGAACAGGCTCATGCGGACCAGCGGCGTCCGCCCGGTGCGCTCCCTGTAGCTCTCATAGATGCAGAACACCAGCAGTGCGGTGGCACCTGCCGCCAGCATGCCGAACATCCATTCCGGCCACCCCGTCTCGCGGCCCTGTACCAGGGGATAGACCAGCAGCCCGACGCCGAGGGTGACGAGTGCCACTCCGAGCCAGTCAATGGCATGGGGTTCTTCGGAACGGGATTCCGGCAGGAACCGCAGCGCGAACATGATCGTCAGAACGCCAATGGGGACGTTGACCAGGAAGATCGGCCGCCAGGTCCAACCGAAGAGGTTCACGTTGATGAGCAGCCCTCCGACCAACGGGCCGGTGATGGCTGCCAGTCCGATGACTCCGCCGAGTGCGCCGAGCACGGCACCGCGCTGCTTCGGTGACACGGCGACCTGAATGACGGAGTAGACCTGCGGGTACATCAGTGCGGCAGCGAGCCCTTGAACCAGCCGGGAGCCGACAAGGATGGCAGGGCTCGTCGCCGCGCCGCATAGAAGCGAAGCGAGGGTGAACCCCGCCATGCCCACCAGAAACATCCGGCGGCGACCGAGGCGATCGCCCAACCGCCCTCCGGCGACCAAGAGCACAGCGAACGCCAGTGTGTAACCGGCCAGGACCCATTGGATCTGCGTGTCGGTCGCTCCCAGCCCTTGCTGAATCGACGCCACCGCAACATTCACGATGCTGACGTCGATCAGCTGCATGAACGCCGCGACCAGGACGATCGCGACCGTGATCCCGGTGCGTTGACGCGGGCGCGCCGCGTGGCCAGACCCTGCTTGTGTTGCGGTCGGTGCCACCGATGCTCCTTCCCCGTCGGTTGATATGACAGAGGATCACCCGACCCTCTAACGTCGTTAGTGAACCCTACCAACGTTAGAGAAGGCAAGGGGTGTCACACGGGACGCGCGGTTATCAGCCACTGCGGGGGAAGCAGAGTTCTGACGTCGGCAGGCTCGAACCCGCACGAGGTGAGCAGTTCCTCCCACTCTTCTCGTGTGTGCACCCTCCCACCGCAATTGATCATCACCTCGATGTCGACGAACCGGCCCCAGTCGTAGGCGTTCCCGGGCTGCAGTACTGCCTCGATGAGGAGCAGCCGAGCATCCGACCGGTCTCCGATGACCGTGCGGATGCTCTTCAAGGCGGCTTCGACCTCGGCCTCGGGCATGCAGTGCAGCGCGTTCTTGACCATGTAGACGTCAGCTCCGTCCGGGATGCCGGATGGCAGCACGCCAGGGACCAGATGTGTCCGGTTCGCCAGCGGACCGCCGGCCAGGGCCGGGTCAGCGCGGGCGATCACCTCCGGCCTGTCCATGAGGATTCCCTGCAGATGCTCGTTGGCCTCCAGCACGGAGCGCAGCAGCGTCCCGGTGCCGCCGCCGAGGTCCGCGACGGTGCTGAAGGCGGTGAAGTCGACTGCCTCCACCAGGGCCCGCGCCACTCCGGCGGTCAGCGGTGCCCATGCCCCCTGATAGACGGCACCGAGTTGCGGGTTGTCGGCCAGAAATGCGAAGAAGTCCTTGCCGTTGGCGTCCTCGAACCCCGGCCGTCCGGTCCGCAGCACGTCCGTGATCCGTTCGAACGATCGCTGCGTCGGCTCGGCCCCGAGAAACAGGGTGAGATCGCGAAGCGACAGCTCCCTCCCGTAGCGCAGGTGCTCCGCCATGGGTGTGAGAGTGAAGTGTCCGTTATCGAGTTCGGCGAACACTCCCACGGCCGCGGTGGCGCGCAGGCAGCGGCGCAGCGGGTCGGGGTCGGCCCCGCACGCATCGGCGAGGTTCTCCACGGAACACGGCCCGTTCGCCAGGAGATCGGCGATGCCCAGTTCGGCGAGTGCGACAAGCGGGGCACTGATCCATTTCGCGGCAACGAGCTGCATGAGCGCCAGGTGAGGGGGCATCCAGTCGGGGAAAGCCGGCAAGTCCGTTGTGGTGTCGTGTGACATACAGACGTCTCCTTTGCGTGTGGTTCGGTTCATCGGGCAGGTTCTGGAGCGAGGCGTACGGGAAGCGCGCTCATGCCGCGCATGACGATGTTGCTGCGCCACGGGAGTTGCTCGTACGCCCTGTCCACCTGCAAGGTGGGGTAGCGGGAGATCAGGGTGGTCAGGGCTGTGGCGGCCTCGAGCCGTCCCAGTGCGTGGCCCAGGCAGTGGTGGGCGCCGTGTCCGAATGACAGGTGCGCGCTGGGCGGGCGGGTGATGTCGAGATGGTCGGGGTCGCTCACGTGCCCGGTGTCGCGGTTTGCCGCCGCGAAAACGATCAGCAGGGGTTCGCCCGGGCCGATCAAGGCGCCATCCGCTTCGACCGGTTCGGTGGCGAAGCGCCACGTGGCGGACTTGACTGATCCCTCGTAGCGGAGCATTTCTTCTACTGCCGCATCGATCAGGGACAGGTTGCCGCACAGCAGGTTCCACTGGTCGGGGTGCTGCCGCAGAGCGGCAATGGCATTGGCGATGAAATAGCTCGTGCTCTCATGTCCGGCGAAGAACAGCTGAAAGAGCAGGGAGTTCAGCTCTCCGTCGGTGATCTCTTGGTCGGCGTGTGCCTGGAGCAGCAGCCGCATCAGCCCGTCTGCGCGCAGCACCTCGGGGTGGTCCCTCACCTCGGCGAAGTAGGCAGCGAGCGATGCGATCACGCCCTTGAAGGATTCGTCGTCTTCGGCGTCGCCCCGCACCACAAGCCATCCCAGCTGATGGAACACATCGACGCCTGCAGGCGGTAACCCGAGCAGGTCGCAGAGGACTCGGACGGTCAGGGGCAGGGCGTACTCGGTCAGCAGATCAGCCGTGGTACGGCCGGCAAGGGCGTCCAGCAGTTCGCAGGCGATCTCCTCGACCTTGGGGCGCAGCGCGTTGATCTTCCGGGCGGTCAGTGCCCGTGAGGTGATCTTGCGCATGCGGGTGTGGTCCGGCGGATCGGTCGACAGCAGGTGGCGGCCGGCCAGCGACTGCTTCTCCTCGGTCGCCAAGGCCTGAAGCTTCTCCCGCATCTCGCACGTTGTCGAGGCCGGGTCGATGCTCAGTCGGGGGTCGGCCAGCAGCCGTCGGGCAGTCTCGTGTCCGCATACGACCCAGGTCGTCAATCCGTCGGCCACCGGCAACCGGTGGACGGGACCGCGGTCCAGCAGCAGCCGGTACGCCTGGTACGGGAGGGCAGCGTGCTGAGGAGCGAAAGGCTGCATGGATACGTCGGGCGGAGGCATGGGCGTCTCCCGAGGTGAGGTGGTGTCGGACGGGATGAGTGTTCGTCTATCACCGTCCATGCGCAGCCTGCCGACGATTCGCACATGTTGTTCGGACTGCTTGAGTGCGCTGCGCCCCGGCGTGGAAAGTCGACTCCGGGGTTCTCAGAAGCCGTGTGACAGGGACGGATTGCTCCCCCTTCCACACCGCTACCCCATACGTATCCGATCCATCAATGCAGGAAGGAGGTGCACCGACATGAAGCTGAGCGCTGAGACCACGGTTGAGCACCGCAACACCACGGCGCAGGTCACCCTCAACGACGGGCGTGACGAGGCGATCGTGATTCCGGGTACGTCGTGCTGCTCTGCAGCCGTCGCCAGCAAGCGCTGACCGGAAGATCCACAAAGCCGGGCAGGCAGCCTTATTGCCTGCCCGGCGTCCCAATCCCCCTGCTCGACAATTGAAAGGGATGAAGCCGCGTGGACACCAGCCCGACGCTGGCCGCTTCCGACATACAAGACGCGCTGGTCACCACGGAGACCCGCGAAGTCACCCCGTCACTGCTCAACGTCGGACTGCGCACCCACCCCTTGCGTTTCGACAACAACGCCACGACCGTGCCCCGGCCGGCCGAGGAATTCCTGGTCGCCAGCCGCAACCTGCGACACGACCGGGAGACGCAGGCGTCGGTCGCCCACTACTTCACCGACCCCGTCAGCATTGCCCTCGCGCATGCTTCCACCGTCCCCAACGATGGGTCGGGTCGCATTCCTCTCCCCCGGCACCATGCACCGACCCTGACGTTGGCCGAAGCCATCGCCGCCCGCCGCTCCGTGCGCGCGTTCGCCTCCACTCCCCTGCCACTGCATCAACTTGCCGCCGTTCTGCGCTACGCAGACTCCGAGACAGCGGAGGTCAACGTCGGGCTGGAGGATGGCCGCAGTACCGGGTTACGGCTGCGAACTGCACCCAGCGCCGGCGGCCTGTACCCCATCGAGGTGTGGATCGCCGCCCGCACTGTCGCGGGCCTGGCCACCGGGGCGTACCGATACTTGCCGGGTCACGACTCGCTGGAGACCTGGGCACAAGCCGATGCCGTCGAGGATCTGTCGGCAACCTGCGGCGAGGTATCCGGCGAAGATCTCGTCGGACAGGCTGCGGCCGTGCTGCTGTTGGTGGCCAATCCGTGGCGGTCGATGCGCAAGTACGGACCACGCGGGCTTCGCTTCGTCCTCCATGAGGCGGGTTCCATCTCCCAGAACATCCATCTGGCGGCCACCGCCACCGGGATCGGCAGCCTGGACTACTCCGGCTTCTTCGATGACGAGACTCACCAAGCACTGGGTATCGACGGCCTGTTTCGCACCGTAGTGCACATGGTGCTTCTCGGCCTGCCTGCCTAGCCCATCCCCCCTCTTACCGGCATTTCCAGGGAGCGAATTGATGCCAGGAACCGAAGCACGGTTGAAGCGTTCCATCATTGTGGTCGGGCACAGCCCCGATGTCGTCGAGCTACGCGTCGGTGTATGGAGTACCCGCTCGTACACCGTCACGGATGACTCCGGAAAAGGAAAACTGCTGGACATCGTGAGCGGTCTGGACGGCAGCCAGAGCCACAAGGACCTGGCGCGTGCCCATGGCGTGCCGCGTGCGACGGTGGAAGCAGTCGTCGATCACCTGCGGACCCTCGACGCGATCGAGTGGGGTCCTACCAGCGCCGTCGATGCCTACCTCGACCAGATGCGCCCCCTCAAAGTGGACGACGGGTCCACCGGACGCCCCGAGCGCGCCGTACTCCTCGGCGACCCGCAGTTGACCACTGTCGTCGCCGACCTGCTGTCCGAACTCGACCAGGCCAAGACCGAAGTCCTTGCCCCTGACAGCCCTATAGCCAAGATCCTCGCCACGCCGGATCTCGCCGACGTGCACGACGGACTGCGACTGGCCCGACTGGTCGATGCATTCGCCGAATTGCGCGGTGCCTACGTCGTCCTCGCTCAGGAAACCGTCAACCCCGCCCAAGCGACCTTGTTCAACCGGGTAGCGCTGGAAGCCGGCATCACGTGGACCCACGCCGCTGTCGACGGCCCGTTCCTGCTGGTCGGCCCCACGATCGTGCCCGGCTCCTCACCCTGCTACCAATGCTTCGAGACCAGAGTCGCGATGAACCTGCGAAGCAACGACAGCTACGTCCGCTACAAGCACGCCCTTGCTCAAGGAGTGGTGAAAGCCGGCAGCCCACCCCTGCTCAGCGCCCTGCGCGCCACCCTTGCCGGGCACACCGCACTGGAGGCAGTCAACTACCTCACCTGCGGCTCCACGTTCACCATCGGCAAGGTACTCGGCATCTACCTCCCCACCATGGAGATCTCGCACAGCGAGGTGCTGCGTCTGCCCGGCTGCCCGTCCTGCGGATCGCTGCGCGGACGCGACGATGCCAGCCTGTACTTCGACGCGAGGGCGTGGCTCGATGCCTGAGACCGCACTGGACCTGCGCCTGGGACGCGACGATGCCGAGCGCGCACAGTCGCTGCAACGCAGAATGCACAGCCGGCTGTGCGGGCTGATCCCCTCGATGGGCGGGCTGAACAAGCCGCTGCGTTCGCCCCGCATGTTCGTCGAAGGCGCCGAGCTGACCGGCGTGCATCTGTGGAGCGGCCAGCCGGCGCCCAAACCCGGCTTTTACCACATCGGCGGCTACGGTTTCCTGCCGTTCGAAAGCCGTATCCGGGTGCTCGGCGAGACCCTGGAACGCTATGCAGGGCACGCCGCAGTGGCAGAGGAACGCTTCCCCGTCACCATGGCCAGCCAGGCCGAACTGGCAGAACAGGGAGAACCGGTCATCGCCGAAGATCGCCTGCGTCTCTTCGATGCCGCCCAGTTGGCCCGCGATGGCTTTCCGTACCAGCGGTTCGACCCACACACCCCCATCGGCTGGGTGAAGCTGCCGTCCCTGACGGACAGCAGCGAGGCATGGGTTCCAGCGCAGATGTTCCTTCTCGGCTACGTGCCTGCCCCCGGTGAACCGCACCTGGTCTCGGCGGTGACCACCGGGACGGCCGCTCACACCAGCCCCGATGCGGCACTGCGCGGCGCTCTGTTCGAACTGGTACAGATCGATACCGCCATCGGGCACTGGTTCGGCACCACCGACAGCGTCCTTATCGAGCCCGACAGCCGCCTGACGGCATTGCAGGCTTTCCTCGCCCGCCACTACACGGGACTGGTCAAGCCGGAGTTCCACTACCTGCCCAACCCGGATCTCCCCGGTTTCACCGTGGCCTGTCTGCTGCGCAACCCGAAGGGCGCGCTTCCGGCACTGTGCGCAGGACTGGGAAGCGGAGCCAGCCTGGAGCGAGCCGTCTACCGGGCGCTGCTCGAGACCGTGGGCGTGCACGCCCTCGCCTCCTGGACATTGCTGGAAGAAGGCGAGGCGACACCAGGGCCCGACCGGCTCTCGGGCATGTTCGATCTGGAGTCGAATGTCGGCTACTACGCCACCCGCGAGGGCGCAGCGGTGGTGGAAGAGCGGTTCTCCCGGCACGAGTGCAAACCAGCCGGCGAACTCCCTCCCGACGACACCCGCTCCGGACGGCAGGTGGCCCGAAGCGTGGTGGAGGCGTTCCGGTCGACGGGCAAGACCCTGTACTGGGCAGACCTGACCAGCTGCGACATCCGCGACCTGGGCTTCACCGTGATGCGCGTGTGGTCCCCGGACACCCTGAGCCTGCCGCTGCCCAGCGCACCCGCCGCCGCCCACCGCAGATTCGCAGACCACGGCGGGTTCACCAACCCCCAACCGCACCCCTACCCGTGACATGCGCTACTACCTGATCGGCATTCTGCTGCTGGGCGGCTTGGCGCCCATGTGGCTCGCCTCCCATCTGCACGGCCGATGGATCGAACCCATACGGCCCCGGGTCCCCACTCTCGCCCCGTACCTGGTGATCATGGCCGGGCTGGTGGGCATCGGCCTGGCAGTGGATGGGCCTCACCTGTTCGCCGACGGCCGCTGGCCCGGGCTGGC
This sequence comes from Streptomyces humicola, assembly GCF_024436035.1. Taxonomy (GTDB): domain Bacteria; phylum Actinomycetota; class Actinomycetes; order Streptomycetales; family Streptomycetaceae; genus Streptantibioticus_B; species Streptantibioticus_B humicola. The sequence goes on from NZ_JANFNG010000005.1 coordinate 23,711, forward strand.
CGTGTCCCCTCTCCTCGGCTACGTGATCTCACGCCTCTCCTGGCGGGCCGATCGGTGGATCTTGACCCGGCTGACCCGGCGAGGCGAGCACACCCCGCCCCCCGCCCGTCTCCGTCCAGCGCGTGGGACGGTGCGGCCGGTCGGGATCGCGGCTGACAAAGGCACCCTGGACGGGCCGGCACCGGGGCAGGCCACAGGGAGGTGGACGCGCCTGGAACGGACACGCGATACGCACCTGGGACCAGCGTGGCTTATCGGCGGAGCGGTGCTGGAGGAACTCCTCTACCGAGGCGCTTGGGGACGCCTCGCCCTCGACGCAGCTCTGCTGTCGGCCACCATCGCTCTGCTGACAGTGGCGACACTCGCCTTCACGGTGCTGCACCTGCCGTTCGGATGGGCTCATGTGGTGGCCAAGCTCCCGCTGTCACTGGCCGCGCTCGCCGCCACGCTGATCAGCGGCAGCATCCTCGCGGCAGCCATCGGGCATGCGTGGTTCAACCTGCGGGTCTGGAAGCACTACCGCTCCGTCTTCGGCGGTCAGAAGAGGAGGACCGGCCGATGAGCACACTGCTGATGCTCCCGCTGGGAGCCGCCGTCGGCGCGGCGGAGTTCGCCACCTGCGGACTCCTGGCAGCCATCACCCGCAGTGCGGTGCGCAAGACCCCCATCAGCGGGGACGCGTGGACCGCCGTCACGCGCAGCCCGCTGTGGCGGCCGTGGCGTCAGCTGGCAGCCCGAGTCCCCTGGCCGGCCGCGGTGTGCTCGTTCGCTGCCGCCGCGCTGGTACAGGAGGCGGTACTCCGGTCCGCGGCGTTCGCCGTCGTCCCCGGCGGACGAGCGGTCCGCATCGTGGTGTCCGTCATCGTGCAGCTCGTCGCGACCATCGTCCCGGTGCGCGGTGCGCAGGACCGGTCAGTGGCCGCCGTGCTGGCTGTCGTGAACGGGACGGCGCATGCGCTGCTGTACGCCGCAGTGCCGGTCGTGTGGCCGCTGGTCGCCGCAGGAACCGTATTCACCTCGCTGGCCGTGCTGTAACCCCAACCCATCGCAGGAGGTACCTGTCGTGAAACACGGAATATCGCTGCTCCCGGACTGCAGTCCCCAGCAACGTACAGCCCGCGAGTACTTCGTTGACGCCCTGCGCGCCTGCGAACTGGCCGACCGGCTCGGCTTCGACTACGTGAAAATGACCGAGCACTACTTGCGTGACTACGGCGGCTACTGCCCCAGCCCACTCGGATTCCTCACCGCCGCCTCCGCCCGCACCTCCCGCATCCGGCTGATGACCGGCGGCATCCAGGCATCCTTCCACCACCCCGTCCAACTCGCCGCGGAAACATCCCAGCTGGATGCCATCAGCGGCGGTCGCCTCGAGGTCGGATTCGCACGAGCCTGGCTGCCTTACGAGTTCGAAGTGTTCGGCATCGACCTCGACGACAGCCGCGAGAGGTTCACCACCACGATCGAAGCCGTCCTCAAGCTGTGGACCGAGACCTCCGCCACCGAGGACACCCCGTTCTTCCGCTACACCGACGCCACCTCGCTGCCCCCAGTGACGCAGACACCGCACCCACCGGTATGGGTCGCCGCCGTCCGCTCCCGCGAGAGCTTCGCATGGATCGGCCACCAAGGACTGTCCCTGCTCATCGCCTCGCCCCCGAAGGAAGACGAACTACCCCGCATGCGCGAGATGGTGGAGGTGTACCGGGAGACGTTCGAGGAAGAGCACGGCGCATCGGGACACCGGCCAAGGGTCGGGCTGAGCGTGCCGCTGTACGTGGCGGACACCGACGCCGAGGCATCCCGGAACGCCGAACCGCTGCTCCGCGAATACCTGCGGGTCTGGGGAGAAGCAGCCGCATCGTGGACCGGCGTGACCTCCAGCGCATACCCGGGCTACTCGACGCCAGGTAAGACGTTCCTCGCTGCAGCGCGCGCCGATGTGCTGTCCACCGCGACGGGCGTCGTGGGCAGCCCCGGCACCGTGATCGACAAGATCGCCACACTGCGGGACCAGTTGTGCCTGGACACGATGCTCTGGCAGATCGACTACGGGGGGCAGGACTGGCCGTCGATGGAACGCAACATCACCCTTTTCGCCCGGGAGGTCATGCCGAAGATCTCGTAAGGCTGGCCAGCACAGTATCTAACGATGTTAGATGGTCATGGCGGCCAGATACGAGGCGGAAGGCGAGCACGGATGGCGAGACAACGCAATGCCACACGGACCAACCGGGAACCCGTGACGGTCGAACGGATCGCCAACGCCGCCTTCGAACTCGTCGAGCAAGACGGCCTGGACGCACTCACGATGCGCAAACTCGCCGACCGTCTCGGTATCCAGGCCGCCACACTGTACTGGCACGTACGGGATAAACACGACCTGATCGACCTGCTCGCTGAGGAGTTGTTCGCCCGGTTCCCCCTCGACGACCTGCCCCCCGACGACAACGAGACAGAAAGCCTCTACACCTTCGGTCAGGCATTCCGCCACTACCTGCTGGAGCGGCGCGATGCGGCCCGGATCCTCTCGAATCGCTTCGTCATCGGACCACACATGCTCGCCATCCTGGAACGGCTCCTGGGATGGCTACGCGCCGCCGACCTCGACGAGCGGCGAAGCGCCCAGGCACTGATCGCGATCATGGCCTACATCCACGGATTCGTCCTCTGGGAAATCACACCTATGTCGGGGCCTGTCGCACGCGGAGAACCGTTCCCCGACTACCTCGCCGACGTACGCAACGAACTGGAACAGCTCTCCACGAGCGAGTTCCCCCACACCGTAGCCCTCGCCGGATACCTGACCGAGCAGGGCAACGACGAGCGGTTCAGCTTCGGGCTCCGGAGCCTTCTCAACGGGATGGCCCAAGGAGCACCCGAAGCCACGGACGCTTCCTGAGGTCTGGCATCACTCCCGGGCCTCGCCTCCGCCGCGCCGGTATCCGTCGCGGCGCTGCTTGGCGTGGACCGCCGAGAGCGCCAGCCCCGACCCCTCGATCAGCACCTCATTTTTCGCGTTGTGGCAAGTTGGGTGCACACCTTCCCGCCTCTCCCCGGAGAGGCATTTTTGCTGGTCAGAGCCATCTTCCTCGCGCGCGCAGCAGCGCCGAACCTCCCCTGAGTGATCACGGGGAGGTCCGGCGCTGTCCGGCTGTCACCGGGTTCCTGCGGGTGGCCACGGAGAATAGGCGGTGAAGTTCTCCACGGGGGTCAACGCTCCGGAGGGGGCCCTTGGCTTCGATGTGATTCTTCAGGTCCGCGATCTGACCGGAGATGCCGAGGAGCACCGGAACCCTGTCGCCTGCCCCCTCCGCAACCTGCGCGGGCAGGTAGGCCGCAGGCTGCGCCGAGCGGTAGCCCACAAATGTGATCAACGGCAAGTGCCCGGCAAAACCTTCTCTACCTCCATCAAGGCGGCTCGCTCCCGCTCGCCGCGCGCGCCCCGGCTCACCGCCGGGGCCGACGCTCATGTCTTCGCCCCGCTCCGGCCCCGGCTCCGCCGGGCGCGCGGCTAGAGCGAACACTCCATGAGCGAAGAGACTCAATCGGGCTGGGGCGGCCGGCTCCACGGCTTTAGGCAGCCACCATGGGGCGAGCCTCGAAGATCATGGCCCCAGATCGGGCTACTGCGGGCAGGCGAGGAGCCAGCCCGATTCGCGGCCAGCGTAAGGGGCCATGATCTCTCGCCCCATGCCAGCTCCCGCCCAAAGCCGCTCCACCGACCGCGCGGTTCACGAGCTGCCTCGGTGTGTGAACGCCGCGAAACTCAGATGTCCTCTTCGGCGATGACCTGCCAAACTCGTCGTTCTGGCCTGAGAGGGCCGGCATGAGGTGACTTCGGAGGTCTCAAGGATGAGTGACTGCCCCTTCTGCAGGATCGGGCAAGGCGAGATTGATGATGACCTGGTCGCCTACCGTACGAAGAACGCCTTCGTCATCCCCACTCTCATGCAGCGAGAAAACAACCCGGGTCACACGCTCGTTTTGCCGGTTTCCCACGTGTCCAGCTTGCATGAGGCCCCGCGTGATCTCCTGCACGAAGTGTTCGATGTCGTTGCGAGAGTGACGACCGCAGTGAAACACGCCTACCGGGCTGTTGGAAGCACGATCGTGCAGAACAACGAAGCCCCTGGCCAGGTGATTCATCACCTGCACGTCTCAGTCATCCCGCGCTTCGGGGGCGACAGGTTCCGAGTGCCTGACCCGGAACTGTGCGAAGCGCCCCGGGACGTGCGGCTTGTTCGCGCTGCTGCCCTGCGTAGGGCATTGGAGCTGGAGGTCTGAGCCACACAGCTCCGCACCGCCCACGGGGGTCGGCCACACCTGCCCTTACGCGGCGTGATCGGTAGCGGAATGTATCTGCAGTTGGTCCAGCACTCGCAGCGCACCAGGAACAGCGCAGCAGTCCGCCAGCCGATCAATCCCACAACCAAGGGCGTGGTTCGAGTGACCACCGGCGGGGAAGAGCCGGAGCGCCCTTCCGGGGCCGTGACCGGGCCGTGGAAGGGCGCTCAACGGTGACAAACGTTGACAGCCACCGACAGCTCAGCAGTAGGTCAAAGCGTTGATCGAGTACGCAGCCGCAGGTGGCAGCCGTGCGTGATCAGTTGTGGCTGTACAGCAGCGGGCGGTCACCAGCGGCTTGACTCGGCCAGTGAGACTCCACCAACCTCGAACCCGGCTGCGGCGCGCTGTCCCCGGCATCCATCTCAGGCAAGCAGATGTAGCAACCGACTGGCTTGCCGCTCTGCAGTGCCGGGCGGGTTCCTCGGGTTGTCGGCGGCGTCGAACGCCAGCAGGAACAGCCAGACGAGGGCGAGAAGCCGACGGCAGTCCACCAAGCGCGCGAATTCGGCGTTCGTCAGCTCGAAGTGGCTGAGGAAGCCGTCAACGTCCAGCGGCTGTTCCACCCAGCTGCCCACGTGCTCGGTGATCTCCGCGAGCTCGAAGGCGCGATCACTGAGACCCGAGTCCTCAAAGTCGACGACCTGAACTCGCTGGCCATCCCATAGATAGTTCGCGAGGTTGCCGTCTCCGGACCCGAAGACGTGGGGACAAGAGGCTGACCAGCCGTGTCCAGCCCCGACCGGGCAAGCCAATCCATGCCACGGTCCATAGCCTGGCCCACCTCGTGGTTGACCTGAGCACGGGCGTTCGGGAACCAGGAGTGTATGTGGGCGATGAGCTCGTCTTGGCGCCCTGGTCTGAGAGGAACCTCAGCCAGAACGTCGGGCGGCACCGCGTCATGCACCCTGGTCACAGCAGTCGCCAGCGCCTTGATCTGGCCGTCTTCGAGAGAGCATCCGCGCAACGGCGTGCCAGCCAGCCTGGACATCACCACGGTAGGTTCCGCCGCGGCAAGATCCGCCTCCCAGGGATCAGGAGCCAAGCCGGGCACGTATGTCGCGAGCAACGTCAGTGCACGCCACTCACGCTCGCCTTGCTGACGATCCTTGCCCCGGAACCGCTTGGTCACCCAGTTGGGCCGCAGCTCGACGGCGTGAGTGCCCCATTGTTCAGACATGGGGGCGATCCTGCCATCGCGGCCATGGACGACGTGCCACACGCGTGCCAGGTCGGGCGGGGAACAGCGGGGAATCACAGTCACTCGAAGGCGTCGGGAACGAGATCAGCCCCCGACCGTTCGTGCTGGTCAGGGGCCGATTCTTCCGTGTGGCGGCGGCAGGGTTCGAACCTGCGTAGGCGTAAGCCGACAGATTTACAGTCTCCGGTCCCCGAGTTCGCGGAGGTCTCGGGTGGGCCCAACGCAGTAATATCGCACGTCATGTCGAGCAGACAGTGAGGGCGTGACATAGCGTTGTTTCGCGGCGCCGTTTTGCGGTTGCGTCTACTACGGCGAGACTCCCCGGAGCCGACATTTGCTCGTCAAATGCTTACAAAAGATCGGTAGGAGCTGAACAATGCCACTAGAATGGGAATTGCGGGCGCGCGGAAGTATTGACGATATCCGCGAGTGGGCAGCCCGGGGCGCCACGGATGAAGCATTGCGGGCTCAACTCCCGGCGCCATACGAGGTCCGCGATATCGCGCCGTTCAGCCCATCTGGGGCGATCTACTTCATGAATGGCTACTCTGAGGCCACGGTAAGACTCCGCGATACGGGCGAAGAGATCACTCTTCGCTTTGAGGATGAAAACACCTCAATCGCTGCAAGTGCGCCACTTCGGTACGACGAATCCATCGAGACTGAAGGTATCTACGTACCTGTGCCGCCTCCCCTAACGTCACGAGCAATGTACCCACGACACACCCCGGACCGGTACCGTCGCCCCACAACGCTGCAGCTGCTCCAGGTGGTCAGCATGAACATGCGCTCTGCCGACGGCAATTCGCGCCTGCTGATCGGGCTTCCGTACGCGGAGGCTCAGCCAGACCTGTTCTTCTCCAACCGGATGGAAACCGGTGACCACGACGCATCGAGCTACGGGGTAGTCCAATCGTTGACGGAGTTTCATGATCCGGCGACGGATGAGCCTGATCTCCATGGCAATGGTTTCCCGGCCCGCAGTTTCTTCGGGATCTATCACTTGATTGAGACTCCGTTAGGCGCATTCTTCAATAAAAAGGCAACACAGATGGAGCTTCAACCATCGGCTGATGGGAAGCTCGCGCTGACGCTGCCGCCAATCCCGTTCATGTATACGCTGCTCAACGGTCCGATCCCGCTGTTTGACGTGAACAACCCAGACGGGGACCCGATTGGCGACGTCGTATCTGGTCGTCACGGGTCGCATGGGGCATCGGCAGTCCCCAGTGAGGACGCTTGGCCTTGGAAGACACCGACCGTTAGCCGTCCTCCTGCGTGACCAGGCCCGAGAAGGCCACCGATCGCATCTTGGGGCAGGCCCTAGCATCGATGGGGCCCCGACAGCAAGCGTCCGAGAGCCCCCAAGGGTGTTGGCCCAACCGGGGTTGACATCCACCGGTGACATCAACGACAGCGAACAGCAGCGAATAAGGGCGCACGTGGGCGACGATGCCCCGCACTGGTCGAAGTGGTCCTGGCAGGGAAGACCAAGCTATCGGAGCGAACTTACAAGGCAGCCGTCACACGGTCGCGCCGTGCCACATTCGTGCCAGAACGGTCGGTCAGCTACGGTCACTCGCGGACCAGGACGGGGAGAAAGCCCAGCCCAGGCCGTACCGCGACCACAGGCGGGGTGACCAGGGCAAACCTTGCGGAGATCGTCCCCGGGCTCCTAAAGCGGGTGTCAGGCCATGCCCGTCGCGTGTCCGATCGGGCGGTGAACCACGGAAAACAAGGGTGCCCGACCGGGCACCGACGGGGTACAGCCAGAGGGCGTTGACAAACGCCCCCGCCGCGTTGCCCGATCGTGACAAACCGTGAGGCAGACGAGCCCTTCGACCAGACGGCCAGGAAGGACGTCAGCGGTGCGCACTGATCCTCTGCTCCAGCACGACGCCGTCGCGGTGGAACAGCGTGCGGTAGGTGAAGCCGGGGAAATGCGAGACCGAGGCGACTGGAACATTCCACGACGCCGTGTCCAGCAAGATCCACTGCGGCGCTGTTCTGTCGTTGAAATAGTACACGTCATCGCCGCGTGCCGCGAGCGGGGCTAGCTCCGGAAGCGTGGTGTTCACCGTCTGCCCGGCCGGGATCATTTGCTCGGCCGCCCGCGCGGCCGTGATGTGCGCCGGGGTCTTGTACGTGCCGGGCTGCCACAGGTTCTGCAGCGGTGACCAGAGGGCGAGCGTCACGGCGCCCATGGCCATCATCGACGGGGCGTACTGGCCGAGGTAGGGCCAGAAGCCGCGCGCCCATGTGGGTCGTCCGGCGCGTATTCGGGCGAGGCCGTCGATCGCCGCCACGAACAGGATCGGCATGACCGTAGCGTTGTAGTGCCATATAGTGCCCCAGTAGGCCGGGTTGGACGACACGAACCGCAGCGCAATGCTCGGCACGGCGATCGCGGCGAGCGGGGAACGCAGCGCCACCAGCGCCGTCGGCAACAGCAGCACGACGAGCGTCGGCCCCTTCACGTCCCAGCCGGCGGCGAGGCCCGCCAGGTGCCCGTCCTGACTCCAGTACGGGTACGCGTGCCCCGGGTTCAAATCCGGTATGAGCACGTACACGGCCAGTAGCGACCAACCCACACCCCACGCGGCCAGCAGCGCCCCGGCGAGGCGCTTGCCGTACACCAAGGCAAGGGCGAGGCCGATCGCCACGACCGTGAAGCCCTGGTCCTCCTTGACGAAGACCAGCGGCACCGCCCACCACACCACCGCCCGGTGCTTGCTGCGGGCCATCGCTGACAGCGAGCAGGCGATCAGGGGTACGGCGAACGCGATTTCGTGCACGTCGTACCAGGCCATCGAGGCGAGACCCCACGAGAAGCCGTAAGCCGCCGCGACCAGCCGCGCCTCCACGACGGTGAGCCGTGCTGCCGCGGCCCGGTACACCGGCACGATCGATACCGCCGCCAGCGCCGCCTGCACCACCAGGAGTGTCACCGGCGACGGCGCCAGCCACCATGCGGGCAGGAACAGCGCGTCGACCGGGGAGAAGTGGTCGCCCATCGCGTCCATGCCGCGGATGTCCACAACCGGTGCCTGGAAGTGCGCGTAGTGACGGACGGCTTCCGTGAATATCCCAAGATCCCAGCTCGCCGGGTTGCCGACGGCGTACCGGGACACCGACAGCACCACGTAGACGGCGAACACCGCGGCACACACCGCCCACAGCCACGGATCGCCCGGCCGGCGCGGCACCCAGCGGACCGTCCGCGGTGAGGTAGCGGGCGCAGCGTCCGCAACCCGAACCACCCTGTCGTCAACGGCCATTGGTGTCCCCCGATCGTGCGAATGTGCGCCAAGTGTGGCACCTGCGGAGGACGTGTGAACATATGGAACGACAAACGAGCCCCGTCCGGCCCGAAGGCCAGAGCGGGGCAAGCAGTGTGGAGGGTCAGCAGAGGCGTCGGTACGCGGCAGTTGCGAGCAGGCAACCCAGCGATAGGGCGCCCGCAACCGGGGCGGATGACGAGGTCGACAGCGGGCCCGGCCCGGAACTGGACGTGGCCGTGCACGTCATGTGCGTCGTGCCCGAGTCGAGTGTGCAGATGTACGTCGTCGACTTCCCGACTTCGCCGGTGTATGCGAACGTCAGGCTGCTCGATGGCGGCCCAGCGTGGCCGGTCGCCCCGGTGTCGCCTTTCGGCCCTTGTGGTCCCGCAGGGCCCGCGGGGCCTGGTGATCCGGCGGCGCCGGGGGCTCCTGAAGCTCCGGCTGGTCCGGGGCTCCCGGCCACGCCGGTGGGGCCTTGGGACGACTGCGACCATATGGGCCGATGCAAGGTAGCCGTTGCTGAGCGCAGAGCGCTGACCGCCCCCGATCATGAGGGCGGTCCGGCGCTGTCCGGCTCTCACCGGGCTTCTGTGGGTGGCCACGGAGAATACGCGGTGAAGTTCTCCGCGGCCTGAGGTCAGCCCTCCGCGGGAAGCTCGGGGAGGTCTCCCCGAGCTTCGATCCGCTTCTTCAGGTCCGTGAGCTGCCCGGAGATGCACCGGGCGTAGACGGCGAGGAGCACGGGCACGCTGTTGCCCGCCCACTCCGCGACTTGCGCGGGCGGTACTCCGTCGTTGAGCCAGTTCGTCAGGCAGGTGTGGCGAAGGTCGTACACCCGCTTCCCGAGCGGGGAAGAGAACTCCTCCGGACTGAGCACCTCCTGCCGTGCGGTGCGCCAGGCCCGGCGAATGACCGAGCCGGCGAGCATCTCACCGTTCTCTCCCTGGAACAGCAGATCGCCGGGCTTCAGCTTCTGCCTCTTGATGTGCTCGCGGAGGATCTTCGTGAGCGAGGGGTGCCCTGGCACGACGCGGGTGTCGTCGGCGGCGCGACCCTTCAGCCCTCGTCTTTCGCGGATCTCGCCGGTGTCCGTCCAGTTCTTGCCGACCTCCGGCTGAGCGGTGTGGATCACCAGCTCGCTCCACTGGTCATGGGCGTCCTCGTCTGGCAAGCGAACGTCGGCCACGTGCATCGCCACGGCTTCCTCCGGGCGTGAGCCGGCGTAGTACATGGTCGCGAAGAACGCATGCAGCCGCCGGCCACCCCGGGGGCGACGGCGCACCCAGTCGAGCAACCGTGCCGCCTGCACGGCGTTGAGCAAGGATCGCTTGTCCACTGCTGACGAGGTTTTCGGCGTGGTGCCCCTGCCCTTCGGCAGCGGATTCGAGCGCAGGATCCGATGCTTGACGGCGTACTCCATGGCCACATTGAGGACCCGGCGATTGCGTTTGACAGTGCTCGCGGCGGCTGGTGTCCCGTCCAGCTTGGTGCCGAGGGTCCGTAGCACCTCCTCGACCTTGGCAGGGTCTTCCCATGCCGCCATCGACAGGGTGTTGCGCTCGACCCACTTGAGGAGGACGGCGACCTCGGGCGAGGCCTCTTCCCGCCGTTTCGTGTTGAACGCGAACTCCCTCAGCGCGGTGCGCACGTCGACGGGCTTGAAGCTGCTCGGCTGCGACCGCAGCAGGGCAACGGTCACCGGCGTAAGCGCCTTGGCAACGTTCTTGCGGTTGTTTCCTGAGGTGCGATGCCACTGGGCATCAGTGAATCGAACGGCGAAGTCGTACCAATTCATCGAGCTTGCCCCGGAGTCGTGGGAGACAGGGCGCCCGGTGGTGAGGCTGAATGCCTCACCACGGCGGGTCGCGCTGATGAGTTCGGATCGGAACGCGTCGGCGAGCGCCCGCGTCCCGAAGGGGGCCCGCCACTCCTTGCTGTCCAGCGTCCAGCGGACCGTGTAGGTGGTACCGCGGGCGCCCTTGTACGTCGCGATCTTCCATACCTTGATGTTGTAGGTCGTCTTCATCACGCGGCGTCCTCCCGGCCGTCCAGCCAGATCTCGAAGTCGCTGCGACGGATCCGCAGATCACCGTTAGGAAGCTTGATGCATCGAGGAGCGCGGCCTTTTTGCCTCCAGTCGTAGAACGTGGAGCGGGTGATCCGAAGCTCTTCGCAAACTTCGGGAAGAGTGAGCAGTGCGCGCAGCCTTGAGGTGGCGCTAGACACGGCGTGCCTCCTGGACATGGGCTCAGCCCTGCCGCCCGGGTCGGCAGGGCTGAGCGGGCCTATCGCGGAAGGGGCGGGCGCGTGCTGTTCGCCCGGGCCCCTTGGGGATCCGCAACATCCGCCACGCCGCAACATTGCTGGTCAGCGGCTTGGATTTGTGGCGGATCGCGGTTGTGTGGCGGATAGCTGCCGCCACGCAGGAGGTGGCGGCACCATGGCGGTGGGCTCGAGTCAGCTGACGATTGTCAGGGGGCGTGTGGCGGTTTCCCGTGCCGTGTGGCGGATGTCTGTGGCGCTATCCGCCACAGATTCACCCCCGCTGACCTGCGGTGTGGCGGCTGTTGCGGCTGTTGCGGACTTTCCGGGGGGAGGGGGGCAGTAGCGGTCCCAGGCGTCGGCGAGGTCCTCGGCGTAGTAGCCCTTCGGGGTGCCGGAGGCGGTCCGGATACCGCGCGACTTGATCGGCTTGTTGGCCGCGGTGACGTACTGGCCCAGCAGCCTGCTCAGCGTGCGGGAGTTGAGGGGCTTGTCGTCCAGGTCGCCCCAGGGCGCATCGTCGATGTTCAGCAGGCATTCGATGATGGCGGCGGTGGGCATGCGGTCGGCTCCACAGAACACCTTGTCGCGCAGGTCGGTCAGGAGCCGGATGCCGAGGGAGGCTCCGTCGGTGTCCTGTGCCGACTTGATCAGCTCGACGCAGGCGGCGCGGGCCCGTGCCGGCCAGTCGCCTCCAGCGGCGTCGGCGACAGCGAGCAGGGGCTCCCAGACGTCGGCGGGCCGGTCGCTCACGCCTTCTGGCATCTCAGGCCAGGCTTCGGCAACATCGTTGCGGACGGTGTCGGCCCATTTCGCGAGGCGGTCGCGCAGGGCGTTTCCCTCCTTTTCGTGGATGCGGCGGCGGTAGGGCTCGACCTTCTCGTTCGGGGCGCGCTTGCGCATGCGGATGATCACGGACCGGGTCAGGATGGTGTCGGGCAGGGAGCCGAGTCCGGCCATGGCGACGGCGCAGAAGGACGAGAACCATCCAGCGGTCTGGTTGGAGCCGTCCCCAACGCAGCGCAGCGACTGACCGCCGCGCCGATAACCGGAGTTGAGGAAGCCGCGGACGGCCTCGTCGCCTCCGGCTTTCGGTCCGAATACCGTGTCGATCTCGTCGAAGAGCAGCGTAGGGGTGCCCTCGGTGGCCTCGACCAGCCGAAAGAGGGCGTTGGCGGATGCGTTGACCGTGATCGCGGCGTTGGGGGTGAGGGTCTCGACGATCTCAAGGGCGCGGGACTTGCCCGAGCCTGGTTCGGGGGACAGAAAGGCGAGGCGGGCGGTGCCGTCGAACGCGTCGATGAGGTGAGCGTGAGCGTCCCACAAGGTCACGGCGACGTAGGCGGCTTCCTGCGGGAAGATGTTGAAGCGCCGGTGGAACGCTTCGACTTCGTCCAGTAGCGATGCGCCGTCGATGGGTGGTGTGGTCATGCTGCCCTTCCTTGGGGCTGGTTGGTGCTGGTAGCGCGGTGGGGGCAGTGGCCGACGCGGACACGGTCAGTCAGCTCGACGACAGCGGTGCGTCCGCGGGCGCGTTCGTGGTGGCCGCAGGCGCACAGCCAGTCGGCGACCGGTCGGCCGGTCATGCGGACGTGCAGGCCAGGGCGAATGCCGGTGATGATGACGACCTGCTGAGGGTCGGGGTGAAGAGCAGAAAGGACGCCCTGACGGGCGGCCTTTTCCCGGCCGCAAAGCTGGGCCGGTCCTGCGTCGCAGGCGGCGAAGCCGGGTACGGGCGGGGTGTCGGCGAGCCGGTTCACGAGGGCCCCCCGGTGCCGGCGGCGAGGCCGTTGGTGACGGCTCGTTCCGCGTACGGCTCGGGTACACCGACGGAGACGGCGGCGGTGATGATCTGCTGCCCGATGACCTCCAGCCCGCAGGGTCCGGGGCAGTCGGTGTGCTGGGCCGCGAGGAAGCGGGCCACGCCGAATGCTTGGGATCCGGCGCCGGATTTGGTGTGGGCGAGCACCTTGGCCAGGCCGCGTTCCAGGCCGCTGCGGATGTAGGTGGCGGTGTGCCGGCACCCGGTGGCCACGGTCCGATCCCAGGCAGCCCGCACGATGTCTGAAGAAGCCACGCGCCCGCGGGCGGGGGTGGCTTCTTCCCGTTCGGCCAGGGCGCGCACGCTGGCCGGCAGGTCCACCATGGTGCCGTGGCCGTGTCCGAGCCAGCGGGCGTAGTTCATACGCGACTTGATGTCCACGCCGGGCCGGACGTGGTTGGCCGACTGCATGGCGCCGCGGTAGATCCAGTGCTCTCCGCGGGGCGTGAGCACCGTCGTTGTGGGCGGCAGGTTCTCGCGCGCCCAGGCGACGGCCTGTGCGTCGTCGAGGTCCACAACGGTCAGCCCCGCGCCTGCGGGGTGGTATGCGACGGCGACCGCCTGCCGCCACGCCGCAGCCCACGGGCGGGAGGTGATGACGTGGGTGGCGGCTGCCCAGCCGTGGCATGGGGCGGGGCAGCGGCAGTCCCCTGCGGTCTTCATGACGGGCCTGCCGCCGCAGGCACTGCGCGCGCAGGCAGGACAGTTCCCGAACGGCAGCTTCCCTTCGCGCAGCGGCAGCACGGGCACGTGCGCGGCTGCCAGTTCAAGTGCGACGCTCAGCAGCGTGGCGTGGGGAGGATGGGGCATGCTTGAGGTCCTCCTGTTCGGTGACGAACGGGCAGGGAGAGCCGGAGCGGGCCGTACTTCTGTGGCGAGAGCGGCGGCCCGCTCCGGGCGTGTCTAGGACGCGGTCTGGTGAGCGTGTCCGTTGTTGAGGGCGAAGTGGATGGCGGATTCGGCGAGGACGCCGTAGTCGTAGGCGGCGTCCGGCAGGCCGGCGGCTTCGTCGAGGGCCTCGTGCATGGCGGCGGCCTCGTGGTCAGCGAGGTAGCGGCAGTCGGCGAGGGAGTCGGCGTAGCACCCGGCGTATTCGCACCGCTCCATCGCGGCGCGGGCGGCGGTGAACTTCTCCCACTTGTTCCAGCGCTTCAGCGCTTCGAAGGTGGGAGGGACGGGGCACAGCTCGCCGGGGATGATGAAGAACCCTTCCGTATTCCGGCCGAGGCGTACGGCGGCGGGCTGCTGGCCGTCGAGGACGCGCAGGATGGCCCAGGCGGTGCCGTAGGCGTACGCCTCGGCGGTCTGGGCGTCATCAGCGGATGCGATCGAGGCGCCCGGCGTGCAAGAGCTGCCGCCGTCGTCGACGGTCGCCGCGCTCGACTGCATCCCCTGCCCCTTCAAGCAGCAGTGCACGACGGCGAAGAGCAAACGCCGCCAACTATCCCTGCACCCGGAGGAGATGACCGAGGCCCTACGGCACGCTCGCGCGCAGCACCAGACCAAGGACTGGAACACCGATTACGCCCTGCGAGCTGGAGTCGAGGGCACCATCAGACAGGCAGTCGCCGTCACCGACCTGCACCAGGCTCGCTATCGAGGCCTGGCAAAGACCCATCTCGAACACATCTACAGCGCCGTCGCACTCAACCTGATCCGACTCGACGCCTGGTGGAACGGACACCCACTCGATCGCACCCGAACCACCCACCTCGCCCGACTCGAATTACGCTTCGCCACCTGACCCTCGAATGACCACCAGGGTCGGGCACAGTTATGCCAGATCCACCGGTCCCTGAGCCGTCCGATCATGCTCATCTGGGACAACCTGAGCAGCCACCGCAGCCGCCCCATGCGCGCATTCATCGCCCGAAGTACCTGGCTGACCGTGGTCTACCTGCCGCCCTACGCCCCCGACCTCAATCCCGTTGAGGGCAGCTGGGCTCATCTGAAGAACGGGCCACTGGCCAACCTCGGAGCCCGCAGCCTCGATGAACTCCTTCACACCGCCCGCCGCGGCCTGCGGCACATCCAGTACCAACCGAAGCTGCTCACCGGATTTCTCACCGCAACCGGCCTGAAGTGGGACGCGCAACCGTCAACTCCATAGGCAAAAATCAGTAAGAGCTCGTAACACGCCGTTCGTGAGGTGTGGGGAACCGACCGTGGATCGTGGACGACGACTTGTGGACGCTGATCGAGCCGTTGCTGCCGTCCTGGCCCAAGAAGCCACCAGATCCGAAGCCCGTGGATGACCGGCTGTGCCTGCAGGGCATCCTGTACGTGCTCTACAACGACATCAGCTGGCAACTGCTGCCCCTGGAGCTCGGTTGCTCCGGGCAGACCTGCTGGCGGGCCGGCTGGGTCGATGGCAGAAGGCCGGCGTCTTCGAGAAGCTGCATCACATCCTGCTCGCCGAGCTGCACGCTGCAGACGCCCTGGACTGGACCCGGGCCTGCCTGGATGCCTCTCACATCCGCGCGAAAAAGGGGGCGAGGCCACCGGGCCGTCACCGGTCGACCGCGGGAAGACGGGCAGTAAGCACCACCTGATCTGCGACGGCAACGGCACCCCGTTCAAGGTCATCACTACCGCTGCCAACGTCAACGACGTCACCCAGACCCTGGCCCTGGTCGACGGCATCCCACAGAGAGATTTTTTACCTTATCTCCACGGGGCAGCGCTGGTCCTGCGAGAATGGGCGGCGCTGGTGCGAGGCGGCACGAGGAGAAACAGCGTGGGGGAACAACGTATCAACGGCCGGTTTCTCCTGCTGGGAGACGGGCCACGGATCGGTGGCATGTCGGTTGTCCACCGAGCGATCGACGTGCTCTCTCTCACGGGAGAATCTGTCGCTGTGAAGCTCCTCCACAAGAGGTCCGGGCCATTGGCGAACGAGTTCCTCGACCGTGAGCAGCAGTCCCTGAGGCGACTTGGTGAGGCGGGACACCCGAACCTCGTGCGCCTGATCGACGCTGGATGGTCGGAGGAGCTGGACCAGGCATACCTCGTGCTGGAGTGGGTTGACCACAACCTCAAGCAGAAGATGGACGTCGGCGAGGCCATGAGCTGGCGCCAGTTCTACACTGACATCGGCGCCCCGCTGATATCCGCGCTGGCCTGCGCCCACATGAGGGAAGTTGAGCACCGCGACCTCAAGCCGGCGAACGTGTTGCTCACCGCTGACGGTCAGGTCAAGCTTGCCGACTTCGGAATCGCCAAGATCCGCGATAACTTCTCACCGACCGCCGAGACCGTCGCCGGCTACCGATCGGGCCTGTACGCCCCGCCCGACGTCAATTGCCCCCCGTACGTACGCGACGTCTTCAGCTGGGGTGTCCTCGCCATACAGGCACTCTCCGGCAGCGCCGCCAGTGATTATGCCGACCTATCGGCTGTTCTGGACGGCCTCGACCTTCAGGATGAGGTCCGCGGGATCCTGCGTGCCTGCGTAGATCTTGACGCAGCACGCCGTCCGGGCAACGCCAGTGTCCTCGAGCAGCAGCTCGCCCGGGTAGAGCAGCGGCTCGACGACAGCGAGGCACGCCGCGCCTGCCATCTGTGGCTCCAACTGACCAGACTGGCCGCCCAGGTGGTCCTGGGTCGGCCCAGGAACGACCCTGAAGCGCTTGCTCGGGAGGACTGGAAGCGTGCGGAGTCGCTGCTGCTGGAGGACCTCGCCGGCGCTGTACATGCGGACTACGGCATCGACCGGGACAGCGGGAAAATTGATCACAACGCCGTGATCCTCACCTGCCGGACGTACCAGATGACCATCGTGCCGGACAACCGCACCGAGGAGTACCGCACGGCCATCGTGAAGGTGCAGAAGGTACGGCCGGAGCAGCGGGCCCGGTGGTGTGAGTCCCGGGTGGACCTCGGCGCAGCCCTTACGTTCACCTTCACCAATCCGGGAGAGCGGGCTGCAGCCCTTGGCTGGGAGGAGATGGCAGCCAGGCTAGATCGTCAGGCCGAGGACCGTGAGCGTGCTGAGCAGGAACGTGCCGCTGCCGTCTCAGCGGACTTGTTTGAGGGGTGGGGCCGACTCCTGAACGCCCGAGACGATCTCGCCGCAGGGGGCCGAGCTCCTGTGACATACACCCGGGCCGTCGTGGAACCCGATGGTTGTACGTGGCGGCTGTACCTGGCCCAGACCCCCGTGGCGGAAAAGGGAGAGGAATGGTCGGTTGCCGAGCACGAACGCGGCCGGCCTGTCGAGCGCGGAGACGTCGTGGCCGTCGACCGCGAGGACGATGTGGTCAGGCTTCGCTGCTCCAGAAATGCGAGAGTGCCGGAACGAGGAGTCCTCGTCCCGTACCTGGGCGCATCTCGGGTTTCGCTCAAGCGGCAACGCGAAGCTTTGGCCGCGCTGACGACCGGGGACTCGCTCGCCAACCCGCAGCTGCCTGCGATCCTCCTCGATCCCGGCCGTGCCCCCGCAGGAGAGCCAGTAACGATCTCCGCCTGGCTGCAGCCCAACCTGGACGACAGTAAACGCGAGGTGGTGCGGTACGCGCTCGGCACCCAGCCGCTGCTCGTCGTGGAAGGGCCCCCCGGGACGGGCAAGACCACGATGATCGCGGAGATCGTCGAGCAGAACCTCAGGCGGTCACCCGGGCTGAAAGTCCTCATCGTCAGCCAGACCCACATCGCCGTTGACAACGCCCTGCGCAGACTTGAGGAAGCAGGAGTCACCGGCATGGTGCGCCTGGCTCGTCCCGATGACCCCAACGTCGGAGCCAACGCCCGGCACCTCCTACTGGATCCCCAGATGAAAAAATGGGTCCAGCAGGTCCGACGCAGCGCCCAGCAGTACATGGAAGACATGGCCGGCCGGCTGGGACAGGAGCCCCGGCACCTGCGTGGGGCCCTTCACCTGCAACAACTGGCGTCCGTGGCCGCCGACCTGGAATATGTCGAGCACCGGCTGGCCCGGCTAGAGGAAGGTGACAACGACTTCACCACCAGCGAGCAGGCCCGCGGCGACGCCATCGTCTCAACCCGCCAGCGCCGCGATGACCTGCTGGCCCAACGTGCAGAGGTCTTCGCCGACGCCCAGCGTGAGGTCCGCGGAGACCTCACCCTAAGCGAGAAGCAGTCCGCACAAGACTCCAGGGATGCCATCGCCGTCCTCCTCGGCCAAAGCCAAGAAGCCCGGGCGCTCATGAACGTCATCAGAGTCCAAGGCGACTGGCTCCTGCGCATGGGAAACGACCCAGACATCATCGCGGAATACCTGCGCACCAGAAGCATCGTCGGCGGCACCGCCATCGGATTTCTTGGCCACCCAGCCGCCCGCACCCTCGAATTCGACCTATGTATATTCGACGAGGCATCCAAGGCCAGCGGCACCGAAGCCCTCGTCTCCATGGTCCGCGCCAAACGCTGGATCCTCATCGGCGACCCTAACCAGCTTCCGCCCTTGGAAGAAGATCTCCTGCGAAATAAGACTGTCATGCAGGAACACCAGCTCACCCCCACCTTGGTGACCACCACCCTGTTCGATCACGTCCTGCAGCAGACCACCAGCCCCGTACACCAGAAACTCCTGCAGCAATACCGGATGACACCCGCAATCGGGAACCTGATCAGCAAGTGCTTCTACAACGGAGACCTGCAATCTCCGGCAAACCAGCACCTCGATGGGTACGCCACCCTCGGCAAGCCGGTCCTATGGATCGACACGGGCCCCCTGGCTAACCGCCGCGAGCACAGCCGCGCCACCGGCGAGACCAGCGTCGTCAACCGGGCCGAAGCCACACAGGTCATCCACCGACTGACCACCATCAACAAGGCCGTCGAAAAGAACCTCGTTCTCCCGCCGAAAGACCGAACACTGGAGGTGCTGGTCATCACCCCCTATAGCCGCCAAGTCGACGAACTGCACCGCCGACTGGCCGCTACCCCCCTGCCCCACCTCCAAGTCGATGTACTGTCCGTCGACGCCGTACAGGGCCGCGAATGCGACGTCGCCGTTTTCAGCGTCACACGCAGCAATGATCGAGGCGAATTCGGATTCATCGGCCAGCATTACCGACGCCGGATCAACGTCGCCCTCTCACGAGCCCGCTACGGACTCACCATCATCGGCGACGCCAGATTCTGCCGCAGCAAGCCAGGCCCACTACGCGACGTGCTCCATTACATGGACGGTCACCGAGACGACTGCGAGATCCGCGATGCACACCGCTAACCACGCTGTCCTGGCCGATCAGTTCGCTGATGCCCGCGACGGACTCACCCTCGTAGCCGTTATTCCCGCCGGCATCCCCGTCACCACACTCAAAGTCGATGTCGACGCACAGGAAGAAAAGGAACTCCCGCTGCTCACCGAGAGCACACTGCGCCTGATTCAAGCTGGAGTCACCGCTCCCAACGACATCAGCGGCCTCCTTGGCTTCCCCGCCGACCCGGTCCGCCGGACCCTCAGCGAGGGCCTGGTCAAAGGACACATCCGCCTGAACCCGAACTCACCCCCCGACGACGAGCACGTACGCCTAACCCCCCTCGGCCAACAAGTCGCGCTGGAACATGCCGCCATCCGCCCTGTCCGCGAGCGAATGACGTTCTACTACGACGGAACCCTCGGCGACATCCAGCCCTACGACCGCACCCTCCTCATCCAAGCCCGGGAAGCAGCAGACGAGGACCTGCTCAAGCTCCCCGCTATCACGACCGCCCCCGTCCGCGCCGATGACCTCACTCCCGACAAGCTCAACAGCCTCCTTCGCGCAGAAGCCGACAACCGCTACACCGTCCTGGCTGTGCGAGACGTCCGCCACCCACCCACGCCCCGATACCTCCCGGCGGACCTGCTGGTCTACTCCGATCCCGACCGCAAGGACATCGAAGTCGCCGTCGTCATCGACGGCAAGATCTCCACCCCACACGAACTCGCCCTCATCAGCCGCGGCGGTGCCAACGCTCTCGGCATTCGAGTCGACCCCCCCGCCGAACGGCCCCGTCTGGACGACGACCTCGAACGCATCCGGATCCCCGTCTCTACCAAGCGAGACAACACCGCTTCCCATGCGTCGCCCAAAGATGGCGTCGCCGAGCAGGGCCAGGTCCTCGGAGTCAGCGTCTTCGACCACCCCCGCCTGCTCGAAGAAGCCATCACCCAGGCCCGCGCCCGCCTCCTCATCGTTTCCCCATGGATCAAGAACTCCGTCGTCAACGACACCTTCATCGCCAAGCTCGAAGGACGAATCCGCCGCGGAGTCCGAGTTAACATCGCTTACGGCTTCTCCCGCCATGACAAGAAATGCGACCCAGAAGCGGTTCGCCGCCTCGAAGACCTCGCTACGCGCTACCCGAACGACTTCAGCTTCACTCGCCTAAAGAGCACCCACGCCAAGGTTCTCATCTACGATGACACCTGCATTACCACGTCCTTCAACTGGCTCTCCTTCCAGGGAGCTCAGGACCGCACCTACCGCATGGAGGAAGGGAACCTCGTCACAATACTCTCTTTCACTGACACTCAATATGCCTACTTCCTCAATCGTATCGCCGAGCAGCGCATGGACTGACTTCAGAGGCGGTTTCAAACCCTGCCCTTGCCGAAAACCTCATCCGCGCGGCTCACGCGACACGTTGGTACTCATGGAGGATGCCGCCGAGTCGTTCGCGTCTTCGTATCTCGAGGTGGGTGATCTGCTCCGGGTCGGCGATTGGCGCCGGCAACGGGTACAGCGGGCAGGCGTTGGCGATGCCCTGGTGGGGCCGATGGGAATTGTAGAAGTCTTCGAACTCCCGTAGGGCGTGAAGCAGGTGCCGCTGGTTCCAGATCAAGGTGCGGTCCAGCAGTTCGCGGCGGCAGGTCTGCACCCAGCGTTCCATGATCGAGTTCATTCTCGGCATCCGCACGCCGCTGAGCACCACCTCGATCCCCGCGTCCGCGAGGACGGCGTCGAACAGGGCGGGGAACTTCCCGTCCCGGTCCCTGATCATGAACCTCGCCCGGCAGCCCGCATCCTCGAGGTCCATGACAACGTTCTTCGCGGCCTGCGCCACCCAGGCAGCAGTCGGGTGCGCGGTCGCGCCCAGGACCCGGATCCGGCGGCTGGCGTGCTCGATCACCGCGAACACATAGATCCGCGCCCCCGACAGGGTGACCGTCTCCAGGAAGTCGCAAGCCAGCAGCGCATCGGCCTGGGAGCGCAGGAAGTCCGCCCACATGCTGGAAGCGCGCTCAGGTGCCGGATCGATCCCAGCCTCCTTCAACATCTCCCATACGGTGGACGCGGCCACCTTCACCCCCAAGACGAGCAGCTCACCGTGGATGCGGCGATACCCCCAGCCTGGGCGGGGGTGAGTTCGACGACTGAGCTGCGCAGGGTGATGGTGTGATCGAGGTCGCAGACCACGCCGCGGATCGGCCGCGCGGCGCCGTCACGGTCTACTGGGGGGCTCGGGCGCATGGCGGCAGGTCCAGCGTGAGGTGGCCGATCCAGGCGGCGAGTTCCGCGCGGGCGACCGGATCGAGGACGGCGGCGGGCAGCTCCTGCTGGGCGAGGGTCACCTGATGGCGGAACTGCGCCTCCAGCCAGGTGCGGGTTCTGCCAGCGCGTTGCGGGGCGGTTCATCCACCACGCCCCGGCGGACGAGCCCGGCGTGACGTACGAGCCGAAGCGTGACACCCGACTGCGGGCCATCGAGGCGATAAGGACCGCGGGGTACTAGCCCGACCCCGAACTGTGGGGACTGCCCGCTGAGTGCTCGCAGTGCCACTCCGGCTGCTCGGACAGCAACTACACGGGCCAGTAAGACCAGGGCCCACCCAGCATGATGCGCGCGCCGGCGGGATCGTCCCGTCGGCGCGCGCCGCACGTTCACCGGCCGCCCGGGCTGCCTACGCCACGCCCTGCCACGCCTCCGGGCCGAAACTCCCCTTGATGTCGGAGGCGATCGTGGCCGCGTTCACCATCGCCTCAAGTCGATAGACGATCGTCTTCTGCGGGCCGCGCACCGCGACATGTACCGGGTTCTCGCCAGGGTGAGCACCCATGATCCGCTTGAGTTCCTTCACCGAAACCTCGTTGATGCGGTGGTAGGGCAACGCGAGCCGGACCGGCGCCGCACCGTCCCGCCCTTGTAGGGTGCCATAACTCACACATGACCTCTGACCAGGCACTATGCAACTTCGCCCGGTCATGGCACGCTCGGATCGCATGGCGTTGCGCGTCCTGTACCTGATCTTCCTCCGGCTCCTCGGACTGCTCCTGCTGCTCTCCCGATCGGAGGAGGTAAAGGAGGTGGAGCTGCTCTCGCTGCGCCACGAGAACGCGGTGCTACGCCGCCAGCTCGGCACCCGGCCACGCCTTACCTGGCCGGACCGCGCCGTGCTCGCCGCCCTCGCCCGACACCTACCAACCCACCTTCGCCGCCACCGCCTGGTCACCCCCGGCACCCTGCTCACCTGGCACCGCACGCTGCTCCGCTGGAAGTGGAAGCAGAAACCCGTGCGCACCGGACGCCCACCGATCTTCGAGGAACTCACCGCCCTCATCCTGCGCCTGGCCCGCGACAACCCCACATGGGGCTACACCAGAATCCAGGGCCGAGCTACGCCGCCTCGGGCACCGCGTCGGCGCCTCAACCATCCGCCGCATCCTGCGCAGCGCCGGCGTCGGCCCGGCACCCCGACGAAGCCCCAACGCAGGGCCAACCTGGCGCAAGTTCCTACGTGCCCAGGCCTCCGGCCTGCTCGCCGCCGACTTCTTCCACGTTGATACCGTCGTATTGACCAGGCTGTACGTCTTCGCAGTCATGGAGGTCGGCACCCGCACCGTGCACATCCTGGGTGTCACCGCCCATCCGACCGCGGCCTGGGCCACCCAGCTCGCCCGCAACCTCCTCGCCGACCTCGGCGACCGGGCCTCCGGCTTCCGCTACCTGCTACGCGACCGCGACAGCCGCTAAACACAGGCGTTCGACACGGTCTTCACCGCGGACGGCATCCAGATCTTGAAGACCGCGCCGCAGACGCCGCGAATGAACGCCCACGCCGAGAGGTTCATACGCACCGCACGAACCGAGTGCGCCGACCAGCTACTCATCTACAACGAGCAGCACCTGCGGCAGGTACTTGCCGAGTACGCCGAGCACTACAACTCCGGACGGCCGCACCGGGCGCTGCAACTGCAAGCTCCTGACGACGACCCCGACGTCATCCCCTTTCCAGCACAGCGGATTCAGCGGCACGACGTCCTCGGCGGGCTCATCCACGAGTACCGCAACGCCGCCTAACGAAGATCACGAAGGCGAGAAAAAAGGCCAGGCCAAAGAGTGTACGAGACTCACGGAACCCTACAGGGCGATACACCAGCGCACCTCATGGCGCACCGACTACTACGAGCACTCCGTCGCCCTGGACCTCGCGGCCCGTAGGCGATCCCACGTTCGACCCTGTCGTACGTTTACAGCGTGACGTAGGCGCCCCACTCATCTCCTTGAATGTCCTCACTGGACATCGCCCAGCGCTCCGGAAGTTGCGCCGCCAACGAAATAATCCGACGCAGAGCGCGGCACCGGTTTCAGAGATCGTTTCCGGGTGACCACGTGCCCGGCGTCGATGAGAGCGGCCAGCAGGTGGGCGGCGGGAGCATCGTCGTGGCGGGAGCCGCGGGCGCTCTTGCCGTCCACGGCGAGGGTGTCGGTGTCGGCGGGGTCGCAGCCGAGCAGGTCAACAAGTCCCCCGGTGGGTGTCGGCGTGGATTGGGTGCGCGAGCCGGGCCGCATGGCGATCAGCCCGACCACGGACAGGCGCCCGGAGCGGCGGCCGCTGACGGTGACCACCGGTGCAACGCCTCGCCTGTCCCAAGTGCGTCCTTTGGGCGGTCGGCGGGTGAAGCCGGCTTCGTCCTCGAAGCAGATCCAGCCCCCGCAGGCCGCCCGGGCTCTTTTACCTCCGCCCAGGTCGCCTCTTTCCACTCGGTTACGGCCTGCTCGTCGCGCTCGGCCACTCGCCGCGCGGGCATCTACGGGGTAAAGCCCAGGCGGTGCATGAGTCGGGTGGCCCCGGAAACGCTGTAAGAGACGTGGAACTTCCGGCCGATCAGCGTGGCCACCCAGGCAGCGGTCCACATCCGGTCCCACTCCCAGCCGTGAGCGGCCGGGCCCTGGTCGAGGGACTCGGCCAGCTTCCCCAGGCAGCGAAGCGAGAGCCTGCTACGCCGCCCACCAGGCCCGCGGGAGGCCAGCGCCGTCGATCCTCCGCCCCTCCATTGCCCCGTCCGCGTACCGCACACCCGCGGTCCACCGCCAGCAGTGACGGCCCGTCAGCGAAGCCTAGAACTCGTCACCTTGAAACTCCGACCTCAGGTAATCGGCAGTTCCACTGTCACTTGTACCGACCCTGCGCATACAAAGGGGAGGCACCCCGGCTCTGGCGGCGCCACTGTCGATGTGGGGCTCAGCTGCGCTGAGGGCGGCGGCGAGCCGCTCGGAGACATCGTCGAGGTCCCTCCGGATGGGATCGGTGCAGTGGCCGACGGTGTGACAGCGCTGGTCGGGTTAGACTGCGTTGCGTGACCCGCAGTGTGCGGTTGTGGGCTCCTCCCGTCGGTGGTGTACGTCGCCGCCGTGTACTGTGCGCTCATCGATCCACCAGGATGTACCGTGGTGTCCGGGTTCGACTGCACTGAAGCGGCGCCAGCGGTGCTCATCGCCGCCGGTGCCGGGTCCACCAACTTAGGGACGACGGCTTCATCCACAGGCGCGTGGGAAGAGCTGGTCGATTGCGCAGCGATGATCAGGCCGCCCCCTATGAGCGCGGCGGTGGCACTAACCAGAGCCCTGAGCCGTCTACTCTTCTGCCAGGTCAGTTGCCGGTGCCGGCCCCCACGGCGCTGCGGGGTAGGAGAGGTGCGTTCGTCCCTGCAGAACGGGCCCAACTGAGACCCGTCCTCGGCCACGTGGCGGGACGTGCCAATGCCAACGGACGCAGCTGTCGAGTGAGGACGATCGAGGGATACCGCTGTGCTGGGTAGCTGCTCCGCGCAGTACCCCTCAGGCGTCACTGTGAGCGTTCTCGGCACGAGACTGGGCTGGGCGGGAGCCGAGGTGATGTCATGCACGTATGCGCCGCACCCCGGGCAGCACAAAGCACCATTGAGATACCTGCGGCAAAGGATGCAATAGTGCATCTGTGATCTCTCCCTGTTGGTGTGTTCCGGCAAGGGCGTCACCGACCGGGGAAGGGCCGGGCCGTCGGCACAGCGCCCCCGATCCGGCCCGCGGAGTGTGCGTCAAGGCCGTGGTGAGCTCTTCCGCGAGGAAGGCCCCATCATCGTCGGCTCGGACAGTCGCCAAGTCCTTCGCCCGCCTTCCGTGTTTCCGGTGGCGGCGCTGGGGGGGCGGCGCTCACCGGCCGTCGTGGCCGGCCGGTGAGCGCGAACGCTCAGCCCTGGTCCGACGACCTGCGGCGGCGGGTCACGTAGACCACGGCA
Source organism: Streptomyces humicola (assembly GCF_024436035.1). Classification (GTDB taxonomy): domain Bacteria; phylum Actinomycetota; class Actinomycetes; order Streptomycetales; family Streptomycetaceae; genus Streptantibioticus_B; species Streptantibioticus_B humicola. The sequence goes on from NZ_JANFNG010000005.1 coordinate 49,076, forward strand.
CCGCCGGCGACGACGAGGGCAACCGCACCGCCTGCGATGTACGGCGTGTTCGAGCTGGCACCGGTCTCGGCAAGGTGCTCGCCGGTACCGGCGGTCGAGCCCGCGGTGGTCCCGCTGCTGGCGCCTTGCGAGGCGCCGCTGGTCGAGCCACCGCTGGTGTTGCCGCCGCCCGTCGAACCGCTGGTCGAGCCACCGCCCGTCGAACCGCCGGTCGACCCACCGCCCGAAGGCGCTTCGCATGTCGCGTGGGCGAGCGTGACGTTGCCCTCCAGATCCGCGATGCCTGCCTTCAGCGGGTTCACCGAGATGTGCAGGCCGAGGGCGGTGGCGGCGGCGGTGCTGGACGTGGTGTTGGTCGTCGTAAGGTCGACGCTGACCTGGCCGACGCCCGGAACGGGCACCGTGATGGTCTGGCCCACCTTGACTTCCTGCGCCTTACCCAGCACGACGAGCTTGAGGAGCGAAGCATTCGCCGTCGGGTGCTCGCCTGCCACGCAGGTCGCCCGCGCGGTCAGCACCTTGGCCTGGAGCACGGGCTCCGGCAGGCCGGGCAGCTCCACCTTGGCGTTGACCAGGTTCGCATAGCCCTCGGTCTTCTGCTGGTCGGCGGTGGCGCTGGCGGCGGCGACGTCGGCGGTCAGGATGTTGAACTGCCCGCCGTTGACCGGCGCCTGGACCTTGGCGTTGAGCGTGTTCTGGTGGGCATCCGCGGGCGCGTGCACGTCATCGAGCACCGCGTGCAGCGGAACGTTGGCCTTGTCCTGAAGCAGGGAGGCGTCGAGGTTGGCGCGCAGCACCGTTGCGGTGGCCCTGCCGTCACCGGAGCTGGCCGGGGAGGCCGCCTGGGCGGACGGCGTGAGGGCCAGCGCGCCCGCGGCGAGGCCGACGGCAGCGCCGATCGCTGCGGCGGATCGGCGCGCGGGCATGCTGAGTAGAGAGGTGTACAAGAGGAGAACTCCCACAGTCACATGGAGCCGCCGACGCCGCCGTGGAGGGCGCGTTCGTCGACGACTTACGCGATATTTACTTACTGATCGTCAAGTAAGGATTAACTCATTGTCAAGGTCTGGGGTTCGAGTGACGCGTGATAAGTCTGCGGGGTGGTGTGGTCGTTCGACCAGTCTTGCGGCGATCGAAGCGGGCCCCCGGCACGTACTTGGGCGACCAGGTGATGTGGCGCGTTGTCCGCCCCATCGGCGGCCCTGCGCCGACTCGACCACATCATCGCAGGTCGCAAGGCATTTCATGGTTCCCGGGGCGCCGACCTGGCCCGATATCTCCTTCTCGGTGGATTCCAGGGCTGAGGCGGCCACCCGTAGCTTTGGCCATAATGTAACCTGCGGTCGCTCTCGCAATTTTTGATTTGTGATTTTGAACTCAGCTTGGCGTTTAACGTCGGCCCGTGGCCAGCTCGTTGAGTTGGCCACAGGCTTCGCCGTTCTGCAGACAGCAGGCCGGCCTTTGCGTGATCATGTCTTCTCGCTGAAGTCAACATTGATCCCAACAAAGGCCGTGAGGATGAGTCTGCTGGACGATGCTGCCTACGTCGAGTCCCTGACCGTGTTGTCCCGGTTCCGGACCGACTTCTACGCCTTTCTATCCGCCCGTGCTGATGTGCTGTTCGAGCTGACCGACGCTGTGCTATGCACGGACGGGCCGGTCAAGACGCTGGTCGATCTATCGCTGGCGCCCGAGCACCGCCGTGGGCACGGCGCACTGTATGGCGGGCTGAACCACGGGCGGCTGGATGTGGCGCGGCTGCGCAGGACGCTGGCCGGCTTGCCGTTGCCACGGTCAGCCGACGGACGCACCGTGCTGGCCTGCGACGTCAGCAACTGGCTACGACCCGACGCGGCGACGAGCGCGGATCGGCTGTTCTGTCACACCTACGGTCGCGGCAAGGGCACGGCGCAGATGATCCCCGGCTGGCCGTACTCGATCGTCGCCGCCCTGGAACCGGCCCGCACATCCTGGACAGCGCTGCTGGACGCGGTCCGGCTCGGGCAAAGCGACGACGAGACCATCGTGACCGCCGCACAGCTACGCGAGGTGGTCGAGCGCCTGCGCGCCGCCGGGCACTGGACGGACGGCGCCCCGCCGATCCTGATCGTCCTCGACGCCGGCTACGACGTCACCCGTCTAGCATTCCTGCTGGCCGACTTGCCGGTGGAGCTCGTATGTTCAAGGTCGAATCTTCGCAGGAACGACTGCCAGAGGCGGTCCACATCCGTGGCTGTCGCGTCGGTGCCTGACCACCACAGCCAACGAGGTGCCACTGCTTCGAGGGCGCGGTCTAGTAGTAGCTCCCCGGGGAGCGGCCGAGCTTCCAGGAGTCGGACCGCGGCCTCGGGGAGCCGTCGTCCGCCAGCTACTCCGCAACGATGGTGCCGCCTTGTCCGTGCGTCCAGGATGTCGGCGGCGACTTCGGCTCCGATGAGCGCAGTCGCGCGATCTCCAGACACGCGGCGTGGCACGGTCGGCCCTTCTTGGGCTTCCCCCGCTTCTCTACGCTGAGCACCGCCTCGCCGCAGATGCGGCAGCGACGGTTACCAATCCCCATCAGCCGAGTGTGCCCCTATTCTCCGCACTCGGGCCGGTCTTTTGTCGAAATGGGGGGCGCCGTGATCCGCCTGCTGCGGCTGTGGTGCCGCATCGTCGGCCACCCCTGGTGCGCCTGCATGAGCCGCTGCCCCGAACCGCACGAGGGTCCGTCCTCGGGCTACGGCAACTGCACCAGCCCGCACGTCGAGTCACTGCCCGCGCACTGCGGGCGCTGCGGCTTCGAGCCGCCCCAAGACCACCAGTGAGCAGCGCCGGAGGTATGTGCTCCAAGGGATAGACGTCAGCTCCCACCAGTCTCCGACGCCCAACCTGTCGGGGCTCGCCTTCGTCTTCGTGAACCCCGAGTGGCAAAGCCAGTGCTTGGACGCTACCCGCTGATCGTGATCGATGAAGTGGGCTACATCTCCTTCGAAGCCGAGGCGGCGAACCTGTTCTTCCAGCTGATCTCGAACAGATACGAACGCGCCTCGGTGATCGTGACCAGCAACAAGCCCTTCGGGCGCTGGGGAGACGTCTTCGGTGACGAGACCGTCGCGGCCGCGATGATCGACCGCCTCGTCCATCACGCTGAGGTCCACTCTTTCAAGGGCGACTCGTATCGCATGAAGGGACGCGAACTCGGACGCATCCCTCACGACACCACCGACAACGACTGAACAACCGCAGCAGACACCACCTGGGTCACGATTCAACCGCCCAAAGTGGGTCAGACTTCAGCCGCCGCCGACAGATGGCCTCGGTGGCTAGTTGAGCCTCGAGGCTGGGGCCGGAGGAACCAGGTAGTAGCGGGGGCTGCTGGGGGATCGGGCGCAGAGGCAAGCGGTGGTGCAGGGGGATCTCGTTGCGCGGTGAGCGGCTGGGCCCGTAGGCATCCATGTCAACGAGCTGGCCCAGTTCCTCGGCACTGGCAAACAGCGGGTCGTAGATCAACGCATCACCACCGGTTCGTCAGGAGCCGTAGGACAACGGTCGGCCCGTCTGCCGGTATACCTCCACCGGCACGGGATCGACTCCGGGCCGCATCCGAGAAATCTCCGGCTGCGGCTCACCGCCCACAGCGACGTCACCGAGGCACGGATCGAACCTGCGGTGGCGGTGGTTCGCACGGTGCGCTCCGCTCAGCGGGCTGGAAACTGACGGCAACCCCGCAAGTGCCCTTGCCGTGAGTGTGGGTCACCTCATCGACGGGGCCGTCAACCAACGTGGACACCAGGCGCTTCGTGGGGCTGGGCCCCGGTTCACGGGGTGGCCGAGTCCTACTGGCTCTGGCTCACTACAGCTGTCACTACTCGGGCCCCTCCTCGATGAGGCGTCGTAGCGAGGGGAGCAAGGCGTCGAGGTCCTGTCGGGTTCGGAACGCGACGACGGTGCTGCCGCCGTCACCGGTTCCCGGGCGGGACCGAGGTCCCGGAAAGAGGTCGAGCACCTCGCGCATAGCCTCATCCACCTCTGCGACCGGGTCGGCGGACTCCCCCCGGAGCCATCGGCGCAGCACGTGGTTGTGGGCCGCGACCACGGCCGCCGCCATGAGCTCAGCCCGGAGCGAGGCCGACTCCGTGGTGGGATCTCCCATCCAATCCGAGATGAACTCGCGAAACAGCCGCTGGTAGCGCGCCACGCTGGCGATCTCACGGTCACGGAGGGCGGCCACCTTGCTCGTGAGCGCGTACCGCCGCCGTGCGAGGTCGCCTTCATCGATGTAGTGGAGCAGCACCAGGCGGACCGCGTCGGAGACGGCGACCAGGGCGGTGCCGTGGCTGGAGGTGGCCAGCCGGTGCCTGATCAGCTCGAGCAGCCGGTCGTGGTTCGGGAAGATCACCTCTTCTTTGGACCGGTAGTGGCGGAAGAAGGTGGTGCGCCCCACCCCGGCCCGTTCGGCGATGTCGTCGATGGTGGTCTGCTCGTATCCGCGCTCGTCGAAGAGGGCAAATGCGGCGTCTGCGAGTCGGTCCCGCGCGGCTGGCTTGCTCATGGCCGCCCATCCTTCCCGTCTCAGCTTCCGGCTGCCACTTGCCTCCCACCGTTGGTACTGAGTACCGTCATTACGAGATTGAATACCATTCTAGGATGCCGGAGAGGAGATGCGGCATGGGTTCCGATGCACACAGCGAGTCCGGCCTGCTGATCCAGCCGCTCTACGACGGCTCCGCGCTGGAGGATTTCGACGCGGACGCCAAGCTGGGTGCCCCGGGGCAGTTCCCGTTCACCCGCGGTGTGTATCCGTCGATGTACACCGGCCGGTCGTGGACGATGCGGCAGTACGCCGGGTTCGGCACGGCCAAGGAGTCTAACGAGCGCTACCACGAGCTGGTCAGCGCAGGCACCGGCGGCCTGAGCGTGGCCTTCGACCTGCCGACGCAGATGGGCTACGACTCCGACGAGCCGGTCGCCCAGGGCGAGGTAGGCAAAGTCGGTGTGGCGATCGATTCGATCGAGGACATGCGGACGCTGCTTAAGGGCCTGCCGCTGGACAAGGTGTCCACGTCGATGACGATCAACGCCCCCGCGTCGACGCTGCTCCTGCTGTATCAGCTGGTCGCCGCCGAGCAGGGCATCGCGGGCAACCAACTGACCGGCACGATCCAGAACGACGTGCTCAAGGAGTACATCGCCCGCGGCACCTACATCTACCCGCCACAGCAGTCGCTGCGGCTGATCAGTGACATCTTCGCCTACTGCCGCCAGGAGATCCCGCGCTGGAACACGATCTCCATCTCCGGGTACCACATGGCCGAAGCTGGGGCGAGCCCTATGCAGGAGATCGCGTTCGCCCTCACCAACGCCAAGGAATATGTGCGCACCGCGATCGCCGCGGGCCTGGACGTCGACGACTTCGCACCGCGCCTGTCCTTCTTCTTCGTCGCCCGAACCACGCTGCTCGAGGAGATCGCGAAGTTCCGTGCCACCCGCCGCATCTGGGCCCGGATCATGCGCGACGAGTTCAAGGCCCGCAGCCCCAAGTCGCAGATGCTGCGCTTCCACACCCAGACCGCCGGCGTGCAGCTAACGGCACAGCAACCCGAGGTCAACCTCGTCCGGGTCGCCTTGCAGGGCCTGGGCGCGGTCCTCGGCGGGACGCAGTCCCTGCACACCAACTCCTACGACGAGGCCATCGCCCTGCCCACCCAGAAGGCGGCCCGGCTCGCACTGCGCACCCAGCAGGTCATCGCCTACGAGACCGACGTGACCAAGACCGTCGACCCCTTCGCCGGCTCCTACGTCATGGAGTCCATGACTGACGACCTCGAGGCGGCAGCCCTGGAGCTGATCCAGGCCGTCGAGGACCGCGGCGGCGCCGTGGCAGCGATCGAGCAGGGCTTCCAGAAGTCCGAGATCGAGCGCTCCGCCTACCGGATCGCGCAGGAGATCGACCACCACGAACGGACCGTGGTCGGGGTCAACAAGTTCGTCCTCGACGAGGAAGAGCCCTACGAGCCACTGCGCGTCGACCCCCAGATCGAGATCGACCAGTGCGAACGCCTCGCAATCCTGCGCAAGGAACGCGACAACGACGCCGTGCAGCGCGCTCTCGGTGCGGTGCGCGCCGCCGGGCAGGGCGCCAACAACGTCCTCCTCCCGATGCGGGAGGCCCTGCGGCTGCGCGCCACCGTCGGCGAGGTCTCCCACGCCCTGCGCGACGTGTGGGGCGCGTACGTCCCGCACGACACGTTCTGACTCATGAGATCGGCCTCCGCTCTGGGAGCCGTTACCCATCGACTGTGGAGGTGCCTTCCATGGCCGTTGCCTGCGACCTGCCACGGCGGCCCCCGCTGCCGGCCCATTCGTTCCTTCCGAGGACCCTGAGACGCAACGACGTCACGGTGCCACCTGGCGCCGGGCTGATAGCCCCGGTTTGCCAGCCGGCCACCCGGATTCCCCGTTCTCCGGCGCCCATGGCCGGGCCCTTCCCATCCGGGGACGCGCTCACGGCCGTGCTGACCGACATACTGTCGCCCACCGTGTGGCGGGCGGTCAGCCTCACGCCACGCCGGCGCCCAGCGCCCGCGTGGTGATCGCCAAGCCCGGACTCGACGGCCACAACCGCGGGCCCGGCGAGTCGACGTCACTCTGCCGGAAATTGGTCCAACGTGGCGGCCACGTCGGCGCGGTCTGCGACCTCCACCAGTGCCCGCGCCATGACCTATCCCGGCTCCAGCCTGGGAACCAGCAGCGCCATCGGCTCCGCGTGCACCGGGTTCACCAGCGGAACTGCCTGCATCCCAGCCGGGACACCGAACACATGCAGGCACGGAGATCCACCTCCACCTGGACGGTGGCCAAGGGCTGCTCCCACGACGGGCGCAAGAGAGTTCTCAGGCAGAGGGAGTGCTCTGCTCAAGGGCACGCCTCGCGATACGGACGCCCGGCCCTCCGTATCAGCAGGCCAGGTATCGGCGCGGTCGGGAAAGCAATCGCGAGAGGCAGAGTGAACGATGAGCACTATCGAGGATCCGGGCGACGAGCGCCTGTCCGTCACCCCGCCCAAGACCTGGGCGACGGGACTGCCGGCGGTCACCCACGCCCTGCAGTACTCGTTCGGCCAGACGTCGGTCCGGCGGACTGCACTAACGCTGCTGAACATCAATCAGACCAAGGGCTTCGACTGCCCGGGCTGTGCATGGCCCGAGCCCGCCCCGGGGCAACGCCACAAGAACGAGTACTGCGAGAACGGTGCCAAACACATCAGCGACGAGGCGACCTCTCGCCGGGTGACCGCCGACTTCTTCCGGCAGCACTCGATCTCGGAGCTGGGCAAGAAGTCCGACTACTGGCTCAACCAGCAGGGCCGGCTCACCGAGCCAATGATCAAGCACTCCGGCTCGGACCACTACGAGTCCATTGGCTGGGACGAGGCGCTCGGTCTGCTCGCCGACGAATTGCGCGGCCTCGACACCCCCAACGAGGCCCTCTTCTACACTTCGGGCAGGCTGGGCAACGAGGCCGCCTTCCTCCTGCAGCTCTTCGCCCGCGCTTTTGGCACCAATAACCTGCCGGACTGTTCCAACATGTGCCACGAGTCCAGCGGCTTTGCACTCAACGAGACCCTGGGCATCGGCAAGGGCAGCGTAAGTCTGCAGGACGTCCACGACGCCGACCTGATCTTCGTCGTCGGACAGAACCCGGGGACCAACCACCCGCGGATGCTCTCCGCCCTCGAGGAGACCAAGCGCAACGGCGGACAAATCATCGCGGTGAACCCGCTGCCCGAAGCCGGACTGATGCGGTTCAAACACCCCCAGAAGCCCCGCGGGGTGATCGGCCGCGGCACGGCCATCGCCGACCAGTTCCTGCAGATCCGCCCCGGCGGCGACCTCGCCCTCTTCCAGGCGCTGAACCTGCTGCTGCTCCAGGCCGAGGACGAGCGGCCGGGAACCGTGCTCGACCGCTCGTTCATCGACACCCGCACCACCGGCTTCGCCGACTTCGCCGAGCACGCCCGCAAGATCTCCTGGCCGGACATTCTCGCGTCCACAGGGTTGACGCGCGGGGAGATCGAACGCGTCCACGCCCGGGTCATGCACAGCGACAAGATCATCGTGTGCTGGGCGATGGGACTGACGCAGCACAAGCACGGTGTCCCCACCATCCGCGAGATCGTCAACTTCCTGATGCTGCGCGGCAACATCGGCAAGCCCGGCGCCGGCGTCTGCCCAGTGCGCGGCCACAGCAACGTGCAAGGCGACCGGACCATGGGCATCTGGGAGCGGATGCCCAAGCCGTTCCTGGACTCGCTGGAGCGCGAGTTCGGCTTCACCCCGCCCACCGAGCACGGGCTGGACTCGGTGGACTCCATCCGGGCGATGCTGAAGGGCCGCGCCAAGGTCTTCCTCGGCGTCGCCGGCAACTTCGTACGGGCCACACCTGACAGCGATGCCACCGAGAAGGCCATGCGGCGCTGCCGCCTGACCGCGCACATCTCGACCAAGCTCAACCGCTCCCACACCGTCTGCGGCCGGACCGCACTGATCCTTCCGACCCTGGGCCGCAGCGACCGTGACGTCCAAGCAAGCGGCGAGCAGTTCGTCACGGTCGAGGATTCGATGAGCGAGGTGCACGCCTCCCGCGGTCGACTCGCGCCTGCCTCCGACAAGCTGCTCAGCGAGGTGGCCATCATCAGCCGTCTGGCTCGCTTGACCCTGGGCGAGCAGCTGGCCATCCCCTGGGAGGAGTTCGAGGCGGACTACAACACCATCCGGGACCGGATCGCCCGTGTCGTTCCTGGCTTCGAGGACTTCACCGCCCGCGTCAAGCGCCCCGGCGGCTTCAGGCTGCCGAACCCGGTGAACCGGGGCGTATTCCCCACCCCCAGCGGCAAGGCCGTCTTCACCTGCAACGCCTTCCAGATGCTGCAGGCACCAAAGGGGCATTTGATCCTGCAGACTCTGCGCTCGCACGACCAGTGGAACACCGTCCCGTACGCCATGAACGACCGCTACCGCGGCATCCGCAACGCCCGCCGCGTCGTGCTCGTGAATCCCGCCGACCTGGAGGAGCTGGGACTTGCCGACCGCAGTGAAGTAGACCTGGTCAGCGTCTGGCTCGACGGGGTGGAACGCCGCGCCTCCGGATTCCGGGTGATCTCCTACCCCACCACGCCCGGCTCCGCCGCCGCGTACTACCCGGAGACAAACGTCCTGGTCCCGCTGGACAGCGTCGCCGACTTCAGCAACACGCCCACCTCGAAGTCGATCGTCGTCCGGCTGGAGCCGACTCGGGAACGGACAGCCCCATGAGCCGGGCGACCGCACGCAGACGGGGGCTGCGCATTCGGCGAGACCGCCCCGACCAGCGACGCTACCGCCGCGTAGCGGCGAAACTTCAGTGCCAAAGGTGAGCGGCCTCAAAACCCCCGAATAGCGCCTGAGCTGCGCAAACGCCTTCCGGAGCCGTGGGCAAACGGCCCCCTGGTGGCCGGGCGCAGGCATTTCCACGCACCTACCTGCCCCTCGCTTGACGGAAAGGACGTCGAGGAGCTGACGCTCACCACAGCACGTGATGATCCCTTCACGCACTGCACTCTCTGTGCCGGTGTGACAGCGAAGGAGCCGACCGTACGGCAGCACTGAGGGCCGCTTCTGCGCGTGGCGCGCTGGTGCGGGCCACGGTCCTCAGCCGGGCGAGGTCTCCTTGACGACCTCGCGCCACCGGCGCTGCGCGTCGTCGTACCAGCGGTTGCGCAGCTGGGTGCAGACCACCGCGGCCCGCCTGCCGATCCAGTTCGGCAACAGCTCCTCGGGCAGCTGCGGGTCCATGAACGGGAACCGTTGCCACTCGCTGACCAGCTGCAGGTGGCTGAGGAGCAAAGGGTCACCCGGCTCGGGCTGCAGACCGCTGAAGCGAATCAGCAATTGCTCGTATTTGGCGGTCACTTCGTCGAAATCCCACGCCTTTTGGACGATCTCGTCTTCAGTAAGACCGATCGACAGCGAGCTGCCCACGAAGGCCAGCGTCGATTCGCGCAGCCCGAAGTCGTCGATGACTTGCTGCACACTTTCGCGGCGATCGGGATGCGGGGACAGCCACACGCCCGGTGTGGGGTTGCCGAACCCTTCCCAACTCAGCGCGCCGTAGAGCTTCTTTCGCACCGAGCGCTGGCTCTGCGGGATCGTGACCAACAGAATCAACCAGTTTCCATCCCAGCGCCCGGCCGGTTCGCTCATCGAGTAAACACGCTTCGCGCCCGCCTCGATGAGATGCCGACCCGCCTCGGTCAGCTTCCACTGGACCTCGCGACCGGAACGGTGCCCAGTGATCCAGCCGGCGGACGCACCGCGGGCGATCGCCTGCCGCGCGGTCTGCTCCTCGATGCCAAGACGGGTGAGGACGTAGAGCAGCGACGACGTCCACACCGAGTCCCCGTTCGGCATGACCAGCTCACCGAGCACGGTCAGCAGCATCGACCGCGCGCTCCCGACCGTGGTCGAGGGGCGCCCAGTACCGTTTCCACCCCGCTCAGGGTTGGTCGGCACCGCACGCCGTTGCCCCATAGGATGCTCCCCAATTCGTTGACCACCGCATTCTACCGTGCTGATCGGCGAGCGGCCGAGTGGTGCGGTGACGCCGAGCGACCGGCGGCAGAGGCGCGTCCACGGATGAGCGGAACCAAACTAATTCGACTGCGGCGCCTGTGAGCGCGCGCCCCGTCGAAGCGATCACCCAGGACCGTCGCATGGCCGAGGAGTACCACGACTTCGTCGAGGACAACCGCCGCTTCTTCACCGAGCTCCTTCCCGGCCGTGACAAGCCGGCGGGGACGCCCGGCGGCGCCGGCAAGATCGACCGTGTGGGGGTGGGGACCCCCATGGCGGCCGCGCGCTGAACCCGCGCTCATGAAGTCGCCCTGAGCACGCCGTAGCCGGCGGCGACGTGCTGTTCGCCTTCAGGGTGATTTGCGTGCCCGGCGCCAGGCGCGCGACGACCGGCCGCGGTCGAGGCGTGCCGCAACCGCCGGGGACCACACCAGCGTGCGTCTCCTCACTTTGACAGAGCATTATACCTACATCCCTCGACACTGAGTTACTCATCGCGTAGTGTGTTTCTTGTGACCGAACAACCGACCGAGCGCGATGCGTTTGGAGCTGCGCGTCACCTTGGAGGAGTGGCTTCGGGCGATGCCCGACTTCCACCTGGTCGATCCCGATGGCGTCGTGTAGAGCGGTGGGCAGACCCGCAGCCCGGGGCGCGTGGACTTCGAGGTGGCCCGATGAGCGATGCCGCACCTTCTCCCGCCCCAGTGAGCGGTGTCCAGGTGGTCGAACTCGCCCACTGGATGGCGGGTCCGGCAGCCGGTGGTCTGCTCGCCGACTGGGGCGCCGACGTCATCAAGGTGGAACCGCACGGCGGCGAACCCATGCGGCACATCTGGGGCTCGATGGGCGCCAACCCGGACGCGCCGAATGGCGCTTTCATCTCCGCCAACCGCGGTAAGCGCTCCATTGAACTCGACATACGCACACCCCCCGGGAGAGAGGTCCTCGGGCGCCTGCTCGACCGGGCCGATGTACTGCTCACCAATCTGCGCCCGTCGGCCTTGCGGCGACTGGGCCTGTCTGCCGAAGAGGTGGCTCGTAACCACCCGCGGGTGGTGTTCTGTTCGCTCACCGCCTACGGCTGGGAGGGGCCTGACGAGGAACGTGCCGGATACGACCTCGCGTCGTTCTTCGGCCGTACCGGCATCTCGCACGAGATAACGCCCCAAGGAGAGCCGCCGGCAGCACTGATGCAGGGGCTTGGCGACACCTTCACCGCGATGACGGGGGTCGCCGGTGTCCTGGCTGCGCTCCATGAACGTCAGCGCACCGGCCAGGGAAGGACGGTAGAAGTGTCGCTGCTGCGTACCGGAATGTGGGCGCTGGCCGGGGAGTTGACGGTGCACGCCATGGGCGGCAGGCCCCGCCCGCCGTATCCCAGGGACAACTGTCCCACTCCCATGTACAACTCCTACCGTACCGCCGACGACCGGTGGTTCTTCCTCGTCGGAGCCGAGGCCAAGCGCCAGTTGCCGAAGGTGCTCGCTGCGATCGGGCGCTCCGACCTGCTCCAGGATGAGCGCTTCGCGAAGCCGAGAGACCTCACCAGGAACCGCCGGGAGTTCATTCCCATCCTGGATGCTGCCTTCGCGGCCCATCCGCTGGAACACTGGGCCGAAGCCTTCGACCAGCACGACGTGCTCTGGGCACCGGTGCAGACGCCGGCCGAGGTCGTCACCGATCCGCAGGCACGTGCCGCCGGGGCATGGGTGACGATCGAGAACGCCGGGGTCGAGTCTGTGGACTCCCCGGTCTCCTACGACCGGGTGCGGCGTCGACTGGTCGCCGGGCCGCCGCTGGCGGGTGAGCACACCGGCGAAGTGCTGACCGAACTCGGCTACGACGAGGCCGAGATCCGGCGTCTGACAGCCGACCCGGACTCGTCGAACGAGCCGTAGGACTCTGTACCCGCGCCGTGCCCCAGTTCGCCCTGCCGCACACGACCGCCTGCCTCCACCGAAGGCGCGGGGGGGGGGCTGGCCGCAGAGGCGTGACCGATTCGACTCTGGAGGTTGTCCGATGATCGATGACGAGATCGTGGTCGACGCTCACGTGCACGCCCCGCGTCTGCCCACGCTCAAAAGCTCCTGGCTGGAGTGGGCCGACAAGTTCTCCGGCCGCCATCCGTGGCGTGACGCTTACGACGACAGTGGCGACCCTGTACCCGAGCGTCTGGACGCTCTGCTCGCCGCCGAAGGCGTCGACCGGGCACTGCTGTTCTGCGAGTACAGTCCGCGAGCCACCGGCATTCAGTCGTTCGACGACCTGCTGCCGATCATCGAGTACAACCCGGTGCGGTTCCGTCCGGTGGCGAGCGCCAACCCGCATCTGCACTATCCCATCACCGCCGAGATCGAGCGGCAACTGGACCTCGGGGCGGTGGCGCTCAAGCTGCACCCAGTGCACGGCGCCTTCTCACCGGCCGCCGGAGAGCTCTACGCGGCATACGCGCTGTGCGCCGAACGCGGCGTCCCTGTCATCGTGCACTCCGGCACCTCCAGCTTCCCGGGAGCGCGGACCGCCTACGGCGCCCCCGAGCTCCTGGCGGACGTCATCGAGGACTTCCCCGACGTGCAGTTCGTCTTCGCTCACGGTGGGCGGGGCTGGTGGTACGACAGCGCGGCGTTCCTGGCCCTGGGGAGGCCGAACGTGTGGCTGGACCTCGCCGGGCTGCCCCCTAGGAAGCTGCCTGAGTACTTCTCCCGGTTCGACCTGCCGAGGCTCGCCACCAAGTGGATCTTCGGGACCGACTGGCCCGGAGTGCCAGGGGCCTCCCGCAATGTGGCCGCCCTTCGCGAACTGGGCCTGCCCGCCGACACCGTGCGCGCCGTGCTGTCCGGCAACGCCGCCAAGATCTTCCCTGGACTTGGGGTGTGAGAGAACCGATGACGGCTGTGTATGTGGTCGACGCCTGCCTTACCTCCATAGGCAGGGCCAGGGGCCGACTGGCCGGCGTGCGAGCGGACGGCGCGCCGTACTCGCGGCGCAGGCAGTCGGAGCAGAGACGCATCGGCTCCGCGCTCGCCGGGACGGCATGGGACCGGCGGGCCTTCGCGCGGGCCCGGTTGTCGTTCTGCCGCGGCACCACCCTCACTCTCAGCGGCCTCGACCGCTACCTGCACGAAGGGCCGGCGGACCGGCGCTGTCCCACGCGATCCGTCCGAGAAGCCGCAGGCAGGAGCCGTCATGATCTGAGGGCGGTCAGAGACTGTTCCGCCCAAATGATCTTCCCGTCGGGGTATGACGGGCGCCCCAGCGGTCGGTGAGCTGGGCGACCAGGAGCAGGCCACGGCCGCCCTCGTCGAAGACGCGGGCCCGGCGCAGGTGCGGGGCGGTGCTGCTGGCGTCGGAGACCTCGCAGATCAGGCATTCGTCATCCCGGATCAGGCGCAGCCGGATGGGGCTGGCGCCGTAGCGGATGCCGTTGGTGACCAGCTCGCTGACCGCCAGCTCGGTGGTGAACGCCCACTCCCCCAGCCCCAGCAGCCGGGTTGCGGGGCGCCCAACGATGTCACCGTCTTCGCGGCCGAAGTCGACGGGCCTCCATGCTGCAGGCCGTAACGACACCCCCGCGTCTACCGCAGCGGTTTCATCCGGCGCCGTGTTCGGGCGCTCGTCGTCGCTCACCGGGCCCTCGGTGAGCCCATCACCCTCGGCACACTCATCCCATCGCGTTCACGGGAATCGCATCACCTGACATTACCTCCGACGGCCCAGAATGCTCCCGGGGCGTGAACACTCTCAACCCCACGGCGGCGTGAGATCTGCAGCCCGTAGCACCCGCCTGTCGGGCGGAGCTGGTGGACCAGGGTCCTCATCAGGCGGGCACCGGTGGCGCCCAGCGGGTGGCTGAGGGCGATCGCGCGGCCGAACGCGTTGGTGCGCTCGGGGGTCGGCCGCACGTCTCCCGCTGCCACACTTCCACCACCGGCGCGAACCGGCGGTCGGTAACGGCGATCCAGGCGAGCTTGGCGGCCGCCGACCCGCGGGCCTTTGATCACGCGGTCACGTAGTGGCTGGCCTCGGCGGTGCCGTCGGCAGTACGGGTCAGCCGGCCCTGTTCGACCAGGACGTCGAGGTGGGCGAGGGTCTCGGTGACCGCGAGGCACTGATTGAACAGGTCGAGGTCCTCGATCCGGCGGTTCCTCTTGGTCCAGCCGAGCCGTCCAGCGACCAGCCGGGCGGTGTCGCAGCCGGTCTCCACCGCGGCGGCGATCTCGTCCAAGCGGTGGCCGTGGTGGTCCAGGAGCTGGTCGATCCGCCGGTGGGTGCTGGGCGAGACGGGTCCGTGCGCGGGCAGGAACCGCTGGTCGGGCAGGACGCGGACGGCCCGCAGCGAGCGGAGGTAGTCGCGCAGCGGGGAGGCCGCGGGGGCCTGCTCGAAGCCGATCGATGGCGTGATGTGCGGCAGCACGTGGTCGCCGGCGTAGAGGTCGCCGCGCTCGCTGTCGAGGAAGACGACGTGGCCCTGGGTGTGCCCGGGGGTGGCGATCGCCTGGAGCGCCCGGTCCCCCACCTTCACCGAGACCGGCGCGTCCAGCCACTCGTCCGGCGACTCCCAGTCGGTGATCACGTGGCTGGGCGGGAGTTCCTCGGTCAGGCGACCGCTGAGGTCGTCGGCGCCGGCACGGCGCAACTGGCGGCGCAGCCCGCCCCAGGGGTCGGCATTCGCGTCCAGGGCGTGCCGCAGGCTCGCTTCCTCGCCGCGGCCCAGCAGGATCCGGGAGCCGAATTCGCGGCGGAGCAGCACGGCCATCGTGTAGTGGTCCCGGTGCACGTGTGTGATCAGATAGCGGTCTACGTCGCCGAAGCCGCAGTCCAGGGCGCCCAGCGCCTTCTTCAGCGCCTCGCGCGCCTCGGCCAGTGCCCAGCCGGAGTCGACGACGACGAGGCCGGTGCAGGTGCGCAGCGCGTACACGTTGACGGCGCGCAGGCCGTCGGAGGGCAGCGGCAAGGGGATGCGGTAGACGCCCGCGGAGACCTCGAAGACCCCTGGACGCGTCCAGTCGCCGCCCGGATCGTCGAACTCGATCTCCATATGGCTCTCTCAATCCTCGTACAGCGCGGCAGTAGCGCAGACCGTCCCACACTCTACAACTTCCGGAACCAGAACTATAGATGTGCGCGACATCTATCTCCGAAGCCCCCCGGACGCGCGACGGGACGGATCCGGCGCGCAGACCCGCCCCGTGCAGTGCTGCAAGCGTTCCAGAGGTGTTCCGGGCTGTCAGCCGGGCAGGAAGGTCGCCCCTGCGGCGGTGTCCGCCGGGAAACGCAGGTCCAGCTCGGCGGTCTCCTCCGCCGACAGCCGCACCTCGGCGGCCGCCAGGTTCTCCGTCAAGTGCGCGGGGTTGCGTGTGCCAGGGATCGGCACCGCGCCCCGGGCCAGCAGCCAGGCCAGCGCGAGCTGACCGGGGGTGCAGCCCTTGTCGCGGGCGATGTCGCGCAGCGGCGCGAACCGGTCCCGGTTCACCGCCAGGGTCTGCGCGGAGAACCGCGGGTAGCGCGAGCGCAGGTCGCCGCGCGGCACCTCGGCCACCTCCGCGGAGCCGTCCAGGTAGCGGGGGTCGGCGAGGAAGCCGCTGCCCAGCGGCCCCCAGGCGACGAAGCCGACGCCCAGCTCGTCGCAGGCCGGGACGAGCGCCGCCTCGGCCTGCCGGCTGAAGAGCGAGTACTCGAACTGCACGGCGGCCACCGGGTGGACGGCCGCGGCCTTGCGCAACTGCGCCGCGTCCACGTTGGACAGCCCGATGTGCCGGACCTTGCCCGCGGCGACCTGCTCGGCCATGGCGCCGACGGTCTCCTCGACCGGCACCTCGGGGTCGGGGAAGTGCAGGTACCACAGGTCCACGTGGTCGGTGCCGAGGCGGCGCAGGCTCGCGTTGATGGCCTCGGCCGCGTGGGCGGGGCTGCCGTCCACGAACAGCCGCATGCGGTAGCCGGCGTCGACCGGCCGGCCCTGGTCGGGGCCGACGTAGCCGAACTTTGTTGCGATGACGACCTCGTCGCGCCGGCCGGCCACGGTCCGGCCGATCAGTTCCTCGTTCTCGCCGGGGCGGCGGCCGTAGGCGTCGGAGGTGTCGATGAAGCCGGCTCCCCCGTCGAGCGCGGCGCGGATCACTTCCTCGGCCTGCTGCTCGGCGATCCGCCCGTACACCCCCGACAGGACCATCGCGCCCAGTCCGATCGGGGGGACTTCCAGGTCGGGGCCGAGCCGGGTCACAACTGCGCCTCGGGGGCCGCGGGGACGTCGGTGAGCGCGCCGACGAGCAGCGCCGGGGAGCCCTGTACGGCGGTGCGCTGCATGTGGTGCAGGACGCCGCGGATGCCGCCGAGTTCCTCGCCGCCGCCGGCCCGGCCGGGGCCGCCGTGCGTGGTGTGCGGCAGGGGCGACCCGTGTCCGGTGGACTCCTTGGCGTCCTCCCGGTCCAGGACGAGCAGCCGCCCGTGCCAGGGGGCCGCGCCGAGGACGACGTCGCGGGCGAAGTCCGGGTCGTGGGTGACGATCGAGCCGACCAGGCTGCCCTCGCCGCGGGCGGCCAGCTCGACGGCCTGGGCGGCCCCGTCGTACGGCAGCAGGGTGCTGACCGGGCCGAACGCCTCCACCTCGTGCGGCTCGGCGCGGCCCGGCTCGTCGCAGCGCAGCAGCAGCGGCGGCAGGAAGGCGCCGCGCTCGCGGTCGGCGTCGACCAGCTCGAAGTGTTCGGGGTCGCCGTGGACGATCTTGGCGGCCCGGGTGAGGGCCTTGACGGACTGGAGGACCTCGGCGCGCTGGCCGAGGCTGGCGAGAGCGCCCATGGTGACCGAGGGGTCGGCCGGATTGCCGACCTTCACCTCGGCGAGCCGGGCGGAGACCGCCTCGGCGACCTCGTCGATCAGCGCGCTGGGTACGAACGCCCGCCGGATCGCGGTGCACTTCTGCCCGGCCTTGACGGTCATCTCGGTGACGAGCGCCTTGGTGAACAGGTCGAACTCGGGGGTGCCGGGGACCGCGTCCGGCCCGAGCACGGAGAAGTTCAGCGAGTCCGCCTCAGCATTGAACCGCACGGCGCGGCCGGTGATCACCGGATGCGACCGCAGCGTCTGTGCGGTGTTCGCTGAGCCGGTGATGCTCAGCGAGTCCTGGCCGGTGAGCGCGTCGAGCAGCCCGTCGGGCCGGCCGCAGACCAACTGGACTGCGCCGGGCGGCAGGATGTCCGACTCGATGATGCGGCGGAAGACCAGTTCGGCCAGGTACGCGGTCTGGCTCGCGGGCTTGATCACCGACGGGACACCGGCGAGCACGGCGGGGGCGAGCTTCTCCAGCATGCCCCACACGGGGAAGTTGAAGGCGTTGATCGAGACGGAGGCGCCGTGCCGGGGGACGTGCACGTGCCGCACGCCGAAGGTGCCGGCCTTGCCGACTGGTTCGAAGTCGCCGTCGGGCAGTACGAATCCGTCGGGCAGCTCCTTGGCGCCCTTGCTGCCGTAGACGAAGAGGACAGCGATGCCGCCGTCGACGTCGAAGGCCGAGTCGCGGGCGGTGGCGCCGGTGCGGGTCGACAGTTCGTTGAACTCGGCGGTATACCGCGTCAGATGCTTGCCGAGGGCCTTGAGCAGCCCGGCCCGCCGGTGGAAGGAGAGCGCGCGCAGGGCGGGACCGCCGACCTCACGCGCGTACCGCAGCGCGGACTCGGCGTCGACGCCCTGCGTGGAGATACGGGCCACTTCTTCGCCCGTCGCCGCGTCGAGTATCGCCCGGCCCTCGTCGGGGCCGGTGTACCAGTCACCGTTGACATAGCTTTGCAATTTCGCCGCCACGAGCGGGTCACCTTCCATCAGGAGTCACGGGGTTCAGCGGTCGAACCGGCGCAGCGCGCCCCGGTAGTGGTTGCCGGCGTCGACATAGCTCTGCACGGCGAAGTCCATCCAGGAGGGGTCGAGACCGGTCTTGCGCAGGTGTACGGGAACACCGACCGCCGTCGTGCGCGCGGGCACCTCGAAGTCCTCGGGCACCAGCGCGGCCGCGCCC
This sequence comes from Streptomyces humicola, assembly GCF_024436035.1. GTDB lineage: Bacteria > Actinomycetota > Actinomycetes > Streptomycetales > Streptomycetaceae > Streptantibioticus_B > Streptantibioticus_B humicola. The sequence goes on from NZ_JANFNG010000005.1 coordinate 67,679, forward strand.
ACCACCGCTCCGGTGCGGACCACGGCCCGGTTGAGCGTGATGGAACCGGAGCCGATCAGGCAGCGGCTCTCGACGGTGCAGCCCTCCAGGTGGGCGTTGTGCCCCACCACGCACTCCGGGCCGATCACGGTCGGCCACTGCTCGGTGGTGTGCAGCACGGTGCCGTCCTGGATTGAGGTGCGGGCCCCGACCTCGATGCGCCCGCCGTGGTCGCCACGCAGGACGGCGCCGGGCCAGATGGTGGCCTCTTCACCGATCGACACACGGCCGATCACGACGGCGTCGGGGTGGACGAAGCAGCTGGGGTGGATCTGCGGCTCGTCAGGGCCGAGTGCGTAGATCGGCATCGATGGGTTCCCCGTTCGTTCGGACGGCGACCAACTTATTATTGACATTATTCAGTCGCTACGCAAAAAACAAGTATATTGACGATGAGGGTGGGCGTCCCCGCCGGGGCGGCCAGTAGCCTGAAAACCGCGCGGCACCTGCGGTGTCCCGCGATCCACGGTGAAGGATGTGACGGACGATGGTGCTGGATGCGGAGGGACAGAGCGCGGGCGAACGCAAGCCGCGGGCCGCACGCCCGGCGGACGAGGCCCGGCCGAAGGTCAGCAGACGGCGCGAGGTCGGCCACACCAGCGCGCGGTCGCTGCTGGCGACCATCCTCGGTGAGTACGTCCTGCCGCGCGACCGCCCGGTGTGGACCTCGGCGCTGGTCGAAGCGCTCGGGATGTTCGAGATCGAGGAGAAATCGGCTCGTCAGGCGCTTGCCCGCACCGCCGCTGAGGGCTGGCTGACCTCCGAGCGGGTGGGGCGGCGGGTGCGCTGGGCGCTCACCCCGCCCGGCCGCAGGCTGCTGACCGAGGGCGCCGAGCGCATCTACAGCTTCGGCAACAACGAGCGGCAGTGGGACGGCACCTGGCTGGTGATACTCGTCTCCGTGCCCGAGGCCAAGCGCGAACTACGCCACCGGCTGCGCACCCAGCTCGCCTGGGCCGGCTTCGGCACCCCCGAGACCGGGGTGTGGATCTCGCCCGACACCCGCCACGAGGCCGAGGCGCTGACCGTGCTCAAGGAGCTCGGACTCTCCGCGGACGCCATGTCGTTCACCGCCAACTATGGTGCGGTGGGCAGTGAGGAGACGATGGTCTCCCGCGCCTGGGACCTGCGCGACGTCGAGGCGCGGTACGAGGCGTTCATCGACGAGTTCACCGGCGCGCACCCGGTCGAGGGGAACACAGTCTTCCAGGCGCAGACCCGGCTGGTCCACGAGTGGCGCCGCTTCCCCTTCCTCGACCCCCAACTGCCGCGCATGCTGCTGCCGGAGCGCTGGAGCGGCGTCCAGGCCGCCGACCTCTTCCACCGCATGCACGGCGACTGGCACGAGCACGCGCAGCAGCGGTGGGACCGGCTGATGGAAGAACACAGCGCGGTCTGACCTCCGCACCCGTACCCGTAGCCTTACCCGACGCGTCGGCCGGCCGCGTGGGGGCCGGTCACCAAGGCGCCGACTCCCGCCGTGCGCCGACTCAGCGGCCGCCGCGTGAACCGCGGTTGAGGAAAGCGTCCATGCGGGCGAACTTCTCCTCATCCTCGAAGAGCACCGCCTGCGCGACCAGATCGAGCTGCGGGTGCGCCGCCTCGGGGGCGTCCACGGCCAGCTTGGTCAGCCGCAGCGCGACAGCCGAGCCGCGAAGCATACGGTCCACGGTCGCGTGCGCGGCGGCCAGCAGTTCGTCCGGCGGCACCACGTCGATGACCAGGCCCAGGTCCAGAGCGCGCTGCGCGTCCAGGGTCCGGCCGGCCAGCAGCACTTGCTTGGCGACGCTCTCCCCCAGCAGGCGCACCAGGCGGTAGGCCGCCCCGGCGCCGGCCAGGATGCCCAACTGCGGCTCGGGCTGGCCGAATCGGGCCCGGGGCGTGGCCAGCCGGATGTCGCAGGCGTACGACAGCTCCGCTCCACCGCCGAGCGCGTGGCCGTCCACCGCCGCCACCGTGGGCATCGGCAGCGCCCGGATGCGCTCGAACAGCCGCAGGTTGATGCCGGCGAGCGCGTCCTTGCGCCGCCGTTCGCGCAGTTGGGCTATGTCGGCGCCGCCAGCGAACACGCCGTCGGTGCCGCCGGTGAGCAGCAGCACGCTCGGCTCGCACTCCAACTCCGCACACACGCCGTGCAGTTCTTCGACCATGGTGGCGTCGATGGCGTTGCGCTCGGCGGGCCGGTCCAGCATCACCACGGTGCGGTCGTCGCGGCGCTCGATCCGCAGGGTCTTCAGCTTCTTCTCCTCCGCGGCGGTCACCCGTTGCTCCAGTCGTAGAAGCCCTTGCCGCTCTTGCGGCCGAGTTCACCCGCGGCGACCTTGTCCACCAGGATCTGCGGCGGTTCGAAGCGCGGGCCGAAGCTCTTCGTCAGGTGCTGGGCGATGTCGAGGCGTACGTCGAGACCGACCAGGTCGGTCAGCCGTAGCGGACCCATCGGGTGGCGGTAGCCCAGCTCCATCGCGCGGTCGATGTCCTCGGCGGCGGCCACGCCGTCCTCCAGCATCCGCATCGCCTCAAGGCCGATCGCCACACCGAGCCGACTGGTGGCGAAACCCGGGGCGTCGCGGACCACGATGGTCTCCTTGCCGATCTCCTCAGCGGCGGTACGGGCCTGCGCAAGCGCCACCTCGCTGGTCGCCGCGCCGCGGACGATCTCCAACAGCGGCATCGACCAGACCGGATTGAAGAAGTGCAGGCCGAGGAAGCACTCGGGGCGGCGCAGCGACGCCGCGAGGGTGTCGATGCTCAGGCCGCTGGTGTTGCTCGCCAGCAGCACCGGGTTCGTCTCCTCGGCGGAGGCGAGCACCGCGCGTTTGAGCTCGACGCGCTCCGGCACGGCCTCCACGATCAGGTCGAGCCCCTCGCCGAGCTGGGCGACGTCGGGCGCGTACACCACGTTGTCCACCAGGGCCTTGGCGCCCCCGGCGGGCAGTTTGCCGCGCTGTTCGGCCTTCTCGGCCTGCTTCCTGATGGTCTCCAGGGCGAGCCGCGCCTGGTCCTCGCGCGGCTCGACCAGTGTGGTCGCGTATCCCGCGACCGCGAAGACGTAGGCGATGCCCAATCCCATCGTTCCGGCGCCGATGACGCCGATCTGCTTGCTCATGCTGCCTCCAAGGCCATCGACAGACCCTGGCCCACTCCGACGCACAGGCTTACCAGCCCGCGCCTGACGCCCTTCCGGCGCATCTCGTGGGCGAGCGTCCCCGCCAGCCGCGCTCCGGAGCATCCCAGCGGATGTCCGAGCGCGATGGCGCCCCCGTTGACGTTGACCCGCTCGGGGTCGAGCTTGAGTTCGTCGACCACCGCGAGCGACTGGGCGGCGAAGGCCTCGTTCAGCTCCACCAGGTCCAGGTCGTCCACCGACCAGCCGATCCGGGCCATCAGCTTGCGCGTGGCGGGCACCGGCCCGATGCCCATGAAGTCGGGGTGCACACCGGCCGCGGCGGTGCCGACGTAACGCGCCAGCGGCTCGACGCCGACGGCCGCCAAGCCCCGCTCGGAGGCCAGCAGCAGGCCGGCCGCGCCGTCCGACAGCGGCGAGGAGTTGCCGCCTGTAACGGTGCCCTCGCGGCGGAACGCCGGCTTGCGCGTGCCCAGCGCCTCCAGGGTGACCGACGCGTCCGGACCCTCGTCCGCGGTGGCCTTGCCGTTCTTGATCGCGACGGGCACGACCTCGGTGGTGAAGCGGCCGGCCGCCGCCGCGGCGGTGGCGCGCTGGTGGCTGGTGAGGGCGAACGCGTCCTGGCGCTCGCGGCCGATGCCGTAGCGGTCGGCGACGTTCTCGGCGGTCTCGCCGAGGGAGATCGGCGGATGGTCCTTCTGCATCTGCGGGTTGACCAGCCGCCAGCCGAGCCGGGTGTCGGCCAGCTCCATCGAGCGCGGGTAGCCGGAGTCGGGGCGCGGCAGCACGAAGGGCGCGCGCGTCATGGACTCGGTGCCGCCGGCGAGGCAGAGGTCCGCCTCGCCGGCCGCGATGGCCCGGGCGGCGCCGGAGACGGCCTCAAGGCCGGAGGCACACAGCCGGTTGACGGTCGCGCCGGGCACCTCGACCGGCAGGCCGGCCAGCAGCACGCCCATCCTGGCGACATTGCGGTTGTCCTCGCCCGCCTGGTTGGCCGCACCCCAGTAGACGTCGTCGATCCGCGACGGGTCCAGGGAGGGCGTACGCGCCAGCAGCGCGCGCATTACCACCGCGGTCAGATCGTCCGGTCGCACACTGGCCAGTTGGCCTTTGGCCTTGCCCATAGGAGTACGGCAGGCGTCGACCATGTACACAGCGGTCATCGTCATCAGTCCCTCACACCCCGAGTCCGGGGAAGGTCTTGGCGGCGTTGCCGGACAGCACGGCACGTGCGGTGTCGGCGGGCAGGCCCAGCTCGCGAAGGGCGGTCACATTGCGGGACGCGCAGGGCCAGTCGGTGCCGAAGATCCACTCGGTGGCGAGCCTCGGCAGTTCGAGCCAAGAGGAACTGCACGTCGGGGAAGTCCTCACTGTGCCTCACGAGGGGGCGGAGGTGTCGCCAGACTCGCGATTTCCTTCTCCGTGTACCCGAGTTCGGCCAGTACCTCCCTGGTGTGCTGGCCTGCCCGCGGCGGCCCGGCGACCACGCTGCGCTGCACCTGGTCGTAGGTGATCGGGGAATCGACCGACTCCACCCCGGCGTTGGCGATCTCCACCCACGCCCCGGTGGCACGGGCCTGCGGGTCCCTCACCACCTCTTCGGGAGTCTGCACCGGAGCCCAGAACACGTCGTGCTTGTCGAAGACCTCGGCCCAGTACTCCAGCGGGTGGCCGCCGAAGGCCTCGTCGAGGATGGGGATGAACTCCCGCCGGTTCTTGGTGAGATCGCGCGGCTTGGCGAACCGCTCGTCCTGGAGCAGGTCGGTGCGCCCGATGGCGGCGAGCACCTTCGGCAGCTGGCGTCCCGCCTGGACCCCGACCAGGAAGAACCACCGGTCGTCGGCGGTGCGGTAGGAGTTGTACATGGGGGTGGGGCAGTTGTCCCGCGGGTACGGCGGCCTGGGCCTGCCGCCCATGGCCTGCACGCCGAGTTCGCCGGCCAGTGCCCACATGCCGGTACGCAGCAGGGACACCCCGACCATCCGGCCGCGGCCGGTCTGCTCGCGCTCGTGGAGCGCGGCGAGGATGCCGGCGACGCCGGTCATGGCAGTGAAGGTGTCGCCAATTCCCTGCATCAGGGGCGCGGGAGGCTCCCCTTGGGTGGTCAGTTCGTGCGAGATACCGGTACGGCCGAAGAACGACGCGAGGTCGTAGCCGGCCCGCTCCTCGTCGTCTCCGGTCCAGCCGTAGGCGGTGAGCGAGCAGTACACCAGACGGGGGTACTGCTCGCCCACTTCCTCGGGCGACAGGCCCAGCCGCCGCAAGGCGGACGGGCGCAGATTGGTCACCAGCACGTCCGCGCCGGCCAGCAGGCGGGCCAGCGTCTCCCGGCCGTCCGGTCGGCGGATGTCGAGTTCGACGGACCTCTTGCCGCGGTTGGCCGAGGTGAAGGCGCCGTTCGGCGCGTCCGGGTTAGCGCCCATCGAGCCCCAGATGTGCCGCATGGGTTCGCCGCCGTGCGGCTCCACCTTGATGACGTCGGCACCCCAGTCCGCGAGCACACCGCCGGCGGCGGGACCGGCCATCCAGTGGGCGAGTTCGATCACGCGGACCCCGCGCAGCGGGGCGGGCGGCTCGGTCTGACCGCCGGCGGGGGTGCCGTTCACCGTGCTGTCGCTCACCGTGCCACCTCGAAGTCCACTCGCTCCGGCCCGCGGGTCTGGCCGCCGCTCCAGGTGACGCCCGCCGGGTCGGTGAGGCGGAAGTCGGGCATGACTCGCAGCCACTCTTCCAGGGTGACGCGCAGCTCCAGCCGGGCGAGGTTGGAGCCGAGGCAGCGGTGGCCGCCGGACCCGAAGGTGAGGTGGCGGTTGCGTGCCCGGTCGATCCTGATCTCGTCGGGGTCCTCGAAGACCTCGGGGTCGCGGTTGGCCGCGCCGAAGGCCAGCAGTACACGCTCGCCGACGGCGATGCTGCGGCCGTGCAGCTTGATGTCCTCCTTGGCGATCCGCGCGACGCTCACCGGAGCGTAGACGCGCAGGAACTCCTCGGTGGCGGTGTCCAGCAGGCTCGGGTCAGCGACCAGACGCCTGCGGTCCTCGTCGTTGGCGGCCAGGTGCCACAGGGCGGCGCTGATCGCGCTCCAAGTGGTGTCCGCGCCCGCGATCAGCACCAGGAAGGCGGCACCGATCTTGTGCTTGCGGGTCAGCGGCTCGCCGTCAAGCTCGGCCTGGGCCAGGTAGCTGATGAGGTCGTCGCGGGGCTCGACCTCTCGCTCGTCCAGCAGGCCGCCGAGGTAGTTGAGGATCTCCTCGATCACCTGCGCACGGACCTTCTGGTCCTTCGGACCGAGCCGGATCATCCGGATCATCCAGTCGGTGAACTGCTCGCCGGGAGGAACACCGAGCATCTTGGTGAGCACGGCGATCGTCAGGTGCTGGGCGAAGTCGTTCACCACGTCGCCGCTGCCGCGGGCGGCGAGCTCTTCCGCCAGGGTCCTGGCCTTCTCACGGATGAACGGCTCGAACTCCGCGATCCGGGCGGGCAGGAAGTAGGGCATCAGGATGTCCCGGTGCGGCTTGTGCTCCGGCGGGTCGGACGTCAGCGGAGGCAGGTACAGACCGCCGGCCGACTCCAGCGGACCGGCAACCTCGACGGCCTTCGAAGTGAACCGGGCACCATCGCGCGCGACGTTCCGGATGTCGTCATACGAGATCGGCATCCACGAGGTGCCCCACTTGTCCGAGTAGGCCATGGGGCAGCCGCCCGCTCGCATGGCCGCCCAGACGGCGTGCGGGTCATCTTTGAAGTCCGACGAGAAGATGTCGTAACCATCGAAATCGTGCTCGACCGGCTGTTCGCTCATAACAACACTCTACGCTTAGAGATATCCAGTGTCTAGCTATGTAGGTTATAGGGATCGGCCGAAGAAGTATGACGGCGCACGAAGTCCGAGTGCTGTTCGAGTCTTCGGGCCGGCGCGCGCCCGGACATGCCGGAGCGCCCCTGACAAGCCGTACCGCGCGTTCGCGGCCGGCCACAGGGGCGCTCAAGGGCACGTTCTTCGGTTACGGACCACCCGACGGCGGGCCGGCCGGCGGTCAATGCGAGGCCACCAGCGGGGTGTCCACGCCGATGGGGCCGGTCTTGTTGGAGCCACCAGGTGTACCCACCGGGGCATCACGCCCCGGCAGCAGCTCGGTGAAGAAACGACGGTTGTCCTCGACGAACTCGGGGTCCGGGGCGCGGCGGTCCTGGGAGATCGCCTCCACCGGGCACACCGGTTCGCAGGCACCGCAGTCGATGCACTCCTTCGGGTTGATGTAGAGCTTGCGTTCTCCCTCGTAGATGCAGTCGACTGGACATTCCTCGATGCACGACTTGTCCATGACGTCGATGCACGGTGCGGCGATGACGTACGGCATGCTGCCTGCCTCCCAACTGGATGCGGATGGTTACGAGAGCGCGGATCACACGGAGAGGGGAAGCGGAGCCTGGTTGTCCGTGGAGTGCCCGGGGAAGAGCTGCGCGTCGGGGTTGATGTGCACCGCAGCGTTGTTGACCGCGGTGGCCACTTCACCGAATCCGACCGCGATGAGCCGGACCTTCCCGTCGTAGTGGGTGATGTCGCCGGCCGCGAAGACGCCCGAGACGTTGGTGCGCATCGCCGAGTCGACGACCAGGTGCCGGTTGTCGTGCAGCTCGACGCCCCACTCCCGCAGCGGGCCCAGGTTGGCGGTGAAGCCCAGCGCCGCGACCAGCTTGTGGCACTTGAGTGTCTGGTTGGTGCTCTCGCCGGTCACCTTGATCTCGATCGCTTCGAGCTGCGCGTCGCCGGTGGTCTGCGTTACCTGGGCGTTGGTGATGATCTTCACCGGTGAGGCCTTGAGCTGCTCGACCGACGCGTGGTGCGCGCGGAAGGCGTCGCGGCGGTGGATCAGCGTGGTACTCGCGGCGATCGGCTGGAGCATCAGCGCCCAGTCCACGGCGCTGTCGCCGCCGCCGACGATGACCACGTCCTTGCCCGTGTACTCCGACGACGAGGGCACGAAGTACTCAAGTCCCTTGCCGAGGAAGTCCTCGCCGGCCGGCAGCGGGCGTGGGGTGAAGGTGCCGATGCCGCCGGTGATCACGACTGCGCCGGCCGTGACCTCTTGGCCGGAACTGGTCTTGACCACCAGCAGGTCGGGCTGCCCGTCGCGGGCGACCCGCTCCAGCTGCCGCGCCTCCTGCCCGAGCAGGTAGACCGGCTCGTACGGCGCGGCCTGCTCGGCCAGATTGCTGATCAGCTGACGGCCGGAGATCGCGGGGAAGCCGGCGATGTCGAAGATCTGCTTCTCCGGGTACATCGCGCTCACCTGGCCGCCGACCTGGCTCAGCGAGTCGACCACGGCCACCGACAGCCCGCGAACTCCGGCGTAATAGGCGCCGAACAAACCGACCGGTCCCGCACCGACGATCAGCAGGTCGACTTGGATGGCAGTCATGTGTGGCCTCCTGAGGCAGAGGTGGGAGCGGGGGAAGGGGCGGCTGTCAGGTGGACGTTGAGGTTCGCCACGAGCTGGCGGATCTTGATCCGCTGGAGTTTGCCGGTGGACGTCTTCGGCAGTTCTTCCATGAAGATCACCGCTCGGGGGCGCTTGAAGGACGCCAGACCGTTGCGACACCACTGGATCAACTCGTCGGAGGTGACCGGGGCGCCGGTGACGACGCAGGCGACCGGCTTGTCCAGGCCGGAGGCGTCGGTGAGGGCGACGACGGCTGTCTCGTCGACGGCGGGGTGTTCCAGCAGGCGGCTTTCGATCTCCGCCGGGGAGATCCATATGCCGCCGGCCTTGAGCATGTCGTCGCTGCGGCCGAGACAGGTGTAGTAGCCGTCCTCGGAACGGGCGTAGACATCACCGGTGTTGAGCCACTCGCCCTGGAAGACGGTGCGGCCGGCGTCGGTCCGGCGCCAGTAGCCCTCGGCGATGGACTGCCCGCGCACGTACAGCGACGCAGGCGTGTGGTCGGGTACGGGCATCCCCGCCGCGTCGCGCAGCTCGATGTCGTACCCCGGCACGGGACGGCCGGTGGTGCCCGGGCGGACCTCGCCCGGGCGGTTGGACAGGAAGACGTGCAGCGCCTCGGTGGAGCCGATACCGTCGATGATCTCCACCCCGAAGCGCTCGGAGAACCGCTCCTGGAGACCGGCCGGCAGCGGCTCGCCCGCCGACGTGGCCAGCCGGACCGAGGCGAAGGTGTCGTCCGGCAGGTCAGAGGCGAGCAGCGCCGCGTAGAAGCTCGGGACGCCGAAGAACAGCGTCGGGCGCTCCTGCCGCACCCGCTCCCCGAACACCTCGGGCGTCGGCCGCCTGGACTCCAGCACCGTGGTGGCGCCGACCGACAGCGGGAAGAACAGCGCGTTGCCGAGCCCGTAGGCGAAGAAGAGCTTGGCGACCGACAGGCACGAGTCGTCGGGGGTGATCCCGAGCACCCTGGCACCGTAGGTCTCGCACACGTGACGGATGTTGGCGTGTCGGTGGATCGCCGCCTTGGGGAAGCCGGTGGTCCCCGAGGTGTACAGCCACAGCGCCCAGGTGTCTTCGGTGGTGGGGGCCGCGGCACGCTGCTCCGCAGCGGCCGCAGCCCCGGTCTTGATGAGCTCCGCCCAGGTCAGTGCCTGGATTCCGGCCGGCGTCACGAGCGGCTGCTCGGCGTCGACGACCAGGTACCGCAGCTGCGGTGCCGCCTCGGCCGCGGCGAGCGCGGCCTCGGCATACTCCTGGCTCGCCACGAGCACGGAGGCGCCGGAGTCGGCCACGAGGCCGCCCAGTTCACGTCCGTTCAGCATGGTGGACAGGGGCACCGCGACGAAGCCGGCCCGGAACGCGCCGAGGATTCCGGCGAGCATGGGCACGTCGTCGTTCATCACGAACAGGACCCGGTCGTCGGGGCGCAACCCCAGGGAACGCAGGCCCGCCGCGGCGTCGGCCGACACCTCGGCCAGTTCGCGGTAGGTCAGCGTGCCACTGGTGCCGCGCACGGCGATGTGCTCGCCGCGGCCGTTGTCGACATGACGGTCGACCAGCCACGTCTGCGCGTTGAGGATGCGGCTGCGGTGGGCGGGCATGGATCAGACCCGTTGCATGTTGTAGTCGCCCTTGCGGCCGGTGCCGAAGCGCCGCAGCGCACCGTCGGGGCCGGAGGCGTTGGGCCGGATGAAGATCCAGTTCTGCCAGGCGCTGAGGCGGCCGAAGATCTTGGTCTCCATCGTCTCGGGGCCAACGAAGCGGTGGTTGGCCTCCATGCCGGTCAGGGCGTCGGGCGACAGCGCGGCCCGCTCCTCGAGGACGATGCGCAGCTCGTCGGCGAAGTCGATGTCGTCCAGGGCGAGGGTGACCAGCCCGAGTTCGGTGGCGGCGGCCGCGTCGAGACGCTCGCCGGTCCGGGCCTTGGCGGCGGTGACGTCCTCGTCGTGGCCCCAGAAGCGGGACGCGATACGGCTGAGACCGTTGCTCATCGGCCAGGCGCCGAAGTTGGACTCGCTCAGCACGATGGTGGCCGGCGTCGCGTCCGGGTCGACATCCTGGTAGACGCCTTCCAGGATGTACTGCCGGTCGGCGGCCAGGGCCAGTTCGAGCAGCAGGCCGGCGAAGCAGGTGTCGGGCTCGATGACGGCCACGATGCTGCGGCTGGTGACATCGAGGCGCTTGAGGGTCCGCTTGTAGTAGTGGCGGATCTCGTTGACCAGCCAGTTGTCGGCGAGCTCGGTGAGCTGCGCGTCGTAGGCCAGCACGGCGTCGGCGTCGCCCTGGGCGCGGATCAGCCAGGTGCCGATCTCCTGCTCGTTGGTGCGCAGGTGCAGGATCAGGTCGTCCAGCGCGCGGGTGACCGCCAGCGGCCAGTAGTCGGCGCCCTGGGCGTGGATCGCGGCGCCGTCTACCGGCGGCGCGTCCACCGGCGCGTGCACGGTGATCTCGGCGAGCCGCGAGTCGCGGTCGATGGTGGCCGTCACGTGCGGGTACGTGATGCTGTCGCCGGACGCCTTGCGGTCCAGGGGGGTCAGTGCGATGCCCTGCGCGTCGGACGGGCGGGAGGAGGTAGCGGCGGCCTCGTGAGCGCGGCGGGCGATCTCCTCGGCGAAGCCGGCCCGCGGCACGGTGAAGTCGGCCAGGCCCCACTCGACGGCGGTGGCACCGCGGAAGCCCTCGGACTTGGTGGCGAAGATGTCGGCGCGGTCCTTACGGACGTGCCGCTTGTCGACCACGCGGGTCAGGCCACCGGTGCCGGGCAGCACGCCGAGCAGCGGGACCTCGGGCAGCGACACGGCCGAGGAACCGTCATCGATGAGGATGATCTGGTCGCAGGCGAGCGCCAGTTCGTAACCGCCTCCGGCCGCCGTGCCGTTGAGCGCGGCGATCCAGGTCTGGCCGGAGCTGGTCGTGGCGTCCTCGATGCCGTTGCGCGTCTCGTTGGTGAACTTGCAGAAGTTCACCTTCCAGGCGTGCGAGGACTGGGCGAGCATCCGGATGTTGGCGCCGGCGCAAAACATCCGCTCCAGGGCGCTGGTCATCACGACCGACTTGACCTCGGGGTGCTCGAAGCGCAGCCGCTGCACGATGTCGTACAGCTCGATGTCGACGCCCAGGTCGTACGAGTTCATCTTCAGCTCGTAACCGGGGACGAGCCCGCCGTCCTGGTCGACGCCGAGGATCACCGTGGCGACTTCCCCGTCCACCTCGACCCTCCAATGGCGGTAGCTGTCGGGAGTTACACGGAAGGAGATCTCCGGCGCGGCCTCGGGCTGGGCCGGTGCCGCACCTTCCTTCGCGGAACTGTCACTCACGGAAGCGGAGACGGACATGCCACACCTCTCAGCAGACTGGGCGGACGACGTAGACACTCTCAACATTCTACGCCAATATGAATCTAGTTCAATTGCTTGTAGATAATTATGGCAGGGGTTGGCTCCCGGTGTGCGCCGGACCGGCGTCGGGCCGGTCCGGCGCGCCCGCATGGGCGGGAGTGGTCAACAGCCATGGAGCCCACCCACGGGTGGCCGCCAGGGCTGTGCCGTCCGTCGGGCGGAATCAGGCGAGGGCTTCCTCGGCGAGATGCACGTAGTCGAACTCGACCGGCTGCTCGTTGATGCCGGCCTGCGGCGGAGCGATCCAGCCGGCGAACTTGCCGGGCTCGTACTCGGGCACCATCAGCGCCGCGACCGCCCTGCGGTCCTCGTCACTCGGCAGCCAGTCGCCCTTGCGGGCCTCCCACGTCGCGTCGTCGACGACCTCGCCCTCGGGGCTCACGTGGTGGTCGGCGTAGACGCCGACCGCGCGGTGGAAGCCCTCGTGCGGCAGGAACAGCCGCTGCTCCAGGCCCGCGTCTTCCAGCGCCTGGTTCCAGCGGCGCACGCCGTTGGCGCAGTCGGCCACATACTCGTCGCGCAGGTCCAGGTTGAGGGCACTGAGCAGCGGCACGGACTTCTGGACGATCAGGCCGTCCTCGACCACGTTCATCGTGCGCTCGGCGCCCAGCAGTTCGTGGTCGTCCTTGCGCCGCGTCTCCTGCCAGCGGCCCTTGAGGCCGGAGCTGTAGTAGTTGCCGGCATTGGTGGACCGCTCCGAGCCGAACAGGTCCATGGAGACGGAGTACTGGAAGTTCAGGTACTTCTGGATGACCGGCAGCGGGATGCCGCCGTACTGCCAGATGTCCTCGGTGTCGTGCTCCTTCATCAGCTCGGCGGTCCGCTCCACCACGCGCTGCACGCCGGTGGTGCCGACGAACATGTGGTGCGCTTCTTCCTTGAGCATGAACTCGCAGGTGCGCGCCAGCGGGTCGAAGCCGGACTCCTTGAGGGTGCCGAGCTGGTACTTCCCGTCGCGGTCGGTGAAGTACGTGAACATGAAGAACTGGAGCCAGTCGGTGGTCTCCTCATTGAAGGCGCCGAGGATACGCGGGCTGTCCGGGTCTCCCGAGTTGCGCTTGAGCAGCTGCTCCGCCTCCTCCCGTCCCTCACGGCCGAAGTACGCGTGCAGCAGGTAGACCATCGCCCAGAGGTGACGGCCCTCCTCGACGTTGACCTGGAAGAGGTTGCGCAGGTCGTACAGGCTCGGCGCGGTGCTGCCGAGGATGCGCTGCTGCTCGACGGAGGCGGGCTCGGTGTCGCCCTGGACGACGATCAGGCGCTGGAGCTCCGCGCGGTACTCACCGGGGACCTCTTGCCAGGCCGGCTCGCCCTTGTGCTTGCCGAAGGCGATCTTGCGGTCGGGGTCGCGGTCCGCAAGGAAGATGCCCCAGCGGTACTCCTCCATGGGCACGTGCGCGAAGTGCGCCCAGCCGTCACGGCCGACCGCGATCGCGGTGCGCAGGTAGACGTCCTTCGTCGGCAGGGAGGGTCCGAGCTGCTTCCACCAGTCGAGGAACTTCGGCTGCCAGCCCTCCAGAGCACGCTGGAGGCGCCGGTCTGCGGCCAGGTCGACGTTGTTGGGGATGCGCTCGTTGTAGTCGATCGTGCTGAGCGGGCCGGTCGGGCTGGGTGCCGGCCCGGTACGGGCGTCAGTGGACATCAGCGCTCTCCTGTGGTTGGTCTTCACTCCCCGATAAAGTTCTACGCGTTCTTTGCGCTACTGCCAAGGGTCTGTCGAACTTTTTGGTCCCGATGTCCCGCGGGAGCGGGGTCGGGGCGGCTACAAACCACACAAACAGGGCGTCCTGACAGGTGAGGTCAGGCGGCGGGTAGCGCTGGATGGCCATCTGGGCCAACATTTGACGCAATCGGCAACTAGGTACTAATTCCTGTGGCGAATGTGGAGAACCCCGTGGGACCGATCAGCAACCGGTACACCAAGCTCGTGGGCATCGAGCACCCGATCGTGCAGGAGGGCCTGGGCCCCTTCAAGACGGCCCGGCTGGCGGCGGCGGTGTCCGACGCAGGCGGCCTCGGCACGGTGAGCATGCCCGGCATGCCGGACGACCTGCAGGAGAGCGCGCGAACCTTCCGCGCGCACATCGAAGAGTGCGCCTCGCTCACCGACAAGCCGTTCGCCGTGAACATCCCGGTCGGCGTGGACGCCGACGGCAAGGTGATGCCGTTCACCGACGTCTACATCGACACGGTCTTCGCCGCCCGCGCGGCGGACGAGGGCCTGGCCCGCCAGCTGAAAGTGCTCACCACCTCGGCCGGCTACCCCGGCGGCTACGTCCGGCGCATCCACGACGCGGGCATGATCAGCCAGCACAAGGTGGGCGCGACCCGGCAGGCACTCAAGGCGCAGGAGGCGGGCGTGGACGCGATCATCGCCTCCGGTTTCGAGATGGGCGGACACGCGCCCAGCAAGGCCGTTCACACCTACGTCCTGGTGCCCAACGTCACGCAGGCCGTGCACGTCCCCGTGGTGCTCTCCGGCGGCGCCCGCGACGGCCGGACGCTGGCCGCCGCGCTGTGCCTGGGCGCGGACGCGGTCGCCATGGGCACCCGCTTCATCGCCACCGAGGACAACGCCGACTGGCACCCCAACTACGCCCAGGCGCTGATCGACGCCCGCGAGGGCGACGACGTGGCCTTCGACGGCGTCTACGGTCCCTGCCGGGGCTTGCGCAACAAGGCATCGGAGTCGCTGCTGCATACCGACGCCACCGTGCACAGCGCGGTGGAGCTGACGCGGTGGAAGATCGAGCAGATGCAACTCGCCCAGACCACGGGCGATGTGGAGAACGGTCTGGTGCTCGCGGGTCAGGTGGCGAGCGCCATCGCCGATGTGGTGCGAGTCGCAGAGTTCCTACCGGCCATGGCGCAGGAGGCCGCGGGTATCCTGAAGTCCCTGGCTGCGCCCGTCACCCTCGCATAATTCCCGCCACCAGGTGTGGGTCTGGTGTGCCGGTCCCACACTTCCGTGTCCGCAGCCGTACCGCCCTCTTCACTCCTCCCTTCACGTGTTCCGCGCGTGGCCGCGCCCGACTCGAGCGAGCTGCTGGAGCGTGCGACGCCCTACCCGCCCCCGGCGGTGCCGCGTCGCGCTCGCCTCCCGGCGCAGCGCCGCGCCCGGGCCGAGCAACCCTCAAGCAACCCGCGCAAGGCCGCGTTCACCTCCAGCCTCGCCACTTCGAAAGGTTTCTCGCTGATGCGTATCGTGCTGGTCGGACCCCCCGGAGCAGGCAAGGGCACGCAGGCCGAGATCATCTCGGCCCAGCTCGCCGTGCCGCACATCTCCACCGGGGACATCTTCCGGGCCAACCTGCGCCAGGGCACCGAGCTGGGCAAGTCGGCCCAGTCCTACATGGACGCCGGAGACCTGGTCCCTGACGAGGTGGTCATCGCCATGATGCGCGACCGGCTAGCCGAGCCCGACGCGGCCACCGGCTTCCTACTCGACGGCTTCCCGCGCAGTCGCCCGCAGGCGCAGGCGCTCGACGGACTGCTCACGGACCTGGGCACCTCGCTCAATGCGGTGCTCGAACTGCGTGTCGACACCGAGGAGGTGGTCCGCAGGCTGGCCGTGCGCAGCGCCGAGTCGGGCCGCTCGGACGACACCACCGAGACCGTACGCCGCCGCCAGGAGGTCTACGCTCAGCAGACCGCCCCGCTGGTCACCCACTACGCCGACCAGGGCCTGCTGCACGCGGTCGACGCGGTCGGCGAGGTGGACAAGGTGACCGAGCGGATCATGCGGGCGCTCGACGCCGAGGGCACGGGACGCAGCTGTGCCGTTTTGGCCTGACTCCCGTACGCGGCCGGGCAGTTGACGCCCCTCCCCGTACCGGCCTGAGCATCCGGCCCCGCACGCGACTGTCGGCGGGCCGCCGCTTCACGCGGGGCGCCCCCCCGACTCGTATACGGACCGACTGGCCGGAGTTACGGACCAACCGGCCGGACCGGCCCGGGTTGCCGGGGCCGGTCCGGCCTCACCTCATCTCGGCTGGGGCGCCGACGACTGGGCGACCTGCGCCTCCAGGACGCCGGCGGCGAACTGCTCCTTGAGCTTGAACTTCTGGGCCTTACCGGACGCGGTGACCGGGAAGTCGTCGACGAAGATCCAGTACACCGGCGACTTGTGGGCCGCCATCCGCTCACGGCAGAACTTCTTCAGCTCGTCTGCGGTCGGCGTCTGCTCGCCGTCCTTGATCCGGATCACCGCGGCGATCTGCTCGCCCCACTTCTCGTCCGGGACGCCGATCACCGCGATGTGCCCGACGGCGGGGTGCAGTTCGAGGAGTTCCTCGATCTCCCGGGGGTATATGTTCACTCCGCCGCGGATGATCATGTCCTTCAGGCGGCCGGTGACCTTGATGAAGCCGCGCTCATCCATGGTGCCCATGTCGCCCATGTGCACCCAGCCCTCGGAGTCGATTGTCTCCGCGGTTTCCTTGGGCAGCTCGTAGTAACCGATCATGTTCTGGTAACCGCGGCAGCAGATCTCGCCCGTCCCGCCGAGCGGCAGCGGGGCGTTGGTGACCAGATCGGCGATCTTGACCTCCAGGTGGGCCAGCGGCCGGCCGACGGTCTCCGACTGGTCCTCGGCCGAGTCGGTCACCCGGGTCTGGCTGATGACGCCGTGCATCTCGGTCTGGCCGAAGAGAATGCTGAACTGACAGTTGAGCGCGGCGATCGTGCGCCGCACCAGCGCCGCCGGCACCGCCGCGGCGCCCGACATGATGGTCTGGAGGCTCGACAGGTCGCGCGACTCGCGGTCGGGGTGGTCCAGCAGGGCCATCAGCATGGTGGGCACCACCAGGGTGTGGGTGCCCTTGTACGCCTCGAAGAGCTCCAGCATCAGCCCGGCGTCGAAGCCGCCCATGATGACGAAGGTGCCGTGCATCGCCACCGCGCCGAAGGACGTCACCGCGCCGCCGCCGATGTGGTACATCGGCATCGCGTTGATGTAAACACCGCCGTCTGACATGCCGGCCCGCAGTGCCACGAAGTGCGCCTCGTTGACAAGTCCCTTGTGGTGCAGCAGAGCGCCCTTGGGGAAGCCCGTGGTGCCCGAGGTGTACTGGACTTGGATCGGTTCGGTGGGCGCGACCGGGGGCAGCTCCTGCTCCGGGTCGCCGGACGCCAGGAAGGCGTCCCAGTCGGAGAAGGAGACGACCTCCTTGAGGTCGGGCAACTGCGGCAGCACCTCGTCCACCACGGTCCGCATGTCGAAGTCGCGGTAGGAGTCGACATGGAACAGGCCCGCCGAGCGGGACTGCTTGAGGATGTACCCCAACTCCTGGCTGCGGTAGGCGGGGTTCACGGCGACCATTATCATGCCCGCGAGGCTGATCCCCTCCTGGAGGATGATCCAGTCCGCGCTGTTGGGCGCCCAGATCGCGATCCGCTCCCCCGGCGAGAAGCGCTTCAGCAGTGCGCGGGCAGCGTGCTCGGCCGCGTCGAGGAATTGCGTATACGTCCAGGACCGGCGCTCGGCCGGATCCTTGACGCCGTCGACCAGCGCCAACCGTTCCGGCGCGGCTTGCGCCGCTTCTCGCAGCAGCTCTCCCAGTGTCAGGTCCCGAACTTTCTCGCCACCTTCTTCAGCGGGCCAGTACGACTGGCTGAGGGGGTTCCGCTCCATGGGTATCTCGCCTCCTGCAAGAAGGAGCCCGTTTTCCGGACATGCGGTCCAGGCAGGCCACGCCAACCACGATCTGCAGCCACAGCATCATCGTTATACATCTCACGGACGCAACTACGAAAGAGTGTAGAATGATTTTTTCTCCTCATCCTCCTGTCCTCGCACGTCTGACCCGAATCCGCAGGTAGTGGCGGATGGTGCGTCAGGTGATCACCTGGTGGGTCGGTTGGGGGCTGTGATGGAGCGCGGGGCCGGGTGCGGGCAGGCCGAGGGCCCGGCTGGCGTGCCGGGTGGACGGCTTTCCACGGCGGAGGTGGGTCGGGCCCGGGGTGGGCGGGTCGGTCAGGCGGACGGCAGGGGACGCAGGCGGCGGATGCGTGCCAGTACCGTTTCGATCAACTCCTGTGCTGCGGGGCCGAATCGCAGCAGGGGTGCGGCGGCTGGTGACCACCAGGCGGGCTGCGCGGGCGATGAGCAGGCGGCGGACGGTGGCGATCCGGGCGCGGGCTGGGCCGAGCGGGGCGATCATCTGCAGCCAGGCCGACAGGTTGTAGGCCAGCAGTGCGCCCCACATCCAGCAGGTGTTCACCGCGTGCGAGCCGGAGGGGAGGTGGTTCAGCCCGGCGCCGTAGGCGGTATCCCGGAAGAGCTCCTCGATCCGGGTGCGCCGCCGGAATGCGAACTCCGCCTGCGTGATCTCCTCGTCCAGGTCCAACTCCTCGTTGGTGGCTAAGAAGGAGTAGGCGAAGACCTCGTCCAGCTCGCCGCCCAGGGCGAGGGCGAGCTGGTTCTTGCCCACGGTGCGCGCCCGTCGCGAACGGGCATCGGCGGATATCTGCTCAGCGTCGTAGCGCACCCGCCGGGCCACCACGCGCGTGCCCTCGGGCCAGCCGGGCGGGACATAGTCGATCAACGCGACCTGTGCCCGGTCGTAGTCCTCCGGGCGGGGACCCGGTCAGCGCGGACGCCTGGCGAGCTCCTTCTTCGTCGCGGCGCCGACACAAATGGTGCACGGCGTGAAGGACTCCTCGCGCGCCTCGGCGACCGTCAGCTCCTCGGGCCCCTTGCCGTCGAGCGTCGAGCAGCCCGGCGTGTGGAAACGCCTGCGGCCGGCCACGACGAGCACCACGGAGTCGTCGGTGAGCGGCTCGTCGGCCGCGTCGCCGCCCGCGTCGTTCTCGGTCGCCGCGGGAGCGGGCACAGCCTTCGGCTTGGCCTTGGCTGCCCAGCCCCTGACCCGCGATGTGGACGACGCGGCGGACGCGGCCACGGCGGTGTCGGCGTCCGCGCCGTCCTCGGCCGCCTTCCCGTCCTCGTCATCGGCCTCATCGGCGTCCGCCGCATCGGGGTCGGACTCCTCCGCCTGCGCGGCGCGCCTGCGGCGCAGCCACGCGTCGCCCCCGATGAGGATCAGGCCGAGCGCCGACACGCCGAGCGCCACGTAGACCAGGGGCGTAATCCCAAGCAGCCAGCCCAGCAGCAGGCTCACGCCGGCGACCACTATCAATATGAGCGTAAGCACGACTCTCCCGTCCTGTACTTCCGATGCCGGTCAGCTAACCGTGTTCGTGGCCGGCGGCGAGTCGGGATCCGCCGGCTCGTAGGCCGCCGCGTAACGGACGTGCGCGGCGATGATCTGCTTCTTCAAGAACGCGTCCCAGACCTTGAGTTTCGCGTCGTTGTCAAGCTTGGTCTCGATCGCGCTCTTCAGCTGGCTGAAGGACAGCGGGACCGCTTTCTGGACGGCGGCGACCATGCCGACGTTCCAGCCCTGCGTCGTCTTGACCGGACCGAACACCGAGTTGTCGGCCGCCTTGAACGCGACCGCCGCGTAGCCCGAGTCGAGCTGACTGGCTGTCACGGAACCGAGAGAGCCGCCGGAGTTCTTGGTGCTCCCGTCCAGGGAGTATTTCTGCGCCAGGGCCGCGAAGTCGCCACCCGCGCGGGCCTGTTCGACGATCTGTTCGGCCTGCGACTGGGACGACACGACGATGTTGTCGAGCGTCCGCTGCTCCGGCGAGACCATCTGGCTCTTGTGCGCGTTGTAGTAGCTCTGGGCCTGGGCGTCGGTCGTCGCCTTGACCGATTCCGTGACCTTGAAGAACAGCTCGGCGCTCGACTGCTGCCGCTGGATCTCGCCGAGCACGTCGTCCTCGGACAGTCCATGGCTGCCGAGCTGCTGGATGAGCGTGCTGTTGTCGCCCCAGGAGTTGTCCTTGATCATCCTCTGGAGCTGATCGCTCGCCTCCTTGTCCGCGATCACAATGCCGCGTTCGCGGGCGGCGGTGTCGATCACCTGGCTGACCGCGAGCGCCTTCGCGACGTCACGCCGGAACTTGTCCTGCTTGGCCGCGTCCGTCGGCTGCTGGAGACCGTAGAGGAACTCCATCAGCACGATCCGGTGCTGGAGCTGCTCCTTGGTCATGGTCACGCCTTCAGCACGGAAGGCGACATCGCTCGGCAGGTCGTTGTTCTCCTGGACGAACAGGTTTGTTCCGGCGCCGCCGGCGATCGCCGCCAGCAGCACCGCCGAGAAGACCAGGGCGAACTGGCGGCTGGGGAAGATCCCCGCTCTGCTGCGCAGGCCGCCGCCCGAGCTCCGGTCGCCACCTGGGCGCAGAACGCCGGGGAGTTTGAATTTCACTGCATGACCTCCGCGTTTACCGGCTCTGCGGACTTGACTGACCCGACCTTCGAGACGGGACGCTTTCCTGTTTCCATGGGCCGCTCTTTGACAGGGATGAGTCGTACCACCGCGGTCGCGGCCAGGTAGGAGAACAGAACCGTCGCCGTAAGCGCGATTCCGAACTCACGCAGCAACGCGATCCGCGACGGCACAAGCGAGAGATATCCGAGCGCCGACGTGGCGCATGCCCACACCACGACGCGCTGCAGCCGGGAGCCCTCCTCCTGCCGGGCGTCGATCAGGAGCACCGTGAACTCGCAGCCGGTCACCGTGATCAGTGATCCCAGCGCCACGGTCAGCGGATTGAGCGACTGGCCGAGGACCCACAGCGCTGCCAGCGTCCACCCGGTGGCGAGCGCGGCCGCGAGCGCCGCCCGCAGACCGTCCCGGCGCCGCCGCAGGCCGAGCAGCAGAACCGCTCCCGCGACGACGATACCCGCGGCGTTCGAAAGATAGCGGTCGTTGCTGATCAGTGTGTACGCCCGGTCCGCGGCGACCGGAAGACCCACGATCTGCACCTTGTATCCGGCCGGCGGTGCGGGAAGAGCGACCTGGACGTCGTGGAGCAGCTTCGTCTGCGCGCCCAGGTCCTGGAACTTCAGGCCGAAGTCCATGACGGCCTGGGTGCCGTCCGGGGTGAAGACCGCGTCGGTCAGGTACGGCGGAAGCAGTCCTACCCCTGCGGAGATCTGAGCCGAGGTGGGTGAGTTGCCGAGGAAGGACAGCAGGTCGGGCGCTGTGAGGATCGGCTGGATGCGGTCGCCGTACTTGCCGACCACCGCGGTCTCGGCCTCCTGGAGCCACTGAAGTGCCTGCGGGCCCTGCGTGTCGGTTCCGCGCAGCACGATGCTCACGTCACCGGACGATCCCAGGACGTGCTCCGCGTACTGGGCCTGGCTCAGCTCCGGGAGGCCCTTGGCGAGGTCCTCCGGGTTGGCCTGGATGTCCAGCTTGGGCAGCACGGCCCAGCCGAGGCCGGCGACGGCGATGAGCACGCCGAGGACGACCCACCGTCGGCCGGCCGGCAGCGACCGCCGCGCGGTGCCGCCCGGACGGCCGCCCGCAGAACTGGGGATCGGCGCGACCATGTTGCCGAGTGCCAGCGTGGCGGCCACGGTCAGCAGGACACCGGCGCCCAGCGCGATACCCAGTTCGCGTACGAACGGCAGCGGCGAGATGGCCAGCGAGCCGAAGGCCGCGGCGCTCGCCAGCGACACCGCGAGCACCCGGCGCCGGTCGGAGAAGGACGCGAGATACAGCGGGAACGAACTGCCGATGCCCAGCAGCAGCGGGAACAGCGCGATCGCGCCGAAGGACATCGGCACGTCGAGCCAGCCGAAGGCGGACAGGGTCAGCGCGCTGCCGATGACGGCCGCCACCAGCGGCCACAGCCTGCGCAGCCGGGTGGTCTGCGAGGGCGCGATGAGGAACCGCAGCAGGATCACCAGCACGGCCAGTCCGCCGAGCACCGGCATCTCGGAGACGACCTCGTGGGTCAGTGAGGAGGTGATGGCCGGGACGCCCGTGACGGTCACCCGACTGGTCTTGAGGCCAGAGTGCCGCACCGCCGCGCGGACCGCGGAGACGAGCCATTCGGTCCCGGCCTCGTCCAGGTCCTCGCGGGGGCGGACGAGTTCGGTGACGCTGTTCGCGTTCGGGACGACGAACTTCCACCGTACGCGCGGCTGGCCCGACTGGTCGTAGATGACGTTGCTGATGAAGTTCGGATTGCTGGTGGTGGGCAGTCCGCCCGGCAGGCCCTTGACAAGCAGCGCGCCGTAGCGGGCGTCGAACGTGGCGACCGCGGCGTCCTCCGCGGCCTGAATCTTTGCGGCGGACAGGTGCTGGGCGCGCGCCTTCTCCTCGGCCTGCGCCCGCAGGGAGTCCCCGGCGCCGCTGATCTGGGCAAGCATGTCCTGCGAGGAGATCGCGATCTGGTTCACGGCCGTGGCCGGGCCGTACACCGTGGCCACGTCCGGAAGTTGCGAGAGGATGCCTTCCAGCCGGAGGAGTTTATCGAACTGGTCCTCGTCGACCAGTAGTTGGCGCGGGTTGCTCGATTCCAGCAGTACGACGATGGGGTCCCCGCCGAACGACCGCGCGTTCTGCTCGATCGCGGACACCGTCGGATCGCCTTGGGGAAGAAAGGAATCCATGGCGGTTTCCACCCGCAGCCGGGTCAATCCGCCAGCGGTCGCCGCGGCGACCGCGAGAACTATCAGGGATATGACGAGTTCACGCGCGGTGGGCCGGCGAAGACGGAGCCGGCGGCAGGTGTTCTTGCCGCCCTTTCCCTCCCTGCCGACGAGGCGACGCCAGAACGCAGTCAGCTTCTTTCCGGCCCGGGCCGCGGGCTCCGCTGTGCGCCTCATGGTGTGTCGTACTCCTTTGCGTGTTCAGTGACCCAAGCCGCTCGCAGAGAATTTACATAAGACAGGTCTCGGAACACAGCCATGCCTCGCGACTCAGTTTCCGACAGCTCTTACGGGACTTCCTCCTTCTTGCCTGCCGCCCGACCCGGGCGGCAAAACACCATCTCAGATCCGCCCCTGCGAGGTGAGTCACCCTACTCGGCACCTCCAGAACAGTCAACGCTTGTGGAGTCCAAGTTGCTTGTACTGTAGTTCTTTTTTCCGGTTCCGGCAGCCCGAAGCCCGGGGCGTGTTCCGGCCCCTACCGAAGCCCACTTCACGGAAGAAGTGTGTGAATTCAGGTCCGGTGCGCCCCTGGCTACCCAGGGCTATTCCTCAGGACGGCGACAGAAGTCCGCCGACGACTCCGGTCACGGTGGTGACCGTACCGGTGAGCACCGGCTGGAGGCCGCCGTCCGTGGGCGCACCCGGCGAGGTCGGGGTCGGCTTGCCGGGAGCGGGCGTCGGCTTCGGCGTGGGCTGCGGGCCCGAGCCGCCGGTCGGCTTCGGGGCCGGCTCATTCGTGCCGGGCTTCGGCTTGGCTGGTGTGGACTTCGACGCGCCCGGGGTGCCGTTGCTGCCGGAGCCGTCCGAGATGTCGACGGCGGTGACGGGGCCGAACACGGTGCTGTCGGGGATCGGGGAGATCCCGCCGGAGTACACCTTCATCCACTCGAGCACCGCGATCAGGTACTGCTGCGAGTCGTTGTAGCTGACGATGGCGCTCCGGAGTCCGGCCGGGGTGGACAGGTTGCGGCCGTCCGCACACAGGTAACGGCCCGCGGCCAGCGCGGCGTCGTTGACGTTGCTCGGGTCCCCGCCCCCGCCCCAGCGGGCCCAGGTGGACGGGATGAACTGCATCGGTCCGACCGCCCTGGCCCACACGCCACTCTGCCCCCACTGCGTGCCGTACACGTTGGGGATCGCGGCGTAGCCGTTGGAGCCGTCGAGCACCGGGCCGAGGATGGGCCGCAGCGTGGTGCCGTTGGTGTCGACCGCGCCGCCCTCGGCGTGGTTGGACTCGATCTTGCCGATACCGGCGAGCACCGCGACCGGCAGGTGGCAGCCGGGCTCCTCCTGCGCCAGCGTGCCTGCGGCCTGCTCGTACGCGGCCAGCACCGTCTTCGGAATACCGGACGCGCCGGCGGCGACGAAGGTGATCGGGGCCGCGTGCGGGGGCGTCATGCCGACCGGCGCAGCCGGCTGCGCCAGGTCCTGCGGCGGGGCGGGCGCGGGAGGGGGGCTGGCGAGGTACAGCGGGGTGCCGCCGTCCACCGCCTCGGTGCCGCTGCCGGAACCGGCCTTCTGCACCTGCGCCGCGAGATCGAGGGAATCCCCGAAGTGCGGCGGGCCGCCCGCGGTCGTGGCGATGAGAATACCGGCGAGTGCGGCGTGCTTGACGCTGAGCTGGAACCGGCGTGTGTGAGGGAGCGGCTCGGCGCGCACGTCCCTGGGGGGCCCGCTCCTTTCCGCCTTCTGCTTTCCGTGCACATTGCTGCGAGTCACTCTCAACCTCCGAGTTGACTGTCCTTGATGTCGTCCTTGGGGCGGGACTGCGTTTTCGGCAGTGCGGCTCCTCCGCGGCAGGTCGGCCCGCGGCGGTGATGACGATGTCGGTAGGGTGGGCGCGCGGCCGGCGGACGGCTGGTGGAGCCATCCGCCTGCCGCGCCCCGGCGGCTACTTCTTGGCCGGGTAGAGCTTGGTGAAGCTCCGGCCGGTCGCCGCGTCGCTCTGTCCGGGAGCGGGGTACGGGTTGTCGTTGACGAGGATGTTCGGGAGCTTGATCGGAACACCCTTGACGATCTGCTCGTTACCCAGGTCCGGTTCGAGCCGGAAGTAGTGAATTCCGGCCTCGTCGGTGTACTTCATCATGGCGCCGAAGTTGGAGAAGAACGCACCGAGTTCGGGACCGTACGGCTCCAGGTAGCCCAGCATCGGGTTGAGGTTGCTCAACGTCGTCTCCAACTGGGGGATGACCGCGTTCACGTCCGAGGCGAGGGTCGGCACCCGGTCCAGGGTGGCCGGCGCCTCGGTCAGCGTGCCGTTCAGGTCCGGCAGCAGGCCGCGCAGGTCGTTGGTGGTCTGCGGCAGTTGCTGCAAGGCGGTGTTCAGTGACGGCGCCGCGTCATTGAGGTCCGACGCCACGGGCGCCAGCGACTGCGACAGCGTGGTGAGCTTCTGCGTGGCCGTCTGCGTGCTGCTCAGGACGCCCGGCAGCGAGCGCACGGTCGCGCTGAGGTTCTTCTGCTGCCCGCTGGTCGCCGCTGTCAACTGCTGTGCGCTCTTGACCAGATCGCCGATCTGCCCCTCGCCCTCGTCGAGCGCGGACAGGATCGTCGTGGTCTGCTGCGCCAGCGTCGTCAGGTCCTTGGACTGGGCCGAGATGGCGTCCAGAGCCGTGAAGCCCTGGGTGCCGATGTCCCCGAGACCGGTCATGGTCTGGGACACGCTCTCCTTGGTCCCGTCGGTGCCGGTGCCCAGGCTGCGTATCAGACTCCCCAGCGCCGTCCTCGTCTTGGGATCGAGGCTGCGCACCACGTCGGAGAGCTGCACGGCCGGCTTCACCGCGGACGCCGGCAGCGCCGATCCGGTGGCCAGCACCTTTCCGCTGCCGTCGTTGACCGCCACATAGGACTCGCCCACCAGCGACTTCACCCCGACCCGCACGGTCGCGCCCTGGTGCAGCGGGGCGACGCCGGAGTCGAGGTTGAGGACGACCTTGTCCATACCGTTGGTGTGGCTGATCGAGTCGACCGTGCCGACCCGGACACCTGCCATGTCGACATCGCCCATCGGGATGAGGTTGTTCACGTCCGGGGTCGTGAACGAGACCTTGTACGACGCCCCGGCGAACGGGCCACTGACTCCGGCCTTGGCGAACAGATAGCCGAGGTAGACCAGTGCCAGGACGGAGAAGACGCCGAGGACAAGCATCTTGCCGAGCCTGCTCGTGACGAACGACATCACTTACTCCCGCCGCTGTTGCCGCCGTGCGTTCCGGGGATCACTCCGGCGTCGGGCAGCGGAACCGCCACTTGACCGCGGATGAAGCCGCCGTTGGCATCGGACAGGCTGAACACTCCGTTGGTGTTGTAGATGAACGCCTGGAGATCGCCGAGGTAGGCGACCAGGGTCTCGGTGTCAGGGTTCAAGTCGCGCGCGATGGGCTCCAGATCGCCGAGTGAGGTGTGCAGGTCGCTGACCAGCGGCTGCAGGTCGTCGACCACCGGGTTGGCCGCCCGGACGACCGGGTTGGCCGCGGTGACGGTCTGGCCGATGTCGGTGACCGTGTCCTGCGTCTTCTGGAGCACCTTCGGCAGCTGCGCCGACGCCTTGGACAGGTTCTGAAGCGCCGGGTTGAGCTGCTTGGTCAGGCCATTGACGCCGGTCATGGCGCTCTTGAGCTGACCGGTGGTGCCGGGCAGCTCGTTGAGCGTGGCCTCCAGATCGCCGGTGTTCTTCGACAGGATTCCCAGGGAGTCCTGCGTGGCGTTCATCAGGCTGATCAGCCGTGCGTCGTTGTGCCCCACGGCCATGCTGATCTGGGACAGCGACGTCACCAGCTTGCTGATGTTCTGCCGGCGCTCGGTGAGCGCGTCCAGGACCGGCTGGACCTTCAGCAGTGTCGCGTCGGTCGAGTCGAGGCCGGACGGCAGATTCGACGGCGCGCTGGCCAGCGCCACGTCCGAGGCCGACAGCAGGTCGGCCAGCGCCGCCCTGCTCCGCTCGTCAAGGTGGTCCAGCACCTGGTCGGGCTGAATCGGCCGCTGCGTCTGGCTCGCCGGGATCACGCCGTTCGCGGGCAGCGGCTTTCCGGGCGGACCGCCCGGATCGACCTCGACGTACATCTCGTTGAGCGGGTTCGTCGGCCGCAGCACGAGATGGGCGTTGTCGTAGATCGTGTGGCCGGGTTCCAGCGACATGGTCAGCTCGGCCTGGCCCTTGGAGGTCACCGTGGCGCCCGTGACCTGACCGACCGGGACGCCCGCGATGCGCACCTTGGGCGACTCGCCGGGGTTGACCGCCCCTGCCTCGGTGAAGTCCGCGGCGAAGACGTATTGGTGCGCCCACGGTGTGATGAACCGCTGGTTGCCCAGGATGATGGACGCGCTGGCGAGGCCGAGGGCTACCAGAACCACCATCGTGATCACGTTGCGTCCCAGGCCCGGGACGGTGCGGATGCGTTCCCATGTCCGGCGGGCCGAAAACTTCCTGCTCATGTCAGCCCTGCTTTCCTTGGGATCCGGACGCGCCGGTCAGCAACCCCAGCAGGGAGTTGATGGGGCCGTTGAGGACCTGGTCCTGGCCGGGCGCGGTGGCCGAGTCGGGGGTCCAGGCGCCGCCGCCGGTGTCGGGCGCGGGCAGCACCGACAGGCCCTGGGGAAGCAGCCCGAGCTGCTGGAGCAGCTTCGCCGTGCCGAGTTCGTTGCCGCCGGCGCTAGAGGGGCTGACACCGAGCGCGAGGCCGATCATCCGGCCGTTCTTGTCCCCGTACTTCGACAGGTTCGCGGCGTGCGCGGCGAGGTAGCCGACCTCCTGATAGAACAGGTGGCCGTTGCCGCCGTCGCCCTGGTAGTAGCCGGTGCCCTTCCACGGCGACAGCACCGTCTTGGCGATCGGGCCGTTGACCCGGTCGAGCACGGGACCCTTCAGGTCGTCGAGCGTCGAGGTCGCCTGCTTCGAGGTCGGCACGAGCTGCTGCACCACGGGAAGCGCCTTGTTCAGCAGCGGCCGCAGGTTGGCCACCAGCGGGCGGGCCTGCTGGAGCACCGGGTCCGTCGTCTTCAGCAGCGGACCGAGTCGCTGTGCGGTGGGCAGGGCGTCGGTCGCGGTCTGGGTGAGCTGCTGGAGCGAGCCGTTCAGGGCGGTCAGACCGGTACGTGTGTCCGACAGCGTCTGCGGCAGCGTGGCCAGGGTGTCGGTGACCGGCCGGCGCTGGTCCGACAGTGCCGTACTGACAGTGCCGAGCGAGTCCACGATGTCGCCGAGCTGGCCGTTCTGACGGCTCATCACGGACGCGATCGAGTCCAGCGCGGGCACCAGCTGGCTCAGGTCCTGCGAAGGACGCGTTCCCTGAAGGCTGTCGAGAACCTCGGCGGCCGGCGTCAGGGTGCCGGGCGCGTCGGCGAGCAGGTTGCCCAGCGACGTGCCCGCGCCGTTCTTCAGCGTCTGGTCCGTCTCGCTCAGGGAACCCTGGATGCCGCTGCGAGCGGACTTCGGAAGGGCCTGGAGAACCTGGTCCAGCTCCACCGGAATGCCCGTCCGCGACATCGGGATGGTGCTCCCGTCGTACTTCTGGTCGGTGCCGCCCGGTGTGAGCTGCACGTAGTAGTTGCCACCGAGCAGCGTGGTCGGGCGGATCAACGCCGACGGCTGGTCGCCCAGCTTCCCGACGACGTCGTCGTTCACCTTCATCGAGACGACGACGTGGCCGCTTTCCTTCTCCACGCCGGTCACCGTGCCGGCGACCACACCCGCGACCTTCACCTGGGTCTTGTACGGGCGCAGCTGGTAGTCACGGCTGAAGTCGGCCTTCACCGTGTGGCCCGACGACAGCATCGTGCCGATGCGCTCCTTCTGGTACACCGCCAGCAGGAAGACCACGGTCAGCACCAGGAGCACGGCCCCGATGCCTGCCGGGGAACGCAGAGGTCGCGTCCACGATCGCGCGGCGCTCATCAGTTGCCTCCGTACAGAATTCCGGGGATGTTGTCGAGCGGCGAAACGGTCTTCTCACCGTCGGCCGCTCCGGGCGCCGGGTAGGCGTCCTGGCCCTGCAACGGGTCGTTGATCAGACCGCCGGTGACCGTCGACAGCCCCTCTACCGCCAGGCCCACGCGTGCGCCGTGGACGCCGGGGGACACGGAGGTGGACACCATGCTCTCGACGCGCTCGAAGAACGTCACGACCTGGGTGGTGTACATGGCCAGCGTGCCCACCGGCAAAGCGGCGTCACGCAGGGCGGTGGTGACCGCGGGTGCTAGCGGCCGCGCGTCGGCGAGCGTCCCGGTGAGGTCGGTGACGGCCGGCTGGGCGGCCTCGGACACGCCCGGCACCTTGTCCAGCGGCGGCTTGCCCTCCCTGAGCACACCGCGCAGGTCGGGGGTCGCCCGGCCCAGCGAGTTCACGCCCGACTTGACCGAAACCAGCGCCGAGTGGATGTTGTCAAGGGGCTTGTTGAGGGAGTCGAAGCTGGTGCTCGCGTCGGTCAGCGTTCCGGGCAGGTCCTTGATGGCGCTCTGCAAGGGGTCGCCCTTGTCGACGCTGATCGCCTTCGCCGTCGTGCCGAGCTGCTGGACCAGGGCGGCGAGCTCCTGCTCGTGGCCGTTGAGCGAGCCGGTGAGCTGGTCGGCGGACTGGAGCAGCGCGGGCAGGTCGGTGGACGGCTTGGACAGCGCCTCGCTGGCGGTGCCCAGGTCGTCCAACGTCGCCGGCAGGTGCACCAGGATGTCGTGCAGGTCCTGGCTGTGGCCGGCGGTGCCGTCGCCGAGCTGGCGGACGGCGCTGGTGAGCTTGGCCCGGGTCGGCGGGTCCAGCACGTCGAGCACCTGGTCGAGGTCAGCGGAGTCGACGTTGCGGTTCGCCGCGATGACCTGGTGACCGAGCGGGCCGGCGTCGGGGGTGCCGGGGTCGAGCTCGATGAACTTCTTCGCCAGCGCCGACTGGTCCCAGACAGCGGCCCGCGCGTTCTTGTACACCTGCTTGTGGCCGTCGAGTTCCATGGTGACGACCCCCTGACCGTTCACGAACGTAAGGCCCGAGACCCGGCCGATGCGGGAGCTGTTCTCCCGGACGTCGTCGCCCACTTGCAGCGACGCGCCGACGTTGGTGAACGCCGCCTGGACCTTCGTCGTCGGGGCGCCGGGCAGGCCCGAGCTGGCCGTGAGGCCGAAGGCGACGACCGCGATGACCACCAGGAGGCCCACGGTGCCGATCACGAATGAGCGGGAGTCGGTCCGCGAGAGTGCGGCCATCACGAACCTCCGAGGATCTGGCCGAGCAGGGAGTTCTCCTGCGTCGGTGTGAGACCGGTCGCGCTGTCGTCCCCGCCCGAGGGGGTAGGCAGAAGCGAACTGGTGGACGGCGAAGGCGTGGGAGACGGGGTCGCCGACTTGCCGTTCTTCGACGTCGTGGGGGCGGTACCGCCCAGTCCGACGCCGGGAATCTGGAGCAGGCCCTTCGGGGTGGTGACCACGAACGCCCGGAAGTAGTTGCTCAGAGCGTCCCGGCCGTTGGTGCTCAGCGCCCAGTCCTTCACGAACTCCATCACGGTGGTGATCTGCGGGCTGAGGCCGCCCACCAGCCGGTTGGCCGACGCGCTGGTGCTCGCCAGCGACGGGCCGCCGGTCCGCAGGTCACGGACGACCGGCTGGGCCTGGTCGAGCAGCGACTTCGCCTTGACCAGCACTGGGTTGAGCGAGGTGAGGGCCGGCTTCGCGCTGTCGTCGAAAGTGTTGAGCTCCGAGGTGATCTGGGACAGGTTGTCCGTCACCGGCTTCGCCGACTCCAGCACCGGCGTCGCCTGGTCGGCGACGCCAGCCACCTGCGACAGCGTGTGCTGCGCTTTCTGGAGCGTGCTCGGCAACTGCTGGAGTGCCGCGGTCATGGCCTCGTGCTGAGCTGACACCGAGGACAGCAACTGATTGGCGTACTCGACGGCCTGGTCGAGGTTCTGGCCGTTCTTGCCCGCCAGCGACTCGGCCACCGGCGTGGTCCGGTCGACCAGCTGGTTGAGCACCGAGTTCTGCTGGTCCAGGATCGTCGCCAGCTGCTTGGTGTTCTCCATAGCCGGCGCGAGGGCCTTGATCGCCTCGTTGACGTTGGTGCCCTGCCCGTTGACGCCTTCACCGAGCGTGGTCACCAAGGCGGCGAGCGCGGTGGAGGTCGGGTCGTCGAGAGAGTCGAGCACCTGGTCGAGGTCGACCGAGGTGGTCGTGTGCTTGGCGGTGATCACCTCGGGGGCCGACATCACCGGCGAGTTGTCCGAACCGCGGTTGATGTCGATGTAGCGCTCACCGAGCAGCGTCACCGGGCGGATCGTGGCGGTGGCGTCGTCGTGCAGCGGCAGCACCCCCTTGTCGACGTCCATGGTCACCGCGGCCTGGCCGTTGCGCAGCTCGACCGACTTGATCTGGCCGACGTCGATCCCGTCCATGTGGACGAGGTTGCCGGGGATCAGCGGGCTGGCGTCGTAGAACATGGCCGTGACGGTGACCTGCTTGCTGCCGCCGAAGTCCGCGCTCGCGAATCCGCCCACAGCAATGACGGCGACCACCGCGACGGCGGCTGTGGTCTTGAGGAAGGTCGCCCTGGATTTGCTCATCGCGCCGTGCTCCCGTTTGCGTCGACCCAGCCTTGGCCGGATGCCATTCCGGGCGGGGGTGTGGAATTGGGTCCACCGGTCAGACCGGCGTCGATCCCGGGGTTGTCGTTCAAGACGCTGGTGGAGACCTGGACCAGAGCGTGGAAGTAGTGGCCCTGCGCGTCGTAGTTGCCGAAGGTCGCGCCCCAGTTGGTCAGCCAGCCGACGAGGTCGGGCGTGTAGGGCCGCAGGAAGTCGACGGCCGGGTTGAGCTGGTCGGCTGCCTGGGTCACGCCCGGCACCACCCCGTGCGTGCTGTCAAGCAGCGATGGCGTCCACTTGAGCAGCGTGTTCGCGGACTGGAGGACCGGTCCTAGCTCGGCGATGGTCGGCCGCAGGTCGACCAGCAGCGGGCTGAGGTTCTTGGACACCGACGTCAGCTGCTGGGTCGCCGGCCGCAGGTCCTGCAACAGTGGTACGGTCGAATCGACCGCTGCGGGAACGGTGTCCATCGTCTTCTGCGCGGCGTCGAGGGTGGAGGGCAACTGGCCGAGCGCCTGCTGGAGTTGGCTCTGCTCGGTGGCCATCGAGGACATCGCCGAGGTGAGCTTGCCGACAACCGTCTGAAGTTCCGCGCGGCGCTGGGCCAGCGGGTCGGTCATCTTCTGCAGGTCGGATATCAGGCTCGTGATGGCCGGGCCGTCCTGCCCGACCGCCTGGAGAACCGATCCCAGTTCCTGCACGGCGGGACCGGCGGCCTGCAAGGTGTCCTGGAGGTTCTGCGGCTTCGACTTCAGCGCGGCGTCCAGTTGCTGCACCGTGGAGTCCAGGTGCGCGCGGGTCGCCGGGTCGAGCGCGGCCAGCACCTGGTCCAGCTCGACCTGCTCGGTGCCGGCTGCGAGCAGACTGCCCTTCGGTATCGCCGGGTTGGAGGCGGGGCCGGGCAGCAGCTCGACAACGCGCTCACCGAGCACGCCCTGCCACTCCACCTGCGCCTTGCTGCCCGTATGCAGCGGGGCATGACTGCTGTCGACCGACACCGTCACCAGCGCGCTGTTGTCCCGTGTCTCCAGCTTGCGGACCGAACCCACCGGCATGCCGTCGATCTCGACCTTCGAGCCGTTCAACAGGTTTGCCGCATTAGGCATGACAAGTTGGACTTCGTACCCGGACCCGCCCGAAGCCAGCAGGTAGCCGGCCGCCAGCGCGAAGATCGCCACAAGGGAGACGCCCACCAGCCACTTTGCTCGTCGTGCCATCTCAGTCCATCCCCAGTGGGCCGACCGAGTCGCCGACCAGGAACTGCCGGACGAACGGGTCGTCCGACTCGAATGCTTCCTTGGCCGGTCCGTAGTAGACGACCTGGCCCTTCCAGATCAGCCCCACGTAGTCGCTGACTTTCCGGGCTGTGCGGATGTCGTGCGTGACCACCACGTAGGTGCCCTTGTCCTCGGCGTGCACTTTGAGGATCACGTCGTTGAGCAGGCTGGTACGGACCGGGTCGAGGCCGGAGTCCGGCTCGTCGAAGAGCACGATCTCCGGGTTCAGCACGAGGGCGCGTGCGAAGCCGGCACGCTTCTTCATACCGCCGGAGATCTCGTTGGGCGCCTTGTTCTCCGCGGCTTCGAGACCGACCTCCTGGAGCCGCTCCATGACGATGTCGCGGATCTCGGCCTCGGCCAGGTCGGTGTGCTTGCGCAGCGGGAACGCGACATTGTCGTAGACGCTCATCGAGCCGAAGAGCGCGCCGTCCTGGAACAGCACACCGAAGCGCTTGCGCAGTTCTGCGCGCTCGCGCTCCTTCATTGCCCAGATGTCCTTGCCGAAGATACGCACCGATCCGAAGTCCGGTTCCAGCAGGCCGACCATGTGCTTGAGCAGCACGCTCTTGCCCGTACCCGACGGGCCGAGAATCGTGGTGATCGCCTGCGGATGGAAATCGAGACTCAGTCCCCGCATCACCTGGAAAGAACCGAACGACTTGTGCAGGTCACGGACGCTCGCGACCGATCCCGCGTAATTCTCGGACCCGGGGCCTGAACCGACCGCGGCCGGCTCCCGCACGGGCGGAAGGCTTTCTGTATCAGCGTTGTCTTGGATTTGCGGACCCATGGGGACTCCCCTGTCGAAGTCGACAGCAACGCGCCGTTGCTAATTTCCAATCGGTGTCTGGATGGTGGTACCGAAGAACAACTGGTACAGGATGACGGCGCACGCACTCACGACGATCATATTGACCATCATCGACTTTGCCGTGTTCCGACCGACATCGACCGGTCCACCGCTGGCGGTGTATCCGTAGAAGCAGCCGACGACGACCACCAAGGTCCCCAGCAACTGTGCCCATATCAGGGCGTACAGAAGGTCGACCGGGGCCTGGAACGACCAGAAGATGTTCGAGTAGCCGCCCGGCGAGGTGGACTTGAGCATCACCTGCGCGACCACCCAGGAGCCGAAGAATTGGCACCCCAGACCGACGAAGAACAAGAAAGGCGCCGCAATCCACATAGCCACCAGTCGCGCGCCCGCCAGATACGCGCGCGAGTTGACGCCCATGACCTCCAGGGCGTCGACTTCGTCGCTGATGCGCATGGAGCCGATTTCCGCGACGTATCCGCAGCCCACCTTGGCGGCGAGAATCCAGCCCCACATCGAGGTGCTGACCGCCTTCAGGTCGCCGATGGCGGTGAAGACGCCGACGTAGCCCGAGGCGCCGACCTGGTCGAGGATGTAGTGACCCTGGAGGCCTACCTCCGAGCCGATGGCGAACATCATGAACCAGATGATCAGTGCGCTGGAGCGGACCAGGATCGCCGCCTGCCGCAGGACCTCGGAGAAGTAGAAGCCGATGGTCAGCGGCACGTCGCCGATGACCCGGACGCCGAAAACGGCGATCTTGCCGACCGTCTCACTCGCTGCGATCAGGGCGTTCGGTTGTCCAGGTGTCGCCGCCCTGGCCTTGCGGTGCTCACCGCGCGCGGATGGCGAAGGGACACTTTCGGTAACGGTAGTCATTCTTCGCTTGTCCCTCTATCTCTGCGTCAACAGGTTCGGGTTGAGACCCTGCGCGATGGCGTTGAAGAAGAAGTTCAGCACCCACACCATGGCGAAGCAGGTCACCACGGCCTGGTTGACCGCTCGTCCGACCCCCTCGGGACCGCCACCCGCGTGGAGACCCTTGTAACTGCAGATCACGCCGATCAGCAGTCCGGCCAGGAGGGTCTTCAGTTCGGCGCCCCACACGTCGGCCGCGTACAGGTTGTGGGACATGCTGTCGATATAGGCGGCGTTGGTGGTGTCGCCGAGCGCGCGCACCGCGAGCAGACCGAGCAGGACGCCGACGAACGACGTGAGGCAGTTCAGCAGGGCGCACATCACGGCGGTGGCGATGACCCGCGGGATGACCAGCATCCGGATCGGGTCCATGCCGAGCACCTTGAGGGCGTCCAGCTCCTCTCGGACCTTGCGCGCGCCGAGGTCGGAGGTGATCGAGGTGCCGATCACGCCGGCCACGACCATGCCGACCATGAACGCCGCGATCTCACGGATGTCGGCCATCACCCAAAAGGCGCCCATGCGGTTGTCCGCGCCGAGCAGCGTCAGCAGGCCGACGCCCATGACACAGATGAGGAAGCCGAAGCCGGCCATCGACAGCATCCCGGGCCAGAAGCAGAGCTTCAGCAGGCTGTACATCTCTTCGAGGGTGTCGCCCCAGTAACCTTTGGGACTGCGAACGGCGCTGTAGACCACCTGACCGAGCAGCTGGCACATGTGCCCGACTTCGAGCACCGGCTTCCGCACAGAAGCCGGCACGAAGCCGAGCACTCGGCCCCCCGGACCGGGCGCTCTCCGTCGTTCTACGTCGGCTTCAGCGACGGTTGTCATTTAAGCTCCCGTTGGCGTTGTGGTGCGGCTACTGGCCCGTTACTTGACGGCCTCGACGAGGTCGGCCCGCCCGGCGTCGCGGAGGATCTTCTCGTAGGTGGCGAACAGCGGCTTGGTGATGGGGACGACCTTCATCACGGCCGACACCTTGCCCTTGTTGCGGATCTGGCCCTTGGCCATCGCCAGCGCGACGTTGACCTTGCCGAGCCAGAACTTGTGCGCGGTGTCCGCCGCCATGGACAGTTCCGCATCGATCGGCCGCGTCACCTGGGGGGTTCCGCTCTCCCCGAGCTGGACGATTCCTTCGCCGAAGTCGATCACTATGGTGGATTCGGGGTCTGTCTGATTGAGCTTCAGCACCGAGCCGACCGCGCGGAGTTTCGGCCCGAGGTCCGGGTCGTCAAGCCCGGCCTGGAAAATGCGGCCGAGATACTCGTAGACCTCGGCTTCGTCCTTGAAGACACCCATCTCGATACTCCTGTTCTTCGGCAAAAGGCCGGAGCCGCCGACCGGCCAGGTCTCTGTCCGGCCCGGCGGTTCGCTTTATCGGCTTATGGGTCTGGGCTTCAGACTTCAGTGATCGTGATCGCCCGCTCCGGGCACGCTTCGAGCGCGCTGCGCGCCGCGTCCTCCTGCCCGGCCGGCACCGGGTTCGCCAGGACGAAGGACTGGCCTTCGTCGTCGACGTCGAACAGCTCGGAAGCGCGGGCCACACACCTGGCGTGGCCTTCACACTTTCCGGCGTCAATGGCGATTTTCAGCATGCTCATTCACCTTGCCCCGCGCTCGCGCCGACGGTGTCCCAGTCTTCGAAGACCACCGGCAGTTCCGAGACACCCCAGGTATTGCCGGTGTGCCACAGCGGCTTGGCGTCGGGCGCCACCGCGTACGTGGGGACGCGGTGCAGGAACTCCTGGAGCAGGATCTTGATCTCCAGGCGCGCGAGGTGCGAGCCGAGGCAACGGTGAATGCCCGAGCCGAAGCCCAGGTGCCGGTTCGGCTGCCGGTCGAGGATCAGCTCGTCCGGGTTGGGGAACTCCTCGGGGTCGCGGTTTGCGGACGGCCACAGCAGCAGGAGGCGGTCGCCGACGGCGAGTTCGGTGTCCGCGAACGTCGTGGGCGTGGTCACGTTACGGGCGACGCCGGGCTGCGGCGGGATGTACCGGACCAGTTCCTCGACGGCCAGGTCGAGCTTGTCAGGGTCGTCGACGATCGCCGTCAACTGCTCGCGCACCTCGGGCCGTTCGGTGAACATCAGCAGCAGCCGGCTGAGCAGGCTCGCGGTGGTGTCGAAGCCGGCCGGCACCAGCACCAGGCAGAAGCCGAAGATCTCGTCGTCCGTCAGCCGCTGGCCGTCGATCTCGACCTGCGCGAGATGGCTGATCAAGTCGTCGCCGAAGCCGTTGGTACGGCGCTCCTCCAGCAGCTCGGCGAAGTACATCGAGCAGTTGAGGCCGGCCTGCATGGCCCGCTCGTTGTTCTCCTCGTCCGACTTCTCGGGGTCGGGCTCCAGCATGTAGAGGAATTCCTTCTTGAGCATCGCCCAGTCCTTCTCGGGCACGCCCAGGTACACCTCAAGGATGGCGCGCAGCGGCAGCGCGATCGCGACTTCCTCCGCCAGGTCCGCCTGGGGCCGGCCCTGGAGGTTCTCGATGAGCGTGTTGACGATGGCGCGCAACTGCGGCTCGTTCGCCTCGATCGTGTTGGGGCTGAACTGGGTTCCCACCAGGGTGCGGTACTTGCGGTGCTCCGGCGGGTCCATCTCGATCGGGATCATCGGCGTCGGGTTGCCGAACGGCGGGATTGTCACCGGGAAGGAGGAGAACACGTCCTGCTTGTGCGCGGCCGCGTAGACGTCTTTGTAGCGCGAGACGGCGTAGAAGCCGCCGTGTGCCGAGCTGCGGGCCATCGGGCACGACTCGCGCATCTCGCGGAATATCGCGTCCCGGTTTTCCAGGCTCTCCCTGTTGTGCACGCTGAACTTCTCGATCAACGCGCGAATGGTGGCACTGTCCGCTTCTTCGGGCTCTGCATGGCCCGTCGGGTTCTGGTTGGCGCTCAACGCTATCCGTCCCTCTCAGTGTTGATCGGCGTGTTGAGACTGTGAGCAGGTGCGGTCCCGCTTGCGAGACACTGCTGAAGGAGTAGAGGTCCTCGTCGACCATGGCCGCGCGGACGAACTATGTCCGGGGAGGCATACCGTCGGCGGTCCTGAGACGAGATCATCGATGGTCTCTATGGGTCGAGACCTGTACCACATTTGACGTGTTCAGGGAGCGTAGCTTCTCTGTTGTAGAACGTCAAGGCACTGTGTCATCTGATCGACACACGACGTCAATGCATGTGCAACAGGCGGCCGTTGCCAGTGCACCGGGCGTGGGCCCTGGTTCCGATAGACGGCACACAGGGCGCTGATCGAACCTGGCGATCCCGCGGGACGGATTTCGCTTCCGCACCGCCCCCACCAGCCAACTCCTTCCGCATACCCAATGCGTCCCATCTGCACGTGAATTCTGGCGCCCGTCGCACGGCGCGAGTGGACGCGGCACCGCGCAACCCGCCGGCCACATACGACAGCGTGTCCGGCCTGGTGCGCATGGTGTGCGGCGCGCGGAGTGAGGTCAACGGCCCGGACGACCATCGCGTCGCTCTACACAAGGTGGACCCAAGTCACTCACAGTATGTAACGTTCCCCGGACTCCGGGTCGCCGGAAAAGCAACCTGCCTCGACCGATGCACTACAGACTCTTGACGCACCGCGTTACATACGTCGAATCTGTGAGTCACAGCCCCGCTCCGGCGACACCGGGGCGGGCAAGACCAACCCTGGAAGGGGTACCCGTGGAGAACCATGACGTCCGTGGACGGCCCGCCCGGGAACTGAGCGACGAGGAACTGGAACAGCAGGGGACCAGTGCCCACGAGACCCGCAACTGGGTCTTCCTGCACGGCAGCGCTGAGCAGTACGCCCTGCATACCACGCGAATGCTCGAGCTGGAATGGGAGTACATCCGCCGGTTCCCCAAGCGGACCTGGCAGAGTTCGGGCGGACTCCCGAGCGATGTCAAGGTCACCGCCGAGGCGTGGGCGGAGACCCTGCGCGGAGTGGTCCGCCAGTTGGAGTCGCTTGTCGAGCTTCCCGACAACACCCTGGCCCCGCCGGTCGGCAGCGGTCCCCGGGCCGCCTTCCTCCAGCGGATCGCCGACGCGCCGGGCGGCCGCGTGCATAAACTGGAGGCGCACCAGGCCGCCCGTGAAGTCGGGCTCGGCCGGGCCGCGGTGGCCACGCTCTACAACGAGGAGCCCGCGCTGCTCGCTGCCGACATGCAGTACCGCGTCATCACCGGCGCCGGCCGCGCCTGGCTCGCGGCGGAGGCCGGCTGAACTGGCCGAGGCGGCGGGCCGCGCAGGACCCGTAAGGCCGCAGGACCTGCAAAAGACAAGGTGGCCGCCGCGTGATGCGGCGGCCACCTTGTCTTTTCCCCCGAGTGTCCCCTGCCCGGGAGTCTGGGCCTGCGGGAGCGTCAGCGGCTCTTGCCGTTGCCGTTGTAGTGGCTGTCCCGGTCGGCGAAGGCGTCGCGCGTGCCGAGGCGGCTGCGCTCGCGCAGGAAGTTGAACTCGTCGGGCTCGAACCGGAGGTTGGTGCCGAGGGTGTGCCCGACGTAACCGCGCCAGAACTGCTGGGAGCCGCCGAGGCTGTCCAGCGCCATCTGCCACACGGCCTTGCCGGTGACCAGCGCGTCCCTGGGGTGCTGGGCCACCTTGCGCGCCCATTCCTCCACGGTCGCTTCGAGGTCCTCCTCGGGCACCGAGCGGTTGACCAGGCCCCACTCGGCGGCCTGCGTGCCGTTGAACTCCTCGCCGAGCAGGAGGAGTTCGCGTGCGCGCTTGGGGCCGTACTTCATGATCTGGGTGTTCAGGTGCCAGGTGTTGCCCGCGAGGCCCAAGCGCTGCTCGGCGTGGCTGAAGCGCGCGGTGTCCGCGCAGATCGCCAGGTCGACCAGTTCCGCGATGTAAAGGCCCGCGCCGACGCACACGCCCTGGATCTGGGCGATCACCGGCTTGAGCGAGTAGTGGAAGGCCATGTAGTTCATGCCGAGCCTGCGGTCGCGGGCCAGCCGGGAGCGCTGGCTGGGGCGGCGCGGTTTCTCGCCGTCGGCCTCCGGTTCCAGACCGTAGGAACGCACCGCGTCGTCGTAGTCATGGCCCGCGCAGAACGACTTGCCCCGTCCTTGAAGGATGATGACCCGGACCGAGTCGTCCTCCTCGGCCTCGTGCAGCAGCTCGACCAGCCGGTCGAGGTCGTCGAAGCGCATTGCGTTGTGCTTGGCGGGGCGGTTGAGTATCAGCCGCGCGACTGGGCCGTCCGTCTCCAGCAGAACTGCGTCGTCGTCCACAGTCATCCTCACTTCCTCGGCACCTATTCTATACAGATATGAGCACTATACTCCACACGACGTAGAATATTGACGCCGCACCGCGCCCTCGGGATGGAAACCGCAACGCATACCGTCACGGGTGCAGCGATCCGGGATCTCCCCAAAATGTTCTACATATTCTGAGTATTAGTTGCGCTACGTGTTGACTAGACGACGACTGGTCCCTATGTTCAAGTGCGCAGCGTCACCCCTCAACATGACAAGCGACCCACCCAGGACGGGATCTGTCAGGGTTCGCTCGAGCGGTCACCAGCAAAGGAGCCGGGCATGGCAGTGTTGCATGACAAGTTGTACATCGACGGGGGCTGGGTCGACCCGGCGACGGATCGCCGCATCGAGGCCATCAATGCGACGACTGAGGAGCCGCTGGGCAGCGTGCCCGAGGCGAGCGAGGCAGACGTCGACCGCGCGGTCCAGGCCGCCAGGCGAGCCTTCGACGACTCCGGCTGGTCCACCCTGCCCGCCGCCGACCGTGCCGCCGTCATCAACCGCTTCGCCGACGCCGTCGAGAAGCGCACGGAGCAGCTCACCCGCATCGTGAGCCTCCAGAACGGCATGCCGATCAGCCTGGCGCAGGCGATGGAAGGCGGTTACGGCGTCGCGCTGCTGCGTTACTACGCCGCGCTGGCCGCCTCCTCCGAGCGCGTCGAGCGCCGGCCGTCGCCGCTGGGCTTCGACACTCTCGTGCAGCGCAACCCGGTCGGTGTGGTTGGCGCCATCGTGCCGTGGAACTACCCGGTCGTCCTCGCGATCACCAAGATCGGCCCCGCGCTCGCCGCGGGCTGCACGATCGTCATCAAGCCCTCCCCCGGCACCGTGCTCGACAGCTTCGTGCTGGCCGAGGCCGCGGACGAGGCGGGCATCCCGGCCGGCGTCATCAACTGGGTGCCTGGCGGCCGTGAGCTCGGCGCCTACCTGGTGCAGCACCCCGGCATCGACAAGGTCGCCTTCACCGGCTCCACCGCCGCGGGCCGGATCATCGCCGAGAACTGCGGCCGGCTGATGCGTCCGGTGAGCCTGGAGCTCGGTGGCAAGTCCGCGGCGCTCATCCTCGACGACGCCGACCTGAACAAGGTGACCGAGGGTCTGTTCTTCGCCTCGCTGGCGAACAACGGCCAGACCTGCATGGCGTGCACCCGCATCCTCGCGCCGAGCAACCGGTACGACGAGGTCGTGGACGCGATCTCCGCGTGGATGGGCAACCTGAAGGTCGGCGACCCTCTGGACCCGAGCACCGAGGTCGGCCCGCTCGCCTCCTCCGAACACCGCGACCGCGTCGAGGGCTTCATCGCCAAGGGACGCGGCGAGGGCGCCCGGCTCGCGCTCGGTGGCAGCCGGCCGGCCGGCATCGACCGCGGCTGGTACGTGGAACCGACGGTCTTCGCCGACGTGGACAACTCCTCCACCATCGCCACCCAAGAGATCTTCGGACCGGTGCTGTCCGTGATCAAGTACGACAGCGACGACGACGCGGTGAAGATCGCCAACGAGTCGGACTACGGTCTGGGCGGCACCGTCTGGTCCAGCGACCCGGAGCGGGCCATCGCGATCGCGGACCGCGTGCAGACCGGAACGATCGGCGTCAACGGATACGTGGTCGACCTCAACGCGCCGTTCGGCGGTGTGAAGCAGAGCGGCCTCGGGCGGGAGTTCGGCCCCGAAGCCATCTCCGGCTACCAGCAGCTGAAGTCGATCTACCTGCCGGGCTGAGGCTCTCCGTACGGGCCGGCTCCGTTCGGCCCGTACGGCCTCACCGCTTCACCATCCCCTTCATTCCACAGGAGCAAGATCCATGCGCATCACGGCCGCAGTCGTGCGGGAAGCAGCACAGCCGTTCATCCTCGAAGAACTCGAACTCGACGCCCCGGGCGACGGCGAGATCCTCGTCAAGGTCCACTCCTCCGGCATCTGTCACACCGACATCGGTGTGCGCAACCAGTGGCTGCCAGTGCCGCTCCCGCTCGTGCTCGGGCACGAGGGCGCCGGTGTGGTCGAGGCCGTCGGCGCGGGCGTGACCAAGGTCGCCCCCGGCGACAAGGTCGTCCTGACCTACGCGGCGTGCCACGAGTGCGTCATGTGCAAGCGCGGCGAGCCCGCCTACTGCGAGCAGTTCGCTCTGCGCAACGTCGCGGGTTCGCGCCCCGACGGCACGAACGCCCTGCATGGCGAGGGCGACATCCACGGCTTCTTCTTCAGCCAGTCCTCCTTCGGTACCTACGCCATCGCCGTCGAGAGCAACGTGGTGAAGGTCTCCCCGGACGCCGACCTGTCCATCGTCGGCCCGCTCGGCTGCGGCATCCAGACCGGCGCCGGCACCGTCCTCAACCGCCTGAACCCGCCCGCCGGTTCGAGCCTGGTGGTGTTCGGCACGGGCGCGGTCGGCCTGG
This sequence comes from Streptomyces humicola, assembly GCF_024436035.1. Classification (GTDB taxonomy): domain Bacteria; phylum Actinomycetota; class Actinomycetes; order Streptomycetales; family Streptomycetaceae; genus Streptantibioticus_B; species Streptantibioticus_B humicola. The sequence goes on from NZ_JANFNG010000005.1 coordinate 109,433, forward strand.
CCGCCCTGATGGCCGCCAAGGTCACGGGCTGCACGAAGATCATCGCCGTCGACCTGGTGGACGAGCGACTCAAGCTGGCCGAGGAGCTCGGCGCGACCCACACGATCAACGGCGGCACCACCGACGTCGTCGACGAGATCCGCAAGATCACCGGCCGCGGCGCGGACTACGCAGTCGACACCACCGCAGTGACGCCCGTCGTGCGGCAGGCCGTCAGCGCGCTGGCGCCCAAGGGCACCTGCGCCACCCTCGGCTTCGGCACCGCCGGCACCAACATCGAGGTCGACATGCTCGAGTTCCTCATGGCCGGCCGCAACATCGTCGGCGTCACCGAGGGCGACGCGCGTCCCGAAGAGTTCATCCCGCGACTGATCGAACTGCACGCACAGGGACGCTTCCCGTACGACAAGCTCATTACCAGCTACCCCTTCAAGGACATAAACACCGCGTGCGAGGACTCCGAGGCGGGCAAGACCATCAAGCCCGTGCTCCAGATGGTATGACCGCGCTCTGCCTGACGGACCGTCCCTGAGGTCGTCGGCCGGCTCTCCGTCGGCCGACGACCTGTCTATTTTCCAGGCTCTTCATAACGGTGAGCCCCATTCGGTCGCGGTGCGGGTGACGCACCGGGTTCCACCCGCTGTTCGGGCGGGAGTTGGAATCCCTCAAGCGTGAGCAGAGCTGGGCGCGACCTGGTCTATGTCCATCACGAGGACGGCGACCTGGTCACCGTGCCGACGGCGCGGACGGCATGGCTGCGGGACCCGTCGTGGTGATGGCGGCCGACCGGGCGGCGTTCCGGACCCAGGGTGCGTCAATCCACGCTCTACCGGGTCGCGCACAACACAGAGTCCACCGCGGTCCAGTACGACCTGCGCGGTCGGGCCATCGCCCTGGGCTGGTCGGCCGAACGCGTGCGCGTCATCGACGTGGACCAGGGCCACTCGGCGGTCTCAGCGCCCGACCGCGCAGGCCTCCAGCGCCTGGTGGCCGAGGTGTCACAGGTGACCACCGCATCACGCGGCGGTCACCTTGTCTTTTGCGGGACCTGCGGCCTTACGGGTCCTGCGCGGACCGGCCGCGGCCCCGTAAGACTCAGGCCGACGCGGCGATGTCCACGATGTCCTGGCCGCCGCATTCCACCCACGCCTTGCGGACCTCGCCGCGCAAGATCTTGCCCGTCGGGTTGGTGGGCAGCGACTCCGTGCGCAGCCACCACCGGCTCGGCAGTTCGAAGCGGGCGAGCCGGCCCTTGGCGACCGACAGCAGGGCGTCGACGTCGGGCGCCGCGCCCGGGCGCAGCACCACGGCCACCCCGACCTCCTCCCCGAGGTCGGGATGCGGCAGCGCGACCGCCGCGGCCTCCAGGACGTCGGGGTGGGCGAGCACCGCACTCTCCACGTGGGCGCAGGAGATGTTCTCGCCGCCGCGGATGATGATGTCCTTCGAACGCCCGGTCACATAGAGCCAGTTCGGCTCCTCGATCCGCCCGAGGTCGCCAGTGCTGATCCAGCCCTCGGCGTCGGCGACGCCGCCCTGCTCGCCCAGGTAGCCGTAGGTGGCGGTGGGGGTACGGGCCTGGATCTCCCCGACGCCGTCGGCGTCGGGGTTCTTGATCCGGAGCTGGACCACGGGCAGCGCCCTGCCGACGCAGCCCGGCCGGTCGGTGATGTCGCGGCCGCTGCCCGCGGCGAGGACGCCGCCCGCTTCGGTGAGGCCGTAGAGACTGCCGACCCGCGACTTCACGCCGGAGAACGACTCCGTGACGCGCTGCCGCAGCTCGGGGGAGATGGCGGAGCCGCCCATGGGCACGGAGGTGACGCTTGAGGTGTCCCGCTTGGAGAAGTCGGGGTGGTCCAGGACCCGGGAGACCATGGTCGGGACGCTGCCCCACACCTTGACCCGCTCCCGCTCGATCAGCATCAGCACCTCGGCCGGGTCGAACTTGCCGCTGAGGAAGATCAGCGAGCCCCCGGAGAGCAGGGTGGTGGAGCTGATCTGCACGCCGGCCAGGTGGAAGAGCGGCACCGACAGCATGCTCACCGTGCCCGGGTGGTCCGCGGGCAGCTCGTTGGGCAGCCGCCCGGTGAGGGTGAGCAGGTTCTGGAGGTTGGCCACCACCGACCGGTGCGACATGATCACGCCCTTGGGCGCCCCCGTGGTTCCGGAGGAGAACATGATCACGGCGACGTCGTCCTCGGAGACCGGGGTCAGCTCCAGCTCCACGATGTCGTCGCTGTCCACGACGGTACGCAGTGTCTCGAAGTCCACGGTCCGGAACCCGTCGAGCTGCCGCTCGGTGACCACAAGGGCAGGCTCGGTCAGGGCCAGCGCGCCGGCCGCCTCCTCCTCGCTCCACCACGCGTTGCCCAGCACCGCGACCGCGCCCATTACCTGGAGCGCCCAGTAGGTGACGACCCATTCGATCCGGTTGAAGCCGAGGATCATCACGCGGGTGCCGCGCTCGACGCCCAGCCCTCGCAGGTGGGCCGCGACACGGGCAACCGCCTGCTCATGCTGACCGGAGGTCATCCGGCGGGCCCCCTGGACGAGGAACTCGCGGTTGCTCCAGCGACGGGCCTCAAGGAGCAGCTCCGCCACCGAGCCGGGGCGCAGGGTGTAGACGAGACACGGATTTCCGCCGACGGTGGACTGTGAAACCTCACGTCCCCAGCGGGAGACTTCGTTCATCGCTGTGTCCTCACGGTCATCACGCGTCATGGATGAGGGAAATCGCCTGTTCCGGGCAGTTGTCGACGGCGAGCTCGGCCTTTCCGCGCTGGTCGTCGGGTACGGTCCCGTCGCCGTTCTCGGTGGAGAACCCCTCCTCGTCGGCGGTGAACAAGCTCGGCGCCAGCACGATGCACCGGTTGTGCCCTTGGCACAGTTCGGGGTTGACATGAACCTTCATCGACATCTCCGTTCCTTGTGTGATCAGCGGACGAACTTGGGCGCGCGCTTCTCCATCAGCGCCGCGACGCCCTCCGCGTAGTCGGGCTTGTTCATGAGCGCCCCGATCAGTGCCTTGCTCTCCTCGACGGCCGCCCGGATGTCGCTGTGCAGCAGGTCGGCCCACAGCTGCCGCTTCGTGGTGGTCACCGCTTCGGGGGAGGCGGCGGCCAGCATGTGCGCGAACTCGTCGACGTGCTTGGCAAACTCCGCCTCGGGCAGCACCTTGTTGAAGAAGCCCATCGACCCCAGCTCCTCGGCGAGGAACACCCGGCCGGTGAGGAGGATGTCGGCCGCGTGCGTCATCCCGATCAGCCGCGGCATGATCCACGACAGCCCGTATTCCGCGGGCAGTCCCAGCCGCGGAGTCGCCGTGGTGACCTTCGCGCCCTCGACGGCGAAGCGCAGGTCGCAGAAGGCTGCCAGCGCGACAGCGATTCCGGCGCACGCGCCGTTCACCGCCGCGATCATGGGCTTGCTCATGCCGAGCTGCCAGGCCATGTCGGCGTCGAACTCCGGCCGGATGCCGTAGCCGGGCCGCTCGGCGTCCTTGGGCAGGGCGGGGTCGTAGTGGTCGGCGGTGACGTAACCGGTAAGTGCCCTGGGGTCGGCGCCGACGCTGAAGGTGTGTCCCGTGCCGGTCAGCACGATGACCTTGACCTTCGGGTCGTCGTCGAGCTGCTTGCAGATCCAGCGGTACTCGTCGTGCATCCGGCCGGTCCACGAATTGCGCCGCTCGGGCCGGTGCAGCCAGACGGTGGCGACTCCTGCCTCATCGACGGCGTAGCGGGTGACCTTGAGCTCCATCTCTCCTCCAGATCGGCTGCTGTGGTCTGATACGTGCGGTTCCGCGTCCGGGTATGGCGCGAGCACCGAAAACACGCTTAAGCTATACAGCATGAGCGACTCAGTGACCACATATGTAGACTACCCGAGTACCTGCTCCTGGGGTACCGCATGACCGGCGCCGCGGTGCTGACAAGCCCGCAACAGCCGCTGCAACTGGCCGAGGTCGACCTCCAGTCGCCGTCCCGGGGCGAGGTGACGATCGAGATCGGTGCCTCGGGCGTCTGCCACTCCGACATCTCGGTCTTCAACAAGACGCTGCCGCACCCGCTGCCGGTGGTCCTGGGTCACGAAGGCGCCGGCACCGTCGTCGAGGTCGGCGACGGCGTCACCGACGTCGCCCCGGGCGACCGCGTCGTGCTGTCCTGGCTGGCACAGTGCGGCACGTGCTTCTACTGTTCGCACGCCCAGCCCCAGCTGTGCGAGACCGCGGGCGTGGCCTTCGCCAAGGGCGCGCTGCTCGACGGCACCACGCGGTACTCCCTCGGCGGTGAGCCGGTCTACCAGATGGCGGGCCTGGGCACTCTCTCCCAGCGCTGCGTCGTACCGGCCGGCGCGGCGGTGAAGATCCCCGACAGCATCCCGTTCTCGTCGGCGGCGCTGCTCGGCTGCGGTGTGCTCACCGGGTTCGGCGCGGCGGTCAACACCGCGGGCATCCGGGTCGGCGACACCGTCGTCATCGTCGGCTGCGGCGGCGTCGGGCTCAACGCGGTCCAGGGCGCCCGGATCGCCGGTGCCAGCACGGTCATCGCGATCGACATGCACCAGGAGCGCCTGGACCTTGCCGTCAAGCTCGGTGCCACCGAGGTGCTCCAGCCCTCGGACAAGACCGTCAAGGCGGTGCGGGCGCTGACCGGCGGACGCGGTGCCGACCACGTGCTGGAGGTCGTGGGCCGCCAGGAGACCGTGCGGGACGCGGTCAAGATGACCCGCAGGGGCGGGCAGGTCGTCCTGGTCGGCGCGGCCGGCGACGACGTGAACCTCACCGTCCCGGCGTTCACCGGCGTGGTGATGACCGAGAAGATCATCCGCGGCTCCCTGTACGGGTCCTCCGACGTCAAGCGCGACGTGCCGCGGCTGATCAGGCTGTACGAGAAGGGCGTGCTCAAACTCGACGAACTGGTCACCGAGACCTTCGAGTTCGACAAGGTCAACGACGCTGTCGACTACTGCGCCTCCGAAAAGGGCGCCCGAGCTGTGGTGGTGTTCTGATGACCCAAACCCTCACTACCGGCTTCACAATGACGATCGGCGGCAAGTCCGTCGCCGGCGCGGGCAGCTTCGGCGTCGTCAACCCGGCCACCGGGCAGGTCTTCGCCGAGGCACCCGACTGCTCCCGTGAGCAGCTCGACCAGGCCATGGCCGCCGCGAAGGCGGCCGGCGTGTCCTGGCGCAAGGACGAGGACGCGCGGCGCGGCGCCATCAAGCAGGCCGCTGACGCGCTGCTCGCCCACACCGAGGACCTCGCGGAGGTGCTGTCGGCCGAGCAGGGCAAGCCGCTCAAGGCGGCCGCCTACGAGATCACCGAGACCGCCCGCTGGCTGACCACGACGGCCGACCTCGAACTGCCCCGCAACGTCATCCAAGACGACGCGAGCGCGTACGCGGAGGTCGTGCACCGGCCGCTCGGCGTGGTCGCCGCGATCACCCCGTGGAACTTCCCGCTGCTGCTGGCCGGTTGGAAGCTCGGCCCGGCGCTGCTCGCGGGCAACACTGTGGTGATCAAGCCCTCCCCGTTCACTCCGCTGTCCACCCTGCGGCTCGGCGAGATCGTCGCGTCGGTGCTGCCGCCCGGCGTGGTCAACGCCGTCAGCGGCGGTGACGACCTCGGTGCCTGGATGACCAGCCACCCCGCGGTCCGCAAGATCAGCTTCACCGGTTCGGTGCCCACCGGGAAGGCGGTGGCCGCGGCCGCCGCTCCCGACCTCAAGCGTTACACCCTCGAACTGGGCGGCAACGACGCGGCGATCGTCCTGGACGACGCCGACGTGGCCACGGTGGAGCGCGGCCTGTTCTGGGGCGCGTTCATCAACAACGGCCAGATCTGCGCCGGCATCAAGCGGATCTACGTGCCCGAGCGGCTGCACGACGACCTGGTCGAGGCGCTGGCCGCCCGCGCCCGTTCGGTGCGCGTCGGAGCCGGCACCGAGAAGGGTGTGCAGCTCGGCCCGATCCAGAACCTGCCGCAGTTCGAGCGGGTCAAGGGCTTGGTCGCGGACGCCCTCGACAACGGCGCGGTGGCCGCGGCCGGCGGCAAGCCGTTCGACCACGACGGCTACTTCTTCGAACCGACCATCCTGACCGGTGTCGCCGAGGGCACCCGGATCGTCGACGAGGAGCAGTTCGGCCCCGCGCTGCCGGTGATCCCCTACCGGGACCTGGACGACGCCGTCGAGCGCGCGAACAACACCAACTACGGCCTGTCCGGCTCGGTGTGGAGCCCGGACCTGGACCGTGCCGCGGAGGTCGCCACCCGCTTCGACTCGGGCACCGCCTTCGTCAACGACCACCTCGCCCTCCAGCCCTACTTGCCCTTCGGCGGCAGTAAGTGGAGCGGTGTGGGCGTGGAGAACGGCCCGTGGGGCCTGGCAGAGTTCACCGAACTTCAGGTGATCTACCGCAACCGTAAGTGACATAGCCAGTTCCCAGACCTGGGGCCGGAGAGATGAGGCCGTCTTGCCCTACGTGATCACCGACGCGTGCATCGACGTCACAGACCGCACGTGTATCGAAGAATGCCCTGTCGACTGCATCTACGAAGGCAGTCGCAAGCTCTACATCAATCCGGCCGAGTGCATCGACTGCGGTGCGTGCGAACCAGTCTGCCCGGTCAGCGCGATCAAGAGCGACCGCAAGGTGCCCGAGGCGAAGAAGGCGTTCATCGCCGACAACGCCCGGTTCTTCACCGAGCCACTGCCGGGACGCGACGAGCCGCTCGGCGCGCCCGGCGGGGCCGGGGTCGTCGGACCGCTCGGCGTGGACACCGAACTGGTCGCCGCGTTCGAAGGAGATCCCGCCACATGACCGCACAGCGCCTCGTCGTGGTCGGCGCGTCACTCGCCGGACTGCACGCGGTGGAAGCGGCACGCAGGGCCGGCTTCACGGGCACGATCACCCTGATCGGGTCCGAGAAGCACGAGCCGTACAACCGGCCCCCGCTGTCCAAGCAGTTCCTCAACGCGGGACCGCTGCCGGAGCCGCCCTTCCTGCGCACCGCGGAGAAGTTCGGCGCGCTCGACATCGACCTGCGGCTCGGCGCCCCGGCGACCGAGCTGGACACCGAGGGACAGCGGGTCGCCGTTGGTGACGAATGGATCGGCTACGACGCGCTGGTCATCGCCACCGGCGCCACCCCGCGGGCGCTGCCCGGCACCGACGGGCTCGCTGGCGTGCTCACCCTGCGCACCGTCGACGACGCCCGTGCGGCGCGGACCGCGCTCGACGCGGGCGCGCGCACCGTGGTGGTCGGGGCCGGCTTCATCGGCTCCGAGGTGGCCTCGGCCGCGCACAAGCGCGGCCTGCCGGTCACCATCGTCGAGGCGCTGCCCTCGCCGCTGGCCCGCGCGGTCGGCGAGGAAATGGGCGTGGCGGTCGGCGACTTCCACCGCGCCAACGGGGTGGAGTTGCGGTGCGGGACCGCGGTGACGAAGCTCAGCGGCGACGGACGGGTCGAGCACGTCCATCTCTCCGACGGCACCGTCCTCGACGCCGATCTGGTGGTCGTCGGCATCGGGGCCGCGCCGGAGACCGGCTGGCTTGAGTCCTCCTCGCTGACCCTCGACAACGGCGTGGTCTGCGACGAGACGCTCAACGCGGGCGTGCCCGGGGTCTACGCCGCAGGTGACGTGGCCAGGTGGCACAACCCGCTCTTCGACCGGTCGATGCGCCTGGAGCACTGGACCAGCGCGTCGGAGCAGGGCGCGGAGGCCGCGCGCAACGCGATCGACCCCGACCGCAAGCAGCCGTACGAAACCGTGCCGTACTTCTGGTCCGACTGGTACGACCGGAAGATCCAGTTCGCCGGGCTGCCCGACGCGGAGCACATGGAGGTGGTCTCCGGCCAGGTCACCGACCGCAAGTTCACCGCGCTCTACCGCAGCGGCGACCGGCTGATCGGCGCCCTGACCGTCAACCGCCCGGCCGAGAACGCCAAGTACCAGGGGCTGATCGGGCGCAGGGCCGGCTGGGAGGAAGCGCTCGAAGTGGCCCGGGCGTCTGCCGCCCGGGCCACGGCGGCCGCGGCGAAGAGCTGAAGTTCGCGCCCTGGGCCCGCCACAGGCGGCCCGGGGCTTTCCAAACTGGTGTCAACTACCATGTGACGGAAGGGTGTTCGCTGGTGGGAGCACGGAGGTGCAGGCCGACCGGCACAAGGTGCTGACCACCGGCATGAACCCTGCCATCGCCGCCGCGATCGCGGCGGCGATGAGGACGCCTGGAGTCCGATTCGCTACCCGGATGCCTTCGTCGATCCGGACACCGGCGAGATGGTCTCCGACGCCGAGACCGAGTACACCGTCTTCACCAGGCGGAAGAAGAATGAGATGAACGGGACCTGCGCAGAGCATCTCGGCTGCCCGCGGGTACCCAATCAGAGCGAGACGGTCGCCGTAACCACCAGCGATGGCGCGCTGAACTGCAATGATTCGGCTTCCCATGATTTGCTGCTCCTACCCAGGACTCGAACCTGCGGCCAGGAGCAACTCCGTTCCGCCGCCCGGCGCCCTAATAGGGCCCATGCGCCGCAACGGGCCGCGTCGCCGGAGCAATTGTTCTGGGACGACGGGGAGCCACCGCCGGGCCCGTCTAATCACAGCGGCGGGGAGCGCGGTGAGGTGCGGGGTGGCGTGCGTCAGTCATGCGCGGGAGCTGTAATCCCCACCGTGCCCCGTACCGAGCTTGTATTGAGCCATGGCGGCCCCTGTAGGCCCATAGCACAACGGTTGCACAGTCACGCGGGAACTCCCGGGAAATCGCAGGTAGACAGGGGCACACGCATAGTAGGACGCTGGCCCCGACCAGCGCGTTTTACCTGGTCAGGGGCCCAATGGCGGATGAGTCGACCTGTGCGCCGGGTTCTGTTGACATTCTGTCCGGGGACAGACCTACGCCTCCTTGGAGTCGTCGCGCCGATAGCCGTCTCGGCGCTGCTTCGCGTGGACTGGTGGGAGCGCCAAAACCGGGCCCTCCACGAGAACGTCGGTTTTCGCGTTGTGGCAAGTTGGGTGCACAACGCTCACTGACCGTGTTTCCGCAGGTCAGAGGGGCCATCTGAACTACCGGCGCCCCTACCGATGAGTGCGATGAACTGCAGAGTCCGCTTAGAAGATCAATGCGCGCCGGAACGCATTATCGCAGGTAGAAGGCCAGATCAGCGGGCGATCCTGCCTTCTGGGACCGCCGCAGGTTCGAGTCATAGGGGGTAACTGGAGCTAGCACCAGGGCCGCACTCTGTGATACTCCCTGATCACACGGATCCATCATCCGGTCGGTGCGAGCACGGCGCTTGACAGCCGACTTCTCGGGATGCCGAGCCGGCCTCATCCCCCGTACGCGACTCTGGCGCAGCTGCCCACCCCGAATGCTCGGCGACCCAGAGAAGCACATCACGGATCGCAGCGGCCTGCTGCCGGGCCAAGGCCGCCGCTTCCGCCCTGTCCTTCTGAGCCTCGACCACGCAGATCTCAAACCGGAAGGACAGCGGCCGACTTCTGGCAGCATCACCCGTGCCACCACACCGGCCGCCAGCGTCATCATGAGCACCCATAAGCGCCAGGCTCACACAAAGGCGCCATCGCCGACGATGCGTCAGAAAAGAGATGACACATACGGGTGACACCAGGTCCGCCCCATGAATACCGGGAAGTCGAGGGACTTCACTTCCCGCCGTCACTCAACTCCTGGCGGCCGCCCCCGGATCTGGGTCGGTCAGTCGGTCACCGGCAACCCAGCCGTGCGCCACGCGCGGAAGCCGCCGACGAGGTCTGTGGCGCGTGACAGACCGATGGTCCGCAGGGACGCCGCGGCCAGCGAGGAGGCGTAGCCCTCGTCGCAGAAGACGATCCATTGGATGTCGGTGTTCGTGGCCTGCGGCAATGCGCCGTCGCTCGCTGGGTCGCAGCGCCACTCCAAGTGGTTGCGCTCGATGACGATGGCACCAGGGATGCCGCCCTCGACGCGACGTGTTCCGGCGGGCCGGGTGTCGACGAGCAGCGCGCCCTCACGCACCGCCTGGTAGGCCTCGAAGGGTTCGAGGCGGTCGAGGCCGGTGCGGACGTCGGCGAGATGGCGGTCGATCCCGGTCATTCGGCGACTCCGTCAATGCGCTCGGTCATCAACCGACCGTCGGGCAGCTGGCGGTAGTACGACATCGTGGCCAGCGGCGGGGAGTACGCGTGGACACTCACGGCCGGGGCCGTGGCCTCGTTGGTGACCTGGTGGACGTGACGAGGTCCGAAGGCCCGTACCTCGTCGGCCCGCAGCCGGCGCGGCGTCGGATGCACCGGGTAGGACGTGGGCGGAAAGGTCCGTTCGGTCAGCTCGCCGCGTATGACGGTGAACGCGCCATTGGAGCCGCCGTGGCCGTGGATCTCGGTGCCCTGGCCGGGCAGCCAGGTCAGGAGCCACACTTCGTACGTCTGCGAGAGCTCCAAGCGGGTGTAGTAGCGGTCGGGGCTCTGGTAGCGGACGTGCGGCAGCCAGAGCCCCCGGCGCTCGGCGAAACGGTCGGCGAGGTCGGCGAGCTGGGCGGGGCTGAGCGCGGCGGCATGGGGCAGGGAGGCGCCGATGGAGGGCGATGCGATGGACACGAGGGTTCCTTGGGGGTGTCGAGGCGGACGGGTACGCAGGAAATGCCGCGCCTCGGTACACCCGGCGCGGCCGTCAGGGACGGCCGCTGCGACACAGCGCGCTGGCCACGCGGACGAGGTCCACGTGGTGTCGCTCGAAGAAGCGCCTGCTGGTCGACATGGGGGCAGGCTCGCAGGGGGCGGGCCGCTGGTCAAGTCGGCGCTTGTGTCGCGCTCGCCACTGAGTTTCGTAGTCGCGCCGTCGGCGCCGTCGGCGCCGTCGAGGTCTCGGGCCTGGGCCCGAGACCGGTGAGCATGCGGCGCCCGAGACGTCGTAGGTCAGCTCCATGGTGCGCGGAGGCTGCCTGTGGTGTGCAGGAAGTGGTCGCCGATGGAGCGCAGTGTGGGGGCGCAGGGACGGGGGCCCACCAGGGCGCGGATGTTGCGCCAATAGCGGTCCAGCCCTTCGGTGTCGGTGAGTTCAAGCACCCGCTCGCCGGTGAGCAGGGCCGCCTCGACCGTGACGGCTTCGGCGGTCGCCACGTGTGCGGCCGTGTCCGCGAACTGCCGGTGGTCCAACCCGCATCCTGCGCCGAGTGCCCCGGCCATGGCGGCCGTTGCGCGGTCGACGACCGCCGACGCGGTGTTGGTGGCGAGGGCAAGCCGACCGAAGGCCAGCAGGAGATCGGAGTCCAGGCCACCTGCGAGCGCGCCCATAGCGGTATCCGCGCCACCGACGGTCGGCCGGGTACGGAACGCGACATGGCTGAGGTCCCTGGCCTCAACCAGCGCCCCTTCGGCGATCCCCAGCGCGACGTGGGCCTGCATGAGCCGCATCGCGAGGGGCGCGAGCGCGGCGAAGGGTGCGATCACGTCCTCGTCGCGTACGGCGGGTCCGACCACCTCGTCCGGGTCGATCACGACGTCGTCGAAGTGGACGGTGCCCGCCCCCGTGAGCCGCTGGCCGAACCGGTCGTGCCGAAGGCTCCGGCTGACGCCGGGGCGGCGCGGGTCCACGAGTACGACGAGCGTCTCGTTCGTGGCGGTACAGACGGCGTCGAGGACGAGCCGGTCGGCGACGGTGACCGCCGCGGCCAAGGCTCGGTGCCCGCTGAGGAGATAGCCGTGGGCGGCGGGAGTGAGGGCGAGGGAGGCGCCTTCGTCGTTGAGGCGGGGGCCGTCGTACGGGTCCGGGGAGGCGCCGCCCGCCCACAGCCACTGCTCCCGCACGGCGAGGTCTTCCAGCACGGCGGCGCGTTCCGCAGTGGCGAAGAACCGGGGGCTCCAGGCCAACACGTAGTGCCGGCCGAGGAGTTCACCCATGGAGCCGTCAGCGGCGGCGATCCGGCGAACGACGGCGCAGGCGTCCTGCCAGGCCATGCCCCCACCCGCCGCGCCGGGCGGAGCGAGGGCGGCCGGCAGGCCGGATTCGCGAAGCCGCGCCACCTCATCGTCCGGCGGCTTGCCGGCCCTGTCCCGGTCGAGTGCGTCGACCGCGAGGTCGTCCGCGAGTTCGCAGGCGACGCGCTGCCAGAAGTCCTCGCTTGCGGCGATGGCATCGGTCGCGGTGCCGCTCATCGCCGCACCCGGGGGTCGTACGGAACCAGCGCCCTCACGGCCACCTCACACGTTCCCTATTTTTCCTATGGATTTAGTAGGGATTAGCTTGCGTGTGCGACAGGCTGTGAGCAAGGGGGGATCCACCAGACGGACACGCCCGTTTCGATAGACGGGACAGTGGTCACGGGTGCGGCCCGCGCCCGCCGCTACGGGTTCGTCCAGGCGGCCGGGTCGTCGGCGAGCGCCATGACCTGGGGAGGCAGCTGCCCTGAGACGACGTCTGCGAGGGAGACGCCGTCCAGGATCTGGCGGACGTTGGCCCGCAGGGCGATCCACAGCGGGAGCAGCGATGCGGCTGGGCCGGAGTACGACAGGTCTGGCGGACGCACCCCCTGCACCGACACCAGCGGTCCGTCGACGACGCGGATGACGTCCGCGACGCTGATGGACTCGGGCGGCCTGGCGAGGCGGTAGCCGCCGCGCAGACCTCGCTGGCTCGCCACGAGCCCGCCCCGCCGCATGTCGCCCAGGATGCTCTCGAGGAACTTGTGCGGGATTTCCTGGGCGTCCGCGATCGCCTCCGCCTTCAGCGGGCCGGCCTCCGAAGCCGCCGCGAGTTGCACGGCAGCCCGCACTGCATAGTCCGCCCTGGCCGAGATCCGCATGGCCGCATTATCGGGCACGGGCACGCCGCATAACTCGACCGGCGGTACTCGCCGAGGCACCTGCCCGAGGCCCGCTGGAGGACCGCCCGAGGCCGCGGCGTGGCATACTTCACTATCCCTATCGATTTCGTAGGAAAGCTATTGACGGGCGGCAACACCAGCGACGACCATGGGGTCATGTCCCGCACGCAGCAGCCGCTCGTACGCCGTCGGCACGTCGACTACCGGCGCGTCGCCGCGTGGTCTGCCGACGCGCCTGAAGCCGAGGCGGGCGTTGCCGCCCGCCCGTGAGCATTCCCGCGTCCCAGCCTCACGCGTCCCCGTGCGGACTGTGTGGGCCCCTCCGGTCGGGCAGCGCCCGGGGCCGGCCTGCGGTTGACACGACCGCCCCGTCCCCGCCCGCTCGCGCCGAACCGCGTACCGATCCGACCCCACCCAGCAAAAGGACGACCGCCATGACCGTGGCGCTGCCCTCCCCCGCCCCCGTTCCCACCCTGCATCCTGCTCCCCGCCGTCTGCGCCTCGCTTCCGAGGAGGAGCCATCCCGCCCGGCGAGTGACGGTGCGTCACCGCTCGTCGCCTACCTGGTTCTGCTGCCCGAGGACACCGATCCGGTCGCGCTGTTCGCCCGTACGGGGTTGCGGCCGCACATCCGCTCCGTGGACCTCGACGACATCCCGAACCCCTCGCTCGACGTGCTCGGCTCCTTGCGCGTAGGGGACAACTCGCCGGTTCGCAGCGGGCCGTACCCGTCGGAGGGGCCGGTCCGCATCGACACCGGCCGGCATGTCGCGGAACTGGACGGGGCCGAACTGGACCTCACCTACATGGAGTTCGCCCTGCTGGCCCGGCTCGTGGAGCGCCCCGAGCAGGTCCACTCCCGTGAGCAGCTGGTACGGCACGTTTCGATACCTGCGGGTTCCACCCGCGTACGGTCGGCGCATCCGCGCGGATGGTCGCCGGGCACCAAAGCCGATTCGGCTGCGCTGACCGAGGATGGCCCGCCCTCGCCCCGAGGTGACGGCCAGGCCAGCTACCGCTCGACGCACACCGCCTTCGTAAAAGGAAGACCATGACCAGCGTGAATCTCGGCAAGCAGACCCTGCCACCTACAAGAACCTGGGGGCGCTCGGCGCGCAGGCCGACACCGCCGTGCAGGAGGCGGGGCTCGACCCGCTGCTGGCCGAGCTGGTGAAAATCGTGTTTCGCAGCTCAACGGCTGCGCCTTCTGCTTGCGCATGCACACCCGCGACGCCCTCGCCAAGCACTGACCGCCTCGCCGTCCTGGCCGCTTGGTGGGAGTCGCAATGCTTCACTCCCCAGGAACGCGCCGCCGTCGCCCTGGCCGAACAGGTCACCGAACTGACCGTCCCGGAGCGGCGCACCTGGGACGACGGCTCCCTCACCGACGCGCAAGTCTCCGCCATCAGCTGGCTCGCGATCGTCATGAACGCCTGGAACCGGGTCGCCATCACCAGCCACTACCCGGTCGCCCCCTAAACCGATGCGATGCCGCCTGCCCCGCCACGCCCGTCCTCGAGGCGGGACTATCAGGTTTTAGGCTCTGGCCCGTAATCGGTGGTAACGCTTCGGGTTGATCACTGGAGCAGGATCCGCTGGCGTATTCTCTGAACTAGCGATCTTGGTTCGGAGGCGACTCTTGTGACCTCGGCGACGGGATCCCGAGGTTGATCGGTGTCGTGGTGGAACGTCGGTCGATCTGTGCGAGCTTGTCGCTGGCGCCGGCGAGACTGATCTGTAGTCCTTCGACCTCTCCGAGCCAGCCCTCGCGTTCGGCCTCGGCGATGCGGGCAATGAGGTTGTCGCGGATCTCGACGATGCGGGAGCGTTGGGCGGGGTCGGGCCAGTGCATGGAACATCGCAGGCAGGCGTGTTCATGGATGCAGGGGGTGGAGTAGGCCCGGCCGCAGAGGCCAGTGGAGACTTTGCGGCGTTCGAAGTGGCCGAGGAACTCCTCCCACTCCTCGTCCGTGGGCGCCCGGTATTCCTCGGTGGGGCGCTGGCTGCGGCGCCGGGCGAGGAAGGCCAGGTGGGCCTGGATGGCCTCGTCTGGATAGACGGCTTTGTAGCCGAGGGTGACATTGATGTCCTGGTGGCCCACGAGCACTTGGGCGATGTGCGGGGGCAGACCGTTCATGATGGCGTCGGTGATGAACATCCTGCGGAAGTCGTGGGGGGTGTAGTTCAAGGGGCGGCCGTCGCCAGGGTCGACGAGGCCGGTCCCGACCAGAGCGGCCTGGAGCATTTTACGGATGGTTCCGTGGTTGATGGCGCGGAACTCGGTGCGGAAGCGGCGCTGGAACAGCAGCGGGGCCGGTGGCATCCACACGCATTCGTGCCAGTCGTAGGCGGGGACCAGCGGGACGGGTCCGGAAGGTTCCCGGATTCTGCTGATGATGGTGGACAGCACCTCGGCCAGTTCGGGGCTGACGACCAGCAGTCGTTCCACGTCCGTCTTGGACGGAGCGATCTGTAGCAGCGGCACGATTTCACCCGTGGTCGGCAACCGGTATTGCACCAGGCTGTGGTGGCTGATCTCCAGCAACTCCTCAATACGGACGCCGGTGAGACGGAGGACTTCCACTGTGGCCCAGGCCCAGAACGCGTACTCCTCTTCCTGCCGTAGGTCGCGGCGCTTGCCGCTGCTCGGGTCGTCCGCCCAGACCGTGGTCACGGACGCGCCGGGGCGAAGGACGGAGCGAATCAAGGTCTGGTCGCCGGCGGTGAATGCGGCCCCGGGCTCGGCTTGCCGGGCCGCGTTGAGGAGGGCCTCGGCGGTCTTGCGTCGCTGATCGACGGTGCGGACGAGCACGGGCAGGACCGGGAGCCGCTCGCGGGTGCGGGCATCCATGCGTGACTTGTGCTGTCGTTTGTATTTGCGGGTCCCGATGTCCTGCTGGCTGACGGGGCAGGGGGCGACCCAGTGTGCCCAACGTCCGGGATCTTCGATGGCCCACTGGGAGAGATCCAGGTAGAGGGCCCGTACTTTGATCAGGCACTCGCGAAAGCTGATCCGGGCGACGGGGACGACGGTCTTCTCGCCGTCCCTCCCGGTGACTGTTTCCGGCCGGGTCAGCAGGCGATGGCGCCAGGCGGTGGCCACCTCGGTGGGCAAGTGGAGGCTGTCGAGGCCAGGGTGGTGGAGCTCAAGGTCTTTCCAGAAGCGGCAGCCGAGGAAGTACGCAAGGTCGCGCAGGCTGTTGTAGTCCAGTCCCGGCTGGCGTTCTCGCAGGTAGTCCACGAGCAGGTCTCTGACGGGCCGGGACTCGATCTCGTAGCGGTCGATCAGTTCCTCGGGAGTTCGCTGTCCTCCGGTGCGCAACTCGCGCCAGCCCGCGGGCGCTTGAGGGCCGAGGACGTCCAGGTCGCGCAGTGTGCGGTAGAAGACGGGCAGGTCCTTCGGCCAGGACGTGCGCACTGCGGTCTCGGTCTCGGCGAGTTCCAGGACGTCGCCGAGGGTGATGTCGTCGACCAGGCCGCCCTTGGCCGCAAGGATCACGGCGGTCCGCTGCAGGATGAGCCGACGGGAAGACGCCGACAGGTCGGTCCGGCTGTCGCAGTGTGCCCGCAGTCGCGCGTATCCGTGCGGGTCGCGCACGAGGGCAAGCCCTGGAGCAAGGTCGCTCTTCAAGGAAGGCGCGGACACCAGCCACTCGAGCGAGGGGCGGATGACATCGGCGCCGATCAAGACCTTCATCCCGTTGGACAGCTCGGACGGCAGCCATTGAGAGCATCGACCACGTTCGCTGAGCCACTCCAGGGGCGCCCGTCGCCACTGGACACCGAGCGCCTCGGCGCCGCTGGCCAGCCATCGCCGCTGCCAGGACTCGCCCGGAACGTCGTGCAGCCAGTCCAGCAGATGAGCCAGACCGCGGACCCGCTTGCCCTGGACGACAGGGTTCGCGAGGACGAACGGCGTGCCGGTCGTCCGCTCCCACACATCCACGCGCCCGAGTTCGGTGGCGGGCCAGGCGCTGGAGGCCGAGCGCGCGGGGAACCGATCGCGCGGCAGCTTCAGTGCCGCAGCCGAACTCGCCGCCTTCAGCGTCCGGTGCGTCAGTATCGTGGCCGTCACGGCTGACCACCGAAGAGGACGCTGAGCGTCTCGGAGCGGTAGCCGACGGCCGGTGTCGGAGCGGTCCGCGCTGCCGCCTGCCGAGTCTGCTCGGCATGATGGGCCAGCACGCGACGGATCACCTCCTCCTTGCGGGGCGTGAGGTAAATCTGCGTGGTGGTCAACTGGACATGTCCAAGGACGAATTGGACATTCGTGAGCGGCAGACTGGGATCCTCCGCCATCCGGTAGGCCGCCGTGTGCCGCAACGCGTGCAACGTCGCCGAGGTCCCGGCCAGAGCGTTGGCCCGCTCAAACATCCGGTGGGCCGCGTGGTAAGTCAGTGGCCGGGACGGTGAACGCAGTGTCCACCACAGCGGAAGCCGGCGCCCGCGGGGGATCATCTCCTCCATCTCCAGCTGGTAGAGCCGCAGCCAGACGAACGCGTCCGTCGAGGCCGGCAGTTCCTGCATCTCACCGGTGCCTTTGCGGACCACCGTGATCAACTGGCGCCCCGGATCGGCCCCGCCCTGCGTGGCGGACAGCAGCTCGCTGGCGCGGGCTCCGGTGGACACGTAGAAGGCGACCATGGCCCTGTCCCGGTGGGAGGGCAGCCGCGTGAAGATCTCGTTGAACTCCTCGTCCGGGACGCTGCGGGGCACCCGCTTGGGCACCGTGGGCCGGTAGAGACCGGCGCGCTCGTTGTGGTGCGGCTCCATCGGGTTGTGATGAACGTGGGCCCGGCGCCCGCGGCGCGATCGGTCCAGAGGGAAGGGATTGAGGATCGGTCCGGTGCCTGTATCGCGGTGGAAGTCGTAGAAGTTCCGCAGCACTGTCTCGCTGTGTGCGCGGACCGATGCCGCATACGGCTTCCCGCCCGGAGTCCACAGGGCGGCAGTCCGATGTCGCCAGTGCGGACGCGCCGGTTGCCCCGCGACCTGCAGCCACCGGGAGAAGTCCCTCGCCTCGATGCGAGTTGCCCCGTCCCACGGGACATCGACGGCCCACAGAAAGCGGAACCGCGCAGCAGGTCCATGCCATACGAGCGGGCCGTAGCCGGCGGACGCCCGGCCCCCTGCAAGTCGCGCAGATAGGCAGCGGCCCCCTCGACCAGCTCGCCGCCTGGATCGACGAGCCGGTACGGCTCCCACTGATCACCGGTGGCCACGAGCTCGCCGGACAGAGGCACGGCCAGCGACGCCAGGTCTCTTGACGCTTCCACGGCCAGCCCAACGACCAGTCCGCCACCAGGTCACTGAACTGCGGAAACTCCCCAAGTAGTTCAGTCAACAGGTAGGAGCGGGAAGCCGGCTCGGCCGTGCATCTGCCTCATGATCTTCTTCGTGCGGGTGTTGACGCCCTCGGTGCGGCCGTTGCGGTACGGGAGGGTGAGTCCGGCGTCGACGGCGGCGCGGTCGAGTTCGAGGCCGTTCGCGAAGGAGTGCAGGTGGGGCAGATCAGCGGCGCGAACCGTGGTGATCCAGTCGGTGAGTTTGGCGTCGTTGCCCTCGGCTGGGGTCAGCAGCTGCGCGAACTCGCCAACGAGGCAGGCGAGTTCGGTCATCTCCGGACAGGCTTCGGCGAGTTCCCGTAGTAGTGCCGTGTCCTTGTCGCGCAGGTTCTCGGGGCGGGTGAGCAGGAGGCGGGTGAAGCGCTGCGGGGTGGTGACCGGCTTGTCGCCCTCGGCGCGGCCCTGGGTGATGTACCGGTAGAGCAGGTTGAAGCTGCCGGTGTAGCCCAACTCCTGGATCTCCCGGAACAGTTGCTTCACGGGGATGGCCGGGTCGGCGGCCCGGCGGGTGCGCAGGTGATCGCGGTAGGGGTCGACGAGGGTGGGCCGGTACTGCGGTGCGCGGCGCTCCGGCGTGGGCTCCTTCATGCGGGCGTACCGCTTGACGGTGTTCAAGGCGAGATTGAGGCGGCGGGCGCATTCGAGCAGGCCGACGCCCTTGCCGAGCAGGTCGTGAACCTGCTGCCAGCGTTCCCGGGTGGTCTGCTCGCGCACGCCGCCCGGCCGGGCCCGGTTCACGGTCGCCCAGCACGCGGTGTGCGAGCGGACCTCGGCCAGGGCCTTGTCGCACAGGTTGGACCAGATGTGCCACCGGTCGCTGACCTGCACCGCTTCCGGGAGGGCCTGGCGGATCGCCTCGCCGTAGGAGCCGGAGCCGTCACGGCAGACATACTCGGCGCCAGGGTGCTCACGCAGCCACTTCGTCACCGTCTCGGCCTTGCGATCAGGCAGGACGTCGATCCGCTCGCCGCTCTCGGCGTCGATGACGATCGTGGCGTAGCGGTGCCGGCGCTTGAGGGCGAAGTCGTCGATACCGACCACCCGCGGCACGCGCAGCGGCGGTATGGGCAGGCGCATGAGCATCCGCAGAGCCGTCGAACGGGAGAGTCCGCAGGCCAGGACGCGGGAGAGGCGGGCACCCGCCCGTCCCGCTAACTCCTTGACCACGGAGCCGAGTTGGTCGGGGGGGTTGGTGCGGCGCTGGTAGCGCTCCACCAGTCCCGGTACCTGCTCGCGGAACGTCTGCCACAGGCAGCCGAGCACCGGGCAGACCAGACGCCGCAGCCGCACCGAGACGATGACCCGCCGCCCGTCCACCGGGACATCCGCGAGCGTCCGGCAGTGGAAGCCGTGCACTTTCGACGTCGGCACCCCACACACAGGGCACGGCACCGGATCATCCCGGGTCCGCGCCATCACCCGGATCACGTCACCCTCGTCCGACACATGCTCCACAACCAGCGCCGACAGGCCCGAAAACACCACAGCCACAAGCTCGTTGACATCCCGCACACCACACCAACGACGCCCGTCACCCTTGGTTACCACCGATTACGGGCCAGAGCCGACGAATGGACCCCCTCGCACGACCGTGTCCTCGCGCAGCGCCATGCCGAGGGCTGGTTGTTCCTCCTCGAAGCGGCCCGGGACCTGCGCACCACCGGCGCCCTCGCTCCCAGCAGCAGGGCCCTGGCTCGTGCACTGACCGATCCGGTGCGCGCACAGGCCGAGCGGCCGCTGACCATCTTGGAAGCGGGAGCGGGAACCGGAGCGGTCACCCGCGCCCTGGTCTCCCGGCTGTCGTCGGGCAGCCGCCTGGACGTGGCCGAGGCCAACCCGCGCTTCACCAACCGTCTGCGGCGCCAGGTGCGCAACCACACGCACCTGGCGCCCGAGCAGGTCCGCATTCACCAGACCTACGTCGAGCATCTGGACACCGGCAGGCACTACGACGTGATCGTCTCCGGCTTGCCGCTGACCAACTTCACCCCCCGC
The DNA here is from genome assembly GCF_024436035.1 of Streptomyces humicola. GTDB lineage: Bacteria > Actinomycetota > Actinomycetes > Streptomycetales > Streptomycetaceae > Streptantibioticus_B > Streptantibioticus_B humicola. The sequence goes on from NZ_JANFNG010000005.1 coordinate 129,599, forward strand.
CAGGTCGAAGCGATCATGAATCGCTATCTGGAACTCCTACACCCCGGCGGCACCCTGACCTACTTCGCCTACCTCGGCAGCCGACAAGCCCGCACCCTGCTGGCCTCCCGCACGGAAGCGCGCCGGCACAAGTCCGTCGAAGAGGTGATGGCCGCCTACCAGCGCCAGTACGCCACCGTCTGCTGGACGGTGTGGGCCAACCTGCCCCCGGCAAGGGTCTGGCAGCTGCAAAGCCCCGCACAGCCGTCATCCCTCAGCCCGGATCCACAGCACGCCCAGAGCGGGACAGGCCGGTGACTGGCCCGTCCGGCGCCCTCGGCCATTTCCTTGCCGCGGCCGCGTACGCGCTGCTGGCCGTGGCCGTCCTCACCGAGTCTCTCCTGCTGATCGGGGCCTTCGTCCCCACCCTCGCACTGCTGCTGTCAGCCAGAGCACTGGCCCGCACTGGCCACCTGAGCCTCCCCCTGTCGTCGCGGCCGCCACGGGCAGGAGTTGTTGGTCCGACTGCGGGTGCGGCGCTTCTTCCGCGACCGCGTAGGTGTCGGCGGATGACGTTCGTCGAGCAGGTCGAGGAGCTGAGCCCGCGTCACTGCTACCCCACCGTCGGGCTGGCGCAGTGGCTGCCTGCCGCGGCTGCTGGAGCTGACTGGTGCGCTATCAGAACTCCTCGTGCTTCTCCGGATCCCCGCCGGTCCTGCTCCGCATCAGGGCTGACAGGGACGCGACTTCGGCCTCGGTCAGGGTGAAACCGAAGAGGTCCACGTTGGCGCGCTGGCGGGCCGGGGAGGCGGACTTGGGGATCGGCAGCGCATCGAGTTGGAGGTGCCAGCGCAGGACCACTTGAGCGGGGGACACGCCGTGCCGTCGGGCCGTCTCGACGACGGCGGGCTCGGCGAGGAGGTCGCTGCCGCGGCCCAGGGGGCTCCAGCTCTGAGTGGTGATGTTCCGGGCTGCATGCACCGCGCGCTGCTGCGGCTGGGGGAAGTAGGGGTGCATCTCGATCTGGTTGACCGAGGGCAGGACACCGGTCTCGTCGTACAGCCGGTCGATCTGCCGGGCGGTGAAGTTGCTGACGCCGATCGACCGGACCAGGCCTTGCTCGCGAAGTTTGATCATGGCGCGCCAGGAGTCGACGTATGCGTCGAGACGGGGAAGGGGCCAGTGGATCAAGTAGAGGTCGACGTAGTCCACGCCGAGGCGTTTGGCGGAATCGGCAAAGGCAGCCAGGGTCTGGTCGTAGCCGTGGTCTCTGCCGCGCAGCTTGGTCGTGAGGAATACCTCCTCACGTGGCAGGCCGCTTGCAGCGACGGCCCGGCCGACCGAATTCTCGTTTCCGTAGCTGGCTGCGGTGTCGATCAGGCGGTAGCCGGCCTCAAGCGCGCCTCGTACCGCTGTCTCCGCCTGGGAACCGGCCAGCGGGTATGTCCCAAAGCCGATGACGGGGATCGACACACCGTCCGAAAGAACACGTGACGGCACCATGCTCATGGGGACTCTCAGTCTCGAAGTGAATGCGACGTATGGACTTGGACTCTATGGGTTGGAAATGCGTTGCGGCGGTGACAGGCAACGTCGAAGGACCCGCGGCGATTGGCCTCCTCGGCGTTCACCGGAGGGGATCCGAAGGCGGAGCGGCGGCTGGGTGATCGGCCCTCCGCCCGGCGGGGGAGCCGCCGGGCGGAGCTGTGACCGCAAGACTCAGGCTGTTTGCGCAAGCGCATCAAGGAGCTCGTCAGGCGCGGATTCGGTCGGCAGCCGCACCGGCCGCAGCAGCGCCCAGCCCGTGAAGATGGCCGTAACGGCGAGCATGGCGATCCCGCACCACAGGTTGACGTTCCAGCCGGCGGCCTTGTGCAGCTCTGTCTTGGATGTGCCAGCTGCACCCATGGTGGTGAGCACGACTCCGTAGATCCCGAACAGCGCCGCGATGATGCTGCGCAGGTCGAGGAGCAGGTTTATGCCTTTTCCATTCGAGGGCTGCTGGTGGGTGTTCTCGTGCATCGGTTCTGCCTTTCTCACCAGAAGGCGATGTTGAGGGCGGTGGCCAGGAGCAGGACGCCCGCGCCGAGTACCGCGGGCTTGCGGTACCAGCCGGCATCGTCGCCCGTCGCAGTGTGCGTGCGTTGGCTGCGCGGAGTCAGCGACCAGACAAGGCCGGTCAGTTCGGCGTCAGGCTTGGGCTTGGTGAGCAGCGAGACGGCGATGCTCAGCAGGACATCGACTACGAAGGCCGCGATGGCTCCGAGGAAGCTGGCACCTTGGCCGGAGACGTGCAGCACACCGGTGCGGTTGAGCATGTCGACGCTGACCGCCGCGATGGTGCCGGCGATCAGGCCGATCCCGCCGGCTGCCGGGGTCATGCGCTTCCAGAACATGCCCAGGATGAAGGTGGCGAACAGCGGCGCGTTGAAGAACCCGAACAGCGTCTGGAGGTAGTCCATGATGTTGCCGAAGTTCCCGGCGATGAACGCGGTGCCGATGGCCACCAGGCATCCGATGACGGTCAGGATGCGGCCGGCCCGCAGGTAGTAGCCGTCCGGCTTGCCCTTCTTCACATACGTCTGCCAGATGTCGTAGGTGACGACGGTGTTGAAGGAGCTGACGTTGGCGGCCATGCCGGCCATGAACGCGGCGAGCAGGCCGGCGATGGCGATCCCGAGCATGCCGTTGGGCAGCAGGTCGCGCATGAGTAGTTCGAGGGAGTTGTTGAACGACACGCCGCCCAGGCTCTGCACGCCGGGATTGGCGGCGTTGGCGGCCTTGAGTTCGGCCAGTTGTGGGGAGAGTACGGCTGCGAGCATTCCGGGGATCATGATCACCAGGATGACCAGCGTCTTGGGGTAGGCGCCGATCAGCGGGGTGCGGCGGGCGGCGGACATGCTCTTGGCCGACAGGGCGCGCTGCACCTCGGTGAAGTTGGTCGTCCAGTATCCGAAGGAGAGCACGAAGCCGAGGCCGAAGACGATGCCCAGTACCGAGAGCGTGGAGTTGCCGATGCCGGTGAGGTTGGTGCCTGGCCAGGAGTGTGTCTGCAGCGCGCCATGGGCGCCCGCGTGGTTGATTTTGGCGACCAGACCGCTCCAGCCGCCGACCTTGTGCAGTCCGACGAGGGTCAGCGGGATCAGCAAGGCGAGGACCACGAAGAACTGCATGACCTCGTTGTAGATCGCCGCGGACAGCCCGCCGAGGAGGGTGTAGACGAGCACGATCGCGCCGGCGGCGAGGATCGAGACCCATGTCGGCCAGCCCAGCAGCAGATTCACCACAGTCGACAGGGCGTACAGGTTCACGCCTGCGATGAGCACCTGGGCGAGTCCGAAGCTGATGGAGTTGACCAGGTGGGCGAAGCGGCCGAAGCGCCGTAGCAGGAACTCCGGGACGCTGCGGACTTTGGAGCCGTAGTAGAAGGGCATCATCACCAGGCCCAGGAACACCATGGCCGGGATGGCGCCGATCCAGTAGTAGTGGACCTCCGGTACGCCGTACTGGGCTCCGTCGGCGGTCATGCCGAGGATTTCGACGGCGGCCAGGTTGGCCGAGATGAACGCAAGTCCTGTCACCCACGCCGGCATGGAGCGGCCGGAGAGGAAGAAGTCCATGCTGGAGGCGACCTTCCGGCGGGCGAGGAATCCGATGCCCAGCACGAAGGTGAAGTACACGGCGATCAGCACGTAGTCGATCGGCTGGGCATTCAGCCGGAGGTTGGTGTCAGCGAGCGCATACACCGGTGGCACCTCCCGGCTGACGGAGGATGGTCGACTCCACTGCAGCCGGCGCCGCCTGTGTGGGCGGTGGTCCGGCTGGGGCCCATGGCGGCTGGGCCTGCGCGGCCTTGATCATGGTTCTGTCCCTACTTTCTGGGGTGAGGTCCACGTGACCATGTGGGGGCTCAGGTGTTTCCGAGGATGAGGTCGGATGCCTTTTCGGCGATCATGACCGTGGGTGCTTGTGTGTTGGAGCTGACGATCCTGGGCATGACGGATGCGTCGACCACGCGGAGCCCGTCCAGGCCGTGGACTGTCAGGTCCGGGGAGACGACGGAGGAGTCGGCGTCCCCCATCGCGCAGGTGCCGACGTGGTGGTACGAGGTGCGTCCGTGGCCGCGGACGAAGCGGATGTGGTCGTCTTTGGACTTCAGTGCCTGTCCCCCGGCCAGGTGTTCGGCCTTGACGTGCCGTGCCATGGAGGGTTGCGCCATGATTTCGCGGCTCTGCCGGACGCCTTCCATGCTCATTTCGAGGTCGTAGTCGTCGGCGAGGTAGTTGGGGTCGATCAGCGGTGGCTGTGCGGGGTCGGCGGAGGCGATTCGGACGGTGCCGCGGCTGCGGGGGCGCACGAAGTAGGAGTTGAGGGTGCAGCCGTAACCGGGTCGTACGCCCGCGATTCCGGCCTCCACTCCGGCGGCGGGCAGGAAGTGGAACTGCAGATCCGGTGTGGCTTCTTCGCGGTTGCCGTAGGAGAAGGCGCCGCCCTCGACGACCGTCGAGGCCAGCGGTCCCTTGCGGAAGGCGGCATATTCGATGCCGGCGGCCACCGTTGCCGGGCGGGGCCGGGCGAATCGGTCCATGCTCTGGTAGGTGTTGAGCTCGTAGATGATGTCGAGGTCGCAGTGGTCGTGCAGGTTCTTGCCCACACCGGGCAGGGCATGCCGCACGTCGACGCCGGCCTCGCGCAGATCGGCCGGGTCGCCGATGCCCGACAGCTGAAGGATCTTCGGCGAACCGATGGTGCCGGCGGAGACGATGACCTCGCGCCGGGCCCGGTAGCGGTGCCTGCTCTTGCCGGTGGTGGTCTCTATTCCGACCGCCCGCTTTCCGTCCAGGATGACGCGGGCGATCAGGTGGCCCGGCTTCGCGGTGAGGTTGGGCCGTTTCTTGGCTGGGTGGAGGTAGCCGACGGCGGCGCTGCAGCGGCGGCTGCCGCGTGTGGTGTTCTGGTAGAGGCCGACGCCGTACTGTGATTCGCCGTTGAAGTCGCCGTTGTAGGGGAGTCCGAATTCTTGGCCTGCTCGCACGAACGCTTTCGACAGCGGGTGCGGGTTGACGGGGTCGGAGACTCCCAGCGGGCCGCCGTTGCCGTGCCAGGGGGCGGAGAGGCGGTCGTTGTCCTCCGAACGCAGGAAGTACCGGAGGATGTCGTTGAAGCTCCAGCCGGTGCAGCCGTATTTCTTGTCCCACTCGTCGTAGTCCTCGTGGGCTCCGCGGGTGAAGACCTGAGCGTTGATGGATCCGCCTCCGCCGATCACCTTGCCCTGGGCGAGTGGGATGACGCGGTCATTGCAGTGCCTTTGAGGCTGGCTGCGCCATCCCCATTCGTAGGGGCCGGCGGTGAGTTTCGCGAATCCGGCCGGGACGTGGATGAGCGGGTTGCGGTCGCTTCGTCCGGCTTCGAGCAGCAGCACCCGGACGGCGGGATCGGCCGAGAGCCGGTTGGCCAGGACGCAACCGGCGGTGCCACCACCTGCGATGACGTAGTCGTACTCGTCGTCAGTGAACATGAACGGGTGCTCCATCGGGATCGGATCGGTGTCGGGTGGGATCGTTATCGGGCGAAGAAGGGGGGGCGGGACCCGGTGCGCAGCTGGACGGACTTCAGTTCGGTGAACTCGTCGAATCCCGCCTGGCCCAGCTCGCGGCCGTAGCCACTGGCGCCCATGCCGCCTGCGGGCAGTTGCGGCGATCCGTCGATGGTCGTGTTGACCCACACGCGGCCGCTGCGCAGTCGGCGTGCCGCGCGCATGGCCTTGTCGACGTCCTTGGTCCACACCGTGTTCGCCAATCCGTACTCGACCGCGTTGGCCAGGCTCATGGCCTGCTCGAAGTCGTTGAAGCGGGTGACGGTCAGGACCGGGCCGAAGATCTCCTCGCGGAACAGACGGCTGTCGGACCCGACACCGTCGACGATGGTCGGGGGCAGGTAGTCGCCGCCGGGGTGCGCGGCATCGGGCAGAACCGCTCCCCCTGCGACGATCTTCGCACCGTCCAGGACGTCGTCGGCCAGGTAGCCCAGCACCTTGGCAACGTGGGACGGGCTGATCAGCGCCCCCACTTCGGTGGCCTCGTCCAGCGGGTCACCGACCCGGATACGCCCGGCGCGCTCGACCAGCCGGGCCACGAAGGCGTCGGCGATGCTCTCCTCGACCAGCAGGCGCGCACCGGAGACACAGCATTCGCCCTGGTTGAAGTAGATCCCGAACAGCACACCCTCGACGGCGTCGTCGAGGTCGGCATCCGCGAAGACGACGCTGGCTGCCTTGCCGCCGAGTTCGAGGGAGAGCCGGGTGGCGTGGGCCGCGGAGGCGGAGATGACGGCACGTCCTGTGGTGGTGCTGCCGGTGAAGGAGAGCAGGTCGATCGCGCCGCTTTCGGCCAGTGGCTGGCCGACTTGCTTGCCGTAGCCGGTGACGACGTTGACCACCCCGGCCGGGATACCGGCCTGCTCGGCCAGGCGGACGAGTTCAAGTGTGGTGCCCGAGGTCAGCTCGGACGGTTTGATCACCGACGTGCAGCCCGCGCCGAGGGCGAAGGGGAGCTTCTGCGCCACCTGGAGGAGCGGGAAGTTCCACGGTGTGATCATCCCGACGACCCCGGCGGGTTCACGTACCGTCCACGCGGTGAAGTCCTCGCCGAGGTTGGTGTAGACGTCTCCGTGAGCGGCCATCGCCAGCCCGGCCGCGTACTCGATGATGTCGATGCTGGCCGCGACGTCCCCGCGGGCCAGCCGCACCGGCTTGCCCACCTCTTCGGCCTCCAGACGTGCGAAGCGCTCGGCCTCCTCCCGCAGCAGACCGGCCAGGCGCAGCAGTGCCCGGCCGCGCTCCATACCGGTCAGCCGCGGCCACGGCCCGGTGTCAAACGCCCGGCGGGCAGCACCGACCGCGGCGGCGACATCGTCCGGCGCGCCTGCGGCGAACCTGGCGACCACGCGACCGTTGCTGCCGGGGGCGATGCGCTCGATGCCCTCTCCCGGGCCGGGCGCAGGCGTCCACTGCCCGTCCAGGTACTGGCCGTACGCGCGGACCTTCGCATCCTCGGAATTGGTTGGGATGTGGTCGTGAGCTGTGCTCATGGGTATCAAGTCCTGATGCCGGGTCTAGTTAGGAAGGAGTCCTGACCAAAGATTTCGCGTTAACGTAACAGCAGCGACATCCGGCCACAAGGGGTGAGATGGAAATCCGCAAGGGGCTCGGCCTGCAGGCCTTGCCGAGCATGACGCTGCTGCGCGAGCTGACCGACCAGATCGTGCTGGACACCGTGTTCGAGCAGGCCCCCATCACGCGGGCGGAGATCGCGCAGCAGACGGGCATCTCCAAGACCACCGTCTCCGAGGCGGTACGCCGTCTGGAGGGTGCAGGCCTGCTGCTGCCGGCTGGGGAACAACGCGGCAGGCAGGGACGGGTGGGGACCTACTACAAGGTCGCCTCGACGGCCGGCTTCGTCGTAGCCGTCGATCTCAACCCGACCCAGATCCGGCTGTGCGCAGCCGACCTGTTTGGCCAGCCGTTCCTGGAGAGCGCGCACCCGCCTGTACAGCCCCGCGAACCAGCCCGTGTCGCCGAGCAGCTGCGGGAGCTGGTGAGCAAGGCCATCGCCGAGGGCAATCCCGGCCGTGGGCGACCCCTGGCGGTGGCGGTATCGGTGGCCAACCCGGTCGACCCGGCAACCTCGCGGGTCATCCCGTTGGCCGACACCCCCTACCCGGAGGGCCTGATCCAGCCTCAGGAAGCACTCGACGGTCTGATCGACGCGCCGATCCTGGTCGAGAACGACGTCAACCTCGCCGCCATCGCCGAGCGCTGGCACGGCGCGGCACGCACCGCCGACAGCTTCGCCTACGTCTACATCGGCGCCGGCATGGGCATGGGCCTGCTGATCGGCGACCAACTGATCCGCGGAGCACGGGGAGTCGCCGGCGAGATCGGCTACCTCAGCGTCAGTTCCCAGCCCCCGGGACCGCTGCACGGCCGACACGGCTTCGCCCGAGCCATCGCCGCTGCGGGCTTCCACCCTTCCCGCGAGCCGGGCAGCGACCAGGTCGCCGTCGACGTCGCCCGCCAGGTCTTCGACCGCGCCGCGAAGGGCAACGCCGAGGCCAAGGCCGTGGTGGAAGAGGAGGGTCGCACCATCGGCGAAGCCATCGCCGCGGTCTGCGCAGTCGTCGACCCCGAACTTGTCCTGCTCGGTGGTCCCATCGGGCTGCATCCGGCTCTTCTGGAGCCGGTTCGCGCCACGGTCCAGGATCTTGCGCCCCTGCCGCCTGCCATCGAAGTCGGCACGCTCGGCGACGCGGCTGTTCTCCATGGCGCCCTCGCCCTCGCCCTGCGGCGGGCTCGTGCCGACCTGTGGGCCGGGGTCAGTCGACAGCCGTCGTGACCACCCGTGTAGCCAGGTCAACATCACCTCGGTGACAGTCCCGGGAGCCGTGCCGGGCTGGCGCGGGACGGGGGCACGAGCCGAGGGCGTCAGCGGGGCTCGATGGGGATCTCGCACCACACACACTTGCCGTCACTGCTGGGATCGACGCCCCACGACTCGGCGAGAGCCTCGATGAGCATCAGCCCACGCCCCGAGGTGGCCTCCTCGTCCGCCTCGCGCTTGCGCGGTGTCCTAGTCGAAGAGTCGTAGACCTCCAGACGCACTACATCCACCAGTGGCAAGGCCGCCAGCACGGCAGACCCGCCGGAGTGCTGGAGCGTGTTGGTGATGAGCTCGGAAGCGAGCAGCGCCGCGGTGTCGCGCACCGAATCCAGCGCCCAGCCGCGCAGCCACTCACACAGCGTTGCTCGAGCGCCACTCAGGGCAGCAGGGTCGTCGCGGCGCACGCGGACCTGCAGGCGCCGGTAGCGCATCCCGTTGTCTTCGTAGGTCGACGTGGGGGGGTTTTCTCGCTCTCGAATCTCTGCCCGCTTCGCTGTCGTGGAGGTCATCGTCCGACCCTCCTTTAGTAAGGGAGGAGTCCTGACTAAATAATCCATTCGGACGCTCGCCCCGGCAAGAGGGAAGAGGAAGATAAACCATGATTTTTTGCACGAATGCGGGCCGACGACTGGACACCACCGACCAGCGCCATTTCATGAGCTGCATGGTGTGGGTGGCACCGGCCCTGCGCTAGGAAGCTGCAGGACCGGTGCCTGCCCTGGTGCCGGGCGCGACTCCTAGCGGCCCAGGGCGGTCTTGGACGTGATCAGCGAGAAGTCACAGGGAATGGGCCGCAGCCCCTCCCCGTCCACAGCAGGGAGAAGGCAGACACGGGAGTGCTGCAGCAAACGTCAGGGCCGGCGGTCATACCACGTGGGCGAGGTACCTTCGGCATGCCTGGGCGAGGACCTCGTGGCCGGGCAGCTCCCACAGGTAGGCGTTGAAGATCTCCACTTCGGTAAGTCCGCGGTAGCCGCTGCGTTCCACCGCCTGCCGCAGGGTGCGCAGGTCGATGCAGCCGGTGCCCATCATGCCGCGGCCGGTCAGCACGCCGGCGGGCAGCGGGGTTATCCAGTCGCAGACCTGGAATCCGGCGGTTCGCTGTCCAAGCAGTGCGAGTTCGTCGAAGAGGCCGGGGTCCCACCAGACGTGGTAGGCGTCAACAAGCACCCCGACCTGGTCGGCCGGGAACTGCTCGGCCAGCAGCCGGGCCTGGCGCAGCGAGGAGATCACGCTGCGGTCGGAGCAGTACATGGGGTGCATCGGCTCGATGGCGAGCACGACGCCGTGTTCGCCCGCGAACGGGGCGAGCTCGGCGATGGCGTCGGCGACCATGCGACGCGCCCCTGCCAGGTCCCGGCTGCCCGGCGGCAGTCCCCCGCAGACCAGGACGAGGGTTCGGGCGCCGAGCCGGGCTGCTTCTTCGACGGCTCGGCGGTTGTCGTCGATACGGTCCCGGCGGGCGGCAGCGTCCGCGGCGGTGAAGAATCCGCCCCGGCACAGGCTGGTCACCACCACACCCACCGCGCGCACGAGGCGGGCGATGCGGTCGATTCCGGTCTCCTGGACCGGCTCGCGCCACAGCCCGACGCCACCGAGTCCGCTGCGGGCGGCGGCGTCGATGAGTTCGGGAAGCGGCCAGTGTCTGGCAGTTTCGGAGTTGAAGGAAAAACGGCTCAAGTCGCTCAAGACTGCACTCCGTTGATCTGGAGGAATATGTGCATGCGGGCGGCGGCCAGGTCGGGGTCGCGCAGTACTCCAGCGCGGTCGGCCAGCCGAAACAGCTCGCCCAGGTGGATCAGCGAGCGTGCGCTGTGCCCTCCGCCGACCATGGTGAAGTGGTCCTGGTGACCGTTCAGCCAAGCGAGGAAGACAACGCCGGTCTTGTAGTGGAAGGTGGGCGCGGCGAACAAGTGCCGCCCTAGGGGGACGGTCGGCTCCATCGCGGCCTGGAAGGCGTCGTGGTCTCCGGCGTCGAGCCCCTGCAGTGCCTGAGAGGCCGCCGGGGCGATGGCGGCGAAGACACCGAGCAGGGCATCGCTATGGCCTTGGCCGTCGCCGCGGATGAGATCGCAGTAGTGGAAGTCGTCGCCGGTGTACAGGCGGACACCGTGCGGGAGCCGACTACGCAGCGCGCGCTCACGGTCGGCCTCCAGGAGCGAGAGTTTGATGCCGTCGACACGGGTCGCATGTGTGCGAAGGAGTGCGAGTACGGTCTCGGTCGCGGAATCGAGGTCGTCGGAGCCCCAGTAGCCCTTGAGTTGGGGGTCGAACATCTCGCCGAGCCAGTGCAGCACCACGGGCCCTGAGGCCTGGCTGAGGACCGTGTCGTAGACGGCGAGGTAGTCCTCGGGCGTGCGCGCTGCCGCGGCGAGTGCGCGGCTGGCCATGATCACCGGTGTTGCGCCGGCGTCCTCGGCAACGGACAGCTGCTCGAGGTAGGCGACCGTCACCTGGTCAAGCGTCGGGGCCGGCGCGGTCAGCTGGTCGGTGGCGACACCGGCGACGATCCTGCCGCCGACCGAGCGGGCCTCGGCCGCGGAGCGCCGGATCAACTCCGCAGCGGTGGGCCAGTCCAGGCCCATTCCACGCTGGGCGGTGTCCATGGCCTCAGCGACGCCGAAGCCCCATCGCCACAGCTCGTGCCGGAAGGCGAGGGTGCGCTCCCAATCCAGGACAGCAGGCGACCCAGGGGTGTTCTCCGCGTACGGATCGGCGACCACATGCGCCGCCGCGTAGGCAATGCGGCTGTGGAAGCCGGACGCTGGCGGGGCGAACTCCCCCGGGACGCCGAGGGTGTACGGCTCGGTCCCACCGCCGGGAACCGGAAGGGGGAGGGTATGGGGCACAAGCAGCTCCTGGAGATCAGAATCAATGGGGATCACTCGGACGTGGTGGTGACGGCGAAGGCGGGGGTGCGCTTCTCACGGAAGGCGCGGGTACCTTCCACCGCGTCGGGACTGCCGAGCGTCTCGTCGGACAGCTCGGTCAGCGCGTCTCGGACGGCGGCCATCCCGTCGGTACGCAGTCGGGCAGTGGTGAAGCGCTTGGTGCGGCGGATCGCGTCCCGGCTGCCCTCGGCGATGGTGGCTGCCAGGGCGTGCGCGGCATCGCCGACCAGGTCGTCGTCGACGACCTGATGCACCAACCCACACCGCAGCGCCGTGTGGGAATCGAGTTCCTGAGCGGTCAGGGCCAGCAGACCGGCCGGCTTGTGCGCCAGAGTGTAGGGAGCGGCGGCCGCGAACACGGTCGGCCAGACCCCGATCCGGGCCTCCGGTAGCCGGAAGGCCGCCTTCGTGCCCGCGATGGCGAGGTCACTGACGAGCACGATCTCCGTACCGCCGCCGACGGCCCGGCCGCGAACCGCACTGATCACCGGCACCTCGCAGTTCACAATGGCCTCCATCGCCGGCAGCACGAAGCCGAGGAAGTACTCCCGAGCCTCCTGCGGGGTGGCCAGCCGGAAGAACTCGCCGATGTCATTGCCAGCACAAAACGCCCGCGGCGAACCGTGCAGCACAACCGCCCGAACCTGTCGGTCGGCACCCGCCTCCTGCAACAGAGCGGCCAAGGATCTCCACCCGGCGGCGTCCATCGCATGCAGCTTCTCCGGCCGGCCGAACGTGATACGGGCGACCGGCCCCTGTCTGCGCAGGTCCATTTCTTCTCCTGGGGTGGTTCAGCGGGCGCCGGCGGTGACCGCGGTGAACAGGGGCGGGTCCATCAGCCGGGGGGCGCGGACGATCGGGGTGAAGCCCATGTGCGGAAGCACGTCGCGTTCCACCGAGACGCCGGGTGCGATCTCGGTGAGTTCGACACCTGCAGTGGTGAGGCGGAAGACGGCGCGTTCGGTGACGTAGAGGACGTCCTGGCCGCGGGCGAGTGCCTGGGGTCCGGAGAAGGTCACCTCGTCGACGGCTTGTACGAACTTGCCCACGCTGCCTTCGCGTTCGATGCGCAGTGCGCCGTCGGCTACCTGCAGGCGGGTGCCCTTGGCGGTGAACTGGCCGCAGAAGACCACTCGTCGAGCCGACTGCGAGATGTCGATGAATCCCCCGGGGCCGATGATGCCGCCGCCGATGCGGCTGACGTTCACCGACCCGGTGGCGTCCACCTCGGCCATGCCCAGGTACGTCGCGTCCAGCAGGCCGCCGCCGAACAGGTCGAACTGGGTGGTCGAGGGCAGTGTGATCTCCGGCCCGGCGCAGACTCCGAACATGTCCCCGGACAGCGGGACTCCGCCGGTGTGTCCTTGCTCGATGCAGATCGTGACCTCGCCCAGCCGGCCCTGCTCGGCCAGGACGTCGGCGACCTCGCTGGAGATGCCGAAACCCAGGTTCATCACATCTCCGCGGCGCACCTGGGCCGCGGCGCGGCGGGCGATCAGTCGTCGCACGGGCGACGCGGGAGGAGCGGGCTCGAAGGGCGGCGCAGGGGCGTCGCCGCACAGCGCCGGGTCGTGTGCGCCGAGGTACGTCTGCTGCTGTCCGGGCACGACCGTCACTGCGTCGAGCAGGAAGCGCGGCAGGTGCACGTCCCTGGGGTTGAGCGGGGTGTCGAGCTTCCGCTGGACCTGGGCGAGGACGATTCCGCCGGATGCCTTGGCGGCCTGGGCGACGGCGAACGCGTCGAGCTGAGCCGCCTCACCAGCCAAGGTGATGTTGCCGTTCGGGTCGATCGCCGTGCCCCGCACAATGCCCACATCCACCCGCAGCGGCCGGTAGCGCAGGAACTCCTGGCCGTCGAACTCGACGAGTTCGACCAGAGTGTCCTTGGCGCGGGAATTCGCCCGCCCGCCGGTCTGCCGGGGGTCGACGAAGGTACCGAGACCAGTGGCGGTGATCAACCCCGGGCGCCGGGCCCCGATTTCGCGCAGCAGCAGGCTGATCACGCCTCCGGGCAGGACATAGGCCTCGATCGCCTCGTCTGCCGCCAGCCGGGCCATCTGCGGGGACCAGGTCCAGTGCCCGCCGATGACCCGGCGCACCATCCCGGCATGGGCGAAGGCACAGGTGCCGCGCCGGTCCCGGTCGCCTACCCCGAGAGCATGGACCAGCGTCAGATCGTGCGGGGTGGCCTCGGCGAGGAAACGCTCCTCCAGCGCGGCGAAGACCGCGTCCGGCTCGAGGACGCCGCCGCCGGTGCCGGTGATGGCGATCGTCGCGCCGTCGGGTACGAGCCGGGCGAGCTCATCCGGTTCGCAGATACGAGGGGCCACGGTGGTCGTCTCCAGGGTTTGTGACGGTTCGCTCACCACACGCTCATTCCGCCGTCGACGGTCAGCACCGAGCCGGTCGCGAATGACGACTCGTCGGAGGCGAGGAACACCACTGCGGCGGCGATCTCCTCAGGTCGGCCGAGCCGCCCCAGCGGCTGTCGCGCGGCCAGGTCGGCCCGGTAGGCCTGCTCGTCGGGCAGATGCCGGGAGATCTTCGCGAAGTACGGGGTATCCGTCGTGCCGGGCGCCACGCAGTTGACGCGTATCCCCTCGGATGCGTGGTCCACAGCCATCGCCTTGGACAAGCCCACGACCGCGGCCTTGGTCGCGCAGTACGCGGCACGCTCGGCCATGCCGATCTGCCCGGCGACCGAGGCCATATTGACCACACTGCCGGCACCGGCCTTGCGCATCAGCGGGATCGCGGTGCGGCAGCCGAGGAAGACGCTGCTGACGTTGGTGGAAACGATCGCCTGCCAGTCTTCCCACGAGGTGTCGGTCACGGTCGCCCGGATCCCGTATCCAGCGTTGTTGACCAGCACATCAAGGCGCCCCCAGCGCTCCATGACCCGACCGCTCACCTCCTGCCACGTGTCCTGAGAGCCGACATCCCCGGCGACCGCGAACGCCTCGCCGCCGGACACGCGCAGCTGGCCGGCACACTGCCCGGCCGCTTCCGCCGCCCGGTCGACGACGGCGACGCGCGCCCCTTCCCGGACGAACGCTTCCACGACGGCGCGCCCGATCCCTGAAGCCCCGCCGGTCACCACGGCAGTCTTCCCGCCGAGTCTCATGCCGCCTCCGATCTGCTGATTGCGGTTTCAGTTAATGCCCCAGTGGAGCATGCCCGAGCCGCCTTCCGCAAGACGTTCGACCACTCAGAATCGGCATAAATAGCTGCATATGCGGGCATAAAATTCACCGCGACCCCTAGGGCTCCCCAGGGTCTGCAGCTGGTTAAAAATCTCGACGGTGGAGATACCGGTTTCAGAATCGTTGACGTACCGTCCTCGGCAAGCATCGCGTCAGTGGTCGTGCAGGCACCACGCCGACGACGTGGACTGGGGCCGGAGACGGCCTTCCCCAATCTGATTCCGATCTGGAGACCCGCATGCAGACATCCGCACCAGGCGTCGCCGCGGACCATGCACGACAGATACAGCCACGTGGGTTGCGCCGTGTAGTCGCCGCTGCCTTCATCGGCAGCGCGCTGGAGTGGTATGACTTCTCGATCTACGGCACCGCGTCGGCGCTGGTGTTCAGTGACCTGTTCTTCCCAAAGGTGGACGCCAAGCTGGGACTGCTCGCGGCGGTGGGGACGTACGCGATCGGCTTTTGCGCCCGCCCGATCGGAGCTGTGTTCTTCGGTCATCTCGGTGACCGCTACGGACGGAAAGGGGTACTGCTGGCCACGATCGTCTTGATGGGAGCAGCGACCTTCGCCATCGGCGTGCTGCCCACCTATCGGCAGATCGGCTTCTGGGCGCCGGTGCTCCTCCTGGTGCTCCGGATCCTGCAGGGTTTCGGGGGCGGCGCCGAACAGGCCGGCGCCTCGCTGGTGTGCGCCGAGTTCGCACCCGCGAAGCGCCGGGGTCTGATCGCCTCGCTGGCCTTCGCGGGCATCATCCTGGGCACCCTGCTTGCCGCCCTGGTCTTCTCATGGGTCGCCAACCTTCCCCAGGGCACGCTCTACGCATGGGGCTGGTGCGTCCCCTTCCTGCTCAGCGCTGTGGTGATCGCCATCGGCATCTACATCCGCGTGGGGCTGCGCGAGAGCCCGGCATTCGAACACGTCAAGGAGGCCGATGACGTCGCCTCCAATCCCATCGGCGACGCCGTCCGGTCCGAGGGACGTCGCATCCTCAGCGTGCTCGGGCTGCGGATCGGCGAGAACGGCACGTCCTACCTGGTGAGCGTGCTCGCGCTTAGCTACGTCGCACACACCCTCCGCATGGGCGGGCCGGTCGGCGCGCAGGCGCTGGTGGTCTCCTCCGCGGTGGGCCTGGTGCTGCTCCCCTTCTGGGGGTGGCTGTCCGACCTGGTCGGACGTCGGCCGGTGTTCCGGTACACCGCGCTGTTTCTCGCGCTGTTCGCCTTCCCGTTCGTCTGGCTGCTGGACACCCGCGTGCCTTGGCTGGTCTACTCCGCCTTCACCCTCGCCATGACCGTCGGCGTGTGGGGCATGTACAGCGTGGAGGCGGCGTACTTCCCGGAACTGTTCCGTGCACGGCACCGCTACTCCGCCCTGGCCATCTCCAAGGAGATCGGCGCGGTGCTCGGCGGCGGCCTGGCGCCCGTACTGGGCGCGGCCCTGCTGCTGTGGGCCGGAGGCTGGGCCCTGGCCGCGTACATCGTCGTACTCGGAGGGATCTCGTTCGCCTCGACCTTCACCGTCCCGGAGACGAAGGGACGCGATCTCACGGCCGGTTAAGGTGAACCCGTGTGCGGCCGATCGTCAGCCGCACACGGGATTGCGCGAGGGCCGGGACAGCGCTCTCACCGGGGAAAGGAGCCCGAGGAAAGTGGCGAGGACCAGGGGGACGGTGACGATCCGCGCCGTGGCCGAGGCTGCGCAGGTCTCCCCCGCGACCGTCTCCCGATTCCTGGCGGGCAAGACGGTACGGCCCGAGCTCGCCGAGCGCGTCCGCGCCGTGGTCGAAGAGCTCGGATTCCGGCCCAACGTCATCGCGCAGGATCTCGCGCAGGGCAGGACCCGCACCATCGGGGTCGCCGTACCGGACCTCGAGAACCCCTATTTCACCGGGATCCTCAAAGGCATCGGGCACGAAGCCCAGAGCGCCGGATACCACCTGCTCGTCGGCGACAGCGGAATCGCACCCGAACTGGACGTATGGCGCGCGGTGCGCCAGCGCTGCGACGGCATCATTATCTGCTCTCCCTACGCCCCCGACGAGGTCCTCGCCGAGGCCGTCGCCCGGCTGACCCCTGCCGTCCTGGTCAACCGCTGCGCCCCCGCCGTGCCCGCTCCCCAGGTCGCGGTCGACTCGCATAGCGCCATGCTCGAACTCACCGGGCACCTGATGAACCTCGGCCATCGCAGGCTCGCCTACCTGGCCGGACCCGAGCAGGCATGGTCGGACCAGGAACGCCGCCGTGCGCTGGACGCGGCACGTCACTTCGGTGCCGAGGTCACCGTGGTGTCCGCCGGGGCCACCGCGGAGGACGTCGTGCGAGCCGTGGACGAGGCCCTGGCCGCCCGTCCCACAGCTCTGCTCGCCTTCAATGATCTGGTCGCCTTCGCTGCCCTCGCACGCCTGCGCGAGCTGGGGATCAAGGTCCCCGAAGACGTATCCGTTACGGGATTCGATGACATCCCTTACGCGCGGCTCGCCGTCCCCGCGCTGACCTCCGTGCGCAGCCCGCAACCCGAGCTCGGCACGCTGGCCTGGCAGGTTCTCAGTTCGCTGCTCGCCGGTGAGACACCAGTGGGTTTTCAGACCATCAGTGCGGAAGTACAGCACCGCGAAACCGTCGCTCCGTCTCCAGAACGTTAGCGAACGCGGCCGCCTGCATCTTGCGCGGTGTACCGGACTGCGGCATACGGAAGATGCCACCTCGACCGCAGCCGAGAGAAGCGATGGTGCCCGGGGCGCCGACCCGGCGCGGCCGTCACCAACCACAGCACAATGATGGCCGAGAGGCCACGATTGCGTTCACCCGCTGACGGCGTTGCCCGAACTGCCCAGGCATGGGAGGAGCTTGCTGATGGTGCGGATGACTCCAAGGTCGTGAGTGGACGCGGCTCGGTAACGGGCTCGGCGCAGTACCTCCGGGTGGGCGTTGGCCACCGCGAAGGACCATGCGGCGGCGTCCAGCATCTCCAGATCATTGAGGTAGTCCCCGAAGGCCATGGTCTGCCCCGGTGTGATGCCCAGGTCGCGTTGGAGTCGGTGGACTGCGGCGCCCTTGTTCGCGGTGGTGTTCATGATGTCGATCCAGTGCATGCCGGGAACGACGACCTGGTGCGTGGCGGCGAACTCCTTGAGCGCGGGGGCGGTGCTGTGCTCGGCGGAGCCGAAGTCGAACAGCGCGATCTTGAAGATCTCGTCGTTGACCGCGGTGAGGTCTTCAACGGTGGTGAGCTTGGCGTAGTACGTGGCGGCCTCGGCGATGAACGCCGGATCGGTCCGCTCGACGTAGGCGGAACGCTTCCCGCACACGACCGTGCCGATGTCCGCACGATGCGCGGCTGAGGGCAGCAGAGGCCGGTAGAGGGACAGGTCCTTTGCGTCAGCGGGCGTGGCCTGAGCGCGCAGTGGTGATGATGGCGGAGCGCAGTTCGTCCGCGGCCCGAGCGCGGGCGCCGGCGAGTTCGGGCGCCTGGACCAGCGCTGTGGCGATCGGCACGTGGCGCGGGCTCCGCGCGAACTGCTCGCGGATCGTCTCGATCATGGCGGGGTCGGCGCCCCATGTGCCTCCGATCACTACGAGTTGGGGGTCGGCGAGGGCGACGGCGGCTGCCAGGACGCCGCACACCGCGCGGGCCAGGATGGTGCGGGTGCGGGCCGCGGCCTCGTCGGCTCCGCTTGTCACCGCGCGCAGCGCTTCGACGTCGATGGCGGTGGACTCCTGTCGGCGCAGTCCCAGTGTGGCGAACACCTCGGTCAGTGGCATCGCGGTGCCGTCCGGGCCCGCGGTGTGCAGGTGGGCGATCTCGCCGGCCAGACCGCGATGCCCCCGCCGGACCCTGCCATCGTTGACCACCGCGCAGCCCAGGCCCTCGCCCAGGTGCACGTACACGAAGTCGTCGATGCCGACAGCGCACCCGCTACCGCGTTCAGCACGGGCGGCCCAGTTGACGTCGTTGTCCACGAGCACCTGTCCGGCGATGAGGGGCTCAAGAATCGCGACCGGGTGCAGGTCGCCTACCAGGAACGGCGCATCTGGCAGCTGCACGAGCCTGCCCGTCCCGCGGTCGACCGGGTCGGCCGCGCTGATCACGGCGATCCGAAGCCCGCCCGGGATATGTGCGCGCAGGGTTCCGGCCGCGCGGGCGAGCGCCTGCGCCACCTCCTCCTGGCTGGCGGACCTGCCCAACACGGTCTCTTCGCGGGCGACGAGCTCCCCGAAGGCGTTCACCGCCTCGGCCACCAGGCCGCGGGGGCTGATGCTCGCCACCAGCGCGGCCCCGGTGTCCGGGGCAAGAGAGTAGTAGAAGCCGACCCGGCCCCGGCCAGTGGTCCGCTCCCCGGTGTCCGCCAGCACTCCGGCTTCTGCGAGGCGCCGCACGCTGTCGTAGATCGTCGGCTTGGAAATACCGGTCCGGGCCGCGATGTCCGCCCGGGTCAGCCGACCGTGCTCCATGAGCGCACGCAGCACGTGCTCGTCGGTGATCGAGCGCAGCAGGTCGAGGGAGGGCTTCTCCACTGGCATGCCACCAGTTTAGTCAGGAGTCTTGCCTAAAGACTGAGGCACTGGTTACGGTTACGAATAAATCAGGAGTCCTGACCAAAGCGGGTGTCTCATGTCCACCACAACCGACCAGCAAGCTCTCCCCTCTCTGCCGCAGTGGCAGAGCGTCCCAGAGGACCTGCCTGTGGCGATCCGCCGGATCAAGGCGGCGCTGCGCGCCCGGATCGAGGCATCCGGCCGCAGTGTCGAAGAGGTCTTCGCCGTGGTGGAGAAGCAGATCGCGGCCCGCATCGCCGAGATCAACGCGGACAACAAGCGCGGCGAGGAGGTCTGGCCGGTCATCGATTACGCGGACATCGAGGCCGGCACGGTGGCCGCCGAGCAGCTCGACAAGCTCAAGCGGCGCGGCTGCCTGGTCGTGCGCGGCCACTTCGAGCGCGAGCAGGCTCTCGGGTGGGACGCGGACATCGTCGACTACGTCGAGCGGAACAAGTTCTTCGAAAGCTATACCGGTCCCGGTGATGACTTCTTCGGCAGTGTCGGCTCCAAGCCGGAGATCTACCCCATCTACTGGTCCCATGCCCAAATGGAGGCCCGACAAAGCGACCGGATGGCGCGGGTCCAGTCGTTCCTCAACTCGCTGTGGAAGCACCAGTCCGAGGGGGTTCAGTGGTTCGACCCGGAGCGCGATGCTATGTACCCGGACCGCATTCGACGCCGCCCGCCCGGCACCAACTCCGGTGGCCTGGGCACGCACTGCGACCCCGGCACGCTCGATTTGTGGATGACCCGAGAGAACCAGCAAGCCTTCCGCCACCTCTTCGACGGAAGCATCGAGCACTACGACCCGTGGGACGCCGCCTACCGGACCACCGGCCCGCAGTACCCCGGCTCCACCATGTGCTCGGCCTTCCGCACCTTCCAAGGCTGGACCGCCCTGTCCGACATGGACCACGACCAGGGCGTCCTGCACACGGTGCCCATCCCTGAGGCCATGGCCTACCTGATGCTCCGCCCGCTGCTGCCCGACGTCCCCGAAGACGACATGTGCGGCGTCACCACCAACCAGGTCTTCCCGGCCAGCACGAAGTGGCACCCGCTGCTCCTGGAAGCCCTCACCGGCATCCCCGACGTCAAGGCCGGCGACTCGGTCTGGTGGCACTGCGACATGATCCACAGCGTCGCACCGGTCACCGCCCAGAAGGGCTGGGGCAACGTCATGTACATCCCAGCCGCTCCCTGGTGCCGCCGCAACGAGCAGTACGCGGCCAACGTCCGCGAAGCCTTCGTCACCGGCTCCAGCCCCAGCGACTTCCCCGAGGAGCACTACGAACGCGCCTGGGCAGACCGCTTCGGCCTCGACGAACTCAACGACACCGGCCGCCGCGGTATGGGCCTGGATTGATCCGGCTGGGCCTGCGTCGGCGACCGGATGCGGCCGCCGACGCAGGTGCACCTTCTGGCTTCCCCCTGCTCGGGCATGGAGCGGGCTATGTGACGGCCCACAGAGACCGGACCAGACGGCCCCTGGTGCGGGTGGCCGGCGCGCGGTGGACTGAGGATCCCAGCGAGTGGAGGGCTGCGGCGCGATGGCTGACGTGGTGGCCGCGGTGGACAGCTCGGAGCCGAGTAGGCGGGCCGCGGCGTGGGCGGCGGACGCGAGGCCGCGCGGCGCCGCGTGCCGCTGCGCCTGGCGCACGCCTCGCTGTGGGAGCGGTACGAGCCAGCCGCGACGGCCAGGCCTCGGTCCGCTCGCGACCACCGACGTTGACCAGCGTGTAAGGGCGCCGAGGTACATCAGCGAGGCAGCGACCCGTCGACGCTCTGCGGCAGCACCGGCTCGACGACCAGCAGCCGGCCCTCGGGCGGGATCACGCCCGCACGTAGCCGAAGATCGTGGTCACCGGTTGCCGTCCCAGGCGTGGACGACGCTCTTGAGCAGATACACGCCCGACCCGGCTGGCACCGCGTCGAAGAAGTCTCCGGTGACGACCACGAGCGCTCCGCGCTCAACGATCAGCGCTCCGCGGCGTCGGGCTGGCAACAGGGCTCCGCGGCTGGACGAGTGGTGGTGCATCAAACCGGCTGTAAGGGCACGGACGCCTACGTCCGTGCACGTGCGGTGGGTACGGACGGCGACGATACCGCCGGAGCTGAAGTCGGAACGCTGCCAGGGACGCGTATGCGAGGCACAGACCGCAGCGAGGTCCGCGGCAGCGCGCGCCTTATTGGCCTTGACCTGGGCCCACTTGGCCTTCCTCCCGCGCAGCGATGCGGCTGTCGGCGCGGTCACGGTCGCGTACCGCCGGCGAACTGGCCGGGAGCGGGCAGCACGAAACTCGGACGGATCATCTGCCGCTCGGCGACCTTGCACAGCCACACCACGTCGAGCTTGTCGGTCTCTTGGGCCGACCCGGCAGGTGCTCGACGTCCCGAGCGCTGACCAGCCAGGTCTCGAGTCCGGCTGCCTCCGGCACGTAGAAGGCCGGCGGGCCCGAGTTACCAGTTTCAGTCAGGGGTTCACGTCGCCCTGGACAAGGCACCATACCCGGGGGTCGTCCGCCGCCGCTGTCGTCCGCAGCGCGCCTACCGGCCTTTCCGCGCGATCCGCAGATTCACCCTGGGACCCAGGTGCACGGGAGGTGCTGACGGGGAAGTTGTGCCGCATCGTCGCGTGAGCCTGACCGGCAACGCACTGGAGTTGTACCACCCCCTCCGTTTCTCGCCGTTCATGACCTGATCGCCTTCGCGGTCCCGCGGGAATGGAGAGTCCAGGTGCTCCGCGATAGCTCGGTCACCGGATCCGTCGTGGACCTCGCGCCCCAAGGGCACTACATATATATACTCTATGTTAAATATTTAAGCATTCATAAAGCTAAATACACCTAATACTATGATTATTGGTTCGATGGCGTTGGCCCTTGAAGACGCCGCCCCGGCCGAGGGAAGTGATCACATGGAGGACGGCTGGCTCACCGCCAGCAGCCGTGAACGCGTCTTGGCGGGCAAGCCTGTCGAAGGAGGCCCGCGCGGCGCGATCCTGTCCTCGTGGCGGCGGTGCCAGGACCTGGGGCTCTCCCCAGATCGCTTGGATGTCCCCTACGAGGAGGATCTCGAACTGGACAGTGCCCTGGTATGCGCGGCCGACCCGGTGCTCGACCGGCTGGGAGCCAGAATCGCCGGGACCTGGGCAAGCGTGGCCCTCGCCGACGCACAGGGCCGGGTGCTCCGGCGCCTGGTCGGTGAACGCCCGCTGACCGGATATCTCGAGGCACTCCAAACTGCCGCCGGCTTCAGTCTCGCCGAACGATTCGTCGGCACCAATGCCATCGGAATGGCCCTGGTGGAAAGGCGCCCCTGTCACGTCTTCGGCCACGAGCATTTCGTGGGAAACCTGCACGCAGAGGCATGCGTGTCTGTGCCCATCACAGACCCTCTTAGCGGACGCATCGTCGGCGTCCTCGACTATTCTTGTTCGCACACCAAGATGAACCCGGCGATGGCCTCACTGGTGCATAAAGCGGCCCGCGCTGTCGAAGGGCGTCTGCTGGAGCAGAGCTCGCAGCGCGAGCAGGCATTGCTCCAGGCATACCTGCATGCCAGACAGCACCCCGGGATACCTGGGATCCCCGTGAGGGTGGATCCGGACGATTTCCGTGTGCCGCCAGGCAGCGCTGTGGACTCCAGGGACCAAGACCTCCTGCAGGAGATGGCCGCGAGAATGATCGCCGCAGGCCGCAAGGCTGTCATCGAAGTGCCCCTTTCCCACGGTCGGCAGGGCACACTCGTGGCTCAGCCGGTGTCGGATCCGTTCGAGGGCGTCGTCGTCGAGATGTTCCTTCCTGACGGCCCCCCGCAGGCCCACGACTCTGTCGCTGCTTCCCCGGCGCAGGGCGCCGTGATCCTCCCTTGGAGGCATGCCCTTCCCGAGCAGGGCCAAGCTCCCGAGGCCGCTTCGAGCCGGGCCGGAGCTACGACAGGCGAGACGGCCTGTCCGCCGGGAGGCGTCGAAGAGATCTTGCATGCGGATACGACCAGAGCACTGATTCACCGCTTTCCACTGATGGTCGGCGAGTCGAGCGTGGGGAAGTTCGCCGTCGAGGCACGGAACCGCCTGCAGTTGCTGTGGGAAGCCAGCCTCCGCATCGGCACCACGTTGGACGTCCCCCGAACCGCCGGAGAACTCGCCGAGACCGCGGTCCCCGCCTTCGCCGACTTTGTCACCGTCGACCTGCACGACCCCGTGTTCCGCGGCGAGGAGCCTGTCGCCGCCAGCGCACCGATGCGCCGCACCGCGGTGCGCGGCATCCAAGAGGGATGTCCCTTCTACGCAGAGCATGAGCTGGTCAGCTTCGCCCCCACCACACCACAGGCCAGGTGCCTTGTCAGTGGATGGCCAGCGCTGGAGCCGGACTTGAAGGCCGCAGGCGGCTGGTCGGCCCAAGACCCCGCCCGCGCCGAGCTGATCCTCCAGCAAGGAGTCCACTCCCTCATCGCGGTTCCCGTGACTGCCCGTGGAGTCGTGCTGGGCGTGGCCAGCTTCTACCGCTCCGCAACACCGACACCCTTCGAGGACGACGACCTGCTCCTCGCCCAAGAGCTCGTCACCCGCGCTGCTGTCTGCATCGACAATGCTCGCCGCTACACGCGAGAGCGCACCACCGCGGTGACGCTCCAACGCAGCCTGCTGCCACAGGGGCTGACGGAGCAGGCGGCGCTTGAGATCGCCTCTCGATACCTGCCCGCAAGCGCCCAAGCCGACGTGGGTGGCGACTGGTTCGATGTCATCCCGCTCTCCGGTGCCCGCGTCGCCCTCATCGTCGGTGACGTGGTCGGTCATGGGCTCCAGGCGTCCGTCACCATGGGCCGACTGCGCACCGCGGTCCGCACCTTGGCCGACATCGACCTCCCACCCGACGAACTGCTCACCCACCTGGACGAC
This sequence comes from Streptomyces humicola, assembly GCF_024436035.1. Taxonomy (GTDB): domain Bacteria; phylum Actinomycetota; class Actinomycetes; order Streptomycetales; family Streptomycetaceae; genus Streptantibioticus_B; species Streptantibioticus_B humicola. The sequence continues at coordinate 153,552 of NZ_JANFNG010000005.1, forward strand.
ATCGTCATCCGACTGTCGACCGAAGCCACCATCGGGGCTGACACCGAAACCACGGGAGCCATCGGCGCGACCTGCCTCTACGCCGTCTACGACCCGGTCTCCCGTCGATGCACTCTCGCCCGCGCAGGCCACCCCCTACCCGCCGTGGTCACCCCGGACCGCGGCGCGGAAATCCTCGACCTCCCCGCCGGCCCCCCTCTCGGCCTGGGCGGCCTCCCCTTCGAAACCGCTGAGGTCGCACTGCCCGAGGACAGCCTGCTGGCCCTCTACACCGACGGTTTGATCGGTAGCCGCGAGCGCACCATCGATGAGAGTCTCGACGTCCTGTGCCACACACTCGCTCAACCGGCTCCATCCCTGGATGCCATCTGTGACACCACACTCAACGCGCTACTCCCTGCCCGCGCAAACGACGACATCGCATTGCTTCTCGTCCGTACCCACGCCCTGGGGGCGGACCAGGTTGCCACGTGGGATGTCCCATCCGACCCTGCGGTCGTCGGTCGGATGCGGGAGTGCGCCTCCGACCAGTTGGCTGCATGGGGACTGGAGGAGGCTGCGTTCACCACCGAACTGGTGGTCAGCGAGCTGGTCACGAACGCCATCCGCTACGGTCAGCCTCCGATCCAGCTGCGGTTGATCCACAACCGCAGCCTTATCTGCGAGGTTTCCGACGGCAGCAGCACGGCCCCGCACCTGCGTCGAGCCCGTGTCTTCGATGAGGGCGGACGCGGCCTGCTCCTGGTCGCCCAGTTCACCCAGCGGTGGGGCACTCGGCACACCCGGCACGGCAAGACCATCTGGGCCGAACAGGACCTCCCCATCGCGAATTGAGCACAGCTGGCGGCACCCGACACGGTCGGCCAGCGCGGTCGTCGCCGCCGGGACCGGGACCGGGACCGCCAGCAGTGTGGGATCACTGTCGCCCGATTCGGAGCGAGCGCCGAATCGATCATCGATCAGGGCCTCGGCGTCGCTGGTGGTGAGCGGGGTGTGGGCGTTCACGGTGACCCCCAAGCCAGGTGGTGGACAGGTGAGGGAAGAGAGGCTGCCAGGGGCGGAGGGCGGCTCAGCGGCTGTTGAGCTCGCTGTGCACCAGGCCGGGGGCAGCATTCACGGCGGTGCGCTGGTCGCGGCGTTCCAGGGCTGCGGACCACAAGGCGAGCCCGAGGGCGGAGGCGGCCAGGAGTGCGCCGACCCAGTTCGGGGAGGTGTAGCCGAAGCCGACGGCGATGACGAGGCCGCCGAGCCACGCGGACAGAGCGTTGCCGAGGTTGAAGGCGCCGATGTTGACGGCGGAGGCCAGGGTGGGGGCACCGTGGGCCTGGTCGAGAACGCGCTTCTGCAGCGGCGGCACGGTGGCGAAGCCGAGCGCGCCGACCAGCAGGACGGTGATCGCCGCGAGCATCTCACTGTGTGCGGTGAGGGTGAACACGCCCAGCACCACGGCCAGTCCGCCGAGCGTGGTGTAGAGCATCGGCATCAGCGTACGGTCGGCGAACCTGCCGCCGACGAGGTTGCCGATGACCATGCCGACGCCGAACAGGACCAGCAGCCAGGTCACCGCGCTGTCAGAGAAGCCCGCGACGTGGGTCATCATCGGGGCGATGTAGGTGATCGCGGCGAAGACGCCGCCGAAGCCGAGCACGGTCATCGCCATGGCGAGCAGAACCTGCGGGTTGCGCAGGGCGGCGAGCTCGTGCCGCAGGTGGAGGCCTTCGGGGCGGGGAAGGGCGGGGACGAGCTTGGCTATGCCGAGCAGGCCGACCACGCCGAGGCCGGCGACGAGGGCGAAGGTGGTGCGCCAGCCGGCGGCCTGGCCGATGTAGGTGCCGAGCGGGACGCCCACGACGTTAGCGACGGTCAGGCCTGTGAACATGGTGGCGATGGCGCCGGCCTTCTTCTCCGGGGCGACCAGCTCGGCGGCGACGACCGACCCGATGCCGAAGAAGGCGCCGTGCGCGAGCGAGGTGACGATGCGTCCGACCAGCATCAGCCCGAAGCTGGGGGCGAGCGCGGACAGCAGGTTGCCGAGGACGAATAGGCCCATCAGCAGCATCAGCATCCGCTTGCGGGGGATCTTCGTGCCGAGTGCGGTCATCAGCGGCGCGCCAAACAGGACGCCGAGGGCGTAGCCGGTGACCAGCAGTCCGGCGGTGGGGATGGTGACGTGGAAGTCCGCAGCAACCTGGGGCAGCAGCCCCATGACGACAAATTCCGTGGTTCCGATGCCGAAGGCACCGATGGCGAGTGCGAGAAGCGCGAGAGGCATGGGCTCAACCCTTCCGTGTTGCTTGAGCGAGCGCCTAACGAGCTTCGACAATAATTGCAAGCGCCACATACTTGCAAGCGCGGGCTAGATGAGCTCTTGAAGTCCGAAGGAAGAGCATCCCGGGCAGGACTCGCCACAGCGGGTTCCCGGCGCCCGGGGCCACGTCTCGCGGCCGGAGGGGAGGCCGTGCAGCGGACCGGACTTGGGGAACGCTCCTCGTAGTAAGTCCCTGTCGGACGAGAGCTACAGGCGGAAGATCGCGCGGCAGCTGAACAAGGCGAGTCCCTTCACTCCCTGCGGCGCCAGCTCCACTACGCCCGCGAAGGCGCCGTGCGGCGCTGCCAGCCCGAGCAGCAGAACGGGCAGGCGTGGTGCCTGACCTGCGCCGCGCACTGAGGAAAGAACCGCAGGCGGCATGCCTCCTCGGTCACGGTGACCGCCAGCGGCATTCGCCCTACCTGACTGTCCACCGCCGAAGCACGGCATCCCGAGGGGGTGTCACGAATGGATTCGTGACACCCCCCTCTTGGCCCAGCCGCTATGCATGACGGGCATTGTGATCTCCGTAGCGGCATGCGGGCGACGACAGGCTGCCGCGCGAGGGCCCGGAATGGTCAGGGCAGGAGCGAGGTGATGGTGCCACCCTCGACCTTGAGGGCAGCACCGGTGGTGGCGGAGGCCAGGTCGGAGCTGGTGTAGAGGATGAGGTTGGCGACCTCTGCGGGCTCGATCAGCCGCTTGAGCAGCGAGGTGGGCTTCACCCGGGACATGAACTCGCGCTGGGCGGCGTCGAAGGACTCGGCCTGGGGGAACATGGCGGTGATGTACTCCTCAATGCCCTCGGTGTGGGTGGGGCCGGGCAGGACGGAGTTGACGGTGACGCCGGTGCCGGCGGCGGCCGTGGCCAGGCCCTTGGCAACCGAGAGCAGGGCGGTCTTGGTCATGCCGTAGTGGACCATGTCCAGCGGGGTGTCGATGGCGGTCTCGCTGGACTTGGAGGTCGCCGGGGACTTGTTCTACGCGCGCGGCGTCCGCGCGGTGGGCATGGACCTGGTGATCGGCACGGCTGGGGTGGCCAACGCCACGCTCTACCGCCACTTCGCGACCAAAGACGAGCTGGTCACCGCCTACCTCGTCGACCGCAACGAACACTGGTGGGAGCGCCTGCGCGAGGCCACTGCCGCCGCGCCCGACGCCCGCGCCAGGATCCGGATGCTGTTCGACTTCACCACCCAGGAGATGGCCACCCCGGGCTTCCGGGGCTGCGCGACCCTGAACATCACCAGCGAGTTCCCCGACACGGACCATCCCGCCCACGTCGCCGCCGTCGCCCACAAGGCCGACGTACATGCGTGGATGTGCGACCAACTACGCGAAGCCGGCGCCACGGAAGCAGAGGACACCGCCAGCAAGCTCGTGATCATCCTCGACGGTGCGCAAGTCCTGGCGACCGCCTTGGGAAGCGCCGACCCGGCCCAGCACATGACTGAGTTGGCCGAGCAAGTCCTCGCCGCGACACTCCCCGCGCCCGTCGGCTGACGCGACCCCGAGCCACGCTGGCCGCGAGAGCCACGCAACACTCCCCGGATCGTCCGATAACGCTCGTTCGTGATATACGAAGACCTGAGCGGACCAGGGACCCCCGCCCCCGGGGCCGCACCGGCGGCCAGAAGCTCAAGCTCGGACCCCGCCAGGTGGTGCAGCTCGCCCGGGAGATGTACGACTCCGTCGACTACACCATCCAGCAGATCGCCGACGAGTTCGGCGTCACCCGCCCCACCATCGACCGCCACCTCAGCAGGGTCCCCAGCCAGACCCAAGCACCCGCGTAGCCCAGCACCGTCGCAGCTCAGGGGCACCGCCGGAACCCTTGCGGGACGGCCCCGGCAGAGGGAGGTGCTTCCGGCGTCCGGCGCAATGGACGTCGGGCGGCTCCTCGCAAAGCAGCCCGACCCGCGAGGCGAAGGCTCAACCCCACCGCGGCGGGCCCGAGATACCCGGCCTGCCGGCCGAGGCGGCGTCAGGAAGCCGCGGGACCGTCCAGCGTCTCGACAGCGTCCACGAGAGGCGTCAGCCGGGGATCTTGACTGGCACGGTCAAGGGCCTCGCGCAGTGCCGCATCATGGGTGGGACGCGCCGCGGCGAGCAGGGCGAGCCCGGCCTCGGTGACGTCCGTGTAGATACCCCGGCGGTCGGTCACGCACAGGTAGCGGGTCAGCAGCCCGCGATCCTCCAGACGCGTGACGAGCCGAGTGGTCGCACTCTGACTGAGCACCACCGCGTCGGCGACCTGGTTCATGCGCAGGTGACCGCCCTCACCGCCGTGCTGATGGCTGAGGACATCGAGCAGGGAGTACTCCCGCACACTGAGGTCATGCCCACTCTGCAGGGCGCGCTCAATGTGCGCCTCGATCCGGCCATGCAAGAGGGAGAGGGCATACCAGCCGTGGACAAGGCCGGTCGCGGCGACGTGCGTGGCGGTCATCGTTTCCCTCCTCCGTGACAGCTGAGCACTCCCGTGCAACCCAACACCGTACACACGACAACATACCGCGCATGCAATTAGTAGGCTACGTAATGAGGTGAGCTGAGCGGTGGCTCGCGGAGAAGTGCTGCCTGCCCGGAGGAATCCACCGCGGCCGTACTGCTGGCCGCCCGGCGCCTTGCGGTCGCGTGGCTCCACGGACGTTGCGGCTGACCCTATGCGCTTCGTTATGTCTGTCCTCCCTGCAGCCGCTGTGCAGGCGCAGCACCGACGCCCGACCATGGCCGGCATCTGACCGACCCTGGCGATGAGGCGGACGAAAGCCATCATGGGCGGGATGGAATCTGGGCTCACCCTGGAGGAGATCGTCTTGCCGTAGCGGCCCAGCCACCGGCGGCCCACATGCGCGGTCGCTTTACCGTCCTTGCGGTCACCGGAGTCATCGATGACCAGCACACCGCCCTCGTGCGGTGCGGTCGCCGGGTCTGCCATCAACAGCTCCAGACGTCGGGCGTTGATGCGTTCGTCGTCCCAACATGACTCGGACAAGAAGAACTGCAGCCGCTGCACCGCCCGGTGTTGTGCTCCGACGACCGGTTCGGCGCCTGCCAGACATGTCAGTGTCTTGTTTCGATCCCGCAGCGCGACAACCTCGTCAGGCACTCCCGAAAGAGCCTGCGCTGGGCCAGCGTGCCGAACAAGTCGTCGAAGCAAGTGGCGTAGTGTTCCAGCGGAACCCGAGCTGGCGGACACCGGTAGACGACCGGCCATGACTCACCGCTACAAACAGTGATAGCGCCGACACGTTCCGCCGTCAAAACTACCGTTAATAGCTGGCCCTCCCTCCGGAGAGATCGAAGACGGAGCCGGTGGTGTAGGACGACTCGCGCGAGATGATCCACCGCACCAGCGCCGCTGCCTCCTGCGGGGTGCCGTAGCGACGCAGCGGGATGCGGGCGAGTTCCTCTTCGGTGGGGGGAAGTCCTGCGGTGAGGGGCGTGGCGATCTTGCCCGGCGCGATGGCGTTGACGGTGACGCCGGAGTCGGCGTACTCCTTCGCGAGCGCCTTGACGAGCCCCATCACGCCCGCCTTGCTCGCCGAGTAGGCGGTCATCCCTGCGACGCCCTCCTTGCCGGCCGTCGAGGCGAAATGGACGAGCCGACCGTAGCCCCGGGAGGCCATGGGCGGCAGTGCCGCGCGCGAGACGATGAAGGCGCCGGTGAGATTGACGCGCAGGATGCGCTCGAAGTCGGCGACGGAGTGCTCCGCGGCCGGTTGTACCGGCCCGAGAAGCCCGGCACAGTTGACGACCGCGTCGATGCCGCTGGTGAGCGCTTCGGCGCGTTCGAGGGCGACGCGAACCGAGTCCTCGTCGCCGACGTCGATGGCCAGGCATCCGTCCTTGTCAGTGTCCCAGGTCGCGGACGGCAGGTCCGCGGCGACCACGTGCAGGCCGTCGGCGAGGAGCCTCGCCGCGGTCGACTGGCCGATCCCCGAGGCAGCACCGATGACGAGACAACGCAATGCATGCATTTAGAACCCCAGTCCCGTGAAGTACCGCGAGGCCCGATCCGCTGCCGCCTGCGGGTCTTCGAACAGGCCGATCGAGATCGCCTCGGCGAAGACATCGGACAGGTGCAGGACGCTGCGCCCACTCTCGAAACCCCGGAGCATCCTGAACTGCTCCTGCGCACCGGAGAGGAAGCTCAGCCAAGCGACCCCCGCCTTGTAGTACTGCGTCGGTGCCTTGAAGATGCGCCGGCTCAGGGGCACGGTCGGGTCGAGGATCGAGCGGAAGCCCGCCTCGTCGCCTGCGTCCAACCTTGCCAGGGCCGCGGAGGCGAAGCGTGGTATCGCGGCGAACGCGCCGAGCAGCGCGTCGGAGTGGCCCTGGCTGTCGCCCGCTATCAACTCGGCGTAGTTGAAGTCATCGCCGGTGAAGAGCCGGACGCCGTCGGGCAGCCGGCGGCGCAGCGCGATCTCCCGTTCTGCGTCCAGCAACGAGACCTTGATGCCGGCGACCGACTCCGCGTGCCGTCCGATCAACTCGAGCACGGTGCCCACCGCGATATCGAGGTCGGCGCTGCCCCAGTAGCCCTCCAGCTCGGGGTCGAACATCGCACCGAGCCAATGCAGGATGACCGGGCGGGTCGCTGCTTGAAGGACCGTGTCGTACACGGTCACGTACTCCTGTGCGTGCTTTGCGGAATGCGCGAGGTTGCGGCTGGCCATGAGGACGACGGATCCGCCCATCGACTCGATGACGTCGAGCTGTTCGAGATAGGCCTGTGCGATCGCCGTCAGCGGTGCTGGACCTGGCGGGAGTTGGTCGGTGGTGATGCCGACGACGACGCGTCCGCCGACGGCGGCTGCTTCCGTCAACGTCCGCTTGCCGAGTTCGAGGGCTGCGACGGCGCCCAGTCCCATGCCGCGTTGGGCGGTGTCCATGCTCTCGGCGACGCCGAGTCCGAGCTCCCACAGCCGGTGCCGCACGCGCAGGGTCTGTTCCCAGTCGATCCTGGTCGCGGCGCCGGCGCTCGCGGTGCGCGCATCGGGCACGACGTGGCCCGCTGCGAAGGCGATGCGGCTGGACGTTGGGGCGAATGCGGTCTGCAGGGCGGCTGGTTCGGCCAGGGTGATCGTTCGGGTCCCTTCGGCTGAGGGGATGCGCACCGTGCTGGCGGTGATCATGCGCCGGTCTCCTTCTTCTGCGCGAGTGTGAGTCGGTGTGTGACGGCGGCGTCGAATCCGGATCGGGTGCGCGTCACTATCTCCTTGAGGGGCAGCGCCCACACCGCGTCGTTGAACACCTCGACCTCCACGGGGCCGAGGTAGCCGGCGTCCACGACGTCCGCGGTGAGGCGGGCGAGGTCGAGTTCGCCGTCGCCGGGCAGGAGACGGCCGTTCATGTTCTCCGGCAACGGAAGCGGGAGTGCGAAGTCGCTGACCTGGAACCCGGCGATTCGGGGCCCTGCCGCCTGCAGAGATGTACGAAGCTCCGAATCCCAGGAGACGGCGTAGGCGTCGACGAGCAGGCCGACGGCATCGTGTGGGAGCGGTTCGATGACGCGCAGCGCCTGTGCGACTGTGGTCACCGCGCTGCGGCTGTTGACGAACAAGGGGTGCAGCGGTTCAAGCGCGAGGCGGACTCCTGCCGATTGCGCCTCTGGGGCCAGTTTCTCCAGCGCGTCGCGAACACGGTGCTCGGCTGCGCGGAGATCACGGTCCCATGCGGGCAAGGCTCCAGCCATGAACGTGAGCTGAAGCGCGCCGAGTTCGTGGGCGAGTTCGAGGGCGCGGCGGGTGTCGTCGAGTGCGGTTCGCAGGTCGGCGCCCTGCTTGTCGGCGACGAAGCCGACGCGGCACAGTGAGCTGACCGACAATCCGCTCTCCGCGAGGAGCGCACGAGTCGGCCCGACACCGAGTTCCTGTATGGGGTCGACCCACAGTCCGATCCAGCCGATGCCCGACTCGACAAGCGCCGCGGCGGTCTCCGGCAGTGCGTACGGTCGCGTCGTTGCCTGGTTGAGGCTCAGCTCGGGCAGGCTCACGCGAGGGTCTCCTGGGCGGCGGCGTCGAGGTGCCGGAATGCGGGATTGACGGAGCACTCGCCGATGGCGACCGGAAGGCCGGTTCTGGTGGACTGGTAGACCGCCTGCACGATGCGCAGCGATTTCAGCGCCTCCTCGCCGGTGACGAACGGTTCCCGGCCGGTGCGCAGCGCGTCGATGAAGTCCGCGACGTGCCGCCTGTGCAGCCGCAGGAGACGGGCGTTGACCTCGCTGACCGGCATGTCCGGCTGGAGGGCACCGGCCAGTGACGGCGTGAGCGCTTGCTCGCCGCGGACCGTCCAGACCTCTTCGAGCGCATCGGCGCCCTCGGGGTACTCGGTGAGCACGACCGTTGCGCCGCGGTCGCTGGTGACGGTCAGTCGAGTCCCGAGATTCGGGCGGGCCGCCACCGTCGCAGTCACGGTGGCGATCGCACCCGACGCGAAGGTGACGAGCGCGGCGGCCGTGTCCTCGACTTCGATGATGCCTCGGTGGACGAAGGTGCCAGCCTTCGCGCTCACCTCGACGGGATCGCCGAGGAACCATTGCAGGAGGTCGATGTTGTGGATCGCCTGGGTCATCAGCACGCCGCCGCCATCCGCGACCCAGGTGCCACGCCAGGGTGCAGCGCCGTAGTACTCGGATCCTCGGTGGAGCAGGACCTGGCAGTGGGCGAGCATGGGGAGCCCGAAACGGCCGTCGTCGATCGCCCGGCGCAGGCGCTGCATGCTTGGCCAGTACCGGCGCTGGAACACCACGCCGAGGGTGATCCCCGCCTCTCGCGCGGCGGCGACCATCCGCTCGGCCGCTGCGACATCGGCGGCGATGGGCTTTTCGCACAGCACGTTCACCTTCGCGCGGGCAGCGGCGGTTACCACAGCCTCGTGGGTCGGGTGCGGCGTGCAGACACTGATCGCGTTGAGATCGAGCTCGACGAGCTCTGCGACCGAGGCGACAGCGTGAGGGATACAACGCTCGGCGGCGAACGCTCGCGCACGGTCCAGGTCGACGTCGCACACTGCGACGATGTCGACGCCATGGATCTGCTGGTAGGCCTGGTAGTGGTTGTCAGCGATGTTGCCGCATCCGACAATGCCGACTCTGACGTTCTCGGTGCTCATACGTTCCCTGCTTCGACCTCGCTGGCGGCCGGACGCGTCCCCGCGTCCGCTTGCCGGAGCGCGCCGAGCTCGTCCAGCGGCGTGCGCGCGGTCTCCTTCGCGTTCAGCACGCCGCCGGCGGCGATCACGCAGATCACGGCGGAGACGACGGCGACGGGCATCCAGTTGCCGGGGTCGCCGGCGGTCAAGGCGCTGTACACGCTCGGCGCGAAGCCGGCAGCGATCAGCCCGACCTGCAGCCCGAGCGCCATGCCGGACTGGCGCACCTTCAACGCGAACATCTCCGCGAACATCGACGGGTAGCTCGCGTTAATGCACGCATACGCCCCGGCAACCGAGACGACGCCCGTGATGAACATCAGCGGCAGGTTCTTCGCCTGAATCGCAGCGAAGAAGGCGAAGAGCATGACCGCGCAGCCGAGGTTGCCCGCGACGAACACCGGCCTGCGCCCGATGCGATCTGACAACGCGCCGACCAGCGGCTGCGTGCCCAGGGCGACGAGGTGGCTGACGAGCAGCACCCACAGCATCGTGGTGTGTGAGATGCCGTAGACGTTCGTGGCGAGCGAAAGGGCGAACACCTTGATGACCGTGTCGACGGCGAATGCGAGGGAGCAGACGACCACGCGCACAATCGCGCCCCAGTGGGACTTGACCGCTTCAACGATCGGCACCTTCGTAAGATCGTCGTCCCGCTTCGCCTCCACGAACGCATCGGACTCGCCGAGGTTCACCCGGATGAGGAGACCGGCGATCGTAACCACGATGCTCAGCCAGAACGGGATCCGCCATCCCCAGGAGTCGAGTTGATCCTGCGCCAAGCTGGAGATCGGCACAAACACGGCCGTGGCCAGCACGAAGCCCGAGACGATGCCGTTGGAGGTGAACGCGGTGTAGAAGCCCCGCCGGCTGTCCTGCGCTACCTCGACGGTCAACGTCGTCGCCGCCGCGGTCTCCCCACCCACCGAGATGCCTTGCATGATCCGGAGGAAGACGAGCAGGATCGGCGCCCACACGCCGATCTGGGCGTATCCGGGCAGAAAACCGATCAGCAGGCTGAACGTGCCCATAAGTACGAGGATCAACACGAGGACGGCCTTGCGTCCGATCCGGTCGCCGAAGTGGCCCAGCAGGACTGCACCGATGGGCCGCGCGAGGTACGAGACGGCGAACGTCGCGAGTGAGGCGACAGTGCCGAGATGGCCAGAGTTCGGGAAGAACACCCGCGTGAACACGAGCGCCGACGCCAGCGCGTACACGTAGTTGTCGTAGTACTCGAGGGTGCCGCCTGCCCAGCTTGCGATGGCCGCGCGCCGCGGTGTCGCTCTGCGCGCGAGGGTTGGAGTGGATGTCATGGTCGAAGTCACTGAAGTCTCCTTCGTCGCAGATTCAGATTGACCGGAGGTGTCAAAGCGGACAGTGATGTTCAGGGCAGGATCAGAACCTTGCCGGGGGGCAGAACGCCGGATGCGAGCGCGCGCAGCACCTCGGGCGCCCGATCGAGATCAGTCACGAGTTCCGTGGGAATTGTGGCGAGTCCGTGCGCGGCCACGAGAAGCGCCGCTTCGTGCAGTTCAGCGGTCGAATAGCAGAATGAGCCGCGGGCCGTCAGCTCCCGACGCACGAGCGTCGAGGAGGCCGGGAGCGACCCGCTCGAAGCCAGCCCGACCGTGCACAGCGTGCCGCCACGCCTCAGCCGTGCGAACGCGAGCTCGGCCGTCTGCAAGGAGCCGACAGTGTCGATACCCAGGTCCCACGGCGCGGTGTCAGCGTCTGCCGGCGATTCGAGCTCGGCGCCGAGCTCGAGCAGAGCCTGTCGCCGCGCATCGTCGCGTTCGATGACAACGGGCTGCGCGCCGGCCTCGAGGACCACCCGCGCGCAGGCCGCCCCGATCGGGCCGCCGCCGATCACCCCGACTCGTCGGCCATGCGAGACGCCCGCTCGCCGGCAGGCTCGAATGGCGACGGCGACGGGCTCGACAAGTGCGAGCGCCCGCGGGTCTGTGCCCGCTCCCACCCGGATCGCCTGAGTCGATGGCATGACGACGCTGGTCTGCATTCCCCCGTCCCGCTCGAAACCCAGCAGTTGGCGCTGCGCGCACGACGCCCGTTCGCCTGATCGGCAGTGCTCGCACGTTCCGCAGCTGACGTTCGGGTCTACCGCGACGAGATCTCCCGGTCGCCAGCCGGACGCGCCCGGGCCGACGCCGGTGACGACGCCGCCGAATTCGTGACCGATCACCACTCCCGGGCGGGTCCTGCCGTCGTTGCCGCGCCACTGTCCGAGGTCGGTCCCGCAGATACCGATCGCGGAGACCTCGACGAGCAACTGGCCGGCGCCCGGCTGCGGGCAGTGCCGCTCGCTCAGCCGGAGCATGCCTGCACCGTGCCATTCGACTGCGCGGACCGCGGCGGTCGCAGTCGCGGTCATCGCAGAGCACCCAGGTCCCGGGCTCCGACCGCTGCATCGGCGGCACGGCGGCCGAAAACCAGCCCGAAGACGATGCCGCCGACGTAACGCAGGTCCTGCGCGCCGCCGGCGTCGGCTCCCACGGAGAACAGGCCGGGGATGGTCCGGTTGTCCCGGTCGAGCACACGGGCGTCGCCGTCGACGCGAAGCCCACCGAACGGGATCGTGATGCACGGCTGCACCTCAAGCGCCTGAAACGGCGCCGACGCCAGCGGACTGGGACGCTCCGGCAGCGGCGCGTCGAGCGCTGCAGTCCCGCCGCCCGAGGCGGCCAACCGGTAGCCCTCCAGCGTCTGCGCAAGCGCCGCCTGATCCACGCCCCAGCCAGCGACGATGCCGACGAGTTCTTCCAAGGTCGCCGCCTCAGCCGCACGGGCTCCGAGCTTCGCGCCCTCCGCGTATCGGTCTAGGACGATCCCGCTCGGATACGGCGCGGCGAGCGCCCGTTCCCGCTGCACCGAGTCGTCCCAGATAAGCACGCCGCGGTGCGCGGTCTGCCGCAGCAGCCGCTGGTTGGAGACCTCATCGCCGAGGGACTCGTCGGTGAATCGACGTCCCTCGCGGTTGACCAGGATGCCGTACGCCGAGAAGTAGAGCGTCAACCGCAGGAAGACCTCGGGATCGACCGGCAGCGGGCTCGGCAGCGTGTGTCCATAGAAGGCCGACAGATGCCGGCTGGCCGCCGCGCCCACCGAGGCGCCGAGGCGGAATCCGTCACCGACGGATTCCGGATTGCTACGCACGCCTATGCTGTCCGCACCGAAGCCGATGAAGGTCTGCTTGAGTTCGGGGTCACCCTGGAATCCGCCCGTTGCCAGCACCACGGCGTCCGACTCAATCTGCGCTCGCTGCCCTGCCTGGACGTACCCCATGCCCGAGATGCGCCCATCGCGCCGAGTCAAGGTCACGTCGGACACCTGCGTGCGCACCGCTCCGCCCGAGGCGACGACCTTGGAGGCCCAGACCTCGAACAGAGCCTTCACGTCGATCTTGCAGGCCCGCCCCCATTCCAGATGGTCTGTCCACTCCTGACTCACCGAGACGCCCGCGTCGCGTACATCCGCGACGGCCTGCTCATAGCCTTCGACCACCAGCGGGCCGAGCACGGGATCGCCGTCCGGCTGAATGCGCCGCAGGACCTCGAGATCCGGCGCTGTCCAAAGGATGCCCGCCGACAGCGCAGCGGAGCCTCCGACCTGCACCGCTTTCTCAAGCACCAGCACCCGCGCACCGAGATCGACGGCGCGGTTTGCCGTGGCGAGCCCAGACGCTCCGCCTCCGACGACGACGAGATCGAACCGGTCTTCTGTCATACTGGCCACCCTCTTCGTTGAATCCGGACAACGTTTGCCGCAAAACAAAATGAGCGTGCAAGAGTGGAGGTAAACGTTTGCCGTGCAGTGCGCGGCTGGCCATGATCACCGGTGTTGCGGCGGCGTCCTCGGCAACGGACAGCTGCTCGAGGTAGGCGACCGTCACCTGGTCAAGCGTCGGGGCCGGCGCGGTCAGCTGGTCGGTGGCGACACCGGCGACGATCCTGCCGCCGACCGAGCGGGCCTCGGCCGCGGAGCGCCGGATCAACTCCGCAGCGGTGGGCCAGTCCAGGCCCATTCCACGCTGGGCGGTGTCCATGGCCTCAGCGACGCCGAAGCCCCATCGCCACAGCTCGTGCCGGAAGGCGAGGGTGCGCTCCCAATCCAGGACAGCAGGCGACCCAGGGGTGTTCTCCGCGTACGGATCGGCGACCACATGCGCCGCCGCGTAGGCAATGCGGCTGTGGAAGCCGGACGCTGGCGGGGCGAACTCCCCCGGGACGCCGAGGGTGTACGGCTCGGTCCCACCGCCGGGAACCGGAAGGGGGAGGGTATGGGGCACAAGCAGCTCCTGGAGATCAGAATCAATGGGGATCAGTCGGACGTGGTGGTGACGGCGAAGGCGGGGGTGCGCTTCTCACGGAAGGCGCGGGTACCTTCCACCGCGTCGGGACTGCCGAGCGTCTCGTCGGACAGCTCGGTCAGCGCGTCTCGGACGGCGGCCATCCCGTCGGTACGCAGTCGGGCAGTGGTGAAGCGCTTGGTGCGGCGGATCGCGTCCCGGCTGCCCTCGGCGATGGTGGCTGCCAGGGCGTGCGCGGCATCGCCGACCAGGTCGTCGTCGACGACCTGATGCACCAACCCACACCGCAGCGCCGTGTGGGAATCGAGTTCCTGAGCGGTCAGGGCCAGCAGACCGGCCGGCTTGTGCGCCAGAGTGTAGGGAGCGGCGGCCGCGAACACAGTGGGCCAGACCCCGATCCGGGCCTCCGGTAGCCGGAAGGCCGCCTTCGTGCCCGCGATGGCGAGGTCACTGACGAGCACGATCTCCGTACCGCCGCCGACGGCCCGGCCGCGAACCGCACTGATCACCGGCACCTCGCAGTTCACAATGGCCTCCATCGCCGGCAGCACGAAGCCGAGGAAGTACTCCCGAGCCTCCTGCGGGGTGGCCAGCCGGAAGAACTCGCCGATGTCATTGCCAGCACAAAACGCCCGCGGCGAACCGTGCAGCACAACCGCCCGAACCTGTCGGTCGGCACCCGCCTCCTGCAACAGAGCGGCCAAGGATCTCCACCCGGCGGCGTCCATCGCATGCAGCTTCTCCGGCCGGCCGAACGTGATACGGGCGACCGGCCCCTGTCTGCGCAGGTCCATCGTTCCCTCCAGGTGGTGCTCGGCGAGAGTTAGTGGCCAAAGGTGGTGAGCACGCCGGGCCTTCCACGCGGTGGCAAAGGCGGCGTGAGCACCGGTTCTGGCAGCGTCGTCATCGCGGCCGCACCAGGATCTTCACCTGGTCTCCGGTGCCGTCGACGAGGGCTTGGAAGCCTTCCGCAATCAAGTCGTCCAAGTCGATGCGCTTGGTGATGAACTGCTCGACCGACAGCTTGCCTTTGCGTAGGAGGTCGATAACTGGCTGGTGGTCACCGGCGTAGCAGATGGTGCCTACCAGTCGCACCTCCTTGAGGACGATGGGGAGCATGTCGAGAGTCGCGGGGTGCCCCCAGATGGCGACGTTGACGACCGTGCCCCGCGCTTTGACGGCGTTGACGCAGCTGGCCAGCGCGGCATTGGCCCCGGCGCACTCAAAGGCGACGTCGGCCCCGGTGCCGCCGGTCAGCTCTTGGATGCGCTCGTCCACGTTCTCATTACGGGGGTCAAGGATGACGTCAGCTCCCGCACCGAGCGCTCGTTGCCGACGTGCTGCGGACGGTTCGACGACGGTGACGTGAGCAGCGCCGGTCGCCTTGAGCACGGCGGTGATCAATAGCCCGATCGGACCGGCGCCGAATACAACCGCGTTGTCACCCGGGGCCATCCCTGCCCTGCCGACGGCATGGTGCGCGACGGAAAGCGGCTCGACCAGCGCACCGACTTGGCTCGGCAGATCCCCCAGGGAGTACACCAGATGGCGGTCGACGACGACGTACTCGGCCAGGCCGCCGCCCCCGCCTGCCAACCCGATGGTCGCGGCCTGCTGACAGCTGTTGTGGTGGCCAGCCGTACACGGGGGGCACGTCCCGCACACGATCCTGGGTTCCACGGTGACGCGCTCGCCAAGGTTGAGGCCTTTGACGTCGGCCCCCAGCTCGACGAGTGTCCCGACGAACTCGTGGCCCAGGACGACCGGGGAGGTCTCCTGGGTCAGCGGATGCGGCTCGTGGGGCGTCGGACAGAAAATCGGGCCGTGCAGGTACTCGTGCAAGTCGGTTCCGCAGATGCCGCACCACTCGATCTTGATCTTCACGGCGCCCGGTCGTATGGACGGTTCCGGGACGTCCTCGATGCGTACGTCGCCTCGTTGGTGGAATCGAGCCGCCTTCATGCCCATCCTTTCTGATCACAGGGGCTTTGGGTAGGGATGCCGGACCAGGGCTGGCACGGGCACCGGTTCGTGCTGAGTAGCGGAACACGTGTGGCGTCAACTCGTGCGGCCACCGATCTCTTGCGTGGCCTGGGGTAGGACAACGAACAGGTCTCCGACCACGCCGAAGTCGGCCAGCTCGAAGATCGGCGCCTCCGGGTCCTTGTTGACCGCCACGATGGTCTTGGAGGTCTGCATCCCGGCCCGGTGCTGGATCGCTCCGGAGATCCCGGCGGCTACGTACAGCTGTGGCGAGACCTGCTTGCCGGTCTGACCCACTTGTTGGGCGTGCGGGTACCAGCCGGCGTCCACTGCCGCCCGGGAGGCGCCCACCGCCGCTCCCAGGGCGTCGGCCAACCCCTCGACCACCGCAAAGCCCTCCGGGCCGCCCACCCCGCGGCCGCCGGAGACCACGATCGCGGCCTCGGTCAGCTCTGGCCGGCCACTGGAGACGCGCGGGGCGCGGGAGACCACCTTGGTGCCAGTGACGGTGGGCGAGAAGGCCACCGTGACGTGCTCGACCGCACCCGGGGCTGCGGCTGGCTCGGGGCTGGTGGCGTTGGGCTTGATCGCAATCACCGGGATGCCGCGGGTGACGATAGAGGTGACAGTGAAAGAGGCGGCGAAGGCCGACTGGGTCGCCACCGGCGACCCGTCCTCACCGGCGGTGACGTCCACGGCGTCGGTGAGCAGGCCCGAGCCCAGCCGCAGCGCGGTCCGTGCCGCTACCTCCTTGCCCTCCCCTGAGGCGGTGACTAGCACCGCCGCCGGGTTGGCCTGCTGGGCGATCTGGGTTAGGGCGTCCACTTTGGGCACCACCAAGTACCCGGCGAACTCCGGCGCGTCGGCGACGTATACCTTCACTGCGCCGTACTCGCCGAGCCTCGCGGCGATGTCGGCGGCGGTCTCACCGGCGCCGAGGACGACCGCGGAGGCCTCGCCGAGGCGGCTGGCGAGGGTCAGTAGCTCCAGGGTCGGCTTGCGGACCGCCCCGTCCGCGTGGTCGACCAAGACGAGGACTTCAGCCATGTTGGATGTCTCCAAAGGGGTGCGGGTGGGTAAGGGTTAGATGAACTTCTGCTCGGCGAGAAACGCGGCGAGCTGCTTACCGCCCTCGCCCTCGTCCTTGACCACCGTGCCAGCACTGCGGGCAGGGCGGGCGGCCACCGCCTCGACGGCCGTGCACGCCCCGGCCAGGCCCACCTGCTCGGCCTCGATGTCCAGGTCCGACAGGTCCCAGGTTTGGATCACCTTCTTCTTGGCGGCCATGATGCCCTTGAAGGAGGGGTAGCGCGCCTCGCCGGACTGGTCGGTCACCGACACCACCGCCGGCACGGCGGCCTGGAGCTGCTCGGTCGCGGCATCCCCGTCCCGGCGAGCGGTGACGGTGCCGCCATCGACCGCCACCTCCGACAGGAGCGTCACTTGCGGAATGCCCAGGCGTTCGGCCAACAGCGCGGGAAGGATCCCCGTGGCGGCGTCGGTGGAAGCCATGCCGCACATCACCAGGTCAAACCCGGCCTTGGCGAGCGCCTTGGCCAGGATCAGCGAGGTGCCGAGGACATCGGAGCCGTGGATCGCCTCGTCCTTTACGTGGATGGCCTGGTCGGCGCCCATCGACAAAGCCTTGTGCAGCGCGTCATTGGCGCCGTCCGGGCCCACCGTCAGCACGGTAATCTCCGCGTCGCCAGAGACCTCGGCGATGCGCAGCGCCTGCTCCAGGCCGTACTCATCCAGCTCGGACAGCAGCCCGTCCACGGCTTCCCGGTCGGTGGTGTAATCCTCCGCGAAGCGACGATCGCCGCTCGCGTCGGGCACGTACTTCACACAGACAACGATCCTCAAACTCACGGTTGTCTTCACCTTCCAGCAGTCTTCTTCGCCATATGCGACGGTTTCGCAGGAACGCTATTCGTAATGCGCGTGGCGCCGCGCGCATGTAGCGCGCACAGTTAAGAGTCTTATCAGCAGTGCCGATTTAGGTGCCAGGCATGGCACCCTGCCGAAGCCCGCTTTGGTGCGCCGGTTCGTGATCCGCTCTCACTCAAAGTGAAACTCAAGAGGAACGGTTCTTCGCTATGATTGCTCCGCCGCGTCTGCGCACCTGGCCCCAACGGCGAATTCTCGCCTGCCACGATGAATCGACATATAGCATGCACGATCAACGCAGGAGAGACCTGCTGATGATAAGTCGCTGGACCTCACTGGTGCCCTCGTAAATGGTGGTGATGCGGGCGTCGCGGTAAAGGCGTTCTGCCTCGACGCCCCGGATGTAACCGCTGCCGCCCAGGATCTGTACGGCCCGTGAGGTGGTGCGGATGCTGGCCTCCGAGGCGAACAGCTTGGCCATGGAGCAGGCCATTCCGGCAGGCTCGCCACGGTCAAGGAGTTCGGCGCCGCGGCGCAGGAGCAGCCTCGCTGCCTCGTAGTCGGTGGCCATGTCGGCGAGAGTGAAGGCAACCGCCTGGAACTGGCCGATCGGCTGCCCGAACTGCGTGCGGGACTGCGCGTGTTCGCGCGCGGTGTCCAACGCCGCCCGGGAGATCCCGTTGGCCAGCGCGCCGATGCCCAGTCGGCCCTTCTCCAGTACCTGGAGTACCGCCGAGAACCCCGCACCCTCTGCGCCCAGCAGCGCGTCCGCTGGAAGCCGTACGTCCGAGAAGATGAAGCCCCCGACCGGCGATGCCTTCTGGCCCATCTTCTTCTCGTGGTAGGCGCGCTGCACTCCGGGCAGGTCGGCCTCGACCAGGAACATGGACATGCCGCCGCGCTTGCCCTTGTCCGGGTCGGTGACGGCGAGCACCATGGCGAAGTCCGCGACCGGGGCGTTGTGGATGAATATCTTTTCCCCGTTCAGGATCCAGTCATTGCCGTCCTTGCGTGCGGTGGTCTTCAGCCCGCCCAGGTCGGAGCCCGCTCCAGGCTCGGTCAACGCATAGGAGCAGCGTGTCGTTCCCGCGAGCAGGCCAGGGAGGTAGGTGGCCTTTTGCTGTTCGCTGCCGAAGGTGGCCAGCAGGGAGCCGACAAGCTCGACCAGTCCGCACTGGTCGGCGACGCTCGCGTAGCCGTAGGAGAGCTCTTCCATGACGCTGACGTAGTCGGTGACCGTGCCACCGGATCCGCCGTCGGTCTCGGGTATGGTGATGCCGAAGAGCCCGAGCTGCCCCATGTGCTCGTAGATCTCACTCGGGAATCGCTCGGTGGCGTCCAGGTCTTCGGTGACGGGGCGAATTCTCTTGGTCGCGAACTCGCGTACCATCATGGTGAGCTCATCGTGATGGTCGCTTCCGCTGCCCGTGGCGAGGGCGATCGTGGTCATGGTTTTTCCCTGGTTCCTTGACGGTTGTCCGGTCTTGAGGTGGGGTCACGCAGAGCCGGGCGTTGCGCCCACCGTGGACCGGGAGGGTTCGCTGCGGTCGTGCATGGCAGGCCACAGTGGCCCGTTGCTGAAGACGGCCGGGGGCATGGGACGCAGGGCTCCGATCTCGGGAGCGAAGTCCATGTGTGCCAGCACGTCCCGCTCGACGTCCAGGCCTTCCGCGACCTCGGTGAGCACCGGGCCGTTTTCGCCGAGTTCGAAGACAGCGCGCTCGGTCACGTACAGCACCTGCTGGCCTTCCTCGCGGGCCGTCCTCGCGGAGAAGGTCACTTCGTCGACCTTGCCGACGAACTTGCGCAGGCTGCCTTCCTGCTTGACGAGCAGCCTTCCGCCGGCTGCTTTGGCTTGCAATCCGCGGGCGGTGAACGTGCCGCAGAACACAACCTTGCGCGCGCCGCTGACGATGTTGATGAAGCCGCCGGGACCAACCACTACACCACCGACTCGGCTGACGTTGACGTTTCCGAACTGGTCGACCTCGGCCATACCCAGCGCGGTGAGATCGAGTATCCCGGCGGCGAAGAAGTCGAATTGAGTCGTGGAGGGAACGACGGCGAACGGTGCGCGGCTCAGGCCGAACAGTGGTCCGCTTTCCGGAGTTCCCCCGGTAGCGCCCTGTTCGATGCATAGATCGACGTCGTCCAGTCGATCATGCTGGGCCAGGACGTCGACCACGCCTGCACTCATCCCGAACCCGACGTTGACCACCGATCCGGGCACCACCTCCAGGGCCGCTCGACGAGCGACCATCGCCCGCGCGTCGAGCACCGTGCCGCCCCCGTCCGGGGGGGCCAGCAGCGCGCCGTCGGAACGGGCAGGTGCCGGCCGGAAGCGTCCGCTCAGCGCCGGGTCGTACTCGGCCGCGTAGGTCTGCCATTGCCCGGGGTGAGGCACGACGACGTCGACCATGGGAGAAGGGAGGTGGACGAGGCGCGGGTCGAGTGACCCCTGGGCCCCCAGCCGCTTCACCTGAACGATCACCCGGCCACCATTGCCCCGGGCGGCTATCGCCACCGCCTGGACGTCCAGAAGCGACGCTTCGTCCTCCAGACTCACGTTGCCGCGCTCATCGGCGATGGTGCCGCGTACGATGCCCACATCCACCCGCAGCGGGCGGTAGCGCAGATACTCCATGCCGTCGAACTCGACCAGTTCGACGATCTCCTCCGTCGCGGCGTCGTTGAGCTTGCCGCCAGAGTTTCGCGGATCGACGAAGGTACCGATGCCGACCCTGGTCAGCAGGCCTGGACGACGTGCTCCGCTCTCGCGCAGCAACGCGCTGATCACACCGGCAGGCAGCGAATAGGCCTCCATCCGATTCTCCCGTGCCAGCTCCTGCATCGGCCGCGACCACGTCCAGTGCCCCCCGATCACGCGGCGCACCAGGCCCTCGTGCGCGAACCGATTGATGCCGCGTTCCGCGTTGTCCCCCAGTCCGAGGGCGTGCACGAGGGTGATGCCGCGGGGATGTCCGGAGCGCAGGAACCGCCGCTCGACAGCCTGGAACACCGCATCCGACTCGAGGATTCCACCACCTGAGCCGGTGACAGCGACCACGGCACCGTCAGGAATCCGGGCGGCCGCCGCGTCCGCATCGAGCACTGCCGAGTTACCCATGCCGCCGCTCCTCACCGGACACTCATGCCGCCGTCGACGGTGACCACTGAACCGGTCGCGAAGGAAGACTCATCGCTGGCCAGGAAGAGTGCGGCCGCCGCGATCTCCTCCGGCCGGCCGAGCCGCCCGAGCAGCTGGCGGTCAGCCAGCGATCGACGGAACTCCTCCGATGCCGCGTCACCTGGCGCGATCTTGGAGAAGTACGGCGAGTCCGTGGTTCCCGGGGAGACCGCGTTGACTCGGATCCCCTGCACGGCGTGATCAACCGCCATTGCCCGGGTCAGCCCCACGACCGCGGCTTTGGTCGCGCAGTAGGCGGCTCGCTCGGCCATACCGATCTCACCGGCGACCGAGGCGATGTTCACGATCGAACCCCGCCCCGCCTTGATCATCACCGGGAGCACGGCCCGGCATCCGAGGTAGACACCTGTCACGTTCGTTCCGAACAGGGCTTCCCACGCCTGCGGGTCCGTGTCGAGCACGGTGCCGGCCAGCCCGTAGCCCGCGTTGTTGACGAGCACATCGATCCGGCCGAACCGGTCGACGACGCGGTCGGCCAGGGCGCTCCACGCGGCGGCGTCGGCGACGTCCCCGGCCACGGCGATATGCGGCGCGCCAGCACGCTCCAACTCTGCCCGGGCGGTGGCCACTTCATCTTCGTCGAGCGAGAGCACCGCGATCGCGGCGCCCTCGGCTGCGAACACCCTGGTGATCGCCTGACCGATCCCCGAGGTGCCCCCGGTGATCACACAGACCTTGTCACGCAGTCGTCCGACGGGCATCACCACACTCCTTTCGGTAAACGATTTCTAACACGAGAAAAACTGTGAGGTCAATAGGTATCCAGCTTGCTGTAATCGCTTACACACGCCCGCAGGCGGACCGCCCGGGGCCGCTCGTATGGCCTGCGGGCGGTGTGCGGCCGCGGGCGGCGTTCATGCGTCGGGCCGGGGTCCGATTCCTGCTGCTTCGCACGGCCCGGCAGATCAGGGGTGACAGCGCATGAGCTCGGAGTCTCGTGGGGGTGGAGTGTCACGGAGTGGGGGCATCATCCCGCAGGAGCCCCTCGCGCCGCAGATCCGCCCACAGCTCGGCCGGAATCGGTGCCGTGGACCAGGCGTAGCCACGTTGCTGCTGTTCGACCGTGCGCGACCCGAGGCACACGTTCGCGACCGCGGGATGCGCGGCCGCGAACTGCACCGCGATCGCTCCGAGCGGTACGTCGTACCGGTCGGAGACCCGCTGCAGCCGGGCCGCACGTTCCACGATGGATGCGGGCGCAGGCCCGTAGTTGAACTTGGCGTTCGGTGCCGGTCCAGTCGCCAGGATTCCGCTGTTGAAGACGCCGCCCAGCACCACAGCGATGTCACGCTCCTGGCACAACGGCAGGAGACGGTCAAGGGGTTCCTGCTCGAGCAGCGTGTAGCGCCCGGCCAACAGGAAGCAGTCGAAGTCGCCCTCCTGGGCCGCGGCCTCCAGCACCTCCGCCTCGTTCACTCCGACGCCGATGGCGCGCACGACACCCTCATCCCGGAGCCTTCGCAGCGCCGGGTACGCCCCCTTCATGGCTTCGGCGAAGCGCAAGGGTTGCTCCGTCTGGCCGTGGGTGTAGACGTCGATGTCGTGGATGTGCACGACATCGATCCGATCGGTGCACATCCGCTGCAGGCTGTCCTCGACCTGCCGCATCACGCCGTCGTAGCTGTAGTCGAAGACCGCTTCGAAGGGGGCGGTATCGACCCACACTCCGGTGTCGAACGTGCCGCGTGGGCGCGGCACCAGGCGCCTGCCGACCTTCGTCGCCAGGACGTACTCCTCGCGCGGCCGGTGCAGCAGGCCGTGTCCCAGCCGATGTTCGCTCAGCCCGTGACCGTACATCGGCGCGGTGTCGAAGTACCGGACCCCGGCGTCCCATGCATGGGCGATCAGGTTCTGCGCCTGCGCTTCCTCGATCGGGCGGAAGATGTTGCCGATCGGTGCGGCACCGTAACCGATCGCCGTCACCTCGAAGCCCGCTCGTCCGAAGCGGCGCGGGTCTGCCACGTTGGCCATCTGCCCTCCACTAGCTGCGTATTCGTTCAGAAATCTCGTGTACTGCGGCCGACGAACGGCCTTACCCCGGCAGGGTCTGTCTTGGCACCGTGTCACGCCACCGAGGTGACGCGTGTCCGGTCGACCGTCACCGTGATCACGACGATGACGAACAGGCCGTAGAAGATGGGCTGGTAGGAGGAGGGGATGCCCACGATGTCGAACCCGACGCTCGCCACCGTGATGATGATCGCGCCCAGGAGGGTCCGCCCCACCCCGCCCACGCCGCCGGCAATCGCGGTACCGCCGACCACCACCGACGCGATGGCCGGAAGCAGGAGCGCGTCGGAGCTGTCCGCGGATGCGGACTGCAGTTCGGCAATCTGGAAGACGCCGGCTATACCGCTGAGGAGCGCGCTGAGCGCGAACGCGCTGAGCACGACGCGGCTGGTGCGTATGCCGCTGAAGGCCGCCGCTCGTTCGTTGAGGCCCACGGCGCGCATCCGGCGTCCCCATCGCAGCCAGCGCATGCCGGACATCAGCAGCAGGGTCAGGACGAGCACCAGGACGAAGGACAGCGGTATCCCGTAGGGACGCGCGTATATCCACGAGACGGCGCCGTAGTGCTGCATGACCAGGATCGTGGAGGCCTTCGAGGTCGTGAGCGACAGCCCTGTCCACACGCCCAACGTCCCGAGGGTCACGATGAAGGACGGCACCTGCGCAAACACGTGAACGAGCCCCTGCAGGAGTCCGATGGCCAGGCTCAGGCCGAGTACCAGGCCGATCGCCAACGGTCCCTGGGACGGCAGCAGCTTGGCCACGAGCACGGCGGTGAAGCTGGCCAGCACGGCGTTAGACAGGTCGATGCGGCCGGTCATGACGACAAAGCCCTGACCGAGCGCCAGCAGCCCCAGAATCGCCGATTGTTCGAGAAGCGACTGGATGCTGTCGCTCGCAAGAAAGCTGTTGTCGTACAGCGCGAGAATCCCCACGATCACGCCGAGCACCAGTGCCGGCGCCACCCCGTGCTGATGCAGACGACTCGCAAGGGCCTTCACAGCATTGACGCGGCCCTCGCCCGCTTTGTGGTGAGCATGTGCTGCTTTCCCGGCATTTTCCGCGGTGGGCGTATTGGCAGTGGTCACCTCACACCATCCTCTCGAGCACTGCGGTGCGTTCTGGCCGTGCCCCCGGAGCGCACTCGAATTCCGCGGAGATGCGACCATCGCGCATCGTCACGATCCGATGGCTCATTGCGATCCCTTCCTCGAGGCTGTCGGCAAGCAGCAGCACGGCGATTCCCGCTCGGGCGAGCTGGCGGACCAGCGCGTAGACGTCTGCCTTTGCGCCGACGTCCAGTCCGCGCGTGGGCGTGTCGAGGATCAGGACCTTCAGGCCGGGGTCCACGAGCCACTTGGCGAGGACGACCTTCTGCTGGTTCCCGCCGGAGAGGCTGCCCAGCGGTGTGCTGCCGGAAGGCGTTTTGATCTTTAGCTTGTCTACCCAGTCGGCGACCTTCTGCTGTTCCAGCGAGCGGCTGAGGACTGGGCCTCGCATTACCTGCTCCGGATGGGCCAAGGTGAGGTTCTCCTCGACGGTCAGGCCCATCAGGGCTCCGTCGGTCTTGCGTTCTCCCGGGATGTATCCGAAGCCGGCTCGCACGGCGTCGGCCGGGCTGCGGAACCGCACGACGCGCCCGTCGAGGGTGACCGACCCGGAGGTGACCGACGCGGCTCCCACTAGCGCGCGTGCCAGGGTCTCCCGTCCGCTGTCCTGGACCCCGACTACGGCCAGCACCTCGCCGGCGTGCAGGTCGAAGGAGATGTCGGCGAAGCCCGGCCCTGTGAGCTGCGAGACCTGCAGGCGGACCTCTCCTGTGTGCGGAATCTGCTGGTCTTCGGCGAAGTACCCGTCGGTCAGGTCCCGGCCGACCATCAGCCGGTACAGCTCGTTGACGTCCACGGACGCAGGGTCGCACTCCGCCACGCAGCGGCCGTCGCGCATGACGTATGCCCGGTCGCAGATCGTGAGTACTTCTTCCATCCTGTGGGACACGAAGACGACGGAAGCGCGTTTTTTCAGCTCGCGGATGACGTCGAACAGGCGTTTGATCTCGGCGGCTTCGAGCACGGACGTTGGCTCATCGAGCAAGATCACCGGTTCGTGGTGGCTGGACTCGCCGGTGGCGAGGGCCTTCGCCACCTCGACCATCTGCCTCTTGGCGAATGACAGCTGTTCAGTGCGGGTGCGCGGGGAGACCTGGCTTCCGATGGCGTCGAGCTTCTCGGCGGCGCGTCGGCGCAGTAGCGGCCAGCGGTAGAAGCCGTGCTTGACAGCTGTGCCCTCGTTCCCGAGGTATATGTTCTCGGCGACGCTGATGTTCGGCAGCAGCGACTGCTCCTGGAACACCATCGCCACGCCCATTCTCATGGCGTGGGCGACGCTGCGGAACTTCACCGGCTCGCCATGGAGCAGCACCGTGCCGAAGTCAGGTTGGTGGATCCCGCTGAGGATTTTGAGCAGGGTGGACTTGCCGGCTCCGTTTTCGCCGATGAGGCCGATAACCTCGCGACGTCGCACGTCAATGCTGACGTCCTCGAGCGCCTGCACGCCGCCGAAGGTCTTCGACGCGCCACGAACGGAGAACGCGATGTCGTTCATTTGACCACCCGAAGTCGCTCTCGAAGGCGCCACAGGGTCGCCGTTACGGCCAGCACGACGATCGCGCCCTGCACGGACTGTTGTACGTAGGGGCTGATCCCGACGAGGATCATGCCGTTGGTGATGGAGACCATGATCAGTACGCCGACGACGGAGTGCAGCACGCCGCCGCGGCCGCCGGTGAGCAAGGTGCCGCCGATGACGACCCCCGCGATGGTGAGGAACAGATAGCCGTTGCCGTTTGCCACCGCGCCCTGGCCTGACCTGCTGGTGGCCATCACGCCTGCCAGGCCGCTGCACGCCCCCGCCACGATGAAGGCCAGTGTGCGGAACCGCGCGACCTTGATCCCGGACAAGCGGGCGATGTCCTCGCCGCCACCGATCACATACGCGTAGCGGCCGAACCTGGTCATGTGCTGCACCCACAGGCCGAGCAGCACCACGGCCAGGGCCACGAAGGCCAGGCGCGGCATGCCGAGCCAGGTCTTCAGCGCCCAGGAGAGAAGCTCTCGGTCACGCACGACGGGAGGCTGACCGCCGAAGAGCACTTGGGCGATTCCGATACCGATCTGCCAGGTGCCGATCGTGACGAGGAAGGACGGGATCCGCAAACGAGTGACGCTGAGTCCCGCGACCGCGCCGATTCCGGCGCCGACGGCGACGCTGATGAGAACCGCCCACAGGCCGAGGTGGTGATGCGTCCGGTCGTTGATTACGAGCAGCGCGGAGACCATCGACGTCGCAGCCACGACCCCTTCGACCGACAGGTCGATGCTGCCCATGAGGATGACGAATGTCATGCCGACCGCGAGGACGACGGGGATCGCCGACTGATCGGCCAGGGCCTGCATATTCGCCAGCGTCAGGAAGGTGCTGTTGGCGAGACCGAACACGATGACGATGAGAGCCAGCGCCGCGAGTGCTGGGATGGGGACGCGTTCGATCCGTGACACGCGTGCCCACAGACCTCCGCGTGACCGATCCTCACTGGCCCCTGCGGCGTTGCCGACCTCATGCTCCTGGGAGAGGAGATCCGGTGCCATGTCAGTTCCCGATGGGGGAGGCGACTACTGACCAGATGTTGTTGAAGTTCAGGCCGGAGGCGTCGGTGGGGGACGGCAGGCTACCGGCGTTCTGGGAGGTCACGATCCCCTGATAGGTGAGGTAGAAAGCCCGGTGCTCAGCTGGCTCCTTGGCAGGATCAATCTTGCCGATCGCCGCCGCGTACCCGATGGCCAGTCCGAAGCCTCCCTGGACCGAGCCGGTCGAGCGCGTCGTTGCCACGTAGCCGACGTTGTTCGCCTTGACATCGTCGATTGTCTGCTGCAGCCCATCGACGCTGCTCACCTTGACCACACCGACCTTTCCAGCGGCCTTCAGGGCCTCGATGGCGCCCAGCCCCATCGCGTCATTGGCGGACCACACGCCGTTGATCTTGTCGCCGTACTTCGTAAGGAAGGTCTGAGTCACGTTTTGCGCCTGCGTCTGGTCCCAGTTGGCCGTCTGCGCCTCGAGGAGGTGCACCTGCGGGAACTCCTTCAGCGCCTTCTGCAGACCGGCGAACCGTTGCTGGGCGGGCACGTTGTCGAGGATGCCCTCCAACGCAACGATGTTGCCCTTGCCGCCCATGGCCTGGAACAACGCCTTCGCGGTGTTGTATCCCTGCGGGACGCCGTCGACCGACATGTGGGCCACCCAGTGCGCCGACGAGGTCGCTGGCGTCATCCCATCCGGCTTGTTCCACTGCGTGACGAGCCAGGCATTTTGCCGCTGCACCGCGGTCACGATGGCCGGAAGAATGGAGTTGTCGTTGGGGTCGACGTTGAGCACGGTGCAGCGACCGTACTTGGCCAGGAGCGACTGGATCTGCGTGAGCTGCTTTGAGGAGTCGCCTTCGCTCGCGATCCACGTGTAGTTGTTCTGCAGACCGACCGACTTCGCGAAGGCTCTCGCCCCGGCGTCGACGGCCACGTAGTAGGGATTCTCGAAACCTCGTCCGGACTGCACCAGGTGAACCTGCTTGGGATCACACGTGCCCCCCTTGCCCGAGGCGGCGTCAGTGAATCCGGAGCCGTTGCCCGCGCAACCCGCGACGGTCAACGTCAGCACCACGGCCGCGGACAGCACGGCCGCCCTGCGGCGTGATCTTGCTATGACGGTGGGAGGAAGACGCCTCATGTGATCCACTCCTCGCTGCGGCGTTATCTGTAAAGGCTTTCTAAGGCCGCTGGAGTTGCCCGGTCAACCCCCGCGCAAGCTCCAATTCCACTGAATGCCAGCACAGAGGCCATGCAATGGCCCTGAGCAGCGACGCAGCGCCACGAGGCATTGGGGAGATTGGAAATCGTTTACTCACAGGAGAGGGGCGGTACAGCCGCTACCAACGAGCGGGTCCACGAGTGCTCGGATACGCGTGCCGACGAAGCTGCCGCGCGTTTGAGGGCGGTGGGCTGCGGCGCGATGCCACGAAGGCTGGGGATGGCAGGTCCGCGCAGGACAACGAGCCCCGAGGTGTCCGCCAGTCGCGTGGGCGGGCAGCGGCACTGTGCGCCATTGCCCGCTGGGAAGCAGGGCGGTCCTCCCGCCTCGGAGAGGGCTACGTCTCAGGTGGTGCGCTGCGATGAGGCGGCGCGCGGGCGCTTTTGGGCGTCGGCTGTGGTGCCCTGACCTGCGCCGGACGAGCTACCGATGGTCCGGCGCGGTTCTTGCTGCATGCCGCGGCGTCAGGTGACGTCAGCCGGCTGCGGCTAACCGGCTGCCACGCCAGTCTGACCGGTGAGGTCGGGTTGCGGGGAGGCCACGTGACCGCAG
This sequence comes from Streptomyces humicola, assembly GCF_024436035.1. Classification (GTDB taxonomy): domain Bacteria; phylum Actinomycetota; class Actinomycetes; order Streptomycetales; family Streptomycetaceae; genus Streptantibioticus_B; species Streptantibioticus_B humicola. The sequence goes on from NZ_JANFNG010000005.1 coordinate 181,851, forward strand.
ACGGAGGGCGCCGCCGTGGAGTGGCGTATCACGACCTCAGCCTTGAGCAGCGGCGTGTCATCGGGCTCCTTGCCATCGATCATCTGGTGGATGACCTGCCACGCCCGCTGTCCCAGTGCGAGTTGGGGGCTAACCGCCGTCGTCAGCGGTGGTGAGGCGTAGCCAGAGAACGGGATGTCGTCAAATCCGGTCAGCGACACGTCGTCCGGTACGCGCAGCCCGAGCTCCTGCAGCCGCGCCAAGGCCCCGAAGGCCACGAGATCGTTGAAGCAGACCAGTGCCGTGGGCTTCAGCTCCAGGGCACGGTCGACGGCGGCATGCCCCGCGCCTATCGTCGACCCGGCGGTCACCGACGTCAGCTGCAGACCGAACGCCGGTGACTGATCGGCCGCTCGCTGCCGTTCGGTGTTCTGCCAGGAGTGCTCGGGACCGGCCAGATAGACCACCCGTCGATGGCCGAGCATCGCAAGGTGGCCGCAGATCTCCAACATCGCGGAGTGGTTGTCGACGGCCACCGTCGGCAGCCCGACTCCCACCACTACGCGGTTGACCATCAGGACAGGGGCCGCATCCTGCGCGAGCACGCGCAGCGAGGCGACCGGCATCCTGGGAGACAGCAGCACCAGTCCGTCTGCTTGCCGCAACAGGCTCCGTGACAACGGCAGTTCCTGGTCAGGATCTTCGTTGGAGTCGGCGATGAGCATCTGGTAGCCCTGAGCGGCGGCCGCCGTGTTCATCGCCTTGATCACGTCGTAGAAGTACGGGTTGGCGAGGTTCGGAACGACGACCCCGATGGTCTCGCTCACCCCCGAGGCAAGTCGCTGAGCTGCGGGGTTCGGGCGGTATCCGAGTTCGTCAGCGACTTGGCGTACGCGCGCTGCCAGATCGGCTCGGACGCTTGAGTTCCCGGTCATGACACGCGAGACCGTCGCGGTGGAGACGCCTGCCGCCTTCGCAACTGCCTGGATGGTGACCGGCCTGCCCTGGTGCGCGTCTGCGCCCCGGATCGGTCCACCGTTCTTAGCCATCCTGCTGGCACCCCTTAGCAGCTAGATCGATCGCTGTCGACACCGTACCCACACGTCCGGCGCCGCGAGCAACGGATACGCACGGCCCGGGCCGCACCGCGGCGAGCACGGAACGGCCGGCGCGGATCAGCTCGCCGACACCCGCCCGCCCGCGGCGTACGGCGCACCGCCACCTGCGGCCGGGTGATCCCGGGTCTCATCGGACATCTCCTGTGTCCTCAGGCACGTCGCACCAGGTGCCACGGCGCCCGCTGTTCCGGATCGCGTCGCAGAAGAGAGCGGCCCGGGCCGCGTAGCAGAAGGTCCAGGGGAACGGCGTATCGCCGGCGACATGCTCGAGGAACTGACGCCACTGACTGAGGAACTCGTCTTCCTGCGGGGGCATGGGAACCGGCTGCTGCCGAGGCACCGGAGTCGCACCGGGCGCCGGCAGCGTGGCGGTGGACAGCGTGCAGGCGTCCGGCGTCGCCATGGCGGTGGCCCGGGTGCCGTGCAGCGTCAGCGTGAAGGGGGTAGGCGGACGCTGTATCCAGGAGGTCGAGATCACGCCGGTGACTCCGCCGTGCAACCGCACCAGCACGTGGCCGAGGTCCTCGACGTCGACGTCGTAGGGCCGGCCGCTCTCGTCGTGGCGGCGGGGCACATGCGTGGCCAGGAGCGCGCTGACGGCGAGCGGTGTCCCCACCATCGCCAGCAAGTAGTACCAGTGGCTGAACAGATCGGCGATGAAGTCGCCGCCATCCGCGCGCCGGTAGTTCCACGACGGACGCTGCGGACGTCCCGCGGCGTCGGCGGACACCCAGTAACCGAAATCGCCGCGGACATCCAGGATCCTCCCGAGCGCACCGGCTGCCAATACGGAGCGCAGCGCCCGGAAGCCCGGCGTGAAGAGCTTGTCCTGAACCATCCCTGTGCGGATCTGCGCCTGCTCCGCGTCACGGGCCAGCTCCAGGGCCGCGGCTCCGTCAAGGGCCAGCGGCTTCTCGCAGTAGAGGTGTTTGCGAGCCTTGATCGCGGCCGTCACCGCGCCGCTGCGCAGCCCGCTGCGCTGAGCGTCGAAATAGACGTCGACCTCCGGATCGCCCAGGACGGCGTCGAGGTCGGTGGACCAACGCCGGACGCCGTGCTCGCGCGCGAGCTGCGAGACGGCCGCGGCACGTCTGCCCACGAGAACGAGGTCCAGCTCGCGGCGCCGCCCAGCTGAGCGGATCCCGCTACGCTGAAGCGGCAGCAGCGCGCCGTGAAGATGCCGGGTGCGGCCCATGCGTCCCGTCACCCCATTGACCGCCACGACGAGTGGACGCACCACCGACTCCCTTCCACACCCGAGCCACTCCTGAGATCTGTAAGCGATTTCTTGATCTGCCGGACGAAGTCGCCAACCTCTTGCCGAACCGGGCCAACCACGCTTAGGTTGGCACGCACGCCAGATCAACGTCAAGAGTAAGCCTTTACCTGAACCGGATGGTTGGCTGGCCAGGCCGCCGCACGCCGGAGCCAAATCTCGCGACGCACTGAGTCACACGCCGGAGCCTTGCCTCGCGGCGCGCTGAGGCAGGAGCACCGAACTGAATCGCACTGACAGGCATGACAGGCAGGAGTCTTTGATGAGGGTTACCGCATCGTCTCTCCATCCCACTACCTCCGGCCCCGGTGGTCCGCGCGTGTACGGGCACTACATCGACGGTGCCTTCACCGACCCTTCCCTTGATCGTGTTCAGCGCCGCGCGCCAGGCACGGGCCTCGTCGTCGCGGAATACTCCCGGGGCACCGCCCAGGACACCGAGCGCGCCATCACCTGCGCGAGGCGCGCGTTCGACCACGGACCGTGGCCACAGTGGTCCGGCATCGAGCGCGCCCGAGTGTTGCTCGCTCTCGCCGACCTCGTTCGGCAGAACAAGGAACGGCTGGCCAGGCTGGAGGCGGAGGAGGTCGGCAAGCCGCTGCGCCTGGCCGTAGGCGACGTCGACGGAAGCGTGGGGCTGATCGAATACGCCGCGTCGCTGGCCATGTCGATGCATGGCGATGTCCACACCAACCTCGGCAGCGACTTCACCGCCTTCGTCGCGCGCGAGCCGGCCGGGGTGATCGGCATGATCACCCCGTGGAACTTTCCGCTGCTGCTGCTGGCGCAGAAGCTTCCATTCGCGCTCGGAGCGGGCTGCACCGCGGTCGTGAAGCCCTCCGAGCTCACCGCCAGCAGCACCCTCGAGATCGCCCGGCTGGCCCAGGAGGCGGGCGTCCCGGACGGCGTGATCAACGTCGTCACCGGCAGAGGCAGCGTGGTCGGGCAGCACATCGCCGAATCCGTACAGGTCGACGTGGTGTCCTTCACCGGCAGCACCGAGGTGGGCCGGCGCATCGTCACGGCCTCGCAGTCCAACCTCAAGCGGCTCTCGCTTGAGCTGGGCGGCAAGGCGGCGAACATCGTGCTCCCGGACGCCGACCTTGAGGACGCCCTGGACGGCGTGATGTTCGGCGTGTACTTCAACAACGGCGAATGCTGCGTATCGGGGGCCCGACTGCTGATCGCGGAGCAGGTGGCCGACGAGTTCCTCGACGAGCTGATCGCCAGGACAGCCCGGCTCCGCGTCGGCCAGCCCCTCGAGGAGAACACCGACATCGGAGCGCTGATCCACGAGGACCACCTCGCCACAGTCCTGGAGTACATCGAGTCGGCGGACGCGGACGGCGCGGCCGTCCGCACGGGTGGGTCACGGCTGACCAGCGAGCCGTTCGCCGCCGGAACGTTTCTGGCGCCGACGGTCCTGGACCAGGTGGCACCTACGGCACGCGTGTTCCGAGAGGAGATCTTCGGACCGGTCCTCTCCGTGACGCGGTTCCGCGACCTGGACGAGGCGATCGCGCTCGCAAACTCCGTCGACTACGGGCTCGCCAACTCGGTGTGGACGAAGGACATCGACAAGGCGCTCACCGCCTCGCGGGCTCTGCGCAGCGGCACGGTCTGGGTGAACACCACCATCGACGGCGCCCCGCAGCTGCCGGGCGGAGGGGTGAAGATGAGCGGCTACGGCCGCGAGATGGGACAGGTCGGCTTCGACGAATTCACCGAGGTCAAGACAGTGCAGATCCGGACCGGCAGGCGAACTCCGTTCTTCGGGGCATGACCGCAGCGTCGCCGGGCGTCGCGCAGCACGACGGCGCGTGAGCAAGTGCTTCCTGAGTCGGAAGCCACCCTTGCCTGCGGGTTGAGGCGCTGCTACGGTCGTGAAAACGCTTTCTGGATCTACTGGGCACGAACCCGCTCAGGTCGCCCCGTGTCGGTCGCACGTGGTCGTGACCGCGGCTGGAAGAAGCCCCGAAGGCGATGGCCGCGCCCGCCTCCGTGCCGCGCCGCCCGCCGGACAGCCAAGCCCCAACTACCGAATTCGAGTCACACCGGTTCGGCACCCGTATGCCGAACGAGTGAATACGTCGAACAATCGAGGAAGTGTTCCATGGCACAGCAGGGTGACACGTTCGATTATGTCATCGCAGGCGGGGGGACGGCGGGATGTGTCCTGGCCAGCCGCCTCAGCGCGGATCCCTCCGTGCGGGTTCTGCTCCTTGAAGCGGGGCGCTCCGACTGGCATCCCTTCATTCACGTGCCAGCCGGATTCGCCAAGCTCACGGCCGGGCCCTATCAGTGGGGGTTCGTCAGTCTGCCTCAAGAGCACTGCGGAGGGCGGGAGATCCCTCTGGCGCAGGGCAAGGTCCTCGGCGGTGGTGGTTCGATCAACGCGCAGGTCTTCACCCGGGGCGTCGCCCAGGACTACGACGAGTGGGCCGGTGCATACGACTGCGAAGGGTGGACCGCCAAGGAGATACAGAAGTACTTCGTGCGGTCCGAAGGCAACGAGCGGCTGTCCGGACCGCTGCACGGCTCCACTGGCCCCCTCGCGGTCTCCGACCTGGTCAACCCGCACCCGCTGTCCAAGGCCTTCGTCCGCGCCGGCCAGGAGTTCGGGCTGCCCTACAACAGCGACTTCAACGGCGAGCGGCAGCACGGCATCGGGTTCTACCAGACCACCACCAGGAACTCGCGCCGCTGCAGCGCCGCGGTCGGCTACCTCCGCCCCGCTCGCCACCGGAAGAACCTCACGATCAAGACGGGGCCGCTGGTCAGGCGAGTGATCCTGGACAAGGACCGCGCCGTCGGGGTGGAAGTCATCGAGGCAGGCACGGTGCGCCAGTACACCGCCCAGCGGGAGGTGATCGTGGCATCGGGCGCTTTCGGCTCGCCGAAGATCCTGCAGCTGTCCGGCATCGGCGATCCCGCCGACCTCAAGCAGGCGGGGATCGCGACCGTGCACGCGCTGCCCGGCGTGGGCAAGAACCTGCAGGACCACTGCGACCTGGACATCGTCTACGAGCTGACCTCGTACCAGAGCATGGACCGCTACCAGCGGCCGCTGCCCGCCACCGCGGCCGCCGCCCTGCAGTACGCCGCCTTCCGCCGCGGACCGCTGGCGTCGACCGTCGTGGAGGCCGGCGGCTTCGGCTGCGGCAACGCAGAGGACTCCAGCCCGGACCTGCAGTTCCATTTCCTCCCGGCCGCCGGCGTGGAGGCGGGCATCGCAGCCGTGCGCCCCGGCTACGGGTGCACCCTCAACTCCTACTTCCTGCGGCCGCGCAGCCGCGGCACGGTACGGGTGGCCAGCGCTGACCCGCTTCAGGCGCCGCTCATCGACCCCAACTACCTCGCCGACGACTACGACCTGGAGATGGCAATCGAGGGCGTACGGCAGAGCCGCCAGATCATGGAGCAGCCGTCGATGGCACCCCACATCAAGGCCGAGCATCTTGCTGGTGGCCAGGCAGTGGAGACCAAGGACGACTACATCGCCTTCGTGCGCCGGCATGGGCGGACCGCTTACCACCCAGTGGGCACCTGTGCCATGGGGACCTCGGACCAGGCGGTGGTCTCCCCGCGCCTGCAGGTGCACGGACTGCGCGGCCTGCGGGTGGTGGACGCCTCGATCATGCCGCGCATCGTCAGCTCCAACACCCAGGCGCCGACCGTGATGATCGCAGAGAAGGCCGCGGACCTGATCCTCGAGGACGCCCGCTGAACACGCCCCGTCGGCACAGGAGGAGACCGCATGCCTGCAGACCCACGTGAACAGCTCCTCGCCGAGCTCAAGGCCCAGGAAGATCAGCTGTGGTTCGACGCCTTCGACAACGAGACGGCCTGGGAGCTCGGCGTCAGGCTCGTCGAAGCCGCCCGTCAACGCAACCACGCCCTCACCATCGATGTCCGGCGCGGTTCGCAGCAGCTCTTCCACGCCGCGCTTCCCGGGACATCAACCGACAACGACCTCTGGGTCGAGCGCAAGTCCCTTGCAGCCGCGCGATTTGACTGCTCGTCGTACCGCCTCGCCGTGGAGGCGGAAGCTGGTGGCTACGCGTTCTCATCGAAATTCGGCGCCGACCCCGCCCGGTACGCCGCCGCCGGAGGATCATTCCCTGTCCGCGTTCGCAGAGTCGGCCTGGTCGGCACGGTGACGGTGTCCGGCCTGCCCGACGCGGAGGACCACGCCTTCATCATCGACGTCCTTCGCGACTTCTTGCAGCGCAGTGCGGCAACACGCTGATCAAGGTCCAACCAAGGAGATCCCTGTGCACATCGACTTCACCGGCCGTACTGTCCTGGTCACCGGCTCCACGATGGGCATTGGCCTGGCCACCGCGACGGCGTTCGCCCGCACCGGCGCCCGCACGGTTCTCAACGGCCGCGACGAAGAGCGCCTGAAGGCCGCCGCCGACAGTGTCCGCGCCGCCGCACCCGATGCCGAGGTGCTCGCCGTAGCCGCCGACGTGGCCACCGCCGAGGGCGCCGACGTCGTGTTCGAGGCGGTGCCGGAGGTTGACGTCCTCGTCAACAACGCCGGCATCTTCGCCTCTGCCCCGGTCCTGGAGATCGAGGACGCCGAATGGCGGCGGTTCTTCGAGGTCAATGTCCTCAGCGGGGTGCGGCTGGCCCGCCTCTACATGCCCGGCATGATGGCCCGCCGTCACGGCCGCGTGGTCTTCGTCAGCAGCGAGACCGCCATCGACACCCCACTGGACATGGTCCACTACGGCACCACCAAGACCGCCCAGCTCTCCGTAGCACTCGGCCTGGCCAAGGCCGCGGCCGGCACCGGCGTGACAGTCAACTCCGTCCTGCCCGGCCCCACCCACACCGAGGGGAGCGAGAAGTACATCGCCGCCCTGATTCCCGAGGCGGAGTCCTTCGACGCCGCGCAGCGCGAGTTCATCGCCCGCTTCCGCCCCACCTCGCTGCTCCGGCGAATGATCGAGCCGGAAGAGGTCGCCAACCTCATTCTCTACACCAGCTCCGACCTGGCCTCCGCCACCACCGGTGCAGCCCTGAAGGTCGAAGGCGGCACCGTCACCTCACTCGTCCCCTAACCAGCCCGCCTGGCTGTGGTGGGCCCGAGCCCCAAGCCCCCGCTCACCGCCCGGGCCCGGGCGTGAGGTGATCGGTGATGTCGACCACGTCGTCCATCGCCCGAACCCTGGCCATGAGCCCAGGACTTCGGTCGGGACTCAGCCAGCCGGTGAGGGTCTCCCCGACCGTTCACCACCTCAGCCCTGACCTGCTCCCGGCCGAACCCGAAGTCCTCCTTCAGAACCCGAGTCTCGATCTCGCGACGGATCGCGGCGTCGTCGCGTACCAGGGCGCGCAGCAGGTCGGTCCGGCGCACGATCCCCACCAACCGACCGTGGCGGTCGATCACCGGCATCCGCTTCAGGCATGCACGCGCGGCCTTGACCGCCGCGTCGGAGACGAGGGTGGCGGGAATGCACGCGGATGGCCGGAGAGCTCATCAACTCCCGTGCCGTCCCCCCTGTGCTCCACTTACCGTGCGCCCGCAGGGAGCCGAGCCGGTGGACCGCACGATGACGGTTCCGCGCACCGGCCGCCCTGGCCAGCAGCTCGGTCTCCGAGACGATCCCGATCACCTCGTCGTCGCCGGTGCCCACTGGGACAGCACTGAGCGGCTCCTGTGTGAAGGCCCGCGCCATGTCGAGGAACGCCGCGCCCGCGGGAAAGGCCGTGGGCGGCCGGAGCGTGATGCCCCGGGCCGGCTTCGCCGCCCAGTCCCGCGGCCGGCTGCGCGGCGTCACGGGCGCCGACCTGAACCGCCCCATGGAAGCGGTACGGGAACTGCGGCGGGCCATTGAGGAACTGAGATTCGTGGCACTACGCATCGTGCCGTGGCTGTGTGTCAAGCCCCGGGTTTCGCGGAGCTGGTGTTGACGCGCGACGGGATGACATGCCGCACCGCTGTTGTCACCAACCTGTTACCTGCGTCAGGTCTTGACCCCTTGCGTTAACGCGGGTGTAATGCCTGAACCGCTTTATTAAACCGGTTGAGGAGGCGGGAGTCGTGGCCCAGGGTCGTGTCACCATCGTGGATGTCGCCTCCCGTGCCGGGGTGTCCAAGAGTGCCGTCTCCTTTGCACTCAACGGGCGCCCCGGTCTCGCGGAGGAGACGCGGCAGCGGATCCTTGATGTCGCTCGCGAGATGGGGTGGTCGCCCAGCCAGCGAGGGCGTTCCCTGGCGGTGTCGCGAGCCTTCGCCGTTGGCTTGATCCTCGCTCGGGCGCCTGAGTTGATCGGTTCTGATCCGTTTTATCCGTCATTCATTGCTGGTGCTGAGGCGGTGCTTTCGAAGTCAGGGTATTCGTTGCTCCTGCAGGTTCTCGACGATCCCGCACGGGAGGCTGATGCCTACCACCGGCTTGCCACCGAGGGTCGCGTGGACGGCGTCTTCCTCTCCGACATGCGACACGGCGACCCGCGTATCGCGATGCTGACGGAGCTCGGCCTGCCGGCCGTCACTTTGAACCGGTCGAACATCTCCTCGCCGTTTCCCGCCGTGTGCCTGGACGACAACGCGCCCGGCATCACCGTGGCGACGAGACACCTGATTGAGCTGGGTCATAGACGCATCGCGCACGTCACCGGGCCTGTGGAGTTCATGCACGCGGTGCGTCGCCGCGACGCCTGGGGCGCCGCGCTGGCAGACGCGGGGGTGCCGGAGGGGCCGGTAGTGGTCTCCGACTTCACGGCCTCAGGCGGGGCCGCTGCGACCAGGGAGCTGCTCAGTCTCGAGGAGCCGCCGACCGCCATCGTCTACGCCAACGACCTGATGGCCATGGCCGGCATGGTCGTCGCCCAGGACCTCGGCTTCCCGGTGCCCCAGCGGCTCTCCGTGACCGGATTCGACGACACCGAGCTCGCCGCTTACGTGTCTCCCGCCCTGACCACCGTGCGCACCAGCCCGTTTGCCTGGGGGCAACACGCCGCGCAGACCTTGCTCCAGTTCATCGACGCAGGATCGGCTCCCGATGTCGAGCTGGACTCCCCCGAGTTGGTTATCCGCACATCGACGGCGCGTCCCCTCGAGCCGCCCCTGACATGACCGCCGGCGTCGAGCCGGTCACGCCTCGACGCATTCAACAACCAGTCACAACAGATCCATCGAAGTAGGAGCCGCAATGAAACGTGTCTACTCGTCTGCCATTGCCGTCGGCCTGAGTCTTACGGCCCTCGCCGGATGTGGCTCCTCCGGATCGACGAGCAGTGCGACGAACGCCCATGGGCCCATCAAGATCTGGTACTCGAACAACCCGCAGGAGATCGCCTGGGGCGAGCAGATGGTCGCTGCGTGGAACAAGGCGCATCCCACGGAGAAGGTCAGTGCCGAACAGGTCCCCACTGGCAAGTCGTCGGAGGAGGTCATCGGTGCAGCGATCACGGCGGGCACCGAGCCATGTCTGATCTTCAACACCTCTCCTGCGTCCGTTCCGCAGTTCCAGCAGCAAGGCGGACTGGTGCCGCTGAACAAGTTCCCCGGTGCCGTCAGCTACATCCAGTCGCGCTCCGGCGCCACGGCAGAGCAATACAAGTCGTCCGACGGCAACTACTACCAGCTGCCGTGGAAGTCGAATCCGGTGATGATCTTCTACAACAAGAAGATCTTCCAGAAGGCCGGCATCAACCCGGACAACCCGCCGCTGAACACCTACGCGCAGTTCCTCGCGACGGCGAAGAAGGTCGTGGCCTCCGGCGCTGCCAAGTACGCCATCTACCCTGCACCCACCAGCGAGTTCTACCAGCCGTGGTTCGACTTCTACCCGTTGTTCGCGGCGGAGAGCGGCGGCAAGGAACTCATGGAAAACGGCAAGTCCCAGTTCAACTCGCCCGCAGGTCAGCAGGCTACCGACTTCTGGCGCACGCTGTACGCGAACAACCTGGCCGGTAAGGACGCCTACAACGGCGACTCCTTCGCCGACGGCACCGCTGCGATGGCCATCGTCGGCCCCTGGGCGATTTCGACCTACGACAACAAGGTCGACTGGGGCGAGGTACCGGTCCCCACCTCGCAGGGCATACCGGCCGCCCAGACTCACACCTACAGCGACGCCAAGAACGTGGCGATGTACTCCTCGTGCAAAAACCAGGGCACCGCCTGGGACGTGCTGAAGTTCGCCACCAGCCAGGAGCAGGACGGGCAGCTGCTCAACATGACCGGGCAGATGCCCATGCGAACGAATCTGCAGCAGACCTACGCAAACTACTTCGCGAAGAACCCGGCCTACAACGACTTCGCCTCCGCCGCCTCCCGCACCATCGGGGTCCCGCAGCTGAGCGAGTCGATCTCGATCTGGCAGGACTTCCGCAACGGCTGGGAGAAGTCGGTGATCAGCGGCCAGAACAGCACCCAGCAGTTCCTCTCCCAGACAGCGGCACAGGCCGACAAGCTCGCAGCCCAGCCGCAGTGATCTGAGGAAAGCATCGTGAATCAGGTCACTGTCCCCAAGCCGCCTGGACGCGCACGCCGGTTGGCGGCCCTGGTGGGCCGCCAACCGGTCGGCATGGTGTTCTCCGCGCCGTACGCTGTCTTCCTTGCGGTCGTGTTCGCCTATCCTCTCGGGCTGGCGGTGTGGATCTCCTTCCACCGGTACTTCTTCGCGGCCCCCGGCGCGACCGTCAACCGGCCCTTCGTCGGTCTGTCGAACTACACCGAGGTCCTCAGCGACCCAGCCGTGCGACAGGCCTTCGGCAACATCGTCGTCTTTCTTCTCGTCAATGTGCCGCTGACGGTGCTGCTGTCTTTGGTTCTCGCCACTGCGCTCAACGCGGCGATCCCGTTCCGCAGGTTCTTCCGCATCAGCTACTACGTGCCCTACGTCACGGCGAGCGTCGCCGTGGTCGGGGTGTGGCTGTTCCTGTTCAACTCCACCGGACTGGTCGACCATGTGCTCGGCCCCCTGGCACCGAAGCCGTCCTGGCTGGTCAACTCTCACCTGGCAATGCCGTCCATCGCTGTGTTCGTGACCTGGAAACAGCTCGGCTTCTACATCCTGCTCTACCTGGCGGCGCTGCAGAACGTCCCCAAGGAGTTGTACGAGTCGGCCGCTGTCGACGGCGCCTCGCGGTGGCGTTCGTTCTGGTCGGTCACCGTACCGGGGGTGCGGCCCGCGACGACACTTGTCGTGCTGCTCTCGCTGGTCACCGGGGCGAACCTGTTCACTGAGCCGTACCTGCTCACCGGCGGTGGCGGGCCGGCGGGAGCCTCCACCTCCCCGGTGCTGCTGATGTACCAGCAGGGCATTGAGCAGAACCATCCGGACATCGCCTCGGCACTCGGCGTCCTGCTGATCATCGGGGTGCTCATCATCGCTCTGATCAACCGCCGTTTCCTGGAGCGTGACTGATGGCGCACGTCGAGACCCGCGCAGCGGCCCGGCAGCCGCAATCCCAGACGCAACGATCCGTACTGCGCCTGCCTCGTCGCAGGCCGAGCTGGCGACTGCTTGTCCTGCTCGCGGGCGCGCTGGTGTTCCTCTTCCCCTTCTACTACATGGTCGTCGGCTCGCTGCAGACCCGCGATAACACCGGCCTGTCCGGCGTGCTGCCCAACCCGGGCAACCTGACGCTGGCGAACTACCAGCACATCGACCAGGCCATCGACCTGGGCCGCTCCCTGGTGAACTCCGGCATCTTTACCGGCGGCGTCATCTTCGGCACCATCGTGTTCGGCTCGCTGGCCGGTTACGCTCTGGCCCAGCTGCACTTCCGGGGCAAGGGTCTGCTGTTCAACACGATGCTGCTGGTGCAGATCGTGCCGTTCCAGTTGCTGACGATCCCGTTGTACGTACTGATCGTGCGCGACTACGGGCTTGCCGACTCCTACCTCGGGATGATCCTGCCGTTCGCGATCAACTCGACCGCGGTGTTCGTGTTCCGGCAGTACTTTCTGCAAATCCCTCGGGAGCTGTTCGAAGCCGCCAGGATCGACGGCGCCAACGAATTGCAGATTGTCGTTCGTGTGGCGCTGCCGCTGATCCGGCCCGCTCTGCTCACCGCAGGTCTGCTGACCTTCATCGGTCCCTGGAACGAATTCCTCTGGCCGTTCCTGGTCACCAAGCAGCAGAGTATGGAACCGCTCGCGGTTTCCCTGTCCAACTACATCACCACGGTCTCCGCGCAGGCCGCGAACCCATCCGGCGCGATCCTGGCCGGCGCCTGTGTGCTCGCCGCTCCGGCCGTCGGATTGTTCCTGCTGTTCCAGCGTCACTTCGTCTCCACCAACCTCGGCTCCGGCGTGAAGGGCTAGATCTTGACCACCGTTTCTTCCTCCGTTTCGTCCGCCATCCCGTTTACGCTGACCAGGCTCGGCGTGGTGATGTCACCACTCACCGGTGAGCCGAACGAGGCCGAGGGCGTCCTCAACCCGGCCAGCGGCCGCACCCCGGATGGACGGCTGCACCTGCTGCCGCGCCTGGTGGCCGAGGGCAATGTCTCCCGTGTCGGCCTCGCCGAAGTGACCATCGAGAACGGCGTTCCCACGGGCGTTGAGCGCCGTGGCGTCGTGCTCGCCCCCGATGCAGGCTGGGAGCGCGGCAAGAACAACGCCGGAGTCGAGGACCCGCGCACCACGTGGATCCCGGCCCTGGGGCAGTACGTGATGTCGTATGTCGCCTACGGGCCGCTGGGCCCCAAGCCTGCCCTCGCCGTGTCGAAGAACCTCACCGACTGGCATCGCCTGGGCCCCATCCAGTTCACCTATCAGCACGACCTCGACACGGATCTGAATCTCTTTCCCAACAAGGACGTGGTGCACTTTCCCGAACCGGTGCCCGGCCCTGACGGGACGCCGTGCTATGCCATGCTGCACCGCCCGATGTGGGACCTGGGTTGGTTCCGGCCCGGCGAAGGCATCCACTTGCCGGCAGGGCTGGAGGACGAGCGCCCCGGCATCTGGATCTCCTACGTTCCCGTCGCCGAGGCCGAGCGGGACATCACGGCCCTGACGCGGCCGCGTGACCACAAGCTGGTGGCACTCAGCGCCTACGAGTGGGAGGCGTTGAAGATCGGAGCCGGCCCGGCACCGATCCGCGTCGAGGAAGGCTGGCTCCTCATCCACCACGGCGTTTCCGGCTCCATCGAGGACCCGTTCCAGCAGAATCAGCGCGTCAGCTACGCCGCTGGTGCGATGATCCTGGATGCGGCCGACCCGTCCCGCGTCCTGGCTCGCACGGCCAAGCCGCTGATGGCCCCGGAGACCGAGGAGGAGCGTTCCGGCACGGTGCCGAACGTCGTTTTCCCCACCGCGATCGAGGAGATCGACGGCGTGCGGTACGTCTTCTATGGCATGGCCGACGCCCACATCGGCGTCGCCCGCCTCGACCGGGATGGAGAGACTGGTCGCGGCGTTGTCCAGGGGCAGTCGGCATGACGCGGATTTCCTCGGATCCGGCAGTGCCCGGTGTGATCCTGGCCGGTGCCTGCGTGCCCGCCGCGCCGGCCGTCGTCCTGTTCCCGCTGTTCCAGCGATTCGCCTTCACCAACCTCGGCTCCGGCGTGAGGGGTTAGATCTTGACCACCATCGTTTCCTCCATCGTCCCTTACCGCCTCACCCGGCTCGGCGTGGTGATGGCACCCCTGGCCGGCGAGCCGTTCGAGGCCGAGGGTGTCCTCAACCCGGCCAGCGGCCGTACACCGGATGGGCGGCTGCACCTGCTGCCACGTCTGGTGGCCAAGGGCAATGTCTCCCGTGTCGGCCTCGCCGAAGTCGTCTTCGAGGACGGCGTGCCCCGGGGCGTCGAGCGCCGGGGAGTCGTCCTGGAACCCGATGCGGGCTGGGAGCGCGGCAAGAACGGCGCTGGGGTTGAGGACCCGCGCGTCACGTGGATCGCGAGCCTGGGCCAGTACGTGATGTCGTACGTGGCCCACGGCCCGCTGGGCCCCAAGCCTGCCCTCGCAGTGTCGAAGAACCTCACCGACTGGCATCGCCTGGGCCCCATCCAGTTCACCTACCGGCACGACCTCGACACGGATTTGAACCTCTTCCCCAACAAGGACGTGGTGCACTTCCCCGAGCCGGTTCCCGGCCCTGACGGGACGCCGTGCTATGCCATGCTGCACCGTCCGATGTGGGACCTGGACTGGTTGCGCCCGGGCGAGGGCGTCCACCTGCCGGCTGGTGTGGACGACGAGCGGCCCGGCATCTGGATCTCCTACGTTCCGGTCGCGGAGGCCGAGCGGGACATCACCGCGCTGACGCGGCCGCGTGACCACAAGCTGGTGGCGCTCAGCGCCTACGAGTGGGAGGCGCTGAAGATCGGCGCCGGCCCGGCACCGATCCGCGTTGATGAAGGGTGGCTGCTCATCCACCACGGGGTTTCCGGCTCCATCGAGGATCCGTTCCAGCAAAACCAGCGCGTCAGGTACCGCGTGGGAGCGATGATCCTCGATGCGGCGGACCCGTCCCGCGTGATCGCCCGGTCAGCCGAGTCGCTGATGGCCCCGGAGACCGAGGAGGAGCGCTCGGGCACGGTGCCGAACGTCGTCTTCCCCACCGCGATCGAGGAGATCGACGGCGTGCGCTACGTCTTCTACGGCATGGCCGACGCCCACATCGGCGTCGCCCGACTCGACCACAACGAGGTACGAGGGCAGCAGGTATGACGGATGGATTTGAGCCGACGCCAATCGGCCTGGGGCTGGTCGGCTGCGGCGCGTTCGGCGCGTACGTACTTGACGCCGTCGCCGACCTACCCGGCATACGGATCGCCGCCGTCGCCGATCCCGACGCGACACGCCGAGACAGGCTCGCCCTCGCACACGGCGCCGCCGCGTGCGACGGAATCGAGGCGCTGTTGGCGAGGAACGATGTCGACGCGGTGGCCATCACCACCCCGCCCGCAACCCACGCGGCGATGGCCATCTCAGCGCTACGCGCGGGTAAGCACGTCTTCTGCGAGAAGCCCCTCGCTGTCACGGCAGCCCAGGCAGCCGAGGTACGAGCGGTGGCCGACGGTTCACCGGGGGTCCTCGTCGTCGACCATGTACTGCGCTACAACCCCATCCTGCGCATGCTGGAAAGACTGCGCGACGAAGGTCTGCTCGATGCCCCGCGCCGCTTCGCGTTCGAAAACGACGCATCGGACGAGGATCTCGGCCCAGACCACTGGTTTTGGGACCCTGCCCACAGCGGCGGCATCTTCCTTGAGCACGGAGTCCACTTCTTCGACGCCGCGCGGGCGCTGATGGGCAGCGAGCCGCAATCGGTCCAGGCCACAGCCGTGCGCCGGACTCCTGACGGGCCGGTGGACATCGTTGTCGCCACTGCGGTGCACCCCGGCGGGACGGTCGCCACCCACACCCACTCCTTCGCCCACGCGCACCGCTGCGAACGGCAGTTGATGCGCATCGACTACGGATTCGCAGAGGCCCGGGTGACCGGCTGGATCCCGACCTACGCGACCGTGACCGCATGGACCGATGACGCGGGAGCCGACCGCTGGCAGCAGCTGCCCTCCCGCGCCGCCGAACTGCTGCACGTACCAGGACTCAACCCCCACGGCGAAGAACGCATCTGCGTCACGGTCCACCGGGACGCCGGCACACCGCAGCCGTGTCGCGGGCGCGGTGTGGAGCGCATCGCCCCGCACCTGGTGGAGGCCGTCCTTGACCTCGGCGGGGAAGCGAGCAAGCAGCACGTCTACGCAGGCAGCGTACGCGCCGCCTTCACGGACCTGTTGCTCTGCGCCCGCGACGGCAACACGCCGGTGGCCGACGCCTACGCCGGGCTGACTGCTGTGGCCGTCGCAGAGGCCGCAACCGAGGCGGTGGAAAGAGGGGCCGCGTTGCCCGTGGTCGTGCCGTCCGCATAGGCCCACCCACTCACCTGCAGTCGGTTCCTCCTCGCCCCATGGCCGGGCGGTCCCGGTACCGCCCGGCCACCAGGCACTGCGGCGCGATACGTACGACGCACCGATCCCTGTCTGCAGCTCCAGTGAGCACACGTACAGCAAGGCACCAACCGGGCGTGGACCGCGCGGTCACCGCCTGGCCACGACCGTTCACATCGCAATCCACTCCACCAGGAGGTTGCCTTGAAACGCCCCAATCTCGCGCTGGCCGCAGGCGTCGCCGTGGCCGGTCTTCTGGCCCCGCTGAGCGTCGCCACTGCGGCGACTCCGTCGCCTGCTGCAAGCGCATCGCGCCAGGCCCCGCTGACCAACCTCGACCACCTTGACTTCCTGACCACACAGGTGGCGCCACCGTCCCAACCGGGCCACACCACCTACCAACTCGCCGGCCACCCCGACATCGGCGTGCTGTGGGTCTACGCCAACCACCAATCGAACGGCGGCTACCAGCGCACCGGCGGTGGCACCTACGATGCCTCCACCGACACCTACGGCCAAGGAGCCTACGACGCCGACGACATCGCCAGAGCGGCGGTCGTCTACCTACGCCACTGGCAACAGTGGCAGGACACGCACAGCCGTGACGAGGCCGAGGCGCTCCTGCGCGGACTGACCTACCTGCAGACATCCACTGGCCCCAACGCGGGCAACATCGTGTTGTGGATGCAGCCCGACGGTCGCCTCAACCCCACCCCCACGCCCCCGGACAGCCCCAACCCCTCCGACACAGGACCGTCCTACTGGCTGGCTCGCACCATATGGGCGCTAGGCGAGGGATATAGCGACTTCCGGAAGAGCGATCCCGGCTTCGCGAACTTCCTAGCTGGGCGACTGAACCTGGCCGTCGACGCACTCAACCGACAGGACCTCACCCACTACGGCAAGTACCAGACCGTCAACGGCGTCCGGCTGCCCGCGTGGCTGATCTCCGACGGTGCCGATGCCTCCTCAGAAGCCGTACTCGGGCTGACGGCTTACGTGGCCGCAGGCGGTAGCTCACCAGCCCGTACGGCACTTGTGCAATTGGCCGACGGCATCGCGGCAATGGGCGCCGGCAACGCCCGGACCTGGCCCTACGGCGCACTGCTGCCCTGGAGTCTGTCACCCTCGCAATGGCATGCCTGGGGCGATGAGATGGCTACCGCGCTCGCGCAGGCCTCCGGTGTCCTGCGCGATCCGGCATTGTTGCGGCCCGCGGTGGCCGATGCGGCGGTGTTCGCCCCCCACCTCCTCACCGCAACCGGACCCGACAACGGCTGGAGCCCCACCCCGGTCGACGGCTCCCAAATCGCCTACGGTGCAGACTCGGTCGTGCGCTCGCTGCTCGCTGTAGCCAACGCCACCCACAGCTCGGGGCTGCGCCAACTCGCGGGGGTTGCGGCCGGCTGGTTCTTCGGACAGAACCCGGCCGGAGTCCCGATGTACGACCCGGCCACCGGCGTGACCTTCGACGGCGTGGCATCCAACGCCACGGTGAATCAGAACTCGGGAGCCGAATCCACCATCCACGGCCTGCTCACCATGGAGGCCCTGGACGCAGCACCCGACGTAGCCAACACAGCCCGCTCCGCCGCGCACATCGCACGGCGAGAAGGGCAGCAGACCATCGAGGCGAACCAGGCGACACTCTCAGGTGGAGCACGGGCGGTCGAACCCCCCTCGCCCTGGACGGGCGAGGCCCAGTGGAGCAGCACCACGTACGTGAGCTCTCCGGCCGGAAGCCGGCTCACCTGGCAGGTCCCCGCCTCTGACCAACCCAGGATGGTGCAGCCCGTCGCGTATCTGGTCGACGGCGGCGCGGCACAGACGGTATTCACCTCCAGCAACACCCGCCTCGGCACCCTCCACTACGGGTCGGGTGGCGCCCAAGGTGCCTCGGCCGCGCCCGGTGCGCTCCTGCCCGTCACCTTGCCGGCACCGTTGCCCGCCAGTGCCAGGTCCATCACCGGCATGACAGCGGGCGGAACGGGGCTGCTCGACTCACTGCTTCTGACGCCGCTGGTCTCGCAACTGATAACCACCGGGGACGGCCACACCGTCGCCCTGCTGAGCAGCGTGGCTACCACGCGCCGCACGTGCGACATCGCCGTTCCGGGAACAGGTCAAGCCGTCGCTGTCAGCTATGACCAGTACGGCATCGCCCGCGAGAGGAGCGTGACCTCCTTCGGCCGGGCAAACGCCACGATCCTTCCTGGCGGCTTCACTCTCGTCACGCGCTGACAGCGAAGACACCAGCCAGGTCTATACGACCGTGCGGTCCACAGCCCCGCCGCGCCACGGACCGCACGGCGCAACCTTCGCCGACCGACACCCGGCGTCTCACAGGATCGAGAAGATCGTGATACCCCTTACCCGCGGTGAGCTCGCCGCCGACTATCACAAAGCAGTCACCCTCAACAAACGTCACCACCCCCAGGACTACTTCTCGGCCACCTACGAACAGACCCCCGACTGGAGCATCGGACCGTTCCGACGAGACGCCTCGCTGACGTTCACTCCCGGCAGGCCATGGCCCGATCCGACCAACATCGGGTGGACGGCTTCGGCAATCTTCAACCCATCGTTGATCGAACACAACGGCCGGCTCGTGGTGTTCTACCGGGCGACGCCGAGCATGGAATCCACCGCGAGCCGGATCGGGATGGCTGTGCACGATCCAGTCACAGGCTGGACCGACAGCCCGGACAACCCCCTCATCTACCCCACCCAGAACAACGAACTGTACGGCTGTGAAGACCCGAAGATCTATCGTGCGGACGGACGGTATTTCCTCTTCTACAACGCTGTCTTTCCTATAGATCCCGACGACGCCAGCCGCTTCCCCTCCCCCAACTATCAGATCGAGGACGTCGGGTGCGATATCAACGTGGCGATTTCCGATGACTTGGTCAGCTGGACAAAACTCGGGCCGATCGTCCCGCACGACGTGTCCAGGTTGTGGTGCAAGGGTGCGGTCATCCCTCGCGACCCGAACGGCAACGCTGTCCGCATCGGTGGCGAATTCCTCATGTATGTGTCCGAGGGATGCAACGGAATCCAACACGTCGGCCGATCAGACGACCTGATCCACTGGAGATTCGAAGAACACTCCTACCTGGACCTCAGCCAGCTCGAGGGAACCCTGTACGAGGTGGCATGCGCTGCGGCGGCCTTCGACGACCAAGAGCACATCGTCCTCGACCTCTTCTACAACGCAAGCGCGGAAAAAAGAGCCGCAGCCCAGGCCCTCTACCACCAAGACAGCCCGTACACGCAAATCGCCCTGAACAAAGGCGGGACTCTGTCTTGGGGCGGTCTACTCCAACACCGCGGAACATGGCTCTTCGCCCAGGGGTGGGATGCACCCAACGGAACTCGAGAACTCTCCTTCTATCGCAGCGCACCGTGTCGTTAGAGGAGAGCGCCAACTCGCCAAGAGCAGGGCGTGGTTCACCCTGAGCAACCGGGCATCCCCAGAAGGAGTTGGGCTGAAGTCGTGCCCGATTGAGTACACCACCCTCCGGCTCTCCCGCCGCGGACAGAAACCAAAACCGGCACGGAAGGCAGACAACCCTGATGAAACTCCGCACCCCCTACCAGCCCGGTGACGACCGCTATGAGTCGATGGAATACCGCCGGGCGGGACGCAGCGGCCTGAAGCTCCCGGCCCTTTCGCTGGGATTGTGGCACAACTTCGGCGACGACCGACCGTTGGAGACGCAGCGCGCCATCCTGCGCCGCGCCTTCGACCTGGGCATCACCCACTTCGACCTCGCCAACAATTACGGCCCGCCCTACGGGGCCGCGGAGGCCAACTTCGGGGTCCTGCTGGACCAGGATTTCCGCCCTTACCGGGACGAGCTGGTGATCTCCACCAAGGCCGGCTACGACATGTGGCCCGGCCCGTACGGCGAGTGGGGATCACGCAAATACCTGCTGGCCAGCCTGGATCAGTCGCTGCGCCGGATGGGCCTGGAGTACGTGGACATCTTCTACTCACACCGCTTCGACCCCCACACCCCCCTGGAGGAGACGATGGGGGCACTCGCCACCATCGTCCAGCAGGGCAAGGCGCTATATGTGGGCCTCTCCTCCTACACCGCCGAGCAGACACGGCAGGCGGCCAAGTTGCTACGCCAAATGGGAGTGCCAGCGCTGATTCACCAGCCGTCGTACTCGATGTTGAACCGGTGGATCGAGGACGACGGCCTGCTCGACGTCCTCGAGGCCGAGGGCATGGGGTGCATCGCGTTCTCCCCACTCGCGCAGGGGCTACTCACCGACCGCTACCTGGGCGGTATCCCGGGCGGCTCCCGGGCAGCACGGGGTACCTCACTCGACCCCAAGCAGCTCACCGACGAGATGCTGACCCGGCTGCGCGGCCTGGATGCGATAGCGCGTCGCCGAGGCCAGACGCTCGCCCAGTTGGCACTCGTCTGGGTGCTGCGCGATCCGCGGATGACCGCCGCGCTGATCGGCGCCTCCAGCGTCGCCCAGCTGGAGGCGAACGTCGCGGCCATCGGTGGTCTGCCGCTCAGCGAGGACGAGCTGATCGAGATCGACGTCTTCGTCACGCCGCGGTGAGCCGGCAGCTCACGGCGCCCTTACCCATCCGCCCTCATGTCCTCGCCCCGCCCTCCGCCTCGCCCCCCAATTAGCGATGGGCGGCAGTAACACGGCGATCGAGTCTGAGTTGTGTATGAGCGTGTCGCCGCGCACCGGGTCGTCGTCGCTGTGATCTTCTGCGTACCAATCCGAGCAGTCAGGACCGGTTACAGACAGTTTCCAATCTTGCGGGTCCATGGCACGACATGCAACCGGAATTGATCGTTCGCATGCGGCCTCGTGCAGTGCAACGGCTCTGGGTCACCAGAGGCTCAGCGGGCGGTGTGGCCGCCCTCGATGACGATGTCGGTTCCGGTGATGGCGGCGGCGTGGGGCGAGCATAGAAAGGCGACGGTCTCGGCGACCTCTTCCGGCTCGACCAGTCGCTTGACTGCCGTGCCCTCCAGCATCACGGTGGCCAGGACTTGATCCTCGCTGATGCCGTGGGCGCGGGCCTGGTCGGCGATCTGGCCCCCGACGAGCGGGGTGCGCACGTAGCCGGGGTTGACGCAGTTGGAGGTCACCCCGTGCGGCCCGCATTCCAGGGCGACGACCTTCGACAGTGCGGGTGCCGATAAATCATCCGGCCAGGTGAGAGTCTTGATCGTCGATCTTGGGTGGTATTCGCCGCCCGCCCTGCTATCTTCACCTGCGCACCGTGAGGACGGCATGATGACCGGTTGTGCTGATGCGCTTCGCCTACCTCGCCGCGACAACCACCGTCTCGCTCCTGCGCCTGTTGCCGATGAGTGACCGAGACAAGGACCTCGAGATCATTGCGCTGCGGCACCAGCTGATGGTCTTGCAACGCCAGGTCGGCAAGCCCGCGTTCACTGGTACCGACCGCCTCATCCTCGCCGGCCTGCTCCACCATCTCCCGAGAGAGAAGCTGCGCAACCTCCTGCTGCTGGTCCGCCCCGGAAACGGGCGTGCGCTGGCACCGCGATCTGCTCGTGCAGCGACACGCCGCGACCTGCGTGCCGAAGCGTCGCGGACGCCCGTGACGATTGCCAGCACCTGGGACCTACCCCAGGTACCGACGGGGGCGGAGGACCCGCCCCTCATCGCATCAATCCACGTCCGGCCGGCGAGACCGCTCCGGAGCGACACCCGCCTGCAGCTACCCCCGTTATGTTCTTCGCGGTCCTGCAAGAGGGCCGCTGGCCTCCGGGCCCGGCATGACTGTTCCCCCCTGTCGAACGCATGACCTGGGGGGTGGTGTCACCGGGCCCGAGGGGCGCCGTTGGAGACGCTGATGAGAGGTCTGACTACCGCCCCGCCGAGCGCAATGCCCGGCATCTCGCGGGCGGCAGGTCTGCATAACGTGGATGCGCGTGTACGGCGCCATCGCCCTGGCCAGCACCGCACGAGCCCTGTTCGGGAGGACGGGTTGTACGACATCGACGACGTGGGCGTCTTCCTCGGCCTGGACGTCGGCAAGAGCGCCCATCACGGGCACGGGCTCACCCCGGCCGGCAAGAAGGTCTTCGACAAGCAGCTGCCCAACAGTGAGCCGAAGTTGCGGGCCGTCTTCGACAAGCTCGCGGCGAAGTTCGGAACTGTCCTGGTGATCGTGGACCAGCCTGCCTCCATCGGCGCCCTCCCGCTCACGGTCGCCCGACACGCGGGCTGCAAGGTCGCCTACCTGCCGGGTCTGGCCATGCGGCGGATCGCCGACCTGTATCCGGACGAGGCCAAGACCGACGCGAAGGACGCCGCGGTGATCGCGGACGCAGCCCGCACCATGCCGCACACCCTGCGCTCGCTGGAGCTCACCGACGAGATCACCGCCGAGCTGACCGTTCTGGTGGGCTTCGACCAAGACCTCGCGGCCGAAGCCACCCGCACCTCCAACCGGATACGCGGCCTGCTCACCCAGTTCCACCCCAGCCTTGAGCGCGTCCTCGGGCCGCGTCTGGACCACCAGGCCATCACCTGGCTGCTGGAACGTTACAGTTCCCCGGCCGCGCTGCGAAAGGCCGGTCGTCACAGGCTCGTTGAACTGATACGGCCCAAAGCCCCGCGCATGGCACAACGGCTGATCAACGACGTCTTCGACGCGCTCGACGAACAGACCGTCGTGGTCCCGGGCACCGGCACCCTCGACATCGTGATCCCGTCCCTGGCCCGCTCGCTCGCCGCCGTTCACAAACAGCGCCGGGCCTTGGAGGCCCAGATCGAGGCCCTGCTGGAGACACACCCTCTTTCGAAGGTCCTGACCTCGATGCCGGGGGTCGCGGTCAGGACCGCCGCCACCTTGCTGGTCACCGTCGGCGACGGCACCAGCTTCCCCACCGCCGCCCACCTGGCCTCCTACGCCGGCCTCGCCCCGACGACGAAGTCGTCGGGGACCTCGATCCACGGAGAGCACGCGCCCAGAGGCGGCAACCGGCAACTCAAACGGGCGATGTTCCTCTCCGCGTTCGCCGCCCTGCACGATCCCGCCTCCCGCACCTACTACGACCGCCAGAGAGCCCGCGGGAAGACACATACGCAGGCTCTTCTCCGCCTGGCCCGCCACCACATCAGCGTGCTGTTCGCGATGCTCCGCGACGGCACCTTCTATGAAGCCAGAACCCCTCGCCTCGCTTGACGAAAGACATAGAGGCACGTTATGACCTGGCCCTCCAGGTTCCATCTCGGCCTGTGGAAGGCTCCTTGACGCCCCCGCAGGCCGCAACCACACTGATGTACACGGTCACGATCGTCAGCGCCCACCTCACGGGACACCGCATTGGTGGGTCACCGGCCCCGGCCTGCTGACAGGCAACCCTTCCGCCGCGACGGGGTGCCCCGGGTGACGACCGGGTCCCGCCGGTGCGGCGGGGCAAGCGCGGTCTCGCATCTCGCGAGCCCCGAGGATGGGACCGGTGGAGATGTCCAGGACCCTGACGAGAAGATTGCACATCGATCTGCTGCGCGTGTGCAGCGCCTACGGTCCGGCCCACTGAACCCGGTCCCCGCGCAGCCCCCGCGCATCGCCGTCATCGATCCAGGGCCGGGTGTGCCGCCACACGCCCGGCCTTTCCATCTCCTCCGTTCTGCCACGGCGCCCCGCACAGGCCGCCGGGCTCCGTCGCCGTCTTGGAGAGCCATGTCCCGGACCATCCCGAGCTGTTCGACAACGCTTCCCGGCACCCAGCCAGTCCTGACTCACCATCAGGTAACCCAAGCTGCCGCCCCGTCTCACCGCTTCCGCGGGCGCATCGGCGCCGACCTCGCCGGCGGCTTCTACCCGGCACCCCATCGCTACCACATCCATGTCTCCAGAGGGTGTCCGCTCTCGCTGCGCGTGTCGATCACCCTCGACCTGCTCGGCCTCGAGGACTCGGTCACCACCACAGTGATCACGCCCCCAGCCGCCACGCCTGGCGCCCTCGCCCCGCTACGCAGCGCCTACGAAGCAACCCGGCACCACTACACCGGCCCGCTCACGATGCCCGCGCTGTGCGACCGCTGGAGCGGACGCATCGTCAGCAACCACACACCCGACATCCTCCGCGACCTCGCCGACCATCTCAGCGGCCACGACACGGACGTCCGACACCGCCTGCGTCCCCCGGCCCTCGCCGCGCAGATCGACGACCTCGGCGAACTCCTCGACGAGCGGGTCACCGAGGCCGCGCAGCGAGCCGGAGCGGCCCCGGCCCCCCACCGGCAAGGAGAAGCGTTGGAGACGCTGCTCACGGCGCTGGCCCTGATCGAGCGCCGACTGGCATCGCAACCGTATGCGCTGGGCGGCGAGTTGACGGCCGCGGACGTCGACCTGTGGGTGACCCTCGTCCACCTGGACGCCGTCCACCGCCTCCACCTGGACGCCGACGCCGTGCACACCATCGCCGAGTACGACCGCCTGTGGGCCTACGTACGCCGTCTCCATGCCCACTCGGCCTTCCACGGCGCCTTCCACGCGGACCACATGGCCCGGTCCCATCGCAGCACCTGCCGCGGCCCGCAATCCTCCGGCGCCGCGATCCCACTTCCCGGAGTCCTCGCCAACGCGACGGCCTGACGTTCCCTGTCCTGTCCCCTACCACTGTCGGGTCGTCGGCGAGTCATTCATGGCAGCCCGAAGAGTCCGGGGTGACTGCTCTCTGAGCGGCGACTTCTCCATCTCGATCAGTAAGCCGATCACCGTTGTCCGCCCGCACCACGGCCACCAGCATCCGAGACCGCGCAGCCCCGATACGGAGTCGTTTGCGTAGCGTCTCGGCCGAGATAGGCCGTTGATACGTCCTCCAGTGCCACGCGTCTTCTCGACGGGCGCTTTCCAGCAGATCGTCTTGTGGCACCGATTCCGGGCCGGGCCGCTCCGCGTGTTCCTGAACGAGCAAGCCCGCTTCCACGACCTCCGGATCGCTTGCGCCAACCCAGGGGGATGCCGTCTCAGCCGCCGCCTGCTCAACGGAAGGTGCCGCCACGGTCCGGACGCCGCTGATGGCTTGAAGCAAACCAGGGCCGACCTCTGCCCATCCGATCAGCAGCAGCGGCCCGACCGCGTCGAACGCGGCCTTGCCCACCTGGTCGGTGATCAGCGGGTCCGCCACGTTCAACGCCAACGTCATCACGCTGGAGAAGACCAGAAGCTGACGCGCGGGGCGCAGTTGCTCGCGACTCGCTCCATGAAGCGCCAGGTACCGCGTGCCCAGCAGCAGTCCCAACACCGACAGGTCCACGGCCGGGGCCACCAAAGGCGCCACCCAGGTGGGCACCCCGAGCCGCAGCGCCAGAATCCAAACGTTCCCGAACCCGAACAGGAACGTGAGCCCGACCACCACAGCCATGATCACCGTAACCGCACGCAGAGTAATCGCCTGCTCGAACACCGCACCGGCGTCACGGACAGTGTCCGCGTCCGTCCCGGAAGGCGCCATCACAGGACCCCGTCCCGCGTCGTGGGCCGGAAAGACCCCTCCACCACGAGCCGTCCAGGAGGAAATCGCAGGTCAGGCCTGCATCCTTCTGCATGTAGTCCCGCCGGGGGCACCAACCTGTGGTCAGCCTCGCCCGGGGATCGCCGCAGGTCAGCCGCATGTTTTGCCAGTCGGCTCCTCTCCCGTCTTATGTGCCCCTGGGGACCGCCAAAAGGGCAAACCGTGCAAATCATGCTGATGCCGAGGAGAATCCGCAGGTCACGGCCACTGATCCTTGGAACGGCATGTGGACCGGAAGCCACCGGTTCGAGTCCTACGTGGGGCACACAGAACATGGCTGGTCTCCCGTCAGTAGCCAAGGGGATCCAGCGGCCGTCAGTCGGCACCGAAGATCTCTCAGCAGCAGCACGTGGAGCGGGCGGGCGGGATGACATCGCTCGGGCGCCGCGTACCTCCAGCAGGGGTTGCTCGGCGGCCATGAAGTCGAGTTCGTCCAGCGCAACGCAGAAGTCGGCACCGAAGGAAGACCGGATCCGGTCAAGCTTGGGCGCGGTGGGCGGGAGCGGCTGGGCTCGCGCGGGATTCCCGGGGAGGTCACGGGGTGCGGAGAACTGCCGGATCTTGCCGGTCCGATGGAGTACGTCCCGGGTCGGTAAGAAACGGAACGTCACGGAGCCTACGCCGAGGTGGGTGTCCGGGTTTCGCCGAGGCCGTGTGGCCGGCTGGTAGCTTGACGGCGACGCACCAGTAGCAACGCCGACCTCACCATCTGGGGTCCGTGATCCTGCCACGACTGCATACCCAAGACCGAGCACGGGGGGTTTTATGTCGGCAGAGCTTGTGGGGCGAAGCCGCGAACTCAGTCGTATCGCTGTGTTATTGGGGGGAATGATAGCCGATGAGATAACGCGAAGCAGTGGAACTCTCCTTGTCGAGGGAATGCACGGGTCCGGGAAGAGCCGGCTGCTGCGGCATGTCGCAGCGGAGGCCGAGAAGAGCGGAATCCCCACCATCGCGATGAGGGGCGCGGCGAGCGGCGACCTGCGGATGGCCGAAGGGGCAGCCGTCTCGTTCCCGGCCGCGACACGGCAGTGGCGGGAAGCAGGCCTCATCACGGTCGACGACATGCACGCCGTCACATCAGGATCCGGTATGGATTTCCTCCAGGAGATCTTGCAGTTCAGCGGAGGCGTATGCGTGGGCTCGCTGCGCTCCGGCGTCGTCAATGTCGAATTGGACCAGTCGCTCGCATTGAACGACGAAGTGGTGAGGATACCCTTGAATCCGCTCGCCTCCAGTGCCGTGACCGCGATGGCGGCTGCGCTTCTGGATGCGGATCTTGATTCCGGACTCCTCGCGCTGTGCGGTCAGGCGGGTGGGAACCCGCTGCTGGTGAGCGAGCTTCTTTCGGGGTTGCGCGAGGAGTCCGCCCTGGCAATCAGCCAGCGTCTGGCGCGGCTTTCCAGCGAGCGTATCCCCCGGCGCATTCACGACGTCGCGAAACGCTGGCTCGCCGAGCTGTCCGGGGAAGCCCGGCACCTCGTCCAGGTGGCCGCCGCCCTAGGCAGTTCGTTCAGCGTCGGCGACATCGCACGGATGCAGCGCGGGACGACGGCGCAGCTGCTGCCCGCGCTGAACGAGGCCCTGGACTCCGGGGTGCTGGTCTGTGCCGGTACGCGCACCGTCTTCCAGCACGAGCTCATCCGGCGGGCCGTAGCCCAGTCGATCCCCGTGTCGGTACGGGAGACCCTCCAGCGCGAGGCGGCCTCGGTCCGGGGCCTTGCTGCCGTGCCCGACCCCGGATCCGCCGTCGCCGCCGGAGGTGGTCCGCAGGACCCCGCCCCCTTCCCGGCCCCGGTCTCGCGCCTGATCCCGGCTGTCTTCCTGGCGCGCAGCAGCCTTCCCCGGCCGCTCGCGCCCGAACTCGCCGACGAGCTATTCGGGGTGGCCGTCCGCTCGCTGGAGAGGACGAAGCTGCCGCAGGCCAGGATCCCGGAGGTGGCGCGGCGCATCCTCGACCTGTTCGCCGACGACGAGCACCGGGCACGAAGCCGGGCGCGGGTGATACTGGCCGAGGCGGAGCGGTCGAGCGATGCCGATTCCTTCGCCGCTCTCGCCGTGCTGTCCAATCTGGAGTGGGCCGCGGGCAACCTCGCGGAGGGGCTGCGCTGGGGCTGGGAGGCCGTCCACGGCATCAGTGGCGCGGTCCCCGTCGAGTGGCGGCCCTATCCAAGGCTCGCCCTTGCGGCGAAGCTGGCCGACGCGGCCGAGTTCGACGAGGCGGAGCACCAGCTCGCCCTGGCACGCGAGGACATCGCGCGGCTCGGTCTGACCCAGCACGCCGCCGCGCCCGCCGTGGTACGGGCCAGGATCCTGCTGCAGGCCGGCAGACTCGCCGAGGCTCGGGAAGAGGCCGCCGCGGGAGTGGACCTCGCGTCCCAGCAGCACAGCCGCTGGGTCATGCCGTTCGGCCGCGTGGTGTATGGGATGGTCGCGCTGCGCATGGGGGATGTGCGCGCAGCGGCCGATCAGGTCTGGCGTTGCCGGGCGGAGGCGACGGCGCACGAGACGGTGTTCCGCTCCGCGCGGTTCGCCTGGGCGGAGTTCCAGGTGTCCGCGGCGCAACTGGGATACCAGCGGGCCGCGAAGCTGCTCGCCACGGAGCACGCCGACCTGCTGTCGCAGCGGTCCCTGTTCATCGAGGAGGCGGGGGCCGCGGCCGAGTTGGTGCGTACGGCCCTGGCAGCCGCCGACGTCTCGCTGGCCACGACCGTGACCGCGGTCGCGGACGAGCTCGCCGAGGCCAACCCCGCCTTCCCGACCCTGGCCGTCTCCGCGGCTCACGCACGAGGACTTCTCACCCAGGACGCCGACGCCCTGCGGCGTGTGGCCGAGGAGCACCGCGATCCGTGGGCCGCGGCCCTGGCGAAGGAGGACCTCGCCCGCGTGCTCGGCGCACACAGCTCCGACCGGAGCGAGACGGCGGCACGGGGCCTGCGTGCCGCGCTGCAGCGGTTCGAGGAGATCGGGGCGACGGCGGACGCGTCGCGGGTGCGCCGTGAACTCGAGCGGGACGACGTCGGTGCTCCCGGCCTGAGACGGGATCGCGTGGCAATCGATGGGTGGCAGAGCCTGTCCGACGCCGAACGAAGGGTGGCCCGCCTGGCCGGCGAGGGGCTGACCAACCGACAGATCGCACGCAGAGTGAGTATTTCGCCGCACACCGTCAACTACCATCTGCGCGGAGTGTTCCGGAAACTCGGTATCGCCTCACGCGTGGAGCTGGCCCGCTACCTGACGGACGGCGCCTGACAGGTAGCACTTTTCCTGTTCATTCTCCGAAAGGACCACAATGGCCGAGCCGTTCACCGTAAGGATCACCGTCCGCGGGTACGAGACCGACGCACAGGGACACCTCAACGGGAACGTCTATCTGCAGTACGCGGAACACGCCCGCTGGTCGCTGCTCCAGGCGGCGGGGCTGAAGCAGAACGATCTGCTGGCCAAGGGCGTCGGACCGGTCAACCTCGAGACCACCATCCGCTACCACCGGGAGCTGGTCGCCGGGGACGACGTGGATGTCACCTGCACCTTCGTGTGGGGCGAGGGCAAGTCGTTCCGGGTCGAGCAGACCTTCCGTACCGTCGACGGCGATCTCGTGGCCGAGGTGTTCAACGTCGGCGGCTTGCTCGACCTGAAGGAACGACGGCTGGTGCGCAACCCGGCCGAATACTTCCGTGCTCTGGCCTTGCACCCGCAACTTCTCGGGGCTCAGGCGTCGTAGCGGACGGCCGGAACCGGACGCCTCAGACCCGTCGTACGGACGCGAACCACGCGGGCAGCGGCACGAGCTCCGTGCCGCTGCCCGGCAGCCGGGTGAGCATCGACGACTCCTCGAGCGACTCCACAACCCAGTCTCTGGCGAACGCTTTACGCAGGTCCTTCTCCGTGAGGCGGGGCAGCAGCGTCATCACCGCCTCGGGTACTCCCAGTTCGACGAAGCGCCGCTGAACCTGTGCCGCGGCGTTCTCGCTGAGTTCCAGGAGAAAGACCTGCGCTCCCGGACGGCAGGCACGGTGAAGTGCGTGCACGTACCGGTCACGCATCGGTTCGGTGCAGGAGTCGAAGAGCCCGCAGTCCAGGACGGTGTCGAAGCGGTCCTGCCAGCTGTTCAGTTCGGTGGCGTCCGCCACGGCGAATTCGGCGGACAGGCCGCGCTCCTCGGCCTTGCGCCGCGCCTGCTCGATCGCCGCGGGCGAGATGTCCACACCGGTGGTCCGAAACCCGTGCGAGGCGATCAGAAGGGCATGCTCTCCGGTGCCGCACCCGACGTCGAGCACCTCACCGCGCAAGCGGCCCGAGGCGGCGAGGGAGCCGAGCGCGGGCTGCGGTTCCCCGATGTCCCAGGGGGCACGTCGGCCCAGTGGGGACCGTCCCCGGTAGATGGCTTCGAAGTCGAAGGGGCTGCTCGATGGCGTCATATGCTGCTGCTCCTTTGCTCCATGCACTGCTGCTGCGGATGCCCGGCGGAACGCAGGCGTGCCAGCACGTCGGGGGTCATCAGCTCGGAGCTGCGGCTGGCACCGGCCGCGGTGGCGAAGAAGCGCTCGGTGAGCACGGGGTCGGCGGACAGCACGCGTAGCACGTCCAGCCTGCGCTCGGGACGCAGCTTGGCCACGGACAGTGTGTCCTGGTAGCCGTCCATCACCAGCGCGTCGCGCCGGCGGGCGTACTCCCGCAGTGCCCTGCGCAGCCGAGGCTCGTCCAGCAGGCTGTCTCCCACGACCTCCACCAGGACGGCGGCCTGCTGGAAGGCATCGGTGATCCCGCGCGCCGTGATGGAATCCTTGTGGTGGCCCGCGTCCCCCACCAGCGCCCAACCGGGCCCGACAGCCTGTCGAAGGTAGTTGCGCTGTTCGCCGCTGCCGTAGAGCCGGTCCGCTCGGGTGCCTGCGGCCACGCGGGCGTAAAGGTCCGGAGCGACTGTCCGCACCGCCTCCAGATGAGCCGACTGCGCGTCGGCACGCACCGTGTCGAACTCCGACTGCGGGAAGTAGGCCGCTACGAGGGTCAGACCGTCGTTCGTGGGGACGCAGCCCGTCCAGCGGCCGGGCGCACCGTACGCCTCGAAACCGGCCGGAACGTCCTCCCAGAACGAGTAGTAGACGCACGTCATCAACGGATGCCCGGTGATGACCGGAGCGCCCGCGCAGGCGGCGACTCGGGAACGCATGCCGTCGGCCCCGACCACCAGGCGCGCGTGTTCCTGAAACGTGCGCCATGTTGCGCCGGTGCGGCAACGCACTCCGACCACCCGGTCGCCGTCGAGGACCAGGTCCTCCAACGTGTGCCCCTCGCGGAACTCCACCCCGGCCGCGACCGCCGCCCGCACGAGGATCCCGTCCAGCAGGTGGCGGCGCGGCGCGTAGGCCGCCCGCACCCCGTCCACCGGCCAGCTGCAGCCCTCCAGCCGCACGTCCCCTACCTGATGCACCGCGTGCTCGATGGGAGGACAGCCGGTGGCCGCGACCGCGTCGAGCAGACCCCATCGATGCAACAGCGCGACGCCCGGCTGGTGGATGTAGAGGGTCGACAGGGTGTCCCGGGGGAACCTCGCCCGATCCACCATCAGCACCCGGTAGCCCCGTCTGGCGAACAGCATGGCGGTCGGGGCGCCGGCGCATCGCGCTCCGACGACGATGACGTCGTACACCTCAGCGAGTCCCTTCCTCGGTACGGTGGCGGTATGGCGGCGTTCAGTCGCCTGCGCCGGACTTGGCGAGCGCGTCCGCAAGCAGCCGCAAGGTGCGGATGCCGTCTTCGGTGTCCCGTGGGAAGACCATGGCGGACAACGTCGTGACGCCTGCCTCCTGGTAGGCGCGCAGCCGGTCGGCGACCTGGCTGACCGGGCCGAGCAGACAGGTCTGTTCGAGGAACCGCCGGGGGACCGCCGCCGCGGCCGCTCGGATCCGGCCGTCCAGGTAGAGTCGCTGCACCTCCTGGGCGGCGTCGGCATGACCGGTGCGGGCTGCCTGGCGGGTGTAGAAGTTGTGCAGCTTCGATCCCATCCCGCCGAGATAGTGGGCGGTGAACAGCCGCACTCGGTCGGCACAAGCGCCGGTGTCGTCACCGATCACCACTGGTACGGCGGCGACCACGTCGAACCCTTCGAGGGTGAGCCCTTGTGCCTTCCGGCCCGCCTGCGCCTGCGTCAACTGGTCCGAGCTCGCCTCCGGTTGGAAGAAGACCGACAGCCATCCGTCCGCGATCTCCCCGGCGAGCCGGGTGTTGGCGGGGCCGACCGCCGCCAGGTAGACCGGGAGGTCCTTGCGCCGGGGATGCATCCCGAGCCGGAGCGGCTTCCCTTCGCCGCCGGGAAGGGGCAGCGGATAGTACGTCCCGTCGTGCACCACCTTCTGCTCGGCCAGCACCTGACGGACGATCGCGATGTACTCGCGGGTCCGCACCAGCGGCCGCTCGAACCGTACCCCGTGCCACCCCTCGGAGACCTGCGGTCCGGAGACGCCCAGGCCGAGCCGGAACCGTCCCCCGGACAGCAGGTCGAGACTCGCCGCCGTCATCGCCGTCATCGCCGGTGTGCGCGCCGGGATCTGCATCGCCGCGGTGCCCAGCTCGATGCGCTCGGTTCGAGCGGCCAGCCAGGCGAGCACCGAGACGGCGTCGGAGCTGAATACCTCCGCGCTCCACACCACGCAGTAGCCGAGCCGCTCTGCTTCCTGGACGTACGCCAGCGACTCCTCGGGCGGCGGCGCTGCGGCGAGCCTGCCGAGATAGCGGAGGTTCAGGCCCAGTCGCATCAGCGCGGGGCTCCTTCCAGTGTGTGGAGTGAGTGGTGCAGGAAGTCCAGGACGGTGCGGGTATAGGTCTCCCGGTCAAGCGCCAGGGTCTGCAGGTGGTCTGCCCTCGGGACGGTGAGCGTGCGGGCCGTGGGGTAGTGGGCCGCCACACGCCGGGTCTCCTCGGGA
This sequence comes from Streptomyces humicola, assembly GCF_024436035.1. Lineage (GTDB taxonomy): Bacteria > Actinomycetota > Actinomycetes > Streptomycetales > Streptomycetaceae > Streptantibioticus_B > Streptantibioticus_B humicola. The sequence continues at coordinate 214,560 of NZ_JANFNG010000005.1, forward strand.
TGGATGATGCGGTCCTCGGCGCCCGTCACGAAGAGCATGGGTGTGCCGCCGGCCCCGCCGCGTTCCGGAGGCGGCGGCCAGGGCCGGTGCCCGCCCAGCGTCATGCGAGTGAAGAAGGCGAGCGCGGCCTCGACGGCGTCGCGGGCCGGCGGCCGCCGCACGCCCCGCGGCAAGGACAGCACACCGGCGCGCAGCAGCCGCCCGGGGATCAGCGACGGGTCCGGGCTCGGGCCACCGTCGAAGACGGCGGCGTCAACGGCGAGTTCGGGAAGGAACATCGCCCGCAGCATGGCGAAGGTGGCCAGCGAGAAGCCGTACAGCACCAGCTGGCATCCGGCGTACTCCGGCAGGCGGCGGACGTGACGGATCACCTGGACCACGTCGTCGACGAAGCGGAGGTAGTAGCCAGTGAGCCCCCGGTCACGGAAGCTGTCGCCGTGGTTGCGGAAGTCGAACAACAGCACCGTGAACCCGGCCCGGTGCAGGAACCTGGCGTGGGGGAGCACGCTGGTCTTGTCCCGTCCCAGCCCGTGGCCGAGCACTACGACGCGGCGCGGGTCGCCCCGGCACAGCCATGCGCTCAGCTCGCCCGCACCGGGGAGCGGAATGCGCAGGTCCTCGGGGTACAAGCCGAAGCGGGCCGCGGTGTGCCGCCGCTCCGGCAGGGGAGGGTGGAACAGCGCATGCACCAACTGCCAAGCGGCCAGGGGCGCGACCGGCAGGCCGAGCACTCCCGCGAGCAGCGAGGCAGTGGCCCTGGGCCTGGGCCTGAGGAATGGCCGGATCGTCTCGTCAGACAACCAGGCCTCCGTCCACTCCCAGCACCTGGCCGGTGACGTACCCGGCCTGCGGGGAGACAAGGAAGGACACCACGGCCGCGACCTCCTCCGGGGCGCCGGATCGCCCGAGCGGGACGCGTTCCAGGATGCCGTCTCTTACCCTGGCGGCCAGGGGCTCGGTCATGTCGGTGTCGATGAGTCCGGGGGCCACTGTGTTGGCGCGGATACCGTACTTCCCGCACTCCCTGGCCAGGGACTTGGTGAAGCCGATGATTCCCGCCTTGGAAGCCGCGTAATTGCTCTGAGTGGCGCTGCCGTGGACGCCGGCGACCGACGACATTGTCACCACGCAGCCGGAGCGTCGCTTCATGAATGAGAAAACGCAGGCTCGGCAGATGTTGTAGGTGCCGTCCAGATTCGTCGTCAGGACCTCGTCCCAGTCCTCCTGGGTCATCCGCAGCAGCGGGTTGTCCCTGATCACCCCGGCCGAGGTCACGAGGACGTCCAGCGGACCGAGCTCGTCCTCGGCCTCGGTCACGAAGGCGCGGGCTTGCGCAGGGTCCGCCACGTCGGCCTGGCGGGCGATGACCCGGGCCCCGGCGGCGGAAGCCGACGTCACCACTTCCTCGGCCGCCGCGGCGTCCGACCGGTAGCAGAACGCCACATCGAACCCGTCGCCCGTCAGGCGTTCCACGACGGCGCGGCCGATGCCCCGGGAACCGCCGGAGACCAGGGCCACCCTGCGCCCGGACACCTCCCCGCCTTTCTCCTGACGTGTTGTCACGAGCTGGCCGCCAACTTGGCCGAGACCAGATCGACGACCTGGGCGAGCGAGGTGACCTGCTTGAAGTCCGACTCCTCCATCTTGACCCCGTACCGCTTCTCGAGGTTGACCACGATCTCCAGCGCCATCAGGGAGTCGACCTCGAGGTCCTCGACGAGATGGGTGTGGTCGTCGATCTCCTTCACGGGCAGTTCGAGGGCGTCGGCGATGAGGGAGCGCAGCTCCTCCTTGTCGACGGTGACCTGGCTGCTGTCGGACATGGGGCTTCCTTTCGCTGAGTTTGTGTACTGGTGCGGTGGTCAGGCGGTGAGGCTTTCGCCGCCGTCGACGCCGATCACGTTCCCGGTGAGCCAGGAGGAGTCGGGCGTCGCGAGCAGGGTGACGATCTCGGCGACGTCCTCCGGTTCGGTCAGCCGGCCGTGCGGGTTGCGGCCGAGGGACGCCTCGGCGTACCTGTCCGCACCGGGGATCTTGCGCAGGGCCGGAGTGAGGGTGGTGCCTGCACGCAGGGCGTTCACCGCGATGCCCCGTGGGGCGAGTTCCACGGCCAATTGGCGCACGTGCGATTCCAGAGCGGCCTTGGCAGCCGAGACGGGCCCGTAGTCGCCAAGGACGCGGGTGCTCCCGGCGCTGGTCATCGCGAAGATCTTTGCACCAGACGGCAGCTGGCCGGCGGCGAGTAGGTCCTGCACCCAATAGACCAGGCTGTGCGCCATGACGTCCACGGTCATGGCCATCTGACGCGGTGAGACGGTCTCCGTCCCGGCGGAGGCATCCGTCGGGGGCACGAACGGCATCAGCGAGCCGAATGCAAGCGAGTGCAGCAGCACGCGCAGCCCGTTGCCGTCGGTAAGTTCCGCGATCTGGGACACGACCTCGGAGCGGGTCGCCGGGCTGGCCGCGTTGAGATTGAAGAAGTGGGCGCGGACCCCTGTGGCGTGCAGGTCGTCCGCCAGTTTGGTGGCGCTCTCCTGGCCCTCGGCCGTGTCGAAGTGGACGCCCACGATGTTGCCTCCCTCGGCGGCCACGGCTCGTGCGGTGGCACGGCCGAAACCGCTGGAGACGCCCAACACCAGGGACCAGGATCCTTGCAGGGACGTTCTCATGGTCAACTCCTCGCGCTCATGGTCCGGTGACTGATCGTCTGCTCCCCGGCATGCCGGGCGGGCCTCACCCGGGCCATCGTGACCGCCCCCTCGGCTGCCGCAGTGATCACGACGCGCTCCGGGCCGCCTCCGGCGAGCGCGCCGACGACATGGCGCATGGGGGTGAGGCACCCGGCTCCGGCGCGGACCATACGCGTCTCGACGGGCCGCCGGGCCAGCCATGACGCCACCGCGCCGCCAATGGCGGAGTCGTCGAGCACGGCGTCGACGAGCACCGGGCCCGGCGCCCCAGCGCATACCACGTTCCAGGCCCGCGTCAGCGCCGGGTCGGGCTCGCCTCCCGGCTCCAGGAAGACATCGCCGATCCGGCAGTCTCCGTAGGCGGTTTCCGCTGCTGTGGACGCGGCAGGGCCGCAGACCAGTACGGCGGCTCCGCAGTCACTGTGCGAGCTGCCCGGTTCGCTCTCGGGGAGGCGTTCCTCCGTGACGCCGACGAGCAGCAGGTCCGCCCGCCCGCATGCCAGTGCCCGCCCCGCGAGCCGCAGCGCCTGAAGGCCCGCGGTCCGCGGCGAGTTGGCGGTGAGGCAAAACCCACGCACGCCGTGTTCCGTGGCGAGGCGCGAGGCGAACAGGCTCAGCACGAAGAACGGCGCGGTGAGCGGGCCGATCTCGTCGGCGCTGGAGGCGAGGATCACGCCATCCTGATGTTCGGTCAGCTCCATGGCGGCGTTGTTGGTGGCGACGACCAGCCCGCGTCGTTCATCGGGCACGCCGTCGAACGGGGCGTCCGCGTCGGCCAGTGCGTTCCGGGCCGCGGCGAGCAGGTACTGGCAGGCGGCCGGCAGCCGTTTGTATCCCCGTCCGGGCAGGGCACAGGAGACGTCGAACCATCCGGGCGACGGTTCCTGACGGGGCGCGGCGGCATCCGAAGGCTTGGCCACCCCGGGGCAGGTGATCCCCAGACCGGTCACCACGAGCTCGCTCATGCCGCCTCCTGCGCTTCGGTGACGACGAGCGAGACGTTGGTGCCTCCGAAGGCATAAGCGTTGACCAGGACCGACGCCGGGGCGAGCGGCACCGGGTGGTCCTGCGGGATCCAGACCGGGCACTCGGGATCGGGATCCTGCAGAGCCGGGCTCGCCGGCATCGAGCGGTGCCGGATGAGCAGCGCGGCGGCGAGGCAGCCGAACGCGCCGGCGGCACCGGCGGTGTGCCCGATCATCGCCTTGAGGTTCAGCAGCGGCAGCCGATCGCACCGTTCGCCGAACACCTCGCGCAGCGCATAGCTCTCCACCGCGTCGTTGAGCGGGGTGCCGGTGCCGTGCGGGATGACGCCCCCGATCCGGTCGGCATCCGTGCCGGCGTCGGTGAGCGCGTCCCGTATCGCGCGGACGGCCTGTACGGCGGATGGCTCCGGCGCGGTCAGATGGTGGGCATCGCAGCTCCAGGCGAAGCCGGCCAGTTCGGCGTACGGCACCGCACCGCGCCGGTCGGCATGTTCGGCCGACTCCAAAACCAGCATCGCCGAGCCGTCACCGAAGACCGTGCCCTTGCGGTGGCGGTCGAACGGACGGCAGGCCTCCGGATCGGCCGCGCCCAGCCGGTTGAAGACGCCGAGGCCGACGCGCGTGGGCCCCTCGGCGCCGCCGGCGAGGACGATCTCGGCCTCGCCTTCGCGGATCATGTCCGCAGCGACGGACACGGCGTAACCGCTCGCGGCACACGCGTTGCCGACGCTGACGTTGCTGCCCCGTGCCCTGACCGCGGTAGCGGCGGCCGAAGCCGTGACGGTCAGCGGATTCCACGGGCCGTCGGGATCCGCGGGCGTGCCGGCCGCGCGTCGTGCCTCGTGCATAGCCGCGTTCCCCATCTCCACGCCCATGACCACCGGCATGGCGGAACAGAACTGCGGGCCGAGCGCCGCATCGGCGACCGCCTCACGGGCCGCAGCGACCGCCATCCGCGGGCCGGGGCCGAGCGGCACATGACCGTGGTGAGCGGGGGCCACCGGGACGGCATCCCCCGGTACCAGGTACATCAGAGGCGACCGCATATGCGCCCGCGGATCCGGCAACGGCACAGGACGCGCCCCGCCGACCAGCAGGCCCTGCCAGAACCGCGCGACGCCGGACCCCAGAGGGGAGACGGCCCCCAAACCCGTGATGAGAACCCGCCGGCTCATGAGACGCCTGCCGCGGCGGTGAGCAGCAACGCCGCTGCCGCGTCGTCACGGGGCTCACCGCCGGCCACGGCGAGGACGGCCCCAACGCTGTCCTCGCGCAGGTGGCTGACCCCGGCTGCGCCTTGCAGCACGCCCAGCGCTCCCGAACAGTGGCCGAGCCGAGCGGTGAGATCGAGGACACGCCCGTCACCGGGAAGAGGGCCACCATCTCGGGCCAGCAGGAGGCTGATCGGCCCGGGGGCGGTCGCCCGGACGCGGGCCAACGCCTCGTCGGAGCGCGGCGATCGTGCGTATCCGCGCAGTTGGGCTAGGGCGGGCACGCCGCGGCGCGTCGCGTGGCCCACGGCCTCCACGACCAGCGCGGCGGCCCCGTCCAGCCGCGGCCTCCCGGTCCCGTCGTCGAGCAGCCGCGCGACCGGCTCGGTGTCCGGTTCCACGCCGACGACGAGCACCACCTCGGCACGCCGGGCGGCGATCAGGTTGGCCGCCCAGTGCAGCGCGTCAAGACCGCTCGTCGCGCCGTTGCACAGCGTCACGTTGGGGCCGCGCATCCGGTAGCGGATGGCCAGCCAGCCGGCGATCTCGTTGGTGGACGTCTGAGGAAGTCCGAGCGGGCTCAGCCCGGTGACGGTGTGTTCAGCGATGGTGTCCGCGAACTGGCACACGCTGTCGAGGTTTCCCAGATTGCAACTGACAACGACGGCGGTGGCGTGCTCCGGGCCGGTGTACCGCTCGCCGTCGGACAGGCCCGCCTCGTTCAGCGCCGGTTCGGCGGCCCGCAGCGCGAAGCGCGAGGCCCGGTCCCTGTGGCGCAGGTCGCGACCGCGCAGCCCGGTCTCCGGGTCGAAGCCCGCTGCGGACGCTGCCCGGCCCGCCGCCAGCAGGTCCCCAGGCCCGGCGACGCCCGAGACGGCGATGCCGCACCCGGTCACCACCGCGTCCTTCAGTTCCGGCCTCATCATGCCCCCTTCTCCAGGACCGCCACCGCGTTGATCCCGCCGAAACCGAACGCGTTCACTTGCGCGACGGCGAGATCGGCCGTGGCCGCCATCCCGCGTACCAGCCGCAGTGAACGAGCCTGTTCGATTGGGTCGTTCAGCCCCAGGACCGGAGCAACCACCCCCTTCTGCAGCGACAGGGCGGCCATGACCAGGCTGAGCAGACCGGAACCGCCCAGCGTGTGGCCGGTCATCGACTTGATGGCGGTGAGCAGCGGCCCCTCGACGGCATCACCGAGCACCTGGCACATCGCCGCCGCCTCGACCTCGTCGTTCAGCTGGGTACCGCTCCCGTGCAGCATCACCAGGTCGATGTCGCGGGCCGTCACACCCGCCCGCCGATAAGCGTCCTGTACCGCCCAGACGATGCCCTCGGGGTCCGGTGCGGTCGGATGGTGGGCGTCGCAACTCATGCTCACGCCGCGGACCACGGCGTGCACCCGGCCGGCCGTCGCCGTGCCCGAGCGCTGCACCACGGCAGCCACCGCGCCCTCCCCCATCAGCATTCCGCTGCGTTCCCTGTCGAACGGCCGCAGGGCCTCGGGCGTGCGGTTCTGCACCCGGTCCAGGGAGCCGAAGGCGCTCTCGGTGATGGAATCCGTGCCGGCCACCACGACCGTGTCGGCCTGGCCCAGCTCGATCATGTCGGTGGCCATGCCGAGCGCGTACAGTGCGGCGGCACAGGCGTTGGCGAACGTGTAGCTGTACGGCGTGCCAAACTCGTTCCGCAACGTGGGACCGAAGTGCAGATCGCAGGAGGAGAACTCGGTGCCCTGACGCCACCACAGCTCGGCCGAGCGCTGCTCGCGCAAAGTCGTGCCGACGAGCACGGGGCGGGACCCGATTCCCTCGAGTCCGGCGTCCGCCAGGGCCTGGCCGACGGCGGCGCGCAGCCAGCGTGACGCGCGGAAGGGCTCGTCGGGTTCCGGCCCGGCGCGGTCGTCGATCTCATAGGCACAGCGGGCCCGGTACTTCGCGGCATCGAAGGCGCGCAGCGGACCCAGCCCGCTGCACCCCGCGCACAGGCCGTCGAAGATCTCGTAGGGGTTGGATCCGAGCGCCGACACCGCTCCGATTCCCGTGATGTCCCAGCTCATCGTCGCGCCGCCGCCTCTCGGTCACGCAGCTGGAACCGGGCCAGCTTGCCCGTGGACGTGGTGGGCAGAGCGTCCAGCACCTCCACCCGCGCCGGCCGTTTGAACGGCGGCAGCTGGGTGCGGACAGCCACCAGGACAGCCCGTCGTAGCTTGTCGCGTGGAGTTCCCGGCACCGGGACGGCATAGGCCACCGCCTGCTGCAGCCCGTCCGCGTCGGTGGCGCCGACGACGGTGCACTCCGCGACCCCGGGAGCGGTTCGGATCACGTTTTCGATCTCGCTGGGCGCGACCTTGTAGCCGCCGAGGTTCAGCAGGTCGTCGGCACGGCAGACGTAGCGTATGTCGCCATCCTCGGTCCGTCGCACGATGTCACCGGTGAACGCGCCGCGGTGGGCGAAAGTCCGGGCGGTCGCATCCGGGCGGTTGAGATAGCCGAGGGCGACCGAGGGGCCCGCAATGTGCAACCGGCCCTCGATGCCGTCGGGGACCGGATCTCCGTCCTCGTCGCGAACGGTCACGGTCACTCCGCGCACCGGCTGGCCGGTCGAACCCGGCAGGGGCCGGGCCGCACTGGTGGCGACGCAGATGTGCAGCAGCTCCGTCGCACCCAGACCGTTCACCAGCGGCGCCCCGAGCACCGCCGGAACGCGTTCGGCGAGGTGTGCCGGGCAGTGTTCGCCAGCCGTCACCGCCAGCCGGAGGGAGCCGATCCCGGAGATGGTGCCACTGTCGGCCATGGCCAGCAGCGCCGCGTACATGCGTGGTACCGAGAACAGCACGGTCGGGTGGTAGCGCCGCAAGGCGGCGGCGGCGATCTGAGCGTCCACCGGCCCGCGCAGCAGTGTCACGCGGGCCCCCGCAGCCAGGGGGAACAGCACCGAGTTGCCGAAGCCGAAACCGAAGGACAACTTCGCGGTGGACAGCACGACATCGTCCGTACGCAGCGCCAACACACTGCCGAATCCGCCGAGTACCCCGTCGATCCCGGCGGCCGAGTGCAGCACGCCCTTGGGATGGCCGGTGCTGCCAGAGGTGTACTGGACCAGGACCGGGTCGGCGTCGGGCCACACCGCAGGCGCGGCCGCCTGCTCCGGGCGATGCGCCGGTCCCTCGCGTCCGGTCCTGACCGACTCCCGGACCTCGCCACCGCTGGTGCGTGGCAGCGAGTCGAACAGGGCCTCCAGGGAGGCCTGCCTGGCGGGCGACATGGCGTCAACGTGGACCACACCGGCCCCGCAGTCCTCAGCGAGGAATCGGATCTCCTCGTCGGAGAGCGCGGGGCTGACCGGAACCGGCACGCATCCGTGCCACCACATGCCGAGCACCGCAACAACGGTCGCCACCGAGTCGTCTGCGATCACCAAGCCGCGCGTGCCCGGCACGAGCCGAGCTGCACGCAGCGCACCGGCGTACCCCCGGGCCGCCGTATGCAGCCGGGCGTACGTCACCTCACCCAGGTCCGGATCGAGGTAACTCACCCGGTCACCGCCGCCGCGGTCCAGGTGGACTCCCACCAGGCGTTCCAACAGGTTCATAACCGACCTCGTTTCGCGGATATCACTTCGATGCCGGCCGCGCCACCGGCGCCGACCGCCAGGACCAGCGAGCGCACCGGAAGCCCCGGTTCGGCAGACGCTGCAGCGCACGCGGCGAGCGCCGCGGCCCCGCCCGCAGCACCGAGATCACCAGCGACCTCCTCGATCCGGTGGCACGGGACGCCGCACACGCGGCTGACGACAGCCGCCACGGCGCCGCCCCCGGCTCCCGTGGACAACGCGACCATCTCCGGCGGCCGTTCCATGGCCGCCAGACAACTGCGCAGAAAGGACTCCAGCGCAGCATCACTGCCTGACGCGACGTCGGCGGAGCGAATCAGGGGCCGTATCCGGGCCACTTCGTTCCCCACCGTGTCAGCCCCGCCGAGGACGAGACAGACCGCGCCCTCGGAGTGCCCTGCCGCCGCGCGATCCGCCGCAAGGCGCCATCCGGAAACACCCGCGGACGCACCCACCACAGCTCGAGCAGCCTCTCCTCTCACCAGCAACCGTGCGGCCTCGAACAGTGCGTGCGCCCCCGCGTCCCGGTCTCCGGCGAGATTGAGGTAGGGACCCTCCAACGAGAGCGCCACCGACAGCGCCGTCGCACATCCGGTGAACGCCGAGCGGGCCGCGCGCAACGGCGAGACTGGCCCAGCGCCCGCCGACGCCAGCTCCGAGCACAGCGCTGCGTACTCCTCCAGACCTGCCGTGGACGTCGCCCAGACGGTCGCTGTCCGTCCGGCCACCGCGCCGCCACCGCGGCCAGCCGCCTCCAGCGCCGCTCGGGCCGCGGCCAGCGCATGCGTCACCTCACCGCCTCCACCCGGTGCGGCAGCGCCCGCGGTCCGGCCGCGACCGGGCGCCGCCGGAGCCGAACAGAGCCCGACCTGTCCGTCGGCGACGGCCGTCCGCGCACCAGGAAGGGCGAACCGCCGGTGAACAAGACGTACCTCGCGCCGCAGGGCGAGACGGGCCGCGAGCTGTCCGGCGTCTGCGGCGCAGGGCAGCCGCACACCCACCCCCGCTACGCCGACCGACTCACCGTTCATGACCACCTCCCGCACGCGACAGCAGCAGCGCGCAGACCCCGCCGCCCATGCCGAAGGCCAGGCTCGTGACCAGGGCCACCCGCCCGGCACGCCCCTCGGGAGGCACCAGGTCGATCCCCGAGCAGGCGGGGTCGGGCCGCCGCAGCCCACCGTTCCCCGGCATCCGTCCGACACACAGCGCCTGCACGGCCACCACCGCCTCCAGGGCCGCGGCCGCACCCAACGCATGGCCGAGGACCCCCTTGAGCGAGGACACGGACGGCGGGCGCCGGCCGGCGCCCCGCAGCCCGGTGGCGATCGCCCGGGCCTCGATCCCGTCGCTCGCCGGAGTGCCGGTCCCGTGTGCGCAAACCCAGTCGACCTCCTCCGGACGGCGCCCGGCATCCCGCAGCGACCGGCGCAGGACGTCAATGACCGCGTCCCCGGAGGGCCGCGGGCGGGTCAGGTGATAGGCGTCGGCGGCACACGCCCCGGCGAGGAGCAGCGCATGCGGCACTCCGCCTCGCTCGGCGCAGTGCCGGGCGCTTTCCAGGACCACGACACCAGCGCCTTCGGCGAGGCGGGTGCCGTCGCGGTCGGCGTCGAACGGCCGCACCGCCCCCCGCGCGAGCGCCCGCATGCCCGTGAACATGGCGAAGACTTCCTCGGACAGCTCCTCCGCACCGCCGCAGATGGCCAGATCGACCTCGCCGCAGGCGATCGCGGCGGCCCCGCGGACGATGGCGTCGCCACCCACCGAGCACCCGGACGCCAGCACGACACTCGGCCCGTTCACTCCCACCACGCCGGGCATCAGATCCAGCAGACGCTCCGGCTGTGCCCATGCGCCACCGGCAGCGAAGGAGAGCGGGCCGCCGCCCCGAATCCCGCGGTCCAGTACGGGCCGTGTACCCATGACCGTTCCGACGAACAGGCCGACGCGGGAGCCAGGCGCCGGCGGGCCGGCGTCGCGCAGCGCCTCCACGGCGGCGGCGGCCAGGAACCGCGCCGCGAGGGATTCATGCGCCGCCACAAGGCCGTCGAGCGCCACGAGCGCAGCCGGCGGCACCTCCCCAACCTCATCGGTGGGATATCCCGAGGCGTCGAAGCGGGTGACGCGCCCGCTCGCAGGCTTGCCGTCGCGGACCGCCGCCCACAGCGCGCCCCGCCCCAGGCCGGCCGCGGACACCGCACCGAGGCCGGTGACCACGGGAACCGCCCCGAACCGTCGCGGCACATGCTCGGCCATCAGACCACCACGCCCTTGCGCCGCAGGAGATCGAGCGCGTCCGCGATGCTGCGTACGCCCGTCATCTCCTCCGGCGCCAGCGAGACGGCGAACTCACGCTCCAGCCGAACGGATATCTCGACCTTCTCCAGGGAGCTGACCGAGAGCTCTTCGTAAAAGGACGCACTCAGGCTTATGTCGTCCGCGTCCATCTCGAGGACCGTCGCCACGATCCCGCGCAGTCGCTCACCGGCTTCCTGTTGCGCTACGGCAGCCATGGGAAGACCGTGCCTTCCGTCATCCACGCTTCGTCGCCTCTTCGCTTCGTCAGCTGGTCCAGGCAGCGGCTGTGGCCAACGCCTGTTGGGGATTGAGCCGCGGATCGCACAGCGTCGTGTAGCGTTCGCCCACCCGGTCGATGGGACATTCCGCGGAGACGCACTCGGTCACCGGATCCGCGGTGGCCTCCAAGTGCAGTCCGCCCGGGACGGCCTGCGCCTCGCCGAGGGCCTCCTGGAAGGCGCACACCTCACGGATCACCGCCTCCAGCATGCGCGTCTTGCGACCGTCCGGGGCCTGGACCGTGTTGGCGTGCAGGGGATCGCAGAGCCAGATGACCGGATGGCCCTCGTCCCGCACCCGGGAGGCGAGTCGTGGCAGCCGCTCGGCCACCCTGGTGGTACCCATGCGGACGATGAGGGTGAGTCTTCCCGGCTCCCGGCAGGGGTCGAGACGCTCGCACAGGCCCAGCAGTTCGTCTTCGTCCATTCCCGGCCCGACCTTGCAGGCAACCGGGTTGGCCACAACAGACAACAGCCGTACGTGAGCACCATCCAGTTGGCGGGTGCGGTCGCCGATCCAAGGCCAGTGCGTCGAGGCCAGTAGCAGCCGTCCGTCGACGTCACGCCGGAGCAAAGGAAGCTCGTAGTCGAGGAGGAGGGCTTCGTGGCTTGTCCAGACGCGGTCCTCGGCGCTACGCAGGAATGCCATCGCACGGGCGGCGGCTTCGTAGCACAGGGTCAGCCGCAGCGGATCGGGGCACCGGGACTGCACGGTGGCATCCGGCCCGTTCACCAAGTGACCTCGGTAGACCGGAAGTTCAACTCCACCTACCCACTCGCTGGAGGCGGAACGCGGCTTGGCGAACTGGCCGGCGATGCGGCCTGCGCGCACGACCGGCAGTCCCGATCCCATTCGCATGACGCCCGCGATGGCCTGCAGCAGCCCGAGCTTGCGCGTGACGTGTTCCGGGGCGCATTCTGCGGGGTCTTCGGCGCAGTCACCCGCCTGTATCACCCGCATCCGGCCCGCGGCCGCTTCGGCGAGCAGCGAGCGCAGGACGTCGATCTCGGCTCCGGTGACCAGCCCCGGCAGGCGCGCCAGGTCCTTCCTGACCTCCCCGACCAACCACTCATCCCCCCAGGAGGGCTGCTGAGCCGCGGAAAGACAGAGCCACGAGCGCATTTCCTCCAAGGAGAGCGAGAATTGCGGATCCATGGGACCTGACCAGGTCATTCCTAGCCTTCCGCCGTCCATGCCATCCTTCCTCGTCCTGACGCCTCGTACGGAGTCCGTCGAGATCCGCCGGTCTCGTGTCAGTCGGCAACTCTAGGCATGCGGCCGAACGCGCCCAACTACTCATGTGAGTGGGCAGGAGTGCTTGACACGCAACCGCACCCGCGCGCTCCAACCCATACGAGTAGTTGCCGACCTTCAGGCCTCTTGAAAGTCTCGGGAACCGCGAAGGAGCGGTATTCGCATCCATCGATCCAGATCACCGAAACGGATACGTGGATCCGCAGGGGTTCCACCGAAGCGGACCGACGCAGAAAGAAACGACAACGACGGGTGAACCAGTGTGCAACGACGACCTGCGCCGTGAGGGCACCGCCCGGCCCGATATTCTCTCCTGGATTCTCCGACGGCCCGAACCGCCTCCGTTCGCGCTGCTCCACCGCGGAACGTCCACACCAGGCGCCGAGGTGGAGATTCTCGTCGGTGAGACGGCGACTGTCGGCAGTCTGAGCGAACTTCCGTTGCGCGACACCAAGGAGTGCCGCGGGCGGCCGAAGCACGACCTGCTGGTGCTGGTGCCATACCGCCAGATCACCGAGCGCGGCTTCGACTGCCACGACGACGGCACACCGCTTACCGCCCTGAGTATTCAGGCCCAGAGCGCCGTACCGGTCGACACGGTGTTTCGGGCTCTCCCCGACCGGCCCGTCCGGCTCGCTGCCGACGCCGGCTTCGACACCGAGGACGCAGAATACGCCGCCACCGTGCAGCAGATCGTCTCGGAGGAGATCGGAAACGGCGAGGGGGCGAATTTCGTGATCCGCCGCTCCTTCGCGGGTACCGTAGCGGGACGACCGATCGACGCTGCGCTCACGGTATTCCGCCGGTTACTGGCCACCGAGACCGACGCCTACTGGACCTTTCTCATCTTCACCGGTTCCCGCATCCTGGTCGGCGCCTCACCGGAAGGGCATGTGACGCTCGACGCCGGAAACGTGCTGATGAACCCGATCAGCGGCACCCTTCGCCACTCCCCCAGCGGCGTCACCCTACCCACGGTCCTGGAATTCCTCACAGACCGAAAGGAGATCGACGAGCTCTACATGGTCGTTGACGAGGAACTGAAGATGATGTCCCGGTTCTGCGAACCGGGCGTGCAGGTCATCGGTCCCGGGCTGAAGGAGATGTCGCGCCTCACGCACACCGAATACACGCTGACCGGCCGCAGTCGGCGCGATGTCCGGGAAATCCTGCGCGAGACCATGTTCGTCCCCACCGTGACCGGCAGCCCACTGGAGAACGCCTGCCGAGTGATCAAACGGTACGAACCGAACGGCCGGGGCTACTACAGCGGCGTGCTCGCCCTCATCGGCCAGGACGGCGAGGGCCTGCCCACGCTCGACTCCACCGTCTTGATCCGTACCGCGGAACTCGACGGCGCCGGCGCCCTGCGGGTGGGCGTCGGAGCAACGCTGGTCCGTCACTCGAACCCCGCCTCGGAGGTGGCGGAAACGCGGGCGAAGGCGGCCGCCGTCGTAGGCGCCCTGACTAATGACGTCGCATCACCTGCGGTGGAGCCGAGGCGGCCTGAAGCGCCGTCGCCGCCACTGGCCGGTCATCCGGACGTCCGCAAGCTGCTCGAACGCCGGAACCAGGCCCTCTCCCGCTTCTGGCTCCAACCCCCCGGACCGCGCGTCTACACCCGTCCCGAACTGGCCGGACGCTCCGCACTGGTCCTCGACAGCGCGGACACCTTCACCGCCATGCTGGGCCACCAGCTCGCCGCGCTGGGAACCGATGTCGTCGTCCGACGGTATGACGAGCCCTTCGAGACCGCGGGCTTCGACGTCGTCATCGTCGGCCCGGGGCCCGGAGATCCACGTCAGAGCAAGCATCCGAAGATGCACGTGCTTCGCAGCACCGTCCGCAGGCTGCTGGACGAGAACCGTCCCTTCCTGGCGGTCTGCCTCGGGCACCAGATCCTCTGCGACGTGCTGGGGCTGCCGATCGTGCGCAAGGCCGCCCCCAACCAAGGCCTCCAGCTGGACATCCCCTTCCTCGGGGTGCGGACGCGGGTCGGGTTCTACAACACCTTCGTCGCCCTGTCGCAGACCGACCGCCTCCCCGACGACGTGATCGTGGTCCGCGACCCGGCCACGTGCGAGGTGCACGCCTTGCACGGCCGCCGGTTCTCCTCCACCCAGTTCCACCCGGAATCCGTACTGACCGAGCACGGAGTGGACATCCTCGGCGATCTCCTCACCCTCGCCCTGAAGCCATAGGCCCGGTCGGGCGCGGAGTGTCCGTCATGGGTCCGCCGTGAATGCTCCTACCGCACCACGCCACGAGTCACCCACTCGGCGGAAGCGGCACCAGCCGCGTCCGGCCCTCCACGCTCAACCAGGCACGAATCCGCAGGTCAGCAACGCGGCGCACCTTCGGTGCGCGCCGGGGGCGTGGTAAATCCCGTGGCGCGCGCCGGGGGTGCTTCTGTCCGCCCTGACGTGGGCTGATACCGGTCCGGAACGCTGGAGGAGTTCGTTCCGGCCGAAACCGAGGTCTCTGTGATGCCAGCGAGCTCGCAGGTCAGCATGGTGCCGAGGGCCGTCCACGGGAACCGTGGAGTGTTGCTATGAGCACGTGCGTCAGAATCCTGATTCACCCTGGCCCTCCCGGAACGGCGTACTGCTCGGCCGTTGAGGGAGGGACCAGGGCATGGACGTACTACACGAACGCTGCGCGGGACTGGACATCAGCAAGAAGGACGCCAAAGCGTGCGTCCGCACACCGAGCACGAAACGCCGGGGCTCGTTCACGAACGAGACCACCACGTGGGGATCAACGACGAACGCGGTCCTTGCCCTGCGCGAACACCTACTGGCCGCGAACGTCACCCTGGTGGTCATCGAGGCGACCTCGAACTACTGGAAGCCCTACTACTACGTGCTGGCCGAGGACCTGAACAATGAGGGCACGCGGGTCACTAGCCGCCAGTGGTGCGGGGTGGTAGCCGTCGTCGGCAAGCCAGGCCCTGGCCCGCCCGTACTGCCGTTCCGCCGAGAACAACCAGTACTGCTGCAGCTGGGCTGGTGAGGCGACCAGCGTGTTCTTGAAGCGGCGAAACGCCCCCGGATCCTGGATCGCGATTCTCAGGAACCGGGCGAGATCCGGCTCGTCGACCGACGTGATGAAGTCCTCCATGTCGCGGTAGGCATCACGCGATCCCGCGCACGGGACGTCCAGCCACCGCTCGACATCCCCATCCTCCGGCTCGCCCCGGTCCACGAGGCATCGGCGCCGACGGCAACGGGCCAGCACTCGCCAGTCGTCACCAATATGCGGCCACCGCCCCAGGCCGGATTGCCTTCCAGCAAACCGGACAGCTCCTCCAGGTCCACCAGCAGCGGCCGCAGCACGGACTCGCCCCCGTCGGCCACGGCCTCGAGCTGTTCGGAGAGAACCACATCGCCCGACCAGCTCCGCACGAGGAGCGCACCCGCCCACGGCCGTCATCTCTCGCGCCCCGGGCCCGAGACACCGCCACGGTGACTACTCCAGCACGCCACCGCGCTCATGCACGCGTAGACGGGCAAGCAGACGCGGTCCGTCCCCGGCGTGGCAGGCCGCGCGGAGCGCCCCCAGCGGGTGGTCGGTCCATGCCTCGATCATGCCCGCAAGGCTACGCCCAAGCCCAGGCCGAGAGCCATCGTCACCGCTGCGACAATGGCGTCGGCGAGCACAGCGGACAAGGCCAACCGCGAGCGTTGGCCGCGGACATACGCCACGGTCGATGCCGGGGCCGAACCGGGTTGGGTGCAGATCCTCTGAGGGTTGATCAGAGTCCCGTGACCAGTGAGTTTGTCATTGTTGCGCGATCGGGGAGGACCCGCGTCGTGGCCTTTCGCGCTGGATTAGTCGAGCTGCGGCCTCGGGCTTCGCTGACCAGCGCGGATGCCGACTGCGCGAAGCGGCCGTCGCGTAGGCCAAAGCGTGAAAGCGCAGGTCAGCCAGGACGGACAGGCACCCTCAGAGGATCTGCACCCAACTCTATTCAGCGGGCGGTTCAGAACTGGCAAGGCATGGGCGATCTTGACGGGGTCAGGGCGGCGGTGCCGACCGTGGTCAGGCCGTTCTCCGCGAGCGTCCGTTTGGAAGGACGGAGTTGGGGTGGATGGGGCATGCTAGGGCGGAGCGTGTGGGAGGGCGGGGAGCCGGATGGTGCCGGGGACGGTTCAGCAGGTGACGATTCTGTTGGTCCTCGTGCTTCCCGGGGTCTTCTACCAGGCCGTGCGGGAGCGGTTGAGTGGTGTGCTCGCCGCCGAGCAGGAACCGCAGAACCGGCTTGTGCGAGCTATCGCCGCGGGTGCGTTGCTTGATGCGGTGTACGCCGTGGCTGCCGGACCGTGGCTGGTGCAGCTGGTGGCCGGCAGCGGGGACGGGCCGGTCGCAGGAGTGCTGAGGCATCCACGGCAGGCGGGGTTCGCCGGGCTGCTCCTGGTGGTCGTCGTGCCGTCCGCGGTGGCTTGGGCAGAGGCCTGGTGGTTGGGTCGGCGCGCACGGGCGCGGTACGAGCCGACGCCGACCGCTTGGGACGCGCTGTTCCACGAGCGCGGGTCCTGTTTCGTGCGGATGCGGCTCAAGAGCGGTTTGTGGGTGGGTGGTTGGCTCGGCTCGCGCTCGGCCGTGTCGGCGTACCCGCAGCCGGGTGATCTCTATTTGCAGGCACAGTACCGGATGGCGCCCGACGGCAGCTTCGTCGGGCGGGTGCCCGGCACCGCAGGGGTGTACGTGCGGGCTGCGGACATAGAGGTGCTGGAAGTGCTGCTGCCGCCAGCGACGGCGGAGGCCAGGACAGGGGAGGGAGTTACTGATGGCTGGGCGTCATGAAGACATGTCAGATGAGGACTTGGAGGCGCTCGTCGAGCGGTTCTCGCAACGGCGCACCTACCGGCCGACCGATGAGCGGGACGAGCCTGACGAGGTGCCGCAGGGACCGTCGGGTACGTCGGCGAACGCTTCGGGTGCCTCCGGCGGGGACGGGCCGCAGGCATCCTGAGAGCGGATTCGTCACGGACCGGTGTGGATGTGCGCCGCCCACAGGTGCGGCGCCTTGGCGTAGCGGTCTCGCAGGGCTCTGACCGGGTGGTGCAGGGCCGTGGCCGGGTCGATCGGGCGGCCCCGGGAAAGGTCCTCGGCGAGCACAGCGTAGAACTCTTCGGCCAGGGCCGTCGCCAGCTCGTCGGGTACGGTCCACAACGTACCGATGACGTGCGGATATCCGGCGAGTTGGAAGGATGAAGCAAGCTGCACTGCCTCGTCGGGAAGGGCGAGGCCGCCCTGGGATGTGGAGCACGCGGACAGCACGGCGAGCTGCGGTCGGGCCGGACGCTCGACGGCGATGTCGAGGGCGGTGAGCCGACCGTCGTACAGAAGGAGCCCGCTCGCCGACGGGTTCAGCATGTCGCTGACGCCGTGACAGCTGAAGTGGACCCAGGAGTGCGCGGGCAGCGCCCTGCGCACCGCCGCCACCGTGGCGTCGGCGCCCGTCAGCAGGCGCGCGCCGGGGAAGAGCTCTGCGAGGACGGCCGCCTCGTGCTCGGAGCCCGGCAGCGGCTCTGCGCCCGGGACTTCGTTGAGCGCGACCACCAGCGGCGCCGGACCGGGCGGTGCTTGCGAGACCCGGTCCAGCTGTCGGCGGGCTCGTACCAGCGCGCGCAGCGTCGGGGTGTACGAGGAGACCGCGCGGTCGACGACCCACCTCCCGGAGTCCGGCGCACCACGTCCTGCCGCGTGCAGCGGCAGGAACGACAGCCAGCCGGTCGGGCACCACCACAGCCTGGTCCACGGCTCGTCATCAATCGGGACACCGCGCAGGCCCAGCCGGTCGAGCACAGGAGCGGTGACGGTGTCCCACAGCCACCGCAGCGTCTGGGTCAGCACGCCCATCGCGGCGACGGCGTGTTGCACTCCCTCCGAGCCGTATGCCCGGTCGACGCACTCGAGGAAGACAGCCACCCGCGAGAGGACGGCGGTGGGGGAAAGGCCGGGCAGCGGGACCACCTCGATACCGGCGTCGGCGGTCACGACGAGGGCGTCGGAGCGGTAGGTGCTGACATTGACCACGACGACCGGTCCCTCGGCTGCGGCGGTGAGCAGCTCCGGCAGGTCCGGTGGGCGTAGGAAGTCGCTGAGGCCGGGCAGGGCACGGATCTCCTCGATGAGCTGGTCCCAGCGCCGGGCGAGCGCGTGCCGCACCTCGGTGGCGAGACCGGGCGCACCGGCGAGCGGGCCGGGGCTGCCCGGGTCCGTCACCAGCGCCGCAGCAGGCTGCGGCGCCACGCTCAACTGGTCACGGATCCGCTCGAATTCGCCGGCCAGGGCGGGGGCGAGGTCCCGCAGCCGGGACACCTCGCCATGGTTGTCGAGGCCCTGGGCGAGCAGGACGCCCCGGCCCTCTTCGAGGAGGGCGAGCGCACGGCCGGGGTCACCGGCGCGCAGCGCCATCGCGGCGGCGTCGCTCGCCAGGCCGGAGCTTGCCTGCAGCCGCTCCTCCTGGTCTGCGCGGCCGAGACCTCGCGGGGCTGTGCGGGGCAGCAGACCGACCGCGTAGGCGTATCCCTCGAGGGCGTCGGCGTTCCGGCCGGCTTTCGCCGCGGCCTCGCCCCAGGCTCGGGCGGCAAGCAGACGGGTCATCACCGGGGTGACCGGGCTCTGCGCCGCCCGCCGGGCGAGGCGAGCCGTCTCCGCCAGGTCGACCGGCTCGCCGAGCTCCGCCCGCCGTACCTGTGCCTCGGCGAGGATCCACAGCGTGCTGGGCTGGTCCGGGGAGTCCTCGGGCATGCGGGTGAGGGCTTCCCTAGCGGCCGTGACCGCCCGGTGCAATGCCTCGCGGGCGGCCGGTCCGGTCTTGTCGTCGGCGAGCTGTACGCAGCCCAGGCAGGCGATGGCGAGGTTGGACAGGCCGAAGGCGCGTCGGGGGTGCCCGTCGCCGAGCGTGGCCAGCGCCTCCTCCAGGACACGCCGGGCCTCCGCCGCGCCCTGTGGGTCCTGGTCCGTCACCGCGCGGCTGTACAGCAGGACGCCGAGGTTGAGTTCAGCCAGCTCGGGGCCGATGTGCTCGCCGCCCTGTATCGAGGAAGCCTCGCGCAGCAGTGCGGCCGCCTCGTCGGCGGCTGCCGGGTCTTCGCTGATGGCGTACCAACCGCGCAGTGCCGCGGCGAGGTTGCTCAAGCGCGTTGCCCGTTCGAAGGAGGTCCGCGGGGTCTCGGCCAGGGCGCGGCGCAGCACGGCCACGGCCTCGGCCTGCCAGGTGCGGTCGCCGCTGAGCTGCGAGCGCTCCATGAGCGCCATGGCCAGGTTGGTGAGCGCCATGCCGTGACCCACGTGCTCCGAGGCCACGGCGGCAGCGGCGTCGCGGAGGGTGGCGAGGGCTTCGTCCATGAGGGTGTCGAGCCCTGAGTCGCGGGCGCGGCCCCACTCGAGGTGACCGAGGCTGGTGAGGACGGCGCTTTTGTCGTCTGAGCCGTCCGGGACGGCCGCGCGGGCAGCATGGAGCAGTTCCACAGCCTCGTCCCGCAGGCGGGCCTCGCGGGTGTGCTGGTAGCGGTCCGAGAGGCTGTTGGCGAGTCCGACGAGCGCCCTGGGCGGCGGTGCCGCGGGGAACGCGGCGACCGCCTTGCGGTGGACTCGGACGGCCTCCTCCAGCGGCGCCGGATCGCCGGTGAAGCGGCTCAGCGAGCGCAGCGCGTGGCCGAGGCGGGTGAGGCAGTCGGCCCGGCCGGGGGTGTTCGCGGCGGACGCCGACACCGCCTCGCGCAGCGCCGTGATGGCCTCTTCGAGCAGGCTGGGGTCGGAAAGGATCTCGGCGAGGTTCTGCAGGGCGTCGCCGAGGTTGCCCAGGCGGTGCACGCGGTAGTGGTCCTCGGCCGGAGTCATGGTGACGGCGTCGCGGTGTGCCTGCACCGCCTCGGCCAGCAGGCCGGCGTCGCCGGTGCGGCGGGCGACGGTCGCCAGAGTGGCGCCGAGGTTCGACCGGCGCACGGCACCCTCCGACGGACTGCCGGCCGGCACGCACGCCGCTGCCTCCCTGCACAGGCGCACGGCCTCCTCGTGCAGGGCGATGTCACCGGTGGTCGTGGCGCGCCGCGAGCAGATGGCGGCGAAATCGGAGAGATACTCGGAACGCCGCGAGTCGTCGGCGTCGAGCAGCGCGAGACCCTGGCGCATCTGGTCCGTCGCCTGCCGCCACGCGGCCTGGTCGCCGGAACGGGCGCGGCGGGTGAGTGCCGTCCCGAAGGCGAAGCGCACCTCGGCTTCGAATCCGCCCTGCGGGAGCGGCAGCGCAAGACATTCCCGGAACCGGTCGATCGCCTCGTCCGCTTCCCCATGCGCACCGCCGCCCGGCCCGGCACCGTCATCCGCTGCGAAGCCGTCTCCCGCGACAGCGCTGGCGTCACCGCCCCGCCCGGCGTGCTCCAGACAGCGCGCGAGCGCGAACAGGACGCGGGCCCGCTCGGCGGAAGGCTCCGCAAGCTCCTGTTCGAGGCCGCGCAACAGGGCCAATGGTTCATCGAGCGCGCCGGGGGTGCCCGCCGCCAGGGCGTACAGCCGCTGCAGATCGGCGAGTTCGGTGCCGCGGGCGGCCCGCTGGCTGAGGTCCCGCGCCGGTGTGGCGTCCAGCGCCTGCCGGGCGAGGGCAACGGCCTCCGCCATGTCGGCGAGGCGGCCGCTCGCCACATGGCGCGCGCGCAGCACACCGGACAGGACGAAGACGGCCTTCGTGAGCGTCGGGTGGCCGGGTGGGAGCGCGGCGACGGCGGCGCGTACGGCCTCCTCCGCGTCGTCCAGGGCGCCGGGGTCACCGCTGCGCGTCCAGTGGCTCCTCAGAACCAGGCCGAGATTGGTGAGGTACATGGCGCGCTCGACCGGGTTGGGCGCCGCGTCGGCGGCCCGGCGGCAGGTCTCGACGCCCTCGCCGTACAGCTCGGGCCGGTTGTCCGCGAGGGCGAGCATGACCAGGGCGGTGCCCAGGTCGGCGAGGTGGGATGCGTGCGGCGGCCCGGCGGGGTCCGAGGCCGCGACGGACTGGCGCAGCAGGTCGACGGCCTCGGGCAGCAGGTCCGCGTCATCGAGTCGGGCGGCGGCGTGGGAGAGGGCCGAGCCCAACGTGCCGAGGAACACGGTGTGGTGGGGGTCCTCCGGGGTGCTCAGCCGCATCGCAAGCCGTAGCTCCGACAGACTCTCCCTCGTCGCAGCAGTGTCCGAGGTCGCCTCTGCCCAGTGCCGGAGGACCAAGCCCAAGTTGCCGCGTCTGCGGGACTGTTCGGCCTGTGGGCCGGGCGCAGCGGCCACGGCCGCACGGCTGTGCTCGACGGCCTCGGCGAGCGCTTTGTACCCTGCCCCCTCCTGGAAGGCATAGAGCCGGACGAGCCCCAGGTTGGACAGGCAGGTGCCCTGGTCGGTGCTGGCCACTGGGAAGCCGGCGACCGCATGGCGCAGCAGCCGCTCGGCGGCGACGAGGATCGGGGTGTGGCGGCGCGCCTGGTAGAGCGTCATCAGCCCGACGGCTGCCTCGTAGGCATGGCCGGGATCGGTGCCGGCGCCGTCGGGCTCGTCGTAGAGCGTGGCGAGGACGGGCCGCAGGGCGGGCGGCACCTCCTCGGGAGCGTTCTCGTGGATGCCGCTGAAGCACAGCAGCGCATCGCCGAGCGCCGCCGGGTCGTTGGCGTCTGCGGCGAGATAACGGCACCAGTGGTGGTACGCGAGCGCGTAGACCGCGGGTGCCCGTGCGCGCCCGTCGGGCAGCATGACGCCGGCGCGCACCTCGTCGGCGGCCGCGGCCGCCTCCGGGCCGAGGAACCATCCGAGGACGCCGGGGTTTGCGTCCACCCGCCCTACCTGCTCCAGGATGGCGCGCTCGGCCGGTGTCGCGACATCCTGCGCATTTCCTGGACCTTCGGGCTTCTCGGCGTCCTCGGCCGTCATCAGGCATCCGCTCCGGGAAGGTCGTCGGCGATCAGCAGGACGAGATCGTCCCGGGTCGGTGCGCTGCCTCCGGCGAGGCGGGCCGCCTGGCGTTCCACCATGGCCTCCAGCAGATTGCGGGCGTCCCGCGCGTTGGCGGCGTCACCCCTGCGCTGCCGCTTCCCGAAGCGCTCGGTGAGCAGCGGTACGACCTCCGGGGCGAGACGGTAGGCGTGTCTGCCTGCCTGGAGCCGGACGATCTCGGTCAGTTCGGCCGCGTCGTACGCGCGGAACTCCAGGGTGCGTGAGAAGCGGGAGCGCAGGCCCGGGTTGGACTCAAGGAAGGTGCGCATCTCCTCGGTGTAGCCCGCCGCGATCACGACGACGTCCTCGCGATGGTCCTCCATCAGCTTGGTCAGTACGTCGATGGCCTCCTGCCCGAAGTCCGAGCCGACTCCGAACCGCCGCGCGAGGCTGTACGCCTCGTCGATGAACAGCACGCCGCCGCGGGCCCGGGCGAAGACCTTCTGGGTCTTCTGGGCGGTGTGCCCGAGGTACTCGCCGACCAGGTCACCACGGGCGACCTCGACGACATGACCGTTCTTCAACGCTCCGAGCGCGGCGAGAATCTGCCCGTAGAGCCGGGCGACGGTCGTCTTGCCGGTCCCCGGCGGCCCGGAGAAGACGAGATGCCGGGCGGTCGGCGGTGCCGGGAGATCGACCTCCGCACGCCACCGGGCCAGCCTGAGCAGGTCGACCTGGACGGCGACCTGCCGCTTGGCGGACTCCAGGCCGATCATGCCGTGTAGTTCCGCGAGCGGCCCCGCCTCGGGCTCGCGCGCGTCCTCGGCCGTCGCGCCGGTGCGGACGTCCGTCATCACCACCCGGTCGTTCCCGGCGACCGCCTCGCCCTGGTAGGCGGTCACCTCGCAGTCCTCGAAGCGGCCGACCACCGACGGGTCGAGGCGTATGCCATCGTTCTCGCCGCCGCGCAGCCGCGCGCGCGAGACGGTCAGGCGGCTGGTGTCCCGGCCGACGACGCCGGACCCCCGGGAGTCGGAGACGGTCAGCAGGTCGGCCTCCACGACGGCGCCCTTGACGGTGAGCATACCGGCCTCGCCCGCCTCGGTCACCACGCACTCACGGACCGTCAGATGGCTATCGTCACGGCAGTTGAAGCCGAAGAGCCTGGCCCGCTCAACGGTGATGCGCTCCGCTGTCACCCGCGCCGTGTTCTCCAGCGCCACCCCCGAGTTGGCCACGTCCGTGACCGTGACGTCGGCGAGCTGGATGGTCACTCCACTGCCGCGCGCCACCAGCCCGCTGTCACACTGCCCCAGGCGCGCGCCGCGCAGCTGTACCGACGACTCCTCGCGGACCAGGACAGCGTTGGCGGACTGGCCACGGACCTCCAGATCGGTGAAGGTGCCACGGGACTTGTGCACCATGACTCCGTTGCGGCCGCCCACGACCCGGCAGCCGTGCAGCGTGGGGCCCGCACCGTCGGCAAGGCTGACGCCGGTCTCCCCGGCCTCTTCCACATGGCAGTCCTCCAGTCGTCCCAGCCCCTGCCCCTCGATGCTGACCCCGGTGGCCCGGCAGCCCTCGAACCGGCAGTCGCGGACCACCGGATCGGCGCCCCGGGCGATGTACGCACCGTCCCTCGCACCGGTGACGGTGGTGTCCTGTACGGTGCCGCGCGCCTGGTCGTAGTAGGAAACCCCGGTGGTGTGGCTCTCGACGACGGTGCAGCGCAGCACATCGGCCTCGGAGTGGTCGCCGATGGCGAGCGACGCCCGACCGGTCCGGCGCAGTTCGCATCCCTCGATCCGCGCGGTCGAGGCGAGCACACGGATGCCGTGGCCACGGCTCTCAATCACCGTGCACTCCGTGATGCCGGCGTGGGCGCGCTCCTTGAGGAGGACCGCATCCTCCTTGGCGTCCCGGAAACGGCTGCGCTCCAACGTCCCGCGAGCGCCGGTCAGTTCGACGCGGCCCGCGCGGACCTCGCACTGGCTCATGCTCACCTCGGCGCCGCGCAGCGCCCGCACCGCGAACTCGCCCAGCGCATCGAGGGTGCAGCCGCGCAACTCAAGGCTGCCGGTGGCGCTCACGGCAGCCGAGCCGTGGTTGACGATGCGCAGGGCGTCGAGGGTGACCTGTCCGGTGCACTCGAGGGTCACCTGCTCCGTCGTCTCGATAACGGCCGTGTCCGGCCCCTGCGCCGCGCACAGCTCGACCGTGCCGGAGAGGGTGAGCGCCTCCGCGTAGCGGCCAGGTTCGATCAGCACCCGGACCGGCCGACCGCCCGGTGCGGCCCGCAGCGCCGACGCGACGGTGCGGTGGACCGACCCGGGGGCCTGGGACACCCGCAGTGTCACGGCCTCCGCCGCCACGCTCCCGTCCCGCGCCGGGGCCGGTCGCTCGTGCTCGAACCTGCCCAGCGCGTCCGCAACTTGCTCCGCGTAGGCGAACAGGCCGTGCCGGTACTCGCGGTGCGGCGTGTGCAGCGGCACGACCTCGATGGTCCGTTGCGCCTCCTGGTACGGGAAGCGACGGTACGGCAGCGGGGCGGGCCGGCCTGCGCCGGGCGCGAGGCGCGCGAGGACCGCCGTGGCCCGCTTCTGCTCCGGGACGGGCACGAAGGGGTTGCGCCCGACCTCGACCGCGGCCACCTCGGTGCGCGACAGGACGCGTTCGGCTCCGCCGACGGTCAGACGCAGACCCCGCGCGTCGACGGAGAGCGCGCAGGGATGGGCGAGGCGCTTACTCAACCATGACCCGCCGGTCACGCCGACGACGATTCCGGCGGCAGCCGTACCGAGCGTGGTCGCGACGCCGCGGTCGTAGCCGCCGGAGCACCCGGAGACGATCACGGCACCGGCGACCGCGAGCACCGGCCTGAGCTTGAACAGCGCGAGCGCCGGCCAGGACTGCAGTTCGCCGATCACGGTCACGCTGCCCGTGCCTTCGGCGGGCAGGCGCGCCGCACGGCACCAACGCCCATGCGTGTGACGCACCATGAGCTCGTCGAGGCGTTCGGCGGTGAGGTCCAGCGGGCGCAGATCGAACATGACGCCCCGCCACTGCGCCGACCAGCGCAGGCCGCCGCGGCTCCGTATCCTGTCCGGGCAGCCGGCGTACGTCCGCACCAGCAGCAGGCTCGGCCGGCGCGGTGCGGACCTACTGGGCACGGCGCGCGGCACCGGCAGCAGGCACAGTGCCTCCACTGCGTCCCACGGCAGGCGTAAGCGCCGCACCCCGTGGCGCAGTTCGAGGCCCTCCGTCCCCACGGCCAGGGCGACCGGGACCAGCATCCGCCGCACCGCCCACGCGAGCACCACCGTCCACACCGCCACCGCACCCGCGGCGAGCGCTCCCTGCACCGGCGTACTGGCGCGGAACTCGACGGCGGCCAGATAAGCGCACGCGGCGAGCGCACCGCCCGCGGGCACCACGACGAGCCCGCCCTCCACACGTCCCGCACTCGCCCGCCCGACTCGCCCCGGCCCAGCCCCCGCACCGCTGCCCGCACCCCGGACACCGGTCCCGACCGTCTGCGTCATGGCACCCCCGTCGGCCTCCAGCCCGCACCGTCGACTCTCCCTTCAACGTAGCGGAAAGGGCCAGGGGGCACGGTCAACTTCAGGACAGCGGCACGGGCGCGTTCGACGGCACAGTGTGGTGGCGAAGGTCGACGGTGCGTATGGGGCCGGGTGCCCGAGTGCTGCAGCGGCCTTCTCATCGATATAGGCGGGATGCATCTCGTCGATAGCCACAGCGTATTCTCGGACCTTCTCCCGGCTGACTTCATAGATATGGTCGGCCTTCCACGAACGGCTGATGAAGTCGCGATTGAACGGCATCCTTGTGTTTCCTCTTGCGATCGGAATGGCATCCTGGAGTTGCGTACATCAATGTGTGCAGTGACCGAACGAGTGCCGCCGGTTCCGACGGCACGGCGATCAGCCCGCCCGTCGGCATGTCAGCGGTGTTGTCCTTGCGGACCCTGCAGAAGTGCATGCGCACTACGATCGCTTCCGTGTCCGATGCCAACGTCATGACCGGGATCGGTCTGCCCGTCACGATCGTGAATGCGTGTCAGCGTGAAGGTCGCGGTGGCAGTCCGACCGCCGTACTGGACGAGACGCCGCTGAGCTTCGATGAACGCTGCAGTGTGCCCGTTCTGATGGGAACGTCGCATCCCGCAGCACGACCCGAGCTCCGCCCCGCGGGGATGCACGCCCCACGCCACGGCATGTGCACGCTCGGCATCGACCTCGGCCACTGGGCTCCCAATAGTGAAGCCGCGCGGATCTGCAGAACCGTCTACGGATCGCGACCAAACGTGTGCTGGCGCCAACCCGCTACCGCCTCAATCGGACACCCGCCCGAATGACCAGCCCGCGCCCCCGCTGACAATGCGGTTTTGCGGATTCCCATGTTCTGGGTTCCCCGCCGGGGATTCGAGCCCGCGCGCCGCACCACGCATTACCCGTTTGGCTGAAGCGGTACCAGCCGCGTCCGTCCCGCCACGCCCACCCGCGCACGAATCCGCAGGTCAACGCCGCGTGCACGACCAGCCATGTTTTCTGGCTCCTGCCGGGGGCACAACGATTACTGACCGTGTTTCCACAGGTCAGAGCGGCCGTCTGAACTACCGGCGCCCCTACCGATGAGTGCGATGAGCTGCAGAGTCCGCTTTGAAGATCAATGCGCGCCGAAACGCATTACCGCAGGTGGGAGAGCAGATCAGGGGGCATTCCTGCCTTCTGCGGCCGCCGCAGGTTCGAGTCATAGGGGTAACTGGGGCTTGCACCGGGGCCACACTCTGTGATAATCCCTGATCACACGGATCCACCATCCGGTCGGTGCGAACACGGCGCTTGGCAGTCGGCTTCTCGGGATGCCGAGCTAGCCTCATCCCCCGCACGCGCCTCTGGCGCAGCTGCCCGCCCCGAATGCTCTGCGACCCAGAGAAGCACATCAGGGATCGCAGCGGCCTGCTGCCGGGCCAAAGCCTCCGCTTCCGCCCTGTCCTTCTGAGCCTCGACCACGCAGATCTCAAACCTCAAGGACAGCGGCCGACTTCCGGCAGCATCACCCGTGCCACCACATTGCCCGCCAGCGTCATCATGAGCACCCACAAGCGCCAGGCTCACAGAAAAACGTCATCGCCGACGGTGCATCAGAAAAGGGATGACACATACGGGTGACACCGGGTCCGCCCCATGAAGACCGGGAAATCAAGGCGACTGCACTTCGCCCATGTGCGGTGCCAAAAGTCACGCTCATGGCCCTGATCTGGCGCCTTGCAGCTCCAAGTCCT
The DNA here is from genome assembly GCF_024436035.1 of Streptomyces humicola. Taxonomy (GTDB): domain Bacteria; phylum Actinomycetota; class Actinomycetes; order Streptomycetales; family Streptomycetaceae; genus Streptantibioticus_B; species Streptantibioticus_B humicola. Next base: position 242,107 of record NZ_JANFNG010000005.1, read on the forward strand.
CATGACACGCTCGGGCTCCATGGCATTGCGCGTGGTCTACCTGGTCTTCGGATTCCTCGGGCTGCTCCTGCTGTTGCCACGGTCGGAAGCGGCCAAGGACGTCGAACTGCTCGGGTCGAACGACCCATGCATCTGCCCCCGATGGGCCTTACGGCCCCTCACGCCTCAGCCGCATCTCACGACCATTCCGCTGTGGTCCGTAATGAAACTAGCGACGTCGACCACTCGCCCGGTCCCTGCTCGTGTCCTGCTCGGTGCCGTAGTCGGCGCCCAGCTCGTCGCCACCTGCATCGCCGTCTACGGCGCGCTCATGACGCCGCTCGGCCGGACCTGGGCCGCGGCCGTCTGGGGTTATGCCTGATCTGGTTGCTCGTTGCGGATCGGGTCAAGCTCGCCGCCTACAGCTGGCTGAACGCACGTAGGCCGTCCGGCGGTTGATCCCGCCGGGCGATCAGCGCAGCCCGGAGGACATCAGCAGATCTGCTCGCCCCTGCTGGCGGATCTGGAGCGCGACGAGCCCGGCCAGCAGTACGATCCATCCCAGTCGTCCGGGGCGCAGCTGCACCACGAGCCAGTCGCCGGTCACGGCACCGTACAGGTAGCGCAGCACGCCCGCTACGGCCAGCGCGGCCACCGGCAAGCCCAGGGGGTTGTAGCGCCATGCGGTGGCCCACTGCCCACGGAACGTCGACACGACCGAGCGTGTCGCGCCGCACAACGGGTCCATGACTCCCATGTAGTGCAGCGGCCCGTGGATGTCCACCGGGAAGATGCCGAATACCGCCATCGCCGCGCCGACCGTCACCACGACCAGGCCCAGACCGCCCCACCACGCCTGCGGCCGGCCGCCGCGCTGCCGGGTCACCGACAGGCGCGGCGTCCAGTGCGTCGGCAGCCGACTGGCCCAGGTGGTGTGACTGTTCATCACATGCCTCGCGACGACATTGGGATCATGCGGGTCGAAGGCACCGTACTACGCGAGGCGATACGTCGCCCGCGGTCGGCGCCGTACGGCCGTGACCGCGGCCGTCTGCCTCATCAGGAGGGCATCGACTGTGCTGTCCGCTTCGGCATTGTCTGCTTCCGCGGAGTGTGCTTCGCGCCGTTGTGGAGGGCTGTGAGAACGGACTGGTGGGTGATCCAGCCGAGGAGGCGGGTGCGGGCCTCGTCGAGGACGGGCAGCCCCGCGCCGTCGGCGCAGACGAGGGCGTCGAGCGCTTCGGAGACGCCCGTGCCGGTGGTGACGGGCTTGGGCAGGTGGGTGATGGTGGCCACGGTGGTGGTGTCGTGAGCGCCGTCGGCGAGGGTTTCGGCGGTGGTGCGTGCGGTGGCCGTGCCCAGGTAGGTGCCGTCGGTAGCGAGGACGGGCAGCACGCCGTGGGGTGAACGGGCCAGGGCGTCGGCCGCGTTGACGAGTGGGTCTCGGGCAGCGTTGCCGGGACCGGTTCCATCACCGCGCCCACCGTGATGCCGGCGAGCGGTGCGGTGGCGGGGGTGTGGTCGATGTCGATGCCGCGGCGGCGCAGCTTGAGGGTGTAGATGGTGTCGCGGGACAGGGTGCGGCTGATGCCGGTGGCGAGGACGATGGCGGTCATCAGCGGCAGGATGATCGAGTATTCGCCGGTGAGCTCGAACATGATGATCACGGCGGTGATCGGGGCGCGGGCGGCTCCGGCGAAGACGGCGCCCATGCCGATCAGGGCGTATGCCCCGGGCTGCCCCGTAATGCCGGGCGCAAGGTCGTGGGCGGTGGCGCCGAAGGCGGAGCCGAGCATGGCGCCCATGAAGAGCGAGGGTGCGAAGACGCCGCCGGAGCCGCCGATGCCGATGGTCAGGCTGGTGGCGACGATCTTGCCGACGAGCAGGACGATCAGGAAGCCGATCACGTACTTGCCGGCGACGGCGTTCTCCAGCACGGGGTAGCCGACGCCGTACATCTGCGGCAGCACCAAGAGCAACCCGCCGAGCAGCAGTCCGCCGACGGCGGGGCGGGCCCATTCCGGCCAGCGCCAGGCGAAGTCGCAGGCGTCCTCGATCCAGTACAGGATGCGGGTGAAGGCGACACCGACGGCACCTGCGATCACGCCGAGGAGAGCGAAGAGCAGGTAGTCGGCGAGGTTGTGGACCGTGAAGGGCGGCAGGTGGAGGAAGGGGGTGTTGCCGAAGGCGGCCCGGCCGATCACGGACGCGGTGACCGAGGCGAGGACGACCATGCCGAAGGATTCTGCGGTGAAGTCGCGCAGGATCAGCTCCATCGCGAAGAACACCCCGGCCAGTGGGGCGTTGAAGGTGGCCGCGATGCCGCCGGCGGCGCCGCAGGCGACGAGCACTCGCATCCGGTCCTCGGCCACCTTGACCACGCGGCCGAGCGTGGAGCCGAAGGCGGAGCCGATCTGCACGATCGGCCCCTCGCGACCGACCGATCCGCCGCCGCCGATGCACAGTGCGGAGGCGAGCGACTTGACGATCGCGACCTGCGGGGCGATCCGTCCGCCGCGCCGGGCGACCGCGTACATCACTTCGGGCACCCCGTGGCCGCGCGCCTCGCGGGCGAAACGCTGCACCAGCGGCCCGTACGCCAGCCCCGCCAGCACGGGCGCCGCCAGCACGAACCAGGGGCCCAGCCAGGGCACGTGCCCATTGGCCGGATGCCCGCTCACCGCTGAGTAGTCAGCGTGACCGGACAGCAGGGAGGTGAAGGTCTTGATCAGCCAACGGAAGACGATCGCCCCGACGCCCGCGACGGCCCCGACGAGCAGGGCCATTGCCAGCAGGCCGCTCTTCGCCTCCCGCAGCGTGGCCAGGGCGGCGGGCAGGCCACGCCGCACGGCGGGCGCGGTGCCGGGTATGGAAGCAGTGGTGGGTTTGGTGGTCGATCCTGGTCGGCTCATCATATTTTGCAGTATGCAAGACCTACTATTGTCCTATGCAAGGGACGCTCACCATGTGAGACGCTGCGGCTCGCGGCCTGCGGCGAGGCTGTGGACAGGAGGTAGAAAGGTGCTCATGCCGAAGCGCCCACCCCTCACGACCCCCTCAACCCCCGATGAAGCCCGCTCCAGCCCCGCCGGTGCGGACGAGGTGGTCACCGCCGTCCTGACCGCATCCCGCCTGCTCGTGGCGGTCTCCGCGCGCTCTCTCGCGTCGGTCGAAGAGGCACTGACACTGCCGCAATTCCGCATGCTCGTCGTCCTCGACAGCCGCGGCGCGATGAACATCTCCCGGCTCGGCGAGCACCTCGACGTCATCCCGTCGACCGCCATGCGCATGGTCGACCGGCTCGTCGGCGCCGGAATGCTGGCCCGCACGGCCAACCCGGCCAACCGGCGAGAGATCCTGATCGACCTCACCGATGCCGGACGACGCGTCGTCCACCAGGCCACCGAACACCGCCGGGACGAGATCGCCCGCATCGTCGCCGCCATGCCGTCCGACCAGCGCGCTGGCCTGATCGAAGCGCTCAACGCATTCACCCAAGCCGGCGGGGAGCCACCAGCGCACGTCAAACCCTCCCTCGACGTCGGCTGGTGATCGCCGCCCGGCTTTCGCCGTCCCGGATGTGGCCGCATGGCAGGGGGTGGATGCAAGGCCGCCGATGCATATTCGCATAATGCAAAGATGATGTGCCACGGCATCCCCGCCCGAACCCTCCGCACCGCCGCCGTCTCGGCAACCCTCGCCGTACTCGCGGCTGCCTGCTCCGGCAACTCGAGCGAACCGACAGCACCGACCACGTCCACCGGCGGCTCCACGAGCGCCCCCACCACACCGGGACGCATCGACGCGACCGCGCCCGGAATCGACCTGCACATCACCGACGCGGTCGCGCACCTGGACGCCACCGGGACCGGCGAGGTGACCATGACCATCCGCAACGGCGGCGGCGTCCCCGAACACCTGGACATGGTCGCCGCTCCTGGCGGAGCCAGGGCCACTCTCCAGGGCGGCAGCGCGGTCAACGGCTCCATGACCACCTCCGGGATCCTGCTGCAGCCCGCAAGCACCACCACCTTTGGCGGTCCGGGGCCGCGCATCCTGTTCCACCAGGTCCGGGGCATCACGGCCGACCACACACTGCCGCTCATCCTGCAATTCGGCGTGGCCGGGCTGGTCCATCTTCAAGCCCGCGTTTCCGACCACTGAAGGCGGCCGTACTTCTCGTACAAGCGCACGGCCCTCGCGCTGCGTCGCACGGCGGCTCCACGCGTGGATCGGTCGGCTCGCCGACGGGCGAGTGACGTAGGTCACCAACGTCGCGGCAGGAGAGGCGTGATCTGCACGAAAGGGATGTGGTCGCGTCCGGCCTGGTAACAATCTGCGTGGCCCGCATCCGTGCGCCTGCCGCTGGCGCGCAACATCTGCAGGGCGGCCTGCGGGTGGCTGCGGGCATACGCGCGCATGGCGCGGCCGGACTGCTCGGGGGTGAGCGGCTGGGCGACGGCTGCGGCGCGGCGGCCACCGACTCGGATGGTGACGGCTGGGTCCTGCTGGACGTCGAGGTACCACGGCGTCGAGGTCCCTCGCCCGCAGGCCACCGTGTAGGTGTCCGACCGCGGGTCGTGTGCGGCGACTTCGAGGAGGGCATGCCGCCGTTGACCGTTCAGACGACTGATATGGGTGAGCAGCAGGAACCGCTCACCGAGCAGCCGGCCCAGGTGCCAGCGATACAGGCGGACCGGAGCCCGCATCAGCACACGACGCAGCCCTGACAACTCGACGTCGGTAGACACAGCGGACACAACCACCACCCCCTTCTGCGCAGACATCGCAGCGCCAGCGCGTCTCGAACCGGACCCGGACGACATAGCGCGCGACGCGCACCAGACCGGCCACGGGAGGGTCCGATACTGGACACCCCGATGCCGACGCTGCTGAGGCCCGACGCAATCGCACCGACGTCCGCCTGGCGACTATTATTGCCATAGGCAAACATGGCACAAGGCAAAACGTTGATTCGAGGGACCGTCGGTCACACCGCCGGATGCGCGGCCGACCTGAACCGTCACCATGAGCGCTGTCCACCGCAGGCAGAGCAACCCGCCGTGCCGGACGCCGGGACCGGGTGAAATCGGCCGCGCCCTGCGTCGATCTGCCGCCTCCGGGCATCCCGCCGGCCCGCAGGCTCTCAGTACACGCCTGTTGGTCGGTGGACGGCTACTGATTCTCTCCGCCGGGCTGCTCGCCGCCGCCGGCATGATCGGCCACATCATCGGTCTGATCCTGCTGACCACCACGGTCGGCCCCACCGGGTATCTCTTGCTGGCGCACCCGGACACCGAAGCCGCCCAGGTACGCTGCGCCGCACTGGGCCACCTGGCGGCAACCGTCTGCGGACTGGCCTGCCTAGCCGCCTTCGGTCTGTGGAGCCGCCCCTCCATCGCTCAGCAGGGCGCCGACAGCCTGCCGCAGATCGGCGCCCAAGCTCTGGCCGTCGGCCTGACACTGCTCGCCCTCGTCGCCCTCAATGCCGACCACCCGCCGGCCGCCGCAACCGCCTTGATGATCACCTCCGGCATAGCCCGGCCAGGACCGCCGCTGTATGGCATGCTCATCGGCCTGGCCATCGTGATCACCACTGCAGCCGCACTCGCCAAGGTTCCATGGCTCCGCGAACGCACCCGCCGCACATTCCACTGACGCATGGAACCCGCAGGACATTTGGGATCATCGCCGGTGTTCCCCCACCCGCACCTGCAGGCCCGGCAGATCGGCGTGCCGAGGTCTTCACTTTTGCACGGTGCAATCGTAGGATGAGATTAGGAGGGCTCCACAGGCGAGGCCCGAGTTCAGGTGTGCCGGGGTGATGACCGTGACGGCTCAGAGTGTGCATGAGGCGTATTCCTTCGTATGCCTGCGGTGCGGGTTCGGATGGGAGCAGGAGTACGAAATCCGGCACGCCACGAACCTGTCCGGACACCTGTGCGCCCAGTACTTCACCGACGGGCGACGCGTCCCCTCTCCGCTGACACAGGCCAAGTGCCCATCCTGCGACGGCCGACGGATCCGCACTCTGCGATCCGGGCGCGTCACCGCCGCACACCTCTTCCCGAGCTGAACGCAACAGGCCGCCACCGTGCGCTGCAAGCGTCGGTACACCTCGGAGGCTCTACACCGCGCAGGATCGCAGACAATCGATATGTGCTTGACGCGAGGACGAGAGTCCGACACATCAACGGCAAGAGCCGTTGATCGACTTCACGGGCCATCTCGCGAACAGCTTCTTCCGCTACGGCCAACCACCTCCGCAGCACGGTGATGGAGGGAACGACGAGCCCTGTTGCGGGACCGGGTCATCGGCTACACGGATGCCGAGAAGGGATCACGGGGCGGGCCAGTCGTCGCTGACGCATGCGTACGCCGCGGGTCCAGCATGGAGGTCGCGTCCGGGTATTCGTGAACATCGGCAACCCGCGCCGTCAGCCGACAGCCGACAGCCGACAGCCGACAGGGAGAAGCCCGAGCCCCGCGTTCGCTGGTCCGAACCGGCCTGATCCCACGCTGCAGTCCGCGTGCCCGTCCCGCGTAAGGGACACCGCTGAGGGCCGATAATCGGAATACAACGGGCTGGTTGCGATGGGCATATGTGGTGTGCCATCGTAAATTTTGGCGCGCAGCGCCCATGGCTTTCAAAGGACTCCTGTGGTCGAATCATCCTTTCGTCTGCGGGAGTTTGGATTCCGCGTACTCGGCTCCTTCTGGAGCGGCGCGGTGCCGCATCCTGGAGCGGCTGGGGAGGGCTTTGCGGTGTTCATATCTGCGACGGATCGTCTCGGACGCTGATTTTTTCCGGTCATCTGACTGAGCCGTAGCTGTGCAGCGCTCGCGGTGTATCCGCGCGCTTCCTTTCCCCGCGCCCGGAGTTCGGAAGGGACGGCCATCAATGAGTCGCTCCGGCCATGGAAACCCCTGCCCTGCGTGGCGAGTTGTCCGGCGGCTGGTGGCGGTCCGGCCTACGTGGCACGACCTCGCGTCGATGGGCTGCTCTCCGCGCAAGGACGTCATGGCCGGCGTTGTCGTGGCGATCGCGACGCTTCCCGCAGCCCTGGGCCTCGGTGTTGCTTCCGGGCTGGGGGCCTCTGCGGGAATCGTCAGTGCCGTGGTGGCTGGAGCCGTCGCGGCCGTGCTCGGGGGATCGAATCTGCAGGTCACCGGACCGACCGGGATCCTGTTGGTGGTCCTGGCGCCCGTCGTCCGCGCTGATGGCCCGCCAGCGGCCTTCAGTGTCGGACTGATGGCCGGTGTGCTGCTCATCGTTCTGGCCCTCAGCGGCGTGAGCCGCTTCATGCGCTACGTGCCGGTGTCGGTCGTCGAAGGGTTCACGGTGGGCTGTGCCATCGTGATCGTCCTGCGTCAGCTCCCCATGGCATTGGGCCAGACCGCCAGGCATGCTGATCTCGCCATCGTCACGGCGGTCAAGGCGATCGTGCACTTCGTCGCGCATCCGCATTGGCTCACGGTCGCCGTCGCAGGTGGCGCACTGCTCGTGCGACTGATCGAGAGCCAGTTGCGACTGCCTGGACCGTTCACTGTCCTTGCCGTGGTCGCTACGACGGCGTTGGCTCAAACGGCACACCTCCCCTTGCAGCGCATCGGGCACGTCGCTGCCGGTCCGCCCGTCTTCTCCCCGCACTTCCTGAGGCTCTCTTCGCTACCGGATCTGTTGCCCTCGGCGGTCCTGCTGGCCGTGCTGGTGGCCTTCGAGTCACTCATGGCACTCTCCGCCGCAGAAGTAATCGGCGCGGACGAACACCCCGATAGTGACCGAGAGTTGTTCGGACAGGGCGTGGCCAATCTGACCGTGTCGCTCTTCGGGGGGTTGCCGGCCACCGGTGCCGTGATGCGCACCGCCGTCAACGCCCGCGTCGGGGCTACCTCGCGCCTGGCATCCTTGGTGAACTGCGCGGTACTCGCGATCCTCGCTTACGCGGCGGGCCCGCTCACCGCCGACATCCCGCGCGCCGCGCTGACCGGGGTGATGATCGCCACCGTGGTCCGGTTGATCGACTTTCGCGCCGTACGTGCTCTCGCGCAGGCCGACCGCGGCCAGGCCGCCGTGGTAGGAGTCACCGCGGCGACTCCGCTCGTCTTCAACCTTCTCACCGCCATCGCCTCTGGAATCGCCGTGGCCACGGGGATCGCCCTGCACACACTTGTGCGCTCGGCCCGCACCCAATCCTCCTCCTCACGCAGCGCCGAACCCGTGCTGCTGGAGTCACTGCCGGTCAGCCGAGCCCCATGGCAAGCCCGGCCGGACGACCAGGTCTGTGCGTACGACATCGACGGGCCGCTGCTGTTCGCCACCGTCGACCGACTTTTGCGCCCAGTCCAGCAATCCCGGGCCCCGTTGATCGTTGTGTCCATGTCGAGGGTCACCGCTGCCGACGCCACCGGCATGCTCGCCCTGAGGACCACCATCACCTCGCTCGCCCGACGCGGGACCCACGTCCTGCTGCACGGCATTCGAGACGAGCAGCTCAAGACGATGGACACCCTCGGCGTTCTGGACACGCTGAAATCCGGCGGTCACCTGACTGCCGTCACCGCCGCCGGCATCCACAACCCAGTGGCGGACGTGCCATCGTCCATGTCTTCACCGTCACACGGTGATCGCACCGGCATCGTCTCGACGTCCTGAAAGCGTCTGCCCAAAGCCGTGATCAGGCGGCCCGAACCGGACTGTTGGACCGTCTGGTTATGCGGCGAGGACAAGGTTGTGCAGGCGAGCGACGACCTCGAGGGTGCGCGGGAAGCCATCGCCGCGCTGTCGGAAGTCACTGACGTTCTTGTGGCGATGCATCCGGCCGAAGACACGCTGCACGCGAGCGCGAACCTTGCGGGGGACGGCTTTGTCCACTCGAATCCATCTGACGTGCACGTTCACCGAGAAGTGTCAGTCGCATGAGGAGGCGCTCACGCTCCGGTCCCGGTCCGGGTCCTCTGGCCCTCCCCCAGGGCGGGTCGGCCCTCCCCCTCCCCGGTGGGGTGGGGGTTTGCTGGTTCACGAGCCCCTTGCGGGCTGCCGTCTGCCAGCCCGCAGCGGACCTTCGGCGGTTAGAGGTGGCGTGATGGCGGGTGATGGGATGAGCAGCGCCCCCCGCGAGCTCCTGGGACGGCCGGCCCTGGCCTACAGCGCTGTCGGCCGGGAGGGGCGTCGAGCCGCGCTGCGGCGGTTGCGCACTGCGCGCGGCCACTTGGACGCGGTCGTGCGGATGCTGGAGAGCGACCGGTACTGCGTGGACGTCCTGCAGCAGCTGGCCGCGGTCGAGGGCGCGATCGTCAGGGCTCGGCGCGCGGTTTTCGAAGCGCATGTTCGGGGCTGCGTGGTTGACGCGGTCCGCCAGGGCGCCTTGGAGGACGGGGTGCACGAACTGCTCGCGGTGGTCTTCGGGGACCGCCCGCCCACCGGCCGGGCCGAGGACAGGCCGATCCCATGAGCCGAGGCGGAAGGGAAGTCGGTGCCATGCCGACGGCGGACCTTGCGCGGATGCCGATGCCCGAGGCGCTGAGCGAGCTGGACGCCTCCCGCGGCGGCCTGTCCGGCGATCGGGCGCGTGTGCGTCTGGAGCGTTACGGGCCGAACGAGATCGCCGAGGAACACCGCAACGCCCTGCTGGTCTTCCTCGGCTACTTCTGGGCGCCGATCCCGTGGATGATCGAGGCCGCGCTCATGCTCTCCCTGGCGGTGCGGCACTGGGCCGACGCTGTGATCATCGGGGTGCTGCTGGCGATGAACGGGGTGGTCGCCTTCGCCGAGGAACACCAGGCGGCCAACGCCATCGCCGCGCTGAAGCAGCGGCTGGCGACCACGGCCCGGGTCCTGCGGGACGGGGGGTGGACGACGGTTGCGGTGCCGGAGCTGGTCCCGGGCGATGTGATCCGCATCCGGCTCGGAGACGTCGCCCCGGCCGATGCCCGGCTGCTGGACGAGGTGTCGCTGCAAGTGGACCAGTCGGCGCTGACCGGCGAGTCGCTACCGGTCACCCGAGGGGCCGGGGATGTGCTGTACTCCGGGGCCGTGGTGGTGCGCGGTGAGGCCGACGCGCTGGTGTACGCAACCGGTGCGGCCAGCTACTTCGGCCGCACCACCGCCCTGGTGGAGACCGCCGGGACGGTCAGCCACTTCCAGCGCGCGGTGCTGCGCATCGGCCACTACCTCATCGTCCTGGCACTGGGACTGGTGACGCTCACCGTGGTGGTCTCCGTGGCACGCGGGAACCCGGTGCTGGCCGTCCTGGAGTTCGCGCTGGTGGTCACGATCGCCTCGGTGCCGGTAGCGCTGCCTGCGGTGCTGTCGGTGACCATGGCGGTCGGCGCCCGCCACCTCGCCCGCCGCCAGGCGGTGGTCTCCCACCTGCCGGCGGTGGAGGAATTGGGCGGCATCGACGTACTGTGCTCGGACAAGACCGGAACCCTCACCCAGAACCGCCTGGCGGTCGCCACCCCCTGGACCGCACCAGGCGTGACCGCCGACGAGCTGCTGACGGCCGCCGCCCTCGCCTCCCGCGCCGAGGACCAGGACCCCATCGACCTCGCCGTACTCGCCCGCGCCGCCAGCCTGCCCCGTCAGGTGGCCACGGACTTCGTGCCGTTCGACCCCGTCTCCAAACGCACCCAGGCCACCGTGGCCGACGACGCAGACGGCAGCACGTATCAGGTCAGCAAAGGAGCTCCCCAGGTCATCGCGGCCCTGTGCGCCGCCGATCCCGCCGCGGAGGACGTAGACGTAGCAGTCGCGCAGTTCGCCTCCCGCGGCTACCGCTCCCTCGGGGTCGCCCGCACCGACGCATCACACGCGTGGCGGCTGCTCGGCGTGCTGCCGCTGGCCGATCCACCACGGCAGGACTCGGCCGCCACCGTCACCGCCGCCCGCGACCTCGGCGTGGACGTGAAGATGGTCACCGGCGACCAGATCGCTATCGGCCGGGAGATCGCCCACCGGATCGGCCTGGGCGAACAGATCCTCGACGCAACCGTCCTCGACACTGCCCCGTCGGACACACCACTGCACGACGACGCGGAACTGGCCGAACGGGTGGAGGCCGCCGACGGTTTCGCCCAGGTCTTCCCGGAGCACAAATACCGCATCGTCAAGCTGCTGCAGGCCGGCGGCCACATCGTGGGCATGACCGGCGACGGCGTCAACGACGCGCCGGCGCTGAAGCAGGCCGACGCCGGCATCGCGGTCGCCGGCGCCACCGATGCCGCCCGGTCCGCCGCCGACGTCGTCCTGCTCGCCCCTGGTCTGTCGGTCATCGTCGACGCCATCCGGCAAGCGCGCGAGATCTTCGCCCGGATGACCAGTTACGCCACCTACCGCATCGCCGAGACCATCCGGGTCCTGCTGCTGATCACTCTGGCGATCGTCGCGGTCAACTTCTTCCCCGTCACCCCCATCATGATCGTCTTCCTGGCGCTCCTCAACGATGGAGCGATCCTGTCCATCGCCTACGACCACGTCCGCGGCTCGCCCCGGCCCGCCGCCTGGGACATGCGCACCGTGCTGACCGTGGCCACCGCACTGGGGCTGATGGGCGTCGCCGAGACCTTCCTCCTCTTCGCCCTCGCCGACCAGGTCTTCGGCCTGAGCCGGGATCTCATCCGCACCCTGATCTACCTCAAGCTGTCCGTCTCCGGACACCTCACCATCTTCGTCACCCGCACCCGCGGACCCTTCTGGTCCCGCCCGGCCCCCGCCCCCGTCCTGCTCGGCGCGGTGGTGGGCACCCAGCTCATCGCCACCCTCATCGCCGTCTACGGCGCGCTGATGACCCCGCTCGGCTGGGGCCTGGCCGGCATCGTCTGGGCCTACGCCGTCATCTGGTTCCTCGTCGAGGACCGGGTCAAGCTCGCCGCCCACCACTGGCTCGACACCCACCCGCGACCCCAACACTCGTCACCGGCGCGGAGTTTCGATACTCAGCGCTTCAGTGTTCGCACCGGCGAATGAACGTCCGGAACCGGAAGATCGCCAAAGCCGTGAAGCTCAAGACCAGCGTCCCAGGGTTACGCGGCAGTCGGCCCTTCGACCCGTCTCATCACATTCACCGGCTCCCACGCATACCTGCTTCGCCCGACGGCCGCCCAGAATGCCCCGCGCCGACCGGGGTGAGCCGGACGAAGCGGATGTGATCACGTCCCGCCTGGCAGAAGTCCGCGCGGCTGCCGTCCACCTGCAGTCCGCACACCCGCATCAACTGTGCTGCGGCCCGTGGATGGCGCGTGGCGTACTCGGCCATTGCGCTGCCGCACTCTTCGGGCGTGAGCAAGGCTGCTACTGCCGCCGCTCGCCGCCGGCCCACTCGGATGGTGACGGCGGGGTCCTGGCGCACGTTGCGATACCACTGAGCGTTGACACCGAACCCGGAGGCCACCAGATAGGCGTCGGTTTCGCAGTCGCGTCCGGCGACTTCCAGCAGGACCTGACGCTGTTGACCAGTCAGGCGCCCGGTGTGGGTGAGGAGCACGAACCGCTGTCCGAACAGCCATCCCAGATGCCAGTGGTACAGGCGGATGGGGGCGCGCACCAGCAGGCGGCGCAGGCCGGTCGGCGATGGAACGTCTTTCACCTTGCGCAGCACCCCAGTCTCCCTTCGCATACCGACCCGCAGCCGCCACGCCGGAACCGGTCAGGTCCCCCGGCAGGTCACCGCCCGTCACGCACGTGACCGAAGAGGCAGCAGACCGGACCGTCAGCGCCGCCCGTTCAGCCTGCCGACGACGCGCCGTCCGCACCGCACGCATCGCGGAGCTCCCGTATCGGTATAGGGCGGAAGTACCCACACGCCCCCGATCTGGAAGTACTCCCGCACCTCTCCGCTCGGGGTCTCACAGTGCCGTACCCCGTACTGCCGCTCGCACCGATGGCCGCACTTCGGACAGATGAACTCGACAAGGTCCACACCCGTCTCGACCAGCATGCGTCCCCCTCCCCTGGCAACGACACACGCCCGACGAAGCAGGCGAATGCGACCATCGGCCCTTACTATTGCCATAAGCAAAATTAGCACACGGCAAAACAGGCTGCATTCGAACGTCGGTACACCTGGACACCCTTGGCCACTCCGATACGTACGCCCCCTGGTCGGGTAGCGGCCAACCATACGTTTGCTTACGTTTGTGGGGGAAAACCCCCCTGTTTCCCAACGGGAGGCTCCGGTGCGTCGGCAAGGTTTCCGGGCCGTTATGGCCTGCGGCCTGACGGCCGCGGCGGGGTCCCTGGCGGCAGGCATCGGCGCGAATTCCAGCCACACGCCCTCGGGTGCGACAGCACCGACTGGCCGCTGGAACGGACCGCGGCGTGATCCGCACCTTCCGCCTCCGCTGGCCGACCTGCGCAGCATCGTCGCCCCCGGGTGGCTCCAGGCCGTGACCGGCCATCGGCCCGCCCGTCGGAAAGCACAGGCCGCAGGCGTCGCTGGCATCTACAAGTACGCCGGAGCTGGAATGTTCAGCCCAGCGGTGGCAGGCGACCCCCAACTGGTGTACGTCCCCAACAGCGGCGAGCCCGGCATGGGCGGAGGACGCCCCTCGGCCAATCCCGACCGCGACACGGTCACCGTCATCGACCCGAAGACCTTCAAGATCGTCGGCCACTTCACGGTCGGCGCCCTGCCGCAACACGTCACCCCCTCCTGGGATCTGAAGACGCTGTGGGTCGACGCCAGCGGCAGCAACCAACTCGTCCCCATCAACCCCCACACCGCCAAACCCGGCAAACCCGTTCCGGTCAGCGCGCCCTACAACCTGTACTTCACGCCCGACGGCAGCAGCGCCCTGGCCTTCGCCGAGCGCCGCAACCGCATCGAGGTCTTGGATCCCCACACCATGAAGCTGCGGCGCACCGTCGCGGTTCCCTGCCGGGGCCTCAACCACGCGGACTTCTCCGCGGACGGCACCTACTTCCTCACCACCTGCGAGTTCTCCGGCCAGTTGCTCAAATACGACACCAAGACGCTGCGGCTCCTCGACGACGTCCGCCTCGGCCGGCACGTCGTACCCCAGGACATCCGGCTCGGACCGGACGGACGCACCTTCTATGCGGCGTCGTTCGCCAGGGGCGGGCTGGTCGTCGTCGACGGAGCGACGATGAAGGCCGAAGGCTTCATCGCCACCGGCGCCGGCACGCATGGCATCTACCCGAGCCGAGACGGCAGACGGCTGTATGTCTCCAACCGCAACGACGGATCGGTGAGCGTTGTCGATCCAGCCACCCGCAAGGTCACCAGCACCTGGACCATTCCCGGCGGCGGATCCCCCGACATGGGCAGCGTCAGCGCCGACGGCAGCCAGCTGTGGCTCTCCGGGCGCAACACCGACCAGGTCTACGTCTTCTCCACCAAAGACGGCCATCTGCTCGCCCGCATCCGCGTCGGCGCCAACCCGCACGGCCTGACCTACTTCCCCCAGCCCGGCCGCTACAGCGTCGGCCACACCGGCAACTACCGCTGACCGGAGCCGGCAGGCTGCTGAGCGCCGGGGCAGTCGCCGCCTGGATCCCTGACTCCTTCTGGCGCGCCTTCGTCTTCAGCAGGCACCCCCTCGCCGCCAAGCCGTGGGGGCCGCTGATCGCCCCGTTGGTGGCCACGACACCTCGTTCGTCTGCCCTGCTGATCGTCCCGATCCTGAGCATCTACCGGAAGTACTACGGGCTGCGGATGATGGGCGGCTCGCCGGAGGGGCACGGGCACGGCGCCGGATCCCCACTACCTGAAGGAGCATGCGGTACGGTCCCCACCGGCCGGGAAAAGTGCATCACGACGAGGATCGATCATCGGCTCACGATGGATCTAACCGCGGTGAAAGCGCAGCAGTGAGCGGCTGCTCTTCACCACCACTGTCAAGGCCAGAATCACCAGTGCCCCTTCCACGGCGAGGCTGGCCAGACCGAGTGGCTCCAGCCAGTTTCCCCGGTCTTCGCTGTAGTCCGGCAGGCCAGGACCACGGGAGAGCAGATACCCGACAAGGGGGCAGATCCCCACGCCCGCGGCGAGCAGCCAACCCTCACTTAGGACCCGTCCCGGCCTGGCTGCAATCAGCAACACAGCGCCGAGGAGGCCGGCGGCCTCCAGCAGGTAGTAGCCAACACCTACGTAACGCGGTGTCCTGTTACCGGGGAAGCCGCCCTGGTCTTGAACATGGATCCACGCAACCGTAAGGCACAACAGCGCCGCACACAGTCGCGGCAGAAGCCGAACACCAAAGCCCACGGCCATACGCAGACCTCCTGGACGTTCAGAGAAGGGAATCGACTCCTTGTGACACTGTGTGATCCCTACCACCGAGAGCTCCAGCAACCAACGGCCGCTGCGCCAGCCAGAGTACCCGCGGCTGGGCGCCGTGGGCCGCACACCCGCTCGCACGCGACCTCACGCGGGACTAGCTCGCGTCGGCCGACGCCGGCCGCGGCATCGCCGGGTTCGCCACCACGCCCGACAACCGACGGTCGACGACTACTCGCCACCCGGGCCATGGCGGCGGCCTCCCTCCTCCGCCCCAATGGCGACGAGACCGACTCCCGCGCCACGTGCCATACCTGCATCGACGGCAGCCAGCGGCTCGGATTCGTCAACGACGTCGCGAGGAACTGGCGGACGGTCGGCCGCTCATCCCCAAACGGACCCTGAAGCACCCACCGCATCACCTGCGCTGACCTCGAACGGGCCCGCGACCTGTGGACCGTCAGCACCTTGATCACCGCACCACTCGACCAAGCAGGCCACCCCCTGGCCGAGGGCCGGCCCTCGTGATCCGCCCGGCATGCGGGCGGGTGATCGGAATCAGCAAACACTTACGATATTCGTACAGATTATCGCATGCCGTGGAAAGTCGCACTCTCATCTCGGCAATTCACTAGCAAAGCTGGACAGAACTGGCAAGAAACACTGTGATCAACGGCGTAGCGTCCCTGTCTGGACTGCGGAGGGAGGTCCTCCGACGTCCTGGAAGGAGCCCGCTGTGGCATTGCAGCATGCCGCCTGTCCCCCGAGGTGCACCTGTGATGATCACCTGTCCGCCACGCAATTCACACCGGGACGCGACGTATTGCGTCCCGCCCGCACAGAGCTGCCTGAGGAGGAGATGGAACCGGAGGCTGCCTACCGGCTGATTCACGACGAACTGATGCTGGACGGCAACGCACGGCTCAACCTGGCTACCTTCGCCACAAGTTGGATGGAGCCACAGGCCCGAGCACTGATGAACGAGTCGCTGGCGAAGAACGCCGTGGACAGGGAGGAGTACCCGCAAACCGCCGCGATGGAGGAGCGGTGCGTGCGCATGCTGGCGCGATTGTGGCATGCCCCAACGCCGGATACCTGCGTCGGCTGCTCCACCACCGGCTCCAGTGAGGCGGCGATGCTCGCCGGACTGGTGCTCAAACGCCGCTGGCAACAACGTCGTCGGGCATCAGGATCGGCATGCGGCCGACCGAATCTCGTGATGGGCGCCAACGTCCAGGTGTGCTGGAAGAAGTTCGCCCGGTACTTCGACGTAGAGCCGCGGCTCGTACCGCTGGAGACTGGCCAGTATCACCTGACCCAGGAACGTCTGGCCCGATACTGCGACCAGAACACCATCGGTGTCGTCTCCGTCCTCGGTTC
The DNA here is from genome assembly GCF_024436035.1 of Streptomyces humicola. GTDB lineage: Bacteria > Actinomycetota > Actinomycetes > Streptomycetales > Streptomycetaceae > Streptantibioticus_B > Streptantibioticus_B humicola. The sequence goes on from NZ_JANFNG010000005.1 coordinate 258,705, forward strand.
CACCCTCGACGGCTCCTACGAACCGGTGGACCGGATCTGCGCCGCGCTGGACGCCCTGGAGGGGCGTACCGGCATGGACATTCCCGTCCATGTGGACGGCGCCTCGGGGGCCATGGTCGCCCCCTTCCTGGACCCGGACCTCGCCTGGGACTTCCGGTTGGACCGCGTTGTGTCCATCAACGCATCCGGCCACAAGTACGGCCTGGTCTATCCCAGCATCGGCTGGGCGATCTGGCGCGACACCGAGACCGTACCCGAGGATCTGATCTTCCAGGTCAACTACCTCGGCGGCCATATGCCGACCCTCGGGTTGAGCTTCTCTCGCCCGGCATCCCAGGTGGCGGCTCAGTACTACAGTTTCCTGCGCTACGGCCGCGCCGGACTCCGCCGAGCCCAAGGACGCTGCCGCGCCATCGCACAAGCACTGGCGGCCGAGATCGCCACCATCGGGCCCTTCCGGCTACTCAGCGACGGATCCCAACTACCAGTCATCGCCTTCTGCCTGGCGCCGGACACCGACAACTTCACCGTGTTTGACGTCTCCCGCACTCTGCGAGAGCGGGGCTGGCAGGTTCCCGCATACACCCTTCCCAAGAACCGCGAGGACCTGGCAGTCCTGCGCGTCGTGGTTCGCCACGGATTCAGCGGCGAACTCGCCCAGCTGTTCCTGGATGATCTGCAACGCGTCACGGACCAACTGGCCAAACAAGCTGCCCCCGCCAATCACTGACCCAAGCCAGGCGTCGTAGCCCCGGGGACCTCCAGCCAAGCGCCCAGCTATGGCATCGGCCCTAGCAATTTGCAGCCCGGCCCCCGTCGACGCTCCACAAGGGAGCCAAAACGGGCGATCGCGATAATCGGGAATCGCGTATTCCTCAGCCGCTATGGGCTCGTGGCACCCGTGGCCGTCACCGCCCCCCTGCCACCGGTGGCGGGCCCATAGTTACTGCTGTGGTGACCGGTCAGCACGGCCCGACGCGACGTACGTAGTACGTAAGCAGCGACGGCCAGTCACGGGCGCCGGGCGGTTCAACGGCCTGGCGCCCGGGGTCCCATGGCGGCTATTTCCTGGTGCAGACCGTGTGGGGCTTGACCCAGACCTTCTTGGTCTTGCCGTGGCTGGCAACCGTCCGCGCGGCCTCCCACGCCCCGCCCCAACCGTTGGATGACGAGCGGCCGTGCCGGTCATCCGATTCCGTCATCGGGCGGTCCTGCCCTCGCCGGACGCCACCAGGACGTACCCTCGACTCGGCGCAGGATGATTAGAAAATCATGTATTTCATGTTTCGTCAGTATATGACAAACCGCATGCGCTGCGCCCATTCCCGGCACGGGTAGCACCAGGCCATTGAACTGGGGCGATCGGAGAGCCTGGCAGCACGGTCAGATCTCTTGGCGGTCTTGCCTGGTCGGCCTGCGCTCGGACGTCAGGTGGCCGGGAAGTCTGATCGGCGCGAGATCCGTCGTGGTCGAAGTCGGCTATCAGGAGTGGACGATGAGCCCAGAGCATGCATCCACCAGCAGTCTTCCCAGCCGTGCGGGCTTCCAGTTGCCCGAGGATGTGCGGTCGCCGCGGTTGTCGTGCTCGTGGTGGGCGTCGCAGGAGCGATCGTGCACACCGGCTCGTTCTTCGTTCCTGCCCTGGTGGCGATGGGCGGGGCTGTCGTCAAGCTATGGCACGAACGAGCCTAGGTCCAGCCTGCCGTCCGCCCCGCACCCGTTCTCTACCGGTTGTGGTGTGGACGGCGCCGTGCCCGACCTGGTAGTGCGGAGACATGATGACCTTCCTGAAGCTGCACCGCGGCCGGCTCCTTGCGCTGGCCGGGCTGATCGCGCCGTTGGTCGCCTGCGCCGTGCTCGTGCCGTTCCGGACGCATTTCCTCAACTCGGATGCGGCACTGGTGCTGGTGGCGGTCGTAGTCGCGGTAGCCGCAAGCGGCAGACGGACGGCTGGACTGCTGGCTGCCGTCTCGGCCGCCGCCTGGTTCGACTTCTTCCTGACCCGCCCCTACGAGCGCTTCACCATCACCCGCACCCCGGATATCGAGACCACCGTGCTCCTCGTTCTGGTCGGAGCGGCTGTCACCGAGCTGGCGGCACTTGCCCGCCGCCGCAGCCGCGCCGCTGCCACCGACGAAGCACTACTGGCAGCCGTGCAATCCACCGCCCGGCTCGTAGCGGCGGGCGGTGATGCGCAGACGGTCGTCGGCCAGGTCAAGATCCAGTTGTCGTCCCTGTTGGGGATCCCCGGCTGCACCTTCACCCCCGGCGGCACAACGGCGGCGCTGCGCGGTCCGCGGCTGGATGAGGACGGGAACGTGCTGTGGGGAGGTGCACGCTGGGACGTCGCCGAACACGGCCTTCCGATCGAACCACTGACCGTCCCTGCCTACTACGGCGGTCGGCTCTACGGCCGGTTCATCCTCACCCCCACCGCGCCCATCGCCCCGTCGGTGGCGGCCCGCCAGGTCGCCGTCGCCCTAGCCGACCTCGCCGCCTGCGCCGTAGACCGCGACACCACGTCCCATGCAGGGCCCTGACGTCTCGACATCGCGCAGGGCGGCTATCACAACACCTGGCGGCGCTGCAGGACGGCCGCGCCGAGCGAGGCTGTCGCGGTGGTCGCAGCGATCATCGCAAGCAGGTTGTACTGCAGCGTCGTTGCGAAGACGCCATCCGGCATCCCCAGCACAACACCCAGGACCAGAGCGCATACCCCTGTCGCAGCTGTCCGCCGCCAGCGGCCGGTCAACAACGCGCAACACGGCCCGACGATCAGCACGCCGATCAAGATCAGGTGCCGTCCGGTGGCGGCGTCGCAGATTGCGACCGCGAAGCACAGCGAGAAGCTGAGCAGCCACAGTCGCGTGGCGCTCCAGCCCGTCAGCAGCCCCTGTCTGGCCCGCTCCCCGCCCACGTGCGGCGGTGTGGTCTGCCGGAGATCCTTCGGCCGTACCGGGTGCACGGGAGGGCGGGCCAGCAGCACCGCACACCCGGCGGCGATGATCCCGGCCGGCACCACCGCGGTGACCACGGAAACCGACCCGTTGGCCATACTGACCAGCAGCGCGGCGACAAAGGCCAGATATCCCGCGATCACCACCAGGCCGGAGGCCCGGTATACGCCGTGGTCACGGTAGGCCAGGACCAAGCAGGCCAGGGTGAGCCCGGCATACCAGGCGGCCACCAGCGTGGCCTGCCCCGAGCGGGGACCTAGCCCTAGCACCGCTCCGGGCAGCAGCAGCCCGGCGGCGACGTTGAGCGCGTTGCTGTTCAGCGCCGTGCTCAACACCGCAGCACCCCGGCCACGCGCCGCCAGATACACCGCAGCCACCGCATTCGGCAGACTCGTCACCACCGCCAGCACCAGCCCCCCGGTCACCATGTCCGCCACCGCGAAGTGCCCGCCGACGGCGCTGGCGGCGCGCTCCACCATGCTGCTCGCCCCGACCACACACACCAGCGCCGATACCGCGACCAGCCCGTCGCGCCAGGTACCTGGGTGTGGGCGGATCGCCTCGGACAGCTCCAGCTCCTCCTCATGGATCGCCTCGGCCAGCCACCGCCGCCACCCCTGCGGCAACCACGCGCGCTCCAGCTGCGCGCGCCGCAACCCCAGCACCACCAGATACGGGACCAGCACCGCCATCACCAGCAGCAGCCCAAACAAGGGCGACAGCCAACCCAATACGGTCGCCAGGCACCCGGCGGCAACCCACATCCCGACCGCACCGCCGAGCAGGACCACCCTGCGGTGCAGCGCGATCCGCCCGGCCACCAACGCCGCCACCCCCAGCAGCGCGGCCAGGTTGAACACGTTCGAGCCGATCACCACCCCCGCCCCGACGCTGGACTGCCCATGGATCAACGCTGTGACCGCGGAAGTGATCTCGGGGGCGTCCGCGGCCAGCGCCGCCACCACCCCCAGCAGCGCCTCCGACAACCCGAAACGCTCACCCAACCGCTCCAGCCGCGCCACCAGCAACCAGCTCGCGGCCAGGCTGACCGCCACCCCCACCACGAACAGGACCGACCACACACCCACCGGCATCACGCAACACAACCCGTCCGGCCAGCGAAACCGCCCCGACCCGTGACCACCGTGTGCAGCCCGACGCGCACCGATCCACCCCTCCCGATCTCACCGAAACCGGGGCTGGAACTGCAGGACTCCGTCCAGCAGCCAGACGGCTGCCAGGGCGAGCTGCAGCCACCGACGGGCATCGCGCATCTGCCACTCCGCTGTCGCTGCTGTTGGACGACTGGTCCAACGCATCCTGCCGACTGCGGTGTCGTCGCTCATGGGGTCATTCCTTCCCGGGGGATGGGGTGGCCGACACCACCGAACGGAGGTGCGGCTTCTGAACGGTCAGAGAAATCAAGGGATTTGGCGGGAACGTGGGGCGGGTTCGCGGTCGAGAGGCTTCCGCCAGGGTTCAGCCGCGCTGGTCTCGCGCGGCGAGGCGGGTCAGGTACGCGTTGTACGCGGCGAGTTGGGCATCGTGGTCGCGGTCGGCCTGCCGGTCGGCACGGGCCGCCGCGCGGCGCTCTGAGGCGGCCCAGGAGGCCAGCAGGGCCAGCAGGGCCAGCAGTACGAGGATGGTGGGGACCTCGCTGAAGGCCCAGGCGATGCCGCCGCCGGTGTTCTGGTCGGCGAGCGGGCTGAGGTGCCAGGCGGCCGGGGGGTGGGCGAAGAAGCCCACGATGAGGCTGCTGGACATCATCACGGCGATGCCGAAGAAGGCGTGGAAGGGCATGCCGATGAACAGCTCCAGCATCCGCATCACATGGGAGGGGCGGCGCGGCGCCGGGTCGATGCCCATGATCGGCCAGAAGAACAGCAGCCCGGTGGCGAGGAAGTGCGCCAGCATCCACTCGTGTCCGAGCCAGCTGCCCATCGTGAAGTCGAACAGCGGGGTGAAGTACAGGCCGTAGAGGCTGGCGATGAACAACGGCAGCGTGAACAGCGGCGAGGAGACGATCCGGGCCAGGCGGCTGTGCAGCAGCCGGATCAGCACCTCCCGCGGCCCGGTACGGCCACGAGGTGCCGCAGGCAGGGCCCGCAGCGCCAGAGTGACCGGTGCGCCGAGCAGCAGCAGGTCGGGGAGAGCATGGACAGCACCATGTGCTGGACCATGTGGACGCTGAACAGCTCCATCCCGTACCCGCCCACCCCGGTGCAGGTGACCGCGGCGATGCTGAGCACCCCGAGCGTCCAGCCGAGCGTGCGGTGCAGCGGCCAGGTGTCGCCGCGGCGTCGCAACCGCCCCACCGCCAGGGCGTAGATCACCAGGGCCAGCAGGCAGGCGAAAGGCTCGATCGGGATCGGCTGGGGATGCCAGGCCAGCAGCCGGTCAAGAGTCGGCGGGTCCATGGGCATCCACATCGGCCCGCCCATGGTGGACCCGTGCGTGTGCATCGAGCCGGAGCCCGGCGCCTGTGGGCAGCCCAGCATCGGCATCGACGGCATGCACGGCATCGACCCCATGCCGGACGTAGGTGCCATCCCCGGAGCCGCCAACCAGCTCAGCGTTGCATTGAACGCGGTCATCGCCTCACGCCTCCAACAGGCGTTGGCCGACGTACTCGCCGGGCTGGGCCCCGCCGGGCACGGCGAAGATCGCGCTGGACTCGTGGCGGATGAACCTCGTGAGGTGGTCGCTGCCGTCGAGCTTGAGCTGGATCTGGATGAAGCCGGTGGTCGGGTCCGCCCGCCAGCAGACGAACAGCAGCCCCGCATCAGGGCTGCCGTCCGGCAGGTAACCATCGTGGTAGGAGAACGTGCGCCGCAGGATCGTGGCCCCCGCGTTGGACTGCGCGGCGGCGACCCGGATGTGGGCGTCCGCCGGGATGGCCAGCGACCCGTCCGGGGTGAACTTCTCCAAATCCACCGGCGTGGTCTCGGTGCCCGTCGAGGCCGGGGCCGACAGCGGGGAGCCGTTGGACTTGCGCCGCCCGATGACCTGCTCCTGCTCGGTGGTGGTCAGATCGTCCCAGGGGTCGAGCAGCATGCGGATGCGGCGTACGACGGCGTAGGAGCCGCCGTTCATCCATGCCTGCGGCCCGTTCTTGTCGGGCACGAAGATCTTGGCGTTGAAGTCCTTATCAGTCGGTTTGGGGTTGTTTGTGCCGTCGATCTCGCCCATCAGGTTGCGGACCGTCATCGGGCGGGCGGTGGCACCGGGGGTGCGGTTGAACCCGTTCATCTGCCAACGGGGCGTCGCCGCCCCGGCCGCCTGCTTCTGCAGGATGCGCGGCGCGTGGAAGAGCCGCCGCACGCGGACAGGGCAACGGTGGCCGCCGCGGCAAAGGTCGCGGCCATCGCAAGACGGCGGTGCGCGGACGACGCGAGGGTACGCATCAGGGAACTCTCCTGCAAGGTGGGTACGGCACACAGCCCTCGCCCCGATGGGGAACGTGGCGGCTGCATGCAGGACTGGAAGGCGAGACCAGGCACCCGCAACGAACCGCGCAATAATCCGCTGATGCGCGATCACCGTCAGCGCACACAGACCAGACCGCATGGCCTGCAGGGCAGGCCGATCGGCCGCACGCGTGTGAGGATCATCGACTCGCAGCGTGGATCGCTGCAGGTTCAACTGCAGCGTGACGGGGGTGTCGCGGCGACATCACCGGTGGGTGACGATCTCGCCGAATGGCACGACGGCAGCCCCGAACCCGTCCCCGCCGTGATCAGCGCGCAGGAAGTCTCAGGCCGCCAGAGCCACGGCGGGCGGACCCCGCCGGATGACGCAGTGCTGCAGTACGACGGGCCGAAGCACCCCGACCCGGGAGGTCGTTCGCCGCAGGCGCGTCACGGACAAGCGCTGCCTCAGCAGGCCGGCCACCAGCGCCAGCACCCGCACGGCCGCGAGCAAGCCCCTCAACGGCATCAGGACAGCAAGGTGTTGCGTGATCGCCGCATACAGGCGGACGAGCCTCCACACAGCGGCCTCGCCGCGACGCAGCATCCAGCCCACGATCAGGGCGGCCGTCGCATGCGCGCCGACCATGGACGGCGTGAACATCGAACTCAGCGACATCGCGCCCATCGCGTGCGCGCCGTGATCCGCCATCCCGGGCATGTTCGACATCCCAGCCATGCCCGGCATGTCGGTCACGGCTTTCGCCGGACCGATGCCCGACTGCCGCACGATCTGCGCCGCGCGCTGCGGGGTCAGATGCGCCAATTGCCCGTTGCACAACAGCCGCTCAGCAAGCGCCACGACTGAGCTGGAGCCCTTGGCCGAGGCGGTCATCATCGAGCGGCTCTGTCCGAGGCAGAACAGCAAGTGCAGTCCGAGCTCACCCGCGAGCAAGGTGGCCGCGATGCCGGGCAGCGACCGCTCGCGCCCGGCCAGCGGCGCGACCGCGCACAGCACCCCGGCCCAGCCCGCCGCCAAGGTCCACAGCGGTATTCCGGCCCCGGAGGCCATCACGTGCCCGATCGCGGACAGCGTCACGCAGACTGCCGAGAACACCGCAACTCTCAGCAGCCTCAGATCCGCGCCAGCGCGCACGGGTACCGCCATAACGCCGGCCATCATCCCACCCCACCTCCCCACCCCCGGCGGCGGGGCAGGGGCCACGAGACCCTGAAGGCGGGCTCCCCTCACGCCGGATTCCGGCCGCCGCCATCGACGCCCCGACGTGACGCGCCCGTGCCGCGCATGACAGCCACCGCCTGCCGGGCTCACACGGCAGCGAGCTGGTCCAGCCGCCCCGCCTTGGCCTCCTCCACCAGCGAGGCGAACTGGTCGGCACTCATCTGCACGCGCTGCCCGAAGTCATCGGTGATCACTATGCGCCGGTCACTGGACGCCGCCGGGTCAACGAACAGCTGCGGGCAGCAGCAGACGCTGCGGCAACCCACGCCTACCTTGCGGGCGTGCGGCGCGGCCGGTGGGTGCGCGTTTCCAGCCCGTCGAGCCCGAAGGAGGCGATGTCACGGGCATCGATCAGTTGCATGAGCCGGTTCGGATCCCCGGGCGCGAGCACGCGTCCGCCCCGGGCGACCCGCTAGGTATCGGCGTGCCCGGTGAGCATCCGCGCGGATGCGCCGACCGTACGCGGGTGGAGCCCGCAGGTATCGATCACCGCGTCCCAGTGACGGCCCCTCACCAGCCGTGCGATTTCCCCGTGGCTGCCCGCTCCTTCGGGCACGTGACGGGCACACGGGCCAGGCGCGCACGCACGGTGACCCGTCAGCCGCCGGACCCGCGAGTGTCTACGCGGCAGTAGCGAGCCTGATGAGCAGCAAGGCGATGTCGTCCGTGCGGGGGGCGGTTCTCCGTGCGTGGTCGATCAGGGTTGTGGCGAGCCTGTCCATGGGCTGGGGCGAGGCCTGGCTGAGCTGCGCGGCGAGCCCGGCCATGGCGTCGTCCATGTCGACCCCCGGAGTCTCGACGAGTCCGTCGGTGTACAGAGCGAGGACGGTGCCGGGCGTCAGCGGGATCTCGGTGGAGGGATAGTCCGCGTCGGGGTCGATGCCGAGCAGCAGCCCGGGCGGCAGGGGAAGCAATTCGGTGTGCCCGTCCGGGTGGCGCAGAACCGGTGGGGGGTGCCCGGCAGTGGCCAGGACGGCCCGGCGGCGTGCGAGGTCGAGATGGGCGTACAGGCAGCTGGCGAAGCGACCCGGGTCCATCTCGACCAGCTGGCGGTTGGCGTGCGCGAGGGCGAGCGCCGGCGTGGCCCCTGTGATGGCCTGGGAGCGGATGGCGGGGCGGACCCGGGCCATGAGCGCGGCGGCGTTGACGTTGTGGCCCTGGACGTCGCCGATGACTGCGACCGCGGTGGTGTCGTCCACCCGGACCAGGTCGTAGAAGTCGCCGCCGATGTCCATGCCGCGGACGCTGGGCAGATAACGGGCGGCCACATCCAGTCCGGGGAGGTCGGGCAGCGAGTCGGGGAGCAGAGCCGCCTGCAGGGACTGCGCGAGCTCCTTGCTGGTGTCGTACAGGTGGGCCCGTTCCAGCGCCTGCGCGATCAGTCCCGCGAGCGCGGTGAAGACGACCCGCTCATTGTCGGAGAAGGGGTGGGGACGGTCGAAGGCGAACACGCACGAGCCCACCGGGCGTCCGGAGGCGATCAGCGGCAGAAAGGCCCAGGCGTGCAGACCGTCCTGGTGGGGGGCGGGCGGGTAGGCCCGGGACAGCTCCTCGAAGGTGGCGAAGAAGCTCGGCACGCCGGTTGCGAGGACCCGGACGGCGGGCGCCGAGCAGGTCAACGGCGCTCCGTCGAATTGCTCCAGGAGCCAAGGGCTGTATCCGCGACGGCCGATGACACGCATTCTGCCGCCCTCGGCGGCGAGCAGGGCCACGGTCCGGGCCCCGAAGGCCGACAGCATCTCTTCGGTGACCAGATCGACCACGTCGCCTACGCCCACGGCTTCAGAGAGGGCGGCAGAGAGGTACAGCACCTGGTAGACCTCGCCCAGGGGGATCGGCTCGCGCTGGAACGTCTCCGTCCTGGCGGGCGCTGCCGGCGAGGCTCCGCCCGGACCGGTCGGCGAGATGCGGATGCTCACCCCGGATCCGTCGGGGTAGAGCTCGAACGCGAGCCACCGGTCCGGCGGGAGCATGGCGCCGAAGTAGCCGGGCTGCCGACTGACCACTGCGGCGCGGAAGCGGTCCTCGAAGGCCACATCGGTGGACCAGGGCAAGGACTGCCAGGGCCGCGTGCCGATCAGATCGGGGACGCTGATGCCGAGCAGGGCGGCGGCGGTGGCGCTGACGTAGGTGAACCTGCCCTCCAAGTCGAGGGAGCAGCTGCCCTCTGGCAGCCGTTCGGCGAAGTCCGCCGCGGCCAACGCCTCGGCCGGCTCCCGCCTCCTGGCGGGCGGCTGCGGCAGAGTGCGTGGGAGCGGTCCGGGACCGACGGCGTGGCCGGCGTCGGCGGCGTCGCGCAAGAATCGCCCCAGGCGCCGACAGGCGGCTCCGACCCGCTCCGGGCTCGGACTGGCGGACCCGGCGGTGTCGGAGCCGGGCCAGAACAGCAGCAGGGCACCCCAGACCGTCGTGCCGGTCAGGATCGGCGCCGCGGCCACCGCATGGGGATAAGGCAGGGCGATGGCCGTGCGCGGGTAGCGACGCGCGAACTCCTGGGAGTCGCCGAGCCAGACCGCCCGCTGCTCGCGCACCGCCTCGGCCACCGGAACGGGACTCGACAGCGCCACCCCGAACCAGGGCGCGAGATACTCCGCCGGCAGTCCTACGGTCGCCTCCAGCAACAGCGCCTGCCCGTCGGAGGCCGGCAGGAAGACTGCTCCCGCATGCACGCCTGTGTCGCGCACGGCGCGCTCCAGCAGCGAGTCCAACTCGGTCCGGCGCACCGGGCCGGCGGCGGGCGAAGGGAGGGGTATGTCCGCCCAGGTGATTTTCCCTCGGCCGCTGGGCGAGCTGCCCCACGAGGATGCGAGGGCGTCGACGATGATCAGCCCACGCCCGTGCTCGCCGTCGTTGGGAGTGTCCTCCTCGCCCAGGATCCCGCACGGTATGGGCGGCGTGGCGTCCGCGTCGCGCACCTCGACGCGGATCCGGTCCGGGTAGCGCCGCAGCCGCAAGGTCACGGTGGTGTCCGCGTGGATCAGCGCGTTGGTGACGATCTCCGTCCCCAGCAGCTCGACATCCTCCGCCACATCGTGCATGTCCCACTGTTCCAGGGCCTGCCGGATGAATCTCCGTGCAGTCTCTGGCCCGTGCAGGTCATGCCGTTCTATCCCCATCTGCCGTACCCCGCGCTGCGGATCGCCCCGGAACCCCTCGAACTCGGCCAGTAGCAGCACCGCGTCGTCGCGGCGGACCGGCGGGCTGGGCACCCGGTCGAGGATGCGGTCCGCCAGCCCCTCCAGGTCGCAACCGCAGTCGCTCGCGGCGGCGCAGTCGGTGAGCAGCTGGCGGGCGTGGGCGTCTGCATCCGGAATGCCGGGAGGGCAGACCCCGTTGGTGCGGCACATCAGGATGCACCCGGGTTCGAGGAGGAGGTCGGATACGCGGTAGGGCTCACAGGAGATCCCGCCGGCGCCCAGGGGCACACCTGAGTCGGCCTGCAGCGCCTCCACCCTCCCGTCCGGCCAGCGGACCAGCGGGGCCGGGTGGCCGGCCAGCGCGACCTCCGCGCTGCCATCGGCAGTATCGAGCCTGATCACGCAGCACGTGGCCAGCAGAGAGGTCTGCGCGGCCAGATTTGCGCCCGCCCGATCGAGGACTGCAGCGGGATGGTGCCCCTCGGTCACGTAGGCGTGCACCGCGCTGCGTAGCTGGCCCATGACGCCGGCCGCCTCCCAGGCGTGGCCCTCCACGTCCCCGACCACCAGTGCCACCCGGCCGTCCGGCAGCGGGATCACGTCGTACCAGTCGCCGCCTGTGCCGGCACCGTCCTGAGCGGGGGAGTATCGGGCGGTGGTGGCCAGGTCCGGCACGTCCGGCAGGAGCGGCAGCATCCGCCGCTGCAGGCCCTGCGCCAGACGGTGCTCCGCCTCCGACAGCCCGACGCGTTCCAGGGCTGAGCCAAGGATGTCGCCCGCCATCGTCAGCAGTGCCTGCTCCTCCGGCTCCGGCTCGAACGTTTCCGGTTCGACACCCTCGGCGGCGAAGCCGAGCAGGAGGACGCCGACGGGACGGCCGCCGGCGCGTAGCGGCAGGATGGCCCAGGCCGGCATGGCGTCCAAGGGTGTCGGCGGCCTCCAGCGCCCGTGCAGCTGGCTCCGGGTGAGGAACGCCGGACCGGTGGTGAGGGCGTCGGCGACCGGCGTGCCGCCCTCGGCGGATGCGCCGTGAAGGCGTCCGGCCGCGCCGGGCTGCAGGCCGTTGTGGCCGACCACCCACAGCCGACCGTCGCCCACCGCCAGAAGGGCCACGGCGCCGGCCCCCAGCGGGTCCATGATCCGCAGCCGGGCCACGGACGCCACCTCCGCGCTGCTCAAGGCGCGCAGCAGGCGGGGGTAGAGCTTGTGAATGTGCCACAACATGCTGACGCGGTCGGACCCGATCACGCCGCCCAGGCCCCAGCCGCTGCCCGGCTGCGGCGGTCCGAGAACCGGGAACACCGGCACCCGCCTGCCCGAGCGCACCGCAATGCCCTTTTCCGCCAGCCGCGCCAGATCGGCGCTGAGTCGATCGCCGATCTCCCTCATCCGAGCGCACTGCTCCTGCTCGACGGGTCCGACACGCGCCGGGATCCTCACCACGGTCAGCGCGCCGTACCAGTCGCGGGCGTGGGTCAGCGGCGCAGAGGCGACCGAATAAGGCTTGGGCAGGATACGGGTGGTGCCGATCACCGAGCCGGCCGGAGGGACCACGACCGGCTCGTTGATCAGCGCAACGTGCAGCGAGCGCAAGGCCGTGCTGGAGGCATACCCGCGGCTCATCTCCAGACGGTCCGGCATGAGGAACGTTTCCGGTGGGGAGCCGCAGACCAGCGCGGCATCCAGGTAGTCGCCGTCCTCGCTCACGCGGTAGATGATCCCGGCGACCGCGGATGACGCCTTCATCGCCTCCTGTAGAGCGTCGTACAACAGGCGGTCGAGGTCCTCCCGCCCCGCCTCTTCAGGAGAGCCAGTCGGTGTAGTGCGTGGAGCCAATGCGGGCATCCTTTCGAGCGGTGAGGACGTCGCCGTGGGCGGCGGCGAACAGGCCGGCGGTGTCATCGGTGACGACGGAACGCCCGTCGCCCTTGGTGGTCAGGGTGAGCCGGCCGAGTTCGTCGAGGGGGTAGACGTCGGGGCCTGCGATGTTGACGACGCCGTTCAGCGGGCTGCCTGCGGCGACTTCGGCGACACTGCGGGCGACATCCGCGGCGGCGATCGGCTGGATCGGCGTGCGTGGCAGGCGGACGGTGTCGCCCTCGGTGGTCATATCCAGGGTCGCGTCCATGAACTCCATGAACTGCGTGGCGCGGACGATGGAATATGGGATCGGCCCGGCCTTGAGGATGTCTTCCTGGAGCACCTTCGCCCGGTAGTAGTCCAGCTCGGGCACTTGGTCCGCGCCGACGATCGAGAGGATGACGAAGTGCCCGACCCTGGCCTTCTCGCTCGCGGCAAGAAGGTTGTCCATCGAGGTCTGGAAGAAGGCGAGCGAGGCGTCGTCGAAGGTCGGGGAGTTCGTCAGGTTGATGACGACATCGGCGCCCGCCACGGCCGCGCCCAGCCCCTGGCCAGTAATGATGTCCACGCCTGTGGACAGGGAGTGCGGTACGGCTTGGTGCCCGGCCGCGTTCAGGTTCTCCACGACCCGTGACCCGATCAGCCCGGTTCCGCCGATGACTGCGAACTTCATGGCATGCTCCTTCTTTCGATGATTCACGCCCCATATACGCGTCATGAGGCTCTGATTGCCTAGATAACGGTGACGCCGGCGTCGCCGGGCTCCTGGGCTGTGGTGGTTGCGGTGCGGTAGAAGTCGGCTGCGGTGACGGTGGCGGGGACGCCGAGTTCGGCGGCGACCGCGGTGATCGCGGTGGCGCCGACGGTGAGGTCGGCTTGGCCGTCGGTGGTGAAATACGGTGCGATGAACGTCTCGTAGTGGGCTCGGGCTTCGTCTGCGGTGTGCCGGCCGAGGAATGTCTGCATGTGCCGCACCGTGGTGTCAGGTTCCTTGTGGACCACCTGCAGGGCGCGCCGGTGGGCTCGTACGACGGCCTGGACCGCGGGGTCGTCCGGGTGGATGTGGGTGGGGTCGACGGCCACACCTACGGTGGGGATCCGGAAATAGTCGCCGACCCAGGCCAGCACCTGCCAGCCGTGCTCGGCGGCCACCGCCTCCGGTGCCATGGTGCTGCCGACGTAGGCGGCGTCAATGCTGCCGTCGTGCAGCCCGCGCAGGTCCAGGCCGTAGTCGCCGGGCGAGCGGACGACGGTGTGGACGTCGCGGTCCGGGTCGAGGCCGGCCTGGCGCAGCACGATCCGGGCGAAGCACCCCGGTGCAGTGTGGGGGGCGTGCACCGCCAGCCGTTTGCCGGCCAGGTCGGCCAGGGAGGTCAGGCCGGGGCGGGCGAGGAACCAGAACAGCGGGCGCACGGTGTTGACTTGGAGTGCGACCCAGGGGGTGCCATGGGTCAGCCGGGTCAGCAGTGCCCGGCCGAGCCCGATGGTGGCGCAGTGGCGTAGCCGCTCCCCGTCCCAGGCGCAGCCGTCGCGCAGCGCGACGTGGACGCCCTCGTCGGCGTAGTAGCCCTCCTGGTCGGCGATGTAGGCGACCAGTTCCTCGTGCAGTCCGCGCCCGACATAGGCAAGATCGATCGTGTGCATGAACGTTTTTCCTTGATCGTGTCACCGCCATGCGTCCGCACGCGCCGCGGGAACTGCGGCCCATGGTGCTGAGGTGACGGTGTGTCGGATGAGATCCGGCCGTCGGCCGGACCGGGACGGTATGGCCTCGTGTGCGGGGGACAGGGGGTCAATCCATGGACATGCCGCCGTTGACCGCGGCCGTGGTGCCGGTCATGAAGGCGTTGTCCTCGCTGGTGTAGAAGGCGACCGCTTGGGCGACGTCGGCCGGGCGTGCCAGGCGGCCCACAGGGGTGAGGGCCACCTGCCGCTTCTTGATCTCCTCGTCGAGTGCGGACCCCATGCGGGTGTCCTCCACCGGGCCGGCTACGACGATGTTGACCGTGATGCCCTGCGGGCCCAGTTCCTGGGCGAGGTAGCGGGCGAACTGCTCCAGGGCGGCCTTGGCTGCGCCCAGTGCGATCATGCCCGCCCGGGGACGGCGGCTGAGTCCGGTGCTGATGTAGATGATGCGTCCCCAGCCCTGTTCGCTCATGGCGGGCAGGACGGCCTTGGTGACCGCGAACGCCGCATGCATCTCGGCGTCGATCTTTCCGCCCAGCTCTTCCCACGTCATGTCCTGGAACGACTTGACCGCATACGGGATGAGCGCGTTGTGCACGAGCACGTCGATGCCGCCCCATGCCGCCCGGACCTGCTCGACCATGCTCTCGATCGCCGCTGCCTCGCGCACGTCGGCCTGCACGGCCATGGCCTGGCCGCCTGCGGCCTCGATGCCGGCCACGACCTCCTCGGCCGCCTTGCTGCTGCGCAGATAGTTGACCACCACGCGCATCCCTCGCGCTGCCAGAAGGCGCGCGGTGGCCGCACCGATTCCGCTGCTGGCCCCTGTCACCAATGCCACCCTGCCGGTTGCCCCTGTCACAGGTCCACCTCCCGCTCATCATCGCGGGCCGTCGGAATGACCACCCGGCGTTGCTCATCGTCGATGCCGGAATGTGCTGAGCGGATCGCCCCGTAGAGCACGGTGTCGACGGTCGCCCGCAGCAGATCGGCCGCTGTCCAGTCGAGTTCGCGCGGCAACCGCGAGTTGAGCAGCCGCTCCAACGCACCGCGCGTGATCTCACTCAGCAGCTCAGGCGGCGCCGGCAGCAGTCCCCGCCGGTGCCCGTCCCGGAACAGCTCGTCGAGCCGCCGGTAGACCACCGCGTCCACACGCTGCTCCACGTGCTGGCGCAGCATCGCGTCGCCCCGGCCCGCCGCGAGCTGAGCCGCGCCGATCCTGCCGAGTTCACTGCCTGCCGCGATCAGGAACCGCTGTACCCGCACACCGAACGGCTGTCCTTCCGTGTCCTCGGCCGCCGCCAGCAGCGTGCGCTCCACCGCCGCGAACTGCCGATCCAGCACCGCGGACAGCAGGCTGCGCTTGTCCGGGAAATGGCGGTAGATCGTCTTCTTGCTCATCCCGAGCTCACGAGCGAGATCGTCCATGCTCACCCGTGCGAGACCCGGCGCGAAGAACAGACGGCCGGCCGCCTCCACGATCAGGTCAGCACGCTGCCCGCCACCCTCGGAAACTAGAGAAACTGATTTAGTTTCCATAGTTTTCATCGTGTCTCCCCACCCCTTCGCTGTCAAGGCACGCCTTCCGGGCATAGGACTACGTGACGCACTCCAGCGGCACCCGGACCCTCGCCCCGAGGTGACGGCCAGGCCAGCTACCGCTCGAACGCACACCGCCTTCGTAAAGGAAGACCATGACCAGCGTGAATCTCGGCAAGCAGCACCCTGCCACCTACAAGAACCTGGGGGCGCTCGGCGCGCAGGCCGACACCGCCGTGCAGGAGGCGGGGCTCGACCCGCTGCTGGCCGAGCTGGTGAAAATCCGTGTTTCGCAGCTCAACGGCTGCGCCTTCTGCCTGCGCATGCACACCCGCGACGCCCTCGCCAAGGGCGAGAGCACTGACCGCCTCGCCGTCCTGGCCGCTTGGTGGGAGTCGCAATGCTTCACCCCCCAGGAACGCGCCGCCGTCGCCCTGGCCGAACAGGTCACCGAACTGACCGTCC
>NZ_JANFNG010000060.1 GCF_024436035.1 Streptomyces humicola
GGGCGCCGGTCGCCCGCGGGTGTGGGGGGGCGCCCGGCAGGGGCCGAGGACACGGGGGATGAAGACCTCGGACCCTGATCGGGGATCCGCGCCCGGTCGGGCGCGGATGCGGCTCAGCCGGCTCGTTCCAGGCCGAGGAGGAAGGCCTTGGCATCCGGGCCACCCGCGTACCCGCCGGCGCGGCTGGAGGCTCCGACGATGCGATGGCACGGCAGGATGACGCACAGCGGGTTGGCGCCCAGGGCGGAGCCGACGGCCCTCGCCGCCCGGGGACGGCCGATCGCCCGGGCCAGCTCGCCGTAAGTCGACGTCGTCCCGTACGGCACTGCTGTATCCAGAGCGGTCACCGTAAGGCGCGTGAACGCCGAGGCCAGGCGAAGGTCGAACGGGAGCTGGAAGGCGCGGCGACGGCCGGCGAGGTAGGCGTCGAGCTGGGAGCGGGCGGAATCCAGCACGGCCTGCTGTCCGGGAGACGGATTCGTCTGCGCCACCGGGTCCGCCGCGGGGAGGATGCGCGCGATGCGCGCGGCGGCGGCGTCCAGTGCGTCGTACGCGCAGTACAGGAGGGCATCAGCCGTGGCAGCCAGGGTCAGCCGGCCGACCGGCGTGGCATGGGTGAGGGTCGCGACGCTGACGGCGGGCGGAGTCTTGGTGACGGGCATGGTGGTCTTCACTTTCTGGTGCGGCAGCGCGTCAGACGGTGACCGGCCGGCAGCTCCGGCAGGCGCGATAGCCGGCGCAGCGGGCCTCGTAGGCGCTGCGGAACGGCTGCTGATGGCGGGGTGTGATGCGGCGTGCGTGCGCACACGTCGGATGGCAGTAGATACGTGTGGTGTCGCTGCCGAGGAAGACGGCGCCGCGCCGGGACAGCTCCTCCAGCCGTTGCATGTCGATGCCCTCGGCGGCGCGCAGGGCCTGCCCGGTGCTGGGGGGGTATCCGGCGTCGCACGGGGTGCCGTCGTCGTACGTGACGCGGTGGCACGGAACGAGCACGGCCACCGGATTCCGCGCCAGGGCCTGGGTGATGACTTCGGCGTCGTCGGCGACGTGTGCCTCCCTCGCGATCCAGCCGATCGGCCGCAGTTGGCCTTTGGGGATGCCCCTGACCGCTTCGAGCACCGCTTGCTGCCGTGCGCCGAGAGGGGCGAGATCGACGGGTACGTTCCTGGTGCGCCCGGTCCGCATCGCTTGGCGCAGCCCCGGGAACGGTGTGTCGGAACGGATGGCGGTCCGGTGGGTCAGGCTCCAGTGCTGTTCCTCGAACACGCTCGGGCGAGCGACTGCCGACTCCAGCGCTGCGCCGGTGACGGCGGTCGGGCTGTAGGCCACGTACAGGCCACCAGCGTAGGTGTCGAGCCGCACATAGGCGTCGTACCGCTGCTGGGAGATTCCCACATGTCGCAGTACCCGCAGTCCGAAATTCGCCGGAGCCGGAGGCAGGAGACCGGCCAGCGCGCTCTCGAGATCGGACTGCGTGGGCTCGACGCCTTTGTCCTTCGGACTCACTTCAACACCTCCTTCGAGGACGGATCCTTGGCCTCAAGCAGCTGACGCAGATTGCCGAGCCCGCGCGACACCTGGGCCTTGACGGTACCCACCGGGCACCCTTGAACCTCGGCGATCTCTCCGTAACTCATGCCGACCACGTGCCGGAGGACGACGGCGACCCGGGGCTTCTCCGGGAGCTCGGTCAACGCCGAGACCAGGCGTCCGCGGTCGTCGGCTGTGGACGCGCGTTCTTCGGGCCCTGGGCTCCCGTCCGGCCACATCTCCGCGGAGTCCTCGATCGTGGCCGCTGAGACCGGGCGACGAACGCTCGTACGGACGTGGTTGCGCCAGACGTTGGCCGCGATGGTCATGAGCCAGGCGCGAGGTCTTAAATCACGACGGCGCGCAGGAGAGTAGCCACGCAGCGCTGTGTAGGCACGCAGAAAGGTGTCCTGTGCCAAGTCGTCCGCATCGACGGCGGATCCGGAAACCCGGAACAGGAACCCGCGAACCGCCGTGGCGTGGATCCGCACCAGCTCCGTGAAGCCGTCGTCCAGGTCCACTGCCAGGCGCTCGTTCAGCTGCTCGGCAATCTCGTCCATCACTGATCAGAACACCGGATCCTTGAAGAGCGTTGCGTGAGCTTCAGATCGTCTCCCACCGTGCGCGGCTCCGCCATCGCTCCCGTCGCCGGCCTGCAGCGGCGCGGCGGCCGCGGGTTCAGCAGCAACATCCGGAGTGCCCGGCCTTGAGAGCACTTGTACTTTTGCCGCGCAGAGCCTGCTCGCAGAATTTCGGACGGTTCAACGAAGGAGATCGCGATGAGTTCGCCGGACGCCGTACTCGCAAAGTTCCGAGAATACGTCCTGGGCCCGTTGAGGTTCATGAATCTTCTCAGCTGCTTTGAGCTCGGAATCGTCGATGTGCTCAAGGGGAACGCCGGCGGTGGGATGACCGCCGTCCAGATCGCCGACGCGACCGGCATCGCCCCGCATTCGGTGGAACAGATGCTGTATCTGCTGGTCAAGGAGGATTTCGTCTCGTTCGACGAGAGCTCGGCCTCCTACGCACTGGACGGCATCAAGCACCTGTCGGATGACGATCTCGGACGTGTCCTCCCCTGGATGGACATGGTCAAGGTCGTCTGCCTCCGGCAGCTCTATTACCTGACCGAGAGCGTCAGGACCGGGAAGGTCGTAGGCCTCAAAGAACTCTATGACTTCGAGGGGAATTTCTACGAGGCGAGCACCAGGTATCCCGAGCTGCAAGCCTCCTGGGGCGCGATGATGGACCAGGTCACCGGATTCATCGACCCCTGGTTCTTCGGGAACCTGGACCTCCCGGACAACGCGAAGGTACTGGACGTGGCGGGGAACACGGGCCTGGGAGCCGTCCTCGCCTACCGGCACAAGCGTGTCGAGAACCTTCACGTGACATGCTTCGACTTCCCCGAGAAGGAGGCCGAGGCGCTGGAGAACTTCCGGGCGCACGGTGTCCAGGACCACTGCTCGTTCATCGGCGGCGATGTCTTCGACAGCGTGCCGAAGGGCTTCGACGTCGTGATGATCAAGCACTTCCTGGACATGTTCGACAAGGAGAATGTGTTCCGGATCCTGAAGGGCGTCCACGAGGCGCTCGACGTGGGCGGCCAGGTCTACGTCCTGGTGCCGATCTATCCAGAGGACGTGAAGAGCTCCTGTTCAGTGGATTTCTTCCCCGCGTATTTCCTCGGCTGCACGATGGCCCAGGGCGGCCCGCAGAAGATCTCGACCTATGAGCAGTGGATGGAGGCGTGCGGCTTCAAGGTCACGAAGGCGGTGTCGCAGGACATCAGCGCCATGCCGCCGGACGTGATCCCGGTGCACGGGATCATCTGCGGCACGAAAACGTCGCCCTGAGGCTTCACGCGGGCGCGGTGCGGGTGGTGAGAGGGCATGGCCCCCTGAGGAGAGGGGCCATGCCCTGCCTCTTGGTTTCATTTCGTACCCAGCGAGAGGAGATGGCACATGGCCGTCAGTGCCGGTGAGGTTTACTGCAATCCCCCATGCCGTCAGAAGATAGTCGTCCGGACGGCTGCGGCGGACACGGAGGGCGAACGGTCGGTTCTGGACCTGTATGTCGCCCCCGGCGGCTTCGCTGCCGACTACCACGTTCACCCGTTGAGCGAGGAGCGTTTCACGCTGGTACGCGGCAGGCTCCGAGTGTGCATCGAGAACCAGGACGTGATCCTTGAGCGGACCGGGCAGACCGTGGCCGTGCCGCCGGGCACCACGCATCGCTTTTTCAGCGCGAGCGAAGACGAGGAAACGTTCGCCATAGTCGA
Organism: Streptomyces humicola; assembly: GCF_024436035.1. Taxonomy (GTDB): domain Bacteria; phylum Actinomycetota; class Actinomycetes; order Streptomycetales; family Streptomycetaceae; genus Streptantibioticus_B; species Streptantibioticus_B humicola. The sequence goes on from NZ_JANFNG010000060.1 coordinate 3,812, forward strand.
GTTCCGAAACCGAGCGGACCGGTTCGAAAATCTGCTCCTTCGTCAGCTCTTCGGCCTCGCAGAAGACGGTCGGAGCGATGGGCGCGGTATCCCGAACCTGCTGCAAACGTCGGTGACGATGCTGGAGTTCTCAGACGTCCTACGGTTCACGAGCCGTCCCTGGCCGGTCCAGTGCGCTTTCTACACCGCGCTCGCGCCGATCGCGCGGCTGCTCGGCTACCACGGTTGCAACCCGGTCCTGGAAAGCCGGCCGGTGCAGACCACAGAGTTGGAAGTGCTGCCTCCCGAAGTGGCACTTCATGTGAACACCTGAATCGTGCGCATCGGCGCGGCCCCCGATCTCATGGAGATGCCGTTGGTTTATTCGGGGCTGCGCGTGACGTCGGCCTTCGAGGCCTGGTTGTGGTCTCGAAGGCCGACGTTGTCGTGTGGGGTGGGTGCGGATGTCGTTGCAGCCGAAGGGGTCTGGGGAGATCCCGGCGGAGACGGTGCGGGTGGCTCGGGCGGCGTTCCCGAAGGGGAGTCTGGCGATCCGGCTGCGGGACGAGATGGGGGTGCTCTTCCGGGACGAGCAGTTCGCGGCTTTGTTCATGTCCCGGGGCAGGCCGGCGTGGTCACCGGGACGGCTGGCACTGGTGTCGGTGCTGCAGTTCGCCGAGGGACTTCCGGACCGGCAGGCGGCTCTGGCAGTGCGGGCCCGGATCGACTGGAAGTACGCCCTGGTGCGCCACGAGGCGCCGCTATTCCGGGCGGG
>NZ_JANFNG010000061.1 GCF_024436035.1 Streptomyces humicola
CACCGACTCCACCCACGTACTGGCCGCGATCCGGTCTCTGAACCGGCTGGAGTTCTGCACCGAGACCCTGCGCTGCGCGCTGGAGGCACTTGCAATCGCCGCTGGCAACTGGTTGCGTGCCGCTCGGATCGCGGATGCCTCCTGGCAGGAGCGGTACGGGCAGCGCGCCGATTCCTACCGGTTGCCGAAGGGCGAGCCGGAGCGCGGGGCGTTTGCGGTGCAGGTCGGCGTCGACGGCTTCGCCTTGCTGGAGGCGGTCCACCGGCCGGATGCACCGGCCTGGCTGCGGCAGTTGCCGGCTGTGCAGGTGCTGCGCCGTGCCTGGATCCAGCAGTACCACCGCGACGGTGAGGGGGTGCGCTGGCGGGAGGGCAAGGACCTCCCGCCGGGTAGAGATCGCCTGGTCAGCCCGCACGATCCGGACGCGCGCTGCGGCGGCAAGCGCGGCATGCTCTGGGACGGCTACAAGGCCCACTACAGCGAGAGCTGCGATGAGGATCTGCCCCATCTGATCACGAGTGTGGCCACCACCAGCGCGGCCGTCGACGACTCCACCCAGGTCCAGCCCGTGCACGACGGCCTCGCCCGCCGCGGGCTGAAGCCGGGCGAGCACCTGGTCGACGGCGGTTACACCTCCGCGGCGATCATCCTGACCGCCCGTGCGCAAGGGATCGACCTCGTCGGCCCCCTCCCGCCCGCCAGTGACCGGCAGACCCGTGAGGGGAAGGGATTCGCGCTCACCGACTTCACCATCGACTGGGAGGCGCAGTCCGCGACCTGTCCACGCGGGGAGACCAGCCGCTACTGGGGCAACACCCGCATGGACGGACACCCGCGCATCGTGGTCATCTTCCCCGAGTACGGCTGCCGCAACTGCAAGGTCCGAACCTCGTGCACCAGCGGCTTCACCCGGCGCCTGACCCTGCACCCCCGCGAGGAGCACGAACTGCTCCAACACCAGCGCGCCGAGCAGGACACCGACGCCTGGAAGAGGCGCTACGCCACCCGTGCCGGCGTTGAGGGCACGATCTCGCAAGCCGTTCGCGGCATCGGTATCCGCACCAGTCGCTACCGGGGACGAGCCAAGACCCAATGCCGGGAAGTTAAGCATTCTGGCCTGCTGTCAAGAGGGCCGCCAGGGTGTTGATCCTGGGGACCAGCGTCACGGTCTGTCCTGATTCGTCTCCCGCGGGAGCGGGTCCCAAGGCGCGGCGATGCCCGTTAGGTCCATGTTGACAATCGCGCCGATGGCTTAACTTCCCGGCATTGAGCCAAGACCGGCCTGGCCCACGTGTTCAGCGCCGCGGCGATCAACCTGCACCGCGTCGACGCCCACCTGACCGGGCATCCCATTGGCACGACGCGGCATACGCACTTCGCCGAACTCGCTCTCCGCCCCAAGCCCAAGACGACACGTCCATGCCATAAATGAATCGAGCGACAGAGTCCTACGGGACCAGGAGGGCGGCGAGGAAGGCCCGGTCCACGGGAGTGAACTTGACCCTAGGCGTGCCGAGTTGTCGCTGCAGGACGGTGAGTTGGTGGCGGAGGACGAGGTTCTCGGCGTGCTTAACGTGGTCGCTCATCGGTAGAGTCGGAGGGCAGCGAAGGCGTTCGTGGACGGCGAGGTCGGCCGGGCGTAGCAGCACGAGCGATCATCATGCCACTCGCCGTCTCCGGGCTCTCCAGTCAGGTTGACCAGCACGGACGGAACTTCAGGCACGCACAAGCGCGGCCGTATGTGCTCCTGACGTTGAGACTCAGGAAGAGGTGCCGGATTCGAGGTCCTGGATGCGGGCCTGGATCAGAGGCAGGATCTCGGTGGCCGCTCGTTCGACGGATGCTGCGAGTACTTCGGCGTTGAGCTTGCGGTGTGGTACGTGCGCGAGCTTGTCGCGTAGCGAGATGGCGCCGCTGTATGCGGGAGTCACGCTGCCGTGGGAGGCTTGTTTGAGCATCTCGCCGAAGGTGAGCATGCAATATGCCAAGGCGAGCAGACGCTCATCGCCTGTATTCGGTGTCCCATCGCGCGTGATGGCCTGGGCCTGGTCGAGTGCAGCTTCGGCGTCGGTCAGGCAGAGCAGTTCACGGTGTTCACGGTCGGTGTGCGTGCTGGTCACGCTGCCCCGCGCAGGTTGCCCAGGGGTTCGGTTTCCTCGACGTCCACACCCGGACCGCGTGGCACGACCTCCACGGCGGCGCCGAGGATGCTGGACAGGTCTGTTTCGAAGCCGGTGACGTCGAAGTAGGAGCGGCCTTGGTCCAGGGTGGCGACGAGTTCCCCGGGCTCGGCGCTGAGCGCGAAGGAGTGGAGGCCGTAACGATGGCCGAGCTGGTGAATTGTGGCCGCGTTGGCGCGGAGCTTCTCAGCCGTCGCTGGCCTCACAGCTCACCCTCCTTCGGTGTCTTCGGGCACCTGAACCCATATGCCGCCACCATACCGTGGGTACGGCGCGAGGGGGCGTCCGTGGGGCCGGATGGGTGCGTCGTGCTTTATGCACCTACGGCGCCGTACTGACACTCGAAGCCGGCTACGGACCGCTACGGACGACTACGGGGAGTTGCGGCGCGGCTGGGGGTCAAGGGGTCGCAGGTTCAAATCCTGTCGTCCCGACCAGCGTTTTCGCAGGTCGAAGGCCGTTTCTGTGAGTAACGGAGGCGGCCTTTGTCGGTTTTCGGGTGGGAGCCGGGTGGGAGCGAACTGGGAGCCCTCGTGCTCCCACTCGCAGATGCGTCAACCTGGTCCGATTTATCCGTCACCCGATCCGGTCGACATCGGGCGCTGTATGCGGTGGTACCGCGCGGTACGCCGCCGTCGTCAACCAGACGACGCGAAGCTCACCCGATCGGGATCGATGCTGCGTGCATGGAGAGGCCAATGGACCCCTTGACCGTTTTGACGGTGGGAGCGGCGATGACCCTCTCCCACGCGACACCCCTATCCGGGCCGGGCGTGATTGCCATCGTCGCGGGTCGAGGGGGGCAACGCAGGTCACCCGCGAAGTCGGCCGTGCGGAAAGGGCGGAGAGCTTCTGCTTTGCCATGTCAACGGCGGGCAAAGCCCCTTGACGGTCCGCCGCAGACGGGGCACTCCCACGACGGGAGTGCCGTAAGGCGCCGTATCGATCCGTCAAGCACTGTTGCTGACGCCGCTGGAACCCCTATCTGGGGGTGGCGCATGAATGCCGTAAGTGGGCGGCGCGGCGAGTGACCTGCTTCAGTGCTTGGCCGCAGGTTCGAGTCCCCGGCAGGAGCCAGAAAACATGGCTGGTCGTCAGCAGGGCGCTGACCTGCGGATTCGCGCCCGGGTGGGCGTGGAGGGACGGGCCCGGCTGGTGCCGCTTCCGCCGGGTGGGTGACGTGCGTGCCGCGGCGTGCAGCTTCGAACCGCTGGCGGACGGAGCGGCGCGGTATCGCGCAACACCGGTTCACGCGGACTCCTTGCCTGATCGCGGTTACCGAGGTTGCTGGCGACCTTGTAGGCGGAGGGGCCGTCGAGCTGGCCGTGGCGCTGGTTGTATCGCTGGGTGGGGCGGTGCCCGGTGGCGTACCGCATCTCGTGCACGGACACACCGACGTCGAGCTCATCCCGTCCAGAGCTATAGCGGTCCTTTGCAGAGGGGCACACCACCGCACAGGCACGTGCGCCCGTCGGCCTGCCACAGACGGCCCTCGTCTCTCATGCCGAACGCAGGCGCCGAAGCCTCATCCACATCCATCGGGACGATCGATCGCAGGAACAGGCGTGCGCCGCCAACGCAGTGCAGGAGCACCCGGAATGGGCCCCACAGGCCACGGATGCCATCTATGCTAAGTTGATTGACGCATGATCAGCTTTGACCGAGGGCGTAAGGGCGCGCAGAGAATCAAGGTGTTGATTCCGTGGATCTGGCTCGTTGATGTGGTATGGCCATATCGCAGGAGACTCGTGATCAACTCGCCGTCAGATTCGCGGTGTTGTTTCCGCACCTGGACGAGCGTCAG
>NZ_JANFNG010000062.1 GCF_024436035.1 Streptomyces humicola
GATACACAAGCCTCGACCGGCTCAAGGCAGCCGCACGGACCAGCGAACTGTAACCAACGTTTACCAGACCCGTGACGGACGCTCGTCCGATCATCACGTGGCGCTGCCCTTGCCGAATACCTCGTCCGTGCAGGTGGGAGAGGGTTTCCGGATTGCCGACCGGGATCGCTCGAGGCGATGCCCTCGCGCGGCTTATTGCCGATCGCGGCCGGATCGACGGAGTAGTCGTTGGTGTCCACGCGGACGTAGTGGTCACGGCCGAGCCGGATGGAAAACCGCCACCAGTCGGGCGGGTCGACCGGCGGCAGCGCGACCATGCCGGCCTTGTCGGCCTCCCACCGGTCGGCCGGGCGGGCGCCCAGCGTGCGGTGCTGACGGCGGTTGGCGACCTTCAGCCACTCGCCCAGCTGGGTGTTGAAGTCGTCCGGGCCGGCGAAGTGACGCCCTGGCAGGTAGCTCGTCTCCAGGAAACCGTTGGCCCGTTCCACCAATCCCTTCGCTTCCGGGTCGCGGGGGCGGTAGAGGTGGATCTTGGTGGCCAGCAGGCCCGCGAACGCCGCGAACTCGCCCGTCACCCGGCCCCGGCCGACGCCGGCCTCGTTGTCCCAGACGAGCATCTTGGGGACGGCGCCCCAGCCGCTGAGCAGCCGCCAGTGGCCGTCGATCAGGTCTCCGGTCCGCCGCGAGGGCAGCATCCTGGCGGCGATCACCCGCGAGTAGCCGGACACCATCACCAGCACCGGCGGCCGCCCGGACTGCCCGTAACCGAGCGGGATGTCGACGACCGGGAACCATAGATCGCACTGGGCCAGCTCACCGGGGCGATACGTCGTCCGCGAGACCGGGTCGACCGGGAGATAGGCCGGCCGCAGCTCACGCACCCGGTCTTTCAGGATCGTCATCCCGCGGTCCCAGCCGATCCGCTCCGCGATCACCGTCGCCGGCATCGTCGGCGTCTGCTTGAGCAGCTCGCGGATCTCCGCTTCGACGGTGTCGACGGCCGAGCCCTTGAGCGGTCTCTCGTACTTCGGCGGCCGGTCGTGCGCCAGCGCGCGTTTCACCGTGTTCTTCGAGATGCCCAGATGCCGGGCGATCGCCCGGATCGGCATCTGCTCGGCCCGGTGCAACCGCCGGATCTCTGCCCAGTCCTCCACGAGAATCAACCCTTCCCTCAGGCCAGAGTCAGGCAAAGGGCACAAAGTGAGTCAGTTTTGATCCGCCGTCAGAGGGTCCGCGTTCGGCCGTCGGCGACAATGTCCGGTTCGGTGATCACGGGCACTTCTGCCGGTGCGAACCGGGCATGATCGCGGAGTTGGTCAAGAGCGGGTGGGATCGGCGATGATGCGTCGGCAGGCACGGTCTTCCACTCGGATCACGGGAGGTAGAGAAATCCGGGCGGCTGCTGACCGACCACCTTGATCTGGAACCAGGTCCATCTGCTCCACGCGCACCACGAGTACGACGCCTTCTACACCCAGCACCGGCCCCACCGCACCCTTCAGGCCGCAGCATCCCTGCGCCCACTCCCCCAACCGATCACCGAACCGGACCGACTCGACCACCGCGACATCCGACGACGTGATCGACTCGGCAGCGTCCTGCACGAGTATCAACATGCCGCGTGACCTGCATGGATGTAATTCTCGGCACCTACACGGGTGCGCCACTCTCCGTAACCATCCATATCGTTACGTATATAGCTCTTCGAAGCAGCTCGAGGCTCCCCACGTCAAGCGCTGTTCCCACTCAGGCCGATGCACATAACCTGGATGAACGCCACGACAGTCCCCCTGCGGCTACCGGAGAAGGCGCGTCAGAGTGGACCACGAGGGCAGCTAAGCTGGCTGCGGTCCCTGCGACGCGTAGGAAAGGGCAGAATGATGGCCGTGCCGCACCCGGAGAGTGACGGTCCGCTGATCCCCAAACCTGCGCTCACGCTCCCGGCACTACGACAAGCAGTGGCGTCGGTAGCTCCTTCCCGCCTGCCGGAATTCTTCGAGGACATGCAGAAGGCGTTCGTCCAGGCGGGCGACGAGGACAGCGTGGCACCCATCCGCATCTTCTACCGGCAATGGGGCGTGGTGGTCGAGATCGAACGACACCCCGCAACCGCCCAGCGACTGCACGCCGCCGAGGCCGCCATGGACAGCGCGGACGCTGAAGTGCGGGCGCGAGCCATTCACGAGGCCGGCGAGATCGTACGGGCGGCGCACCGTGAGGTCGCGGGTGGCTGACTGGCACTGGGAGGCCGATCCGGACACGCTCCTGGACGACCTGCCGGCACGGGCCCGCGGTGAGGCCGAGCGCCTGTCGGAGGAGATCACCGTTCGGGAGTCCATGGTATTCCTCGAGGGAGCCACGTTCACCGGGCGCAATCCCGGAGTACGCACCGTGAGCCGGGGTCGACTTCTGCTCACCTATCTCACGGACATCCGCGGCGAGCGGATCGTCGTGATTCAGGTCGCCTGGTTCGACTGACCGGCGCTGCGCCTGCCGAAAACACATCCTGTCCCGCGTGAAACTCGGGTTCGGGTCGCTGAGCTGGGCCATTCCTATGCGCAGGCAGTGTCGGCCGGAGGATGATCGGAGTCCATGCGGTGGTCATGGATCTACTTGCTGACGCGCAGGTCGCTGGAGCTGACGGGCCTGCGGTTGCTGGGCAGCGCGGCCAAGGACGTCGAACTGCTGGTGCTGCGGCACCAGCTCACGGTGCTCCGACGCAAGTCGGCCGGCCGAAGATGGAACCAGGCGACCGTGCGCCTGCCGAGAATGTTTTCCTGCCGCTCAGGGTCTTGTTCGGTGCTGCGGCAGGATGAGCACTCGTGTTGCCTCGTCTCGCCTACCTGACCGTCATTAACGCATTCGCCGCGCTGCGGCTGCTACCGATGAGCGACTGCGACAAAGACTCGGAGATTCTCGCCCTGCGTCACCAGATCATGGTCCTTGAGCGGCAACTCGGTGGAGACCGGGTGAACTTCTCTCCGGAAGACCGGGCCTCGCCGCACTACTGGTACCGCTGCCGCGCCAAGTTCTGCGCCGACTCCGGCTGCTGGTCCAACCCGACACCTTACTGCGATGGCACCGCGACCTGATCAAGCAGTGCCAAGCCCGCACCTGCCGACCAAAGAGGCCAGGACGGCCGCCCACCCTCCGCTCGATCCGCATCCTGATCCTGCGCCTGGTCCGGGAGAACCCGCTGGCTTTCGCGGAAGTCGCGATCTTGATAGAGGCAAATTTCCGGTAGAGGGGGTCGTGGGTTCCGAGGGTGGTGTAGATCCGTGCGAATCGTCGGCTCAGCGCCAAGAACTTCACCGCGTCCTCCGGGCCAACCCGGTCCGCCGGCCGGACATCGACGACCGGGCCCGAGCCGTCCTCCAGCCGTGCGAAGTAGTCCGGCGTATGCGAGATCCGGCGCTTCTCCCCCTGCCACGTCACCCGGAATGGCCGCACAACGAGCACCGAACGCACCGAACGCTGACGCAAGCCGCGCCGCTTCGCCCACTGCCCAAACCGATAAATGTGCCAGCGCACATCAGACACCTGGACGTCCGCCGTCGAGACCGACTCGGCGGAACCCTCCACGAGTACCGACATGCCGTTTGACCAGGCCGGATGATTAATCGGCACCCGCAATGTCGCTCGACTTTCGACGTTCTCGTTGATCGTTGTTGGGGTCGCTCGGGCGGGTGATGT
>NZ_JANFNG010000063.1 GCF_024436035.1 Streptomyces humicola
CCGTCCAGCAATCCCGAGCCGCTGCCTTGCGTGAGGCGCTGTCCACGCGTGTGGTGGTGGCCGATGGTGCGATGGGCACGATGTTGCAGGCGCAGGATCCTTCGTTGGAGGACTTTGAGGGGTATGAGGGCTGCAATGAGGTGTTGAACGTCACGCGTCCGGATGTTGTGCGGTCGGTGCATGAGGCGTATTTCGCGGTGGGTGTGGACTGTGTGGAGACCAACACCTTTGGTGCGAACTATGCGGCGTTGGGGGAGTATGGGATCGCGGAGCGGATCTTTGAGCTGTCGGAGGCGGGCGCGCGGCTTGCGCGTGAGGTGGCGGACGGGTTTGCGACTGGTGATCATCCGCGCTGGGTGATCGGCTCGGTTGGGCCGGGTACCAAGCTGCCGACGCTGGGCCATGTGGCGTATGCGGAGCTGAAGGGCGGGTTCCGGCGGAATGCGGCCGGGCTGATCGCGGGCGGCGTGGACGCGCTGCTGATCGAGACCTGCCAGGATCTGCTGCAGATCAAGGCTGCGGTGCTGGGTGCCAAGGAGGCGTTGGCCGAGTCGGGTCTTGACCTTCCGTTGTTTGTGCAGGTCGCTGTGGAGACCACCGGGACGATGTTGCTGGGTTCGGAGATCGGTGCTGCCCTGACGGCGTTGGAGCCGTTGGGGATCGATGCCATTGGTCTGAACTGTTCCACGGGGCCGGCGGAGATGAGTGAGCATCTGCGGTATCTGTCTCAGCATGCGCGGGTGCAGTTGTCGTGTATGCCGAATGCGGGGCTGCCGGTGCTGGGGAAGGACGGCGCTCATTTCCCGCTGGATCCGGTTGGTCTCGCCGATGCGCAGGAGGGCTTCGTGCGTGACTATGGCCTGTCGTTGGTGGGTGGGTGTTGCGGGACGACGCCGGAGCATTTGGCTCGGGTGGTCGAGCGGGTGCGGGGGCGTGGGCTGGCTCGGCGTGATCCGCGTCCGGAGGCGGGTGCGGCGTCGTTGTATCAGAGTGTGCCGTTCCGGCAGGAGGCGTCGTATCTGGCGATCGGGGAGCGGACCAACGCCAATGGGAGCAAGAAGTTCCGGACGGCGATGTTGGAGGGGCGTTGGGACGATTGTGTGGAGTTGGCCCGCGAGCAGATTCGTGAGGGTGCTCATCTGCTGGATTTGTGTGTGGACTATGTGGGCCGTGATGGTGTGGCGGATATGCGGGAGGTTGCTGGGCGGTTGGCGACGGCTTCGACGTTGCCGGTTGTGTTGGACTCCACTGAGCCGGCGGTGATTGAGGCGGGGCTGGAGCTGCTGGGTGGGCGTGCGGTGATCAACTCGGTGAATTATGAGGATGGTGATGGGCCGGCCTCCCGGTTTGCGAGGATCACGCGGTTGGCGGTGGAGCATGGTGCGGCGTTGATCGCGTTGACCATTGATGAGGAGGGTCAGGCGCGGACTGCTGAGCACAAGGTGGCGGTGGCCGAGCGGTTGATTGCGGATCTGACGGGGAGGTGGGGGGTCAGGGAGTGCGACATCCTTATCGATTGTTTGACGTTCACTATTGCCACGGGGCAGGAGGAGTCCCGCAGGGACGGGCTGGCCACGATCGAGGCGATCAGGGAGCTGAAGCGTCGCCATCCGGATGTGCAGACCACCTTGGGGTTGTCGAACATCTCCTTCGGTCTTAATCCGGCGGCGCGGGTGGTGTTGAACTCGGTGTTTTTGGATGAGTGTGTCAAGGCGGGGTTGGACTCGGCGATTGTGCATGCGGCGAAGATCGTGCCGATTGCGCGGTTGGATTCGGAGCAGGTCGGGGTCTGTCTCGATCTGATCTATGACCGGCGTCGTGAGGGCTATGACCCGTTGCAGCGGCTGTTGGAGTTGTTCGAGGGGGTGGATGCCGCGTCGGTGAAGGCGGGGCGGGCCGAGGAGCTGGCGGCGTTGCCGTTGGAGGAGCGGTTGCAGCGCCGGATCATCGACGGGGAGCGTAATGGTCTGGAGGCTGATCTGGATGCGGCGCTGGTGTCCCGGTCGGCGTTGGAGATTGTCAATGACACGCTGCTGGCCGGGATGAAGGTGGTCGGGGAGCTGTTCGGTTCGGGGCAGATGCAGTTGCCGTTCGTGTTGCAGTCGGCGGAGGTGATGAAGAGCGCGGTGGCTTACCTGGAGCCGTATATGGACAAGACCGATGAGGCGGGCAAGGGCACGATTGTGCTGGCCACGGTGCGTGGGGATGTGCATGACATCGGCAAGAATCTGGTCGACATCATCTTGTCCAACAACGGTTACACGGTGGTCAATCTTGGCATCAAGCAGCCGGTGTCCGCGATCGTGGAGGCGGCCGAGGAGCATCAGGCGGATGTGATCGGGATGTCGGGGCTGCTGGTGAAGTCCACGGTGATCATGAAGGAGAATCTGGAGGAGCTCAACCAGCGCGGTCTTGCCGCCCGCTTCCCGGTCATCCTCGGTGGCGCTGCCTTGACCAGGGCGTATGTGGAGCAGGACCTGCACGAGATCTATGCCGGCGAGGTCCGCTATGCCCGTGATGCCTTTGAGGGGCTGCGGTTGATGGATGCCCTGGTCGCGGTCAAGCGTGGTGTGCCCGGGGCGGGGTTGCCGGAGCTGAGGCAGCGCCGCGTGCCCCGGCGCGAGCCGGCCCTGGACGAGGCGGGGCCGCAGGCGGGGTCGCAGGTGGGGCAGGTGCGCTCGGATGTGGCGGTCGACAATCCCGTCCCTGCCCCGCCGTTTTGGGGTACCCGGATCGTCAAGGGCATCGGCTTGAAGGAGTACGCGTCCTGGCTGGATGAGGGGGCGTTGTTCAAGGGGCAGTGGGGGCTGAGGCAGTCCCGCAGCGGTGGCCCCAGCTATGCCGAGCTGGTCGAGGCCGAGGGCCGCCCGAGGCTGCGTGGGCTGCTGGACAGGCTGCAGACCGAAGGGCTGCTGGAGGCGGCGGTGGTCTACGGGTACTTCCCGTGCGTCTCCAAGGGCGACGATCTGATCATCTTGGGGGAGGACGGCGGTGAGCGGACCCGGTTCACCTTCCCCCGCCAGCGCCGCGGGCGCCGGCTGTGCCTGGCCGACTTCTTCCGCCCCCAGGAATCCGGCGAGACCGATGTGGTCGGGCTGCAGGTGGTCACCGTCGGCAGCAAGGTCTCCCAGGCCGCCAACGAGCTGTTCGCCGCCGACGCCTACCGCGACTACCTGGAACTGCACGGCCTGTCCGTCCAGCTCGCCGAGGCCCTCGCCGAGTACTGGCACGCCCGGGTCCGCGCCGAGCTGGGCTTTTCCGGCCAGGACCCCGCCGACATGCAGGGCATGTTCGAGCTGAAGTACCGCGGCGCCCGGTTCTCCCTCGGCTACGGCGCCTGCCCCGACCTGGAGGACCGCGCCAAGATCGCCGACCTCCTCCACCCCGAACGCATCGGCGTCGAACTCTCCGAGGAGTTCCAGCTCCACCCCGAACAATCCACCGACGCCATCGTCATCCACCACCCCGAAGCCACATACTTCAAC
>NZ_JANFNG010000064.1 GCF_024436035.1 Streptomyces humicola
TGTCACGCAACGGCGGGCGGCGGGAAAAACACCCCACCCCAGCCGCAACCGCGGGGAACGGGCAAACCGACCCCCAAAGGCCCTGCGCCCAGCGCAGCGTCACCGTAACCGCGGGCGGCCGGGCCGGGAAAAGCCTACGCAAGCCGCGCCCGCGGGAAATAGGCGAACCGTCAACACGGCCGCTTCCGCAGCTCCATCACGTAATCGTGCGGCGCCCCCGCCGACTCCGCCGCGTCGGCGATCTCGCCCAGGTACCGGGCGGACGGCAGCCCGCCCTCGTAGTCGTTGAGCACGAACGCCCACGCCGTCACGTCCCCGTCCAGCGTGTGGACGCGCACCATCGTGCGACGGTAGATGCCCATGGGGACGCCCTCCCACCGGTCCATCGACGACTCGTCGACCGGCGCGACGTCGTACAGGCCGACGAAGACCTCGCTGAGCGGGTCCTCGACGAGCGTTGCCAGCGCGCCCTCCCAGCCCATCTGCTCGCCGCCGAAGGTGAGGCGCCAGCCGGTGAGCCAGCCGGTGCCGCGCAGCGGTGAGTGAGGGGCGCGGCGGCTCATGAGCCGCGCGTCGAGGTTGCCGGCGTACGCGGCGTAGAGCGACATGCCCGACAGGGTACGGGAGCGTGTTGTGGCTCCCGTGAGAGCAGCGGCGGCGCTGCGCAAGGGCCGCCTGCGTGATCATTTGATGAGTGCGGGACAATGGGCACGTGACTCGGATCGTGATCATCGGTGGCGGACCCGGCGGATACGAGGCGGCGCTGGTGGCCGCCCAGCTCGGCGCGGAGGTGACCGTTGTCGACTGCGACGGTCTGGGCGGCGCCTCGGTGCTCACCGACTGCGTGCCGTCGAAGACGCTGATCGCGACCGCCGAGGTCATGACGAACTTCGACTCCTCCTACGAGGAGCTCGGCATCATCGTCGCGGACGACACCCCGCCGCTGGAACAGAGCGCCCGCGTGCACGGCGTCGACCTGGGCAAGGTCAACCGCCGCGTCAAGCGCCTCGCGCTCGCCCAGTCGCACGACATCACCGCCTCCGTGACGCGTGCGGGCGGCCGCGTGATGCGCGGGCGCGGGCGGCTGGATCCCGCGCAGTCGACGGACGGCACGCGTCGGGTGATCGTGACGGCGGCCGACGGTTCGACGGAGACGCTCACTGCCGACGCCGTGCTCATCGCCACCGGTGCCCACCCCCGTGAGATCCCGGACGCCCTGCCGGACGGCGAGCGGATCCTGAACTGGACGCAGGTCTACGACCTCGACCACACCCCGGAAGAGCTGATCGTGGTCGGCTCCGGTGTGACGGGGGCCGAGTTCGCGGGCGCCTACCAGGCGCTCGGCTCCAAGGTGACGCTCGTCTCCAGCCGTGACCGCGTGCTGCCTGGCGAGGACCCTGACGCCGCGGCCGTGCTGGAGCAGGTCTTCCGCCGCCGTGGCATGAACGTCATGGCCCGCTCGCGTGCGCAGTCGGCCAAGCGGGTCGGCGACGGGGTCGAGGTGACGCTGGCCGACGGCCGGGTGATCACGGGCACGCACTGTCTGATGGCGGTCGGTTCGATACCCAACACCGCCGGGATCGGTCTGGAGGAAGCAGGGGTGCGGCTCACCGAGTCGGGTCACATCTGGACGGACAAGGTCTCGCGCACCACCGCCCTCGGCGTCTACGCGGCGGGCGACTGCACCGGCGTCTTCGCGCTCGCCTCGGTCGCCGCGATGCAGGGCCGGATCGCGATGTACCACTTCCTCGGCGACGCGGTCGCGCCGCTCAACCTCAAGGCGGTTTCGGCGAACGTCTTCACCGACCCGGAGATCGCCACCGTCGGCTACACGCAGGCCGACGTGGACAACGGCAGGATCGACGCGCGCGTCCTCAAGCTGCCGCTGCTGCGGAACCCGCGCGCGAAGATGCAGGGCATCAGGGACGGTTTCGTCAAGATGTTCTGCCGTCCCGGCACCGGCATCGTGGTCGGTGGTGTCGTTGTCGCACCGCGCGCGAGCGAGCTCATTCACCCCATCTCGATCGCGGTCGACAACAATCTGACGGTCGAGCAGATCGCAAAGGCGTTCACCGTTTACCCGTCGCTGTCCGGTTCGATCGCGGAAGTGGCGCGTCAGCTGCACACCCGTAAGACGTGCGGCGCCCTTTAGGCGCATGCTCGTCGGGCATGCGTGACGGCGGGGTACGTATAGCACTCCTGGGACGCGAGCACGAACAACTTCTGTTAATCGGTGCAAACTGCTGATAGCAGACGGTCGTTGGGGTTACTGTCAGTTTCGTGTTCGCAGCAGAACGTCGCCAGTTGATCCTCGAAATGGTGCGAGCGAACGGAGCCGTGTCGCTCCGTGAACTCGCCCGCGTCGTCCAGACCTCCGAAGTGACCGTACGGCGTGACGTGCGGGCGCTGGAGGCCGAAGGACTGCTCGACCGCCGGCATGGCGGTGCGGTGCTGCCGGGCGGATTCACCAGGGAGTCCGGCTTTCCGCAGAAATCCCATCTAGCGACCGCCGAGAAGACGGCCATCGCCGATCTCGCGGCCGGTCTCGTCGAGGAGGGCGAGGCCATCGTCGTCGGTGCCGGGACCACCACGCAGGAGCTGGCCCGCCGGCTGGCCCGGATCCCCGGTCTCACCGTGGTCACCAACTCCCTGCTGGTGGCACAGGCGTTGGCGCACGCGAACCGGGTCGAGGTCGTGATGACCGGTGGCACGCTGCGCGGCTCCAACTACGCGCTGGTCGGCAGCGGCGCGGAGCAGTCCCTGCAGGGGCTGCGGGTCTCGCGTGCCTTCCTCTCGGGCAGTGGTCTGACCGCCGAGCGAGGCCTGTCCACGTCCAACATGCTCTCGGCGAGCGTGGACCGGGCACTGGTGCAGGCCGCTTCCGAGGTCGTCGTCCTCGCCGACCACGGCAAGCTGGGCACCGACACCATGTTCCAGACCGTCCCGTCCGACGTGATCACGCATCTGGTCACCGACGAGCCGCCGATGGGCGACGAGCGCGCGTCGACGGAGCTGCACGCGCTCGCCGACTACGGGGTGCGGATCACTGTTGCGTCACTGACGGCGGTGGACGGCGGCGGAAGCGGTGATCCGGGCGGCGGCCGCCCGCGCCGTGACGTGCCGGTGCCGGGCCCGCGCCGTCATGCCCACCCGGGCGGTACGGCGCCGCCCGGAGGACCGCTGCGCAGCGCACCCCTGGAGTCGGCGACGGGCGCCCAGGCGGGCGGCCGGGTCACCGATCTCGCCCCGCGCAGGCGGTAGCAGCAGTCCGCAAGCAGCAGTCCGCAAGCAGCAGTCCGCAAGCAGCAGTCCGCAAGCAGCAGTCCGC
>NZ_JANFNG010000065.1 GCF_024436035.1 Streptomyces humicola
CTCGACTTTCGACGTTCTGACAGTCATGCGACGGCGTCGGGGCTGGCTGCGGCCCATGCCTGCTGGACGGCCCGGATTTCCTCAACGGTGGGCTGGCCTGGGCTCCTGGGCAGAAATCGAGAGACGATGATGACTCGCCGGAGCTTGGCGATCATGTCGGACAGCCGCGACGGCAGAAGCCTGCCCTGGTGACCACCGCCCCACCCCCTCCCCACGCCCCAGTGCCACCCGGCAAGGGGAGCGGCTTCCGGTAAGGCCGGCCACCCAGCAACCGACCCGGCTACAGCATTAGGCGGTACGGTGCCGCTGCCGGTACAGCCAGACGACGGCCGCGACCATGATCGCTAGTCCGGGGCCGGTGTGCACGGCGAATACGCCGATCAGGCTCGGGCCTCCCCAGTCGTGCCGGTAGCTGGCAGGGTCCGAGTAGTCGACCACCCAGAACTCGGCGATGCCTCGTACGACGAGATAGACCGCCAGAAGACCACCGAGGACTATGCCGACGATGCGGGGAACACTCCGGCGCCATCGGGGCGAGACGATGCACGCCACCAGGACGGCAAGAACCGCGGCGGCGATGACGAGAACCGCAACGGCGGCAGCGTGAACGCCAAGCTGCCGATGACCGTCACCGGCCAGGGCCATGCCTGCTACGAGGCGGTACATGGCGTCACGCTCCCACGGCGCGGCGGCGGACGCGGCGCCGGGCGATCAACGCCGCCCAGGGACCGACGGTTCCGAGCAGAGCGAGGGCTCGCGGCAGGTTGGTTGGTGCCCACAGGATGTTCCGCGTCAATCCGGTACGCAGCGCGATGACATGGCACGTCACCGATACCACCAGGACCGCAGCCACCAGCACCCCCTCGAGGTGCGCCCTGACCCGCGCCCGGGTGGCGTGGACGGCGACATTGACGACGACCGACGGAGTCGGCCGGGTGTCCTCGAGCAGGGCGGAGAATTCCTCGCCGTAGCGGCGGCGCCAGTCTTTCGGATGCAAGGCGACCAACAGGCGGATCAGGTCCATGCCAGCCTCGTCCTTCCCGTTTCCACAATCCGCGACCACCGTTGCAACTGCGTGACCAGCGCAGCTCGTCCAGCAGCCGTGATCTCGTAGGGCCGCCGCCGGTCCTCGCTCTGGAGCGCGGCGATGAGACCGAGCTTCTCCAGCTTGGCCATCGACCCGTAGAGCGTGCCCGGTCCGAGCTGGATCCCGGTCCGCTCGGCGACATCAGCCGTGATGGCGTAACCGTGCTTCGGCCCGTCGCTCAGTGCCAGGAGCACCAGCAGGCCGGGCTCCCCGAACCGCGCCAGGCCGTCAGAGTCGCGTTTCTGCTTCGCCATGCGTAGCATCGTATGACGTAATAGAGCGCCGCGGAAGGCACCTGCGAGAACAGGGACTTCTGGGGCTACGCACGCTGAGGCAGAGCGTCAGCGATCAGGCAGGCACGGCGATCGTTGCCCGCGGGGCGGGGCGGGAGCAGTGGACGCAATGTGTGTTCTCCAGGGCGGCTGCCATGGACTCGACTTCAACGTTCTGACAGGTCTGGTAATCACGCAGAGGTGTCGAGGCTGGCTGCTGCCCAAGCCTGCTGGACGGCGCGGATTTCCTGTTCGGTGGGCCGGCCTGGGCGGGTGGGCAGAAATCGGGCGGCGATGACGACCCGGCGGAGCTTGGCGGTCATGTCCGAGACGGAGGGGTCGGTCTTGGTGACATACCAGGGGGCGCGCTCGCGACGCTCGGCGGCGTCCGCGGGGTGGTGGCCGTGCTGCGCGTACCAGGCCACCGTGATCGTGTAGCAGTACAGGCCGAACGGCACGGTGCGCTCGACCGCAGCCCGGGTACGGTTCCTCGCCTGGCCCACTCCGAGTAGGTCGCGGGCCTCGGCGAAGGTGACTTCGATCGACCAGCGCCACGCGTACCGGGTGATCAGCGCCGGGGCGGGGGTGGTCAGGTCCGTGGTGACCAGCGCCAGGTCGTGGCCGGTGGCGGTGTCCTGGTCGCGCAGGAGGATCACGCGGACGGTGCGCGTGTGGAACGAGCCGTACCACAGGCAGGTGAGCTCGGCCAGGTGCACGGTCTCGGTGCGCTGGTAGCGCGTGACCTGGACGGTTGCGAAGACGGCGGTGGCGGCCAACTGGGCCGCGGTGCCCAGGCGCTCGCCCTTGAGGGCGGGGCGGCCGCGTTTGCCGGTGCGCGGCGGGGCGAGGTCGTACAGCACCGCCGAGGCGGGCAGCCGGGTGGTGAAGGTGCAGGTGGCGGGCAGGTCGCGGAGTGCCTTGCCGTGGTAGGCGGCGTCCGCGACGACGTGGATGCGCCGACCCCAGTGGCAGGCGGCCAGGAAGCTGAGCATGGACGCGGCGAGGTCGACCTTGCTCAGCTCCTGCCCCGGACGCCACAGGCGGGCCATCACCGGCAGGCACACCGGCCGTGCCAGGACGGGCAGTTCGACGACCAGGCCGATCACGACGAAGCAGGTCCCGCGCCCCACCGGTTTGGGGCCCTTGGCCGCGCCGTCGTGCTGCCAGGCCGCCCCGAACACATTCTTCCCGCGTCGCTTGAACAGGGTGTCGTCCACCGCGACGGTCAGCACCGCGCCCTCGGGCAGCAGGCGGCGCACGATCAGGTGGGACAGCGAGACTCCCAGGATGTCCGGGTTCCAGGCGGCGCGGGAGAAGAAGGCGTGGGCCCGGTCGTGGGACCAGGCCCGCGTCAACCCCGCGCCGGTGAGCATGCCCGTGACCGTGCACCGTCCCGTCTGCGCGATCAGCCCCGTGACCAGCGCAGCGAACGTACGGAACGTCGGCGTGGTGAAGTTGCCCCGCACCAACTCCAGCACGGCGAGCAGTGAGGCGGGTACGGTTGGATCCGGAAGCATCGGCGGGTCCCTCCCCGGAGGAGACAGAAGCACCGCCGATGCTTCTCTGCTGCCAGGGCCCCGCACGGCCCGATGACGCCACATCACCCGCCCGAGCGACCCCAACAACGATCAACGAGAACGTCGAAAGTCGAG
>NZ_JANFNG010000066.1 GCF_024436035.1 Streptomyces humicola
GGGCCGCAGCCAGCCCCGACGCCGTCGCATGACTGTCAGAACGTCGAAAGTCGAGGGACTCGAACCTGCGGCCGATCACTCGCATCCCGATCTGAGGATCAGCGGCCGTGACCTGCGGATTCTCCTTGGCACCAGTGTTATTTGCGCGGCCTGCCCGTTTGGCGGTCCCCAGGGGCACACAAAACGGGAGAGGAGTCGACTGGCAAAACATGCGGCTGACCTGCGGCGATCCCCGGGTGAGACCGACCACAGGTTGGTGCCCCCGGCAGGAGCCAGAAAACATGGGCTGGTCGTGCGCCGGGCGCTGACCTGCGGATTCGTGCCTGGTTGAGCGTGGAGGGTCGGGCACGGCTGGTGCCGGTTGTTCCGGGCGGTTGATTTCGCTGCATGAGATCGGACTGTGTGAGCTGGTGCTTCCCGATCACCGGGCCGGCCGGAGGGCGATCGCCGGTATTACAAAGAGGAGAAGCTATCTTGCTGGCCCGTTCCAGAATCGAGTGCAACTTCTGTCACGCTGATTAAGAGTCAGCTCGTCGGCCGACCGGACGATACCATCGCCAGCCCCGAGGGGCCATGTTCGTCCAGTACCTACAGGTGAAGGCTATTGCCGACGGCCGGACGGGCTCGGTAGCGGGCGGCTTGCTCGGGGTTCCTACCCCGTGCCGCCCCGACCGGTACCGCCGCTCCCGCCAGGGCCAACCGGGCGCTCCCACCAGGTTGTCGGACTGGGGCGGTGACGGCGGAGGGATCCGGATGTTAGCCACTCGAACGAGCGACTCGGTGGTTACGGGGGTTGGGCTCGGGGTTGTGGTGCTCCTACCTTCGGTCTTCGTGGCTGTCGAGTATCTGAGTCATGGTCTGCCGTTGGATGAGTACGTCCTGACGAAGGCTGACGAGCGTCGTCAGCGTGAGTCCGAGGCGCGCTGGGAGTGGGCCAGGGAGCAGGCGGCGAAGGCGCCGCGATGGTCGAAGGAGCAGTGGGAGGATATGAACGCGCTGCTGAGCGCGGGAAGTGACGTTCCGCGTGAGGTGATGCTTTGGCGTGTGCGGCTCTACTGCGGCCATCTCGCGGAAGTCACCCGGAATGTCGGGGCTCAATGGCCCACTGGGTATGAGGAGCGGTGTCCCGAGTGTGGATTCGACCGCGCGACGATAGTCGCCTACGAGCCGGTCGGCCGGGAGGTGCAGCCGCCGCGTAGTACGCGGACCCGTCGGCTGAGTCAGGAACGTGGGCGGCGCGCTGTGATCGCGGTCGACGATCCGGTTCTTCCCGCTGCTTCCCCGACCGCGAGGCAGACGGCCGCAGGCCGGCGCGGGCGGGATGAGGCGCCGGTTGGCAGGGACGGCACGCTCGTGGAGCGCCCGGCTGCGCTCTCCGGCACGCGGCGTCGGCGGGGCGAGGCTGCGCAGGGTGGGGTGCTGCCGGAGGCTTGGCGAGTGCTGGCCATGAGGGATGACCTCCCGGAGGCCGCCCAGGCGAGCATCGCAGAAATGCTGGTGGCCCACGGTACGCCGCCGCAGCGGGCGGCCTTCTGCGCCCGGGAGGATGTGGCTGATCCGGCACGTACGGGCATACTGCGCGCTGTCGACGCGTCGGAGGCCACACGGCTTGTGCGCTGCGTGCCACGGTTGAACGCCGAGTTGGTGCTGACGGTATTTCAGGCCCGCGGTGCCAGCGTGGATTTGCTGTTGGCCTGCGCTGCCCGCTTTGAGTCGGATGACCTCGCTGTGCGAATCGCTGGCGAACTGCGGGCGGCGGGGGCCATCGAGGCTGCGCGGCGCTGGCCGCGCAGTCGACCGTTGCCCCCGCAGGTGCACAGCGCCCTGATCGACGCAATAATCAACGATGTGCCGCCGCGTACCGGTTGCAATGGGCCGGACAAGGAGGAGAACGACCGCAACTTGAAGGCCCAGATGGCAGCGGAAGGCGAATGGGAAGCCCAGCTGTGGGAGTTGATCGAGCATGTCCCGCAGTGGTGGGGGGACCTGGCGGCTCGGGACGGCCGGGCCGGGCGGCATGTTCAATTGGAGCGGATGCGGGCGCTGGATCATCTCAGTCCGAGGGATGCGGCGAAGGCTTGGGGTGTGCCGCCGCAGGGGCTGAGGAACGCGGCGGAGCAGATTAGTCAGATCCGGTCGGGCAGTCATCGGTCCCTGGCCAAGAACCGCCCGGGCTGCCCGGAGCCGGTGACCTCGTTCTACGGCTTCCCGTGCAAGTACCCGGTGGAGGAGGGGATGGACGTCTGCGCGATGCACCGGCGGGCCAAGGCGCATCCGGATACGGACAGCACCTCATATGCCCTCGCTGCGGTTCAGATGCACGAGGGCTGGGAGGATCTCCGCGCGCGGATCTGGAACTTGGACAAGCGGGCTCTGCAGAGCGAGCGACTGCGCTTGTTCCGAGCACTCGAGACGCGGGCCACGCTGAGCGAGGAGGACTACCGCCTGGCGGCGCTGCTCATGCCCTCCGACGATCCGGCGACGCAGGAGCGTCGCGCGCTCGGCCTGCCGGGCCCGGACGACGGAATCGGCGACGGCGCCCGGCTGCGCGGCCTCGGTGTGTTGCTGGCGGCGGCGGAGTCGGCCGCGCTCGGCCTCAACGGGGGGCTCCCGGGACAGGCTGGGGCGACCGGCACGCCGGCGGAGAAGAAGAAGTCGGGGCCGATGCTCTACTCCGTCACCGAAGCAGCCGAGCGACTCGGCGTCGGAGCCTCGTGGCTGCGCACCGAGTCTGATCAACTCGCCGTCAGATTCGCGGTGTTGTTTCCGCACCTGGACGAGCGTCAG
>NZ_JANFNG010000067.1 GCF_024436035.1 Streptomyces humicola
GGATCGACTGGAAGTACGCCCTGGTGCGCCACGAGGCGCCGCTATTCCGGGCGGGGGTGGAAGGACCCCGCCGCTGGCCTGTCGCAGCAGGCCGGTGAAGCTGAGGGCAGCCTGATCGCGGAGACGCGCGGGAGGGCGGTAAGCAGCCCTGACAACGACGGGACGTATCGGTACTGCCAGACGGTGCGGGCCCGGCAAGCGAGTTGAGAAGCCGTACGAGAGGAACCAGCGTCTGAAGCCCCGTAACACTTCCACCGGCTCGAATCTGGCGGATCTGGGCCGGGTGCAGTGCGCGCGACCGCATAAGGCAGGTGGTTGCGACTCCGTGGCCGGTGAAGTGTGCCGGTGCGGAGGCCATGGTGAAGGTCTGCGGCGTAGGCATGGCGATGCTGCCGGGGTACAGCTGGGCGGCTCACTCGACAACCGGATAGCGGTGAACGTGGGAAGCGGTCCGATGCCGCCCAAGGCCCGGCTGCCAGCCGGGCGGAGGGCAGGCCCGTCGTCGGCTGACGGCACCGGATCGTGACGGAGTCCTCGTAGTAGTCCGAGCGCGCGAAAGGCGCGTACATGGAGAAGGGGGACAGCAAGTCGGCAGTGGAATGACTGGAAGACCAGGAGGGTCGTTGGTGAACACCGACGAGCTGGAGTACGCCCTGATGAGGGCGGAATGCCGGGTACTGGAGATCCAGACGAAGCTGCACCGTTGGGCCCGCGAGGATCCTCATCGCAGGTTCGATGACCTGTTCAACCTCGTTGCCGATCCCGCGTTCCTGTTGGTCGCGTGGGTCCGGGTGCGGGGCAACAAGGGAGCCCGCACGGCCGGAGTGGACGGCGAGACCGCCTACTACGTGGAGACCGTGCGGGGCGTTGAGGTCTTCCTCGGCGGGCTGCGGGCCTCAATCAAGGACCGCAGTTTCTGCCCACTCCCGGTCCGGGAACGGATGATCCCCAAGACGGGCGGCAAGTTCCGTCGGCTGGGGATCGCGACCGTGACCGACCGGGTGGTGCAGGCGTCCCTGAAACTGGTGCTGGAGCCGATCTTCGAGGCGGACTTCCTCCCGTGCTCCTACGGGTTCCGCCCGAACCACCGGGCCCACGACGCGGTGGCCGAGGTCCGCCATCTCACCTCCCACTCCTACGAATGGATCGTGGAGGGCGACATCAAAGCCTGCTTCGACGAGATCTCACACACGGCCCTGATGGACCGGGTGCGCGCTCGTGTCGGGGACAAACGCGTCCTGACCCTGGTGAAGGCGTTCTTGAAATCCGGGATCCTCGGCGAGGACCGGGCACTTCGGGAGACCAGCGCCGGAACCCCGCAAGGATCGATCCTCTCCCCGTTGCTCAGCAACGTGGCCCTCTCCGTCTTGGACAAGCACATCGCCCAAGGGCTGGGAGGACCGGCGAGCACCTTCAACGACCGGCGCAAGCGCCGTCGTTGCGGACTGCCGAACTACCGGCTGGTTCGCTACGCCGACGACTGGTGCCTGGTCGTGTCGGGCACCAGGGCCGACGCGGAGGCGCTCAAGGAAGAGGCAGCCGGGGTCCTTTCCACGATGGGCCTGCGCCTGTCACCGGAGAAAACCCTGATCACCCACATCGACGAGGGTCTCGACTTCCTCGGCTGGCACATCCAGCGCCACCGCAAGCGAGGCACCAACGAGCACTACGTCTACACCTACCCGTCCCGCAAGGCCCTCGCGGCCGTGATGGCCAAGGTCAAGACGCAGTGCCGCAGAACAGGCACCGACCTGCCGTTCGACACCCTGCTCATCCAGCTCAACCGGATGCTGCGGGGCTGGTGCGCCTACTTCCGGCCGGGAGTGTCCAGCGCCACCTTCCAGTACCTGAGCTCGTATGTCTGGGGCCGGGTGATCTGGTGGCTACGGCGCAAACACCCCCGGATGAACTGGAAGGACCTGCGCCGCCGTTTCTGCGGCGGAGGCTGGTGGCCGGCCAGCGAGGAGCGAGAACTGTTCAGCCCGGCGAAGGTGCGTACAACGCGCTACCGCTACCGCGGATCAGTCATCCCCTCACCATGGCCGATCGCGGGATGAGACGAACACCCACGGGAACCAAGGGATTTGTGGAGCGCCCGTTGCGCTGAGAGGCGCACGGCGGGTGCGGGAAGCGGTCCGGAGAAACGGCCCGGCCGGAAGGTCGGGACCGCGCTCCGGGCCGACTTCACGGCCTGGAGCTGACCGACCTGGGTTTCGACTACTCAGTGCTCAGCGAGTTCCGTGCCCGGCTGGTCGAGGCGGATGCCGGGCAGCAGATCTTCGATCAGGTCCTGGAGGCCGCCCGGCAGGCCGGGATGCTCAAGGCGCCGGGCCGGGCCCGCACCGACTCCACCCACGTACTGGCCGCGATCCGGTCTCTGAACCGGCTGGAGTTC
>NZ_JANFNG010000068.1 GCF_024436035.1 Streptomyces humicola
GACGGACGCGATGATCGGCGACGAGGCGCTGGTGCCGCCGTAGACGTTCCAGCCGCCGTTGTTGTTGTACGTGTCGTAGACGGCCACACCGGTGGCGGGGTCCGCGACCGCGGAGACATCGGCGATGGTGCGTTTCGAGCAGCCGGTGTCGGTCTGCCAACTGGGCTTGGGGTCGTCGGCGGAGCAGCCCGACCCGGTTCCCTCGGAGGACGAGGTCGACCAGACGGATTCGGTCCAGCCGCGCGCGTTCGACGCGGTGGACAGCGAGGTGCCGCCGACCGCGGTGACGTACTGGGAGGCGGCCGGGTACTCGGCGCCATACCCGCTGTCGCCGGCCGACGCGGTGACAGCGACGCCCGGGTGGTCGTAGTACTCGGTGTCGTAGGTGCTGTCCGAGGAGGACTCGCTGCCGCCGTAGCTGTTGGAGACGAACTTGGCGCCCTTGGCCACGGCCGCGTTCACCGCGGTGCCGAGATCGTCGTTGCTCTCGGAGTTGGCCTCGACCAGCAGGATGTGGCAGTTGGGGCAGACCGCCGAGACCATGTCGACGTCGAGGGACTCCTCACCCGTCCAGTCGTCGCTCGCCGGAGCGGGCGAAGGCAGCGGGCTGGCTTGGCCGTTCTCGTTGACCTTGCTGAAGCAGCCGTTCGCGGTCGTGCAGGCGGGAAGTCCGAACTGGCTGCGGTACACTCCAAGATCGCTCTCCGCGTTTGGGTCGTCGTAGGCGTCGACGAGCGCCACGGTCTGGCCGGACCCGCTGGATGCTGCCGCCGAGGCCAAGTTGTAGGCCGACTGCAGTTGGCTGGGCCCATAACCGGAAGGTGCAGCGTTGGGCGCGAGGCTCAGGTGGCGGGCGATGCCGGTCCGGGCCTCGGCAAGGCATGCCATCTCACCTGGCGCGGTGTGCTGGTCGCAGAGATCCCGGACGCGGGCCGCCGGATTCGCTGACGTCGTCGCCGGGAACGCCACGGCCGACGGAGTCACCGCGAGCAGGCCCACGGATGCCAAGGAGACAACGGACAGTACCGCGGTGACTCGGCCGGCTAACTGTCTGAAGGATCGTTTCTTCGAGCGCATGGAACTGCCCTCCAATGGGGGGTGCGCGGCCTTGTCGACGGCCCGCGCATGGCAGATTCGCAGGTGCGGAGCCCGTGAGGTATCCACGGGAAAGTGCTGCTGCGACGCGCGCGATCCACGCGCGTGCGAGGTGGTGCCCAGAACGGACAAAATTTCCTTGCTGCCACCATGACCAGTGGTGGCTACCGGCGAGAAACGTAGCACCACAGGACAAGTTGACAACCCGTCAGTATGCAAGGTTGGGGAAACCATTACCCTCGCGCCGATCAGAAGATAGGCGCCGTGTGTCGCTTCATCGACGCGGAGAAGGCCACCGAGACGAATCCCGGTGGTTACAGCGTGGCCCTGCTGTGCCGCACTCTGGGGGTGCCGCGCTCCGCCTACTACGGCCGCGTGGCCTCGCGTCCTGCCCGTCTGGCGCGGCGGCGGAGTGAGGAGCTGCTGGTCAACGAGACCCGTGTCCTGCATGCCGGGTCACACGGCGCCTACGGGGTGCCGCGGGTCCATGCCGCCCTGGTGCGGGCCGGGCGAGAAGCTGCTGGACTACGGGTTCGAGGAGTAGCCGACTTCGGCCAGGGGGCTGCCCGCGACCACGGTTGTGGGCAGGCCCTGAGGGTGTGCCGAGCGCTTCCGGTAATCCTGACGCAGATGGCTCTGGCGTGGGAGGCCGCGGGCCGGGTCGTGCTAGACCATCCGTGACGAGCGGGCTGGGGCGGTGATCCGCGGCGGGTTCCATGCCTCCCGGCTAGGCTGTGGCCATGCCTCGCTACGAGTACCGCTGCCGCTCTTGTGACTGCACGTTCGAGTTGAACCGCCCGATGGCCGAGTCATCCGCGGCGGCGCAGTGCCCCCTGGGGCACGAGGACAGCGTGAAACTGCTCTCCACGGTGGCGGTGACCGGCTCCGCGTCGGCGACGTCCGCGCCCAAGCCTGGTGGTGGTTGCTGCGGCGGTGGCTGCTGTGAGTAGAGGGCCGCGGTGAGTACCGCGATGGCGCCGGCGACGGCCTCGGAGTCCGAGACACGCGGCCTACGGGGCGGGGTGGACCGGGTCCAGAAAGCCGCCATCCTCCCCGGACGGTCAACGGCCCGTCGAGCCGGGTTGTCCGCAGCGGTCACCGCGACCGGGGTGCAGCAAAGCGGGCCTGAACCCTGTGGGACTCTGTCGCCCGATTCGGCGCACCTGCAGAAACCCGCCGACCGACGCGGACA
>NZ_JANFNG010000069.1 GCF_024436035.1 Streptomyces humicola
GTCGCCCCCTAAACCGATGCGATGCCGCCTGCCCCGCCACGCCCGTCCTCGAGGCCCGGGGCACTTGTTGGAGGGCGTGCTGTGTCGCCTTGGGGGGCAGGCGCACCTCGGTCTGGGGACCATCGGTACACCCGTTGATCTCGGTCACCCCCGGCTGCGGGTGGCCGGCTCCTGTGCGGCGCCCGCGGCAATCCGGTGTCGCCCGGAGGGCGCCGGAATGACGGCTTCCGGTGAATGCACGGTGGCTCCAGTCCTCCGCACTACAGTCATTGTGGACTTTCTGCAGGTCAAAGCAGTGAGCCCGCGCGAGTGCTTGCGTCTCTTCTAAGCACTTGGCCGCAGGTTCGAGTCCTGCCTGTCACCTGTGCCTGTGGCCCGCCTCATGCTTCAGGCCGGGACACGGTGGTCAGGCCGTTCAAGGTGTTCCATGACGAGCTGGTGCGCGCGCCAGCCGTCCGGGAACTTGGGAGGGACATCCAGGTAGACGGGCTGGGTGGTGGGGTGCCGGTCGAGGAGGTCGGGGATGCCGGCGCGGGCGAGGACAATGCAGGCGTGGCGGTGGCGGGAGAGCAAGACGCACAGGCGGCCGGTTTCCAAGTGGAAGGCGCTGGCGTCTACGCGGCCGGACAGAGGGTGCCAGACAAGGGTGACGTCGAACTCGCGGCTTTGGAGGCGGTTGGCGGTGTCCACGGTGATGCCGTCCAGCTCCGGGACGAGGTGGCTGCGGACGGCCTCGGCCTGGTCGTTGTGGGCGACGCCGATGGCGATGCGGGCGGGGGTGAGGCGTCGGCCCTCAGGCGCGGGCGCTTGGTCGCAGTAGGTCCGGAAACCGCGTGAGAGGAGACGCTCGGCGGCGTCCGCGAGGGTGTCGGCCAGTTCGCGGTCGGTGCGCAGGGTGTGCCGGGCGGGGAGTTGGAGGTAGCCCCAGCCGGTCTGGGCGGCCCGCTCGAGGACGCGGTCGACGGGATCGGGGGCGAGAGTGGGCAGCAGTGTCGCGCGCCGGTCCTCGGGACCGGTGCCGGCGATGAACCGGGTGAACGGGTAGAAGGCCCTCTCGACCAGCGGTGCGGCCGAGGCCGGAAGGCGCCAGGAGACGGGGAGCTTGTGGAGCGTCAGGTCGGGTTGTGCGCCAAGGTGACGTCCACAGCGTTGCGAAGGGGGTTCCAGGTCAGGCCGGTCCAGCGGTCGGTCTTGACGCTGCTGAATGGGTCGAGTTGGCCGGGATCGCCGACGAATAGGGCGCTGTCGAAGAGGCCCGCGCAGGCGAGTAAGGCGGCGCAGCGCATCTGGTATGCCTCGTCGACGATTGCGAGGGGCCAGTGCCCGTCCTCCTCCTTGACGCGGGCCCACTTGGCGGCGGTCGCGATGACGATCGGCGGCAGGGGATCCAGGCCGGTGACGCGTTCGGCGCCGAGGACGTTCGTCCGCCCCGCGAGTCGCGAGGACAGTGAGCTCCCGGTGCGCAGAAGCCTGCCGACGGTGAGTCCGGGGTGGTCCCGGACGAGCCACCGGGCCGGTATGCGTGTGGGGAGGTCGTCCGGAAAGCAAGGAAACGAAGAACCATCTCCCGGTCGGCCATCCCCGTCATCATCACGCGCTGCCTGTCCCAACTGTGCTGACCGATTGGCCGTCACCGCGGTATCGCGGCCGGTAGGGTGAGGGGGATCGGAGCGGACACAACGATCCCACATGACATGAGGGCGAGGGCGACGAGACGACGATGGCCGCGCTGGAGGACAGCCAGGGGCGTACACGGGACCGACGGTCGTTGTTCGAGCGGTATCAGGACGCGGCAGCCGATGCCGGTGAACTTGATTCCCATCCGTTCTCCGTGGAGGTCAGTGCCGACGGCCGGCCGACCGACATCGAGCGCGAGGAGGGCGAGGAAGAGGCGTTCGAGCAGATCACCTCTCCCTTCGACCCCGAGCACATCGACATCGACACCCGGACGACGACTGTCGATCTGCTGCTGTCCCGGCTACGTAACGAGATGATCGACCTCGCCCCGGACTTCCAGCGCAAGGCGGGCATCTGGACCGATGGCAAGCAGAGCCGTCTCATCGAGTCGCTGCTGCTGCGCATTCCCATCCCGTCCTTGGGCGCGCAGAGAATCAACACGCTGGTTTGATCTTCGTGTGGGTCGGCTTGGGTG
>NZ_JANFNG010000006.1 GCF_024436035.1 Streptomyces humicola
GCCCCTCCGGGCTTTCCCTTCGTTTCTCCAGCTTATCAGACCTTTTCAGGACCGATTCCCGCCGGCGGGATTTCTCTTTGCGCCTTCCGGCGTGCTCACTACTTTAGCGGATTTCCGTGACGACTCAAATCGAGCCGCTCGGGGAGAATTTCGGCATGCCGAAATCAACCCCGAAGGGTGGCCGTGCAGTAGTGGTTGCCGTCGGGCGGCTTGAGTGGTCGCTGACGGCCCGTCTCCGGTACGCAGCAACCCGGCGACTCTACACCAGGGCCATCTGCCGTACAAGCCGCTCCGTCCTCGTGCAGCGCGTCCCCTTCGGCGTTACGCTGTCTTCATGACTTCGCGTGTGCACACACAGGGCTGGTGGGCCGCCTGACGGCGGCCGACCTGCAGTGCATGCGTTCCAACGGCCGCCGCTTCGGCGGCCGTTCGCGCATCTCCTGACGCCACACGGCCGACGAGGCCGGCGGCCCCGAGACAGAGCGGGACACAGAGATGACGGAGATGCCGACGATGGCCGAAATGACGCGAACGTTCAGCGGGGTCAAGCCCACCGGGCACCTCACCCTGGGCAACTACCTCGGGGCGGTGCGGCAGTGGGTCGAGATGGATCAGCACCGCTCTGACGCTCTGTTCTGCGTCGTCGACCTGCATGCGCTGACCGTCGACCACGACCCGGCACGTGTGCTGCGGCTCAGTCGTCAGGCCGCGACGCTGCTCCTCGCCTCCGGCCTGGACCCCGAGGTCTGCACGGTCTTCGTCCAAAGTCACGTCGGCGAGCACACGCGGCTGGCGTACCTGATGGAGTGCACCGCGTCGGACGGTGAGATGCGGCGCATGATCCAGTACAAGGAGAAGGCCACGCGCGAGCAGGCTCGTGGTGGCAGTGTGCGGCTGTCGCTGCTCACCTATCCCGCGTTGATGGCCGCCGACATCCTCGCCTATCAGACCGACGCCGTGCCGGTCGGGGACGATCAGGCGCAGCATGTCGAGCTGACCCGGGATCTGGCCGTCCGTTTCAACCAGCGGTACGGGCACACCTTCACCGTGCCGCGGGCCGTGCTTCCTCCCGTCGCCTCGCGCGTCATGGATCTGCAGGACCCGACGTCGAAGATGGGCAAGTCGCACGCCGCGACCGCCGGGATCGTCTATCTCCTCGACGAGCCGGAGGTGATCCGGAAGAAGGTGATGCGGGCGGTGACGGACAGCGGCAGCGAGGTGGCGTACGACCCCGAGGGCCGGCCGGGTGTGGCGAATCTGCTGGACATCCTGGCCGCCTGCACCGGCGAGCGTCCGGAGGAGCTGGCGGGGCAGTACAACTCGTACGGCGCGCTGAAGAAGGAGATCGCGGACGCCGTCGTCGAGCTGCTTCGGCCGTTGCGCATCCGGCACGCGGAGCTGTGCGCGGATCCGGGGTATGTGGACGGGGTGCTGAGGAAGGGCGCGGAACGGGCGCGCCGGCTGGCGCGCCCGACGGTTGATGCGGCCTACGCGGCGGTGGGGCTGATGCCCGCGTTGTGAGAGGGCGGGCGGGCCGCCCGTCAGCCGTTGCCGGAGGCCAGCTCGCGGCTGCGGTCGCGGGCGGCCTCCAGCGCGGCGAGGAGGGCCGCCCGTACGCCGTGGTTCTCCAGTTCGCGGATGGCGCTGATGGTGGTACCCGCCGGAGAGGTGACGGCCTCGCGGAGGGTGACGGGGTGCTCGCCGCTGTCGCGCAGCATGACGGCGGCGCCGATGGCGGCCTGGACGATGAGGTCGTGAGCTTGGGAGCGCGGCAGTCCGAGCAGGATGCCGGCGTCCGTCATGGCTTCGACGAGGTAGTAGAAGTAGGCGGGTCCCGAGCCGGAGAGTGCGGTGGCCGCGTCCTGGCGTGATTCGGGGACGCGCAGCGTCTTGCCGACGGGCTTGAAGATCTCCTCGGTTCGGACGAGGTGGGCCTCGGTGGCGTGGGAGCCGGCGGAGATGACGGACATGCCCTCGTCCACGAGGACGGGCGTGTTGGGCATGACGCGGACGACCGGCGTGCCTTCTGCGAGGCGGGCTTCGAAGAACGACGTCGGGATGCCGGCCGCGGCGGAGATGACCAGCCGGTCGGAGGGGACGTGGGGGGCGAGTTCGTCGAGGAGCGTCGCCATGTCCTGCGGTTTGACGGTGAGGATGAGGGTGTCGGCGTTCTTGGCGGCTTCGGCGTTGCTGACCGGCTCGACGCCGTACTGCGTGCGCAGTTCCTCCGCCCGCTCCGCGCGCCGCGTGGTCACCAGCAGATCGCCGGGTGCCCATCCGGCCCGGATCATGCCGGAGAGCAGCGCTTCGCCGATCTTTCCGGTGCCGAGTACGGCGACTTTCTGGCTCATTGCGGCTCACCTCGTGTGGTGCGTGTGTACCCCTTGCATTCCCCGGGGCCCATCCTCGCACCGTGCGGCTGTCAGGGCGTGCTGTGGTCGCGGCGTCCCGGTGGTCAGGGCGTGCGGCGGCGCAGGGTGGCTGCGCCGAGGACGAGGACGAGCAGGGCGCTGCCGGCGATGACGGCGAGATCGCGCCAGAAGTCGCCGGTGATGCCGGTGTGGGTGGAGACCTGCGTCATGGCGTCGACGGCGTACGACATGGGCAGCACGTTGGAGAGGTCCGCGAGCAGGGTCTGCATCTGGCCGCGGGGGATGAACAGGCCGCAGAGCAGCAGCTGCGGCAGGAGTACTGCGGGCATGAACTGGACGGCCTGGAACTCGCTCGCCGCGAAGGCGCTGACGAACAGACCGAGCGCCGTGCCGAGCAGCGCGTTGAGGACGGCGACGAACAGCAGCAGCCAGGGCGATCCCGCGAGCGTGAGGTGGAGCAGGAGGACGGACAGTCCGGTGGCCAGGCCTGCCTGGATGACGGCGAGGAGGCCGAAGGCGAGGGCGTAGCCGAGGATGAGTTCGGCCTTCTGCATCGGCATGGACATGAGTCGTTCGAGCGTGCCGGAGGTGCGCTCGCGCAGGGTGGCGATCGAGGTGACGAGGAACATCACGATCATCGGGAAGATGCCGAGGAGTGCGGGTCCCACGTTGGTGAAGATCTCTGGCGTGGCGTGGAAGGCCCAGTAAAGCAGGGTCAGCAGCACGATGGGGACGATCAGCATCATCGCGATCGTGCGCGGGTCGTGGCGCAGCTGGCGCAGGACGCGGTGGCTGGTGGCGAGGAGTCGGTGCGGGCTCATGAGGCGGTGGCTGCCTTGTCAACGAGGTGGAGGAAGGCTTCTTCGACGGTCTTGGTCTGGGTCTCGGCGCGCAGGGCGTCCGGGGTGTCGTCGGCGAGCAGCCGGCCTTCGCGCAGCAGGAGGAGGCGGTCGCAACGCTCGGCCTCGTCCATGACGTGGCTGGAGACGAGGAGGGTGGTGCCGCGTTCGTCCGCGAGGCGGTGGAAGAGTTTCCACAGGTCGCGGCGGAGTACGGGGTCGAGGCCGACGGTGGGTTCGTCGAGGACGAGGAGCTCGGGGTTACCTAGCAGCGCCACGGCGAGGGAGGCGCGGGAGCTCTGGCCGCCGGAGAGGCGGGAGACGAGGTCGTCGGCGTGGTCAGTGAGGTCGACGTCGGTGAGGGCCTTGGTAATGGCTGCACGGCGGGTGGCGCGGGAGGCGCGGGCATCGATGACGGTGGCGAAGTACTCAAGATTTTGACTTACCGTCAGGTCGCGGTAGACCGAGGGTGATTGGGTGACGTAGCCGACGCGGTCGCGCAGCGCTGGGTCGCCCGCGGGATGGCCGAGGACGTCGAGGGCGCCGCTGACTTTGGCCTGTGCGCCGACGAGGGCGCGTATGAGGGTGGATTTGCCGCTGCCGCTGGGGCCGAGCAGGCCGGTGACCTGGCCGCGGGGCACGGTGAAGTCCAGGCTGTCGAGCACGGTGCGGGAGCCGCGGACGACAGTGAGGGCGGCGGCACGCACCGCCGGCGACGCATGGGAATTCATCACATGATGAATTGTGGGCGGCGGAGGGCACGCGGTCAAGGGGCGCGTCAGGGACGCCGGTGGGCGCCAATGGGCGCCGATGGACGGCGATGGACGGCGACGGACGGCGACGGACGGCGACGGACGGCGACGGACGGCGACGGACGGCGACGGAGGCGTCAGCCGCGCGTGCGGCGCTTGCCCTGCTTGTAGGAGCTCAGGGCGTGCTCGTACTCCGCGCGGCGCAGCTGTTCGCCGGGGGCTTCCGTCAGGCAGCGCAAGGAGTAGGCGAGGAGGGAGCCGATGAAGCCGATCAGCATCAGGCCACGACTGGTCTCGGCCGGCGAGTCGGGACCGGGCCGGCGGACGAACCCTTCCCAGGTGCGGCGGAAGGCCAGCGCCGTGCAGATCGCGAGCGCCACGACGAAGAGCACCTTGACGGCGATGCCCACGTTCGCCGTGTCGAAGCCCTCGTAGGCGAAGCGCAGCACAAAGGCCCCGGCCGCGGCCGCGGCCAGCGCACCGACGCCGACGGCGGCACGCCGTAGGGCGTAGCCGCCGTCGTGGTGCACCCACGTGGTGCCGAAGAAACGGATGGGCTCAGGCTGCGGCTCGGACTCGGGCGCCGGCGTGGACTCGTCACTCACATCCGCAATTGTCCGTCAGCCGCCGGGTACGTCAGCCGCCGAGCTTGCTGATGTCGCGCACCGCTCCCTTGTCCGCGCTGGTCGCCATGGCCGCGTAGGCCTTGAGCGCCGTCGACACCTTGCGGTCGCGGTTCCGCGGGGCGAAGCGCCCGCCGAGCTCCTCGCGCCGCTCGGCCAGCTCCTCGAAGCTCACGAGCAGCTCGATGGTGCGGTTGGGGATGTCGATGCGGACCCGGTCGCCGTCCTTGACCAGGGCGATCGTGCCGCCCGCCGCCGCCTCCGGGGAGACGTGGCCGATGGACAGGCCCGAGGTGCCGCCGGAGAAGCGGCCGTCGGTGATCAGCGCGCAGCTCTTGCCGAGGCCGCGCCCCTTGAGGAATGCGGTCGGGTAGAGCATCTCCTGCATACCGGGGCCGCCCTTGGGGCCCTCGTAGCGGACGACGACGACGTCGCCCTCCTTGACGCGCTTGGTCAGGATCGCGTCGACGGCCTCCTCCTGCGACTCGACGACGACGGCCGGGCCCTCGAAGGTCCAGATCGACTCGTCGACGCCCGCGGTCTTCACCACGCAGCCGTCCTCGGCGAGGTTGCCGTGGAGAATGGCGAGTCCGCCGTCGGCCGAGTAGGCGTGGGCGACGTCGCGCACGCAGCCCGCCTCGGCATCGTCGTCGAGCGACTCCCAGCGCTCCGACTGCGAGAACGCGGTGGCCGAGCGGACGCAGCCGGGCGCGGCGTGGAAGAGCTCGACGGCCTCGGCGGACGGCGAACCGCCACGCACGTCCCACTGCTTCAGCCAGTCGGCCAGGGAAGCGGAGTGAACGGCGTGCACATCCTCGTTGAGCAGCCCCCCGCGGTGCAGCTCGCCGAGGATCGCCGGGATGCCGCCGGCCCGGTGCACGTCCTCCATGTGGTAGTTGCTGGTGGGCGCGACCTTGCACAGGCACGGGACGCCGCGCGAGAGGTGGTCGATGTCGGCCATCGAGAAGTCGAGCTCGGCCTCACGGGCAGCGGCCAGCAGGTGCAGGATCGTGTTGGTCGAGCCGCCCATGGCGATGTCCATCGCCATCGCGTTCTCGAAGGCGGCGCGCGAGGCGACGTTGCGCGGCAGGACGGTCTCGTCGTCCTGTTCGTAGTACCGCTTGGTGATCTCGACCACCGTACGGCCGGCGTTCTCGTACAGCGCCTTGCGCCCGGTGTGGGTGGCGAGCACCGAGCCGTTGCCCGGCAGGGCCAGGCCGAGCGCCTCGGTGAGGCAGTTCATCGAGTTGGCGGTGAACATGCCGGAACACGAACCGCACGTCGGACAGGCCGCCTCCTCGACCCGGGCCAGGTCCTCGTCGCTCACCGACTCCGACACCGCGTCCGACATGGCGCTGATCAGGTCGAGTCCGGTGCGGACCGTGCCGTCGACGAGGACGGCCTTGCCGGCCTCCATCGGCCCGCCGGAGACGAAGACCGTCGGGATGTTGAGGCGCAGGGCGGCCATCAGCATCCCGGGGGTGATCTTGTCGCAGTTGGAGATGCAGATCAGGGCGTCGGCGCAGTGCGCCTCGACCATGTACTCGACGGAGTCGGCGATCAGGTCGCGGGAGGGCAGCGAGTACAGCATTCCGCCGTGGCCCATGGCGATGCCGTCGTCGACGGCGATCGAGTTGAACTCCCGGGGAATGCCCCCGGCCTGCTTGATCGCCTCGGAGACGATCCGGCCGACCGGGGCGAGGTGGGTGTGGCCGGGTACGAACTCGGTGAAGCTGTTGGCGACCGCGATGATCGGCTTGCCGAAGTCCTCGCGCTCGACACCGGCCGCACGCAGCAGCGCGCGGGCTCCTGCCATGTTGCGGCCGTGGGTGACCGTACGTGACCTCAGTTCGGGCACGGTAGCTTCACTCCCTCGAGTTCCCGACGTAGCTACCGAGCGTACGCCTCTCGGCCCGAGATCTGGACGACCTGTCCGGGATCCGGACGTCGTTCAGTGCGTCCCGGCGGCCGGCCCGGCGGTCAGATAGCGCTGCAGCGTCGGGCCCACGTACGCCACAATCTCTTCGACGTCCGCGGACGCGAGCGGCTCGATCCGTACGACGTAGCGCAGCAGCGCCACGCCCACCATCTGTGACGCTGCCAGCTCGGCGCGCAGTCTGGCGTCCGGCACGTCCAGCTCACCGACCACCCGTGACACCAGGGCACGCAGGACGAAGCCGCGCAGCACGGCCGCCGCCGTCTCGTTCGTCACCGCAGAGCGGACGACCGCCAGCAGCGGTGCCCGCGTCATCGGCCGCTCCCAGACGCCGAGGAAATAGCGCGCGAACCGCTCACCGATGTCCTCCAGCCCGCCCGCCAGCAGATCGGCGATGTTGAGCGCGGGCGCGAAGGACACCTCGATCGCGGCCTCGAAGACCTGCTCCTTGGCGCCGAAGTAGTGGTGCACCAGCGCCGGGTCGACCTCCGCGGCCTTGGCGATGGCACGGATCGAGGTCTTGTCGTAGCCGCGCTCGGCGAACACGCTCCGGGCGGCGGCGAGGATGCGCTCCCGGGTCGGGGTCTCACCGGCGCGCGCGCCGGCGGGGCGGCCGCGCCGCCTCGGCTGCGGTTCCATCACCCGACCTGCGCGGCGGACGCCAGGTGCAGCCGGGTGAAGGCGAGCGCCTCGGCGAGATCGGCCTCCCGTTCGGCGGCGGACATCGCACGCCGCGTGTTGACCTCGACCACCACCGTGCCGGTGAAGCCGGAGACCGCGAGACGCTCCAGCAGCTCCGCACAGGGCTGCGCACCGCGCCCCGGCACCAGGTGCTCGTCCTTGCCGGAGCCGGTGCCGTCCGCGAGATGCACGTGCGCGAGCCGGCTGCCCATGCGGTCGACCATGTGCAGGGCGTCGTTGCGAGCGGTCGCGGTGTGGGACAGGTCGATGGTGAAGTCCCGGAAGTCCTCCTTCGTGGGATCCCAGTCCGGGGCATACGCGAGCATCTCGCGGTCGCGGTAGCGCCACGGGTACATGTTCTCCACCGCGAACCGCACATCGGTCTCGTCGGCCATCCGCCACACCCCGCGGACGAAATCTCGCGCGTAATTGCGCTGCCACCTGAACGGCGGGTGGACGACGACGGTGGACGCCCCGAGCGTCTCGGCGGCGGCGCGGGCGCGCTGCAGTTTCGTCCACGGGTCCGTGGACCAGACGCGCTGGGTGATCAGCAGGCAGGGGGCGTGGACGGCGAGGACGGGGACGCCGTGGTAGTCGGAGAGGCGCCGCAGCGCCTCGGTGTCCTGGCTGACGGGATCCGTCCAGACCATGACCTCGACTCCGTCGTACCCCAGGCGTGCGGCGATCTCGAAGGCGGTGGACGTCGACTCGGGGTACACAGACGCTGTCGACAGCGCGACGCGGTGCGAGGCGCTGGCGCGCGTCATTTTCGCCTGCGCCTTCCGGGGCGCGGGATCGTCGGGTCGGTCGGCCACGCGCTACAGCGTACGGCTTGCACTGCGTGCGGCTTGCGCATCGTGACGTGCGTTACGCGGCGCCCGGCGGTCAGCGCACGGGCAGCCCCATCGCGTCCAGCCGCCGCAGGATCACGCCCTCGCGCAGCGCCCAGGGGCAGATCTCCAGCTCCTCGACCCCGAAGAGGTCCATGGCGCCCTCGGCCACGAGCGCACCGGCGAGCAGTTGTCGTGCGCGCCCCTCCGAGACCCCGGGCAGGGCGGAGCGCTGCGCGGCCGTCATCGACGCGAGCCGCGGCACCCACTCCTCCAGGTCCCGCCGGCCCAGCGTGCGCTGCACGTACAGCCCCTCCCGGGACGCCGCCGCGCCGGCGATGCGCGCGAGCTGGCGGAACGTCTTCGACGTGCCGACCACGTGATCGGGCGCCCCGAGCCGGCTGAACTCCGCGACCGTACGGGCGATTTCGGCCCGCACGTGCTTGCGCAGTGCCCGTACGTCCTCCGGCTCCGGCGGGTCGCCAGGCAGCGCCGACGCCGTGAGCCGTCCGGCGCCCAGCGGCAGCGACACCGCCGCATCGGGCTGCTCGTCGATCCCGTAGGCGGCTTCGAGCGAGCCGCCGCCGATGTCGAGCACCAGGAGCCGCCCGGCCGACCAGCCGAACCAGCGGCGGGCCGCGAGGAAGGTCAGCCGCGCCTCGTCCGCGCCGGAGAGGACCTGCAGTTTGATGCCGGTGCCCTCCGCGACCCGCGCGAGCACTTCCTCGGCGTTGACGGCCTCCCGTACCGCGGAGGTCGCGAAGGCGAGCACCTCCTCGACACCCTTGTCCTCGGCGACCCGTTCCGCGTCCGCGACCTGGGCGGCCAGCCGTGCGACGCCCGCGTCACCGATCGCGCCGTCCTCGTCGAGGATCTCGGCAAGCTTCAGCTCCGCCTTGTGCGAGTAGGCCGGCAAGGGCCGTGCTCCCGGGTGCGCGTCCACCACCAGCAGGTGAACGGTGTTGGATCCCACGTCGAGCACTCCGAGTCGCATAGGACCGACGCTAGCGCGATCCGCATCCATGGTTGTGGGCGACGTCGGTAATCTCCCGCGCTGACCTACCCTGGCTGGGTGGCAAAAGCGGCAAAGGCGAAGTCCAAGATGAAGCAGAAGCCGGTCGAGGCCGACGAGGTCGGTCTCGACTTCCCGCGCGCCTGGGTCGAGTTCCCCGACCCGGCCGACGACGAGCAGGTCTTCCGCTGCGACCTGACCTGGCTCACCTCGCGGTGGACGTGCATCTTCGGCCGCGGCTGCCAGGGCATCGCCGCGGGCCGGGCGAGCGACGGCTGCTGCACCCTCGGCGCGCACTTCTCGGACGAGGACGACGAGGCGAGGGTGGCCAAGCACGCCGCCCGGCTCACACCCGAGCTGTGGCAGTTGTACGAGACCGGCCACTCGCCCGAGGGATGGGCCGAGGTCAACGAGGACGGCGAGCGGCAGACCCGGCGCGTCGACGGTGCCTGCGTCTTCCTCAACCGTCCGGGATTCACGGGCGGCGAGGGCTGCGCGCTGCACACGCTGGCGCTGCGCGAGGGGCGCGAGCCGCTGGAGACCAAGCCGGACGTGTGCTGGCAGCTGCCGATCCGGCGCACCTACGACTGGGTCGACCGGCCCGACGACACGCGCGTGCTGGTGGTCTCGATCGGGGAGTACGACCGGCGCGGCTGGGGTCCCGGCGGGCACGACCTGCACTGGTGGTGCACGAGCGCGAGGTCGGCGCACGGCGCGGGCGAGCCGGTCTACCTCTCGTACCGGCCCGAGCTGATCGAGCTGATGGGCGCGCCCGCGTACGAGCGGCTGGCCGAGCTGTGCGAGGCACGGCTGGCCTCGTCGCTGCCGCTGCTCGCCCCGCACCCGGCTGATCCCCAGGTCTGACGGGCCGGCGGGCGGGCCCGGCGGCCTACGACGGCTTGGGCCCCGGGCCGGAGGTCGGCGTCGGCGAGGACGAGGGTGTGGGCGTCGGGCTGGGCGTCGGGGAGGGGCTCGCTCCCTGGCCCTCGATGGTGACGGTGGAGCCCGACGGCTCGAAGGTGATCCGTGCGCGCCAGGGCCCCGCGGGCTGGGCCGCCTGGTCGACGGTGACCGTGATGGCGACGCTGCGGCCCGGCCGGAGGGTGCCCGAGGTGGTGCTCAGGTGCAGCCAGTACGCGTCGGTTGACGCCTTCCAGTGCACCGGCGAGCCGCCCTCGTCCGTGACCGTGATCAGGGTGCCGGAGCCCTGCGGCTGGGCGGCAACGGTGATCCACCCGGGGCTCGGCGAGGAGGGTGAGGAGCTCGCCGTGGGGCGGGGGGAGCCGGACGCGATCGACGACCCGGCCGAGCCGTCCGCCGAGGTGGCCGCCTTCGGGGTGGGTGTGGTGCCGGGGGTGCGCAGGCTGGTGGCGTGGTGGCGGTCGCCGGCCTTGTCGTTGCTGGTCCTGTCGTCGGCGTAGCCGTAGTCGCTGGGGTTGGTGCCGTCGGTGTCGGTCGCCGAGACCGACGTGGTGTCCTGGGCCTCGCCGGTCTGCGGTGCGTTGCGGTAGGCGACCCACAGGGCGAGCGCGGGGGCGGCGACGACGGCCGCGACGACGGTCGTGGTGACCGCGCGGTGGCGGATCAGCGTGCGGCGCGCGGCGCGGTCCTTCATGTCCAGCGGGAAACCGCGCCGGTCGAAGTGGGGTACGCGGCCGGCGCTGCGTCCGGCGGAGCGGATCGCGCGCAGGGAGTGCAGCATCGCGGCGCACACGGCGGAGCGCGGTGCCTCGACGACGGCGAGTACGGCGGGGGTTGCGGTGCCCGGCCACGGCCCGGCAGCGACGGCCTGTTCCGCGGTGAGGCGGCACGCCGGGCATTCGTCGACGTGGCGGACGAGTTCGCGGCGCAGCGCCGTGCCGAGCAGCACCTGGGTGTCGCCGGAGAGGCGGGCGACGGCGGGGCAGCTGCCGAGTTCGACGACGGCGAGGGCGGTGCGGGTACGTTCCACCTCGCAGGCGGCGCGGGAGAGCAGGGAGCGGGCGGCGTCGCGGTCGACGCCGAGCACGGCGGCGATCTCGCGGGCCGACAGCTGGTGGC
This sequence comes from Streptomyces humicola, assembly GCF_024436035.1. Lineage (GTDB taxonomy): Bacteria > Actinomycetota > Actinomycetes > Streptomycetales > Streptomycetaceae > Streptantibioticus_B > Streptantibioticus_B humicola. The sequence continues at coordinate 11,086 of NZ_JANFNG010000006.1, forward strand.
GTACGGCGAGTTCGAGTGCCTCGCGCTGCTCGGGGGTGGTGCCCGCGGCCTCGGGCCAGGCGAGGGCGGCGAGTTCGCGGCGGCGTTCGTCGGCGACGGACTGCGGCGTCTCGGGTGATCCGGCGGACGGGCGGCCCTCGGCGAGGCGGCGCAGGCAGGCCCAGCGGGCGAGCGCGTAGAACCAGGCGCGGCGCAGCTCGGGGTCGCGCAGTCGGCCGCGGTGGCGTTCGGCGACGGCGAGCATGTCGCCGAGGGCGGCGATGGCCGTGTCGTGCCCGCACAGCACGGACAGGCAGTACGTGAACAGCCCGTCCAGGTACGGCTCGTAGAGCGGCGGTGGCTGCTGCGGCACGGTGCCGACGGCCGGTTCGCAGCCCGGCCCGGTGTCCATGGCGAGGGCCGTGGCGGCACCCGGCCCGGCGGACTGCCCGGCGGCCGGGCCGGTTCCGCGGCGGGTCGCGCGCGGGACCGCCCGGTGCGCGCCGGTGGGTGCCGGGTGTCGGTGCGCCGGGGACGAAGGGGAACGCGACGGGGTGTGCTCAGACCTGCTCATCACTGGGCGACCGTAGGGCGGCGGTGCGCGCCCTCCCACCCCCCGGTGCGACGTTTAACCCTTTCGGGTGTACTTCCCCCTCAAAAGAGGACACCAGTCCCATCCGTCCGTGCGATTCACCCTTCCCCGCCACGGCGCGCCACCCAACCGCCCCCGCGTACGCCACGGCGCGCCCCACGCGTTGTCACACCCTGGCTCTATGGTGAGGCCCATGGCTGCCCGTACGCGTACGACAACCAAGGACCGCCCGGCCTACCGCTGCACCGAGTGCGGCTGGACGACGGCCAAGTGGGTCGGCCGGTGCGGCGAGTGCCAGGCGTGGGGCACGGTCGAGGAGCAGGGCGCGCCCGCCGTGCGCACCACCGCACCCGGCCGGGTCACCGCACCTGCGCGCCCGATCGCGCAGGTCGACGGCCGCGTGGCGACGGCGCGCTCCACGGGAGTCGCCGAGCTCGACCGAGTGCTCGGCGGCGGCCTCGTGCCCGGCGCCGTCGTACTGCTCGCGGGCGAGCCCGGGGTGGGCAAGTCGACGCTGCTGCTCGACGTCGCGGCGAAGGCGTCGAGCGAGCAGGGGCGCACCCTGTACGTGACGGGTGAGGAGTCGGCCGGGCAGGTGCGGCTGCGTGCCGACCGCATCGGCGCGCTCAGCGACCACCTGTATCTGGCCGCGGAGACGGATCTCGCGGCGGTCCTCGGCCATCTCGACGACGTCAAGCCCTCGCTGCTGGTCCTGGACTCGGTGCAGACCGTCGCCTCCCCGGAGATCGACGGCGCGCCCGGCGGCATGGCGCAGGTCCGCGAGGTGGCAGGGGCGCTGATCCGCGCCTCAAAGGAGCGCGGCATGTCGACGATCCTGGTCGGCCATGTCACCAAGGACGGCGCGATCGCCGGGCCGCGGCTGCTGGAGCATCTCGTCGACGTCGTCCTGCACTTCGAGGGCGACCGCCATGCACGGCTCCGGCTGATCCGCGGGGTCAAGAACCGCTACGGGGCCACTGACGAGGTCGGCTGCTTCGAGCTGCACGACGAGGGGATCACCGGGCTCGCCGATCCCAGCGGGCTGTTCCTCACCCGGCGGGACGAGCCGGTGCCCGGCACGTGCCTGACCGTCACCCTGGAGGGCCGCCGCCCGCTCGTCGCCGAGGTGCAGGCGCTCACCGTGGCGTCCCAGATCCCCTCACCGCGCCGCACCACATCGGGGCTCGAGACCTCCCGGGTGTCGATGATGCTCGCCGTCCTGGAACAGCGCGGCCGCATCCACCAGATCGGCAAGTGCGACATCTACAGCGCCACGGTGGGCGGGGTGAAGCTGTCGGAGCCGTCGGCCGACCTGGCGGTGGCGCTGGCGCTGGCGAGCGCGGCGAGCGACACGCCGCTGCCGAAGAACCTGGTGGCGATCGGCGAGGTGGGCCTGGCCGGCGAGGTGCGCCGGGTCACCGGGGTGCAGCGCCGCCTCGCCGAGGCCGCCCGGCTCGGCTTCACCCGGGCGCTCGTGCCGCCCGACCCCGGCAAGGTGCCGGCGGGGATGACGGTGACGGAGGTCACGGACGTCGGTGAGGCATTGCGCGTGCTTCCGCGGAAAGGCTCCGGTGACGGCGGCTCGAACCGGACCCGGCGGGCAGACAAAGAGCCTCGGTAGACTTTGCCCCGGTCTCGCCCGTCCGGGCTTGCCAGGACGACGGTCGTGCCGACGGCCCCCCGTGTGCGTTCCGGTCACGCGGGCCCGGAACACCCGATATGTGACCGGAGGAGTGCAGTGGCAGCCAACGACCGGGTATCCGTACCCGGAAGGTCCGGCACAGACGGTACGAGTACGAGCATGATGCGGGCTGCGCTCAGCGCGGCCGCGCCCGGCACCGCGCTCCGTGACGGCCTGGAGCGCATCGTCCGCGGCAACACCGGCGGGCTGATCGTGCTCGGTATGGACAAAACGGTCGAATCGCTCTGTACCGGCGGTTTCGTGCTCGACGTCGAGTTCACGGCGACGCGCCTGCGCGAGCTGTGCAAGCTCGACGGCGCGCTCATCCTCGACAAGGACATCACCAAGATCCTCCGCGCCGGTGTGCAGCTCGTGCCCGACTCCACCATTCCGACCGAGGAGACCGGAACCCGTCACCGCACCGCGGACCGGGTCAGCAAGCAGGTCGGTTTCCCCGTCATCTCCGTCAGCCAGTCGATGCGGGTGATCGCCCTCTACGTCGAGGGGCAGCGCCGCGTGCTGGAGGACTCGGCGACGATTCTCTCCCGCGCCAACCAGGCGCTCGCCACGCTCGAACGCTACAAGCTGCGACTCGACGAGGTCGCCGGCACGCTCTCCGCGCTGGAGATCGAGGACCTGGTCACCGTCAGGGACGTCACGGCGGTCGCGCAGCGCCTGGAGATGGTGCGCCGCATCGCCACCGAGATCGCCGAGTACGTCGTGGAGTTGGGCACCGACGGCCGTCTCCTCGCGCTCCAGCTCGACGAGTTGATCTCGGGCGTCGACCCCGAGCGCGAACTCGTCGCTCGCGACTACGTGCCGGAGCCCGTCGGGAAGCGCTCGCGTACGGTCGCCGAGGCACTGGCGGAGCTCGACGCGCTGCCGCAGAGCGAGCTGATCGAACTGACCACGGTGGCCCGGGCGTTGGGATACACCGGTTCACCCGAATCGCTGGACGCCGCCGTCAGCCCCCGCGGTTTCCGGCTGCTCGCGAAGGTGCCGCGGCTGCCGAACACCGTCATCGAGCGGCTCGTCGACCACTTCGGCGGCCTGCAGAAGCTGCTCGCCGCGAGCGTCGACGATCTGCAGACGGTCGACGGAGTCGGAGAGGCGCGGGCCCGTTCGGTCCGCGAGGGCCTCTCCCGGCTCGCCGAGTCCTCGATCCTCGAACGCTACGTATGACGCCGGCGTCCGGCGCGCTCAGCTCCCGTACTGGTTGAGCGCGAACGTGCCCTGGTCGGAACCGATTCCGCTCTCCGACACCTTCACCTTGTACGTGCCCGCCCCCGCACCGCTCCCTGATGGCGAGGCGCACTGCGGGCTGCTCTTGCTCATGTCCCACTGCAGCGTGTACGAGGCGGAACCGTGCGCCGGGACCTCGAGCAGGTACGCGTTGCGGTCGGTGGGGCAGTCGCCCGTGGACCACACGTGGTTGCCGGAGGAGTCGACGACGGTGACGACCGCCGCCGTCGCCCCGAAGTTCACCTTGCACGCATTGGAGCCGGAGTTGACCGCGGTCAGGACGAACTTCGGCTGCTGGCCCGGGTCGTAGGACTTCTGCGCGCTGCGCACCGTCAACTGCGCCTGCGGAGAGGAGCAGTCGGGCAGGTTCGAGGAAACCGGGAGCGGCGGGGGGTTGGAGATCCCCGAACCGCCCGCGCCTCCGTCCCCGCTGCCGCCCGGCGTACCGGAGCTGCCGCCAGAACCCCCCGAGCCGCCAGAGCCCCCGGAACTGCCCGAACCGCCCGACGTGCCGCGTCCGCCCGGCACCGAGGTGATCCCCGTCTGGCTCGCCGATGGCCCCGGTGTGATCGACGGAAGCGGCGACCGGCCGTTCTTGGGCGCACCCTCGTTCTGCGTGCCTCCCCCGGAACCGGCGGAGGTCACGGCCCACACGACGAGCGCCACGAGAAGCGCGAACAGGCACAGCACAACCGCCCGCCGCCGCCAGTAGATCGAGGAAGGCAGGGGGCCCACCGGGTTGCGCACATTGCCCACGCGCAAACTCTATGGGAGAGCAGGGGTTTACCCATGCACCACCCGCCGCATACGGCTCAACTCTTTGCAGGTCTTCATACGTTTCCGTCGTTTCCGCGCAGCGCTGTGAGCGACGCAGCGCAGCGTGTGACAGGATCGAAAACGCCATGAAGACCGACCACTGCGTCACGACAGCCCTGCACAGCTCGCTCACGGCCTGGTTCGCAGCGCACGCCCGCGATCTGCCGTGGCGCCGCCCCGAGGCGGGCGCGTGGGGCGTGATGGTCAGCGAGTTCATGCTGCAGCAGACCCCGGTCAGCCGGGTGCTGCCGGTCTACGAGCAGTGGATGGCCCGTTGGCCGCGCCCCGCCGACCTCGCCGCCGAGCCACCCGGCGAGGCGGTCCGCGCCTGGGGTCGGCTCGGCTACCCGCGGCGCGCCCTGCGGCTGCACGCCGCGGCGGCCGCGATCGCCGATCGCCACGGCGGTGAAGTCCCTTGCGATCACGCGGCGTTGCTGGCGCTGCCAGGAGTCGGCGAGTACACGGCAGCCGCGGTCGCCTCGTTCGCGTACGGGCAGCGGCATGCCGTCCTCGACACCAACGTCCGCCGTGTCCTCGCCCGCGCCCTTACCGGCGTCCAGTACCCGCCCAACGCCACGACCGCGGCCGAGCGCCGCCTCGCCCAGCGCGTGCTCCCCGACGACGAGGCGCTCGCCGCCCGCTGGGCCGCCGCGACGATGGAGCTCGGCGCGCTGGTGTGCACGGCCCGCACCCCCGGCTGCGGACGCTGCCCGATCGCGGAGCGCTGCGCCTGGCGGCTCGCGGGCTTCCCTGAGCACGACGGCCCGCCGCGCCGCGGCCAGTCGTACGCGGGCACCGACCGCCAGGTGCGCGGCAAGCTGCTCGCGGTGCTGCGCGAGGCGACCGCGCCCGTCCCCCGCGAGGTGCTGGACCGGGTCTGGGACGAGCCCGTGCAGCGGGCCCGCGCGCTCGACGGCCTCGTCGCAGACGGACTCGTCGAACCCGTCGCCGACGGGGTCTACCGCCTGCCGCAGCGCGCGCCGCTGCCGTAGCCCGGCAGTGCCGCCGGCACCGCGGCAGAGTCGGCTGATGAGTGTCTTTGCGGCCCGCCGGTTCCGGTTGTTACAGAATCGACGGATCGCTGTGAGCCGGTTGTGGGGTTGCGGGCGGGGTTACCGCAACAGCACGCCCATAGCGTCCTTCCTCGTCGGCCCGACCAGCCGACGGTACTCAGGACGGATCTGGAGGCTCAGGCCATGGCCATGGCGGCAAGCACGGCGATGGACGACAGCAGGACGCTGGACTTCGAGGAGTACGTGCGGACCCGGCAGGACTCCCTGCTCCGCAGCGCCCGCCGTCTCGTGCCGGACCCGGTCGACGCCCAGGACCTGGTCCAGACCGCGCTGTGCCGCACGTTCCCGCGGTGGGACCGGATAGCCGACAAGGGACTCGCCGACGCCTACATGCGCCGCGTCATGATCAACACCCGTACGGAGTGGTGGCGTGCGCGCAAGCTGGAAGAGGTCCCCACCGACACCCTCCCCGACTCCAGCATCGACGACGGCGCCGAGCAGCGCGCCGACCGGGCCATGCTCCTCAGTGTGCTCGCCGTGCTCGCGCCCAAGCAGCGCCAGGTCGTCGTGTTGCGGCACTGGGAGCAGATGAGCACGGAGGAGACCGCCCGCGTGCTGGGCATGTCGACGGGTACCGTCAAGAGCACCCTGCACCGCGCGCTCGCCCGGATGCGCGAGGAGCTCGAGCAGAACGCCTTCGTGCCGGCGCAGGCGCAGCGCCGCCGTGAGACGGCATCCGCAAGGGAGGGGACGTGCGCCGCATAGGCCCCGCGAACTACGCACTCGCCGCCGCCGCTCTCGTACCGCTGGTGATGCTCACCGGGTGCGCGGAGGGCGGCGGCGTTCGTGTCGAGGGGCCCGCGTCCACATCCGTGGCGAGCCCGCCGGCGAGCCCCAGCCAGGAGCCGGCGGTCAAGGTGGACCCGATCCAGTTGCTCACTCACGACCCGAAGGTCGGCAGCGAGATCAAATCGGATCTCAAGCCGTGCGACGGCCACGAATACCCCGTCGACACCTCATATGGGAATGTGACACGGGACACAGCACCCGATGTGGTGATAAATGTGTCGACCTGCGCAGACGGGGTCGGTCTCGGCAGTTACGTCTACCGTATGGAGAATGGCCAGTACGTCGATGTATTCGGTGACGAGCAGCCACCGGTCTATATCGACATGAACAACGGTGACCTGCAGCTGACGCGGCAGGTGTACGCGGCCGACGACCCTGTGTGCTGCCCTTCCGGTGAGGACGTGATCACGTACCACTGGGACGGCACTCGTTTCACGGAGACGTCGCGCACCCACAGCGACTACGGAACAAAGGCGAATGGCTGAGACGACGCATGTCCTCTTCGTCGAGGACGACGACGTCATCCGCGAGGCGACGACGCTCGCCCTCGAACGTGACGGCTTCGAGGTGACCGCGGTCCCGGACGGGATCACGGGCCTCGACTCCTTCCGGGCCCGGCAGCCCGACATCGCACTTCTCGATGTCATGGTGCCGGGCCTGGACGGCGTGAGCCTGTGCCGCCGTATTCGCGACGAGTCGACCGTTCCCGTGATCATGCTGTCGGCGCGCGCCGACTCGATCGACGTCGTCCTCGGCCTGGAGGCGGGCGCCGACGACTACGTCACCAAGCCCTTCGACGCCGCCGTGCTCGTCGCCCGCATCCGCGCCGTGCTGCGCCGCTTCGACCACGCCTCCGGGGGCGCCGCAGGCGCCGGGTCCGGCTCGGCCGCGGCCCAGGCGTCACCGCAGTCCGACGGCTCCCTGCGCTTCGGCGACCTGGAGATCGACACCGACGGCATGGAGGTGCGCCGGGCGGGCGAGGTGGTCTCGCTCACCCCGACCGAGATGCGGCTGCTGCTCGAATTCTCCGCCGCCCCTGGCTCGGTGCTCACCCGTGACCGCTTGCTGACCAGCGTCTGGGACTACGACTGGGGCGGTGACACGCGCGTCGTCGACGTCCACGTCCAGCGGCTGCGCACCAAGATCGGCCAGGACCGCATAGAGACCGTCCGTGGCTTCGGCTACAAGCTGAAGGCCTGACGGACGTGACGCTGCTGCGCCGTCCCGGGCTGCGCTGGAAACTCACGGCGGCGATCGCCGCGGTTTCCGCGCTGGTCGCGCTTGCGCTCTCGATCGTCGTGCACAACGCGGCCGAGCTGTCCATGCTCAACAGCGCGCGCGACGTCCAGGACACCCGCGTGCAGCTCGCGGCGAAGATCTACGAGTCCACCCACCGGCTGACGATCACCGCTCGGCTCAACGACCCCAAGCTGCCGGCCGGCCTGAAGGAGGCCGCGCGCAAGGGCCTGCGCGCCACCTACATCCAGGAGACGTCGGGCGAGCCGATCATCTGGGCCGAGACACCGCTCCCCGACAACACGATCCTGTCGATCAACAGCCGCTTCAGCGACCGCGCAGCCGTCCTCGACGACCTCGACGGGGTGCTGATCGCCGGCTCGGTGGCCGTGGTGCTCGCCGGCTCGGCGCTCGGCGTGCTCATCGGCGGCCAGCTCTCCCGCAGGCTCCGCAAGGCCGCGGTCGCCGCCCGCGAGGTCGCCGACGGCGACACCCGGGTGCGGGTGCGCGATGCGATCGGGCGCCGCGTGCACGACGAGACCGACGAACTGGCGCGTGCGGTGGACGCGATGGCCGACGCCCTCCAGGAACGCCTGGAAGCCGAGCGACGGGTCACCGCCGACATCGCCCACGAACTGCGCACCCCCGTGACGGGCCTGGTCACCGCCGCCGAACTGCTGCCGCCGGGCCGGCCGTCCGAGCTCGTACGCGACAGGGCGCAGGCGCTGCGCACGCTCGTCGAGGACGTGCTGGAAGTGGCCCGCCTCGACGGCGCCGAGGAGCGCGCCGACCTGCAGGAGATGGCGCTGCCGGAGTTCGTCCGCCGCAGGGTGGGCGGGCTGGCACCGGACGCGACGGTCCAGGTGGTACGCGATGCGTGGGTGCACACCGACCCGCGCCGCCTGGAGCGGATCCTCGGCAACCTGCTGGCGAACGCCGGACGGTACGGCAAACCGCCCGTCGAGGTGGTCGTCGACGGGCCGGTGCTGCGGGTGCGCGACCACGGCCCGGGTTTCCCGCCCGACCTGCTGCGCGAGGGCCCGAGCCGCTTCCGCACCGGCAGCAGCGACCGCGCGGGCCAGGGCCACGGCCTGGGCCTGACGATCGCCACGGGCCAGGCGCGGGTGCTGGGCGCGGAGCTCTCCTTCAGGAACGTGCAGGGCGCCGACGGCGAGGAGGGTGCGAGCGGCGCCATCGCGGAGCTGCGGCTGCCCGAAGTCGTCCCGGAGGCGGATTCACGCCCTGGCGCATAGTCCGGGCGCATGGCGTCCTGCTCGTGGCCCGGCTACAGGTCGTGGGCGCGCGGGTGAAGCGGCTCGTACAGGGAGAGTTCGCTCCCGCCGGGCAGACGGAAGCTCGTGACGCGTCCCCAGCGCTCGTCGCGAATGGGCCGGGTGAATTCGACGTCCTGCTTTCTGAGCTCGGCCACGGTCGCCTCGACGTCGTCGCACATCAGCATGACCTCGTGCGACGGCGCCCCCTCGGCCGGGTGCATGGCGAGCTCGGCCGGCGGGGCCTTGAAGATGAGCCATCCGTGCCCGGCGTCGACCTGCGGGTAGCCGAGCACATCCCTGAAGAACGCCCGGTCGGCCTCCGCGTCGCGGGTGTAGATCACCATGTGTACGCCGTTGATCACGTATGGACACTACTCCAAGAGCATGCCGATGCCGTCGAGGAGGCGTTGCAGGCCGAAGTCGAAGAGGGCGTGATCGCACACCGTTTCGCCGGCGCCGGATGGGAGGTGCCGCGTCTGCTGGCGGCGATGCGCAGCGCCTCCGACTTCTTCTTCGACTCCATGGGACAGGTGAAGCTGCCCGCCTGGTCGCGCGGCCGCGCGGTGCTGGTGGGCGACGCCGGGTACTGCCCGACGCCGCTCACCGGTCTCGGCACCAGCCTGGCGCTGGTCGGCGCCTACATGCTCGCCGGTGAACTCGTCGCCGCCGACGGCGACCACCGCATCGCCTTCCCGCGCAACGAGCGGCTGATGCGCCCCTACGTCAGCCGTGGCCAGCAACTGCCGCCCGGCGGCGTGGCGGGATACGCCCCTACGAGCACGCTCACCATCCGCCTGCGTGCCCTGTCGATGCGCTCGATGAACCGCTGGCCGATGCGCCGGTTGCTCTCCGCGCCGTTCGACAAGGCCGGCGACATCGCTTTTCCCGCCTCCTACCGTCACTGGACGAGGGTCCAGGTCTGGTTGGAGCCTGAGTCCGACGGCCACTGCAGCACGGCGGCGCCGTTGGACAGCGAGCTGTTGTCGAGGTCGACGAGGTCGCCGTCGTAGACGCTCTTGAACTGGACGAGGTTGGGCCCTGCGTCCACCAGCGTCCAGCGGGAGTTGCTGCCGCCGTCGTCGTGGTACTGGATCAGCTGCGTCCCCTCCGCCGTCGTCGGTCCCGGTATGTTGAGCAGCTTGCCGCTGTGGGCGTTGACGATGGTGTAGCTTCCGTCGCTCTGCAGGTCGAACGTCCACAGCTGGTCGGACTGACCGTTGTCCTGCCACTGCAGGATGTCGGCGCCGTCAGCCGTCGAGTCGCCGTTGACGTCCATCCGGCCGTCCGTCGCGCCGTTGACGAGCTTGTACTGGGTGCCCGCGGCGGGGACCGGGACGAGCTTCCACTGCTGGGTGGTGGCAGCCGACGACGGCTCCTGCACCACCGACGACCCGCTGGTGCCGATGTTCTGGCCGTCGTAGCGCGAGGTGATGGTGTAGGTGCCGCTGCCCGTGGGGGCGATCTGCCACTGGGAGTTGGAGCCATGGTCGTCGTGGTACTGGATCAGCTGGGTACCCGATGCCGTCGTGGGCCCGGGGATATTGACCAGTTTGCCGCTGCCCACGTTGGCGACCCGGTAGGAGCCGTTCCCGGCCGGCGCGAGCTGCCACTGCTGGTCGGCCGCGCCGTCGGCCGGCTGCTGGACGATGCCGGCGCCGTCCGCGGCCGAGGCGCCGCTGACGTCGAGATACTGACCCGACGAGACGTTGACGACGTTGTAGTGCATCGTCGTGAAGCCGTCACCGGTGCCCGGGGTGATCCGCAGCAGCCGTGAGGCGTGCGGGTTCAGCGTCGCGCTGAACCCGCCCGACGACGTGCCGAGGTCGCTGTTGCTCCACACGTCCTGGACGTCGGCTGATCCGCTGAAGCCGAGGTCGGGGAAGTGGGCGGTCACGGTGGCGGAGGAGGAGCCGAGGTTGAACAGGCCCACGGTGTAGCTTCCGTCCGCGTTCGCGGCGTACCAGACCTGCTGCTGCGACAGCTGGTCGACCGGCCGCGCCGGGTTGCCCGCCTGGTCCACCGCGATGACGTTGCTGTTGGTGAGGAGCGACAGATCACCCGAGTCGAGGTTGGTCAGATCGGTGCCGAGCAGCAGCGGGGCGCCCTCGATGGCCCAGAAGGTGAGCTGGGTCCGGCGTTCGTCCGTGGTCAGGCCGTCGTTGCTGCCGTTGCCGACCTCCAGGGAGTCGAGATCGTTCCAGCCTCCCGGCCCTGCGTACGCGATCCACTTGGGCACGATGGAGAAGCGGGAGGCGACGTTCGACCAGTCGGTGAGCGGATAGGAGGAGCCGTTCGTACCGCAGTAGCACTCGATGTCCCCGGAGATCCGCCAGCCGTTGGCGTACTGCTTCCACAGCGAGCCGTTCTTGGGGTCGAGATTGTTGGAGAGCCCGAGGTAGATCGGCCGACCCGTCTGCTGCAGCGCCTGCGACCAGTGCTCGATGTCGGGGATGTCACCGTCCCCGACGCCGTCGATCTTCAGGTAGTCGACGCCCCACGACGCCAGCTCGTCGGCCCAGGAGTTGAGGTAGGCCTGAGCCGCGGCGGGGTTCTTGTTGTAGTCGATGTAATACATCGACCCGCTGCCGTAGTTGTAGTTCGTCTCGTAGTCCGTGGTGTCGGAGACGATGTCCTGGGCGTGGTAACTGGTGCCCTCGATCGGGCTGTTCTGCTGGTACGCGGCAACGGGGATGCCGGGCGTGAGGTACATGCCGAACTTCTCGCCGAGGCCGTGGACGTACGAGGAGACGGCGGCCATGCCGTCCGGGAACTTGGTGGAGTCGGGCACCCAGCGGCCGTAACCGTCCACGGTCGTCGACGGGTTGAGATACCAGAAGTCGTCGAGGTTGACGTAGGTGTAGCCGTGTGCGACCAGTCCGCTGGTCTGCATGGCCTTGGCCTCGGCCTCGATCTTCGCCTCGGTCGGATCGCTGCGCAGGTAGCTCCAACTGCTCCAGCCCATCGGCGGCGTCGCGGCGACGCCGTTCGCCTCCGCATGCGCGACTGCCGCCGTACCGAGCGACAGCGGTACGACGGCAGCGACGGGCAGCACGAGCGTGAGCAGACAGCGGCCGATCGCCCTCAACGGTCCGGGTCTGAATGACGGTCTGAACGACGTGAGAGATGGCACGTGTAACGCACCTCCAAGAGGCCGCCGGTTGGCCTCAACACCCAACAGAACCGCACGGATTCGCACGGCCCGCGTCATCACAGCGCCGCCCGCGACCCCTGTCAAGAGTTCTGGTTGACTTGCGCAGGTGACCGGTTACGACGTGCTGTGTGTCTTCTGCGGCCCCGACGGCACCCATGGCAACGAGCTCGGAGTCGTACGCGACGGAGCCCGCATCCCCGGCCGGGCCGAACGTCAGGCCCTCGCCGGGACGCTGGGCTTCAGCGAGACGGTCTTCGTCGACGATCCCGAACGCGGCGCCATCGACATCTATACGCCGACGTCACGGCTGCCCTTCGCAGGACACCCATGCGTCGGGACGGCGTGGCTGCTCGACGTGCCCGAACTGGTTACGCCCGCAGGGGTGGTCGGCACCCGGCTGGACGGCGAGTTCACCTGGATCGAGGCGCGCCCCGAGTGGGCGCCGCCGCGCACACTGCGGCAGTACGGCACGGTGGAGGAGGTCGACGCGCTGCCCGTGCCGCCACCCGGGGAGTGGATCTACGCGTGGGCCTGGCAGGACGAAGCGGGCGGCCGCGTGCGGGCCCGCGCCTTCCCCGGCCGCGACGACGGCATCGACGAGGACGAGGCGACGGGCGCGGCGGCGCTCCTGCTCACCGCACGCCTCGCACGAGCGCTCAACATCGCACAAGGGCTCGGCTCGCAGATCCTCACGGCGCCGATGCCGGACGGGTTGATCGAAGTGGGCGGCCGGGTGCGGCTGCACAGGACGATGGCCTAGCAGGACTATGGCCACGCAGGACGATGCCTAGGGCGCCCGGGTGGAGTGCCGCGCCGGACGGTACGGCGGGCGGCGCGGCACTCCGCTCGCACCGCGCGTCAGGACCCGAGCGGCCAGGTCGGGAGCACGGTCTTCTTCCACGTTGCGTTGGTGACGACGGCGAAGGAGGCGTACCAGGCGAGCACGGCGGTGACGAGGCCCACCCATCCGCCGACCTTGTTCCAGCCGGTCGACTGCGCGAACGCACCGATGGTCAGGAAGAGGAAGGTGAGGGTGAGGGCAAAGAAGACGGCGAACACGGAGCCGTTGACGCGTGCCGCGCCGACCGTCATGTAGGCCGTGAAGACGGTCCACGCCAGCAGGTAGACCCCGGTGGCCTGGTAGGCGTGGGCAGCGTCCAGGTGCGGCGCGATCCGGCTGATGTAGAACCAGAACGAGAGCCAGAAGGCCCCGAACGAGGCGAACGCGGTGGCGGCGAAGGTGTTGCCGCGCCGGAACTCCCACATGCCGGCGAGGAACTGCGTGGCTCCGCCGTAGAAGAGCGCGAGCCCCAGCACGACGCCCTGGACGGAGAGGCTGATCAGGCCGGCGTTGAAGCAGCTCAGCACGAACGTCGTCATGGCGAACGCACCGAGTCCGAGCGCTCCGGGATCGGCGACGGACGGAGAGGCGGGCTGGGAGAGGGATGAGGCGGACGAGGGGGATGAGGTGACGGGTTCAGGCGTTGCGGGTTCGGAAATTGCCACGACTGGATCCTTTCCGGGACGTCCTGTCCGCCCTCCATGCTAGGACGAACCGGCCAAGTCGGACCCTCTCCGTTTATTGAATTCTCGATTACGCGATATGCGGCGATTACTTATACTCTGTCCCGTAATGCGTAATTCACGAAAAGCAAGAGGCCGGCCCCGGAACCGTTTCGGCGGTTCCGGGGCCGACCCCTTGATGAGCGATTGCGCGCTTACGCGTCCTTGCTCAGATTCGGGCCGGCGGCCTCCACCGGAGGCGCATCGGCGACAGTGACCTTCTCCTCGCCGCGGAAGGTGAAGGTCTTCTCCTCGCCTTCGCCCTGCGTGTCGACGACCACGATGTGACCGGGGCGCAGCTCGCTGAAGAGGATCTTCTCCGAGAGCGCGTCCTCGATCTCCCGCTGGATCGTCCGGCGCAGCGGCCGGGCACCCAGGATCGGGTCGTAGCCCTTCTTGGCGAGCAGCTTCTTGGCGTCGGAGCTGAGCTCGATGCCCATGTCCCGGTCCTTGAGCCGCTCATCCACCTTGGCCAGCATCAGGTCGACGATCTGGATGATGTCGTCCTCGCTGAGCTGGTGGAAGACCACGATGTCGTCCACACGGTTGAGGAACTCGGGCCGGAAGTGCTGCTTGAGCTCCTCACCGACCTTGGCCTTCATCCGCTCGTACCCGGTCTTGACGTCGCCCGCGGCCGCGAAGCCGAGGTTGAAGCCCTTGGAGATGTCCCGGGTGCCGAGGTTGGTGGTCATGATGATGACCGTGTTCTTAAAGTCCACGACCCGGCCCTGGGAGTCGGTCAGGCGACCGTCCTCCAGGATCTGCAACAGCGAGTTGAAGATGTCGGGGTGAGCCTTTTCCACCTCGTCGAAGAGGACGACAGAGAACGGCTTGCGGCGCACCTTCTCGGTGAGCTGGCCGCCTTCCTCGTAGCCGACGTAGCCCGGAGGGGAGCCGAAGAGGCGGGAAACGGTGTGCTTCTCGCTGAACTCCGACATGTCGAGCTGGATCAGCGCGTCCTCATCGCCGAAGAGGAATTCGGCGAGCGTCTTGCTCAGCTCGGTCTTACCGACACCGGACGGGCCGGCGAAGATGAACGAGCCGCCGGGGCGCTTGGGGTCCTTCAGGCCCGCACGCGTACGGCGAATGGCCTGCGAGAGCGCCTTGATGGCGTCCTTCTGGCCAATGACGCGCTTGTGGAGCTCGTCCTCCATGCGCAGCAGGCGCGAGGACTCCTCCTCGGTGAGCTTGAAGACCGGGATGCCGGTGGCCGTGGCCAGGACCTCGGCGATCAGCTCCTCGTCGACCTCGGCGACGACATCCATGTCGCCGGCCTTCCACTCCTTCTCCCGCTTGGTCTTCGCCGACAGCAGCTGCTTCTCCTTGTCGCGGAGCGAGGCTGCCTTCTCGAAGTCCTGGGAGTCGATGGCCGACTCCTTCTCCCGGCGCACATCGGCGATCTTCTCGTCGAATTCCCGCAGGTCCGGCGGTGCGGTCATGCGGCGGATACGCATCCGGGAGCCGGCCTCGTCGATCAGATCGATCGCCTTGTCCGGCAGGAAGCGGTCGGAGATGTAGCGGTCGGCCAGGGTGGCCGCGGCGACCAGGGCCGCGTCGGTGATGGACACACGGTGGTGCGCCTCGTACCGGTCGCGCAGACCCTTGAGGATCTCGATGGTGTGCGGCAGCGACGGCTCGGCGACCTGGATGGGCTGGAAGCGGCGCTCCAGGGCCGCGTCCTTCTCCAGGTGCTTGCGGTACTCGTCGAGCGTCGTCGCGCCGATGGTCTGCAGCTCGCCGCGGGCCAGCATCGGCTTGAGGATGCTGGCGGCGTCGATCGCACCCTCGGCGGCGCCCGCACCCACCAGGGTGTGGAGCTCGTCGATGAACAGGATGATGTCGCCGCGGGTGCGGATCTCCTTGAGCACCTTCTTCAAGCGCTCTTCGAAGTCACCGCGGTAGCGGGACCCGGCGACCAGCGCACCCAGGTCCAGGGTGTAGAGCTGCTTGTCCTTGAGCGTCTCGGGAACCTCGCCCTTGACGATGGCCTGGGCCAGGCCCTCGACGACGGCGGTCTTGCCGACGCCCGGCTCGCCGATGAGGACGGGGTTGTTCTTGGTACGGCGGGACAGCACCTGCATGACCCGCTCGATCTCCTTCTCGCGCCCGATGACCGGGTCGAGCTTGGACTCACGAGCGGCCTGGGTGAGGTTGCGGCCGAACTGGTCGAGGACGAGCGAGGTCGAGGGCGTGCCCTCGGCCGGGCCGCCCGCGGTGGCCGACTCCTTCCCGCCCTGGTAACCGGAGAGCAGCTGGATGACCTGCTGCCGCACCCGGTTCAGATCGGCGCCCAGCTTCACCAGGACCTGGGCGGCGACGCCCTCGCCCTCGCGAATCAGGCCGAGCAGGATGTGCTCGGTGCCGATGTAGTTGTGACCGAGCTGAAGGGCCTCACGGAGCGAGAGCTCCAGGACCTTCTTGGCACGGGGAGTGAAGGGAATGTGGCCGGAAGGGGCCTGCTGCCCCTGGCCGATGATCTCCTCCACCTGCTGGCGGACCGCCTCGAGCGAAATCCCGAGGCTCTCCAGGGCCTTCGCAGCGACACCCTCACCCTCGTGGATCAGGCCCAGGAGGATGTGCTCGGTACCGATGTAGTTGTGGTTGAGCATCCGGGCTTCTTCCTGAGCCAGGACGACAACCCGCCGCGCGCGGTCGGTGAACCTCTCGAACATCGTTAATCGCTCCTCAGAGCGGTCAGGCAGATCGGGGCCGGTCCCCTCCCTGTCCTTCCGCATGCTAGTCCCGGCGGGCGGGACAGCTCACTTCAACCGTCGACACCTATGAGGGCTCTACCGCCGCTCACAGCCGACAACAGCTCCAACCCGATGGTGCGAGACGATGTTCCCGCAGGCCAGGCGGATCCACCTATTCCCAGTACGCCCGTGGCGAACGCCTGACTGGCGGGCACCTCTTGCTCGTCCCTCCCACTACGTCTTTCTTACCCGTTCGCACAGACAATCCATGCGGCGCGCACCCCCGATGTCTGCTACCAGCGAACAACCTCGCGCCCCCCATTTATCCGTACGATCAACCCAGCCGATCACACAGTGCGACACCGAGGGCGCTGACCGAAACATTCCGTAACCATCCCGCGCCGTGGCAGTTGCACCGGGCATGGGACCCGCGACGCCGAGGACGCTGAAGAGGCAGAACTGGTACGAGCGTGAGCTCGGATGGGCCACGACGGATGACCGGCCACTACGGCTGCGCACCGGCTTGCGCTTCGACGCACTCGACGTGCCGGCGGGAGCGGGACTGGCGTTCCTGCGCCGCATGAACAGCCACACGGCCACTGGGAGGACGGGACCGGCCGCACGCAGCGGCGACCGCGTCCTGCTGCTGGTGGCGGCGGGCAGCGCGGAAGAGCTGCCGGGCTTGTTCGAATGGCTGGAATGGAGCGGTATCGAGCTGGATCTGCGGGCCCACGGAGCGGGTGGCAGCATTCCCGCCCCGGTCCCTCCTCACGCAGAGCGGGAGGCCGCAGGCGACCGGCGACGGCCGGTCTGGCTGCGGCCTCCCGAGCCGGGACGCGAGGTGGAGCCGACGCTGCCCGCGCTCACATGGTCAAGCGACAGGTCGGGCAGCCGGTGCGGGGCGCACGATCCCGTGGGCCTGGCGTCGCTGCTCGGCGCACTGGCGACCCAGTGCCACCGTGCCAGGCTCTTCCCGGCATCGTCAGTTCCGACCGAGGATCAGCCGTGCGCCTTCTCGTAGGCCTCGCGGATGGTGGCGGGGACGCGGCCGCGGTCGTTTACCTCGTAGCCGTTCTCCTTCGCCCAGGCGCGGATCTTGGCGGTGTCCTGGCCGGCGGCAGCGGAACCGGCAGCGCTACGGGACGCGCGGCCGCGGCCGCGAGAGCTGCGGCCGCCGGTGCGGCGTCCGGCCTCGACGTAGTCGGCGAGCAGGCCGCGGAGCTTGTCCGCGTTCTCCGTGGTGAGGTCGATCTCGTACGTGGCGCCGTCGAGGGCAAACGTCACGGTCTCGTCGGCCTCGCCGCCGGTGATGTCGTCAACAAGAAGGACCTGGACCTTCTGTGCCACGGGCTTCCCTTTCATCGATATGGTTCCGGGGAGACCCCGGGATAAAGCAGTACGGGTAAAAGGAAACCGCTTTTCCGCGAAAAACACAAACCCCCGGTGGAGGGGAAGCCGTGCACCAGTACGGCACTCCCGCCTTCCGGAGTGCGCGTAACGGACATACTGTTCACAGATCGCCGCGGTTCACAGATGCAAGAGCATCCTGCTGTTGCCGAGAGTGTTCGGCTTCACCCGTTCGAGACCAAGGAACTCCGCGACACCCTCGTCATAGGAACGGAGGAGCTCGCTGTAGACATCTCGGTCCACCGGTGTCTCACCGATCTCCACGAAGCCGTGCTTCGCGAAGAAGTCGACTTCGAAGGTGAGGCAGAAAATGCGCTGCACACCGAGCCAGCGAGCGGTCTGCAGCAGCTTGACGAGCAACTGATGCCCGACGCCCTTGCCGTGCAGGTCGGGGCGGACCGCCAACGTCCGTACCTCCGCGAGATCTTCCCACATGACATGAAGTGCGCCGCAGCCGACGACTTCCGCGTCGGCGTCCTGTTCGGCGACCCAGAACTCCTGGATGTCCTCGTAAAGCGTCACCGTCGGCTTGTCGAGGAGGATACGGTCGCGCGCATAGCCGTCGAGCAGTCGGCGAACCGCAGGCACATCGCCGGTCCTGGCGCGTCTGACGGTGACCACATTTGATGCGAAGGACATGAGGGGACGCTATCGCCCGCCGGGCTCGTCGGGCGCGGCGGGTTCACCCGGATCCCCGCCGTGGCCGGGTGGCTCTTCTGGCTGCACGATCCGCGACGCGTCCCGCAGGGCTTCGCGTTGTTCCGGCGACATCATGCTGAAGAACTGCACGAGGGCGGCCGCCGGGTTGTCGCTCGCCGCCCACGCCTCGTGCATCAGTGCGGCCGCGTACGCGGCCCTGGTGGAAACGGCCTCATAACGATAGGCCCGGCCTTCGTGTTCGCGGCGCAGCCAACCCTTCTGATGGAGGTTGTCCATTACCGTCATCACGGTCGTGTACGCGATGGACCTCTCCTGCTGCAGGTCCTCCAGCACTTCGCGTACGGTCACCGGGCGGTTCCACTGCCATACCCGGGTCATGACCACGTCTTCCAGATCTCCCAAAGGCCGCACCACACCCGAATACTAGTGGCAAAAGTAACGGATGCGGCTTTTTTCGGGCGTACGGGAATGGGGAACGTGCGGACGATGCGTCCGGGTGGATCAGCTCTCGGGCTCTTCCGCGGCGCCGGCCCCCGTGGGAGCGGTCGCCTGACGCACACCTTCGGCGCGGGCGAACGCCGCGTCGACGGCCGCGTCCTCCTTCGCCTTGTTGGGGCCACCCTGGTTTTTGATCAGCGTCACGACGAGGGCGGTGAAGGCCACCGCCATCACTACGGGCGGCACAAGCGCGGAGACGTAGTCCACGATCGCCTCACTCCTTCTCCCGGGCTCTCCCGGCTTCCGGCTTCTGCCGGCTCATTCGAACCATCTCAGGGTAGCCGTGCCGGATTCCGTGACGACGCGCAGGTGTGCATCGCGGGATGCCTGTGGCAATTCTGTGGTGAATTCGAGTCGGTGTTGAGGCGATGCCGGGGTTGAGGAACGGAAAACCGTGAGGTCAGCCGATTGCACGCCGTTGCTGCGGGGGCGGCGGGGCGGGGCGGCGGCGCGGCGGCCAGATCTCCGCGGGCGTCGGTACCCGCCGTTCCCGCTCCGGTTCCTTGCCAGGCTCCCTGCTCGGTTCTCTGCTCGGTTCTCTGGTCGGCTCTCTGCTCGGCTCTCTGGTGGGAGCCGTCTTCGGATTCTCCTGCGGGGCCGGCGCCGGAGTCCGTTCCGGCTGCTTCGGCCCGGGTTTCGGATTCGCAGGCCCGGGCTTCTTCGCGGGCTCGCCCGCGGCCCGCGCCGGAACCGGGATGAGGACGTCCAGCACATCCCGGGTGGCCCGCTCCTCCCGGAGCGAGGGCCGGCCGCCTGGCAGCGCGAGCAGCCGCGCGCGGTCGGCGATCTGCGGCCTGGTGCGAGGGGCACGGCCTTCGAGCTTGGCGCGCACGGCCTGTTCGGCGAGGTCCTCGCAGCGGCGCCGCATCCCATCCCGGCGATAGGACTCGGCCGGCGTGCACGGCAGGCGGCTCAGGCCGCGCAGCGCCGCCAGGTCCTCGGGCGTCGGCAGATAGCCGGCGTCGAGCGCTTCGGCGAGCCGCTCCAGATAGTCGGCGGCTGTACCGGGCAGAGCGCCGCGGTAGAGGGAGAGATCGGCGAGGAGGAAGGACCGCAGCCGACCGCCCTCGCGCACCGCCTCCTCCACGGATTCGGCGAGCCGCAGATACTCCTGGACTTCCGTCACATCGCGGCAGCGGCCGTGGCCGTGACCCGTCCGGTCCTGGACAGGCGTCGTGTCGGGTGCTGTGACGAGGGCCTCGGCGAGGGCGCGCCGGAGCACACGCAGCTCATCCGCGCTGAACGCCATGCCCCCTCGGGAACCGTGTGGCGTGGGCATGGCCCAACTTTACGTACTAAATGGACAAACATCGCGTATTACGGCAAGTCGGGCGGGTCGGACATTCGTCAGTCAGGACGTGGCGACGTTCCGCTCGTACACCAGCCGCAGGCCGATGAGGGTCAGCCACGGCTCGTGGTAGTCGATCACGGTGGATTCGCCGAGCACCAGCGGCGCGAGCCCACCGGTCGCGATCACCGTCACGTCGTCGGGGTCGTCCGCCAGCTCGCGCGCCATCCGCTCGCCGATGCCGTCGACCTGGCCCGCGAAGCCGTACAGGATGCCGGACTGCATCGCCTCGACGGTGTTCTTCCCGACGACGCTGCGCGGGCGCGCCAGCTCGATCTTGCGCAGCTGCGCACCGCGCACGCCCAGCGCGTCGACAGAGATCTCGATGCCGGGCGCGATCGCACCGCCCACGTACTCGCCGCGCGCCGAGACCGCGTCGAAGGTGGTCGCGGTGCCGAAGTCGACCACGATGCACGGTCCCCCGTACAGGTGTACGGCGGCGAGGGCGTTGATGATGCGGTCGGCGCCGACCTCCTTGGGGTTGTCCATCAGGATCGGCACGCCCGTCTTGATGCCCGGTTCGACGAGCACCGACGGCACGTCCCCGTAGTAGCGGCGGGTCACCTCGCGCAGCTCGTGCAGCACCGACGGCACGGTCGAACAGATCGAGATGCCGTCGATGCCGTCGCCCAGCTCCTCACCGAGCAGCGGGTGCATGCCCATCAGGCCCTGGAGAAGGACCGCCATCTCGTCGGCGGTGCGTCGTGCGTCGGTGGAGATGCGCCAGTGCTCGACGATCTCCTCGCCGTCGAAGAGGCCGAGGACGGTGTGGGTGTTGCCGACGTCGATGGTGAGCAGCATGGCCGGATCAGCCCTCCGACCTGAGGTCGAGGCCGATGTCGAGGATCCGGGAGGAGTGGGTGAGCGCGCCGACGGCGAGGTAGTCCACGCCGGTGGCGGCGTAGGCGGCGGCGTTCTCCAGCGTCAGACGGCCGGAGGACTCCAGCAGAGCGCGGCCGGCGACGATCGCGACCGCCTCCTCGGTCTCGGCCGGGGTGAAGTTGTCCAGCAGGATCAAGTCAGCGCCCGCGTCGAGGACTTCACGCACCTGGTGGAGGGTGTCGACCTCGACCTCGATGGGCAGATCGGGGAACTCCTCGCGCACGGCACGGAACGCGGCCGCGACGCCGCCGGCCGCTACCACGTGGTTGTCCTTGACCAGGGCCGCATCCGACAGCGACATGCGGTGGTTGACGCCGCCGCCGCAGCGCACCGCGTACTTCTCCAGCGCGCGCAGCCCCGGTGTCGTCTTGCGGGTGTCGCGGACCTTGGTCTTCGTACCCTCCAGCACATCGGCCCAGGCGTGGGTGGCGGTGGCGATACCGGACAGGTGGCAGAGCAGGTTGAGCGCGCTGCGCTCGGCCGTGAGCAGATCGCGGGTGCGGGTGCGGACACTCAGCAGCACCTGGCCCGCCGTGACCCGTTCGCCGTCCTCGGCGTGCCGCTCCACCTCGAACTCATCGGTGCACACGACGGAGAGCACCGCCTCGGCGATCCGCAGGCCGGCCACGGTGCCCGCCTCGCGCGCGGTGAAGTCGCCCACGGAGACGGCGTCCTCCGGCACGGTCGCCACCGTCGTCACGTCCACGCCGTGGTCGAGGTCCTCCTCGATCGCCATGTGCGCGATGTCCTCGACCTGGACGGGGTCGAGCCCGGCGTCGGCGAGCAGCCCGGCGAGGTCGGGATCGAGGCCGCATTCGAGCGGGTCGAGGTCGTAGCCCTCACCACCGGCGCCGCAGCCGCAGCCGTCACCGCAGCCCACGTCGCCCGCGGACGCCGGCGCGGGCGACTGGCCCGGGCGGCCGATCTGCAGGAGGGGAAGGTCGGGGTTGCTCACGGTCGGGCCTCCGCGTGGGTGGTGGGGGGAAACGCAGTCGTGTCGGTCGTGTCGACGCACAGCGCGCTGTCCGGACTGAGACGGACGACGAGGTGGCGCCGCCAGTTCTCGTCGTCTCGCAGCGGGCGGTCCTCGCGCCAGTGGCAGCCACGGGTCTCCTCACGGCGGCGCGCGGCGGCGACCAGCACCCGCGCGACGAGGCAGAGGTTGGTGGCCTCCCAGCTCTCCACGCACGGCTCAGCGGTCTTCTCGTCGCGCTCCAGGGCCTCGACCGCTTGCTCCTGGATGCGCGCCAGGGCCGCGCCGGCGCGCTCCAGGCTCTCGGCGCTGCGCAGCACCCCGGCGCCCTCGGTCATGATCCGCTGGACCTCGTACCGCACGGCGGGCTCCAGCAGCGGATCGCGGGACGGCGCCGGGACCACCGGCGCTCCGGGCGCCCGGAGCGAGGACGTCACGTCCTCGGCGATGCGCTCAGCGAAGACCAGGCCTTCGAGGAGGGAGTTGGAGGCGAGACGGTTCGCGCCGTGAACGCCGGTGCACGCCACCTCGCCACACGCGTACAAGCCGGGGACGGTGGTACGGCCGCGCAGATCGGTGCGTACCCCGCCGGACGCGTAGTGCGCGGCGGGTGCGACCGGGACCGGCTCGGTGACCGGGTCGATGCCGTTCGCGCGGCAGGCGGCGAGGATCGTCGGGAAGCGGCGTTCCCACATCTCGGCGCCGAAGTGGCGGGCGTCGAGGTACATGTGGTCGGCGCCGGTCTCGTGCATGCGGCGCATGATGCCCTTGGCGACGATGTCGCGCGGTGCCAGTTCGGCCAGTTCGTGCTGCCCTTGCATGAACCGCACGCCGTCGGCGTCGACGAGGTGGGCGCCCTCGCCGCGTACCGCCTCGGAGACCAGCGGCTGCTGGCCCTCGGCGTCCGGGCCGAGCCACAGCACGGTCGGGTGGAACTGCACGAACTCCAGGTCGCTCACCTCGGCTCCGGCGCGCAACGCGAGCGCAACCCCGTCGCCGGTCGAGACCGCCGGGTTGGTGGTGGCAGAGAAGACCTGGCCCATGCCGCCGGTGGCGAGGACGACCGCCCTGGCGTGCACCGCGCCGACCCCGTCGCGCTGCCCCTCCCCCATGACGTGCAGGGAGACGCCCGCGGTCCGGCCTTCGGCGTCGGTGAGCAGGTCGAGGACGAGGGCGTTCTCGACGGTCTCGATGCCTGCCTGCCGTACGGCGTCGACGAGCGCGCGGGAGACCTCGGCACCGGTCGCGTCACCGCCCGCGTGCGCGATGCGGCTGCGGTGGTGGCCGCCCTCGCGGGTCAGCAGGATCTCGCCGGTCGCCTGCGAGGTGTCGAAGCGCGCGCCCGAGGCGATCAGCCGGCGTACGGCGTCGGGGCCCTCGGTGACCAGGGTGCGCACCGCGTTCTCGTCGCACAGCCCGGCCCCTGCGACCAGCGTGTCGTCGAGGTGCTGCCGAGGGGTGTCGCCGTCGCCGAGCGCGGCCGCTATGCCGCCCTGGGCCCAGCGGGTCGAGCCGTCGTCGAGCTTCGCCTTGGTGACGACGGTGACCTTGGCGCCCTCGGCCGCACAGCGCAGCGCCGCCGTCAGGCCCGCGACTCCGGAGCCGACGACGACCACGTCGGCCTCGATGGCCCAGCCGGGGGCGGGTGCGAGCAGCCGTATTCCGGTGTGGTGGCCGGTGGCGCTGGCGTTCATCTGCGGGCTCCGAACTGCAGGGGGATGTTGTCGATCAGCCGCGTGGTGCCTGCCTTCGCCGCGACGGCGAGGACCGCAGGACCGGTGTGGTCCGAGGCGGCCTCGGTGAAGTCTGCCGGGTCGACCAGGGCAAGGTAGTCGACGGCCAGACCGTGAGACGCGTCGAGCACGGCGCGAGCCGCTTTCCGTACCGCGTCGGGTCCCGCGGTGAGCGCGTCGCGCCCGGCGAACAGGGCGCGGGACAGGGCGAGGGCGTCGGCTCGCTCGTCGGGCGTCAGATAGCGGTTGCGGCTGGACATCGCCAGCCCGTCGCTCTCGCGGACCGTCGGCACAGCGACGATCTCGGTGTCGAAGTTCAGGTCGGCGGCCATGCGGCGGATCAGCGCCAGCTGCTGGGCGTCCTTCTGGCCGAAGAAGGCGATCTCGGCGCGGGTGAGGTGGAGCAGTTTGGCCACGACGGTGAGCATCCCGTCGAAGTGTCCGGGCCGCGAGGCTCCCTCGTAGCGCTCCCCCATGGGGCCCGCGGCGATCCGGACCCACGGCTCGCCGCCCGGGTAGACCTGGTCGGCGGAGGGCGCGAAGACGATGTCGGCGCCCTCCCGCTCGGCGAGCTTCACGTCGGCGTCGAGGGTGCGCGGATAGCGGTCGAGGTCCTCGTTCGGGCCGAACTGCAGCGGGTTGACGAAGACGGTGACGACGACCTGCCCGTCGGCGCCCGCCCGCTCGCGGGCGGCGCGGATGAGCGCGGCATGGCCCTCGTGCAGCGCGCCCATCGTCATCACGACCGCGCGCGGCCTGCGTGCGCCGCCCGCGGCGTGCAGTTCGCGAGCGGTGTGCAGCAACTCGGTCAACGGGACCCTCCCTCGGCGAGCACATCGAGCAGCGCCTCGGCCAGCTCCGGCTTGAGCATTCCGCCGGCCAGCGCACGGTCCGCCGTCGCGCGCGCCATCGCCACATAGCTGGCAACGGCCTGCGGCGAGTGGCGGCGCAACACCTCCACGTGGGCGGCGACGGTACCGGCGTCGCCCCGCGAGACCGGCCCGGTCAGCGCCTGGTCGCCGGAGCGCAGCGCGTTGTCGAGCGCCGCGCCGAGCAGCGGGCCGAGCATACGTCCGGGCGCCTCGACGCCGGCCGCGCTCAGCAGCTCCATGGACTGGGCGACGAGCGTGACGAGGTGGTTGGCGCCGATGGCGAGGGCCGCGTGGTAGAGCGGGCGCGCCTCCTCCTCGATCCACTCGGGCTCACCGCCCATCTCCACCACCAGCGCCTCCGCCGCGAGCCGCAGCTGCTGCGGCGCGGTGACGCCGAACGAGCAGCCGACGAGCCGCTGGACATCGACCGAGGTGCCGGTGAAGGTCATGGCGGGGTGCAGGGCGAGCGGCAGCGCCCCGGCGCGCAACGCCGGATCGAGCACGGACGTGCCGTACCGGCCCGAGGTGTGCACCAGCAGCTGGCCGGGGCGGACCGCTCCGGTGGCGGCGAGACCCGAGACCAGACCGGGCAGCACGTCGTCGGGGACCGTGAGCAGGACGAGCTCGGCGCGGGCCAGCACCTCGTCCGGTTCGACGAGCGGCACGCCGGGCAGCAGGGTCTCCGCGCGATGGCGGGAGGCGTCGGAGACCCCGGAGGCCGCGACAGGGCGGTGGCCGGCGAGCTGGAGCGCGGCGGCGAGCGCGGGGCCGACCCGGCCTGCGCCGACGACTCCGACGGTCAGGCGCGCAGGCCGGTCCTTGGCGGACTCGGTGGTGCGGGGGGTGTTCACGCGACGGCCTTCCGTTCCAGTCCTCGGCGGGTACCGGACGTTCACTATCGCTCAATGCTACGTGAGCGCCATCCGTCGGCTCCGGGCGGTTTCCGGTGCAGGGTGGCTGCGGCATGATCGGCGCATGAACGGGCGCACGGGCATGACGGACGAGCAGCAGGCGCAGGAGCGTCGGATCGCCGCCTGGCGTGGGGCCGAGCGGATACTCGGCCACCGGCCGGAGAGCCTCGGTGAGCGGCTCGCCCGGCTGGCGGCGGACGCGCCCGCCGTGTACGACCTCGGCGAGCCGACCGACATCTATGGCAACGGGGTCGTCGAGGCGGTGGAGCGGCGGGTCGCGGAACTGCTCGGGCTTCCGGCGGCGGCGTTCTTCCCGACCGGGACGATGGCGCAGCAGGTCGCCCTGCGCTGCTGGGCCGGACGGACCGGCAATCCCGTGGTGGCGTTGCATCCGCTCGCCCATCCCGAGGTGCACGAGCGCGGCGCGCTCTCGGCCCTTACCGGGCTGCGCACGGTGCACCCCACCCGTACTCCGCGGCTGCCGACCGCGGACGAAGTGCGCGACCTCGACGAGCCGTTCGGCACCTTGATGCTCGAACTTCCGTTGCGCGACGCCGGTTTCGTCCTGCCGTCCTGGGAGGAGCTGACCGCCGTGGTGGAGGCGGCCCGCGAGCGCGATGCCGTGGTGCACCTCGACGGGGCGCGGCTGTGGGAGTGCACCGGGCATTTCGGACGGCCGTTGCCGGAGATCGCCGGACTCGCGGACAGCGTCTACGTCTCGTTCTACAAGTCGCTGGGCGGCATATCGGGTGCCGCGCTCGCCGGTCCCGACGCTCTGGTGGAGGAGGCGAAAACGTGGCGGCACCGCTACGGCGGTCAGCTCTTCCAGCAGTGGCCCGCCGCGCTCGCAGCACTGGCCGGGCTGCGTGACGAACGGCCGCGCCTTCCCGGCTATGTGGCGCACGCCAAGGTCGTGGCGAAGGCGCTACGGGACGCGCTCGGCGCGGCGCCGTGGTCGAGGCTGCACCCCGAGGTGCCGCAGACCCACCAGTTCCAGGTGTGGCTGCCGTATCCGCCTCAGGTGCTGGACGAGGCCGGGCTGCTCCAGGCGGAGGAGACGAAGACGGCGCTCTTCCGGCGCTGGTGGGAGCCGGGCGTGCCGGGCTTGTCGACGACCGAGGTGACCGTCGCCGGGCCGGACGTGGAGCGGTGGACGGCGGCGGCGGTCGCCGAGGCCGTCGGCGACTTCCTGGAACGGGTGGACCGCGTGGCGCGGGCCGAGCAGGGGTGACTCAGGTGAGGCCGCCGGCCCGCACCAGGCCCGTCTCGTAGGCGAGCACCACGGCCTGGACCCGGTCGCGCAGCTCCAGCTTGGTGAGGATGCGGCCGACGTGCGTCTTGACCGTCGCCTCGGAGAGCACCAGCCGCTCGGCGATCTCCCCGTTGGACAGCCCCTGGGCGACCAGCAGCAGCACCTCGCGCTCCCGCTCGGTCAGCCGCCTCAGCTCCGCGCTGTCCGGCTCGGTGGCGCTCGGCAGCATGGGCGCGAACCGGTCGATGAGGCGGCGGGTCGTGCTCGGCGCGACCACCGCGTCACCGCTGTGGACGGCGCGGATCGCGGCGAGCAGCTCGTCGGGCGGGACGTCCTTGAGCATGAAGCCGCTCGCGCCCGCCTTGAGCGCCGCGAAGGCGTACTCGTCGAGATCGAAGGTGGTCAGTATCAGCACCCGTGGCCCGTCGTCGCCCGTGGTGCGGCCGGGTGCGCCGCAGATCCGGCGGGTCGCCTCGACGCCGTCGAGCTTCGGCATGCGGACGTCCATCAGCACCACGTCCACCGGCGTCGTGCGCAGCGCCTCCAGCGCCTCCGCGCCGTCGCCCGCCTCGGCCACGACTTCCATGTCGGGCTGCGCCTGGAGCACCATCCGGAATCCGGTGCGCAGCAGCACCTGGTCGTCGACGAGCATCACGCGGATCGCCATCGTTTTCGTTCCCTCCCTCGACTTCGGCCCTCGGCCCTCGGCCTCGACGTGCTGGTTCTCAACGTGCCGGCTTCAGCGGCAGCGCCGCGCTGATGCGGAAGCCTCCGCCCGGCCGCGGTCCGGTGTCCAGAGTGCCGCCCACCATGGTGATGCGTTCCCGCATGCCGATCAGCCCCTGGCCGAGGCCGTCGGCGCCGCCGTCCTCGTACAACTCGTGCTGCGAACCGCGCCCGTCGTCCTCGATGAGCATCTGCAACTCGGATTCGGCGTAGGTGAGATGGACGGTCGCGCGGGCGCACGGGCCGCCGTGTTTGCGGGTGTTGGTGAGTGCTTCCTGCACGATGCGGTAGGCCGTCAGCTCCACGCCGCTCGACAGCGGCCGCGGGGAGCCGTCGACGGCGAAATCGACCGGCAGGCCGGCGCCACGCACCTGCTCTATGAGATCACCCAGCTGGTCGACGCCGGGCTGCGGCACGTACTCCCCGCCGCTGTCGTCCGACGCGCGCAGCAGCCCCAGCAGGCGGCGCATCTCGGCGAGCGCGAGGCGGCCGGTCTGCGAGATCGTGCCGAGCGCCTGCTTCGCCTGCTCCGGAGAGCTGTCCAGGACGTAGGCCGCACCGTCCGCCTGCACCACCATCACCGAGACGTTGTGCGCCACGACGTCGTGGAGCTCCCGGGCTATGCGGGCCCGCTCGGCGGCGACCGCGGCCTTGGACTGTGCTTCGCGCTCGCGTTGCAGCCGCTCGGCGCGCTCCTCGAGCTGGGCGTAGTAGGCGCGGCGGGTGCGCAGCGAATCGCCGATCACCCAGGCGAGGGCGAACGGGATGGTGAGGAAGACGGCCTGGATCAGCCACGTCCAGCCGGTGTCGAAGCTGCTGTGCCAGCGCCACTGCGCGAGCGGCGCGGCGCACAGGCCGCCGACGAGCGCGAGCAGCGAGGCCCACCGGGCCCCGGTGGAGGCGACGGTGTAGACGATGACCAGCATTGCGAAGTCGGCGGGTGATATCTGGACGTCGGCGGCGAGCTGACCGGCCCCGACCGCGACCGTCAGCAGCAGCATCCGCTCGGGCCTGCGGCGGCGCAGGGCGACGGCCAGGGAGAGCGCGAAGGCGGCGAGCAGGTCGAGCAGCCGCTCGCGGCCGGTGAAGGGGGTGTGCTGCATGACTTCGAGCGCGGAGACCGCGAACAGGATGACGCCCCAGAAGGTGTCGACCCCTGTCGGGTGCCTGCGGAAGAAGTCGTAGAGACGCTGCACGTCACCCAGAGTAGGCACCGGCGATATCTGCGGGGGTCAACCGGCAGGGCGATCCTGGCGGGGGCGGGTACTCCGCAGGGTGGAGGCGCCTTCGGCCAACCGCTGCGGCCTGCGGTTGCGCCTAGGGTTGAGCAGTGACCGGCGAGTGGATCTCCTGGCGGGAGGCGATGGAGAGGGCGCTGTACGGCGCCGGGGGCTTCTTCCGGCGCGCGGAGGGCCCGGCCGGGCACTTCCGCACGTCGGTGCATGCCTCGCCGCTGTACGCGGGCGCCGTGGCGGAGCTGCTGGGGCGGGTCGACGAGGTGCTCGGCCGGCCCGGGAGGCTGGCGCTCGTGGACGTCGGTGCCGGGCGTGGCGAGCTGCTGGCGGGGGTGCTCGCGTGCCTGCCGCACCAGGTGGCGGCGCGGCTGCAGCCGTACGCCGTCGAGCGGGCCGCACGCCCGGAGGGGCTCGACGAGCGCATCCGGTGGACGGACACGCCACCGCAGGGTGTGACGGGGCTGCTCTTCGCCAATGAATGGCTGGACAACGTCCCTGTCGACGTCGCCGAGGTGGACGAGGACGGCGTGCCCCGCTATGTGCTCGTCCGGCCGTCGGACGGCACGGAGCGGCTGGGCGCCCCCGTCGAGGGCCGGGACGCCGCGTGGCTTGAGCAGTGGTGGCCGATCGCGGGCGAGCCGGGCGCGCGGGCCGAGATCGGCCGCACGAGGGACGATGCCTGGGCGGCGGCGGTGGGATCGCTCACCCGCGGGGTGGCCGTCGCCGTGGACTACGCGCACGAGCGCGATGCGCGTCCGCCCTTCGGCACCCTGACCGGTTTCCGCGAGGGACGGGAGGTGAGTCCCGTCCCGGACGGGTCGTGCGATGTGACGGCCCATGTCGCGGTGGACGCGTGCGCGGCGGCAGCCGGGGGTGGGCCCGGTGGGGTGATGGCGGTGTCGCAGCGGGACGCGCTGCGCGCCCTGGGGGTCGCGGGGCGGCGCCCCCCGCTGGCGCTGGCGGCGCAGGATGCCGCGGCGTATGTGCGGGCGCTGGCCGCGGCGGGCGAGGCGGCGGAACTCCTCGCCCCCGGCGGGCTGGGGGATTTCTCGTGGCTGGTGGTGGGGGTCGGGTGCGCGCCCCCGTTTCCGCGGTGCGGCGGATCACCTGGGAGACTGTCCCCATGACGACGGAGACCACGATCGGTATCGGCGGCGCCGCCGAGGGGACCGACATGGTGCTGAACATCGGGCCGCAGCACCCCGCGACCCACGGCGTGCTGCGGCTGCGGCTGACGCTCGACGGCGAGCGGATCAGCCACGCCGAGCCCGTCGTCGGCTACATGCACCGCGGGGCGGAGAAGCTCTTCGAGGCGCGCGACTACCGCCAGATCGTCATGCTCGCCAACCGCCACGACTGGCTCTCGGCGTTCTCCAACGAGCTGGGTGTGGTGCTCGCGGTCGAGCGGATGCTGGGCATGGAGGTCCCGGAGCGCGCCGTGTGGACACGCACGCTGCTCGCCGAGCTGAACCGGGTGCTCAACCACCTGATGTTCCTCGGCTCGTACCCGCTCGAACTGGGCGGGATCACGCCGATCTTCTACGCGTTCACCGAGCGCGAGGAGCTCCAGCACGTGATGGAGGAGATCTCCGGCGGCCGGATGCACTACATGTTCAACCGGGTCGGGGGCCTGAAGGAGGACCTCCCGAACGGCTGGCTCGGGCGCGCCCGGCAGGCGGTGGCCGACGTGCGCTCCCGGATGGAGGTCTTCGACCGGCTGGTGTTGGGCAACGAGATCTTCCGCGGGCGGACCCGGGGCGTCGGCACCCTCGCGCCGCGGATCGTGCACGCCTACGGGATGAGCGGGCCCATCGCGCGGGCCTCCGGTGTCGACTTCGATCTGCGGCGGGACGAACCGTATCTGGCGTACGGGGAGTTGCAGGACACCCTGAAGGTCGTCACGCGGACCGAGGGCGACTGCCTGGCGCGGTTCGAGTGCCTGCTGGAGCAGACGCACAACTCGCTCGACCTCGCCGACGCCTGCCTCGACCGGATCGCGGAACTGCCGCCCGGGCCGATCAACCAGCGGCTTCCGAAGGTGCTCAAGGCCCCCGAGGGCGAGACATACGCCTGGACGGAGAACCCCCTCGGCATCAACGGCTACTACCTGGTCTCGAAGGGTGAGAAGACCCCGTACCGCCTCAAGCTGCGGTCGGCCTCCTACAACAACATCCAGGCGCTGACCGAGCTGCTGCCGGGGACGCTGGTCGCCGACATGGTGGCGATCCTCGGGTCGTTCTTCTTCGTCGTCGGAGACATCGACAAGTGACGAGTACGGACGAAAGGTAAGGACTAGGAGGACTGGGCGCGCAACGCGCGGACGTCGAGCTGCTCGGTGTCGTCGTGTGCGGTGAGGTCGATGACCTCGTGCTCGTGATCGTCCTGCTCCTGCTGCTGCCGCTCCACGTGCTCGGCGTGGGCCTCGTCGCCGATGACGTCCGCGAGATCGTCGGCGGCGGCCGTCTTCTGCAGCCCGAAGAAATCGAAGCCGCCCTGCTGGCGGTTGCCGGTGGCACGCTGCGGGTTGGCGTACGGGAGGACGGCGGCCGCCACCGCCGGGACCAGCTGGTGCTCGCGCACCGGCAGCCGCGGCTTGCCGCTCGCCGCCTCTGCGGCCCGCGGCTGCTGCTGCGCCACCGCGTCTGTGGCGTCCGCGGCGTCCTCCGCCGCAGCGGCCGTCACGGCCGTGGCACCTGTCGCGCTCGCTGCGTCATCGTTGTCATGGGCGAGTTTGCGAAGCGCCTCGGCCGCCTCGCGGAACGCGGACGCGCTCAACGGGTTGGCGGGCGGCGGGGCGATCGCGCGCGGTGCCGTCGCGGCCTCTATCGCCAGCTGACGGCGGCTCTCCAGGGCTCGGGCGCGTTCGCTCTCGGCGGTGGCGTAGCGCCGCAGCAGCTCGGCGTGCTCGCCCCGCAGCCGCGCCAGTTCACCGCGCTTGGCGCGCAGCTGCGTCTCCAGGGTGCGGCGGAGCTCGCGGGACTCCTCCACGTCGCTTTCGAGCTCCGCTATGCGCTCGTCGGTGCGCCATTCGTCGCGGAGGCGGGCGGCGGTCAGGTCCGCCACGCGCTTGCCTGCAGCGCGGTCCCACTTGCGCAGCAGGACCGCGCCCGTGCACGCGACGGCTGCGGCCGCCGCGACCAGCACGCGGATGATGACCGCTTCGTGCCCGCTCGGGCTGAACCAGGCACCGACGGCAAGGGCCATGGCCGACCCTGCGACCGTCAACGGGGGAAGGAGCCGGTGCAGCGGCGGTGAATGGCGGTGTCGTCCACGTGGCATGGCTTGAAACTTAGCGTGCGAAAGGGGCGTGTGGGAGGCGGCCACACAATTTACCGCCGCCTGTTAGGTCACATCATGGTTTCGATGTTGATCAGGTCTTGATCATCCGTTGATCAGTCCCTTCGACTTCAGATACGCATCCGCCACATCCGAAGGCTTCATGCGCTCGGCGTCCACCTGCTTGTCGAGCTGGGTGAGGTCGGCGGTGGTGAGCACCTTGGTGAGCTTGTCGAGGGCGTCGGCAACCGCGGCCGAGCCGGCGTACTTGGCGTTGACCACGGGCAGGACGTTGTCCGCGTTCTGCAGCTTCTTGTCGTCCTGCAGCAGCACCAGCCCGAAGTCGTCGAGCGTGGCGTCCGTCGTCGTGGTCAGGACGAGCTGGTCGGTGCCGTCCTTGACCGCCTGCTTCGCCTGCGGGGTGCCGACACCCTTCGGGTCGATGCCGGTGATGTCGATGCCGTACGTCGACTTCAGGCCCGGCTCGCAGAACGGCCGGTCCGAGCACTCGTCGCCGGCCGCCAGCTTCACTTTCAGCCCGGACTTGCCGAGATCGCTGAGGGTCTTGAGGTGGTGCGCCGCGGCGAAGGACGTCGACACCGCGAAGGCGTTCTGGTCGACCGCGTTCCCCACGGCGAGAGCCTTCAGACCGCGCGGCTGGGCGAGCCTGGTCAGCGCCGCCATGGTGGAGGTGATGTCGGACGAGGCGACGGGCTTGGCATTCGCGCCGTTCGCCTTCGCGTTGAGGAATTCGGCGAGCGTGGCCGCGTACTCCGGCACGACATCGATCTGCCCCTTCTCCAGCGCCGGTTCGTACAGCTCGCGGTTGGCAAGGGTCGTGACGGACGTCCGATATCCGGCCTTGGCGAGCAACTCCGCATACATCTGCGCCAGGACAGTGGACTCGGTGAATCCGGCGGAGCCGATCACGAGCGTGCCCTTGGAACCGGAGCCGCTCGCCCCGGAGCCCGAGCCCTTCTGTTCGAGGCTGCTGCCGCCGCAGGCACTCAGGCCGGCCGCGAGCACCACCACCGCCGATGCCGCGCCGACGGTACGTATTCCGCGCTGGCCCTTACTCATTGCGTCACCCATCTCTTCGGTATGCCAAGAATGCGTTGATTGCCCAATGCGTTACGGTTTCGCCGACGATGCCGGGAGGGGTCGGCGAACCGCTGCAGTACGGCGAAGAACGCCTCGACCAGCAGCGCCAGCGCTGCCACGAGCAGCGCACCCGCGACTACCTGCGGGGTGTCGTAGCGGTTGAACCCGGCGGTGATCACCCTCCCCAGACCACCGCCACCCGGCAGCGCGGCCAGCGTCGCCGTGGCGACCACCTGCACGGCCGCGGTGCGTATCCCCGTCATGATCAGCGGGAACGCCAGCGGAAGTTCGACGCGGACCAGCACTTGACGGCCCGTCATCCCCATGCCGCGGGCGGACTCCACGACGTTCCTGTCGACCTCGCGCATCCCGACATAGGCGTTGGTGAGCACCGGGGGTATGGCGAAGAGCACCAGCGCAATGATGGTCGGCCACTGCCCGTACCGGCCCAGAGGGCTGAGCACCAGCAGCACCAGCACCGCGAACGTGGGCACTGCACGACCGGCGTTGGAGACGTTGATGGCAAGTGCACCGCCCCTGCCCAGATGGCCGAGCACCACGGCGACGGGCAGGGCGATCGCGCAGGTGATCGCCAGGCACACAGCGGTGAGGTAGACATGCTCCCCGAGCCTGTGCCACACCCCGTCGCCGCCGGCCCAGTGCGCACCCGTGGTCAACCAGGCAAAGGCTCCCGACACCGCACCCATCAGGCCACCGCCTTCCTGCGGCCCGCCCGCGTCCACGGTGTCAGCAGCCGCTGCACCCCCAGCAGCAGCACATCGGCCGCGACCGCCATCGCCACGCAGATCGCCGACGCGGTGAGCACCTGCGCCTTGAACAGGCTGTTCATCCCCTCGTATATGAGGTTGCCGAGCCCGCCGTAGCCGACGATCGCACCGACCGTGGTGAGCGAGACCGCCGAGACCGTGGCGATCCGCAGCCCCGCCATCACCGCCGGAAGCGCCAGCGGCAGTTCCACCCCGAAGAGCAGCCGCAGCGGCCCGTACCCCATCCCCCGCGCCGCCTCGCGCACGTCCTCGGGCACCGATTCGAGGCCGGCCACGATGTTGCGCACCAGAATCGTCAGCGAATACAGCACAAGACCGGTGACGACCACCGACGCCGAGACACCGAACACCGGCAGAAGCAGCGAATACATCGCCAGCGACGGAATGGTGTAGAGGATGGTGGTGAACCCCAGCACCGGCCCGGCCGCGGGCCGCCACCGCCGTGCGATCAGCGCCAGCGGGAACGCCACGAGCAGGCCCATGCCCACCGACACCCCTGTGATCCACAGGTGTTGCAGCGTGGCGTCGGTCAACTCCTGGCTGCGCGAGCGCACATACTCACCGCAGATCCAGTCGTTCGCCGCCAAGCAGTCCTGGCCCGCCATTCCGCACCTCCCCCATCGTGTCCCCCATGGCGCGAATCCGATCTGCGACGACCCTAACCCCCTGCACTGACAATCGGGCCGGACCGCCACACGGCAGCAACACTGCCTTCACACCACGCGTGCAAGGTACGGTCGTGCGAACACCCGCCCGCCCCCGACCGATGAGCGTCCATGATCCGATTCGAGCACGTCACCAAGCGCTACCCGGACGGCACCACCGCCGTGGACGATCTCTCCTTCGAGGTGGCCGAGGGCGAACTCGTCACCCTCGTGGGCCCGTCCGGCTGCGGCAAGACCACCACCATGAAGATGGTCAACCGGCTCATCGAGCCCACCGAAGGCCGGATATTCCTCGACGGTGACGACATATCGACACTCGATCCGGTGGCACTGCGACGCCGCATCGGATACGTCATCCAGCAGGTCGGACTCTTCCCCCACAAGACAGTCCTGGAGAACACCGCCACCGTCCCGCATCTGCTCGGCCACCCGCGCCGCAAGGCCCGTGAACGCGCCGCCGAGCTCCTCGAACTCGTCGGCCTCGACCCCGCCGTCCACGGCGGCCGCTACCCCGACCAGCTCTCCGGCGGTCAGCGGCAACGCGTCGGCGTCGCCCGCGCGCTGGCCGCCGATCCGCCCGTGCTGCTGATGGACGAGCCGTTCGGCGCCGTCGACCCGGTGGTGCGCGACCATCTCCAGTCCGAATTCCTGCGCTTGCAGCAACAAGTGCGCAAGACCGTGCTCTTCGTCACCCACGACATCGAGGAGGCGGTGCGGCTCGGCGACCGCATCGCGGTCTACGGCGGGGGGTCCCCCCGCGGAGCAGGGGGAGGGCGCATCGAGCAGTTCGACACCCCCGCCGCCGTGCTCGGCGCCCCCGCCACGCCCTACGTCGCCGACTTCGTCGGCTCCGACCGCGGCCTGAAACGGCTCTCCGTCACGCCGATCGAGCCCGGCGACCTCGAACAGCCGCCCGTACTGCGCCTCGACGACCCGTCGAGCGCCGCCACGTCGCGCCTACGCGAACTCGATGCCCGCTGGGCCGTCGTCCTCGACGGCGACGGAACCCTGCACGGCTGGGTCTCCGCCGACGCGCTGGCGCAGGCGCCCGACGACCAGCCGGTGCGCGACCACGCCCGCCGAATGGAGGCCTGGCTGCCCCTGGGCGCCAGCCTCAAACAGGCGTTCAGCGTGATGCTGCAGCACGATGCGGGCTGGATCGCGGTGCTCGACGGCGAGGGCGCGGAGCGCTTCCGCGGCGTCCTCACCCCGTCCCGGCTGCACGAGGCGTTGCGCCGCTCGATCGACGCGGACGCACGCGGCGCGTCCCGCGCGGACGTCGCGCTGGAGACCATCCCGGGCGCGTGAGCGCACCGAGGACCGCCGTCACGCCGACGGCGCGGCCCCCCGGTGGTTGTGCTCGTCGTCCTCCGGCAGCCTGCACACCCGCTCCAGGAAGAGCGCAGCCGCCACCACCGCCGCGCCCGCGACCACCGCGAGACCCGCGTACACCGCCTGGTCCCTGCGCGCCGGGATGCCGAGCTCGGAGACGACGAGGAAGACCCCGACGCCGGCGTAGATCCCCGCCACCAGCGCCGCCACCAGGGCGCTCGCCTGGCCGAAGACCACCGCACGCGCGGCAAGCAGCGGATCCACGCCCTTCGCGCCCGGCGTGCGCTCACGCTGTGCCCGCAGCCGCTGCCGCAGCGACAACGCTGTTGCGGCGAGCACGACGGCGATGATCGCAAGGACGACGGGAGCGGCCACCGGCACCCCGGGCAGCGTGCCGAACGCATCCCACAACCGCGCACCGGCCCACGCCAGCACCCCGGCCACCACGAACAACCCGACCAGCACCCTGAACCGCAGCTGCTTCAACGACCACTCCTCATCACGACGCCGGCCGGGAGTGCGCGGTGCACTTGGTTGGCCCTGAGGACAACGTCTACTCCGGGAGGCGCAGTTCCACGTCGACGCGCGGCCGTACCCCCGCGTGGCCGACATGGGCGAGCAGCTGCGTCACGGGGCCGCGCCCCGGCAGCTCCGCCGCCGGATCCACGTCATGCCACGGCGCGAGGACGAAGGCACGCTCGTGTGCGCGCGGATGCGGCAGGGTCAGCTGCGGATCGTCGGAGACCACGTCCTGGTACGAGACGATGTCGACGTCGATCGTGCGCGGGCCCCAGCGCTCGTCGCGCACCCGCTCGAACGCCTCCTCGATAGCGTGGCCGCGCTCCAGCAGGGAGACGGGCGGCAGCGTCGTCTTCACCAGCACCACGGCGTTGAGATAGTTCGGTTGGCTGCCGGGCTCCACGCCCCACGGCTCGGTCTCGTAGACCGGGGAGACGGCTTTGACGCGCAGACCGGGGGTGTCCTCCAGCGCATCGACGGCGCCCTGCAGCGTCTCCAGACGGTTGCCGAGGTTGCTGCCGAGGGCGACCACCGCCCATTTCGGGTTCTGCAGGGTGGTGTCGGCGTCGTCGACCTTGCGCTCGACGGAGGCGGGTACCGGCTGGACGGTCGGGTCGGAACTCACGGGCGCCTCCTGTGGATGGTGATCGTCACATCGTCGAACGGCACGGTGATCGGGGCCTCCGGCTTGTGCACGGTCACCTCGACCTCCTGCACCGCCGCGTGCTTCAGGCACTGGTCGGCGATGCGCTGGGCGAGCGTTTCGATCAGCGCGACCGGCTCGCCCCGCACGACGTCCACGACCTCCTCGGCCACGACGCCGTAATGAACGGTCTTGGTCAGGTCGTCCCCGGCGGCGGCAGGGGCCGTGTCGAGGCCGAGCACCAGATCCACGACGAAGGTCTGGCCTTCTTCACGCTCCTGTGGGTAGACACCATGGTGCCCGCGGGCCTTCAAGCCGCGCAGCGCGACATGATCCACGAGACATCACCCCTGCTGGTCGTCGGACATATCGGTACGGTCGCGCCCATCGCGACAGCTGTCCTCACGTCGAATCTACCTGCGAACACCGACAGCTTTTGCCCATGGGGTGCTCACGCACGCAGCGGCCGGCCGAGCCGTGGGAGGGGGTTCCGCGGGCCAGCGGGGCCCGCCGCCGCATGCAGCCGCCCCTACCCGACAGTCGCCGATTCCACTCCTGCCTTGGGGAGTTCTTGGCTCGAACGAGTGGCCCACCTGCATGTCGGATGACTCCGGTCCGACTGCGCACGGGTGTCGGGAGCACCCGGCTCCGGTTACGACGAGGCGTCCGTTCCGCCCTCTGCGTCCCCGTTCGCCCGTTCTTCCTCGTCATCCTCTGTGTCAGCCATCACAGGCGAGGCGTGATGAGACCAGAGGCGCCACCTCTCGCCGGTGCGGCGGAAGACATTGGTCGCCACGACCAGGCCGCCGACCAGCTCCCCCGCCGAACCGTCCGGCTCGGCGGGACCGCCGCTGAGGATGTTCTCGCTGCACGTGAGCAGCGCGGTGTCACCGGCGACGGCGACCTCGACGTCGGTGAGGAAGAACTGCATGTAGTCGGTGTTCGCCATGATCAGCGCATATGAGCGGAGCACCTCGCCGCGGCCGCGCAGCACGGGCCAGCCCGGGTGCACCACGGACACCGAACCGGCGAGATCGCCATCGAGCAGTACGTCCTCGAGCGCCGCGAGATCACCGCCCTCGACGGCATCGTAGAACGCCTGGTTGGCCTGCTCGACCCCCTCGCGCGCGTCGCTCACAGCGCCTCCTTCGTGAGTCCCGCCGCGCCGGCGGCTGATGCCACTGCCGTGCGCTCGGCGAGAGGCTCCGGCGTCACCGTCGCCTGCGCCCCGGCGGCCCCGCGCGCGCCGCTCACAGGCCTGCTCACTCCGCGTCCTCGATGGCCCCCGCCACCCGTACCGCGTCCGCGGACGGGCGGATCTCATGGACGCGCACCGCCCACGCGCCCTCGCGCGCCGCGATCGCGGAGACCGCTGCGGTCGCCGCGTCCCGCTCGCGCGCCGGCGGCGGGTCGCCCGTATCGCCGGCGAGCACCCGGCCCAAGAAGCGCTTGCGGGACGCGGCCACCAGCAGCGGGCGGCCGAGCGCGCGCAGCTCCTTCAGATGGGCGAGGAGCGCGAGATCGTGCGGGGCGTCCTTGGCGAATCCCAGGCCGGGGTCGACGACGATGCGCTCCGGGTCGACGCCGCCGGCGACGACCTCGTCGAGCCTGCGGCGCAGCTCGTCCACCACTTCGGCGACCACGTCACCGTAGACCGCACGGTTGTTCATGTCGACGCTCTGGCCGCGCCAGTGCATCACCACGAACGGAACCCGGGCCTGAGCCGCCATCGGCACCATCGCCGGGTCCGCGAGGCCTCCGCTGACATCGTTGACCAGCCGCGCCCCCGCGTCCACGGCGCGGGCCGCGACCGACGCGCGCATCGTGTCCACGCTCACCAGCACGCCCGCGGCGGCCAGCTCCCTGACGACCGGGATGACCCGGCGCAGCTCCTCGGCCTCGCCCACGCGACGTGCCCCCGGCCTGGTCGACTCGCCGCCGACGTCCACCAGATCGGCGCCCGCCGCGATCAGGTCGAGGCCGTGCTTGACGGCGAGCTCCGGGTCGAACCACAGACCGCCGTCGGAGAAGGAATCAGGCGTGACGTTCACCACGCCCATCACCGCGCACCGGTCCCAGTCGGGAAGACCGGCCACCCGGCCTCGCAACGCACTCATGTCTAGAGCCTAGGCGTTCACCCCCGGCCGGGGGCCGAACGGGACCGGCCCGGACCGACCCGGACCGGCCCGGACCGACCCGGACCGGTCGGGAGCCGGTGCGCCCGTGAGCGGTGCAGTCGTGCCTCAGGCGGCGCGGCCGCCGACCGCGGCGACCTGCCCGTCGTCCTCCGCATGGGCGCACTGGTGCGACCGCGGCTCGCTGCTCAGCCCCGGGATCCAACGGCGCACCCGCGCCGGGAGCTCCAGGGTGATGAACGCCTCGGCCTGCATGACGGCGAAGCCGATGCGCGGCAGGTTCCGGTTGTTCGGGAAGACCATGAAGCGCGGCTCCCACACAGGCTGGAACTTGGCGTTGAACTTGTACAGCGACTCGATCTGGAACCAGCGGGAGAGGAAGACCAGCAGCCCGCGCCAGA
This sequence comes from Streptomyces humicola, assembly GCF_024436035.1. Lineage (GTDB taxonomy): Bacteria > Actinomycetota > Actinomycetes > Streptomycetales > Streptomycetaceae > Streptantibioticus_B > Streptantibioticus_B humicola. Next base: position 50,532 of record NZ_JANFNG010000006.1, read on the forward strand.
AGCGCAACACCGGCCCGGCGCCGATCCGTTCTCCGCGTGCCAGCGCCGAGCGGAACATCGCGAAGTTGAGGGAGACCCGGGTGATCCCCAACTCCTGTGCGTTCTGCAGCGCGTGGACGATGAGCATCTCGTTCATGCCTGCGTCCGCGCTGCGGTCACGGCGCATCAGCTCAAGCGAGATGCCGTCCTTGCCCCACGGGACGAAGTGCAGTACGGCCTTGAGATCGCCGTGCGGTGAGGGGTCGTTCTCCTCCGTCTTGTGCGCGGTGACGACGACGCAGTCCCCGTCCTCCGGGTCGCCGAACCGGCCGAGCGCCATGGAGAAACCGCGCTCGGTGTCGGTGCCGCGCCAGTCGGCCGCCGCCGAGCGGATCCGCGCCTTCTCCTCGTCGGTGAGCTCGCTCACCCGCCGCATCCGGCAGGTGTAGCCGTTGCGTTCGACGCGCTTGACCATCTGCCGGACGTTGCGCATCGCGCGCCCGGAGAGCGAGAAGCCGGCGGTCTCGACGATCGCCTCGTCACCGAGCTCCAGGGCGTCGAGCCCCGTCTCGCGCGTCCACACCTCACCGCCGGTCTCGCTGCAGCCGACGACCGCGGGGATCCAGGCGTGCGCCCGGGCCTCCTCCATGAAGCGTTCGATCGCGCCCGGCCACGCCTCGACGTCACCGATGGGGTCGCCGCTGGCGAGCATCACGCCGGAGATCACCCGGTAGGAGATCGCGGCCTTGCCGGTGGGCGAGAAGATGACGCTCTTGTCGCGGCGCAGCGCGAAGTGGCCGAGCGAGTCGCGGCGGCCGTGCTTGGCGAGCAGTTCGCGGATGCGGCGTTCGTCCTCGGCGTTGAGGACGGCCGTCGGGTGCTCGGGGCGCAGCACCAGGTAGACGGTGGTGAACAGGATCAGGAAGCCGAGGCCGCCGAGCGAGTAGCCGACGATGTCGCCGACTCGGTCGGAGCTGTAGTGCACCGGGCCCCCGAAGCCGAAGAGGCCGTAGAAAACGGTCTCGACGCGGGCGATGATGCCGGGGTTGCCGATCTCGTCGCGCGGGTGGGAGCTGACGATCACCAGACCGATGCCGAAGCTGACCATCGTCAGGACGACGAAGTTGAACAGCGCCCGCCAGCGCGTCCGCGGGTCGGAGAGCGCGGAGAATTCACTCCTATGTGTGAGAAGCACCACAAGGAGGACCACCGTAAGGATGACATGTCCGATGCCTCCCCGGTGGTGCAGTGCGTCGATCACCAGGCTCGCCGGGAGCAGCACGACCGCCGTACGCCACGCCCGCCGCTTACGCCGCTTCAGACCGTGGGCCAGCATCAGCAGCAGGATGCCGATGATGATCGATGCGGCGAGTGCGATGCTGGTCACAGTGCCCGGGAGGTATCCGGCGAGCGTGTGCACCTTGCTGTGGCGGAGCTTGGGAATGATGCCGGTGGCCAGGTCGAGCAGACCGATGAGAGCGACCAGTGTGCCCACCACCGTCGGCACCTTGTTGCTCGGCTGAAGGCGCGGCAGTCGAGGACGTGTGGCGGACGACTCAGCCATTGATGCCGCCCCCTGAGGGAACCCATTCAAGGCAAACGGCATCTTTGTGTGCAGACATCGGTCTCCCAGCCCCGATCAGCGGTTCGTCCGGCCCATTCGATGAGGGCGCGAATGTTGTGCGCTCTCTATGACGGAGCCACGAGCCGCGAGGTTCCACCTCGGCGGCCCCGGCGACCGAGACACCGAACGGAAAGCGCCTCATGGGTCTCACAAGTACGAAGCTCCTCGTTCTGGTCATCGCCATCGCGGTGGCCGCTTTCGCGGCCACGATCTGGCTGTGGCCACGGCTGTCCCACAGAGGAATCAAGCCGATAGCAGGCCGGGTGGGCCTCCTGCTCGGCGGCCAGCTTGCCATCCTCGCCGCCCTGGGTCTGGCAATCAACTCGTACTTCGGCTTCTACGCATCATTCGCCGACCTGTTCGGTACCAACCAGGACCCCGGCACGGTGGTCGACTACTCGGCGGGCGGGACGCCGTCGGGCAAGCTCGGCCTGCAGCACCTGGGCACCCAGGAGGTGGGCGTGCCCGGCGGAGCCTCGCCCGAGAAGGCAGGCGAGATCGAGAAGGTGCAGATCGTCGGCACCAAGACCGGAATCGACACGCCGGCTTACGTCTACCTGCCGCCGCAGTACTTCCAGGCAGCGTTCAAGAACCAGAACTTCCCGGCAGCGGTGATCCTCACCGGTTATCCGGGGACGACCGACTCGCTGATCACCCGGATGAAGTATCCCCAGACGGCGGCGGAGCACATCCAGCAGGGCAAGATGCAGCCCACGATCCTGGTCATGCTGCGCCCGACGGTGGTGCCGCCGCGCGACACCGAGTGCATGGACATCCCGCACGGCCCGCAGGTGGAGACCTTCTTCACACAGGACCTGCGCAATGCCATCTCGGCCAACTACCGGGTCGGCAACCGCGGCGCGAACTGGGGCATCATGGGCGACTCGACCGGCGGATACTGCGCCCTGAAGATGTCGATGCGCCACCCCGACGACTACTCGGCCGCGGTGGCCCTCTCGGGTTACTTCAGCACGCACAACGACCCGACCACGGGCGACCTGTTCGGCGGCAACAAGCAGCTGCAGAACGAGAACGACATGATGTGGTGGCTCAAGCACAAGCCGGCGCCGCCGATCTGGGCGCTCGTGACCAGCAGCCAGCACGGCGAGTACGACTACAAGGCGACCATGGCCTTCATCAAGGCCGTCAAGCCGCCGATGACGGTCTCGTCGATCATCCTGCCGAGCGGCGGCCACAACTTCACCACGTGGAACCGCGAGCTGCCGGCAGCCCTCGACGCCATGAGCCAGCACCTCGCGCAGTAGCCCCTCACGAGAGCGACCCGTTCGGCCCGTTCGGCCCGTCTGACTGCGGCCGGGAAGGCAATGCCTTCCCGGCCGCAGCGCGTTGTCGTGGGTTGCGGTCCCGCGCTATCGCGCCAGGATCAGGCTCATCGCCTCGGCGCGTGTCGCGGGGTCGCGCAGCTGGCCGCGAACGGCGGATGTCGTGGTCTTCGCGCCCGGCTTCCTTATGCCGCGCATCGACATGCACATGTGCTCGCACTCGACAACGACAATCACACCGCGCGGCTCCAGAATCTCCATCAGCGAGTCGGCGATCTGCGTCGTCATCCGCTCCTGCACCTGGGGGCGCCGGGCGTAGACGTCGACGAGGCGGGCCAGCTTGGACAGACCCGTGATCTTGCCGGTGACGGCCGGGATGTAGCCGACATGCGCGACCCCGTGGAACGGCACGAGGTGGTGCTCACAGGTCGAGTAGACCTCGATGTCCTTGACCAGGACCATCTCGTCGTGGCCGATGTCGAACGTCGTGGTCAGCACGTCCTCCGGCTGCTGCCACAGTCCGCCGAACATCTCCTTGTAGGCGCGTGCGACCCGGCCGGGCGTGTCGCGCAGTCCCTCGCGGTCGGGGTCCTCCCCCACGGCGATGAGCAGCTCGCGGACGGCGTTCTCGGCCCGCTTCTCGTCGAACTCGCCGACGGTGGCCGCGGCGGCGTCCAGCGTCACCGGGTCAGTCATCTGTGCCTCGTTCCTCACGCGGGTCGTGCGGGTCGTGCGGGCCGTACACGTACATATGCGTCAATGCCGCGTCCCCAGGCTAGAACCTGGGGGACGCGGCATTAATTCCGGGGCGGGATTCCTGCCCTCAGGTCAGCTCTCGCCGTCCGCGGGACGCGCGTCCTCGACCGGGAGCTCGACCGTCTCCGTCGACGGCTTGACCGTCGAGACCGACGGCGGCGTGGCGCCGTTGGCTCCGTTGGTCAACGCCAGCTCCCGCGGGGAGAGCACCGCCGGGCGGGTCGAGGGCGTACGGCGCGACGAACCCGTCCACGCCGGACGCGGCGGGCGCTTGACGACCGGCTTGAAGATCTCGGCGATCTCCTCCTTGTTGAGCGTCTCCTTCTCCAGGAGCGCAAGGACCAGGTTGTCGAGCACGTCGCGGTTCTCGACGAGGATCTCCCACGCCTCGTTGTGCGCGTTCTCGATCAGCTTCTTGACCTCTTCGTCCACCAGCCCGGCGACCTCTTCCGAGTAGTCGCGCTGGTGAGCCATCTCACGTCCCAGGAAGGGCTCGGAGTTGTCGGTGCCGAACTTGATCGCGCCGAGACGCTCGGTCATGCCGTACTGGGTGACCATCGCGCGCGCCGTGGCCGTCGCCTTCTCGATGTCGTTCGCCGCGCCCGTGGTCGGGTCGTGGAAGACGAGCTCCTCCGCCGCACGGCCGCCCAGCATGTACGCGAGCTGGTCGAGCATCTCGTTGCGCGTGGTCGAGTACTTGTCCTCGTCGGGCAGCACCATCGTGTAACCGAGCGCACGGCCACGGGACAGGATCGTGATCTTGTGCACCGGGTCACTGTTCGGAGAAGCCGCCGCGACCAGGGCGTGCCCGCCCTCGTGGTACGCGGTGATCTTCTTCTCCTTCTCGCTCATGATCCGGGTCCGCTTCTGCGGCCCGGCCACGACACGGTCGATCGCCTCGTCGAGGAACTTGTTGTCGACCAGCTTCTTGTCGCTGCGCGCGGTGAGCAGCGCGGCCTCGTTGAGCACGTTGGCCAGGTCGGCGCCGGTGAAGCCGGGGGTGCGGCGGGCGACGGCCTGCAGGTCGACGTCCGGGGCGACCGGCTTGCCCTTCTGGTGGACCTTGAGGATCTCCAGACGGCCCTGCAGGTCGGGGCGGTCGACGGCGATCTGGCGGTCGAAGCGGCCCGGTCGCAGCAGCGCCGGGTCGAGGATGTCGGGCCGGTTGGTGGCGGCGATCAGGATGACGCCGCCCTTGACGTCGAAGCCGTCCATCTCGACGAGCAGCTGGTTGAGGGTCTGCTCGCGCTCGTCGTGGCCGCCGCCGAGGCCCGCGCCGCGGTGCCGGCCGACGGCGTCGATCTCGTCGACGAAGACGATCGCCGGGGCGTTCGCCTTGGCCTGCTCGAACAGGTCGCGGACGCGGGAGGCGCCGACACCGACGAACATCTCGACGAAGTCGGAACCGGAGATCGAGTAGAACGGCACGCCGGCCTCGCCCGCGACGGCGCGTGCGAGCAGCGTCTTGCCGGTGCCGGGCGGGCCGTAGAGCAGCACGCCCTTGGGGATCTTGGCGCCGACGGCCTGGAACTTCGCCGGCTCCTGCAGGAACTCCTTGATCTCCTGGAGCTCCTCGACGGCCTCGTCCGCGCCGGCGACGTCACTGAACGTCGTCTTCGGCGTGTCCTTGGTGATCAGCTTCGCCTTCGACTTGCCGAAGTTCATCACCCGGGAGCCGCCGCCCTGCATCTGGTTCATCAGGAACAGGAAGATGACGACGATCAGCACGAACGGCAGCAGGGAGATGAGGATGCTGACGAACGGGTTCTGCTTCGACGGCGAGACCGTGTAGCCGTCGGGGAGCGTGCTCGGGTCCTTCTTGTGGTTGTCGATCTGCGACTGCAGCTTGTTCGCGATCTGTACGCCCTGGTTGCCGACGTAGGAGGCCTGGATCTTGTCGCCCAGGTTCTTTCCGTCGACCTTGACGCCCGGCTTGAGCTGGACCTGAATGACCTGCGAGTCGCCCGTGGAGATCTTGGCCGACTGGGCCTGGCCGGAATCGATTGCGGCGACCACCTGGCCGGTGTCCACCGTTTTGTAACCGCCTGTGGAGCCGACGACGTTCATCAAGACGACGACGGCAAGGACGGCCAGCACGATCCACATGACCGGCCCACGGAAGTAGCGTTTGACGTCCATCCATGCGGGGCGGTGACGCCCCGTCCCTCCTGCCCACAGTGAGAGCACCTCGGCCGATGAAGCCGCTGTGCGCCAGCTAGGTGTATGACCCGACCTTCGGACGGTACCTCAGCATTGTCACCCGAAGCTGCCGAGGACCGGTAACGAACCCCTCTTCCCTTGCTCCAACGGCAGGAACCCGTGAACCGTTCCCGTGAGGGGAGACCGGGCTCATCAGCCGCCGTAGACGTGCGGGGCGAGGGTACCGACGAACGGGAGATTGCGGTACTTCTCGGCGTAGTCGAGGCCGTACCCGACGACGAATTCGTTGGGAATGTCGAAGCCGACGTATTTCACATCGATGTCGACCTTGGCCGCCTCCGGCTTGCGTAGCAGCGTACACACCTGAAGCGACGCCGGACCACGCGAGCTGAGGTTGGACAGCAGCCAGGACAGGGTGAGCCCGGAGTCGATGATGTCCTCGACGATCAGGACGTGACGTCCCTGGATGTCGGTGTCGAGGTCCTTGAGGATCCGCACCACGCCGGAGGACTTGGTGCCCGCCCCGTACGAGGAGACCGCCATCCAGTCCATCGTGACCGGGGTGGACAGGGCCCGGGCGAGGTCGGCCATCACCATGACCGCGCCCTTGAGGACGCCGACGATCAGCAGGTCCTTCCCGTCGTAGTCCTTGTCGATCAGCGCGGCAAGCTCGGCCAGCTTGGCGTCGATGTCTTCCTTGCTGACGAGCACCTGCTCCAGGTCGGTGCCCATGTCCTTCTCGTTCACCCGCGCTACTTCCTGCAAGGCCTGCCGGCTCAAGTGATCAGTCGGACGCGATCGCGCGCCGAATGACCAGTCTGCCATTCCGCCGGCGGGCCTCGACGCCCCCCGGCAGGTTGATCGGGCCCTGGCCGCGCCAGCCGGTGACCAGCCGGTCCAGTTCCTCGACGTGACGGGCGAACAACGAGCCGGACGGGCTGCCGGCCTCGACGGCGGCCATCCGCAGCACACGACGGCGCACCGCGGGCGGCAGCGTGTAGAGCTTGGCGGTGTCCAGGGCGCCGCCGGGACGGCCGTCGGGTGCTTCGTCGGCGACGACCTCGCGGGCGGCGTTGGCGGCCCACTGGTCGAGCGCGTCGGCGTCGTCGCGGAAGAGCTGGGCGGTGCGGGCGAGCGAGGCGACGACGCCGCGGCCGAGCGACTTCTCCAGCACGGGCAGCGCCTCGTGCCGGACGCGGGCGCGGGCATAGGCCGGATCGGCGTTGTGCGGGTCCTCCCACACGTCGATGCCCTGGACGAGGCAGGCCTTGCGGGTGGTGTCGCGGTCGAGCAGCAGGAAGGGGCGGCGGTAGCGGCCGCCGGGCCCCGAGATCGCGGCCATCCCGGCGAGCGAGCGGGTGCCGGAGCCGCGGGCGAGTCCGAGCAGGACGGTTTCCGCCTGGTCGTCGCGCGTGTGGCCGAGCAGGACGGCGGCCGCGCCGAGCGAGGCGGCGCAGGCTTCGAGTGCGGCGTACCGGGCGTCGCGGGCGGCGGCTTCGGGGCCGCCCTGGCGGCCCACGGTGACGCCTAGCGCCTCGACCGGGTCGAGGCCGAGGCCCCGCAGGCGGTGGGCGACGTCGGTGGCGCGGGCGGCGGAACCGGCCTGGAGGCCGTGGTCGATGGTGACGCCTCCCCCGCGGACGCCCAGTTTGCGGGCCTCGAAGACGAGGGCGGAGGCGAGCGCCATGGAGTCGGCGCCTCCACTGCAGGCCGCGAGGACGAGGGGGCGGGCGCCGGCGACGGTACTCGCTCGGGCTTGGTCGTTGAGGATGTCGTGGAGGACGCGGCGGACGGCCAGGCGTATCGCCGCGACCGCAGGATGGGGACCCATGTCCATTCCCTCCCGGAAGGGGGCATCACGGAGCGTAGCTAGATGGTGACAGATGTGGAGTGCTACCCGAGCATCGCACGCCTACCCACGGGCCATGGTCCCTCGGATGGGTGAAGTACAGGGCGCTCAGGGTTCACGAATCGCTACGCCGGTGCACCCTTGCGATCCAGTCCGCGGGTTTCGCGATCTCCGTCTTGGTGGGGAGTGTGTTGGGCGAGGTCCAGATCCGGTTGAAGCCGTCCATGCCCACCTCGTCGACCACCGCGCGGACGAAGCGCTCGCCTTCGCGGTACTGGCGCAGCTTGGCATCGAGCCCGAGGAGCCGCCGCAGCGCCAGGTCGAGCCGGCCCGCGCCGCTGGCGCGCCGCTTCTGGAACTTCTCGCGGATCTCGGCGACGGACGGCACGACGTCCGGGCCGACGCCGTCCATGACGTAGTCGGCGTGCCCTTCGAGCAGCGACATCACGGCGGTCAGCCGGGCGAGGATCTCGCGCTGGGCGGGGGTCTGGACGATCTCGACGATGCTGAGGCCCTCCCCCGCAGGCCGCCCGTCGCCCTCGCCCTTGCCGCTCACCAGTGACTGGGCGGCCTCCCGCACCCGTTCGAGCAGGGTGACCGGGTCGACCTCGGTCTCGGCGAGGAACTCCTGGATCTCCGACTCAATGTGGTCGCGCAGCCAGGGCACGGCGCTGAACTGGGTGCGGTGGGTCTCCTCGTGCAGGCACACCCAGAGCCTGAAGTCATGCGGTTCGACGTCGAGTTCACGCTCGACGTGGACGATGTTGGGGGCGACGAGCAGCAGTCGCCCGGCGCGCTGGTCGCCGGGTGCGGCGTCTGCGGGGCCGGCTGGCAGTTCACGCGTGGCCGGGGCGAACGTCTCGTACTGGCCGAGCACGCGCGAGGCGAGGAACGACAGCAGCGCCCCGACCTCGACGCCGGTGACCTTGCCGCCGACGGTGCCGAGCACGGCTCCGCCCGGGAGACTGGAGCGGCGGGCCTGCATCTTGTCGAGCAGGGGGCGCAGGACTTCGCGGAAGCCGGCGACGTTCGCCTTGATCCAGCCGGGCCGGTCGACGACGAGCACGGGCGTGCCGTGCTCGTACGATGCGGGGTCGCCGCCCGCCCCGTACATCTGGGTGAAGGAGCGAACGTGCTCCTCCGACGACCTCGCGTGGCGGCGCAGCTCGGACACGACGGCCCGCGCCTCGTCGCGGCTGACCTCGGGGCCCGGCCTCACCAGGCGGGTCGCGGTCGTCACCGCGAGGTTCCAGTCGACCATCTCCGCACCACCGATGCTCGTCATGGCTTCACCGTACGTGGCGCGGCGCGGATGTGGGGGGCCTGGCCGCGGAATCCGGGTTTTCCCTGAGAGCTCGTTTCAAGGGGCCCTGAGGGGACCCCAAGGCCCGTCGGTTCAGCGGCAGCCGCAGGCCGTGACGGCTGTGGCGAGGCGGTCGAGTGCGTCCACGGCGGCGTCGGCGTCGGCGGTGCCCGAGGTCATGAAGGCGAAGACCAGCAGCCGCCCGTCGGTGTCGACGACGGTGCCGGCCAGGGTGTTCACACCGGTGAGGGTGCCGGTCTTGGCGTGGACGAGGCCGGCCGCGGTGGCCCCGGCGTTCTCCGAGGCGTTGAAGCGGTCGCTGAGCGTGCCGGTGAAGCCGGCGATGGGCAGGCCGCTGAGGACGGAGCGCAGTTCGGGGTGGGCCGGGCTCGCGGCGGTGGCGAGCAGCCGGGTGAGCAGGTCGGCGGTGAGCCGGTCGTCGCGGTCGAGTCCGCTGCCGTCGAGGAAGACCGTGCCGCCGAGCGGCATACCGAGCCTGGCGAGGGCCTGGCGGACCGCCTGGGCGCCGCCCGAGAAGTCGGCGGGCAGGTGCGCCCCGATCGCGGTCTGCCGGGCCAGGTGCTCGGCGATGTCGTTGTCGCTGTTGGTGAGCATCCGCTCGACCAGCGCGGACAGCGGCATCGACCGGACCTGGGCGATGGGTGCACCGGACGCGGACGGGGCCTGGCCGGGCGCCGGGGTTCGCTCGACCGTGATGCCGCGGGCCTGCAGCAATCCGGCGAAGCTCTGCGCCGCGGAGGCGGCGGGGTCGGCGACGCGCGGGGCGTCCTCGGTGGAGTTCGGGTCGACCCGCCCTTCGTCGGTCATCAGCGGCGTGACGGGGGCGATGTTCTCGTTGATGCCGATGGGGTGGATGACGGGCCCGCTGTAGCGCGACGTGTCGTAGGAGAGCGTGACCTTGGTGGTGCCGCGGGCGCGCAGCGCCTTGGCGGTGGCGTCGGCGAGCGTGACCAGGCTCGCCGGCTGGGCGGAGGGGTCGGCGCCGGGCGTCGGCGCGGCTGCCGTCAGCGTGGGGTCGCCGCCGCCGACGAGCACGATGCTGCCGGGCGCCTGGCCGGGAACGACGGTCGTCGGGATGGTGTAGCCGGGCCCGAGGGTCTCCAGGGCGGCGACCGCGGTGGCGATCTTCGTGGTGGAGGCGGGGGCGGTGGGCTGGTCTGCTTGGTGGCCGAAGAGTCGGCGGCCGGTCGCCGCGTCCAGGACGGCGCCGGTGCGGATCCCGCCCAGCGCGGGGTCGTTGAAGAGCGGCCCGAGCGCGGCGTCCAGGCCCTGGGCGGTCGGCAGGGGCGTGTCCGGGCCGGTGGCGGACGTCGAGCCGGCGGGGTCGATGCCGGTGAGGACGGCCGGTGCGCTGGGTGCAGGGGTGATGCTGTTCTCGGCGGCGTTCGCCCCCTCGCGCGCGGCGGCCCAGGCGCGTTCTGCCGTGCGCTGGCCCGCCTGCCACGGCCCGGTGGCCGCGATCGCCACTATGGCCGCGAGGAGGCCGACGCCGGCCGATCCGGCGACGAGCTTCAGCGTCGACCGGGCCGGACCCGAGAGGTTGGTCACGTACGACGTCGCCGCTGACGAATGCGACCTCGCCAGGTCCGCCCATTTCGACAGCACCGCCATGGCTGTCATGCTCCTGGCCTTGTCCACCCCGGACCAGCCCCTTTCGCCAGCACCCACCTGCGTGGGGGACACTTAATCACCCGATGCGTGTAGCTGATCATGGAGGAGCAGTGGAGTTCGACGTCACGATCGAGATCCCGAAGGGTTCGCGGAACAAGTACGAGGTGGACCACGAGACCGGTCGTATCCGCCTGGACCGCAGGCTCTTCACCTCGACCAGCTACCCCGCCGACTACGGCTTCGTCGAGAACACCCTCGGCGAGGACGGTGACCCGCTGGACGCGCTGGTCATCCTCGACGAGCCGACGTTCCCGGGCTGCCTGATCCGCTGCCGCGCGATCGGCATGTTCCGGATGACGGACGAGAAGGGCGGCGACGACAAGCTGCTCTGCGTCCCTGCCTCCGACCCGCGCGTGGAGCACCTGCGTGACATTCATCACGTGAGCGAGTTCGACCGCCTGGAGATCCAGCACTTCTTCGAGGTCTACAAGGACCTGGAGCCGGGCAAGTCGGTCGAGGGCGCCAACTGGGTGGGCCGCGCGGAGGCCGAGGCCGAGGTCGAGGCGTCCATAAAGCGGCTGGAGGCCTCCGGCCACGGCCACTGACCTCCGGACCCCTGTACGGCATACGGCGAGAGGCCCGCGCGAGCGTTTCGCGCGGGCCTCTCGCCGTATACGTCTGCGGCTCAGAAGTACGTCTGCAGCTCAGAAGCCGCGAGTGCGCTTCGCCGCGCGGCGCCGTTCCGGGCCGCCGCCGCCCGGCGAGCGGATCATGAGCCGGGCGATCTCGCCTCCGAGGTTGACGCCGACCGCGACCGCGAGCGCCAGCGCCGCCGCCTTGGCGAGCGAGGCGAGGCCCGCGTCCTGCTGGCCCTGAGTGAAGGCGAGCAGCCCGAAGTACGTGGCGCTACCGGGCAGCAGCGGCCCGATCGCGGCGGTGACGTAGGGCAGCGCGGAGGCGAAGCGGTAGCGTGAGAGCAGCTGCCCGAACAGGCCGACGAGTCCGGCGGCGATGGCGGTCGCCGCGATCGGCGACATGTGCGCGTTGAAGTGCAGGACACCGTAAGTGACCCACGCGACGCCGCCGTTGAGCGCCACGACCGCGAGCACACTGCGCTCGCACTGCAGCAGCACGGCGAAGGCGAGCGTCAGCAGCATCGCCGCGATCAGCTGCACGAGCGGGCTGTCGTAGACCTGCAGCGCCTGGTCGGGGTTGAGCCGCGCACCGATGCTGACGCCGAAGTAGAGCACCATCGTCACGCCGACGACGATTCCGACGATGAGGTACAGCACTTCGAGCAGGCGCGCCGATGCGGTGATGTAGAAGCCAGTGAGGCCGTCCTGCACCGCGGCGACCAGCGCACGGCCGGGAATCAGCGCATACAGCCCACCGGTGATCACCGCCGAGGTCTGGACGTGGCCGCCACCCGGCAGGTGGCTGCCGTAGAGGGTCATCAGCACGCCCATCGCGGCGGCGGGCATCGCTGCCGAGACGAACTGGTAGAACTCGGGCAGCCCGCGGCCTGCGCACAGCCACGCCAGCCGGTCGCCGAGCATCGCGCCGAGCGCGGCGGCGACGAAGACGGTCGGGCCGCCGCCCACCAGCATGCTCGCCGCGCCGGCGAGCACACCGGCGGCGGCGGTGAGCAGCCAGCCGGGGTAGGGGTGCCGGTTGCGGCGGATCTCGGCGAGGGCGCGGTAGGCGTCCTCGAGCGTCGCCTCGTGGGCGGTGATGTCGTCGATGAGCCGGAAGACGGCGGCGAGGCGGGTGTAGTCGGTGCCGCGGCGGCGTACGGTGCGCGACGCGGTGACGGGGTCGTCGACGAGGGACGGCTGGTGGCTGATCGAGAGCAGGGTGAAGGTGACCGTCGGCTCGCAGCGGTCGAGGCCGTAGGCGTGCGCGACGCCGAACATCGCCGCCTCGACGTCCTCGGCTCCCTCACCGCCGGCCAGCAGCAGCTCGCCGATGCGCAGCGTCAGGTCGAGGATGCGCGGCACGGGCAGGGCGTCGGCCTCGGCGCGTTCGGCGAGCTCGGGGGACGGGCGTTCGGCGACGGGGATGCGCAGCATGGCGCGCATGCGGTCCTGCCAGGGGGCGTCGGCTCCCAGCCGGACGACGGGGATGCCCTCGGGCGGGGTGAACGCATGCCGGAAGGGCTGGACCGGCAGCGGGTGGGTGCCGGTGGTGCTTGCGGTGGTCGAGCCGGCACCGGGGGGCGTGAAGGCCGAGCCCTCGGGTTCGGGCGGGGGCGGCAGCGGAACTCCGAGGGGAGGGGTGAACGCGGAGTGTGCCTCGTCCGATTCGGGCTTGGTGTCCTGTGTGCCGGGGCCGGACGTGCCGATGTCACCGGTCCGCCTGTTCTCCGCCACCTGAGCCGCTCCCATGTGCCCAATCGCTCTGCCGTTCAAACCCTGAATTTCCCACACCAGTGTGCAGCAGGTACTTCGGGTACCCACTCAGAGGCGGTCAGCGATTCGTCCGCTCAGCTCTCGGAGCGCGCCGACGCGCAGCGCCGTGCGCTCAGATACTCGACGCCGATCGGGACGACGGAGACCAGCACGAGGACGTCGAATGTGATGGACGTCCGGTAGTCCATGGCCCACCCCGGCGATGACCGGGGTGAAGGTGCGCACGATCGGAACGATGCGAGCAAGGATGATCGACTTCGGCCCGTGCCGCTCGAAGAACGCATGCGTCCTCTCGATGTTCTCCTGTCTGAACAGGGTCGACTCCGGACGACGGAAGGGCAAGGCCCCGGCCTTGCGGGCCTTGCGGCCGAACGGACAGCCGGCCTGGTCGCCGAGGACGGCCGCGATCACCACCGGCACGCTGTGGTTTTGCCGCATGGGGAAGACGTGAGGTGCCGGCCCGGGGGCGCCTCCCGGGCCTGCAGCTCAGGCGTGGCGTGCAGCGTTGGCGAGGATCGCCTCACGGACGTAGGCCGCAAGCCCCGGCTTGAGCGCGTCGTAGGTGGCGGTGAACCGCTCGTCCGCGATGTACATCTCGGCGAGACCGGTGTGGATCGCGTACGAGCAGTCGTAGAAGTTCCGGCGGATGTGCTGGCGGTGCTCCTCCGCCAGCTCCATCGCGGCCTCGCCCGTGGCCGGTTGACCGGCCTCCATCAGTGCGATCATGCCCTCGTTGACGGCGTCCGCCTCGGCCTTGATCCGCAGCCAGTCCTCCTTGGTGTACGAGGCCGCCCTGCGCTGCGACTGCGCCCAGGCCTGTGTGCTGCCCCAACGCCGTTCGGCCTCCTCGGCGTAGTCGTCGGGGTCATGGTCGCCGAAGACCTCGAACTTCTCCTCGGGCGTGAGATTGATGCCCATCTTCCGTGCCTCCATGGTTCGTTCGACGGCCGCTGCCATCTCCTGGAGCTTGCCGATCCGGTCGGTCAGCACCTTGTGCTGGCGGCGCAGGTGCTCCATCGGATCGGTGTCCGGGTCGTCGAGCAGGACCGCGATCTCGTCGAGCGGGAAGCCGAGTTCGCGGTAGAACAGGATCTGCTGCAGCCGGTCGAGATCGGCGTCCTCGTATCGCCGGTGGCCCGCATGGCTGCGGCCGCTGGGCGAGAGCAGTCCGATCTCGTCGTAGTGGTGCAGCGTGCGCACCGTGGTCCCGGCGTAGCCCGCGACCTGTCCCACCGAGTAGCTCATGGCCCGCCACTCCTCCTTGTGTTGTGCAAGCGCGACCAGCGTGCGGCCTCACGTCGCGTGAGGTGCAAGTCCTGCACGTCCGCGGCGGAAGCGGGCCGCGAGGACGGCGACGTCGTCCTCCGCGGGGCCGGGCACCAGCATGGAGAGCAGGCGGTCGAGGAGCGCGTCGAGGCCGCCTTCCGACGGCAGGCTCACCTGCGAGAGGCGGCCGAGCGAGACATCGATGTCCTCGCCGCGGCGCTCGATCAGGCCGTCGGTGTAGAGGAGCACCACGCGCCCGGGTTCCAGCTCGGCAGTGACCAGCTCGTAGCCGCCGATGCCGGTGCCGAGCGGCGGGCCGACGGGGAGGTCGAGCAGCTCGGTGTGGTCGTCTGTGCCGAGGATGGCGGGCGGCAGATGTCCTGCGCTGGCGAACGAGCACCTGCCGCGCGCGGGGTCGGTCAGGGCGAGCACGCAGGTGGCGGGGCGGTCGCGCTCGCTCTCCGCGATCATGGTGTCGAGCCGCCGCAGGATCCGGTGCGGCGGCAGGTCGGCGGAGGCCACGAACCGCAGCATCGAGCGGTACTGGCTCATGTCGACGGAGGCCTCGACGCCGTGACCCATCACGTCGCCCAGGGCGAGCAGCGTACGGCCGTACGGCAGCCGGACGGTGTCGTACCAGTCGCCGCCGACCAGCGCACTGCTGCCGGCCGGCTGGTAGCGGAAGGCCACCTCGACGTCCGGGTGCGGACTGCCCGGTTCGGAGAGCAGGGCGCGCTGGAGCTCGACGGCGATGCCGTGCTCGCGGGTGTAACGCCGGGCGTTGTCCAGGCTGATGGCGGCGCGGCCCGCGAGGTCCTGGGCGGCGACCACGTTCTCGCTGGTGAAGGCGGGCGAGTCGCCGGCCCGGACCATGGTCACGGTGCCGATGGGGTGCCCGCGGGCGGTGAGCGGGACGACGAGGGCGGAGTGGATCCCGATCTCGCGGTAGAGCGCGACGCGGTCGACATTGGGTGCCTGGCGGCCGAGCTCCTCGTCGTCGAGCAGGTTGAGCAGGACGGGCTCGCCGTTCCGCAGGCAGTTCGGGATGGAGGAGTCCTCCTGGTACTCGACGTACTCGCCGGCAGTGCCGAAAACCTCAACGCGTCCGCGCAGCTTGGGCACCGACGCCATCGCGGCCCGGCGCAGCCGCAGCGGCATGCCGCCGGGCACCTCATAGGGGCGCGGTGCGTCGGCCTGCTCCGGCGGTACGACCTCGACGGTGGCCACGTCGGCCAGCACCGGCACCAGGAATTCGGCGAGCTCGCGGCAGGTGGTGTCCATGTCGAGCGAGGTGCCGATGCGGGTGGCGGCCTTGTCGAGGAGCGCGAGTCGCTGCCGGGCGCGTTCCAGATCGCGTTGCTGCTGGTGGGAGGCGGTGACCTCGACGACGATGCCGACGATGCCGATCACTGTGCCGCCCTCTTCGAGACGGTGGTAGGCGCCATGGAAGTAACGGCGGTCCAGGGGGAAGGCGGCCTGGGTCTGGCCGCTGGAGGTGACCTCGCGGGGACGGCCGTCGGCAAGCACCGCGCGCAGCACGTCCTCGCGGGCGTCGAGCTCGGGGAGCACCTCGGCGACGGTGCGGCCGGTGTGGTCGGCGGCCGGCACGCCGTTCATCACGGCGAGCGCGGGGTTGACATAGAGGTAGCGCAGCTCGGTGTCGAGGATGCCGATGCCGGCCGTCGTGCCCTCGACGAGTTCGAGCAGGACGGACCTCCCCGGCGGCTGCGAGGCGTCGCGTCGGGGGGATTCGGGCCGTGAGGCGTCGGTTCCCACCGGCGTCCTCCTCGTCTGCCCTGCTGTTTTCGGTCCGCGCGCGAGTGCACGGGCTACGCCGTCCGGCCTCCATGGTGAGCCGTTGCAGTGCGGTCCGCATCCGGTGCGCCACCAGGCGCTCCGGCGTCGTACATGGCCCGATTCGTATGTTGCCTGAGGCGACCGGTGGCGAATGCAACTAAGTGGGCGTACGGTTGATCACGGCGGCCCGTTGCAGGGATACGGCGACCGGCCGTGGCAGTACGGGGCTGAGCCGCGCCCCGCCCTTCCTCGACGGGACAGGGCCGGGGCCGCCGACCGGAAAGGGGAAGACCGCGCATGTGCGGGATCACCGGATGGATCGCCTACGACAGGGACCTCACCGCAGAGAGGGCCACGCTCGACGCGATGACGCAGACGATGGCGTGCCGCGGGCCGGACACCGGGGGCGTCTGGCTCGACACGCACGCCGCTTTCGGCCACCGGCGCCTCGCCGTCATCGACATCGAGGGCGGCAAGCAGCCGATGTCGGTGGAGCAGGACGGACGCACACTGCTCGTCACGACGTACAGCGGGGAGATCTACAACTACCGTGAGCTGCGGGCCGAGCTGACCTCCCGCGGCCACACCTTCCGTACCAGCAGTGACACCGAGGTCGCGCTCCATGCCTACCTCGAATGGGGCGAGAGCTTCACCGAACGGCTCAACGGCATGTACGCCTTCGCCCTGTGGGACCCGCGCGAGGAGCAACTGCTGCTGGTGCGCGACCGCATGGGCATCAAGCCGCTCTATTACTACCCGACCGCGGACGGTGTCCTGTTCGGCTCCGAGCCGAAGGCGATACTCGCCCACCCCGAGGTGCGTCCCGTGGTCGACGCCGAGGGGCTCGCGGAGCTGCTGGCGTTCACCAAGACGCCGGGGCATGCCGTCTACAAGGGCATGCACGAGCTGCGGCCCGGCCACATGGTGCGGGTGCGCCGCGAGGGGCTCACGGTCAAGCGCTACTGGGCGCTGGAGGCACGCGAGCACACCGATGACCTGGACACGACCGTCAGCACCGTGCGGGGACTGCTCGACGACATCGTCGCGCGCCAGCTGATCGCGGACGTGCCACTGTGCACGCTGCTGTCCGGCGGTCTGGACTCCTCGGTGATCACGGCGCTCGCGGCCCGCGGCCTCGCCGAGAGCGGCAACGGACCGGTGCGGTCGTTCTCGGTGGACTTCATCGGGTACACCGAGAACTTCAAGGCCGACGACCTGCGGGGCACGCCGGACGGCCCGTATGCGCACGCGCTCGCGGAGCACGTGCGCTCGGACCACTCCGACATCGTGCTGGACACGACCACGCTGATGGACCGGGCGCACCGCAGGGCCGTGCTCGGGGCGCGTGACCTGCCCTACGGGCTCGGTGAAGGCGACACCTCGCTCTACCTTCTGTTCAAGGCGATCCGCGAGCAGTCGACGGTGGCTCTGTCCGGCGAGTCGGCGGACGAGGTGTTCGGCGGCTACCGCTGGTTCCACGACGCGGAAGCCGTCAAGTCGGACACGTTCCCGTGGCTGACCGCGCTCGGCATCAACAGCTTCGCGGGCGCGCGGGCCGGCCGACGCGAGTCCCTGCTCGCGCAGGGGCTGCTCGACAAGCTCGACCTGGACGGTTACCGGGAGGCCCGCTACCGCGAGGCTCTCGCCGAAGTCCCGTACCTGGACGGCCAGTCGGGACACGAGCGGCGGATGCGGGAGGTCTCGTATCTGCATCTGACACGCTTCGTGCAGTTCCTGCTCGACCGTAAGGACCGGATGAGCATGGCCGTCGGGCTCGAAGTACGCGTGCCGTTCTGCGACCACCGGTTGGTGGAGTACGTCTTCAACACCCCATGGGCGATGAAGACGTTCGACGGGCGCGAGAAGTCGCTGCTGCGCGCGGCGACCGTGGACATCCTGCCCGAGTCCGTGTCACAGCGCGTCAAGAGCCCCTACCCGAGCACCCAGGACCCGCGCTACACCGAGGCGTTGCGCGCCGAGATGAAGCAGACCCTCGGCGACACGGACTCCCCCGTGCGTCCGCTGGTCGACACGGCGGCTGCCGTCGAGGCGGCCGACACCCCGGGCGAGGGCTTCCGCTCGTCCATGGAGGTCGTACTCGGCCTCGACGCGTGGCTGCGCCAGTACGGCGCCGAACTGCAGCTCTGAGCGACGGCTGGGCCCGCCGGGCGTTTCACGCGGCTTTCCGCAGGGACCGCCCGGCGCCGCTTCACGCACCCGCTACGGGCGTTCGGGGCGGGCCCGTGCCGGAGGGCCGGTCGCGGCTGAGCAGTCCGTCCACCACGCAGGCGGCGATCTTCTGGATCATGCTGTAGGCGAGGACGGGCACCAGCACCGCAGGCTGGTCGGCCAGCCGCGTCACCGCCAAGACCGCGGACGCACTGGAGTTGTTCATCCCGGAGGTGACCGTCACCGCGACCGCCTCCGGCCGGGCGAGTTTCAGCGCGCGTCCCAGCCAGTGCCCGCACGCCAGCGACGCTGTGCACACGGCCGCCGCGGCGACGACGTCCGCGGCGAGCAGCGGCAGATCCGGCTGTCCGACCACCGCGCCCAACGCGCCTGCCGCGTTGAGGTAGGTGAGCGCGACGCCGGCGGCGAGTGCGGCGAGCTTGACCCACGGCAGTACCCACCGGACGTGCCGCTCGGGCGACAGCCTGCGGGCGGCGAGCGCAGCGACGCACGGCAGCACCACGGAGACCAGGGCGAACGCCCCGCCTCCGGTACGGCTGAGCCTGCGCAGGCTGCCGGAGGCCGCACCGCCGGTCAGCCGTGCCGCCTCGGCCAGGGTGAGCGGGAGGGTGACCGGGCTGAGGGCCGTCGAAGCCAGCACCACCGCAACCGTGAGCGCCGCATTGGCACCGGCCCGCGCCCCGTACACCGTCGCCCCCGCGGCGACCGGCATCGCGCCGATCAGCGCGATACCGACCAGCAGGCTGGCGCTGCGCCCGCCGTACGGCCACAGATGGACGCCGAGCGCGAGCAGCGGCAGGGCGAGCAGCGGCAACACGACGTTGGCGCACACCCCCGTGATCAGCGCCACCGGTCTGCGGGCCAGATCGGCGAGCAGGCCAGGCTGGATGCCAAACGCCGCGGTGAAGAGCACGAAGCCGAGCAGCGCCGCCGACATCGTCAACGGCACCTCGCCGAGCACGGGCAGCACGGGCCTGGCGAGCACGACGACGCGCAGTGCGAGTCCGGGCCCGGGCAGCAGCGCCGCGCAGACGTACGCGGCGAGCACGGCCCACAGCAGCCTGCGGCGTGCTCCGTCCAGCAGACGGACGGAAATCGGAGGAGACGGGGCGGACGGCGGCGAAAAGCTCGGCTGATCGGACATGCCATCGAGGGTTCCAGTCCGTGATCAGCCTGTCACCGCCTGTGGATAACTCCCCTGGCTCCCCGGCCCCCCTGTGGACAACTCCCCGTCATCGGCACCGGGGACTGGGCCCCCGTGCCCTCGGGCATCGCCCCCTCAGGGATTGACCAGCAGCGGCCGCAGCCGCCCGCCGCGCGCCCGCTCCACCAGCGCCTCCGCATACCGCCCTGCGAGCACCGTCAGCGGGACCGCCACGAGCACCCCGATCAGTGCGCCCACGACCACGTCGTGCGGATAGTGCACGCCGACGTACACCCGTGACACACCCATGGCGACGGCCGCGAGCAGGGCCAGCCACCCGAGCCTGCGATGGGCGATGAAGAGCGCGGCGGCAGTTGAGAAGGCGACCACCGTGTGGTTGCTCGGAAAGGACCAGTCACCCGTGCCGGGGCAGGCTTCGAGGGTGAAGCTGTGCGCGATCTGCTGACACGGCCGCGCCTCCTGCACCATCGACTTGATCACGTCGTTGACGACGTAGGCCACGACCACCACGACCGGCGAGGCGAGCACGCGCGCCATCGTCGCGGACGGCTGCCGCCGCGCCCACCACCATCCGATCACCATGAGCACGGCGAAGATCCCCACACCCAACGACGACCAGTACTTGATGATGTCGTCGAGCCACGCCGGAGCGGTGCGCGCCCAGCCGGTGACCTGCGTGTACAGGCCGCCGTCGATGTGCGAGCCGTTGAAGGCGAGAGCGTTCACGGCATGGACGCGCAGGGTGCTGTGGGCCACATCGGCAGCGGGCAGTGTGGGCACGAGCGAAGTTCCTCCGATAATCGATTCGGCGCCGCGCCTCGCGGCCCGCCCCGAATGTCTACAGGCTCGTAGACTGTGGGCCAACTTTAGTCGACGGGAGAGGGGACGGAATCCATGACGGACGCCGCGCGCCGCCCGGCGGGTGAGCTCGAAGCAGAGGTCCTCGCCGCCCTGTGGGCCGCCCATGCCCCGCTCACGCCGCCACAGGTCCAGCAATCCCTCGGGGGCACCCTGGCCCGTACGACCGTGGCCACGATCCTGGCCAGACTCCATGACAAGGGCACGGTGATACGCAGCCGGTCCGGTCGCGCCTACGCCTACACCCCGGCCGTCGAGGACGAGGCCGCGCTCGCCGCCCGCCGCATGCACACCGAGCTGGAGAAGGGCGACGACCGATCCGGCGTCCTCGCCCGCTTCGTCTCCCGGCTCTCGCCCGACGACGAACAGCTGCTGCGCGGCCTGCTGGCCCGCGCCGAGGAGCCGGGGAGCCGCCCGTGACCTGGGCCGTCTGGGCTCCGCTGCTCGCACCGCTGCTCGCGGTGCCGTCGGCGCGCCGGCTGGCCGACATCCTTCCGCCACGTGCCGCCGCGCTGCTGCTCGCCTCGACCGCCACGCTGCTCGCGCTGCTCAGCGCCGGCGCTCTGGCGATGCTGACCGCGGCCGGACTGCTGCGGTTGCCGCTGATCGCCGGACTCGCCCACATGTCTGCCGCGGACATGCGGCGCAGCACCCCGGTCGTCCTGCCGATCGGCGCGCTGGCCGCGCTCACGCTCGCGGTCGCGGCGGTGGCCCTGCTGCGTACGGCGCAGCGGCACCGCCGCGACCTGCTGCGTGCGACCGACACAGCGGAGCGCCACGGCGGCGCAGGCGATCTGACCGTGCTGCCCGACCCCGGCGCCGACGCCTACGCGCTGCCGGGATTGCCCGGCCGGCCCGGCCGGGTCGTCGTCACCGCGGGCATGCTGCGGCGGCTCGACGCGCGTGAGCGCGAAGTGCTGCTGGCGCATGAGCGCGCCCACCTGAAGTGCCGGCATCACGTGCTGATCATCCTCACCGATCTCGCGAGCTGCCTGCACCCGGCGCTGCGCCTGCTGCGTACGCCGCTCACGTTCCACTTGGAGCGGTGGGCGGACGAGTCCGCGGCCCGGGCGGTGGGCGACCGAAAGCTGACCGCGCGGGCAGTCGGCCGGGCCGCGCTCGCCGCATCGGCGGCGCCCGCCCTGCCCCGGCCCGCGATGGCGCTCGCCGCCTCCACCGGGCCCGTGCCACGCCGGGTGGCGGCGCTGCTCGCGGCGGAGCAGCCGCGGCCGCACTGGTCGTCGCGGTTGCGCACGACGCGGCCCGCAGCGGCGGTGGCGGCGCTGCTCACCGCGTGCGTGCTCGCCTCGGGCGTATGCGCGCTCGAAGCCGCGACCGATCTGCATGCCAATATCGAGTCGGCGCAGGGTGCGGTCCTGGCCCACGACGGGCACTGGCATGTCCACCACGACGAGCACTTCACGGCGTGATCACAGCCTGATCCCGTAGTTTTGGCCATGACGGCCCCGCCCTGCCCGCGAGGCATCACAGCGCCGCGAACCAGCGCGCCCCGAGCTGCGTCTACACTCGTGTAGACCTTCAGAGCCCAGAGAACCCCCAGACACCACCCAGCCTGCACCCACCGCCGCAGAGGGGCGCGACATGAACGCACTGACCCACGGGTCACAGCTCGCCGTCAACGTGATGGATCCGACCTCACTGCTGTCGACATTCGGCGCGCTTGGCATCCTGGTCGTGCTCTTCGCCGAAACCGGCCTGCTGATCGGCTTCTTCCTGCCCGGCGACTCGCTGCTGTTCACGGCCGGCCTGCTCACCACGACGACCGCGAACTCCACGATCCACCTGTCCCTCACCTGGGTGCTGCTCGCGGCGGCCGCCGGTTCACTGATCGGCGCGCAGACCGGTTACTACATCGGGCGCCGCGGCGGCCCGGCGCTCATCGCGCGTATCAAGAACCCCAAGCTGCACCACGGGATCAAGCGCTCCGGCGAGATCCTCGACCAGTACGGGCACGCCAAGGCGATCGTGCTGGCCCGGTTCATCCCGGTGGTGCGCACGGTGCTCAACCCGATGGCCGGTGCGCTCGGCGTGCCGCCGAAGACGTTCGCCCTGTGGCAGGTCCTGGGCGGTGTGGTGTGGAGCATCGGCGTCACGATCGCCGGACACGCGCTCGGCTCGTCGATCCCCAACATCGACAGCTACCTGCTGCCGATCATCGCCCTGATCGTCGTCGTCTCGCTGATCCCGGTGGCGCTGGAGATCCGCAAGGCCCGCCGCGCCCCGGCGGCGGACATCCGCGAGTACAGCACGCCCGAGTAATCGTTTTCCGTCGACTTTCCGCTGGAACCGTTCCGTAGAGTGCGTCGATCGGGTGATACTCCGTGCGGAGTATCACCCGATCGCCCCCGGCGAGAGCGAGGCTGCAGGATGTTCCGGAACGGGCTTGAACCCTGGCACGTGATCCTGGTTGTCGTGGTGTGCCTATTGCTGTTCGGCTCCAAGAAGCTGCCGGACGCGGCCCGCGGCCTCGGAAAGTCGCTGCGCATCCTCAAGGCCGAGACGCGCGCGCTGCGTGAGGACGGCAACGAGGGCACCGACGAGGCGTCCGACTCCGCCCCGCCCGCGCGGGAGACCGGTCCCCGCGAAGCCCTGGAGCCCGCAGACCGCGAGCCCGAGCCGGCGGCCGCACCCGGCGAACGCCGCCAGGCCTAGGCCTAGCTAGGGCGGGGATTCCCGCCGGAAGGGCCGCGGCACAAGCGGCGGAAGCGACCAACGCCCGTCGCGCACCGACGCCTCAGGCCCGTAGATGCTCATCGCGAGCGTGAACGGACCGGCAGGCGCGGGAAGCCAGTTCGCGGCCTCGTCCGGCTTGCCGGGACGCTCGCGCTGCACATACAGCGTCAATCCGCCGTCAGGGTCCTGGACCAGGCCGGGCGTGTGGTCACCGATCCAGTGGCGGCTCTCGGGGTTGTCGACGAGAGTGCGCCGGGGCAGTTGCCGGATCGCGACCGACCAGAGGAAGCGCGCGGGCGGCAGTGCTCCGGACGCGAAACGAATGGTGTAATCGCGCACCCCGCCGTCCGGAGGCGCGGTGCCCTCGCTGTCGGCGGTCCAGCCGCCGTACCAGGCCTCGTCGACCGGCAGCCCGTACAGTCCGAGGTGGGCGCCGACGGCGCGGGCGAGGATGTTCCCGCGGTGCTCGGCACGGGTGCCGTACCAGGGTGAGGAGTCGGTTGCCCGGGCGGTGGCGGTGCGCATCAGCTGACGTGCGTCGACGACGCCGAGCTCGACCGCGGTGCGGATCTCGTGGGTGAGCGCGTCGAGTTCGAAGGTGCCGCTGCCGTCGACGCCCAACTCGTTGAGAGCGCTGCGCAGTTCCGCCTCCTCCGGCAGGGTGGGGAAGAAGCCGAGGAGAAAGTCGAGCAGGCGGAAGCAGGCGGCACTGCGCAGCGACTCCTCGTCCCAGACGGGCCAGTCGGTCCCGTCCCACGCGGATCGTGGCGCGGGCTCGCCGAGGCGTTCGCTGAGCGGCGTGAGGCGGTACCCCTCCTGGACCGTACGCAGGCCCGTCATGTCGTCGGGGCCGGCGAGGAAGGTGCGGCCGACGATGCCGACGAGGAAGGTGTCGGCGCACAGCACGCTGTCGATGCCATCGGGTACGGGGTCGCTCCAGTCGGGGCCGGTGATCAGGTGGCTGCCGGGCTGCGCCCCCGTGGTCCGGGTACCGACGAGGCCGACGTAGCAGGTGTCGAGGTCGTGGACCGGCAGGACGTAGTAGCGATCGGTGGCCGGCACCGAGAGGATCCACGGTCCCGCCCGCAGATCCAGCCACGCCCAGGAGTACGGGGTGTCGCTGACGGGCCGCATGTCGTGCCGGAAGCGGCCGAACTCGCCGTCCACGGGTTCGATGACCTGCCGGTACATCGTGCGGTAGTTCAGCAGCATGGGGTATGCGTAGATCCAGGCCTCCGCGGCCGTGCGCCGCACGATGTCGACTGCCGGAACACCCATGCCGACTACCGTCCTCCCGACCTTCTGTTACGGATAGTAGTCGTACGGGAATGCTGACGCGCGGCGGGCGGCCACCAGCCGGGCCTCACACCCGGAATCGCCCAGTACGTTCAGCACCAGGAGCATCCGATGGTCCAGCCACCCGCCCGCCAGAACGTCACCTTCCCCAGCGCCGCGGGCACCGCCCACGGCTACCTCGCCCTGCCCGCCGACGGCGGCGGTCCCGGTGTGATCGTCATCCAGGAGTGGTGGGGCCTGACCGGGCACATCGCCGACGTCGCCGACCGCCTGGCCGCCGCCGGATTCACCGCGCTCGCCCCCGACCTGTTCGGCGGCACCGTCGCCCACGACGCGGCCGAGGCCCGCCGGATCTCCGCCGGGCTGCCCGCGGGACGCGGCGTCGAGCTGCTCTCGGGTGCCGTCGACTACCTGCTCTCGCGCGACGAGGTGACCGGCGACCGGGTCGGCGCTGTCGGCTTCTGCATGGGCGGCGGTTTCGTGCTGCTGCTCGCCGCCCGCGACCCGCGCATCGCCGCCGCCGTACCGTTCTACGGGGTGATCCACGGTGATCTGCCGGACTTCTCGGCGCTCAAGGCCGATGTGCTCGGCCACTACGGCCGTACCGACCGCACTGTGCCGCCGGAGTCGCTCGACGAGCTCGCCTCGGCGATCCGCAGCCAGTCCGGCATCACCCCGCAGTTCCACCTCTACCCGGCAGGCCACGCCTTCTTCAACGACAGCCGCCCGGAGACCCACGACCCGGCTTCCGCCTCGCTCGCCTGGGACCGCACGCTGGAGTTCCTGCGGACGCATCTGTCGTGAGCTGTCCTGAGCTGTCCTGAGCTCTCCCGAGCGGGTGTCCCGAGCGGTTGTCCCGAGCCCGGTATCGAGTCTGGCATGTCCCTGACGAGTTGGTAGGGTGATCCGGCCGTCGCGGCGGGGCAGCCGTGCTCTTGCGTGTACATGCCCATCTGTGTACTTGCGTTACGACTTGGAGCTTTCATGAACAGGACTCTTGCCGTCATAGCCGCAGCCGTCTGCCTGGGCGCCGGAGCCGTCGGCTGTTCGTCGGGCACCAAGGCCACCAGCTCGTCGGCGCCGAGCAGCGCCGCCGCGTCCACGCCGGCCGCCGCCGCCCCGGGCCAGGGGTGCAACGCCCCGGTCCTGAAGCAGGCCACGCAGGCGATGGACAGCGAGAAGGACGCCATGAACCAGGAGCTGAACACCGCCGGCACGGGGGTGAAGATCACGAAGATCACCTCCGACGATTCGTGCTACCTGGTGATGGAGACCAACGCGAAGACCAGCGACGCCCAGGCGAAGAAGGAGTTCCAGTCCGTGGGCCAGGGCTTCGCCGGCGCCATCCCCACCTCCGGCGCAAGCGCGATCAAGGGCGTGAAGATCGTCGCCGCCGACAACAGCGTCATCTTCGAGCAGGGGGCGTCGAAGTAACGCAAGCCTCGGGGGAGACCGTGGTCGGCGATCTGCTCGGTCAGCGCCCCGCTCGTGTGCCCGCCGCGCCCCCGAGGTGCCGGGGGCGCGTGAGCCAGACGCTCTCGCGCGGTCGCGAGGCCCGCTTGCCGGCCACGAGGCCCTCCCGGCGCTCGTTCCTTTGGTTACACGGCAGATGTCACAACGGGTCGATCTCGGTCAGCTCGCCGTCGAGCCGCAGCCAGCGTGTGATGCCCAGATCGCGCAGGAACGGGACGTCATGACCGGCCACGATCAGCGCGCCCTCGTACGACTCCAGCGCCGTGGAGAGCTGCCGCACGCTCGCCAGATCCAGGTTGTTGGTCGGCTCGTCCAACAGCAGGAGCTGCGGCGGTGGTTCGGCGAGCAGCAGCGCCGCCAGGGTGGCCCGGAAGCGCTCGCCGCCGGAGAGGGTGCCCACCTGCTGGTCGGCACGACGCCCCCGGAAGAGGAACCGGGCCAGCCTGGCGCGGATCGTGTTGTCGGCCACCGCAGGCGCGAACCGCGCGGTGTTCTGCGCCACCGTCAGCCCATCGTCGAGGACGTCGAGCCGCTGCGGCAGATAACGGACGGGAACCGACGCCCTCACCTCCCCTGCCACCGGCGGGAGTTCACCGGCGATGGTGCGCAGCAGCGTGCTCTTGCCCGCTCCGTTCCTGCCGACGAGGGCGATCCGTTCGGGGCCGCGCACATCCAGATCGGCCCGGTCGCCGCCCCACTGCGGCTGCAGCCCAGTGAGGGTGAGCACCGTCCGTCCGGCCGGGACGCAGGTCTGCGGCAGGTCGATGCGGATCTCGTTGTCGTCACGCACGGCCGACTCCGCCTCGCTGAGCCGCTCCTTGGCCTCTTCGAGCTTCTCCATGTGCATCGTGCGGTGCTTGCCCGCGGCCACCTGCGCCTGGCGCTTGCGTTCCTTCATCACCACCTTGGGCTCACGCTTGGTGTCGTACATCTTCTGCCCGTAGCGGACGCGCCGGTCGAGCTTGATCCTCGCCTCGCTCAGTTCGCGCTTCTGCTTGCGCACATCGGACTCCGCGACGCGCACCATGCGCTCGGCCGCCTCCTGCTCGGCGGCCACCGCCTCCTCGTAGTCAGTGAGGTTGCCGCCGTACCAGCGGATCTCGCCCGAGCGCAGATCGCCGATCTGGTCGACGAGTCGGAGCAGCTCCCGGTCATGGCTGACGATCACCATGGCGCCCGTCCACTGGGCGACGGCATCGTAGAGCCGGTGGCGGGCGGTCAGGTCGAGGTTGTTGGTGGGCTCGTCGAGGAGCAGGACGTCGGGCCGCCGCAGGAGCTGCGCGGCGAGGCAGAGCAGCACCGACTCGCCGCCGGAGAGCTCGCCGATCGGGCGCTGCGGCGTGACGTGCTCCAGGCCGAGCCGGTCGAGAGTGGCCCGGGCCCGCTCCTCGACGTCCCAGTCGTCGCCGACGACGGCGAAGTTCTCCTCGCGCACGTCCCCGGCTTCGATCGCGGCGAGTGCCTTGCGGATCTCGGCGATCCCGAGCGCTTCCTCGACGCGTACGTCGGTGCGGAGTGTGATGTTCTGCGGAAGGTAGCCGAACTCACCGGTGACCTTGACCGAACCGCCGGCCGGGGTCAGCTCCCCGGCGATCAGCCGGAGCAGCGTCGACTTACCTGACCCGTTGACGCCGATCAGTCCGGTACGGCCGGGACCGATCAGCAGCGAGAAGTCGGTGAACACGGGGGTGCCGTCGGGCCAGGCGAAGGTGAGGTCGGCGCAGACGACGGACGAGGTTGACGTACTCATGGAGGCCTCCGGTCGGGTTCGCGGTGTTCGATGACGCGGGAAACCTCAGATGAGCAATGGTCTTCTCCAGTCGGCGGCAATGAGACTTCTGCACCGTAGAGGCAACGGTCGCCGCCGAGCGACCGAATTTCGTAGGCCCACTGTTCGGGCCCCGACAGCGGGGACGCCTGCCGGCCGGCGCGGCTGCCCCGAACTCGGCCGCGAGCACGCACCGGGGCGCAGCCGGCCTCGGGCCCACCCGCTACAGAGCCACCGTCACCGTCTGGGTGGCGCCCGCCGCTCCGCGCCGCCGCGTCGCCGTCCTGCCCGAGCTGCGGGTTCGCGCATCGCGCGGCTCGAAAGCCAGCGGACCGGCGGCTGATTCCTCAACAATGCCTACGCCAGGTCGGCTTCGGTGTTCGTGGGACGGTAGGCGCCCACCCAGATTTCGGTGATCGCGCTGACGTACCGCGCTCCGCAGGCATCGCTCGGGACGACGAGCTGGCTGCCTTCCGCATCGAGCGGGTTTCCGTCCAGGCTGGTGGCGAGCAGCACGGGGGCGTTGCCGAATTCGGCGTCGATTTCCGGCCAGGACAGCACTGCTCGATGGCCGTCCCTGCCGAAGACCGCGACGAGGAAGCGCGAGCGGTCCTTGCGGCGGCGCACGTCGAAGGCCGGTTCGGCCCGGGTGATGACGTCCCTGAGCAGGGGTCCGGTGAAGGCGTGGTGCTGGGCGCCGTTGGTGGCACAGTCGAAGACGACGTCTGCCTGGTGGGCGGAGAAGTGCCGTAGCTGTTCCACGGTCAGGTCGGCGGGGTGGCGGAGGTCGCCGTGAAGGCGCAGGGGCCCGGTGCGGACCGTTGTTGTCAGGGGCGGTGCTGTGGTGCGGCTCATCGGCGTCCCCTCCGACCATCCGTGCGACGGGTTGTCCGGAAGACGTCATGCCCGTTCACCATGGTCGCGAACCGCACATGCTGCAGCTTTCGGCGACTTTGCCTCATGAATGTGTGCCGTATTAAAGAATATGGCTCACACATGCGGGCATCCTGGTCATGCCGAGCCTTCGTGTGGGGGGTGCCTCCTGGACGGCCGGTCCGGCGTTGCGTCCTGAGCCCGGTGTTCCTCGAGGGCCAGCCACACCTTGGCGCGTAGCAGCGGGACCTCTGTGAAGCGCACTCCGGTCGCGTCGCGCAGGGCGTTGGCGAAGGCGGGGTCGGGCGCAACCTGTCCCGCCTGACGGACCGGCTCGATCTCCGCGCGGCACTCCTGTGCCACCCGCACGGCCCGCGCTACAAGGGCCGGTCGATGTGAACGTTCGTCGACTTCACCCGCGCCGTCGCCACAACACCCACCGCGAGCCCCAGGTCCTCGACCGCCTCGCGCGTCACCACCGAGACCAGCCGATGCGGACCCGCCTGGATCTCCACCTGCGCCACCACATCGTCCACACGCACCGCGGTGACGATGCCGCGGAACGAATTGCGGACCGAGGTCAGGACGTCGTCACTTTCGAACCCGGCATCCTTCGCCCGATCCGTGGCGAAGCCCGCAAGACTCACCCCGTCGATCACGCGATTCCCCGCCTCGTCCCGCTCGGTGACCAGCCGCCCCGCATCGGCCCACCGCCGGACCGTCTCCCCGCTCACGCCCAGCAGCCGCGCAGCCTGGCCAATGCTGTAAGAAGGCATGACCGCACTCTAACGACGGCGGACGGTGACAGCCGCGTCGCCTGCTGCGAACCGGCAGATCAGCCGGTTGGCTATCGGCTCGGGGACGGTACTGGACACGTGGCGCGCGGCGATTCCAGCTCCGGATGGATCGCGGCCAGCATCTCGCCCGAGGCGTCCATGACCTCAGCCGGGGTGCGCTAGTTGACCGTCAGCCGCTCCAGACGCCAGCGATCGCCGAAGTGCGGGCGCAGCGCCTGCGCGGGACTGCGCCGCGTCTGTGCGTTGTTCCGCTTCGGACGCCGGTTCCGGCTTGCGGTTTCCGCTGCGTCAACTCCTACGGTCGTCTGTGTGGCCGGAGAGACCGGCCCGGCGATGGGAGGCACGGCAATGGCCTGGTCGATCGCGGATGTGGCCCGGATGTCCGGGGTGACGTCCCGGACGCTGCGGCATTACGACGAGATCGGTCTGCTGCCGCCCGCGTGGATCGGAAGCAACGGGCACCGCTACTACGAGGAGGCCGATCTGCTGCGGCTGCAGCAGATCCTGCTGATGCGGGAGTTGGACCTCGGGCTGCGCGAGATCCAGGCGGTCCTGGACAGCCACGTCGATCAGGTGACCGTGTTGCGCGAGCACCACCGGCGGCTGCTGAGGGAGCGGGACCGGCTCGAGACGCTCGCCCGCACGGTCGGGCGGACCATCGCCGAACTGGAGGAAGGTAAGGACAACGACGACATGACAAAGATCAACAGGCCGGAGAACCTGTTCGAGGGATTCGAGCCCTCCCACTCCGAGGCCGAGGCCGAGGTACGGGAGCGGTGGCCGCAGGCGTGGGAGCAGTCCCAGCAGGTCATCGAGGCGATGACCGCAGAGGACATGGAGCGGTGGCAGCGTGAGGTGACGGCGCAGATGATCCGCATGGCGGAGTTCATGGTGGTCGGCACATCGGTTGCCGATCCTGCGGTGCAGGCCGAAGTGGACGCCCACTACCAGGGCGTCTGTCGGTTCTGGACCCCGAACGCCGCCGCGTACGAGGGACTGGGCCAGACCTACGTCGAGGACCCGCAGTTCCGCTCGAATTTCGACAAGATCGCCGAAGGGCTGGCCGTCTACCAGCGCGATGCGATGGTCGTCTACGCCGATGCCCGGCTGAGCTGACCGACGGTTCACACTGCCGGGGGGCTGCAGACCCCGGCAGCAGCCACCGTTCGCGGAAGGAGGCCCGACGCCGGGGTGGCCGGGCGGGCGCGCCACCCTCAACGCGATGCCTCGTGCTGCACCGTCCAAAGGCC
Organism: Streptomyces humicola; assembly: GCF_024436035.1. Lineage (GTDB taxonomy): Bacteria > Actinomycetota > Actinomycetes > Streptomycetales > Streptomycetaceae > Streptantibioticus_B > Streptantibioticus_B humicola. Next base: position 80,953 of record NZ_JANFNG010000006.1, read on the forward strand.
TCCGTCCATCGCTTGTCCACCAGGGACCACAGTCGGAGGGCCTGCCCGACTCGCGGGCGTCTTGCCATCCTCCTCCAGGGGGCGCCGGGTACCCCGGGGCACGGCGGCGGGCGAGTTCGGGCCCCGGTGTCGTCCGGCGTCGGGGCCCGGCCGGGCTCTCGGCATCTCTGTACGCGGCATGGTGGGAGCCGGATTCGCGGCTGTCAACAAAGTGCGCACGCCGCGGTCGAAATACCCTGAATGTCCTTCAGGACGTTAAGGCGGGCTCAGCACCGCCCGCAGTGGTCAGCGGGCGGCGGCAGCGGCGCGCCCCACCTCGCGAGTGGTATTCGGCGGCAGTGCGGGCAGTTCCCCGCCGGCGTCCAGGAAGCGCGCCACGGGCAGGGTGGCCGCGCCCCGCGCGACGGCGTCGGGGCCGAGCGCGCCCAGTTCGATGGATGTCTGCGAGAAGGGCAGGCGCAGCGCGTGGTCCCGGGTGGCCTCGCGGATGGGGGCCAGCAGCGCGGGGGCCATGGTCAGTCCGGCCCAGCCGCCGATGATGACCCGCCGCGGGTTGAAGAGATTGACCAGGCCGGCGATGCCCACGCCGATACGGAGGGCTGTCTCCTCCAGGACCGACCTGGCCGCCTCGCCCGCCGGGGAGCGGTCACGCTCGGCCAGCAGCATGATCCTGCTGAGCGCTTTCTCCTCGTCGGCCGGATCCAACTCCGCAGCGCCCTCGGCCTCCTGGTAGCGGGCGATCACGGCGGGCGCGCCGACGTAGGCCTCCAGGCAGCCCCGTGTGCCGCAGCGGCACAGCCTGCCGCCGACCTGGACGTTCGTGTGGCCCCACTCGCCCGCGCTGGTGCTCGAGCCGCGCAGCGGCTTACCGCCCATGATGAGCGACGCCCCGGTACCGGACCCGATCAGCAGGAAGACGGCGCTGCCGGAGGTGCTGCCCGAGCCGAACCACAACTCGGCCTGGCCCATGGTCGTGGCGCCGTTGTCGACGAACAGAGGCAGTTCGGTGTGGGCGCGCAGCAGCTCCTCGAGCGGGACCGCGTCCCAGCCCACCGTCTGCCCGTACACCACGGCGTACGGCTCCCGCTGGACGATACCGGGCACGCCGATGCCGACTCCGAGGATCCGCCGCTCCTGTCCCGCGGCCAACTCGCCAAGACCCGAGGCGATGCCGGCGACCACCTGGTCGGGGTCCGGACGTCTTCCGACGATGGGCACGTCGATCGACGCCTGCTCGCGCAACCTGAGGTCGAAGCGTTCGAGCCGGATCCGGGTCTCGCCGACGTCCACACCGATGACCTGGTAGCGCGCGTTGTCGGCATGGAGGAGGATCCGCGGCCGGCCACCGTCGGACTCGACCGAGCCGGCTTCGACGACCACCTTCGCCTCCAGCAGGTCGGCGACGACGTTGCTGACGGAGGCGGAGCTGAGGCCGGTGGCGTGGATGAGGTCCTGTCGGCTGAGCGGCCCGTGGAAGTACAGGTGACGCAGGAGCCGGGCCCGGTTGGCGCGCCGCAGGTCGCGGACGTTTCTGTTCCCCTCGTTGGTCATGCGCCAACCCTTCTGCTCGTCGGCGGCCGCCTCCGTTCAGGGGGGGCACCGGCCGACCGTCAATTTTGCGCGATGTCTTGACGGTTGATTGTCTCACAAGTTAGATCACACCGCGAACTAACCCTTGAGGAAAGGGCGTTCACGAACCGCCCGGCGGGCCCCGTCATCCGTCGCAGCGGTCCGGTCACCGGTCAACCACCCACGCGCGCCTTGCAACCCCGCCCCCTCTCGGCCCACCGTCCCGCACCTCGCAGCCCCGGCACCCTCTCGACCCGTCATGCCACCGCGCCTACCGCCCGTTGAAAGGTCCGCCATGCGCCGTCCGTTGCACCGCAGACCCGTCGTGCTCGCCCTCGCCGCCGCGACCGCCCTGCTGACCGGCGCGTGCGGCAGCGGCTCCGGCTCCTCCTCCGCCTCCGGCGGGCATCCGACGATCACCTACTGGGCCAGCGACCAGGGCAGCTCGATCTCCGACGACGTCAGGGTGCTCACGCCCGAACTCACCAGGTTCACCAAACAGACCGGTATCAACGTCAAGCTGGAGGTGATCTGCTGGAACGACCTGCTCAACCGGATCCTGGCCGCGGCCAGCTCGGGACAGGGACCGGACGTGGTCAACATAGGCAACACCTGGTCCGCCTCGCTCCAGGCGACCGGCGCCTTCCAGCCCATGTCCAGCGACGTGATGAAGCAGATCGGCGACAGCGGACGCTTCCTGCCCGGGGCGCTGGCGGCCACCGGCGCACCCGGCAAGGAGCCGGTAGGCGTCCCCCTGTACTCCATGGCCTACGCGCTGTACTACAACAAGGCGATGTTCCAGGCGGCGGGCATCGCCAACCCGCCCACCACCTGGGATGAGTTCGTCACCGACGGCAAGAAGCTCACCCATGGCAACCAGTGGGGCGTCAGCGTCGAGGGTGCAAGCACCTCGGAGAACGCCCACCACGCCTTCACCTTCAGCCAGCAGCACGGCGGCAGCTTCTTCGACGCCTCCGGCAAACCCACCTTCGACACGCCCCAGAACGTCGCCGCCATCAAGCAGTACGTCGACTTCATGGCCGCCGACAAGATCGCCAACCCCAGTGACGCCGAGTACTCCAACGGAACGGAGGCCGTGCAGGACTTCGCTACCGGCAAGGCAGCCATGCTGCTGTGGCAGACCGCTGACGCGTCGCTGGCCAACTACGGCATGAAACCCTCCCAGTACGGCGTGGTACCCGTGCCCTTCCCGGCCTCGCTACCGCCCGGCGGCAAGCGCGCCGACTCGATCGTGGCCGGCATCAACCTGTCCGTCTTCGCCGACACCAAGAACAAGGACGCCGCCCTGAAATTCGTGAAGTACATGACCAGCAGGCAGACCCAGATCGAGCTCAACAAGGCCTACGGCTCGCTGCCCTCGGTCACCGACGCCTACTCCGACCCGGCGTTCCAGACGCCCACGGCCCAGGTGTTCCAGAAGGTACTCGACAACTCGGCCGCGCCGATGCCCGCCGTACCCCAGGAGAGCCAGTTCGAGACGGCCATCGGCGGGGTACTGAAGAACCTGTTCGCCGACGCCGCCAGCGGCAAGGCCGTCACCGATCAGACGGTGGCCGCCCAGCTCAACCAGGCGCAGCAGCAGTTGCAGGCAGGTGGCTGACCGGCGACTGCCACACCGCCTGGCGCCGCACGCCTCCGTCTCGCGGGAGACCCGTCCGCCGACCCGCCTCCCGGACGGACCTTTCGCAACTGTCCGTGCACCGCACCACTGCCACCCGAGCGAGCAGCGCACCGCCTGGAAGGACCCACGCCGATGGCCGCAGCCACCGAAGCCGCCCGCGCCAGGGTGTCCGCGCCGCCGCCCACGCCGCCACCTCCGACACGCCGTTCATGGGAACGCGTGCGGCGGATCGGCCTGCCGTACCTGCTCCTGCTGCCGGCCGTGCTCTTCGAGCTGCTCGTCCACGTGGTGCCGATGCTCGTCGGCATCTTCATGAGCTTCAAGCAGCTCACCGAGTTCTTCATCCGCAACTGCAGCGCCGCCCCCTCCGCGGGCCTCGGCAACTACCGCTTCGCGCTGGACGTCAACAGCGCGGTCGGCCGCAATCTGCTGCACTCCTTCTGGATCACCTGCGGCTTCACCGTCCTGACGGTGGGCCTGTCCTGGCTGATCGGAACGGGCGCCGCGCTGCTCATGCAGGACCCCTTCCGCGGCCGCAGGCTACTGCGCACCTACTTCCTGATCCCGTACGCCCTTCCCGCCTACACCGCCGCGATCACTTGGGAGTTTATGTTCCAGCGGGACACCGGGCTGGTGAACACCCTGCTCGTGCACGACCTGCACCTGTTCAAGCAGCCGCCGTTCTGGCTGCTCGGCGGCAACAGCTTCTGGGCCCTTGTGATCACCGCGGTCTGGCGAACCTGGCCGTTCGCCTTCCTCGTCGTCACCGCGGGCCTGCAGAACATTCCCGGCGATCTCTATGAGGCGGCCGCCATCGACGGGGCGGGCGTGTGGCTGCGGATCCGCTCGATTACCCTGCCGCAGCTCCGCCCCGTCAACCAGGTTCTCGTCCTGGTGCTCTTCCTATGGACCTTCAACGACTTCAACACCCCCTACGTCCTGTTCGGCAACGTGCCACCGCCCCAGGCGAACCTGCTCTCCCTGCAGATCTACGACACCTCCTTCCAGAGCTGGAACTTCGGCTCCGGCTCGGCGATGTCCGTCCTGCTGCTGGTCTTCCTGCTCCTGGTCACCGCCGCGTATCTGCTCGTCACCAACCGGAGGGGGAACGCCGATGCCTGACCGGTCGCCGTCACGGTCCCGACACCGGCCCCCGATGGCGCCGCCGCCATCGTTCGTGTGGACCCGCAGGATCGGCCTGACCCTGGTCGGCCTGCTGACGTTCCTCCCGCTCTACGTGATGCTCAGCAGCTCGATCAAACCGCTGCAGGACGTGCAGGCCGGCTTCGAATGGATCCCCGCGCATCTGACGCTCCGGCCGTACGCGGACATCTGGAGCACGGTGCCGCTCGGGCACTACTTCCTCAACAGCCTGATCATATCCAGCTGTTCGACCGTCGTCTCCGTCGTCATCGCGATCCTGGCCGCCTACGCGGTCAGCCGCTACCGGTTCCCGGGCCGGAGGCTGTTCAGCGTGACCGTGCTGTCCACCCAGATGTTCCCCGGCATCCTGTTCCTGCTGCCGCTCTTCCTCATCTATGTCAACATCGGCGCCGGCACCGGGGTGCAGCTCTCCGGCTCCCGGCTCGGGCTCGTGATCACCTACCTCACCTTCACGCTGCCGTTCTCGATCTGGATGCTGGCCGGGTACTTCGACTCGATCCCGCGCGAGTTGGACGAGGCGGCCCGGGTCGACGGCAACGGCCCGATCGGCTCGCTGTTCCGGATCATCCTCCCGGCCGCCGTGCCCGGCGTCGTCACCGTCGCCGTCTACTCCTTCATGACCGCCTGGGGCGAGGTGCTCTTCGCCTCCGTCATGACCGACGACTCCACCCGCACGCTGGCCGTCGGCCTGCGCAATTACGCGTCGCAGAACGACGTGTACTGGAACCAGATCATGGCTGCCTCGCTGGTCGTCAGCGTGCCCGTGGTAGCGGCGTTCCTGCTGCTCCAGCGCTATCTGGTCGCCGGGCTGACGGCTGGATCGGTCAAGTAACCCTGCGAGCGATCTCTACGGCCGCCGCGCCCTGACCTCCTTCCCCTCCCTTCACCCGAACCGTGAGCTGAGGAGCCCGATGCCTTCCCCCGACACCACCGCCTTCGGCCCCGACTTCCTCTGGGGGGCGGCGACGTCCGCCTACCAGATCGAGGGGGCCGTGGCCAAGGACGGCCGGTCCCCTTCCATCTGGGACACCTTCTGCCAAGTCCCCGGGGCTGTCGACGGCGGCGACACCGGCGAACACGCCTGCGATCACTACCACCGCTGGCCCGAGGACATCTCCCTGATGCGCGCCCTCGGCCTCACCGCCTACCGCTTCTCCATCGCCTGGCCGCGGATAGTCCCCGAGGGCACCGGCGAGATCAACCAGGCCGGGCTCGACTTCTACGACCGCCTCGTCGACACCCTGCTGGCGGCCGGCATCCGCCCGAACACCACCCTCTACCACTGGGACCTGCCCCAGGCCCTCCAGGATCGCGGCGGCTGGCCCGCACGCGACACCGCACACGCCTTCGCCGACTACGCCGCCGTCGTCGCAGCCCGGCTCGGCGACCGCGTCACCGACTGGGCCACCCTCAACGAACCTCTGTGCAGCGCCTGGATCGGTCACCTGGAAGGGAAGATGGCCCCCGGCCTCACCGACCTCACCGCCGCCGTCCGCGCCTCCTTCCACCTGCACCTCGGCCACGGTCTCGCTGCCCAGGCGGTACGGGCTGCCTCCCCCGGCCCGGTCCGCCTCGGCATCATCAACAATCTCAGCACCTGCGAACCGGCAAGCCCCAGCGACGCCGACAAGGCCGCGGCCCAACGCGCCGACGGCCACATCAACCGCTGGTGGCTCGACCCCGTCCTGGGCCGCGGCTACCCCCAGGACATGGTCGACGTGTACTCCGTATCCCTGCCCGAACGGGACGGCGACCTGGAGACGATCGCCCAGCCGCTCGACTGGATTGGCGTGAACTACTACTTCCGGCAGATCATCACCGACGACCCGGCTTGCGGGGCACCCTTCTTCCGGCAAGTGCCCGGGCCGGGGCCGCGCACCGCCATGGGCTGGGAGGTCCACGCGCTCGGCCTGGAACAACTGCTGCTCCGCTTCACCCGCGACTACGGGGTCCACGAGCTGATGGTCACCGAAAACGGGGCCGCCTACCACGACGTGGTCAGCCCGGACGGCCACGTCCACGACCCCGAGCGCACCGCCTACCTGGAGGAACACCTGGCCGCCTGCGCCCGCGCCGCGGCCGCCGGGGCACCGCTGACCGGTTACTACGCCTGGTCGCTGCTGGACAACTTCGAGTGGGCCTACGGCTACGACAAGCGCTTCGGCCTCGTCCACGTCGACTACGCCACCCAGCGCCGCACCATCAAGGACAGCGGCCGCCGCTACGCCGACATCATCCGCGCCCACCGGGCCGACTCCACCCCGACGGCCGCGGTCTGACGCCGTTCGGGTTGCGCCCGGCCCGGGACGCGAACACATCCGCCACGTCGACAACGACCTCGACCAGCCTGCCGCACGCACCCGCCGATCGCACCCGGCCGACGCCGCCGGAGGCCGGACGTCCTCTCGGCTCACGATGTTGTCGGCGCTGGGCAACGCGGTGGTCCTGACCACATTGCCCATGTCGGTGTCCAGGTCTCGGCGTCAGAGTGCTCGAAATGCCCGGAGCATAGGTGGTCGCGGAGCGCGGCAAGTGTCGGGCGCGGGTTGTCGCGGTGCCACACCAGCGAGTGCGGGTAGACCGGTGCCGGGTCGCGCACGGCGATCCGCCGCAAGCCGTGGTCGGCGGGCCAGACGAGGCGTGTCTGCTCTCCGACGAAGGTCGCCAGCGACCGGGAGTCGGCGATGGTGTCCAACAGGGGCTCGGTGCCGAAGTCCGGGCCGGTGATCTCGATGGTGAGCCCGAACGCGGCAGCGAGGGCATCGTAGTAGGCGGCCCACTCGGTTCCGGGAACGATGCCGGGCATCCAGATCCGGTGCCCGACGAGCTCGGCGGGCGTGACCGCGCGGGCGGCGGCGAGCTCGTGGGCCGGTCCAGTGAGAAGCTGGACAGGCTCGTCGAAGGCCCGGACGACCCCGATGTCGTCGGGGAGCTGCCGGCCGGGCATGGTGACGGCGCGGAAGGACGCGTCGATCGTGCCGGACCGGATAGCGTCGATGGCCGCGTCGGCGTCGAAGAGGGTCACGACATCAAGTTCGACCTCGGGGTGCGCGCGATGGAAGTCGCGCAGCAGGGCAGCCGGGGCGAGTCGTCGGCCGATCACGTCGACGCGCAGCGCGCGGCGGCCGGGACAAACGGAGGCGACTGCCCGCTCTTCGGCCCGTAGAAGGTCGCGGGCGTGGGGCAGGAACGACTGCCCGTCGATGGTGAGCTTCGCTCCGCGCGCGGTGCGGGTGAACAGCCGCACGCGGAGGATCCTCTCCAGCGTGGCGATGCGTTTGGAGACTGCCTGCTGGGTGATCGACAATTCGGCGGCGGCGTCCTGGAACCGCCCCGCGTCGGCGGCGGCCACGAACGTGCGCACAGCATCGAGATCCACGCCGACCACGGTATCGACACAACCAATGGTTGTGCTTTCCTGGCTGATCGGTTGTTTGATCTCGCCATCTGCTACTCGCTTTGATGCCGATAGTCAGGGTGTGGTTGTTCAGATCGGCGAGAGGTGCGTTGGGTATGCCGGGTAGGCGGGCGCTGGGGCGGCGGTTCGGGTGGTTGTGGGCGGCGTATGCGGTCAGCTCGTACGGCTCGGGGATCGGGTTCGGTGCGTTTCCCTTGATCGCGGTCCTCGTGCTGCACTCCGGGCCGACCCAGGTGGCGGCGCTGTCTGCCGCGGGGCGGGCAGTAGGGGCCGTGGTCGCGGTGCCGCTCGGTCCATGGGTGGAGTTCCGCCGCAAGCGGCCGGTCATGGTGGCGATGGACCTGACCCGGTTCGCGGCGATTATGAGCGTCCCCGCCGCGTTCGCGCTCGGCTGGCTCAGCTTCGCCCAACTCCTCGTCGTCTCCGTCGTCGTCGCTGCGGCCAACATCGCCTTCAAGACGGCCAGCGGTGCGTATCTGAAGGCGCTCGTGCCGCCGGAGGACCTGCTCGTCGCGAACGGCCGGTTCGAGTCCACGACGTGGACCGCGACTGTGGTCGGACCACCGCTCGGCGGGGCCGCGATCGGGATGTTCGGCCCGGTGACCAGCGTGGTGGCCGATGCGGTCAGCTACCTGCTTTCGGCGCTGGGCATCCGCGCTATCGGCGGGAGCGAGCCGCGCCCCGCGCGGACCGGTGCACCGCGGCTGCGAGCAGGCGATCTGCTCGAAGGCTGGCGCTACATCCTCACCCACCCCGCGCTGCGCCCGCTGTTTTTCAACACAATCGTGGTCAACGGCCTGATCATGGCGACCGAGCCGCTGCTCGCCGTACTCCTGCTGGGCCGCCTCGGGTTCGCACCTTGGCAGTACGGTCTCGCGTTCGCGGCCCCTTGCGTCGGTGGTCTCGTCGGCTCACGCCTGGCGCGCCGACTCGTCGCGCGATTCGGGCAGCACAAGGTGATGCTCACCGCCGGGGCGCTGCGTGCGTGCTGGCCTGTCGGATTGGCGTTCGTCCGGCCCGGTGTCCCCGGGATCGTACTCATCATCGCCGTCCAACTCGGCCTGGTGACCTGCTACGGCGTGTTCAACCCGGTGCTGGCCACCTACCGGCTCGACCACACCGACCCCGACCGGGTCGCCCGCACCCTGTCCGCGTGGTCGGTCAGCAGCAGCGCCATCATCGCGGCGCTGACCGCCCTGTGGGGTCTGCTTGCCGCCATCACCAGCCCCCGCGCCGCGATTGCAGCCGCCGGAGTCCTCCTCCTCACCACCCCGTTGCTGCTCCCGCGCCGGGAGAACGCGCCCCAGAACACAAGGGAACAGGCCGCGAGCCTCACATGACATGCCGCAGCTCGACACTGATCCCTTCGCTGAAGTCCGGCCCCGGGATTAGTGGAACCGGCGCATCACCGCTCGGGAGGAGCTTGTCCGTCCACAGCGGACGACAAAAGGCAAAGGCAAGGAGGTTACCCACTCCTTGCCACTCTCAACGTATAGCGCACCGGGGGCCTTGCGGCAAGACCCGGGTCGTGCTGCAGAATCTCCGACCGAAGCCAGAACTTGCGGAAATCAGGGATTCGCGAAGTACGTGCGCTTTTGGCTATGTATGGGTCGCGCGGGGATGTCGAACGACGGTGGGACTCGCGGTGTGGTTGCGGGCACTCGGCGCGGAGGTGCGGGTGTGCGCGCCGCCGGACTGCGCGGAGCAGCTGGCGAAATGCAACCTTGTTGGATGAGGGGGGTTTTCATGATTGACGTGATCGTGGCCGGCGGCGGACCGACCGGCTTGATGCTGGCCGGCGAGTTGCGGCTGCACGGTGTGCACGCGCTCGTGCTGGAGAAGGAGGCGGAGCCGACCGGGCAGTCCCGCGCGCTCGGCATGCACGTGCGCAGCATCGAGGTGATGGACCAGCGCGGTCTGCTGGAGCGGTTCCTCCCGCTCGGCAAGCAGTTCGCAGTCGGCGGTTTCTTCGCCGGCATCGGCAAGTCGTGGCCTGACCGCCTGGACACCGCCCATTCGTACGTCCTCGCCATCCCGCAGGCGGTCACCGAGCGCCTGCTGACCGAGCACGCCACCGAGCTCGGCGCCGAGATCCGGCGCGGCTGCGAACTGGTCGGGCTGAGCCAGGACGAACACGGGGTGACCGCCGAGCTGGCCGACGGCACGCAGCTGCGCTCGCGCTACCTCGTCGGCTGCGACGGCGGCCGCAGCACGGTGCGCAAGCTGCTCGGCGTCGGCTTCCCCGGTGAGCCCGCCAGGGTCGAGACGCTGCTGGGCGAGGTGGAGGTGACCGAGCAACCGGAGACGCTGGCCGCCGTGGTGGCCGAAGTCCGCAAGACCCATGTGCGGTTCGGCGCCATACCCCTCGGGGACGGGGTGTACCGCATCATCGTGCCCGCCGCAGGGGTGGCCGAGGACCGCACGGTCCCACCGACCCTGGAGGAGCTCCGGCAGCGGCTGCGGGTATTCGCCGGCACCGACTTCGGCGCGCACTCACCGCGCTGGCTCTCCCGCTTCGGCGACGCCACCCGGCTGGCCGAGCGCTACCGGACCGGCCGGGTGCTTCTCGCCGGCGACGCGGCGCACATCCACCCGCCGACCGGCGGGCAGGGGCTCAACCTCGGCATCCAGGACGCGTTCAACCTGGGCTGGAAGCTGGCCGCCGAGGTCAACGGCTGGGCGCCGGAGGGGCTGTTGGACAGCTACCACACCGAACGGCACCCGGTGGCCGCCGATGTGCTGGACAACACCCGCGCGCAGACCGAGCTGCTGTCCCCCGAGCCAGGTCCCCGGTCAGTGCGCCGGCTGGTGTCGGAGCTGATGGACTTCGAGGACGTGAACCGGTACCTGATCGAGAAGATCACTGCGATCGCGGTCCGCTACGACTTCGGCGAGGGGCATGAACTGCTCGGCCGGCGGATGCGGGACGTCGGGCTGAAGCGCGGTCGCCTCTACGAGCTGATGCACGGCGGCCGCGGACTTCTGCTCGACCAGACCGGCCGGCTCTCGGTGGCAGGCTGGGAAGATCGGGTCGACCACGTCGTCGACGTCAGCGAGGAACTGGACGTGCCCGCGGCGCTGCTGCGCCCGGACGGCCACGTGGCGTGGGTCGGTGAAGATCAGCAGGATCTGCTCAGCCAGCTGCCCGAGTGGTTCGGCACTGCCGTCGGCTGAGCGCGCAGTTGCGGCTCGAAAGGGGTGGGACCTGTCTCCTCCGGCCGAGTTCGGCGCGGTCCGGTGCCCTGCCCCGCCGGCTCGAACCCCCCGAAGCACGCCGTCAGCAAGATCAATCTCAGCGTCAACGCAGCTGAACGGTTCGACGACGGCGGCCGATTCGGCGAGCTCTGGCATATCGCAGAAGCTATCGCGGCTGGGTAGCGCCGATCAGCCCGCGCAAGGCGCTGCCGGACTTCCCCGGCAGCCCATGGTGACGACGGCGTCGGAGGCCAGGACCCTCGGTGGACCTGCACGACCGAGAAGTCACCGCGTTGGTGGCTGACAGAAGCTGAACAGCTGAGTCACGGGCGTCGCCGCAGAGCCGAGGGGCCGAGGTCCGCGATCTTCGGGTAGCCGTCGACCGCCATGAGGAGGTCGGCCTCCGCAAGGAGAGACCGCAGCACGTGGACGATTCCGTCCTCGCCCCCCAGCGCCAGACCGTAGACGTACGGTCGCCCCACCGCCACCGCTCGCGCGCCCAGCGCCAGCGCTTTGACGACGTGGTCGCCGGAGCGCACCCCGGAATCGAAGATCACCGGAGTCTCGTCGGCGGCTTCGACGACATCTGGCAGCATGTCGAGCGAGGCAAGGCCACCGTTGGCCTGGCGTCCACCGTGGTTCGAGCAGTAGATCGCATCGACACCGCCGTCAATCGCCTGCTTGACGTCCTCGGGATGCATGATTCCCTTGAGGATGAGCGGCAGGTCGGTCATGGAACGGAACCAGGCGAGGTCGTCCCACATCAGGCTCGGGTTGCCGAAGGTCGTCGCCCAGGCGCCCACTGCGGCTTGGAGGTCCTGTGCCGGGGGCTTGGCCAACCGGGACCTGAAAATCGGGTCGCTGAAGTAGTTCTCAAGGACCAGCCCTCGCAGCTGGGGGAAGTTCGAGCGGCTGAGGTCACGCGGCCGCCACCCGGGGATCCAGGTGTCCAGTGTGACGACGATCCCCTTGAAACCCGCCTGCTCGGCCCGGTTCACCAGGCTTTCCGCAAGTTCTCGGTCGTTCGGGGTGTAGAGCTGGAAGAAGCCCGGGGTGTCACCGAACTGAGCAGCGACATCCTCCATCGGGTCGACTGTGAGCGTGGAGGCGATCATCGGCACACCAGTCCTGGCCGAGGCTCGCGCCACGGCCAGGTCACCGTGGCCGTCTTGCGCGCACAGGCCGATCACACCCACGGGCGCCATCAACAGCGGGGACGGCAGCGACAGCCCGCACAGCTCGATGGACAGGTCTCGCTGGGCTCCGTCGACGAGGATCCTCGGGATCAGCCCCCAGTCGTCGAACACCGAGGCGTTGAGGTCCTGAGTGCGCTCGTCGCCCGCCCCGCCGGCGACGTAGGAGAGGAGCCAGGGGTCCAACGCCTGGGAACCTCGCTCCTCCAACTCGGCGTAGGTCATCGGCATCTTCGGCATGATGCCGGAGAGTCCGTCGAGGTAGATCTCGAACTGGTAGTCGCCGAAGTTTGCCATGTGCGCTCCTGCCTCCTCTGGTTGGTTCTGACGAAGCCGGGAGCCTCAGTCGAACAGGTCCGGTGACGAGGCAACGATCTGGTCCCACAGCGGACGGAACTGGAACCAGCCCGCGAGCGGCCCGCCGATCTGTGCGCGGACCAGCTCCGCGGTCTCCCGATCGATCTCGTGCGGGGTGCCGGCGGCCATGGCAAGCAGCTGCGCCTGGCACGACCGCTCCATCGTGATGAACCACCACGCGGCAGCGGCAACCGACTGGCCGATGGTCAGCAGGCCGTGGTTCTTCAGAATCACAGCCTTCGCCGAACCGAGCGCCTCGCCGATACGGCGCCCCTCCTCGGAGTCGCTCACGACGCCGCGGTAGTCGCAGTAGAGGCCCTGGTCCTCGAAGAAGGCGCAGGCGTCCTGGGTGAGAGGTGCCAGCGGGATCCCGAGCGTCGAGAACGCCTTGCCGTGGAGGGAGTGCGCGTGCGCGGCTGCGACGGCGTCCGGGCGGGCCTTGTGGACCTCGGAGTGGATGCAGAAAGCAGCACGGTTCACCGGTCGCTTTCCGTCCAGGAGGTTGCCTTCATGGTCGACACGGATCAGGTCGGAGACCTTGATCTGGTTGAAGCTCATCCCGAATGGGTTGACCCAGAACGTGTCGGGGAACTCCGGGTCGCGGGCGGTGATGTGCCCGGCGACCCCCTCGGAGAAGCCCAGCTTGCCGAAGATCCGGAAGGCGGCGGCGAGTTCCTGCTTGCGTATGTCGCGCTCTTCTTCGACCGAGGGATCCATGGGCGGGAGCGGGAGATCGAAGTCGTCGGGTATCGGGCCGACGTTGGCCCGGATCAGGTCGAGGATCTCGGGGGCGTAGCGCTGCGTGGTCGTCATGCTCTTCGTTCCTCTCGATGTGCGGAGACCGATGTACGTAGACGTGGTCAGGCCGTGCGCCCCGTGACGCCGGCACAGGGAAACTTCAGCTGCTTCCTCCCGCGGCGAGAATCAGGGCGGCGACGCGTTGCGGCGCCTCCAGTGGGGGCCAGTGCCCGACGTCCCCAAGGGCGTGGAGCGGCGCGTCCGGCATGCGCTCGGCGATCCGCTCGGCCATGTGGGCACCCGAGATGGGGTCGCGCAGGCCCCAGATGAACGTCTTGGGCAGGTTGCTCGTCTCCATGGCGTCCACCCATCGGTCTCGGTGGGTGGCCCGGTCGGTGATGTAGCGGATCAGCCGGTGGGCGTTCAGGTGGCCGTCACCGCGGCTCACGCCCTTCCACATCTCGGCTACGTCGGCGCTCGGGTCGTAGCCCTCGGCGAATGTCGGTGCGAGGGCGGATGCCATGAGCTCTGCGTTCAGCGATGCGCTGAGCTGGGGGCCGATGTCCGGGTCGAGCAGCGCCGACTGGACCGGTTCCGGTCGGTGGAGTTCCGGGTAGATGCCGCCGTTCAGCAGCGTCAGGCTCGTGATCCGACTCTTCAATGACCCGTCGGCGCTGCGCGCGAGCAGCTCCTGCGCCACGGTGGTGCCGTAGTCGTGTGCCACGAGGTGCGTCGAGGCCACCGCCTCGTGCTGCCACAACGCGACCACCAGGTCGGCCTGTTCGTGGATCGAGTAGTCGTGATCGGCTGGCTTCTCGCTCGCACCGAAGCCGAGGAAGTCCGGCATGAGCAGGGTGTGGTGAGCAGCGAGATCAGGTACCACCTGGGCCCAGTCGTGCGACGAACTGGGGAAACCGTGGAGCAGGGTCATCACGGGGCCGCTGCCGATCCGGCGAACGAACACCTCGCGTGAGACTCCGGCAACGGTGAGCGGGACCAGGTCGCCCCCGGACCACCACTGCTCGATACCGGTCGTCATCCGCGTCCTCCGAACAGCGCGGGCAGGAACCGGCGTTCCAGCTCGCCGTGCGGAAGAGCTGTCGGCTCCACCAGACTCTGTGCCAGCCCGCCTTCCCGGACAGCGACGACGAAGCGCAGCAGCATGTCGAGATCCGCCTCGGCCACCCCGCTCGGCGCGGTCGCGAGGAGCGGCGCGATCAGCTCCGCGATGGCCGCCCGGATCGCCGCGTCGTGGCGAGCGAGCACTTCGGCCACCTCGGGGTTGCGGATGGCGTAGAGAGTGAACTCGGTGGATATGAGGAACCAGGTTCTTGTCTCCTCGTCCACGACGCTCGCCAGCTCGATGAACACGGCAACCGGATCCCCGGAGACAATGGCCTGGTCCACCGCCTCCCCGAGCTGTTTGAGGACGACCTCGGAGCGACGAGTGAACAACGCGAGGAAGAGCTCGTCCTTGGAGCCGTAGTTCGAGTAGAACGCGCCGGTCGTATAGCCGGCCCGTGCGCACAGCTCCGCGATCGAGACCCCGTGAAACCCATGCTCGGCGAACGCCTTCTCGGCCGCATCAAGCAGTCGCTCGTTCGTCTCCAGTCGCCTCTTGGTCACGCGTTTTGCCATGCGTCCCACCTGCTCTCGTCATGACGACCGACGATCATGGATAGGGCTACCTATCCGATAGTAATACATATCCGATAGGGTAAGCTATCGAATGAGGGTGGTGCGACACAAGGCCGCGACAGACGCAACCCGGCCTCCCGGCACGACCGTGAACAACACGGCTTCCGGCACGACCGTGATCGACGGGCAGCGCTCTGCATCCCCGCCAGCCAGCCAGCAGCAGTTCCGCACGCAAACCGCCGTGGATGCGGCGATCCCGAAGCCGACAGCCGCGATCCCGATACCGAGGGTCACTAAGGAGCCGGGCGCGGGCAGGAACCCGTACTCGTAGTAGTCCCCATCACCGGACCGGCCTGCATCAGCGCGGGGGCGTCGTTGTTGCCGTCGCCGACCATGGCCACCCGCTGACCGTCTGTCCGGAGGTCGCCGGATGATGGCGGCTTTGTGATCGGGGTGGACCTCGGCGTGGACCTGGTCGATGCCGACGGCCGCGGCGGTGTGGGCGGCCCGGTGGTTGTCGCCGGTGAGCAGGATTCCCGTGACTGGCCGTCAGGTATGTGCTGGCTGCGGTGCTTGCTTCGGGCCGTTGTGGAGGACGGTGAGGACGGCCTGGTGGGTGACCCAGCCGATCAGGCGGGTGCGGTCCTCGTCGAGGACAGGCACGCCTGCGCCGTCGGTGGCGACCAGGGCGTCGAGCGCGTCGGCGACCCCGGTGCCGGTGGTGACGGGCTTGGGCAGGTGGGTGATGGCGGCGACGGTGGTGGTGTTGTGGGTGCCGTCGGCGAGGGTTTCGGCGGCGGTGCGGGCGGTGGCGCAGCCCAGATAGCTGCCGTCGGCGGCGAGGACGGGTAGGACACCGTGCGGGGAACGGGCCAAGGCACCGGCGGCCTTGGCCAACGGCAGGTTCTCATCGAGCGTTGCCGGGACCGGCTCCATCACCGTGCCCACCGTGATCCCGGCCAGCGGTGCGGTGGCCGGGGTGTGGTCGATGTCGATGCCGCGGCGGCGCAGCTTGAGGGTGTAGATGGTGTCCTTCGACAGCGCCCGGCTGATGCCGGTGGCCAGCACGATCGCGGCCATGAGCGGCAGGATGATCGAGTACTCGCCGGTCAGCTCGAACATGATGATCACGGCGGTGATCGGGGCGCGTGCGGCTCCGGCGAAGACCGCGCCCATGCCGATCAGAGCGTACGCCCCGGGCTGCCCCGTAATGCCGGGCGCAAGGTCGTGGGCGGTGGCGCCGAAGGCGGAGCCGAGCATGGCGCCCATGAACAGGGAGGGCGCGAAGACCCCGCCGGAGCCGCCGATGCCGATGGTCAGGCTGGTGGCGACGATCTTCCCGACGAGCAGGACGAGCAGGAAGCCGATCACGTACTTGCCGGCGACGGCGTTTTCCAGCACGGGGTAGCCGACGCCGTACATCTGCGGCAGCACCAGCAGCAGACCGCCGAGCAGCAGACCGCCGACGGCGGGGCGGGCCCACTCCGGCCAGCGCCAGGCGAAGTCGCAGGCGTCCTCGATCCAGTACAGGATCCGGGTGAAGGCCACCCCCACGGCACCGGCGATCACACCGAGCAGCGCGAACAGCAGGTAGTCGGCGAGGTTGTGGACCGTGAAGGGCGGCAGGTGCAGGAACGGGGTATTGCCGAAGGCGGCCCGGCCGATCACGGACGCGGTGACCGAGGCGAGGACGACCATGCCGAAGGATTCTGCGGTGAAGTCGCGCAGGATCAGCTCCATCGCGAAGAACACCCCGGCCAGTGGGGCGTTGAAGGTGGCCGCGATGCCGCCGGCCGCACCGCAGGCGACCAGCACCCGCATCCGGTCCTCGGCCACCTTCACCACGCGCCCCAGCGTGGAGCCGAAGGCGGAGCCGATCTGCACGATCGGCCCCTCGCGACCGACCGATCCGCCGCCGCCGATGCACAGCGCGGAGGCGAGCGACTTCACGATCGCGACCTGCGGGGCGATCCGTCCGCCGCGCCGGGCGACCGCGTACATCACTTCGGGCACCCCGTGGCCGCGCGCCTCGCGGGCGAAACGCTGCACCAGCGGCCCGTACGCCAGCCCCGCCAGCACCGGTGCCGCCAGGACGAACCAGGGGCCCAGCCACGGCACATGCGGGTTGGCCGGATGCCCGGTCACCGCCGAATAGTCGGCGTGACCGGACAGCAGGGAGGTGAAGGTCTTGATCAGCCAACGGAAGACGATCGCCCCGAGGCCCGCGACGGCTCCGACGAGCAGTGCCATCGCCAGCAGTCCGCTCTTCGCCTCGCGCAAAGCGGCAAGCCCGGCGGGCAGGCCACGCCGCACGGCGGGCGCGGCGCCGCGTATGGAAGCTGTGGTGGGTCCCGTGGTCGGTCGGCTCATCATATTTGCAGTATGCAAGACCTACCATTGTCCTATGCAAGGGACGCTCACTATGTGAGACGCAGTGGCCCGCGGCCTCCGGCGAGGCGGTGGAGAGGAGGTAGAAAGGTGCACATGCCGAAGCGCCCACCCCACACCGCCCCCTCACCGCGCGATCAAGGACGCTCAAGCCCCGCCGGTGCCGATGCCGAGAGCGCCGACGAGGTGGTCACCGCCGTCCTGACCGCATCACGACTACTCGTGGCGGTCTCCGCGCGATCTCTCGCCTCCGTCGAAGAGGCGCTGACGCTGCCGCAATTCCGCATGCTCGTTGTCCTCGACAGCCGCGGCGCGATGAACATCTCCCGCCTCGGCGAACACCTCGACGTCATCCCCTCCACCGCCATGCGCATGGTCGACCGGCTCGTGGCCTCCGGCATGCTGGCCCGCACGCCCAATCCGGCCAACCGGCGCGAGATCCTCATCGACCTGACCGACGCCGGACGACGCGTCGTCCGCGAGGCCACCGAACACCGCCGGGACGAGATCGCCCGCATCGTCGCCGCCATGCCGCCCGACCGGCGTGCTGGTCTGATCGAAGCGCTCAACGCGTTCACGCAAGCCGGCGGGGAGCCCCCAGCGCACGTCAAACCGTCCCTCGACGTCGGCTGGTGAGGCTGGTGAGCCGGCGAGCGAGCGGCGGGGCTTACCCGGGGTGCGGGTGCAAGACCGTCGACCAATGTTGGCATAATGCAAAAATGACCCGCGACAGCCTCCTCATCCGAACCATTCGCGCGGCCGCCGTCTCGGCAGTCTTTGCCGCGCTGGCAACGGCGTGCTCCGTAAGCCCGAGCGAGCCGACGGCGCCGACCACGTCCACCAGCGGCTCGACGAGCCCAGCCTCCACCCCGGGGCGGATGGACGTCACCGCGCCCGGAATCGACCTGCGCCTGAGCGACGTGACCGCCCGCCTCAACGCCTCCGGGACCGGCGAGGTGACCATGACCATCCGCAACGACGGCAGTGTCCCCGAGCATCTCGACATGATCGCCGCCCCCGGCGGAAGCAGGGCCACCCTTCAAGGCGGCAGCGCTGTCGACGGCTCCATGACCTCCGCCGGGATCCTGCTGCAGCCGGGAAGCACCACCACGTTCGGCGGCCACGGTCCGCATGTTCTCTTCCAGGACGTCCACGGCACCACGGCCATCCACACGCTGCCACTGACGCTGGAGTTCGGAGTCGCCGGCCTGGTCCATGTCCAAGCCGTCGTCACCACCCAGTCAACTACTCTGCCGTAACCGAGCTTGTTGACTCGGTTCGGTACGGCTCTGTTTATGCTCCCGACTGCCCCCTACGACAGGGCGGCCACGGGTCACATCTACCGGTCCCCGCTATGCGGGGACCGGAGCGGGCATGTTGACGAATACCCACGCCGTGGCCCCTCGCTGAGCGATGTTGACCCCGGCGACGTGGTCGGCTCGCCCAGCGAGGCCGCAACGACGACAGGAGAAGTTGTCCCAAGTCGGCCGGTTGGCGCGCTCGGTGTGGTCGCAGCGCGGGCAGCGCTGCGAGGTGTAGGCGGATCCACCTCGATGAACGGCACCCCGGCGCGGCGGATGTTGCCCGTCCCGACCTGCCGAACGGCCGCATCCCGCGCCTCCGATCGGCGCGTTTACATCGCACGGCAGGCACGACCGAAAGCCGATAATCCGAAGACAAGAGACCGGTTGCGGCAGGCATATGAGGTGTGCCATCGTAAATTTCGACGCGCAGCGCCCATAGATTCCAACAGCTCCCACGAGTGAAGAACCCTTCATTCACAGGAGTTCAGGTTCCTTGCACTCGACTCCTTTGAGACCAATGCATTTCTGCACATCCTGGGACGACCCGGGGGAGGCGGAGCATTGGTCATACCTGCGCCGCATCAGCTTGGACTCGGGCTTATAGCACCCGTTCGATGCAGCCATTGCAGCGCGGGACTCGTGGTGAGTCCGCGTGCCCCATTCTCCCGTGCCTGAATTCAGAAGGGGCGGACTTGGATGAATCGCACCGGCCATGGCAGACCGTGCCGGATGCGCGGAGTTGTCCGGCGCATTGCAGCGGTCCGGCCTGCGTGGCATGACCTCACCGCGATGTGCTGCTCTCCGCGCAGGGACATCATGGCCGGAGTTGTCGTGGCGATTGCAACGCTCCCCGCAGCACTGGGTCTCGGGGTCGCGTCCGGGCTGGGTGCCTCCGCCGGAATCGTCAGCGCCGTGGTGGCCGGAGCCGTCGCAGCTCTGCTCGGGGGTTCGAATCTCCAGGTCACCGGTCCAACCGGAATCCTGTTGCTGATCCTGACCCCCGTCACCCGCACTTACGGCCCGTCAGGGACACTCACCGCCGGACTACTGGCCGGAATTCTACTGATCGTCCTGTCCGTCAGCGGCGCCGGCCGCTTTATGCGCTATGTGCCCGTGCCGGTTGTCCAGGGATTCACGGTGGGTGGCGCCATCGTGATCGTCCTCCGTCAACTCCCCGTGGCATTGGGACTGGCCGCCAGGCACACTGGCATGGCCGTCGTCACGGCGGTCAAAGCGGTCGTGCACTTTCCGGCGCATCCCCACTGGGTGACTGTCGCCGTGGCCGGTGGCGCGATGGTCGTGCGGCTGATCGAGAGCCAGTTGCGGCTGCCCGGACCGTTCACGGTCCTGGCCGTGGCCACCATCACGGCGCTGGCTCAGACCGCACATCTGCCGTTGCAGCGCATCGGTCACGTCGCGGCGGGCTTGCCTGTCCCGTCCCTGCACTTCCTGAGATTCTCCTCGCTGTCGGCTCTCTTGCCCTCGG
The DNA here is from genome assembly GCF_024436035.1 of Streptomyces humicola. Classification (GTDB taxonomy): domain Bacteria; phylum Actinomycetota; class Actinomycetes; order Streptomycetales; family Streptomycetaceae; genus Streptantibioticus_B; species Streptantibioticus_B humicola. The sequence goes on from NZ_JANFNG010000006.1 coordinate 101,045, forward strand.
CGGCGCTGCTGGCGGTGCTGGTGGCATTCGAGTCACTCATGGCGGTCTCGGCTGCGGAAGGTATCAGCGGGGACGACCGGCACGACGCAGACCGAGAGTTGTTCGGGCAGGGCGTCGCCAATCTGGCCGCGCCACTGTTCGGGGGGCTTGCGGCCACTGGCGCCGTCATGCGCACGGCTGTCAACGCCCGTATCGGCGCCACCTCTCGCCTCGCATCCTTGGTGAATTGCGCTGTCCTGGGCATCCTGGCCTACGCCGTCGCCCCGCTGACCGCCGCGATCCCACGTGCCGCGCTGACCGGAGTGATGATCGCCACCGTGATCCGCTTGATCGACTTCGGCGCACTGTGCTCTCTGGCCAGGGCCGACCGCGGCCAGGCCGCCGTCGCCGGGGTCACTGCGGTGACCCCTCTTGTCTTCAACCTCGTCACCGCTATCGCTTCCGGTGTCGCGGTGGCCACGGCGTTGGCGCTGCACACTCTGGTGCGCTCCGCCCGCACCGAGCCTGCGTTCCATGACATGGAACCGGTACACCTTGAGTCACTACCCGTCAGCTGGGCTCCATGGCAGACCCGTCCGGACCGCCGGATGGCCGCATACGATATTGACGGACCGCTGCTGTTCGCCACCGTCGACCGCCTCTTGCACCCGGTGAAGGGATCCCAGGCCTCGTTGATTGTGCTGCGCATGTCACGGGTCTCCGCCGTCGACGCCACCGGCATCCTCGCGCTACGGACCACCATTACCACGCTCGCCCGCCGCGGGACCCACGTCCTGCTGTGCGACCTCCGCGACGAGCACGTGAAGATCATGGACGCCATGGGCGTCTTGGACGCGCTGCGTGCCGGCGGGCACCTCGTCGCCGACGCCGCCCACAGCGACGTCCACGGCCGAGCAGCGGGCATGCATTCATCCGTGTTTCCACCGGAGCACAGCGATCACACGGACACCGCTTCGACGTTTTAGGGCCCGTCTCCACGGGAGACTGCGCATATCCGACGACGACGTGGTTCCGCCCGAGCCGGGCCACCGTCAGCGGATCGCCCTCGTGCACCAAGGGCAGGGGCAGTCCGCCATCCCTGCTTCTGTGCGGATGGGGCCCAGCGGCCTTCGCGGAGGGCAGGGTGGGCCTACCCTCCCCCGGTCGGGTTGGCTTGCCTGGAATACGCGCGCCTTGCGGGCCGCCTCCTGGGCCCGAAGCGGACCCAGGGCGGCTGAGGGAGGCGTGATGGCGGGTGGTCCCGTGAACAAGGCCGCGCACAGGCTTTCGGGGCGGCCGGCCCTGGCATACAGCGCCGTCGGCCAGGAGGGACCGACGGCCGCGCTGCGGAGGTTGCGCACGGCGCGCGGCCACGTGGACGCGGTGGTGCGTGTTGGAGAGCGACCGGTACTGCGTGGATGTCCTGCAGCAGCTGGCCGTGGTCTTCGGTGACCGGCCGCCCACCGGCCGGGACGAGAACAAGGCCATCCCATTGGACGAAGGCCCGGCCGACGCAGCGGCCGCTGCGCACCCGGCCGGGCGCCTGAGCGCCACGGATGGTGTCGTCCACCGGTCCGCGCGGATTCCGCGACGCTCTCAGGGGCGCGCCTCGGCCGAGGGCCGTCCAGGACCCCTGGCCGCCTTCGGCGTTAGTCTGACGAAGCGAATGTGATCCCGTCCGGCCTGATAGAAGTCCGTCTCGCTCCCGTCCACGTGCAGTCCGCACACGCGCATCAGCTGCGCCGCGGCATGCGGATGGCGGGCGGCGTACTCCGCCATGGCACCGGCGCACTCTTCGGGCGTGAGCAAATCGGCCACCGCAGCCGTGCGCCAGCCGCCGACCTGGATGGTGACGGCGGGATCCTGGCGTACGTTCCGGTACCACTGGGCGTTGACGCCGAACCCGGAGGCCACCAGATAGGCGTCGGTTTCGGGTGCGCGCCCGGCAACTTCGAGCAGGACTTGTCGGCTTTGCCCGGTCAGACGCCCGGTATGGGTGAGGAGTACGAACCGCTGGCCGAACAGCCACCCTAGATGCCAGCGGTACAGCAGGATGGGAGCGCGGACCAGCAGGCGGCGCAGCCCGGTCGGTGACGGAACGTCTCTCACCTTGTGCAGCAAGCCAGTCTCCCTTCACCCGTCGGGCTCAGTAGCGGCCCGGCGCCGGTCGAGTCGGTGCCCGGCCGACCCGCTCCGTGTAACGGACCGGACCGTCGAGGCGGTAACGCCGCCTCAGTGCCGCCCGTTCAGCCTTCCGATCACACGCCTTCCGCATCGCACGCATCGCGGTGCGCCGGCGGCGGTGTAGGGCGGCAGCACCCAGAGCCCTCCGATCTGGAAGTACTCCCGCACCTCTCCGCTCGGGGTCTCGCAGTGCCGCACCCCGTACTGCCGCTCCCACTGATGCCCGCACTTGGGACATATGAACTCGACATGATCGACACCCGTCTCGACAGGCATGCGTCCCCCTCCCCTGGCAACGACACATACCCGACGAAGCCGTTGACGGCAGCCACCTGGCCGCGCCGCTCAACCGCGACCGCGTCGCCGTCGAGCGGCGCTCCGCCCTACCATTGCCATACGCAAAATTAGCATAGAGCAAAACCTGTCGGAAGGCATGCCGGGCAGCTCATGCTCGACCGGCATTGACGAACATGTTTGCGGTTCAGTCACTCCCTCGTCGCGGCAAAGACCGCAACCTGCTCCCCGAGAACTCCAATGGCCGCCAGTTCTCTCGCCGGGTCGCGACCCGCCACATAACTGCTTACGTTGATGGGGAGATCCCTTCTCTTGCCCAACGGAGGTTTCGGTGCGTCGGCCAGGTTTCCGTGCCGTTGTGGTGTGCGGTCTGACTCTGACGGGCGGGGCTCTGGCGGCGGGCGTCGGAGCGAGTTCCGGCCACTCGTCCTGGGCCGCGGGGTCCACGTCCAGCCGCCTGATCCGACCGATGCGCGATCCCCACTTGCCGCCTCCGCTGGCCGACCTGCGCAATGTGGTCGTACCCGGGTGGCTGCGAGCCGCCACCGGCGACCGGTCCGCCCATCGAGGAGCCCAGGTCGCGGGGGCTGCGGGAATCTACAGATACGCCGGCGCCGGCATGTTCAGCCCGGCCGTCGCAGGTGACCCCCAGTTGGTGTACGTGCCTAATAGCGGCGAGCCCGGCATGGGCGGAGGAGACCCCTCGGACAATCCCGACCGCGACACGGTCACCGTCATCGATCCGAAGACCTTCAAGATCGTCGCCCATTTTCCGGTCGGGACTATGCCGCAACACGTCACCCCCTCCTGGGACTTGAAGACCCTCTGGGTCGACGCCAGCGGCAGCAACCAACTCGTCCCGATCAACCCGCGCACCGCCAAACCCGGCAAGCCTGTCCCCGTCGGCGCCCCCTACAACCTGTACTTCACCCCGGACGGCAACAGCGCCCTGGCCTTCGCCGAACGCCGCAACCACATCGAAGTGCTGGATCCGCGCACCATGCGACTGCGGCGTACCGTCGCCGTCCCCTGCCGGGGCATCAACCACGCCGACTTCTCCGCCGACGGCACCTACTTCATCACCACCTGCGAGTTCTCCGGCCAGCTGCTCAAGTACGACACCAAGACGCTGCAACTCCTCGACGACATCCGCCTCGGCCCGCACGTCGTACCCCAGGACATCCGCCTCGGTCCGGACGGGCATACCGTCTACGTCGCCTCCTTCACCAAGGGCGGAGTGATCGTCGTCGACGGCACGTACATGAAGGTCGAGGGCTTCATCGCCACCGGGGCCGGTACGCACGGCATCTACCCCAGCCGCGACGGCAGATTGCTGTACGTCTCCAACCGGAACGCCGGCACCGTCAGCGTCATTGATCCCGCCACCCGGAAGGTCACCAGCACCTGGACCATCCCCGGCGGGGGATCCCCCGACATGGGCAGCGTCAGCGCCGACGGCACCCAACTGTGGCTCTCCGGACGCAACACCGACCAGGTCTACGTCTTCTCCACCCACGACGGCCACCTGCTCGCCCGCATCCGCGTCGGCGCAAACCCCCACGGCCTGGCCTTCTTCCCCCAACCGGGTCGCTACAGCGTCGGCCACACCGGCAACTACCGCTGAGACGGTGCCCCGCCACGCGCTCCTCACAGACGCGTATCGCCGACTCACCACCACGGTGGATCCGCCTTGCCGGTCGTCCGGCAACGAGGCGGTCGACCGCAGACGTGGTGGACCGGTCTCTGCCTGGTTGTCATCGCCGTCGGCGAAGCCATGGCGGTCTTCGGGATGTTCCCCGTCGACATCCACGGCCCACTCCACTACCTCGGAATCATGTGATCGACACCCACCCGCGGCTACCGACGTGCCGCGGCTACCGACGTGGAGGAGACCGTGAACGAATGTGCGTTCGTCGCCGTGTTGACCGGGTTCCCGGGCTCGGGCAGGACCACCCTGGCCGACGGCATTCGCATCGACCAGCACCAACGTTCGGAGCGGTCGGCTTGGACGGCGCTCGCCGAGGAAGAGAACTTCCTGACGACCCGGCTCGGCCGCAGCGTGTGACCTCTTTGCGCGCTGAGCACGCTGGGCATAAGGCAGGACCCGGCTCCCCTTCCCGACTGGCCGGGAAGGGCAGCCGGGCTCTGTCTTAACCGGTCGCTCGCGGCCTACGGCGTGACAAATTGATAGCCGGCGTCGATCAAGCGGGGAAGCACGACCCGCAAGGCGGCCACCGTCTGGGAGCGGTCGCCCCCGCCGTCGTGTTCAAGGATGATCGACCCCGGATGGGTGTGGGCCATGATGCGCTCGACGATGCGGGAGGTGCCCGGCCGGGACCAGTCGCGCGGGTCGACCGACCAGTCCAGCGGACGCATGTCCAACTCCCGGCAGGTGGACAGGGTCTGTTTCGACCAGGCCCCGTAGGGCGCACGGTAGAGGGCGGGCCGGTGGCCGGAGACCTTCTCTATCTCATCGCTGGTGCGCTCCAGCTGGGAGCGGACGGTCGCCGCCGAGGCGCGGGCCAGGTCGGCGTGGGTCCAGGTGTGGTTGGCGATCAGGTGGCCTTCGGCGGCCACCGCCCGCACCAGGCCGGGATAGGCGCTGACTTGGGCTCCGACCTGGCAGAACGTGGCGGTGATCCCGTAGCGGCGCAGAAGGTCCAGGACCTGTGGGGTCCATTCCGGGTGCGGGCCGTCGTCGATGGTCAGCGCGATCGCGTGCGGTCCCCGGTGGACGTAGAACTCCGGCTTGCCTGCCGGTGCGGCGTCGGGCGGGTCGCTGGGTGGCGGCGGGCTGGGGTGTGAGTCGCCCGGCACGGTGGTGGGCTGCGGGGTCTTCGACGCCGACGTAGGTGGGGGCGTGCTGGCGTGCGCCGCGCAGGCGCTGAGCAGCACCAGCCCACCGAGCGACATCAGGGCTCGGCGGGTGACCTGTGGATTGCCTGTGACCTTCATGCCATCAAAGACTGCAATCACCCGGATGGCGGTTTCATTCCGCGAGTCAGCACCCGAAATGAAATCCGCCACCGCCCCGATTCGGGCCACAGGCGGGTCCCCTCGGGCGGCTGCTCACACCTCACCCGACATGCCGGACACCCGGGGGCCTGTATGGGCCCGGCTCTCGGCCCCTGGGGTCTCCTCTGCCGACAGGGGTGGGCCGCCTTCGGCGGGGGGCTGTTGGGCCAGCCGGCGGAGCGGGCGGACACCCTGCGGCAGGCCATTCCCAAGGTGCCGTTGCGCCGCAGCCCGATCCATTTGACATTGACTTCCGTTGGCTCGGGGTCGGCCAGTGGCCGGTCGCTGGTGAGCGATGCCGGGCCACGGTCGGCGAAACGATGCCAGAGCGACCACCTTCGCGCCCCCATGCACACCAGGCCCCGCAGACACCTCAGAGCATGGTGACGAGCATGTAGCCCATGGTGATGCCCATGGCGATCTTGTAGCAGGCCGCGGCGCGTGGAGCGAGAATCGTCCTGCCCGACGCGGAGGTGTGCCCGGTCGGCTGTGTGCCGCAGCCGGCGGTGCCGCGCGCCGCGGTTCGTGCGTTTGCGCGGGTGATCCAGCCGAGGTCGCCCGAGGACCCGGCCGGGTTTTCGTCTGCGCTCCGGGCTGCCCTGCCGGTCGATGCCGGGCTCACCAGCGTGAGCCGGTCGCCGAGCCACACCACGTAGCCGACCATGAAGACCGCCAGGAGGAGCGCGAGGGCGGGGAAACGCGCCAAGCCGGTGCCGGCCGTTGCGCCCATGCCGGGCATGGCCATGCTCTTGCCGGTGTTGTCGGGGGCCGGGTTCTGGGCGGCGAGCAGCATGTAGAGCATGGCGCCGCTTTCGACCAGATGGGGCAGGGGGTGCGGGCAGCGCCAGCCCGTGGCGGCGTTGCCGCGCCAGGCCCGGACCGTTCGGGCAGCGAACCACGCTGCCGCGAGTGCGAAGGCCGCATCCCACACGCCGTTCGGTGCCGGGTCCAGCCGCGGTACGAGCATCCCGGCCATCGATATGCCCATGACGAGGTGGACCGCATCGGCATCCAACTCGACCTCCCGCCGTCGGAGCGAGGAGGTGAGCAGCCGGGCCACGCAGGAGAGGGCGATCACGAGCATGATCGCGGCGAAGGTGTCGGTCAACCAGGAGGGTGACGCCATGATCTTCTCCTCCGCATCGGTCGGGCCCGGCTGCGGTTCAGCGGGCCACGATTCAGGAGTTCGCCGTCCCTTCACCGCTGGTTGCCGCGGATTGCTGCAGGGTGGACGGCCAGTAGGCGAGGGCGAGCAGGGCCAGCAGCGGCCCGGAGTTGGGGTCGGTCCCCTGACCGGTGAAGATGCCGCCGAGGGCTTCCCCGACGACCCAGATCACCAGTGCCAGCGCCAGGGCGAGCATGACGGCGACGCGGGCGGCGGGCCTCGGCAGGAACACGCCGACGGCGACGACGGTCAGCAGGACGGTCAGGGCGATCGAGACGGGCAGGCCCTGGTGTGCGACGAGGTTTGCGGCGTGGGTTTCGATCGAGGCGAGCCAACTGGGCTCACCGGAGGCCATCTGCGCGATCATGTCGTGCAGCCCCTGTGGGCTGCGGTTGCTGCCTTGGATGGCGAAGTACGCCAGGCTGCCCCACAGCACCAGCCACAGCACGCGTGCGGCAGTTGCACCGAGCGGGCGCTCGGCGACGAACCGAGACGGCGCCACGTCGTGATCCGTACGGGCGGTCGGCCACAGGAGCACGGCGAGCAGCGCGTAGAGGATGACGGCTCCGGGGGCGCCCATGACGGGGTTGGTGGTGCCGGTCAAGACGCCGCCGAGTCCCTCGCCGAACCACCACACGCCCAGCGACCAGGCGATCGATGCGGCGAGGGCGGGCTTGAGTGTGGGGCGCCAGGCGATGCCGAGGCCGAGCAGCACCTGGATGGCGGCGAACGCGGCGTTGGTGGGGACGGGGTGGTGGGTGACGATCCCGGCGACCCAGGTGATGGGCTGGGCGATCACCTGCGGGTTGCCCTGTGCCGTGACGGCGAGCAACTGGGTGCCGAAGTTCTTGGTGAACATGTAGGGCTGGAACTGCAGCACGCCGTCGAGGAGCCAGATGGCTGCCAGGGCGAGCTGCAGCCACCGTCGGGCATCGCGCGCCTGCCACTCCGCTGCCGCCGCAGTTGTTGCTGGTCGCCTGGACCAACGTGCGCTGCCGACGGCGGTGTTGTCACTCATGAGGTCATTCCTTCCCGGGATGGGGGGTGGCCGACACCATCGAACGGAGGTGAGGCGGCCTGAACTGTTGGAAAAATCAAGGGATTTGAGGGAGTTATCCGGCCTGTTCAAGCTGGCTGCTGCGGCCGGGGTTGCATTCGGGCTCTGGTCGTGACGGTCGGTCTGGCTACGGCGTACGGCGTACGGCGTGCGGGGTGGCGAACGAGGCGTTCGCTCACGCCGGGGTAAGCGTCGTTGGGGCATTACCCGAGGTCTTCTCGGGCGGCGAGGCGGGTCAGGTAGGCGTTGTAGGCGGTGAGTTCGGCGTCGTGGTCGCGGTCGGCCTGGCGGTCGGCGCGGGCTGCCGCGCGGCGTTCGGAGGCGGCCCAGGAGACGAGCAGGGCGAGCAGCACGAGGATGGTGGGGACTTCGCTGAAGGCCCAGGCGATGCCGCCTCCGGTGTTCTGGTCGGCGAGCGGGCTGAGGTGCCAGGCGGCCGGGGGGTGGGCGAAGAAGCCGACGATGAGGGTGCTGGACATCATCACGGCGATGCCGAAGAAGGCGTGGAAGGGCATGCCGATGAACAGCTCCAGCATTCGCATCACATGGGAGGGGCGGCGCGGTGCCGGATCGACGCCCATGATCGGCCAGAAGAACAGCAGGCCCGTGGCGAGGAAGTGCGCGAGCATCCACTCGTGCCCGAGCCAGCTGCCCATCGCGGCGTCGAACAGCGGGGTGAAGTACAGGCCGTACAGGCTGGCGATGAACAGCGGCAGCGTGAACAGCGGTGAGGAGACGATCCGGGCCAGGCGGCTGTGCAGGAGCCGGATCAGCACCTCGCGCGGCCCGGTACGACCACGAGGTGCCGAGGGCAGGGCCCGCAGCGCCAGGGTGAACGGCGCGCCGAGCAGCAGCAGGATCGGGGAGAGCATGGACAGCACCATGTGCTGCACCATGTGGACGCTGAACAGCTCCATGCCGTACCCACCGGCCCCGGTGCAGGTGACCGCGGCGATGCTGAGCACCCCGGCCGTCCAGGCCAGGGTGCGGTGCAGCGGCCACTTGTCACCGCGCCGTCGCAACCGCCACACCCCTACCGTGTAGATCACCAGGGCCAGCACGCAGGCGGCCGGTTCCAGCGGGATCGGCTGGGGATGCCAGGCCAGCAACCGGGCCAGGGTCGGCGGGTCCATGGGCATCCACATCGGCCCGCTCATGGAGCCGTGCATGTGCATCGTCCCAGAGCCCGGCGCGTGTGGGCAGCCCGGCATCGGCATAGACGGCATGCACGGCATCGACCCCATACCGGACTTCGGGGGCGTCGCAGAGGCAGCCAGCAGGCCGAGCGCGTCATTTATCGCGGGCATCGCTTCATGCCTCCAGCAGGTGTTGGCCGACGTACTCGCCGGGCTGGGCCCCGCCGGGCACGGCGAAGATCGCGCTGGACTCGTGCCGGATGAACCGGGTCAGGTGGTCACTGCCGTCGAGCTTGAGCTGGATCTGGATGAAACCGGTGGTCGGATCGGCCTGCCAGCAGATGAACAGCAGCCCGGCATCAGGGCTGCCGTCCGCACGGTAGCCGTCGTGGTACGAGAACGCGCGCCGCAGGATGGTGGCTCCGGCGTTGGACTGGGCAGCCGCGACCCGGATGTGGGCGTCGCCGGGGATGGCGAGCGAGCCGTCCGGGTTGACCTTCTCCAAGTCCACCGGGGTGGTCTCGATCCCGGTCGGTGCCGGGGCCGACAGCGGGGCGCCGTTGGACTTGCGCCGTCCGATGACCTGCTCCTGCTCGGTTTCGGTGAGGTCGTCCCAGGGGTCGAGCAGCATGCGGATGCGGCGTACGACGGCGTAGGAGCCGCCGTTCATCCACGCCTGCGGCCCGCTCTTGTCGGGCACGAAGATCTTGGCGTCGAAGTCCTTATCAGTTGGTTTGGGGTTGTTGGTGCCGTCGATCTGGCCCATCAGGTTCCGGACCGTCATCGGACGGGCGGTAGCGCCCGGCGTGCGGTTGAACCCGTTCATCTGCCACCGGGGCGTCGCCACCCCGGCGGCCTCCTTCTGCAGGATGCGCAGCGCGTGGAAGGCGACCAGCGGATCGTCCGCGCCGATCTGGATCCACAGGTCCCCGTTGCTCTGCTTGGGGTCGATCGCGTCAGAGGGGAACGCGGGCATCGGCACCAGTGCCGCCGGGGCGTGGTCGGCCAGGCCGGCCTTGGGGAAGAAGCTCGCGCCGAAGCCGAAGGTCACCGTCAGCGAACAGGGGCCCGCATCCAGTGCGATCTGGTCGTCCCCGGCCGGGGTGCGGCCTGCGGTCATCGCCTCGGCCGCCGCCGACCAGCGGCGCATCAGCCCGGCCGCCGCCTTGCGGTCGGCGCCGGGTGCGAGGTCGAAGGCGACGATGTGGCCCCGGGCCTGGGCCGGGGTGGTGATGCCCGCCTGGTGGGTGCCGTGGAACGGGACCATCGTGCTGCCCACCGCTGTCAGCGGCGTGGAGTGATGTGCGGCTGTGGAGCCGAGCACGCCGCCCGCTCCGCCGACCGCCAGGCCGGCCGCTCCGGCGGCGCCCGCCGTGCTCAGCAACCGCCGCCGGGAAATGCTGTGTTGATCCGTCATCTTCCTTATTCCGCTTCTTTTGGACGCCACTTGCGGGTGTCGCTCCAAGGCCGGCTCGCGCGCTCCCCCGCGCACACCGCGGCCGCCGGGCTGCCGCACGCAGTGGGGGCGCCGGCTCAGCCCTTGGGCTGGTAGGTGGCAGGTTCGACCGGCGCCCGCACAGTGATCGGGGCCGAGGTGGCGAAGCGCAGGTGAAAGGCGACCGCCTGGCCGGCCACCGGCTTGTGCTTCAAGCCCATCAGCATCAGGTGGTTGCCCCCGGTGCTCAGCACGAGCCGGCCGCCCGCCGGAATCGTGAAGGAGGCCACCGGCTTCATCTGGTCGGACGCGGTCGTGGTGTGCATCGAGACGTCGGAGGCGATGTCGCTGGTGACCCCGGTCAGCCGGTCCGGGGCCGTGCCGGAGTTGGTGATGGCGAAGTAACCGGCGGCCATGTCGGCCATTGGCGGCTGCGGCACATACGCGCCCGTCACCTTCAGCTCCGGGCTGCCACCGGCTGGGGATGCGGCTGACGACGAGGTGGAGCAACCGGTGAGCGCGGTGGCGCCGACCACAAGGGTGGCCACGGCGACGGCTACGTGGGGTGCGAGGTTCTTCATGGCGTTTCTCCTTTGACGATCTTCGGCAGGTCCTGGGCGTACTGCGACTCCGGCACCCCGGAGGTGTAGAGCAGGTGGGCCTTGTCGTCCTTCGGCGAGAAGACGATGACCTCGGCGCCGTGGCTGACGGTGTAGCTGCCGTCCGCGTGCTTGACCGGCGCGGAGATGCCCACACCAACGCTCTTCGCCGCGGCCTGGATCTGGCTGAAGTCGCCGGTCAGGCCGATGAAGGCGGGGTCGATGGCACCCAGCCACTGATTCAGCCGCTGCGGGGTGTCCCGGGCGGGGTCGGTGGTCACGAAGACCACCTGAAGGCGCTGCTGCTCCGCCGTGGGCAGCGTACGCGTGGCAGCCGCGATGTCAGCCATGGTCGTCGGGCACACATCGGGGCAGTGGGTGTAGCCGAAGTACAGCAACAGCGGCTTGCCAGCGGTCTGCTTGACCAGGTTGTAGCTCTGACCGTGGTCGTCGGTCAGGGTCAGGCTCGGCTTGGTGTAGGGCGGGTCGAGGGTGATCGAGCCACTGGAGGCGGTGGGCGCGTTCGCGGGCACCGAGATCGAGGCGATCGGCTGATCGCCGGAGGAGCTGCCGCAGGCGGTCAGGGCCACAGTGGCCGTCGCGGCGAAGGCTGCAGCCGTCGCAAGACGGCGGGCGGATGACGCGAGGATACGCATCAGGGAACTCCTGCACGTGGGTACGGCACGCGGCGGTCACCGCCGTCCAAAGGGGGCGGTGGGCTGCGTGCAGGACTGCACGACGAGACGAATCACCAAGCACGCACCGGTCCACACCCCCACGGCCACCGTCAGCACGGGCATGGGAGATGAGGGAGCCGGTCAGGCAGCAGCCGAACCGTCGCAGGGGCCGAGGTTCTCCGGCGCACGGCGCGACCGAGGCAGGCCCGGACTGCCGCTTGATGAGCCCACGGTGGCGCCGCCGCCATCGAGGCGGTGAGTGTCTCGCCGAATGGCACGAGGACGGCCGCATGCACCCTGAGCGCGCGCAAGGCGCAGGCAGGGAGTTTCAGGCCGCCAGGGCCACGGCGGGCGGACCCCGCCGGATCACGCAGTGCTGCAGCGCGACAACCCGAAACCGCCCGGCCTGGTACTCCACGCGCGCCGGGCGCAACGCGGACAGGCCCTGCTCCAGCAGCCCAGCCACCAGCGCCAGCACGCGCATGGCAGCGAGGAGTCCGCTCAACGGCACCAGCAGAGCAAGGTGTTCCGCAACCACCGCATACAGCCGGACGAGCTGCCAGAGCGCGGCCTCGCCGCGGCGCAGCATCCAGCCGACGATGACGGCGGCGGTCAGATGCGCGGCGAGCATCGCCGCAGTGAACATCGCGCTCAGCGACATCGCGTGCGCGCCATGACCCACCATCCCGGCCATACCTGACATACCGGGCATACCGCCCATGGCTCGCGCCGGATTGATGCCCGATTGACGTACGATCTGCGCCGCGCGCTGCGGGGTTAGATGTGTCGGCTGCCCATTGCACAACAGCCGCTCGGCGAGGGCCATGACACCGCCGGAATTGTCCGCCGGGACGGCCATGGCGGAGCTCTGCCCGAGGCAGAAGAGCAGGTGTAGGCCGAGCTCGCCCGCCAGCAGAGTGGACGCGATGCCGGGCAGCGAACGCTCCCGTCCGGCCAGCGGCGCGGCCACACACAGCACCCCGGCCCAGCCCGCCGCCAAAGTCCACAGCGGGACCCCAGCCCCCGAGGCCATCGCGTGCCCGGCCGCGGACAGCGTGACGCAGACCGCCGAGAACACCACGGCTCTCAGCAGTCTCAGATCGGCGCCGGCACGCACGGGGACCGTCATAGCGCCGTCATCATTCCATCCGGCCCCCCGGCCCCCTGCGGCGGGGCCACCACGGAACCGCGGTCTCCCCGACGCTGAACCACCGGCTGTGGCTCAGTAACGCCAGGAAGCTACCCCCACCGTCGCGGCACCTGCTGCGATTGCGGGAGGAGTACCGGAAGGAGACGGAAGGACCGCATATCGTCGCGGCCGGTCCGCCCATCACCCGCACCGGTGGACACTGTTGGTATCTCGGTGGCCAGGCCGACGGCGAGAAGGGGGTTATCGCCGCAGTCATCGAGCGGGATCGGAACGGGGCGGACCTGGTCAAGATCATGGCGACCGGGGGCATGTCCACCATCGGCTCCGACCCGGGCGGTTCCCAGTACACCGCGGCGGAACTCGGCGCGGCAGTCCGTGCCGCACACAGGCTGGGCCCGCCTGTCACCGGACACGCGCATGGGGCCGCGGGGATCGCCGACGCGGTCGCGGCCGGGTGCGGCGTCCTGACCTATGACGCGTCGTACTGCACCGCCCAAAGGCGTCCGTCCACCGGCTGTCCACCGGGGGCGTCACTGAGCAGCGAAGCGAGGTATTCAGGTCGAGTTGTCGGGGTCCTGCAACAAGCGGCTTGCCGACCTTCACCAGCACGCCCGTGCGTGCTGAGCCAGCGGCCCCACAGCCGCGCCGCCGTCAGTTCGAGCCCAAGACCTCGATGACGCATTTCGCGGCACCGCTCCGTTCGATCCTCGCATCACTGGTGATCAGCGTTGCGGCGAGGGCCTCGGCCAGGGCGACGTACTGGGCGTCGTAGGCGCTCAGGTTTCCGTGGAGCGCCTGAACGCGGTCCCAGAGGAAGAGCGTCTCGTGTCGGACGAGTGGGAGCTGCCGGTATGCATCGATGGCCTTGCCCACTTCCCGTTCCGTGAGCTTGCCCCCTCTCCTCATGCCGAGCAGTGCGGACTGGATCTCGTAGTCGATGAGCGTGGGTACGGCGACGGCGTCGGCGGCGCCCACCCGGGTGCGGACGGCAACGCCGAGCGGGTCGTGGTTGGTGAGGAAGTGCACAAGGGCGGAGCAGTCGATGACGACCGCCTGGCTCACCGCCCGGTCCTCGCCTCGTCGATCGCGGCCAGCACGTCCTCCGTGCTGACGCTGGCCGTGGTCTCCCGGTTCAGGCGCGCCACCATCTCCGTCATGGTGGGCTTGGATGTCTCGCGCGCGATGAGATCGAGGAAGTAAGCCTGGAGGGACTTGCCGGCCTGTGCAGCACGAACCTTCAGGGTCTGGATCTGGTCATCCGGGACGTCCCGAATCGTCAGAGCAGTCATGAATGCAGTATAGCGTCAATGCATGCAAAGTGCAGATATCCGGGGACCGCCACCACCTCACGGGCCAGCGGAGATCGTCCTCGATCCCTCCGCGCCAGCGCCCGGTAACCACAGGAGATGCAGGCCGACACCGGAGTCCACGGGCAGGTCCGACGCAGGAGGTCCATCCAGGTGATGAAGGCACGCTCGGCTGCGAACGTCGCTTGAAGCCGGGACGCCGCCCGAGCACGCCGCCGCCAGGGCTGAGGATTCTCTGCCAGCTGAACGTGTCGTCGTGGGCCGCGCAGGCACGGCTGTGCCGACGGGCGGTGCTGCAACGACGAGTTTCCGGTTCGCGGCCGAGCAGGTGGCGGGTTCTGGGAGACTGGGGTGCGTGTCCGACGCTCCGCCGCCTCAGCCGTTCGCCTATCTGCAGGCGCCGAACGCCGCCCTCTACGGCCAGGTCCTGGCCGTGTTCGCGCAGGCACGGGAGCGGTTCATCGTCCATCTGCGGCCGGAGGACGTGGCCGCCGAGCTGCGCCAGGGCTCCGACGACGCGGCGGCGGTGCCGGTCGAGGCCGTCGGCGCGGCGCTGGAGAAGCTGGTCGAATGGAGCAACCTGCGGGCGGACGCCGACACCGGCCGGGTGACTTCGGTCGAGGACTTCCACCGGGCGCGCTATCTGTACCAACTCACCCGCCACGGTCAGGCCGCGCTGCGCGCGATAGCCGTGTACGAGCAGGCGCTGGGCCAACGCGGCCAGTTGCAGTCGGTCGCGCTGGCGGACATCGCCGAGCAGCTCGGCTCGCTGCTGGTCCTCGCGCAGGCGGAGGACCCCGATCCGGCGAAGACGCACCTGCTGCTGCTCCAGATCGCCGAGCGGTTCGGCAGCCTGGCGGACAACGCCCAGGCGTTCATGGCCTCGCTGCGCCGCACCATCGACTTCCAGGACGGCGACGAGGAGGCGTTCATCGCGTACAAGGACCGGCTGGTCGAGTACATCGAGCGCTTCATCGCCGACCTGGCGGGCCGCGGCGCGCAGATCGCGGATCTGCTCACCCGGCTGAACGCGGCCGACGTGCAGCGGCTGCTGGTGACCGCCGCCCGTCGGGAGGCCGGTGACGCCGTACCCGACTCGGACGAACCGGAGGCGGAGCAGGCCCGCGCCGAGGCGACGCAGGCGGCGCTCATCGCGTGGGAGAACCGCTGGCGGGGCCTGGCCGACTGGTTCCTCAGCCGGTCCACGCGGCAGCCCTCGCAGGCGAAGCTGCTGCGCGGTGCGGCGGTCAGCGCGATCACTGGCCTGGTCAACACGGTGGCGGCGCTGAACGAGCGGCGTGGCGGGCGCTCGGACCGGTCGGCCGACTTCCGGGCGCTGGCCCGGTTCTTCGCGCAGGCCCCGGATGATGCCGCCGCGCACCGCTTGTGGCGGGCGGCCTTCGCCCTCACCCCGGCCCGGCACCTGACGGTCGACGCCGCGACCGAGGCAGCCTGGCAGGACGCGGACCTCGCTGCCACCACGCCATGGGCCGAGGCCCCGCCGCTGGAGATCAGCCCGCGGCTGCGCGAGACCGGTTCGTACGAACGGCGCGGTATGCCTACCCGGGTCGCGGACCGCACGGCGGCGCGGCAGGTGCTGGCCGAGCAGGTCGAGCTGGAGGCCGCCCAGACCGCCGCCGCCCGGGCCCGGCTGGCCACCGACGGCCCGGTGCTGCTCTCCGAACTGGCCGGCCCGGACGGGCTCGACCCGCACGCCTTCCGTTTGTTCCTCGCGGTGCTCGGCGACGCGCTGTCGGCACGGGTGCCGGGCGAGAGCGAGTCCTCGGCGCTCACCGGGGACGGCACGATGGAGGTCCGGCTGAAGCTGGTGGACCCGGACACGGTGGTCGAGATCCCGACCGCGGACGGCGTGCTCTCCGGGCCGGAACACATCATCGAGATCATCGACCTCGTGTCCACGGGAAGTGCGGCATGACCGACGCCGACGTCCAGGCCGAGCGGCGCCGGGCCACCCGCGCGCTGCTCGCCTCGCCGCTGATGACCAGCGGAAGCGAGGAGTTCCGGCTGGTCCGCAAGCACGCTGGCGAGCTGGCGGCCTGGTTCACCCAGGAGACCGGTTGGCGGCTGGTGGTCGACGCCGAAACCGCGCGGTTGTACAAGTCGCCCGTCCGGCTGGATGACGCGACCCGGCCTGCCCGGGCGCCGCGGACCAGGGTGCCGTTCACCCGCCGCCGCTATGTGCTGCTGTGCCTGGCGCTGGCCGTGCTGGAGCGGGCCGACGCCCAGATCACCCTGGGCCGGCTGGCCGACGGTGTGCTGACGGGTGCCGGTGACCCGGTGCTGGTGGCGGCGGGGACCGAGTTCCGGATGGACCGCCGCGAGGAGCGCTCCGACCTGGTGGCCGTGGTACGGCTGCTGCTGGACCGGGGCGTCCTGCACCGGGTTGCGGGCGACGAGGAGGCGTACCTGTCGGAGGCGTCCAACGACGTGCTCTACGACGTGCGGCGGCGCGTCCTGGCCGCACTGCTGGCCGCGACCCGTGGCCCGTCCACGGTCGAAACCGCCGCCCCGGACCAGCGCCTGCCTCTGCTCACCTGCGAAGTCATGCCCGACACCGAGGAGTTGCGGCTGCGGGCGCTGCGCCACCGGCTCACCCGCAGACTGCTGGACGACCCGGTGGTGTACTACGCCGAGCTGCCGGAGAACGAGCGCACCTACCTGGTCTCCCAGCGCCACGCGATCACCCGCCGGATCACCGAACTCACCGGTCTGGTGGCGGAGATGCGCGCCGAGGGGATCGCCATGGTCGACCCGGATGATGAGCTGACCGATCTGCGGATGCCCGAGCAGGGCACCGACGGCCACGCCACTCTGCTGGTAGCCGCCCACCTCGCCACCGCCCAAGGCACCCGCACCGAGCCGCAACTCGTCGAGTTGGTACGGCAACTAGCGGTGCAACACCGCTCGTACTGGCGCAAGGGCGCCGCCGAGCCCGCCGCCGCAGCGGAATTGCTCGCCCAGGCTCTCGACCGGCTCGCCGCCCTCGACCTGGTGACCCGCGAGGGCGGGACCGTCACCGCCAAGCCGGCGCTGGTCCGCTACGCCCTGGCCGCCCCGACCATCCGAAAGGCCCGCTCCCGCTCATGACCCTGCCACAGCCATCCAAGAACCGCTGGCAGCCATTGCGCGCGGGGCTGGTCGACCTCTTCTACTACGACGCCGAGGAGTTCCGCTTCCACGACGGGCGGCTGCTGCTGCGCGGCAACAACGGCACCGGCAAGTCCAAGGTCCTCGCGCTCACCCTGCCGTTCCTCCTGGACGGCGAGCTCGCCGCGCACCGGGTCGAACCGGACGGCGACCGCGCCAAGCGGATGGAGTGGAACCTGCTGCTCGGCGGCAAGCACCCGCACGACGAGCGCACGGGCTACACCTGGCTGGAGTTCGCGCGGATCGGCGAGGACGGGAAGCCGCAGTACCGGACGGTCGGCTGCGGTCTGAAAGCGGTCAAGGGCAGGGGCATCGCCAAGCACTGGTTCTTCACCACATCTCTGCGCGTCGGACCGGAGCTGCCGCTGATGTCCGCCACCCGCGTCCCGTACACCCGAGAGCGGCTGCGCGAGGCACTGCAGGGCCATGGGCTGGTCCACGACACGGCCGCCGAGTACCGCAGGGCGGTGGACGAGCAGCTGTTCGGCCTCGGCCCGGGCCGTTACGAGGCTCTGGTCAACCTGCTGATCCAGCTGCGCCAGCCGCAGCTGTCCAAGAAACCCGACGAGAAGCTACTGTCCAAGGCGCTCACCGAGGCCCTGCCCCCGCTCGACCCCGCCCTCGTCGGCGAGGTCGCAGAGGCGTTCCGCGGCCTGGACGAGGAACGGCACGCCCTTCAGGCGCTTGCCGAGGCATCCGGCGCCGCTGCCGACTTTCTGACCCACTACCGCCGTTACGCGCGGATCGCGGCCAAGCGGCAGGCCGCCGTGGTGCGCGCCGCGCACAGCCGGTACGAGCACCTGGGCCGCGACCTCGGTGAGGCCGAGGCCGAACACGGCGCTGCCGAGGAGCGGTTGGCGCAGGCCGAGACGCGTCTGGCGGAACTGGAGGACGCCCGGGAGACCCTGGCCGCCGCCCGGGACGCGCTCACCCGCAGCCCCGAGATGGATGCCGCCCGCGAGCTGGAACAGGCCGGGAAGACCGCGGAGGCCCTACGCGCCGTCGCCGACGACCGCACCGGTGCCTGCCGTACCGCGCGCCGCCAGGCCGACGACTGGCAGCGCCGCGCCGCTGCCGCCCACGTCCAGCACGAGGCCGATCGAGCAGCCCTCGCCGCAGCCGACAACGCCGCACGCCACGCCGCCGAAGCGGCCGGAATCGACCACGCGCCGGTGGCCGAGACGCTGGAGCGCGACCATGCTCCGTTCCAGGACACCCGCCGGGTGGGTGAGCGGGCGGTCGAACGCCGCCGCCAAGCCGTCACCGGCCTGGCCACGCTGCTCGCCGCGACCGAGCGGGCGCACGAGCGGTCTCGTACGGCGCAGACCGAGGCCACGCGCCGCTCCGCCGACCTCGCGACCACCCGCGAGCGGTCCGCCGAGGCCGCGCAGGCCGTCGCCGAGCAGGGCACGGCCCTGACCGCGGCCTGGCGTACCTGGGCCGCCGATACGGTCGAGCTGCGCCTGCCCGACCCCGACCAGGCCCTGGCGGCCCTGGAAGCCTGGACGGACACCCTGGCCGGGCCCAACCCGGCGGCCGAGGCCGCCGCCGCGGCGTACCGCACGGCCGTGGGCGCGCTCACCCGCCGCGAGGCCGAACTCGACGCCGAGCACACCGCGGTACGGCGCGAACTCGCCGCCGTGGACGACGAGATCGCCCGCCTGGAATCCGGCGGCCACGACGCCCCTCCCTTGGCGCACACCCGCGATCCGCGGGCCCGCGCCGACCGTCCGGGAGCGCCCCTGTGGCGGGCCGTCGACTTCGCCGACGCGGTACCGGCCGAGCACCGCGCCGGGATCGAGGCCGCGCTGGAGGCCACCGGGCTGCTGGATGCCTGGCTCACCCCGGACGGCACCCTGCTCGACGCCGACGACGCCGCCCTGCTGCCCGGCGGCAAGGCCCCCGCCACCAGCCTCGCCGCCGTGCTGCGCCCGGCCGTCGACCGTGCCGACCCGCTGGCTGCCGCCCTCGACGACGAAGCGGTTCAGGCCGTGCTCGCCGCGATCGCCCTCGGCGGGGACGCCGACCACCACACCTGGGTGGCCACCTGTGGCCGGTACCGGATCGGCGCCCTGACCGGCCGCTGGACCAAGCCCGCCGCCCACTACATCGGCGAAGGCGCCCGGGAGGCCGCCCGCCGCACCCGGCTCGCCGAGCTGGCTGCGCAGCGCGGCGAACTCACCGCCCGACTCGAGAAGTTGGACGAGCAGCGCGGCGTCGTCCGGGCCCGGGCCAATGCGCTGGCCGCCGAGCAGCAATCCCAGCCCTCCGACCACGCACTGCGCGAGGCACACGCCCGCGCCGGTCACGAGGCCGAGTCCGTACACCGCCTGACGGACCGCCTGGCCGAGGCCGAGCACGAGGCCGCCGCCCGCCAGAAGGACGCGGAGCGCGCTGACCGGGAGGTCCACGAGTACGCCCAGGACACCGGCCTGCCCACCACGCGCGCGGAACTCGAACAGGTCCGCGACGCCGTGTCCGGCTACGCCGCCGCCCTCGCCGCGCTGCTTCCGGCCGCCGTTGCCCAGGCTCGTTCCGCCGCCCTCGCGGCCGAGACCGCCGCCGAGGCCGAGGCCGCCGCCGCCGCTCTCGCCGAGGCCGAGGAGGCTGAGACCGCCGCCCGTCGTACGGCCGACGCGGCGGCCGCGCGTCACCGAGTGCTGGCCGAGACGGTCGGTGCGAGCGTCGAGGAGCTGTACCGGCGGCTGGCCGAGGCCGACGCGGCGATCACCGCCCGGGACGCCGAGGAGAAGACCACCCGCCGCACCCGGGACGAGGCCATGACCGCCCGCGCCCGCGCCGAGGGCCGCTGCAGCGAGATCCGCGCCCGGATCGAGGAGGCCACCGCCGAACGCGACCGGGCCGTGACCGCCCTTAGCGCCTTCGCCGCCACCGGCCTGCTCACCGCAGCCCTTCCCGAACTCGACGTCCCGCCCCTGGACGAGCCCTGGGCCCCCACCCCGACAGTGGCCCTGGCCCGCACGATCAACCAGGAACTCGACGGCACCGACGACTCCGAGCGTCGCTGGGAACTGATCCAGCAGCGGATCTCGGCCGAGCACAAGACGCTCACCGACGCCCTCGGCCGCCACGGCCACTCGGTCGGCATGACCCTGCACGACGGCATCATGATCGTCGACGTGGTCTTCCAGGGCCGCACCCACGACGTGCCCGCCCTCGCCGCATCGCTGCGCGAGGAGGTCGGGCAGCGCACCCGGCTGCTGTCCGCCAAAGAGCGCGAACTGCTGGAGAACCACCTGGTCGGAGAGGTCGCGGGAGCCCTCCAGGAACTGATCGCCACCGCCGAGGAACAGGTGCAGGCGATGAACGCGGACCTGGCCGACCGGCCCACCTCCACCGGCATGACCCTGCGCCTGCGGTGGCAGCCCGCCAAGGACGCCCCACCCGGCCTGGAGGCCGTCCGCAACCGCCTGCTGCGCCAGTCCTCCGACGCCTGGACCCCGGCCGACCGGGCGGCGGTCGGCGAGTTCCTCCAGGCCCGAATCGCGCAGGATCGGGAGAACAACCCCGGCGACTCCTGGGCCGACCAGCTCACCCGCGCCCTGGACTACCGCACCTGGCACGCCTTCACCATCCAGCGCCGCCAGGACGGCCAGTGGCGCCCCGCCACCGGTCCGGCCTCCGGTGGCGAACGCGTGCTGGCCGCCTCCGTCCCGCTGTTCGCCGCGGCCTCCTCGCACTACTCCTCCGGCAGCCCGCACGCCCCGCGCCTGATCGCCCTGGACGAGGCGTTCGCCGGCGTCGACGACGACTCCCGTGCCAAGTGCCTCGGCCTGCTGGCCTCGTTCGACCTGGACGTGGTGATGACCAGCGAACGCGAGTGGGCCTGCTACCCGACCGTGCCCGGCATCGCCATCGCCCAGCTGAGCCGCCGCGAAGGCATCGACGCCGTCCTGGTCACCCCCTGGTGCTGGAACGGCACCGCACGCACCCGCGAGACCCGGCCCGTCCCGCATATCCCCGCCCAGGCCACAGCAGCCGGACAGACTCAACCGTCCCTCCTCGACGGTGAGTAGCCGATGACGGATCTGCCGCGGCTGCGTCGCCTGCTCGGCGGTCCCGAGACCGCCTGGCTACTCGACCGAGCCCGCGACCGTATCGCCACCGGCCGGCCCCTGGACACCCCCGCCACGCTCAAGGCCGCCACCTCCGAACAACGTCGCGCGGTCGAGCTGCTGCTCGGCCGCCGGCTACGCTCGGGCAGCTCCCTGAGCGTGCCACTGGCCGAGGTCGACCGCGTGCTGCGCGAATCGCTGGCCTGCCCGGACGGCCTCGCAGCGGCGGTGGTCGCCCTGACCGGCCCGGTGACCGACCGGCGGGCCCAGGACGCCGCCCTCACGGCCGCCTGGCAATGTGCGCTGGCCGAACTCGACCACCCCGCCATCGCCGACCGGGCCGAACTCGCGCCCTGGCGAGCCAAGGTGGAGGCCACCGGCCTGCTCAAGCGCCTCTCCGGAGGCGACCCCGCGGCCGCACGGCAGCTCGCCGCCGACGCGGTACGGGTACTGTCCGCGCTCCCCGCCGACGGCCTCACCCTCCCCGTCCTCGCCGCCCGCACCCTCGGCGACGCCCACGCTCTCGATGACGGCCGCCCGCTGAGCGCACTCGTCCTCTCCGCCGTCCGCGCGCTCGCCGCGCTGCCCGCCGGGTCAGCCACTGGTGCCGAGGGCCGCCGAACCGCCTGGGCCGCGCTCGGAGTGGCACTGGACGACCTCTCCTCCCGCGTCCTCGTCCTGGGCCTGCCCGGCTCCACCCGCACCTCGACCGGCCGCATCCTCGCCGCCGCCCGCGATGGCGGCGAACCTTGCGTTCTGACGCTGCGCCAGATCGCCGCGCTACCGCCCGAACTCGGCCTGCCCGAACACACCATCGTCCACGTCTGCGAGAACCCCGCCGTCCCCACTGCCGCAGCCGACGAGCTGGGCCCCGACTGCCCGCCGCTGGTCTGCGTTGAAGGCAACCCGTCCGCCGCCGCCCGCACCCTGCTCACCCACATCGCCGACCAGGGCCACCCGATCGCCTACCACGGCGACTTCGACTGGGGCGGCATCCGCATCGCCACCGGCATCCTGCGCCTGCCGACCGCCGCGCCCTGGCGCTACGACACCCCCTCCTACCTCGCCGCCGTCGAACGCGGCCTCGGCACCCCGCTCACCACGGGCATCCCGGCCCCCACCCCCTGGGACCCCGCCCTCGCACCCGCCCTCACCCAACACAGCATCCGCGTCGAGGAGGAACACCTCCTCGACCAGCTGCTCGCCGATCTCCACGGGCACTGAGCACCCGAACCCGCGAACCCGTACGACCTTGCTGCTCCGACCCGGACGGCGTGGCCGTCGCACGGGTAGAGCGGCAGAAGGACAGCACCCGGCGGGTGCGCCCCGTCGCCACAGACCAGGGGGCGCGGGCCTGCCCGGAGGTGATCACCGTTCACCGAGCAGGTGCCGCAGCTCCCCGCCCGCGCCGGGATCACGTCCCGGCCGCGCCAGGTGGGCACAGGGGTCTGCGATGGCTGAGACCCGGGCCGCGTACACATTATTCACGCTCCGTACTGCTGCGGTTCACCATCCCGCACCTGACACAGCCTCACCCGCAGGTGCGGCTCGTGCCGGGCATCCACCCCTGCCGGGCAGGCACCAGGCCGCCAACACGGCAAAACACCTCCAGATGCCTCACTATGGGCGACACCGAGCTGGACCGGGCATCGAAATCGTCCTCCTCGATGCCTACGGCGAGGAGGAAGAAACAGTCGCTTTGGAGACCGTTGCGGAAGACGTCATCGACGTCCCGACACAGGCAGAGCTTCTCGGCCAGACGGTGACCGTCACCCAGATAGGGTCGTCGTCGGCCATGCCTAGGTGACCGCCCGCTGCCAACGGCAGCGGGACACGCAGGGCGAAGTGGCCTTCGCCGATCTCGCGTTCCCTCCCGAAAGCGAGGCCGCATCGCTCCACGCCGCCTACCGGCGTTGCCTCAGGCTGCAGCCCTTCCCCGCCATGCCGCGCCCGGACTGGACCTGGCCTGACCGATGACCCCGGGCGCCGACGGCCGCTCCGCCGAGAGAAGGCCGACGGCGCTGCCTCCGTCAATGTGGCGCCGACACCCCCAGTCACCCGTGACCGCCGACGTAGGTGCAAGCCGCAGGAGGGGCTGAACATTTGCCAGACACCGCGTACTTGTGGACGTACAACAACTTCTTGCCGCTGTTCACTCCTCCGCGCCGCCGTCTGCTTCTATCCCAGTTGCAGCACCCGTGCAGTCTCGTCCACCGCTCGTCCACCGGAGCTGCTCGCCGAGGGCGTTCGCGACCTGCCGTCGTCGGGAAATGACCAGGCCAGAGCCTTGGCCGTACAGCTTCGCCACAGAAACGAAACCGCTAACCTACGCACTGCGATGCACAGAACGAGGGCGCCCGATCTGTAGCGGCCGGGCGCGGGCCGCGTCTTTGTCGCGCTCTCGTACGCTACCGTCTTCGTCGCCCTGGCGTACTGCGGCTTCCGGACGAAGGACATCATCTCCTGACAGGACATGGCGGCGCTGGTCGATGATCTGCCCACCGGTTATACCCGAGCCGACTCCAGTGCCAGCTGGGTGAACGTGCGCCCGCAGTAGACCAGCGGCTCGCCGCCGGTGGTGACGGCCTGCTCGACGCGCCCGACGAGGATTGAGTGATCACCACCGTCGAGGACTTGGTGCAAGGCGCACACCAGGCGTACGACAGCGTCCGGCAGGCCGGGCAGGCCGGCTTCGCAGTCACCCATGTCGCCTGCCGAGAAGCGGTCGATGCGGGGAGCGGCAAACCTGCGTGCGATGTGGCCGTGGTTGTCTGCGAGGACATTTACCATGAATTGTGCGCAGCCGGTGAACGCGGCATGAGTTGACGCTGTCTTGCTCAGGCAGATCATCACCATGGGTGGGTTTGCGGACAGCGACGTGAAAGAGCTTCCGGTGAAGCCCCAACGCTTGCCCTGTCGATCGATGGTGGTGGCAATGGTGACCGGCGCCGGTACAGCAGCCATCGCGTCGAGGAACGCGGTCGGCGGGGATATATCGGGCACAGGGGCTCCACTCCAAGGTTCTGTCCGAGAACCCAGCGGTCAGTTGGACCTCAGCAGTTCACGAGGGGCTTACTGCCTGGTTGAGAATGTCGCCGACAGCGGCTCGGTCCACCTTGCCGTTGGCGTTGAGTGGAAGGGCCTCCATCACTGTGAGCGTGGCAGGAATCATGTAGGCGGGTAGGTACTGTTGCAGGCCTTTGCGCAACGCCTCCTCGGAACCTGGGGCCGCGCTGCAGGCGGCGGCCAGCTCGATGGAGCCGTCGGTGCCGGTCACCGGGGTCACCACCGCATCGAGGGCGCCCGGTTGTGCGCGCAGCGCGGCCTCGACCTCTGCGAGTTCGACGCGGTAGCCGTGCACCTGGACCTGCTGGTCGAGGCGGCCGAGGTGGAGGAGGTCGCCACCCGGCATGCGGCGGACGCGGTCGCCCGTGCGATACCAGTGGGCGTCGGTCAACTCCGTCGCAGGATCATACGGTTCCCCTTCCGGGGTGAGGAAGGGGCCGGCGTTGTTGGCCGGGTCGAGGTAGCCGGAGAACCGCTGCGGGCCGCGGACGCACAACTCCCCGTCCTGGATGCGGATCTCCAGTGCCGGATAGCTCGTTCCGACCGGCACGGTGCCATTGGCGGTTTTCGGCCACTGCGAGCGCTCGGCCGGTAGCCGGTATGCGGTGCAGGTGACGGTGAGCTCGGTGGGACCGTAGGCGTTCTCCACCGTGCTTGCGGGGGCGGCTCGCTGCCAGGCCTCGGCCTGCTGCAGCGTCAGGGGTTCTCCACAGAACATGCTACGCCGCAGGGCGGGCATGGTGCCGGGCCGTAGCGCCTTGAGGCGTTTGGCTATCGAGATCACCGAGGGCACGGAGTTCCAATGGGTGATGGCGCGTCGGTTGATGAATCGCACCGGGGAGAGCAGGTCGCCACGGGTCGGCACGACGAGGGTGGCGCCGGAGCCCCATGCGGTGAACATGTCGAAGACGGAGGGGTCGAAGGTGAGGTCGAAGCTTTGGGAGAGACGGGCTCCCGGACCGGCCTCATAGCGCGGAACGACGTGGTGGAGGTAGGCGCAGATGTTGCGATGCCGGATCGGGACGCCCTTGGGCACCCCGGTCGAGCCCGAGGTGAACAGGATGTAGGCGAGTTGCTCCGGCCGGGCGTTGGCCGCTCGGTCGACATCGGTGGGCAATACGAAGGGCGGGCTGGAGAGCGACGCCGACAACTGCGCGTCGGTCAGGGTAAGGACCGGGCGGTCCAACATCGGGGGATCCGCGCCCGGGTCGGCGATGACCGCGTCGAGTTGTGCGGCGCGTGCGATCCGCGCATTGCGCTCGGCCGGGAATGAGGGCCCGAGGGGGACGACGGTCGCACCGAGCCGCTGCACGGCGAGGTAGCCGGCATAGGCGAGGACGGTGCGGCCGGCGAGGAGCCCGACGCGGTGCGGTCGCTCACCGCCGAGGAGTGCCAGCAGCCGGGCGGCGACATGGCTGGCTGTGGCGGACAGTTCGGCGTATGTCAGGGATGCGGCGCCGATCTCCAACGCCGGGAGATCCGGGTACGTGTCGGCCGAGACCGCGAACCAGTCGTAGAGGGTGCGCCGTTCGCTCACCGTTGTCACCTTATCCTTCTGCGAATGTCGTCCATCGTCGCCGGTGCGAAGGCGCAGCTGAGGGGGGTCGCCGACCGGCCGCGCAGGCTTACCCAGCGGTAGCCGCGCCACTGCCCGCAGCGGGCGCCCGGCGGTATGTCGATCTCCCAGGGCCGGCCTGCGATGCCCTCACCGGAGGCCTTTGCGCAGGCCTCCTGCGCCGTCCACACCCAGGCGACCTCCTCGGCGGCCCGTGCCGGGGGCAGTCCGTCCAGTCGCGCGGCATGGCCGTGCAGCAGTCTGCGGGCAAATCCCGGTGTGAGGGAGGCCGCGGGATGCTGCAGATCCACTCCGAGGGCACGGCCAGGGGCCACGGCGGCGGCGACCTGGCAGCCGCTGTGTGAGACGCTGATGCCGATGTCGGGGCGTCCGGTGAGCCAGGGTTTGCCCAGGGCGTCGGCTGCGATGGTGGCGTCGGCGAGGGTCGGGCATACGGTGGCGAGCAGCCCTCTGAGCAGGCCGCGCCCGGCGAGGAATTCCCGCGCGCGCCTCTCGGGGAGGGCTGATGCCCGCCGCTGGTCGTCGGGGTGGGCGGAGGGCGCCTGGCCGGCGATGGCAGCGGTCACCACCCACACGCCGTCGTCGACCGTGACCGGTGCCCGATGCGCCATCACATGCGGCGTCACAACCGATGTCGCACGAGACGTCACGGGCGTATGCCGGCCGGTTCCAGTGCGGCGAGCACGCTCTCGGCGCCGTCCGCGACGGTTGCGAGGACCAACTCGCTCGCCCCGCCGCCGATGCCGAAGAGCGCCGCCTGTGCGCGGACCTCCTGGATCCCGCCGGCGGCGAAGCCCGCTGCTCCCCACAGCTGTGCGCAGGTGCCCAGGACGTGATCGACCGTCTCTGCCGCGGCCGCCTTGAGCGTCGCAGCGGCCACCGCATCGTGCCGGTCGGCGACGTGGTCCTCCAACAGGCGGCACAGGGCTTGCAGTTGGCGTACCCGTACCACGGCGGTCGCGAAGCGCTGCCGCACGCTGTCCAGCTCCCAGATGGTGGATTCCCCGTGCGGCCGGGTGGCGAGCCGACGGCGGGTGTCGTCCAGCACCCGGCGGCACAGGGCGACCCCCCACAGCGCCCCGGCGAGCCGTTCGGTGCCGATGTGCCGTGCGAAGGCGGGCAGGCCCATGCCGACCCGGCCCAGGATGTGGTCGCGGCCCAGCCGTACGGCGTCGAAGTCGGCGTGCCCGACGCCGGATGCGGCGAAGAGCGGGGAGTCGGCGGGGCGTACGGTGACTCCCGGGGCGCCAGCGGGCACCAGCACCCAGGTGAAGTGGGTGAAGTGCCGCCCGTCGCGGTGACGGGCGAGGACGATGAAGTGCTCGGCGGTGGTGGTGTTGGCGATCCAGTTCTTCTCGCCGTGCACCTCAAGGCAGTCGTCGCCGATGCGCACCTCGGTCCGCAGTGCGGTGAGGTCGGTTCCCGCGGTGACATCCGTGGCGGCGAGCGCCACCGTGGCCTCGCCGCTCACCGCGTGGTCCAGGGCCTCGACAGCGATGGGGGCGGAACCGGTGGCCAGCACCGGCAGTCCCGTGGCCAGTTGCACGCTCATGGACAGGGTGGCGGCGATGGAGAAGCGCGCGTCGACGGCCGCGAGGAGACGCTCCAGGCCGGCGGGGTCGACGCCTGCGGCGACATCCCCGCCGCGGTAGGCGTGGGCGATCAGATCGGCACGTCCCAGGGCGCGCCACACCTCGGCGCCGTCCGCGTGCGCCGGAAGGCCGTCGAGCTCTGCGAGAGTAACGGAGAGGGCCGGTCCGGCGCCGGATCGGGTGTCAGGCAAAGCGCACCCCTTGGTCCAGCAACGCCATTCGTCCGTCGGCGAGATGGAGGCGGTCGTTGCTGTAGTTCAGCGCCGCCGAGCGCAGGTCGCGCAGCACCAGTTCGAGCCTGGTCTGCGAGTCCTTGAGATAGCCGTGGCGCAGGCCGACCGCTTCGATGAGCTCGTCCACTGCGGCGAAGCACTCCTGCGATGCGGTGATCTTCAAGGAGTTCAGCAGCAGTTGGCGAGAGGGAACGGACAGGTCCTCACCGGAGGCCACCATCCTCAGTGTCCGCTGCAGCAGCGCATGGACGCTCTCCAGCCGCTGACGCGCCCGGGAGATGCGGGTGAGCAGCAGTTCGGAGCGGAGGTCGAATTGCTTCTTGCCGGCCGGGCTGCGCAGCAGCCGCAGGACGCGGGAGAGCGCACCAGCAGCGGTACCGAGCCAGACCGCCGACCAGCCGAGGTGGGCGAGGGGCCCGAAGACCTTGTCCGCGATCTCGCGGAAGTTCCCGTGCTCGCCGACCACGTGGTGAGCGGGGACGGTTCCCTGCAGCTTCATCGGGATGCTGTGGCTGGCCCGCATCCCCATCGGCTGCCAGTCGCCTGAGCCGCTGATCCGGAGCGTCTCGCGGTCGGCATACACCAGCGACACCTCGTTCGCCGAGTCCGCGTCGGGGCTGCGCATGGTGATGAGGAAACCGTCCGCGTGCGCACCTCCGGTGACGATGGGCGCGAAGCGGTCGATCGCCAGCCGTGCGCCGTCCTGGTGCAGCGGTGCTTCGGAGGTGAGCAGATGTCCGCCCTTGCCCGATTCGGTGGTCACCGAGGCGAGGTAGACCTCACCGGCGGCGATGCGCGGCAGTAGCTGTGTACGCAGCGGCTCATGGGCGTACCGCACTACGGCAGCCGCCTGCTGGCAGTGCATGGCGAAGATCATGCCGACGGACATGTCGCTGCGGCCCAGCAACTGCGCGGCCTCCACGAGATCGGCCAGGGTGCCGCCGAGACCGCCGTGCTGCGGCGGGACGAGAAGTCCGAGCAGGCGGGTCCGGCGCAGCGCGTCGAGGGCCTCCACGGGGAAGGCGGCCTCGCGGTCGGTGCGGGCGAGATGTTCCTCGGTGACCGCGACCACCTCGGCGACGCGGTCGGCGAGGCCGGGCACGCGCGGCGTACCGGGCTGCGCGGCGAGGTCATCGAAGGCGTCGGTGACGGGCGGTGTCGTCATGCCGTCGCCTTGCCCGAGGCCCCGGCATCGTGCTGCTGCAGCTGCGCCTGCACCGCGCGCCACAGGCTCCCTGCGGTGGCGAAGGTGCTGTCGTTGAGGTCCTCGTCGGGCAGCGATATGCCGAAGGTGTCCTCGATGGAGAAGAGCAGCTCGATCGCCTGCATGGAGTCGATTCCGACCTTGCGCAGGTCGGTGTCGGCGGTGATGGCGGTGGCTTCGGGGTTCGCGGTTTTCACCAAAGGCCGGAGGACGTCGATGAAGCGGGGGTCCATAGTGGGTTTCCTCTTGTGCAGGTTGTGCAGGGTGGTCGGTTGCGGCTGGAGCGGGTATGGCGGCGGCCGTCAGCTGGCGAGGCGGCACAGGTTGTCGAGCCGGTGCAGGTCTTCCGGAATCAGTCGGTCGGGGTCGATTTCCATGTCGAGTTCGCTCTCCAGACGCTCGATGATCTCCACCAGGCGGAAGGAGCTGAAGGCGGGAAAGGAGCTCAGCGGCGCGCCCGCGAGCAGTTCGGTCTCCGGCACGCCCAGCACGGTGGCGACCACCTGGGCGACGCGTCGGCGCAGCGTCTCGTCGGCCTCGCTCGTGCTCGCCGCGGGGGCGGTGCCGAAGACCCTGCGGTCGTCGGCGAGTACCGCGCGCAGCCGGTCGACGACACCCGGGGGTTCGGCCCGGCCGCGTGCCACCCGCCGGTGTGCGAGATAGGTCTGCTCCACGACTTTGTCCCAGGCGCGCAGGTGCTGCGTCGTGGTCTCGTCCGTTCTCCCGGCACCGGCGGTGTCGACGTGGGTGCGGTATGCCGCATGGAGTTTGCGCGAGCGGGCCAGCAGCCAGGTCTCGGTGGTGAGTTGGGCCAGCGCCAGTCCCCGGTCCGGGCAGGTGTCATAGGCGGTGAGGAAGGCGTCGAGCGTGGTGTCGTCGAGCGAGAAGACCGGGGGCGGCTGTCCCGCTGCTGCGGGACCGTCCGGTTCCAGCAGGATCACCTCGGCCGATTCGATGCCTGCCAGCCCGTTGTCCGGCAGGATCCAGTGTCCTGGTGCGGCCGGGCCCCATTGCGTCTCGTTTCTGTAGGCGTCCGTGACGTGCCAGCCGTCCGGGCCTGCGGTGAGAAGAAAGCTGTGCTCCATGTGGGCGTGCCCGTGGTAGGGCAGCCAGGGCATGACATAGGAGTCGGCCACGACGTAGTGCGTGGTGTGCCGTTCCCGGATGGTGCGCAGCATCGTGTCCCGGCCCATGCGGCCCCGTGCCGTCACGTGCAGCCCCAGCAACCGCCCGGCAGCGGTGAGTTGTTCCGCGAGCGGTGGGTCGACGGTCGGCAGTCCGTCCGCCCGCTGCCACCAGCGGAAGCCCAGCTCTGCGCCGAGCCGCAGATGGGTCCCCGGCCCGTGGACATGGTCCGCGAGCACCCCGAGGTTCACTTGGATGCAGTCCAGCAGGCCGCAGTGGACCGAGTCGAGCGCATACTGGTCCGGCAGGGGCGCGTCCGCCATGGGTGTTTCACCTTCGTTCGTGGGACATTCCTGGGAGGCTGGGATGTCGCCGCGGCGACGTCGTTCAAGCGTCAGATCCACTTCGGCAGGGTGGGCAGCTGTGCGGTGCCCGCCCCGGTGTCGAGCCCGGCTCCGTCGGAGCGGCCGGAGAGCCAGGCGAGCGCCTCGGCGAGGGTGCCGCTGACCGTGGGTCCGCTGCCGGTTCCGAACCGGGCGATGACCGCGCCCTCGTCATCGCGCAGCGTGAACGTGGGTACGCCAGGGGCCTGCGCAAAGTAGCCGGTCACATCATCGAAGATGATCCGCAGTGCGGTCTCGGGGATGTCGGTGAATCCATAGCCGAGGCGCAGGTCGATGTGGTGCAGTTCGAGTTCGCGCAGGCGGATCACCAACACCCGCTGCGGCGTGCAGGTCTCTCCCGTGAAGGGCTTGATCGTCGCCTTCCAGGCGGGCCCCGGGAGCTCTTCGATGCTGCGCTGGAAGTGTGCCGCCGTCTCCCGTACATCGGCGACGAGGAGTGCGGCGGGGCGGCCGGCCCCGGCGGCGATCTCGGCGCCGCGTGCCTGCCTGTCGGCGTACTGCGGGGTTTCGACGCCGGTGCGTGCCCACTCCAGCAGCCGTTCCAGCGCCGGGACCTGGCACGCCAGGTGGCTGAGCACATGTCCGCGGGTCCAACCGGAGAGCAGCGAGGGAGCGCGCACCCCGGTGTCGTCGAGCGCTGCCAGGCCGTTCAGCAGCCGCTGTGCCGCGGCGGAGATCTCCTGGAAGGACTCCTGGGTCGGGGCAATTTCCTTCACTGTTGCCTCTCCTGTCCGATGAGTCCGGCAAGTCCTTGACCGATCCTGACGAGTTGGGAGGAGATGTGCGCCAGGCCGGCCGGGTCGTCGCAGGCGAGCGCCTCGTGCTGCTGCTGCTCGTTGCCGTACAGCAGACTGGTGGCGGCCTTGAAGCGCAGCGCCTTCGGGTCGTCGCCGAGCAGATGGCCGCCGAGGACGACGATGCCGGAGTCGTCGAGCAGCCTCTCGGCGAGCGAGGCCGAGTCGGTGACGCCGCGTTCGGCCAGGCGTGCGCGGTGCGGCTCGAAGTCCGGGTAGACGTAGAAGGCGCCCGTCGGCGGACGGCAGCGGGCTCCCGCCTCGACGGCGATCGCGTGCACCGCACGGGCCACGGCGCCGTGCAACCGGGCCCCAGCGGCGAGCCGTTCGGTGATCTCCTCGGGCTCGTCGAATGCGTACTCGGCGACCTGCTGCATCGGCCCGGCCAGGGTCGACCACACCTCGCTAGCGACCGAGACCACCGCGTCGCGGATGCGCTCGCCGGTCTCGTTTGCCGGGAAGCGCGCGACGCCGATGCGCCAGCCGCCGAGGCCGAGTGTCTTGGACAGACCGCTGGTGACCACGGTGCGGTCGGGCACCACCTCGGCGGGGCTGAGGAAGGGCGTGGCCTGCGGGTCGTGGACGATGTCCCGGTAGATCTCGTCCGAGACGATCAGCAAGTCCTCCTCCTCGGCGATGGCGCACACCTCGCGCACCAGGTGCGGCGGGGCGAGGGTGCCTGTCGGGTTGTCGGGGAGGGTCAGGATCATCAGCCGCGGGTCGCGGCCTGCGGCGCGTGCGGCGCGGAGCACCGTGCGCAACGCCCCGGGCTCCGGCACGCCGCCCCATTCATCCGGAATCGGCACCCCGAAGGCCTTCTTGCCGGCATACGCCGCCTGCGGCGCATAGGTGTTCCAGGCCGGCCGGG
This sequence comes from Streptomyces humicola, assembly GCF_024436035.1. Taxonomy (GTDB): domain Bacteria; phylum Actinomycetota; class Actinomycetes; order Streptomycetales; family Streptomycetaceae; genus Streptantibioticus_B; species Streptantibioticus_B humicola. The sequence continues at coordinate 133,149 of NZ_JANFNG010000006.1, forward strand.
GCAGGAGCACATCGCCGTCCACCACCAGTTGGACCGCCATCAGCAACGGCTTGCTGCCGGGGGCGACGACAACCTGGTCCGCGGTCGTCGGCATCCGGCGGCGCGCGAAGTAGCCCGCCACCGCACGGCGCACCCCTTCGCTTCCTGCCACCGGTCCGTAGGACGCGCGTGACGCCCCGGCCGCCAATTGCTGTGCCAGTCCCGGCAGCACAGGCAGTCTCGCCTCGCCGAATGCGAGATGGACCAGGGACTCTCCGGCGGCGCCCCGCCCGTCGACGAGCTGGTTGAGTGCCATGTTCGGCGAGGTACGGCGAAGGGAGGCGATCGTCATGGCTGACTCCTTCTTCCCTGCGCGGGACGGGAGTTGTCGCTTGCGCCGGTACCGCCGGCCACCGCCGCCGCGATGTCGGGAGGGGTGGCCGGATCGAGTTGCAGTTCGTCGATCCACGCGGCCTCGGCGCAAAACCGGGCGCGGAAGGGCCGGCCCACCAGGGAGGGTGTGCGGGCCTGCAGCATCCTCAGTTGGAAGAAGGCGCCCTGCTCCGTCTCCTCGATCCCGTCCACGGCGATCTTCCCCGGTGTGGCCGACATGACCGGACCGCGTACGGTGCGGGCCAGACCCGGCAGGGTGCGGTAGGCGTCGCGGAAGACTTCCACGGCCCTGGCGAGCGCCACCTTGAAGTAGTCGTGTGGACCGGTGTCGCGCTCCACGAACAGGTAGTACGGGACTGCTCCGGCGGCCAGTTCGGCCCCCCACAACTCACTCCACACCGATGCGTCGTCGTTGACGTGGGCGATGAGCGGCGCCTGACAGTAGAGCACCGCACCGGTGGCGCGGATCCGCGCCAGGGCACGGCGCGCCTGGTCGGTCCGCAGCTCGCGCGGATGGCTGAAGTGCGCCATCACCGCAAGCTGCCGTCCTGAGGCGACGATGCGCTCGAACAGCCGCAGGGCGTCGTCGGCGTCGGTGTCCGTGGTGAACCGCTGGGGCCAGTAGGCGACGGACTTGGTGCCGATGCGGATGGTGCGCACCGACTCCACGTCCAGCAACGGCAGCAGGTGGCGGGCGAGCCGCTCGGTGGACATCACCATCGGGTCACCGCCGGTGACCAGTACGTCGTGTACTTCGGGGTGGTCACGCAGATAGGTGATCAGACCGTCGGGGTCGGGCGCGGCGAAGCGCAGGTCCGCATCACCGATGAACTGCGCCCAACGGAAGCAGTAGGTGCAGTAGGCGTGGCAGGTCTGGCCCTGGCCTGGGAAGTAGAGCACGGTCTCGCGGTACTTGTGCTGCAACCCGGGTAGCTCCGTACCGTCCTGGCTGGGCACATTGAGCCGCTGGCCGGAGGGGTGCGGGTTGAGGCGTGCGCGGATCTCCTTGACGGTCTCGCGCAGCAGCAGCCGGTCGGCGGGATCGGCCGATGCCTTGGCGATCTGCTGCAGGTCGGCATCGGTCAGCATCCCGCGCTGGGGGAAAGTCAGCTGAAAGATCGGGTCGTCGGGCACCGAGCCCCAGTCGATGAGGTGGGAGAGCACATAGGTGTTGACCCGGAACGGCAGCACCAGCGAGACCAGGCGCACGGTCCGTCCGATCTCCTCCGGAAGCCCGTAACGCTCGGCGATCTCGTCGATGTGGCGGGGCCCGTACGCCTGGAACCGCGAGGTCTCCAGCAAGGTGCCGGGCATCAGCGTGCGGCCCCCTTGCCGTCCGCCTTCCGGATCAGCTGATCGCCGAGGACAAGGAAGTCCAGGTCCATGGAGCGGAATGCGGCCAGCGCGTCGCCCGCGGTGTTGACGATGGGCTGGCCTTTGTCGTTGAAGGAGGTGTTGAGCAGGACCGGTGGCACCCCCTGGCGCTCCAGCGCATCGAGCACTGCCCCCACGGCGGGGGCTTCGTCTGCCTGGAGCACCTGCGGCCGGGTGGTGCCGTCGATGTGCACGACACCTGGGGCGACGCTGCGTCCCAGCTCAGTGGCCTTGGCGGCGCCGAGCATGTAGCGGCTCAGATACTCCTGCTGCTCCCAGAGCCGGGCGCCGTAGCCGGGGCGGGTCACGCCCGCGAAGGGACGCCACTGCTCCCGGTTCTTGATGGCGTTGACACGGGTGTTGACCTCGGCCGTGTCCGGTACGGCGATGATCGAGCGTCGGCACAGAGCGCGCGGGCCGACCTCGGCGCGCCCCTGGGCGACGGCGCCGACCCGGCCGTCGAGCAGCAGTGCGGTGAGGGCGTCGATGTCCAGCTCGGAGCGGATCAGGCCGAAGGTGTCCGGACCGTGGCTGCGTGCTCCGTAGGCGGGCCCGTCGATGTCGGTGCCCAGGTAGGGGGTGAGCGGGTCGGTGTGCCGCTTCGGTGGGCGCACCGTCCACGCGGCGCCGAGTGCCACGCCCGCGTCGTGCGGCACCGGTGGTACGTAGACAGGGCCGGGCAGTGTGCCGTTGGTGCTGCAGTTGAGCGCGACTCCGCCGCTCAGGCAGAGGTTGTCGACATCGGCGGCCTTGCGGGCGATGGCTGCCAGGTGCGTGACGGTCTCCTCGATGATGCGCTGTGCGGTGTAGGCGACGAGCACCGCCTTGGGGTCGTCGGCGAGACGCTCCTCCGGCACGCTGGGGCCGGTTGCCCCGGCGATGGCTGTGTAGCGCTCCCTCCAGGCGCCGACCACGGCGTCGTACTGCTCCTTGATCTCCTCGGCGGGGGCACGGCCGTGGCTCTCAGCCAGTGGCCGCACGGCCAACCGGAAGTCGTCGCCGTCGATCTCCACCAGCGGTTCGGTGGCGAGTCCGCGGGCGCGCCCGTAGGCGGCGAGCCCCATGGTCTTGCCCGCGTTGAGGAAGGAGAACCCCAGCCATGTCGATGCGGCGTCGTAGGCGTAGCCGAGCGAGGCGGTGCGCTGCCAGCTGCGCTCGCGGCGCGGCTCGGCGCCGTCTTCGAAGGTCCAGATGGTGGAGGACTCGTTCTCACCGTGCCCGTCGATCACCAGGACGGCGGCCTTGTCGAACGGTGAGGCGTAGAAGGAGGATGCGGCGTGCGCCGCGTGGTGGGGTACGCGCACCACCTCGGGGGTGCGGCCGGCGAAGTCGAGCCCGGCGGCGTAGGAGAGGAACTCCGCGTCGCTGGTGAAGCGCTGCGGGTAGAGCTGCTCGGTGTCCCAGCCGACCGCGACCACATCGATGTCGGCGGCGGTGATGCCCGCTTGGTCGAGGCAGAACCGGGCGGCGCCGACCGGCTTGCGGTACAGGGAGTGGCGGTGCCGGTTGCACCGTTCCTCCTCGGAGAAGGCGACTACGTTGCCGTTGCCGTTGACGAGGCAGGCGGCGGCGTCATGCCAGCCGGTGGGCGGTGCGTTGAGGCCAAGAATCCACATGTCACTTGTTTCTCTTCGTGCGCGGTGGTCAGGGTCGGTGCAGGGGTGGCAGTGGCACGAGCTGCGCGCGGACGGCTTCTTCGGCGCGCCGGAGGGTCGTCGCGCACTCCTCGGGGGTGTCGGCAGTAGCCAGCAGTGCGGCGAGCCGCGGGACGATGCCGTGTGGTGGCAGCCGCAGTTCGGTGCCGGGCCCGGCCAGGGGGATGGCCTGGACGATGCCGGGGACGGCCTGCGCTGCGGTCAGGTCGAGGGAGCGGACGGCCGCGTCGTGCTCGGGGTAGACGAAGCGGACCTCGGCGCAGCGGTCGCGCGTCCGTTCGGTGTCGGGCGCAGTGTCGAGTGCGATGTCGATGGCGGCGGCGACCGGATCGACGCCGGTGGCGAGGGTTCCGAGCAGCGGGATGAAGTCGCCCCCGAGGCGGCCGTTGACCTCCACGATGCGTGGTCCGACGGAGGTGAGCCTCAGCTCCGCATGGGTCAGGCCGGTCCGGATGCCGAGCGTCCGGTGGGCCGAGGTGACCACTGAGCGCAGTTCGTCGGCCCAGGGCTGGTGGCGCCAGGGGGCGACGAGGTGGCCGATCTCCTCGAAGTACGGGGCGAAGCCGAGCCGCTTGTGAGCCACGTTGACGATGCGCACCTCGCCGTCGAGGACCGCGCTGTCGACGCTGATCTCCGGGCCGCGCAGGAACTCCTCGACGATCACACCGGACAGGCTGCTGATGCCGGGAAAGGTGGAACCGGTCGCCTGGTCGACGGCGCGGACCAGTTCGTCCTCGTCGGCGGCGAGGGTGACTCCGATGCTGCCCGCGAGGGCACGGGGCTTGACGACGACGGGGTAGCCGAGTTGCTCGGCCGCCTGGAGCGCCTCGGCGTGGGTGTGGACGTGCCGGAAGCCGGCCGAGGGCACTCCGGCAGCGTCGAGCAGGCGCCGCGTGGCGAGCTTGTCACGGCAGCGGCGGGCGGCTTGCGGGGACATATGGGCGAGCCCGAGGCGGCGGGCGACCTGCGCGGTGGTCTCCAACAGCGTTTCGTCCCAGGTCAGTACGGCGCCGGGCCCTTCGTGGCCGTCGAGCAACTGCGCGACGGCGCATGTCGTCTGCGCCACATCGCAGGTGTCCGCGGTGCGGAACCGGTCGTCCACGTACTGCCGTTGCCAGTCGGTGGCTGTGCGCTGCACGAGTGCGGTCTGCACCCGGTTTGCGGCAGTGGACAGCGAGTACCTGCGGTAGGGCGGGTTCCCGCAGCCGATGAGGACTAGGCGCGGCGGGGCCGTCCGATCGACCGGCGTGCACTCCAGTACGGCGCTCCGCATGGTGCGGCGGATCGCCTCCTCCACCTGGGTGGTGGCCGCGCCGCGGAAACGGAACCGGGCCCCGGCGTGCTCGTAACCGCTGCGATCCATCAGCCGGCCGACATCGGGCAGCACTTCCGCATAGGGGCCGTCGACTTCGCCTGTATGAGAGGTGACGGACCGCACCCGGCAGGGCATCGGCACACTGGGCGGCACCAGCAGCCAGCCGCCCACGTGCGAGGCGCCGTCGGCCTGCGGCACCTGGTCGTCGGGCAGACCCATCTGGTGGGCGAAGGCGGTGGCCATCAGGTCGATGCCATGGACTTCGCGCCAGATGAAGGGGACTTCGGCGCCGCCCGGCCGGGCGGCGATCTCCAGAACAGTGAGGTCGCCCTGGTCGCTTGCGAAGAGCTCCAGGTGGAAGACGGACGCCTGGGTGAACAGCGCCCGTGTGGTGGCGTCGGTGATCTCGCCGATCCGGGCGAGGGTCTCCTCGTCGTCGATCTCCACCGAACCGAGCGCGGCTCCGGCCGTGAAATCCAGGCATGTGTTGAGGTAACGGGAGGCCCGCCATGCTCCCAGGCCCGCCTCGGTGACAATGCCGTCGACGTGCAGTACCCCGTCCGGGACCCAGGGCTGAACCAGCAAGGTGTCCTGTGGGAACGCGTACGCCGCCAGCTCCTGCCGGGAGTCGAGCCGGGTGATGCCCGAACTCGCCGTCCCGTACCGCGGTTTGACCAGCACCGGCCAGCCGTTCCGTCCGGCGAAGGCTTCGACCGCGGCGTGGTCGGGGGCATCGGCCGTCGCGGGCGCAGGGACACCTGCCGCCTCGAGCCGCCGCGCCATCAGCAGCTTGTCGCGCAGCGGTGCCAGATCCTCGGTGCTCAACCCAGGAAGCCCGAAATCTCCGCGCAGATCGGCCGCCAGATCCAGGTCGAGCTCCTGCAGGGCGATGATCCGGGTCGGCGGGCCGCTCTGCTCGACCAGGTCGTCGACGGCCTGGCGGACCGCCTTGGCGTCCTGGGTGCTGGGGACGAGCCGGATGCCCGCCGTGTGCTCCTGCGGCAGGAGGGCCGCCGCGGTGTCAGTGGTGATGTAGCTGACGCGGTGGGCGGTGTGGTCGATGTAGGCGGCGTAGTCGGCGTAGCGGTCGGTCCAGCGGTGGATGACGATCACGTGATCCGGCAAGAGAAGCCTCCTGAGGGCAGGAGCGAGTGATGCGAGCGGTGAAGTCGGCAGGGAAGCGGCCGGGGCGGTGGCAGTCGCCGGCCCTACGCTGTTCAGATCCGTTCCGCGGTGGTCAGCAGGGCGTCGTGCAGCTCCCGGAGCAGCGCTTCGGCCTGCTCACGGGCGACGTCCTTGGCAGTCAGCCGAACCGACAGTGAGCTGCTGGTCTCCAGCGCGCGCGCGTAGCAGCGCGGGCCGATGGTGGTGAACGGCTCCTCCCAGTCGATCCGGGGCCCGGTGGCGGACATGGTGTCCGCTTCCTCGCCCGGCCCGGGAGGCCCGTCGGGCACGGCGACGTGGTTGAACGCGCAGACCGGCTCCGGCGCATGCCGCATGCGGTCGCGGAGCGCCTCGACGGCGGTGACATCGTGCATGCCGTGGCGGAAGGCGGTGAGGCTGTTCCAGTGCGCCGTGCGGGCCACCGCGATCAGATCGTCGTCCATGGCGTGGTCGACGACGGCGGGCACCCATTGATTCATCGACGTCACCACGTTCTTCCAGCGTTCGGTGAAGCGGTTGGCGCACATCAACTGCGTCAGCAGCCGATCGGTTCCGCACAGCCGCGCCACGCTGCGCACATACGCGGACAGGACGACAGCGGCCACCGACACCTGCGCTCGCTCGGCGATGGCATGCGCGGCCGAGCGTGCGGGCGCGGAATGCAAAGTGCACTGCAGGGCGTCGGCGCTGCTTTCCGTCGCCCCTCCGGCGCCCGGGGCACGGCGGGGAAGGCTGATGTGTGCAGGGGCGCTTTCCAGCGTGTGCTGCCAGTGGGCGAGAGCCGCAGCCTGGCGGCGCCTGCCCGTCTGCGAGTACTGGTCGGCGGCGAGGTCGGCGGGGCCAGGCGGGGCCGGCTTCAGGCCGCCGGGGCGGGTCAGCGCCGTCAGGAACTCCCGGTGCAGCAGTTCCTGGGCCCAGGCGTCGGCGACGATGTGATGCTTGATGAAGACCACATGGGTAGGGGCGTCATGGCAGGTGAGCAGCCGGGCGCGCCAGCCGTGTTCCCGCCCGAGATCGAAGGGGCGAGCGGCCAGGTCCGCAGCGATCTCCTGTGGCCGGTCTGCTGACTCGAGCGTCGTGAGGCTGTCGTGGAACTCGGCGTCCGGAGTCAACTGGCGTGGTGCGGCACGTTCGGTGAGGTCGTAGCGGGTCCTCAAGGACGGGTGGCGCTCGACGACGGTGCGCAGTGCTATGCCGACCTGCTCGGCATGCACCCCCTGCGGGATGGTCCACACGGCCGCATTGTTGGGCTCATGCCGTCGGCTCGGTGGCAGGTACCTGATGTCTTGCCAGACCGAGAGCTGCCCCAGTGACAGCAGCGCTGGTTCGGACATTGGCCCCCCTCCAAGCCAGGGAACTTCCATGTTTCGGAATCCAGTTTCCATCCACGCCCGACAGACACTTCCACAAGCCGTTGAAGCGCGTCAATCAAGATCCTTGAGACGCACGCCACATGGCGAGCACTCCGGGGGTATGGCATCATACCGTCGTTTCGGAATCTCGATTCCGTGATACGAAATTGGTGTCGACGGGGGGCGTGTGAGCGTGAGTCAGCAGCCGACCGAAATGAACCATTCATCCGAATTTGACGGTTCAGTAGATGCGCCAGGTACAACCGCTTCATCCGGTTTCCCCGCTTCAGACGGCTTCGCCGGAGAATTCCTCCATGAATTCCTGCTCGCCGGTGCGCAGGTGACTCCCGACCGCCCGGCCGTCGTCGAATCCGCGGGAATCGGCCGGGTACGCGTCACCTCCTACCGCGATCTGCGGCTGCTGGTCGACACCTACACATCCCACCTTCGCGATCTGGGCATCGGAATCGGCGAACGCATCATCCTGGAAGCGGATGTGACGGCGCAGTCCATCGCTATGCTGCTCGCTTGTTCCGCGGCCGGCCTCACCTTCATTCCCGTAAGCCCCGAGACCCCCGCACAACGGCTGCACTCGATGATCTCCACGGCCCGCCCCGCTCTGCACGTGCAGCCCACCGACGGAAAGCGGGACGCCCTCCCCGGCGGTGTCGGCACCGCACGGTTCGACACGGCCGGAATCACCGTCGTCGAACGCCCGCCGACCGGCCGCTCCCTGCGCCGCGAGGCATGCGTCACCGACCCCGCCTACATGATCTTCACCTCGGGCACCACCGGCCGCCCCAAGGGCGTGGTGATGAGCCATCGCGCAGTGGTCTCCTTCTATCGGGCCATGCTGGAGTACCGCATCGTCACCCCCCGGGACCGGGTGGCCAGCACCTCACCGCTGCAATTCGACTTCTCGCTGCTCAACATCGGCCTGGCACTCGGATCCGGCGCCGCGGTCGTACCGGTGGCGCAGCAACTCGTCCGCTGGCCCCGCAATTTCCTGCGCGTCCTCCGTGAAACCGGCGCCACGCAGGTCAACGGCGTTCCGTCGATCTGGCAGCAGGCACTGCGATACGAACCGGAGAAGGTGGCCGCGCTCGACGGGCTGCGCGGCATCCTCTTCTGCGGCGAGGAGTTCCCACTGCCCGAACTCCGCCGAATCCGCGAGCTGTTGCCGCAGGTGCGCATCATCAACTGCTATGGCGCAACCGAGTCGATGGCATGCTCCTTCGCCGACGTTCCCGATCCACTCCCCGACGACCTGGAGAGGCTGTCCATCGGCAGCGGCCATCGCGGCGCCGAACTCCTGCTTGTCAACGAGGCAGGGCATGTCATCGACGAACCGGGCGTTCCCGGTGAGCTGTACCTTCGCAGCCCTGCTCTCTTCTCCGGTTACTGGGACGACCCCGCCGCGACCCGGGCCGCGCTGGTGCCCGATCCTCTCTGCCCTCAATCCGGGCAGCTGGTGCTGCGCACCGGCGATGTCGCCTACCGCGGGCACGACGGCGAGCTGTACTTCTGCGGACGGTCGGACTCCCAGGTGCAGATCAACGGCAATCGCGTCGAACTCGGCGAGGTGGAGCGCCGGTTGCTGGAATTCCCGGGAGCCACCGCAGCGGCCGCCGTTCCACTTCCGCACGCCGCATCGGGCACGGTGCTCGGGGGCTTCGTCGTGGTGTCGAATGATGCGCCCGCCGCCGACGCGGCGAGCCTGCGCGAATTCTGCGCTGACAGGCTTCCCTCCTACATGGTCCCCCGGGAAATACGCCTGGTGGAGACCCTACCCACGACCACCAACGGCAAGGTGGACCGAGCCGCGCTCATCTCCAGCGCGGCGACGGCAGGCGAGACAGGCGAAGAGAGGAACGGAGAGCTGCCGTGAGCAAGGTCGAGGCGCCCGGCCGCGCCGGCACCGAAGCCCGGGGACGTCTGCGCTCGGCGGTGAGAATCCGTGTGGGTGGACTGCCCAGCGCCTTCTGGGTGCTGTGGTGCGGCAGCCTGGTCAACCGTCTCGGCGCCATGGTGAACCCGTTCCTCAGCCTCTACCTCACCGGTGTAAGGGGGCTTTCGGTCCCCACGACGGGACTTGTCCTCGGCATCGTCGGCGTCGGGTCGGTCATCTCGCAACCGCTCGGCGGCATCATCGCGGACCGCTTCGGACGCCGTGCCGCACTCACCGGCGGCATGCTGGCCAATGGTGCGGTCCTTGTCTTGCTGGGCTCCACCGGAAGCATCGCCGTGATCACACTGTGCGGATTCCTGCTCGGCATCACCATCGACCTCTACCGGCCCGCGTCCCAGGCGCTCGTCGCCGACGCCGTACCCGTCGCGGACCGTACCCGGGCCTTCGGACTGCTCCTCTGGTCGGTCAACCTCGGCTTCTCAGCAGCGATGATGCTCGGTGGATACATCGCCACGCACGGCTTCCATCTGCTGTTCTGGATCGACGCCGGAGCGTGTGCGATCTTCGGGCTGATGGTGTGGCTCGCCGTCCCCGAGACGCATACCTCCGGTGCCGACCGGGCCGCCGGGAGCCTGCTCACCGTCGTCCGCGACCACACGATGCTCGCCTTCGCCGGGGTCGTCGTCCTGTATGCGATCGTCTTCCAACAGGCCTTCGCCACCTTGCCGCTGGCGATGCGGCATTCGGGGTTGTCCGGCGAAGCCTACGGCTGGGTGATGGCGGTCAACGGCATCGTCGTGGTCTCCATGCAACCGATCATCGGCCACAAGCTCTCCGGCTTCGACAAGAGCCACGTTCTCGCGGCGGGATTCCTCATCGCCGCCTGCGGGAACGCGCTGGCGAGCATCGCCTCGGCGACCGCCGGCTATGCCGTCGCCGTCGCGGTCTGGTCACTGGGCGAGATCCTCGTCTTCGCCGTCACCGCCTCCATCGTTGCCGACCTCGCCCCACAGAACCTGCGCGGCCGATACAACGGGCTGCTCGGCATGGCGTGGGGAACCGGATTCCTGATCGCCCCCGTCGTCGGCACCCGGTTGCTCGCCATCGGCGCTCCGGTCCTCTGGTACGGCTGCATCGCCTTGTGCGTACTGGCCGCGCTGGGCCAGCTGGCGCTCGCCCCCGCGGTCCGCTGCCGAACCGCGGGCTGACCGGCACTCGAAGCGGTGGGCGCACGGCCGTACTTTGAGGGGTCCGCTTCCGCAGGGCCGCCTCCACCCCTTCCCGCGGCCAGAACAGCGAGGCAATGAAGCCCGAACGCCTCGGGAGAACAGGGCCTTCTCGACGAGGGCCGTCCGCTCAGTGCCACTGACCAGCCGCGGGACGAACTGAAAATCGTCGGAACCCACGCACTTGTAGACGTGCAATAACACCTCGCCACTGTTCACCCCACCATCACCGCCCCTACCTCTGCCCCAGTTGCAGCACCTGTGCAGTCTCGTCCACCGCCCGTCCACTAGAGCCGGACGCCAAAGGTGATCAAAACCTGCAGCCGTCGGGACATGACCAGGTCAGGGGCCCTGGCCACACAGCTTCGCCACTGAAACTAAACCGCTAGCCTACGCATTGCGATGCATAGAACGAGGGCGTCCGATCTGGGGGATTTCCAAGGTCAAGAGAACGAAAAACCGCAGGTCAGAGACTTGACCTGCGGTTCACCTTGGAGCCGCCTGAGGGAATCGAACCCTCGACCTACGCATTACGAGTACGGGATTGATCGTGCCATCCCGTGCTGCGCAAGCCTGTCACATCTCGTTTTGCCTGATCAGAGTGTATGAGCAACGTTCGCTCATGATGCCTCGTACTGGCAGGTCCAAAGGCGTCCGCGCTCCCCCTGCGCTCCCCACCGTCCTCCGAGGTACTTCATCTGTGCCGCCCCGGGTCCAGCGGAAGCACGACAACGCGGACATGACCGCTCTGCCTGCAGGTAGCCTGCTGCGTCTGGACTCGGAACCCCACCCGTCGAGCGCTCCAGTCACCATCCGACCGTTCAGATTGTAACGGTCCCACAAGAATGCCAGCGCCCATAACCTCGATCCGTTCTCGCCTGCGGCTCTCCACGGGGGTGCGGCCGCCCGGCTGACGTCGTATCGGCTTGGCGCTTTCCGAACCCGAGGCAGAGTAGGACGGCGGGAGCTCCATCGACCAGGTCCATCTGCCACAGGTGCATGGGCGCCTCGCGCTGCCACCGGCGGTACTTGCGCGGATGCTGCTGTTCCTGGGAGCGGACGAAGCCGAGACACCTCGGCATCGAGCAACTGGCGACCTCGGCATAGACAACAAATTGTGGATGAGAAGACCTCAAGCGCCTAGTCGGTGGGGATGACCATCGCTGACGCCATCCAACCCGCCGTGCTCCTGGTCCCGGCATCGGCCTGGACACCAGCCACCAAGCCGGACGACAAGGCCCGCGACGGCGCCTGGGTTGCCGAGCTCGCCGGTGACGTCCTGAAGGGCTGGCCGAAGGGCATGCGGCTGATCGTCCGCAAGGAACGCTCGTATTCCGGCGCCCAGTTGCGCCTTACTGACGCCGACGGCATGCGGCTGACCTGCTTCGCCACCAACGCCACCGGCACACCGATCGGGCGCCTGGAGCTGCGGCACCGCCAGCGCGCCCGCGCTGAGGACCGCATCCGCGCCGCCCGCGACACCGGCCTGCGCAACCTGCCCCTGCAAGATGCCGCCCAGTACGCATCCGGCTGGAGATCATCCAGCTCGCGCTCGACCTGCTGGCCTGGATGCCCATGCTCGCCCTGACGGGCCAGGCCCGCCTGTGGGAACCCAAGCGCCTGCGGCTGCGGCTGTTCTCCGCCGCCGCCCAGCTGGTTATCAACGGCCGCCGATACCTCCGCCTCGCCCGCCACTGGCCCTGGACCGACGTGATCACCAACGCGTTCGAGTAGCTGCAGGCCTTGCCGAACCAAGGCTGACGAGCAGCGACGTACTGTCCCGACGAGCACCCCACCATCTCCGGAGCCGTGGAACCCGGCGCCCACCCGACGCGTCAGCCGGGCCTTCGGCTTGCCCACCCCAGCCCAAACAAGGCGAATCGGTCCGACGGATGAACCAACGGAAACATCGAGGTTAACGCCACAGGACGGCAGTTCGCTACCCCCATCCCATGTGGGCTGACTGACACCACTCGCAGTGGTGTCTCCGCTATCCGTTTCGCCCGATTAATCGTGAGGAGATGCCTGATTAATCCTGAAGTGAAGGCGAGGGAAAGCCGGTAAGTCCTCCTGAAAGGAGTGTCAGTTCTCGACTTCCCTCGCTATGCTCACGCTCCGTGCCTACGGAAAGATCGTTTAAGCACATCCGTCGTGGAGCGGGATCACCGTTGCTGCTCGTACAGGGGACAGCGGCAACGCATCTCCATTGGGGAAAGCGACTGATGTCGCTGCTCGCCGCTTCGTTCGACGTGGTGGCCTACGACCATCGCGGTGTTGGATACTCGGCGTTGGCGTGCGAGTCCTTCACAGTGGCTGATCTTGCCGACGATGCCGTTGGCCTGCTCGACGAGCTCGGTTGGCCGCGTGCGCACGTCATGGGGGTGTCGATGGGGGGCGTTGTCGCTCAGGAGTTGGCTCTGCGCCATCCGAACCGGGTGGAGAGTCTGCTGCTCGGCTGCACCCACACGGGCGGGGCCGGTTCACCGGCCCTTGCCTCGGATGTACTGGCTTCGGCCATCGTCCACGGCGACAAGCCGGCGACGCTGCGCAACATCTTTCGCGTCGGGGTAAAGGACCCGGAGCGGGTGCGCCGGGGCGCCTGGGAGGAGTACCGCGATGCCGCTCTGACACTGCCAGTGGACCCGCGGACGACGGCTCTGCAGATTGGTGCAGTCGCTCTTCACAGCACCGCTGAGCGACTGCACCGAATCAATGTGCCGACGCACGTCGTACACGGCGACACCGATCGCCTCGTTCCTGTCGAGTCGGGTGAGAAGCTGGCCTCCACCATCCCCGGCGCCCATTTCACGGTGCTGTCGGCAGGTCACTTCTTCTGGCTGGAACAACCCGAGCAGACGGCCAAGTTGGTGGCGGAGACGTGCTCTGCACCATCGCGCGAGGAGGTCCCACTGTGACACATGGCAACTTGTGGCGGACGTTCGTCCGGGTCGCCGGTTCCCACCCCGACCGCGAGGCTTATGTTGGCCCGGAGGGAGCCCTCGACTACCGGCAACTTGCTGTTGCCGCAGCCATGTTGGCGGACCGTCTGTGCATGCGGAAGGTCGGTGCGGGTGATCTCGTCACAGTCGAGATGCCCGTCGGCTCGGGCTTCGTCGTCGGTGTGCTGGCCGCAGTGGCGGTCGGCGCGACGTATCTCCCGATCGATGTGTCGGGCCCCGCAAGGCGGCGTGAGCAGATCCTGGAGGACGCCCGGCCCTCGGTTGTTCTCCAGGCCGACGACGATGACCTCCGTGCGGCCCTGCGCCTCTCGGAAACATCGGCCGCACCCGGCTCACCAGACCCGGGGCGGCACGATCCCGCCACGGACGATGATGATCCGGCCTACGTCATCTACACCTCCGGTTCCACCGGCAGGCCCAAGGGTGTCGTGGTTCCGGCACGCGGCGTCCACAACCTGCTGGCGGCGTTCCAGAGCCGCGCGCCGCTGAGCCCGGGAGCGCGGCACAGCTGGTGGACGTCGCCCGGGTTCGATGTCTCCGTGTACGAGATGTGGAGTGCGTTGCTGAACGGCGGGACCGTGGTGCCTGTGCCGGACGCGCACCGCCGTGACATCGACGCCACGCTCGACTACTTGGCCGAGCACCACATCGACTCGGCGTACCTGCCTCCTCAGTTCCTCCCTTCGCTGCGCGACCGGGTCGTGAGCGGTGGTCCCGCCCCCCGGCTGAGGCGTCTTCTGACCGGCGTCGAGCCGATTCCCATCGGACTGCTGGTTGATCTGCAGTCATGTATGCCCGATGTGGTCGTCGTCAACGGGTACGGCCCGACCGAGACCACCGTGTGCGCCACGCTGTACACGGTTCCCGAGCGATGTACCGAACCGCAGCGGCGGACACCGATCGGATCGGTGATCGAAGGCAACCGCGGCTTCGTGCTCGACGATCGCCTCGCTCCGGTCGGTCCGGGACAGCCCGGAGAGCTGTGCGTCGCCGGCCGTGGCCTGGCCCTCGGCTACCTGCACGATCCGAGCCGAACCGCCGAACGCTTCGTGGCCGCCGCCGACGGCGACGGTCTGATGTACCGGACCGGTGATCTCGTCGTTGCCGACGTCGAGGGCGAGTTGACCTTCCTCGGCAGGATCGACGATCAGCTCAAGATCGACGGCGTCCGGATCGAACCGGCGGAGACAGAGGTCGCGCTCAGGCGGCTCGACGAGATATCGGACGTCGCCGTCCTCGCGCGGCCGACGAGCCCTGGTGGCCCGTTGGTGCTGACGGCCTTTGTGGTGCTTTCCGACGCCGTCGGCGAAGCCACCGGCGACCTCTGGACCGTGATCAGGGCGCGCCTGGCCGAGGAGCTTCCCGCACAGGCCGTACCCCGGCGCTTCTTCGCGCTGGAACGGATACCGATGACCAGCGACGGCAAGCTCGACCGCGCCGCGCTTCCGCAGCCGAACGACGCGCCGGCGCGCCCGGCCCGGAACGAGCACGAGCGAACCGTCGAGGACGCCTGCCGCGCTCTGCTTCCCCACACACCGCCCTCGGCACTGGACCTCGGGTTCGCCGAGATAGGTGGCGACTCGCTGCAGGCGGCGCGGCTGTCCATCGCCTTGCGATCGGCGACCGGCCGAGCCGTTACGGCCGCCCACGTTCTCGAAGCGGAGACCTTGGCCGACCTGGCGGCGAAGGTATCGGCGATGCCCGTCGACGACGCGTCGGACGACGAGAACGCGGGACAGAGCGAGGCACCCTTGACGCCGGGCCAGGCCGGGATGTGGGCAGCAGAGCTGATCAGCGCTGCTCCCGGGTCCTTCCACGAGTCCGTGGCACTGGAGCTGACCGGCCCCGTCGACCCCGACCGAACAGCCCGGGAGCTGACGGCCGTTCTCAACCGGCACGTTGTCTTTCGCGGATGCATCGACGAGGGCGGCGCGCTGTTCGTGACCGATGGTGAACCGGTCTCCGTCGCGGTGCGGTCCGTGGCGCCCGGGGAGAGCCTGGAGCACGGCTGGCAGCAGTTGCTGGCCGAATTGCAGCGCCCGGCTTTCGACGTCACCAAGGGGCCGCTCGTCCGCGCTGCCGTGCTCGCCGCACCGGACACGGTCCGCGTGCTGCTCGTCTGGCACCATCTGGTGATCGACGCATGGAGCGCTCGGGTCGTACTCGAAGAGCTCACGGCCGCACTGAGCGGCCATGCCCCTTCCCGCTCGGAGGAGCATGGCCATGCCGACTATGCGCACAGGCAGCGGAGTTACCTCGATTCCACCGAGGGCAAGCTGGCCGTGTGCGCCGCGGCCGACCGGATACGCGCCTGGTTGCCGCCGCTAGGTGAGGGAGAGAGCGGTCCGGTACAGAGCTCCTGCAGTGTCACGGAATTGGCGGTTGGCCCACGTGTCTGGTCCAAGGTGCGCGACTGCGCGCGGCGCAACGGCACAACGGTGTTCGCGGTCACCTTGGCTGCAACTCTTGAGCCGGTGTGTCAACTGGCGGAGACCGGCGGGCGGTTCGCGCTCACAGTGGCTGACCGGAACGAACCTGCCGACGCCGCCGCCGCAGGATACTTCCTGACGACCGTTCCGTTCGGCCTGCCTCCCGGAGACGGTCGCGTCACCCCTGGCCCGAACGACGCACTGCGCCGGGCCCGCGAGGTGATCGCCGAGGCGCGCGAGATGTCGAGAGTGCCCTTCCCCGCGTTGATGGCCGAACTGGGCCTGCGCGAGACCCGATCCGTTGCACCGCTGGTCATTGCGTGGGACCGCGATCCGGCCACCGCGCTCTCTGTCCCGGGCTGTACGGTGCGGTCCCTGTCCGTAAGCCCGCTGGGAGTGCGCTGGCCGTGGACCGTTCTGTTCACAGACCGAGCGGATCTCGGAATGTCCGGACGGATCGAGTTCCCGCCGTGGGTGCCTGGAGACCGAGTGGCACGCTTCGGCGCGGAATTGGAATCGATGCTGGACGAGTTCGCGTCCTTGGCATGAGCACGGTGCGACTCGGTCGCATGACAACCGCTACGGGGGAAGAATGCTGCGTACACATAGCGCCGACGAGGGTGAATGTATCGGAGAGGTCGATTCGGTCGAGCTTTACCGGCTGATGGTCCGTCAACGGCACTTGGACCTGTCCGCGGCGGCGGACATGTTGGGCTGGAGCGAGGGGCGTACCGCTGCGGCCGCCGAGTGGCTCAGCAAGTACGAGCTGCTGGTCCCCCTGCTCGGAGAGGGAAACACCTTCGGCGTCTCCGCCCCCCGTAGCGCGGCCTCCCGGCTGCTGGTCCCGCTGGACCAGCAGATCGAACGCCTCGAACGCGAGGCGGAACATCTCCGCGCCGACCTCGGCCGCTATCAGGTCACGTACCACGAGGCCATCCACGAAACCGAGGACGGGAACGAGTTCAGCACGATTGCCGGGCTCGACGCCATCAATGCCGAGTTGGAGGTCGCGGCCGCGCGCTGCACGGAGGAAGTGCTCACGGTGCAGCCCGGCGGCGGCCGCAACGCCGAGAGTCTGGCCGCGTCCTGGGAACCCACCCGCGCCATGCTGGAGCGCGGTGTCCAGATGTGCACCATCTATCAGCATTCAGCCCGCTTCCATACTGCCACCCGGCAGTACGTCAAACAGGTCACCAGTCACGGCGGGGACGTGCGCACCGTCGGCGAATGCACCGATCGGCTGATCATTTTTGATCGCAAGATTGCCTTCATTCCGGCCCGCGGTGACCGTCAGATCGCGCTCGTCATCCACCAGCCGGCCGTCGTCAAGTTCCTGGTCTCCGTCTTCGAGCGGTTCTGGAATGACGCGACGCCGTTCTCGGCCCACAACCGGGTGTCCGAAGTGAAGACCCTGCTGTCCGACGTCCGCATGTCCATCATCAAGCTGCTTGCCGAGGGCGAGACCGACAACGCCATCGCCCGCCGCATGGGAGTGAGCGTACGGACCTGCCGTGGCCATATCGCCAAGATCTACGAGGAGTTCGGCGCGCGCAGCCGCTGCCAGCTGGGCGTGCTGATTGCCACCTCAGGGATCCTGGACGCCGACGATGTCCATGAGGAGGGCAACGCCGCTGCCGGCTGACCGGACCGCTCAGGCCCGCTCCGCCCTGGGGAGGCCGAGGCAGTCCGCAAGGCCCACGGTGTCCCGCACCACGTACGTCGCTCGGCTGAGGCGGTCGGCCGGAGCCAGGGGCGCGAAGCCGATGCTTGTCATGCCGGCGGCCACCGCCGCGTCGACCCCCGGCATGCTGTCCTCGATCACCACTGCGTGGGCCGGGTCGACGTCCATGCGCACGGCGGCGTGCAGAAAGAGGTCCGGAGCCGGCTTTCCACGCAGGACGTCGTCCGCCGAGTACACACGGTGCCCGAAGTGCGGGGCGAGCCCGGTGACCCGCAGGGCGAGGTCGAGACGGTCTCGTGGTGAGCTCGACGCGACACAGAACGGCGTTCCGCGCTCGCCCAGGGCGGTCAGGATGTCCACTATCCCGGGGACGGGGCACAACTCCCGCTCGAACGCTGCCTTCAGGCGCTCCCGGTAGTGCTCCGCGAAGCCGGCCGGGAGCTCGCGTCCCGTTTCCGCGCGGACCAAGGCCCGCACGCGGTCCAGGGTGCCGCCCATGTAGCGGCGGATGCTGTCTTCGAAGGTGGTGGGGAACCCGGATTCGGTGAGCAGGGCGGCGAGTACGCGGTTGGCGATCGGCTCCGAGTCGACCAGTACGCCGTCGTTGTCGAAGATCACCAGATCCGCGTCGGCGGGGTCCCGCAACCGCGTCGCGACGGGCGCCGGCGGTGCCCAGCCGGGATACGGATTCCCGTGCAGACGGGAGTTGTCGAAGCGGAGGTCCTCGGTGACCTCCTCGGCGATCCATGGAGGCAGGTCGGTGACGGACTGGGCGTCGTCCGCGTCGAGTTCGGCCAGGACGAGGCCGGAGTTGGAGCCGAAGAACTCGTCCACAGTCCAGCCGTCGTACGGCACACCGAGGTAGTGCCGCACCTTCTCCACGAGCGGTTGTGGGCACAGCCGTCCGAGGATCTCCTCGGCGTCGGCGAGCGGTACGGGGTACTCGAACTCGGGCCTGAGCGCGCCCTGGCGGGGGCCCTTGACGGTGAGGACCGCGGACTGCCCGTCGGTGATCCGTACCCGCACGGCCCGGTCGGGGTCCTCGGACAGGTAGCCCTGGCGGATTTCCCGTGTCCGGACCACCGCCTCGCGCCAGCCGCGGCGCACCAGGAACTTGCGTTCCGTCTCCACTCCCATCACGCAAGTCCGTTCAGTGCGGTGTCGAAGACCTCGGCGAACACATCGAGTTCAGCCTCCCGGATGACCAGAGGCGGATGCACGTTGATGACGTCGGGTGCCATGCCGGTGGTGGCGACGAGGACCCCGGCCTCGGGGTGTGCGGAGCGGAAGAGGTGACGCAGCCGGCTGGCGTGCGGTCCGTTGAGGACGATACGAGCCGTGCCGCCCATCGTATCGACCTCGCGGACCAGGGCGGGGTGACGCGTCGCGACCGCGGTCAGCCGTTCCCGCATCGCCTCCTCCAGCAGGAGGATGTCCTTGTCCACTGTCGTCCACCGCTCCCAGCGGTCCAGCACCGTGTCCACGACGGCGAGTGCGCTCGGGATGCCGATGTACGTGGAGGAGTGGCTGCCGGGGCGGTACTGGTCGGGATGGCCCAAGGGCTCGCGCGACCAGACCATACTCAGCGCCGCACCGCCGTTGGTCAGGCCCTTACTGGTCACCACGACGTCCGGAGTGACGCCGGCCCGCTGGAAACCCCAGCGCGGTCCGACCCGGTGCATGCCCGTGAAGATCTCGTCTGCGATGACCACCGCGCCCTGCTCCCGCGCATGGTCCACGGCGGAGCGCAGCAACCCGTGGTCGGGCTCCACCATGCCGCCGACGTTCTGTACGGATTCGAAGACGAACGCCGACACCTTGCGGCGGAAGCCGTTGCCGCCGACCCCGGTCAGCTCGGATCCCCAGCGGGCGACGGCCTTGCGGCAGCCGACCGTACACCCGCCGCCGACAGGGGGATGCGGACACCGCCGGCAGTCCGGGCTGGGCAGCCGGACCACCTCAAGGCCCCACGCGGCGAGCAGTTCGCGGTAGCGGGGGCTCGAACTGAGCATGCTCGTCACTCCGGAGCGGCCGTGGAAGGCACCTTCGAAGACGACGACCGTGCCGGGCCCGTTGGCCGCGAAGGCTATGCGCAGCGCTGTTTCCATCGCTTGCGCGCCGCCGAGGTCCAGTTCCACGCGCCCGGGGGTGCTCAGGACACCCGACACGAGTCGCTCCAGCCGGGACAACACCTTCAGCCTCAGTTCGGACTCGCAGAAGGAAGGCAGAGCCGGCAGTTGCTCACAGCGCGCCAGCGCCTCACGCAGCAGCTCGCCGTCGTAGCCCCAGGCGACCGTGCCGTTGGCGGCCTCCGCGTCCAGGTACCGGCGTCCGTCGCCGGCGGTCAGCCAGCAGCCCTCGCCCGAGACGAACCGGGGGACCTCGGGCTCGCGGTAGACGAGGTTGCCCGCCCCGGCGAAGCCGGGAATGCGGTCTGAGTTCTTGGATTCGGTCATGCGGATGCTTCCTCGGTCAACCGCCGACCGCCCAACAGCGTCGGCTGTCCGTCCACCACGACGACGCGGCTTCCGTCAGAGTGTGTGCTGTCGCTGAGCGCGAGCCGCCCGGCCGCGAACGCCCGCACGGTCCACTGCAGGCAGGGGCGGTCGCTGCGGCTCTTCTGCGCCAGCTCCTGCTGCCAGGCGTCCTCCGGGGTCGGCCGCCGTCCCGCCACGGGCACCTCCGGTCCCATGGCCAGCACCGCGCCCCCGTCCCGGGTCGTGTCGACCAGGAAGCAGGAGGTACGAGTCGTGGGACGGCCCGCCGCCATGGCGAGCCGTACGGGATCCTTGCCGATGAACTCCCGTGTGCCCCGGTCGGACAGGACCGAGAGGTCGGCCGGGTGCTGGTTGATCATGCGGCCCTGATAGCGCTCCAGGAGCCGGCCCTCGATCCAGCGGTGGTAGGCGAGGACCATCAGGTCCAGTTCGCCGTTGCACCGCTCCCAGTCGGCCAGCCGTGTTTCCAGGCCGTCGTGCCATTCCCGGGCCCGGGCCCGGTAGCGCGCGCGGGCCTCCGGGTCGCCCGCGGCCGACGCGGTGCCGCAGTGGCGGTCGAAGTCGCCGGTCCACGCCTCGACGCCGGCCCGGCGCGCCACGTCCAGGGCCTTGACCCGCTCCCCGTGCGAGGCGACGAGGCAGACCTCGAACTCGCCCGGGTGTGCGTCCTGCATGCCGAGCAGGGTGCTGAGGTTGGCGCCGGTCGAGGAGACCAGGACACCGATGCGCAACGGCCCGGATACGGAGCGGCGGCTCAGGGGGACATGGGTACCGGTGGCGGGGGGAAGTGCGGACAAGGGCGGTCTCTTCTCTCGGGTTCTTCGAGGCCGTGCGACAGCCGCTTCGACGTTCTTCCACTGTGCGGTGCGGCGGCATGCCGGTCCATCACGGCCCGGCCCAGTTTGCTGAACTGCAGGAAGCTGAAGGACGGCAATCCTCCGCCCACACATGCATCAAGCTGCACTCATGTTCATGCAATGCATGGAGATGATGTCTGCGGAACTGGAGTTCGGCGAGGGCAGCGGGTGAGTCTTGCGAGGCCGCCACAAGCGGCGTTCGTTGAATTCCTAACGGTGGGAGAATTCAGATGGCCTCGTGCTCGCTCATACGGTCCCGTTCCGCGCTCTTTGTGACGGCGAACGACATTCGCTGGGATCTGATCTTCGGTGTGGCGTCGCCCGGCCCACGCTCGGCCGAGGTGCGGTACATTGGCTGACATCGCGGGGTATACGGCGCTGGCCGCGCTGGTGGTGGTTGTCCCTGGAGCCGACACGCTCGTCGTGGTGCGCAACACCCTGAGCGGCGGCCCCGGGAGCGCTGTCCGGACCACCACTGGCGTATGTACGGGGCTGGCCGCGTGGGCCCTGCTGTCCTCGGCGGGACTCGCGGCCGCCGTCGCTGGCTCTCCGGCGCTCTTTGCCATGCTCAGAGTGGCCGGCGCCGCCTATCTCGTCCTGCTCGGGGTGCAGGCGCTCATCGCCGCGTCCCGGGCGGCGGAGCCCGAGCTGCCCGTCGGCCGGGACTGGCGGCAGGGCGCGCTGACGAGCCTGGGAAACCCTAAAGTCGGCGTTTTCTACACCTCCCTGCTCCCGCAGTTCCTGCCCTCCCACGGGTCGGCGCTCGGGGCCGCCACGCTGCTGGCTTCGATTCACATCGCCCTGAGTTTCCTGTCGCTGCTCGCCTATGGCGTTCTCGCGGCGCGCATGGGCGACATCTTCCGCGAAGGGAGATGGCGAAAGGTCCTGGAGAGGTGTGCGGGGACCGGTTTGTGCGCCGTCGGACTGTGGCTGATCGTGTCCGCGGTAACAGGGAATTGACAAGGCTGGAAGGGTTGCAATGGGGTCGCCGCTGGACGGCTGGTACGAAAAGGCAGGAGTGCGGACCGACCCGCGGCGCGTGATCGGGGATGAACTGGAAGCGGGAAAGACCCTCTTTCCTGAGAAGCTGATCCCGTACCTGGACCATCCGCTGGTGCGGGCGCTGGACCCGCGGCAGCGGTTCGCCCTCGTAACCCGGCATCTCTACCAGTACATGCTGTTCACGATGCACTTCGAGACGAGCGTGGTGAACCGCGCCGCCGGTCGCATTGCGGACGGCACCTCGGGGCTGCACCTGCCGTCCTCGGTGCGCCTGGACGCGTACAAGATCTACTGCGACGAGGCCTATCACGCGCTGTACAGCCTCGACGTGGTGGAACAGGTGAGCGGCGCGACCGGCATCGAGACGCCCGACTACGACTTCGCGCCGTTCCTCGGCCGCCTCGACGCAATCGGCGCCGAGGTCCTGCCCGGCGAGCCCGTCCTTGTGCAGCTGCTCCAGGTGGTCGTCTTCGAAACGCTAGTCACCTCGATCCTCAAGGACATACCGAAGGACCCCTTCGTGGTCGGCACCGTCCGCGAGGTCGTCCGTGATCACGCCGAGGACGAAGGCCGCCACCACGCCTATTTCGCCGCCTTCTTCAAGGAACTCTGGCAGGGCATGAGCCCGGCACTCCGCGTGCGGGCCGCGCGCTGCCTGCCGGAGCTGGTCAGCCGCAGCCTCACGCCCGACCTGGTGCCCGTGCGTACCTCCCTCGGCGCGGCAGGGCTGGGCGACGCGGCCGTGCGCGAGATCGTCACCGACTGCTATGCCCCCGAGCAACTGCGTCGCGGCGTCCGGTCTTCCGCGCGGCACACCTTTCACCTGTTCGAATCCGTTGGAGTGCTGGACGTGGCCGGGGCGCGGGACGCCTTCACGTCCGCCGGGTTGTTGTGACAACGCCTATAGGAGATGTGAGACATGGTGGCAACAGGCCGATCCCTGTTGGGACTGCCTGAGCGTGCTTCGGAGTCGGGGATCTTCTCCCTGGCCGACCTGGAGGACAAGGAACTGGACCAACTGGTGCATCGGTCCCGTGAGTTCTTCACCGACCGGACGGGTCACGACGAACCGCTGCGGGGGAAGATCGCGGGCATCCTGTTCACCAAGACGTCCACCCGCACCCGTACGGCGTTCACCACCGCTGCGCTGCGCCTCGGCGGCCAGGTCATCAGCTACGGCCCGCACGACCTCCAGCTGGAGACGGGCGAGTCCGTGGAGGACACCGGCCGCGTCTTCGGGCGGATGCTCGACATCCTGGTCGCGCGCACCGCGGGCCCCGTGGCCCGGTTGAAGACCCTCTCCTGGGCCGGCGGCATTCCCGTGGTGAATGCCATGGGTCAGGAGGAGCACCCCACCCAGGGCATCTGCGACCTCGCAACCATGGGCCTGCACTTCGGCGCCCTGGACGGCATCAAGGTGCTGTATGTCGGCGAGGGCAACAACAGTGCCGTGGCGCTGACGCACGGCCTGGTCCACTACACCGGGATCGAGCTGACCCTGCTCACCCCGCCCGGCTACGGCGTGCCCGAGGCCGAGTTGGTCCGTGCCCGCGCCCGGGCCGCCGAACGCGGCTCCTCGATCCGGCAGGTCCACGCGCTCGACGAGGCCCCCGACGCCGTCGACGTGGTGTACACGGCCCGCTGGCAGACCACCGGGACATCGAAGCCCAACGCGAACTGGCGTGAGGAATTCCGCTACTTGCACATCGACGGGGCGTTCATGAGCCGCTGGCCGGGTGCCGTGCTCATGCACGACCTGCCGGCCCATCGCGGTGACGAGATCTCCTCGGAGGTACTGGAGGGCGACCGGTCGCTAGCCTGGACCCAGGCGGAGATGAAGCTCACCAGCGCCATGGCGGTTCTGGAGGCTCTGATACAGCCGCGCCAGGGAAGCCAGTGATCAAGGATTCCGTTTGCGATCTCGTCACCGATGACGTCTTCCTGAGGTTCACCGACGTCCTCCCGGGAAGCGAGCTGTATCTCAAGATCGAGGGACTGAATCCGGCTGGCTCCGTGAAGCTCAAGACGGCGGTCGGGCTGATCGAGGACGCCGAGCGGCGCGGTCTGCTCTCTCCGGGCGGACGCGTCGTCGAGTCCTCGTCGGGGAACCTGGGCGTCGCCCTGGCCATGGTCTGCGCCGCGAAGGGCTACGCCTTCAGCTGCGTGACCGACGTCAACGCCGCACCGCACAATGTGGCGTTGATGCGTGCCCTCGGCTCGGCCGTCGCAGTGGTGGACCAGCGGGACGCGAACGGGGGCTTCCTGGGCACGCGCATCGCCCTCATCGAGCGCATGCTGGCGGACGATCCCCTGCTGGTGTGGCCCAATCAGTACGCCAACCCCGCCAATCCGAGGGTCCATCAGACCCGTACAGCCGCAGCGATTCTTGCCGCGATAGAGAACGTGGACTTCCTGTTCGTGGGCGCGGGCACGACCGGCACCCTGACCGGGTGCGCCAGGTACTTCCGTGAGGTCTCGCCCCACACCAGGATCATCGCCGTCGACACGCTCGGCTCGGTCACCTTCGGAACCCCCGCGGGTCCCCGTCACATTCCCGGCCTGGGTACCAGCCGCCGTCCCGAGATCTGCCGCCCCGGCCTGGTCGACGAGGTCGTGCTGATCGAGGAGACCGAGGCGGTACGCACCTGCCGGATGCTCGCCCGGCGGCACGGATTGCTGGCCGGTGGCTCGACCGGCTCGGTGTTCACGGCGGTGCATCGGGCCGCGCCCAACATTCCCGCCGGCTCCCGGGTGGTGGCCATCGCACCGGACATGGGCGAGCGCTATCTCGACACCGTGTACGACGACGACTGGGCCGCCGCTCGCTTCGGCATCGACCCCACTCCTGCTGTCAACACGCTTGCGCGCCGGCAGAGCCCCGAGAAGGAGACACCTTGTTCACGTTCGATGTAGTCAGCGGTACGGTGGCCCGCGAGGTCATCGCCGAGTCACGGCAGGACATCCTCCAGGTCGTGAAAGAGGCCTACCTGGCCCACGAGTCGGGGCAGTCGATCAACCCCAACAGCTACTTCCTGCGGTTCCCCGAGAAGCCCTCGGCACGGATCATCGCGCTGCCCGCGTACCTCGGCGGCGATCACGACGTGGCCGGCATCAAGTGGATCGCGAGTTTTCCGGACAACGTCGCGCGCAACGTTCCCCGTGCCTCCGCGGTACTCCTGCTGAACGACTATGCCACTGGGTATCCGTTCGCCTGCCTGGAGGCGTCCCAGATCAGCGCCGCCCGCACCGCGGCCTCCTGCGTCCTGGGCGCCTCGACCCTGCACGGGTCCACCCACGCGGAGCGGATCGCTGTCGTCGGCGCGGGTGTGATCGCGCGCAACATCCTGGAGTTCTTCACCGCCGGGCAGTGGAAGATCGGCGAGTTCGCGGTGTACGACCAGGTGCCCGGCTACGCGGATGCGCTGGTGTCGTACTCCCGCGAAACGCTGGGGATTCCCGCGACGGGGGCGGACAGCTTGGAGTCCGCGGTGCGCGGCGCGGACGTGGTCGTTCTGGCCACGACGGCTGCCACGCCCTACATCAGCGGCCTCGACGTCTTCTCCGCCAAGCAGACGGTGCTCAACATCTCGCTGCGCGACATCGCCCCCGAGATCGTCCTGGCATCGCACAACGTGGTCGACGACTTCGACCACTGCCTAACCGCCCAGACCTCCCCGCACTTGGCCGAACAGGCCTGCGGCCACCGCGACTTCATCGACGGGACCCTGGCCCAGGCGGTGCTCGGCAAACTGGAGTTCGACGACAGCAAGCCGCGCATCTTCTCCCCCTTCGGGCTGGGCATCCTCGATCTGGCCGTGGGTTCCTTCATCTACCGGCGCGCGGTGGAGTCGGGGCGTACGACCCCGATCGACGGGTTCTTCGCAGAGACCGAGCGCTGGCAGAAGTGAACCCCGCGATCGTGTGGGCGAGCCGCTCACCCAGGACATCGTCTCGGCCCTACGCCGCACCTGGGCCGACGACCCGCTCCCGCTGAGCCGCCCGCAGCCCCGGCTGCGGGCTGTTGCCATGCCGACGTCCCGGCGCGCCAGCAAAGCGACGGCTCGCCCAGGCCCACGACCCGAGGGAGAGGCGCCCCATGTGGCCGAGGGTCACATGGTCCCGGCCCCCGGCCGGAATGCGGGGCCCGTGACCGCGCAGGCGGCGCTGCGGCAGGGGCCCGGCAACGGCGACCCGGCCGGGCTGTCGGTCGTGGAGCTACAGGGCCGCCACTGCGGGTCTGTTGTAGCTGATGGTGGTCTCCGCCACCGTCGTGTGCACGTTCGTCGGCGGGCGCCTGCCCGACACCTGGGGCCGACGGCCGACGTAGATGCTGTCACGCGTTGACTCAGGGCGGGCTTGCTCGGACGGCGCCGGCAGACTCGGGCTGCTGCGACCGCTCCACATATGCTGGTCGTGCTGCCGGCCCGGCCGTCGGCCGTTGGAGGCCAACGGGGGCACCCGGGGCGCGGTCCGGGGACGTACCCGCCGCGCCCACAAGAGCCCCCATCGGCGCCGGCTTTCCGGCGCGGCTGCCGTACCTACCCGTACTGCCCGAACCGCCCGCCCGGTCACGCGTCGGCCGGCACGGCTTCGACCGCAGCCTGTGAACGAGTCCAGATCCGCTCGACAAGCGCGCACACGAACCCCGCTGCCGCGACGATCACCCCGAGGACGATCCAGCCGGGCTTGCCCCAGTTGACGCACATCGCGATGACGACGATAGGCGCCACCGCCTCGGTCAAGCCGTATCCGAGACCGAACACGCCTTGGTACTGGCCATGGGCCTCCGGTCGAGCCAGGGCGAAGGAAAGCTCGAACGCGCCACCCGCCTGCCAGACTTCGGCCAGCGAGTGCACGACGACGCCTACGAGCAGCAGCGTGATCGCAAGCCACGCGGCGGGCCCGGACGCCATGGCGATGAGGATCCAGGACACCAGGAACAGCGGGCCGGACAGCGCGAGCAGCCGCGCCGCGGAGCGCGGCCCGTCGATGGAGCGCGTTGCGGGGACCTGTGTGGCCGCGACGATGGCCGCTTCGAAGAACAGGACGATGGCCGCGATCCATCGCGGCGCCGTCGTGTGCAGGACAATCCACACAGGCAGGCCCGTGACCAGGACAAAATACTGCAGGCTCGCGACCGACGATGCGGCGGTCAGCGCCAGGTAGGGCAGGTCGCGCAGCGCCACCCACCGGCGCTCCTTCTTCGGCTCGGCGCTGTCCTTTCCGGCGGAGCGAGTCGGGGGGATGTGCGGGAGCCGCGCCAGGATGCCGGCGCCGATCAGGAAGGTGATCGTGTCGGTGAGGATCATGGCCACGTACGCCGGGCGGGTGTCGACGGCCAGGACGACCGCGGCCCCGATGGTCCCGATGGCGAGCCCGACGTTGGTCACGGCACGCAGGTACGTACGCAGTTGCGCGCCCTTGCCCTCCTCGGCCAGCGCGCCGATCATCGCGCCGCGCGCGCTGCCCGTTCCCGAGCGGCCGACGGCAGCGGCGGCGGCCACGACCAGCAGCGGCCACAGGCTGTGCACGAACAGGAGGCTGACGCTCGCCACGGCCTCCAGCAGCATGGACCCGATGACCACCTCCCGCGCGCCGCGCCGGTCCGCCTGGTCACCGATCAGTACTCCGGCGCCGAAGCCGGTCAGCGACCCCACCGTGAGGCCGATACCTGCGTTCGTCGGACTCAACCCGGCGGACCTGATGAGGAAGATCGTCCCTGTGGACAGGAATATCCCCATGCCGATGGTGTTGACGACGGTCGACAGCGCGAGCAGTCGCTGGCGGGGATCCTGTGGACCACTCAGCGCGGTGCGGAGCCTGGTCAGCTGGTTCATGGTGTTCACCTGGTTTCTCTCTCTCGAACTGCGACCTGCGCAGGGGGTTCACAGGCGTCGCCGTGCGCACCGAGAGGCCTGTGGTGCGGCCTCTTCGGTGAGCACGGCGACGCGGTAGGGCAGGTTTCGCCAGTACGTTCAGGAAGCTGAAAGGAGGGCGTCCTCGAGCCGGACGAGGTGCGCCTGGGTCCATCGGGCCACGCGGCGGGCGCAGTCGCCGTCGGACTCCCCGGAACGGGCACCGTCCAGGACCATCGAACGATATTCGTCGACCGTGATCCCGCATTCCGGCGTGCCTTCGAGACGGCGCAGCATCCACTTCTTGCGTCGGCACAGCTGCCCGGCCAGGACCAGACTCGCGTCCGCGATGTGCTCTGCCGCGATGTCGGCGGACACACAAGCCGACATGAAGTCACCGGAGTCGAGCTGGCCGGCGACATCGGTGAGGGAGTTCTCCGTGTCGGCCTTGAGGAGGCGGGCGAGCGCCCGCTTGTACGACGAGCGGTCGAGCAGCTCGTTCATTTCCTGGAAGAATTTCTCGTTCTTCAGCGGAATGCCGATGGAGAGTCGGTAGACGAAATCCTGGAGAAAATCACCCATGGAACAGAACTCGACCTCGGTTTCGAGGTAGCGCGCCAGCGCCGTGGCGAGCGTGTCGGTCGGCCACACCTTCAGGTCGACGCGCGCACCGTCGTAGACGCCCATCCAGTTGTGCCAGCGGATCCCGCTGGGGTCGGCGCCGGGCCAGGTCTCCATGGTCTCGTCGACCGGAAGAACGAGTTCCTTGTCGGAGAACACGTAGAGGTCGATGTCGCTGAAGGTATTGCCCCACCCGGCCGCCGTCGAGCCCGTCATACAGACGGCCTCGGCCTCGGCCAGTCCGGGAAAGTGCTTGAGGATGGCTTCGAAGGAAAGGTCCGGCGGAGTGAGGACCCTCGGCTGTGCGCAGATGACGTCGATGACGGGATTAAACATCAGGACCTCCCGGATAGAAGGGATTCTCGGGTTGTGGAATTTCTGTTAGCTTCGTCACGCTGCGCCTTGAATGACGCAGCGGGTAGGATCTGTTTTATGAACATTCCAAAGCAGTCTTCGACGCTGATTCCATGGAGTGCGGAAACAGGGAATGGAATCGCCTGTATATGTATTCCGTGGGCCGGCGCCGGGGCGGCTCCTTTCCGCGCCTGGGCTCCGGCGCTCGCCGACGCAGCCGACGTGTACGGCGTCCGGCTCGCCGGACGTGAGAGCCGGCAGACGGAGCCGCCGGCGACTGCCCTCGGTGCCGTCGTCGACGAGCTGGTCCGGGAGCTGACCGAGCTGGGCGCACCCCGAGTCGCGCTCTTCGGCCACTGCTCCGGGGCGCTGCTGGCCTTTGAGCTGGCGCATGCGCTGCGCCGATCCGGCAGCGCCCCCGAGGTGGTCCATCTGCTGGTCGCGTCCCAACTTCCGCCGCGTGTCTTCCAGAACGCCCGCGTCGACCAGGATCAGGACCTCGCCCGCTACGTGCCCGAGGAGTTCCGGCGAGAACCCGAACTGCTCGAGGTACTCCTCCCGATCCTCACCGCGGATATGAAACTGGTCTCGGACTACGCCCGTTCGGCGGACGCCCCCCTCGATGTGCCGCTCACCGTCGTGTACGGCGCATGCGACGACGAACTCGGCGGCGCCGAGGTCGACGGCTGGCGCCACGAGACCACGGGCCCGACCGCGTTCCGTGAGGTCGTCGGCGCCGATCATCTCTTCAGCGGCACCGCGTGGCTGGAGCTCGCAAAGACGGTCCGTGCCGTGCTGACCTGAGCGGTCCGCCGCCGCGATCCGCTCACGCATCGCCGAGAAACGCCGCGAGCTGCGCGGGAGTCGGGTGGGAGAAGACGTGGACGATCTTCAGGCGCGGCCAGCGTCGGCGCAGGATGTGGACCACCCGCACCACTGTCGCCGACGTGGCTCCCAGGTCGAAGAAGCCCGCGTCCGGGTCGACCAACTCCAGGCCGAGCGCCTCGGCCCACACCGCCGCGATGACGTCGCCGGGGGCGCCTTCCAGAGCGAAGTCGTTCTCCGGGGCGCTGGTGCGCTCAGTCATCCATGGCCTCTCGCAGTGTCGTTCCGACCCGGTGCAGATGGTCGAGATCGCCGGCGTCGAGGACCGTGGCGATCACGCCGTCGATCCCGGCCGCGCGGTACTCCGCGACCTGGCGCCGCACCTCGGCGGGGGTGCCGCAGAGCGCGAGCCCTCGGGCCGCGCTCGGCGCCACGCCCAGCAGGGATCCCAGCCGCTCCAGCGCTTCCTGGAGCTCTGCCTCGGAATCGGTGACGATCGCGGTCCCCAGCCAGGTCTTGCTGATCTCGCCGCTGTCGCGACCCACCGCGGCGCACGCCCGTTCGAGGACCTCTATCTTGTGGCGCACCGTGGCGGGTCCGCCGAAGAAGTTGCACGCGTCCGCGTGCCGAGCCACCAGGGGGATAAGGACGCGTTCGCCGCCGCCGCCGATGAGGATCGGCGGACCGTCGGGATTGACCGGGCCGGGCACATTTAGTGCTTCGTCGACGCTGTGAAACCGGCCGGAGAACCGTGCGGCGTGCTCGGTGAACATCGCGCGGCAGATCTGGACCGCCTCGTCGAGGCGTGCCAGACGTTCCCGAGGCGGCTGGAAGTCCATGCCGTAGGCGCGGCACTCCTCCTCGTGCCAGCCGGCGCCTATGCCGAGGACGGCACGACCGCCGCTGATGATGTCGATGGTGGTCACCATCTTCGCCAGCAGTGCCGGGTTGCGGAATCCATTGCACGAGACGAGCACGCCGAGGCGGGCGGTCGAGGTGACGGCCGCCAGCGCCGCGAGCGTGGTGTACGCCTCCAGGATCGGTTCGTCCGGCTCGCCGACCGACGCGATCTGGTGGACGTGGTCCATGGTCCACAGGCTGTCGAAGCCGGATGCCTCGGCAGCGTGCGCGATGTCCACGATGTGCTGGAAGAGCTTGTTGTCCATGACTCCCGGAAAGGAGTAGCCGGCCAGCTGCAAGCCGACTCGGGTGATCGCGGGGCGGCTCATCCGGCGACTGCCGACTGTGCGAGAGCCGCGGCGTCGGCCGGCGTCAACTCCTCGACGAGACCGAGCTCGAGCAGCCGCTCGCAGAGGTCGTGCACCGGCCGGCGGACCTCCGCGGCGGACAGTCCCAGCTTCTCGGTCACGCCGTCGACCACCTGGGCGAGGTTCCGGCGCCCGTCGATGAGCAGCCAGACCACACGCCCGTCGCTGTCGACCACGTAACGGCCGACCCAGGTCTCGAGCAGTACGCCGCCCTCGGTGCGCTCACTCAGTTCGGCCACCTGACCGGTCATGCGGGCGGTCACGTCCAGTCGGCGGACCAGGGTGGTCTTGTCGTTGACAGTGCTCATGAGGTTGTCTCCATAGCTAGGGTCCGATCGAGGAAAGCTGCGCTGGCAGCGATCGTGGGAGCGATGAACGGCAGGTCGACCGCAATGTCGAGCCCGAGGCCCTCGTTCAGGCGGGCACCGATCTCCACCGCGTACAGGGAGTCGCCGCCGAGGTCGTCCACGAAGTGTGCGTCGTGCGCGATGTGCTCAACGCCCAGGACTTCGCACCAGACCTTCTCGACGTAGGCGACGACGCTCGCCGCATCGGCGCGGCTCGAGCCACGCGGCTCGACGTCCACGGGATCCGGCTGGACCTCGGGGCGCTCGAGCCAGAACCGACGGCGCGTGAACGGATACGTCGGCAGCGGAACCCGGCCGCGCGGCTCGTCGCCGTAGTAGGCGGCCCAGTCGACAGCGACTCCCGCTCGCCACGCCGCGGCCGCCACCTCGGCCAGGTCGAACGACGGGCCGACCAGGACCTGACCGGCCCGCTCGCGGACGGATCCGGCGTCGGCGCCGGTGCAGGCTTCGACAGCTGCCGCCAGTGACGTGGGATCGGCGCCGCCGGCAAGCCACTGCGCGGCCGGACGTGCCCAGTCCGGCGCGTCCATCCGGGAGAAGGTCAGCCCCAGGCGGCGCAGGATCCGGACAACGCCGAGCGCAGCCAGCGTGCCGGCCTGGTGCGGGGCGAGGTCTGTGAGCCCCAGCTGCCCGGTGAGCCCGGCTTCTTCCCTGAGCTCGGCGACCGCTGGGCCCAGTAGCGGCTCGGTGGCGAGCAGCCGCTCTCCCATTCCGGCCAACTCGTCCGGCGTCCCGTGGATTGCCAGAGACCACCGTGTGGTGGGCCGGCCGGCCTCGGCGGGCGAGCGGAGCCGCGCGACGGCCTCGGCCCGGTCGGCGGCGACAGCCGCCCAGCGGCGGGTGAAGCGCGCCCGGCCCACCGCGAGCGTGTGCGCGATGTCGGCCAGCGCGGACAGATCCAGTGACGGCGCCGCCGCGAGCCGGTCGGCGAGTCGCTGCCGCATCCGCTCCAGCTCTTCGTCCGAGCGGGCCGACAGCGCGAGGACCTGACGCGAGCGCGCGGCGTCCGCGGCCGGAACGGCGGACACCGACTCCAGAACCACGTGCGCATTGGACCCCCCGAGGCCGAACGAGCTGACGCCCGCGACACGCGGTCCCTCGGCGTCCCAGGCCCGTGTCTCGGCGGTGACGGTGAAGGGGGTCGAGTCGAGGTCGATCTCGGGGTTCGGGGCGCGGAAATGCAGTGTTCCCGGCATGACGGCCCGCTCGACCGCCAGGGTCGCCTTGATCAGCCCCGCGACGCCCGCCGCCGCGTCGGTGTGCCCGATGTTGGGCTTGACCGCACCCAACGTAAGGGTCCGGGGCTGCCGGTGGGGAGTCGCGAAGACGCGCCGGAGCGCCTCGAACTCGACCGGGTCGCCGATCGCGGTCCCAGTGCCGTGGGCCTCTATGTAGCCGACCTGCTCAGGTGTGATGTCCGCGCGCGCGAGCGCGGTGCGGATGACCGTTTCCTGGCCGTCGATATTCGGGACGGTGAACCCGGCGCGTGATCCGCCGTCGTTGTTGACCGCCCATCCACGGATCACAGCCCTGCGGCGGTCGCGACCGGCCTGCGCGTCGGCGTCGCGCCTGAGCACCACGATTCCGGCGCCGGAGCCCGGTATCGTGCCGGAAGCCCCGGCGTCGAAGGCGCGGCAGCGCCCGTCCGCCGACAGGATCCCGCCCTCGGTGTAGGTGTAGCCGTCGACGTCGGGCATGAGCAGGCTCACGCCACCGGCCAGGGCGATGTCGCAGTCGCCGGCTGCCAGCGACGCACAGGCGAGCGCCACGGCGCTGAGCGCTGTGGCACAGCCGGTCTGCACGGTGATCGCGGGCCCGGTGAGACCGAGCTTGAAGGCGAGTCGCGGTGCGAGGAAGTCCTTCTCGTTGGCCAGGGTGATGCGCACGTCGCCGCCGCGTCCCGCGCGGGCCTCCGTCGGGGCGACGAACTCGCGGAAGTAGTGGTTCTCACCGGAGCCGACGAACACACCGACGACCGCATCACGTTCCCCGGCGTAACCGGCGTCCTCCAGCGCCGCGGACGCCACTTCCAGCAGCACGCGCTGCTGAGGGTCCATGGTGACGGCCTCTGCCGGTGGTACGCGGAAGTGGTCGGCGTCGAACGACTCGATGTCATCGACCTTCGCGACGGCACGCACATGGCGGCCGTCGCTCCCGTCGTCGTCCGGCACGGACTCACCCTCATCCGGACGGCTGACCGACTCGACGCCGTTGACAAGGTTCGTCCAGTACTCCTCGACATCGTCGGCTCCTGCGAAACGTGCCGCCATACCGATCACTGCGATGGGGCGTGCGTGAAGTGGGTTCGGCTGCATATTAAGAACTCCTGGAGGATCAAGGTGCCCTGCGGCCACTCAGCAGGCGGCGGCAGCGCGACGTACGAAGACAAGCGTGAGAAACCACCCGGCCGCGAAAGGGGCCGGTCCGGTGGTGCCGGCGAGGCCTTCAGCGCGCGGGCCGAGCGAATGGCCGCTCGACAGCGGTCGACGGCACCGGCTCACCCCGCACTTCGGGCACGGACCCGCTCGACGAAGTCGGCGAGACGCGGTGCTTCGAACAGCGCGCGCACCGGTACGTCCGCGCCGAGTTCCTGGCGCGTGCGGCTGACGACCTTCATCACCATCAACGAGTGTCCGCCGAGGGCGAAGAAGTCGTCCGCGGACCTCACCTCGGCAACTCCGAGCTCCCCGGCCCAGATACCGGCCACCGCCGCTTCGAGGGAGTCGGTATGGGAGTGATGTGCCTCGGCCGGGTCCACACCCCTCGTCACCGCACGAGCCTGGTCGAGCAGTGCCCGGCGATCGACCTTGCCGTTGGGCGTCAGCGGCATGCGGTCCAGGATCCGCAGTTCATTGGGGACCATGTGGCCGGGCAGCCGATCGCTCAGGAAGGCACGGAGCCCGTCCGCGTCCGGGCCGCCGGAGCGGACGGTCGCCCAGGCGAGCAGCCGGGACCCCACCGACTCGCCGGTGTCCGTCACGACGCAGGCGTCCACGACGTCCGGGTGTGCCTTGAGCGCCGCACCGATCTCGCCGAGTTCGACTCGGTACCCACGGACCTTCACCTGCTGGTCGCGCCGTCCGACGTAGAAGAGCTGGCCGTCGGCCCCCGCCCGTGCGAGATCGCCACTGAGGTAGGTCCGGCGCTGGTCCTGCGGCCCCCAGGACGCCGTGCGGAACGCGCGTGCGGTGGCCTCGTCGTCGTTGAAGTAGCCACGGGCCAGGCCGGGTCCCGAGACCCAGATCTCGCCGACCTTGCCCACCGGAGTAGGCGCGCCATCCTCGTCCCGCAGCGAAACGGCCAGGTCGGACAGCGGCACACCGATGGGGCTGCCGGTGTCGGCGGCCGCGTCCTTCGCCGTGATCCGGCGGTGGGTGACGTGGACGGTCGTCTCGGTGATCCCGTACATGTTCACCACCCGGGGGTGTTCGTCCCCTCGACGGCCGAACCATCCGCCGAGCGAGGCCGGGTCGAGCCGTTCACCGCCGAGGATGATCAACCGCAGGCGGTCGAGCCGGGCTGGCCGGCCCTCGTCGGCAGTGGCCAGTGCGGCCAGGGCCGAGGGCGTCTGGCTGAGGACCGTGACACCCTCGCGGTCGATCAAGTGGAGAAGCTCGTCGGGCGTACGGGCTTTGTCGTCGTCGACGACGACAAGACGGCCGCCGAAAAGCAACGCCCCCCACATCTCCCACACCGAGAAATCGAAGGCGTAGGAGTGCAGCATCGTCCACACGTCGTCGGAGTCCGGACCATAAAGGTCTGCCGTCGCGGTCATGAGCCGGGTGACGTTGCGGTGGGTGATTTGCACACCCTTAGGGGTTCCGGTCGATCCCGACGTGAACATCACGTAGGCGAGATCATCCGGCTCCACCTTTACGCTCGCCGCCGGGCAGTCCCGATCCGAGGTCTCGCCGGCGAACACGAGCGGGCCCGGGTGCCATTTCCCAGCGCGACCGGCGAGCTCCTCATCGGTCAGAAGCACCCGGGGAGCCACCCGCTCGATCAGGCTCTCCAAGCGGGCGTCGGGATAGCGGGGGTCGAGCGGCACATAGGCGGCGCCGGCCATGAGAACGCCGAGAACGGCCGGCACGACCTGGCGGCGGGCGACGAACACCGGCACCAGATCGCCCGGCCGCACACCGGCGGCGGCCAGCCGACCGGCTATGCATCCGGCCAGGTCGTGGAGCTCCGCGTAGGACATCGAAGTACCGCCGGCGGTGAGTGCCGTGGCCTCGGGGCTCGTGGCCGCTTGACGGGAGAACCAGGAGTGCAGCGTATCGGTGGCTACCGCAAGGTCAGTCAATTCAGGTGTATTGATTTCCACTTCCGGCAACTTTTCCCTCGGATATCGAAGCTGGTCGGTTTGGGATCCTAGCCGACGGAAAACTCAGGTCTTCCCTTTAAAGGGTGGCCGAATCGCTGCCACAACGGTAGGGGATCTCCTGCGAGTTGCACGCCTTCAGCATGATGCAGTGCAGGATGTTGACCTAGGCCCGGTCTGGCTGTCGTATGCACCGGTGACTCACACTCAGTAGGAGTGCGACTCATTGGATTGGGAGTGTTCTCGTGGAATCCCCTGAAGCAAACTGGCTGCGGCCGCCGTTGAATGACCTTTCGGAGCTGCCACCGGTAGAGGTTCATTGCCACGGGTTCGGTGATGTCGACTTCTCGGACTTTACGAAGGTCGACCTCGACCGGCTCGAGGAATGGTGCGCACGCGAGGGCGTTTTGAGCCTGCCCACGATGTACCTCCACCGGTCCCAGCTGGCGGAGTTCGAGGCGTTCGTCCGCGAGTACCACCGTATGCGGCGCGACGGCCGGCTCCAGCACATCGCCGGCATCGCCCTGGAGGGCCCGCTGCTCGCCAGCCACGGCGGTACCCCCGCCGCGACGGTCTGGGCGCCCACGCGGCACGAGTGGGAGCGCCTCGCGGCGCTGGGGCCGCACGGTCTCATGTACACCGTGGTGTCGCCGGACGCATTCTCGCCCGCCTCGGAGCTGACCGTTCAGCCCGGCGCCCAGGAGACCGGCTTCGACTGGATCGTCCCCCTGCTCATGGCCCACGGCATCCGCCCGGCACTCGGGCACTTCACCCGGGCCGACCCGGCGGCCAGCGCGGAACTCGTCGATGAAATAGTCGAGTTGGCCTGGCATGCCGAGTGGGCCGGCAACGGTGTCCGGGTCGTCACCGACCACCTCTTCAACGACATGCCGCTCAACATCCGGCACGCGTTCCGCACGTCACAGGCGCGCGCGGAGCGGGACGCGGTCATCGCCTCCTACGACCTGCCCTCGTGGACGCTCGACAGGATGGCGGAGATCGCCGGACCGGTGCCGGCGGCGATCATGCGCCAGGCGGCGGCGGGACGGATCGGCGCCTGCATCAACTTCGATGGCGAGCACGTCGACCTGGCCATCGCGGCACGTGCGGTGCAACTGATGGGCGCCGAGAACTCGATGATGATGACGGACCGCTGCGACTCGGCCCGGCTCGGCGGCCAGGGCCTGCACCACATCGAGGACAACGGCCTGTGGTACCAGCAGGACGGCATCGTCGCGGCAGGCTCCGTGCCCCTCGCCCGTCAGCAGGCCAACGCCCTGTCGCAGGGCCTCACGCCCGCGGAGGTCCACGCCCTCGCGACCGGCACGGCGCACCGGGTGTTCGGCATCTCCGCCATGAAGGACCTGCGCCTCCCCACCGCCTGACGAAACAAGGAGCCACCCATGCTGGAAGCTCTCGACCGGCTGGTCGTCGACTGGTCGGACCTGCCCAAGGCCCGTGCACAGACCCGGGAGATCCTCACCGCGCTCGCCGAGGACAAGGCGACGCTGACCCAACTGCTGGAGCGCGCACGGGAGGAGGAGGACCTCTTCGACAAATGCGAGCACCACCGGCTGCTCGACAAGCTGGTCATCTACGACGCCCTGGACCGCGGTTTCCGTATCCGCGTCCACGTCTCCACAGAGGACCACCGGGACCGGCCGCACGACCACCGGTTCACCTTCACGTCGCTGATCATGCGCGGACAGTACAAGCACGTGCGGCACGAACTGGTCGGGCGCCTGTCCGACGAGGACATCCCGCAGAACGCCCAGGACGACTTCGACGCCGTCCCGACCGACCTGCGGGTCGTGCCCCGGTTCGTCACCAACGAGCAGGCGGGCAACTGCTACACGCTCCACCACAGCGAGATCCACACCACGTATACCACCCCCGACACCGTCTCCCTCTTCCTGCGCGGCCCCGCCGAGAAGGAGCGCTCGATCATCACCGAGCGCGAGACCGGCCGCGTGTGGTGGCGCTTCGGCGAGGACAAGGAAAAGGCCGAACGCCGGGGCATCAAGCGCATCTCCAAGGACTATTTCGACGAGCTCACCGGCCGCCTGCGTGCCATGGAGGTGCTGTGATGGCCACCCGCCCCGGCGACGACCTGCTGGACCCGACCCCGGCGATCCTGCTGGCACCGCCCTCCGATGCCGAAGTGACGATGGCCGAGGCCCTGATGGCCTCGCTGCCCACTGTTCGCTGGAACGAACTCGAGCGCGCGGCGGAGATCACCGACGCGATCGCCCGCCGCCTGGGCGACGACCGCGCGCTGCTGCGCACCCTGGTGGCCCGCGCCATCCGGACGCCCGAGCTGCGGCAGAAGTTCGAGTGCCACGCTCTGGACGACAAGATCGTCATCTGGGACGACCAGGAGAAGGGCCTGCGCATCCGGCTCCGGCTCGCCAACACCGACCAGTACGAGCGGGTGCACAACCACCGGTACAGCTTCACGGCGTACATCCTGCACGGCGCCTACCAGCACACGCTCTACGCGACGGACCAGCCGCTCGACGAGACCGCCGACGTCTCACGGTTCTGGCCGTACTTCGTGCGCGAGGAACCGGCCGGCCGGGTCATCACGCTCGACCACGATCAGCTGCACACCACCATCACCGAGCCCGAGACCATCTCCCTGATGATCCAGAGCCCGGCCCAGAAGCGCCGCGCCTTCATGATCCGGCGCGACAACGGGGACGTGTGGTACCGCTACGGCACCGCCGACGAGTCCGAGGAGCGCCGCTCCGAGGTGCTGATGTCCGACGAGCGGCTGCACCACTGGCTGTCGCGCCTCGAAGCGTTCGGCCTGCTGTGAGCATGTCCTACGGCCACCTCGGCTACGGTCCGTTGCACTGGCAGCGGATCGATCTGTACGGGCCCGCAGAGCCGGAGGAGACCAGGGCGACGGTGGCGGGGGCGACCGTTTCGGCCGCCCCGGTGGTGCTGGTGCACGGCGGCTTCTGGCGGCACGACCGTACGGCGCAGGACCTGGAACCACTGGCCTGTGCCCTGGTCGGACGCGGTCACCGGGTCGCCGTGGTGGAGTATCGGCCGAGCTGGGACGGCGGCGTCTGGCCGGCCGCCGCCGACGACTGCCGTGCCGCGCTGCGGACGCTGGAGGAATCGGACACGAGCTGGGCCGGTGCGACGCTCGTCGGGCACTCGGCCGGCTGCCATCTGCTGCTCGCCTCGATCGCCGGGACGGCCCGCGGAGCCACCGCGGTGCTGCTCGCCCCGGTGACCGACCTCGCCGAGGCATCCCGCCTCGGGGTGGGCGGCGGATCCGTGGACGACTTCCTCGCCGCCCATCTGGCGGTCGGGGGCAGCCACAAGCAGGCCACCCCCGAGCCGCACCCGGCCGATCTCGCTTCGCTCACCGTCGTGAGCGCCGAGCACGACCAAGCCGTGCCAAGGGAATTGACGGACCTTCAGTTGGACGACTGGGTCGGGCGTGGGCTGCCTGTGACATCCGTGCAGGCGCCGGACGCCCGGCACATGCACCTGGTGAATCCGGAGCGCCCGGCCTGCTGCTCCGTCGTACTGCCGCTGCTGGCGGGCCACGCCTCGATCGTGGAGGAATGAGAGAACGATGACGGCGACCACCGCCGAGGCAGACCTGGGCACGCACCTCGTGCCGGAGACGAACATGTCCGCCGTCAGCCCCAGGGCGTTCGACTCCCTGACCGCGGACCCGCGCAAGCGGGCCGCGTACCGGCTGGACCCCTACGCCCGTGAGGGGCTCGACCTGTTCCGCTCGCCCGGCGACCGCGCCTGGCTCTACACGACCACCTTCGTGGTGATCAAGCCGGACGCGGTCGTCGGCCGGCGCGGCGGGCTGGTTCTGGACATTCTGGGGGAGGAGGGCTGGCAGCCGATCGCGGCCCGGCCGTTCACCTTCGACCCGCTGCTGACCAGGGAGATCTGGCGCTACCAGTTCAACGCCGCATCCCGGCAGCGAATCGCGGTGGTGGATCACCTGCTGGGATCGAGCCCCTCGCTGCTGGTTCTGCTGCGCGACACTCGCCGGGCAGACGGGCTGCCCGCCAGCGTCCGGCTGACCGCGGCGAAGGGGGGCGCCGATCCGCAGGCGGCTCACGCGCGCGATCTGCGTACCCGGTTCGGCAGGGTCAACGGCCTGTTCAACTTCATCCACACGGCTGATGAACCGGCCGATCTGGTGCGGGAGTTGCGGCTGTTCTGCTATCGGACCGGCACCGACTGGCTCCGCGCCGCCCTCACCGCGACACCGTCGTCCACCGGCGAGGAATGTCCGGCTCGAAGCCTGCTCGCCGGCCTCGAGGCCGACGCTCCGACCCACGACCTGGACTCGGCGCAGAGCCTCACCCGGCTGGCCGTCCGCTCCGACGTCTGGGGGAGCCTCGCCCGCGAACACGGCGCCCATGACGCCGTACGACGGTGGCTGTCGGCCCTGGACGAGTCCGACCTCCCGCCGGGCACGGCCCGATGGGACGTCCTGTCGGTCCTGACAGACTGGATCGACTGCAACGAGCCAGGCGTCGCGCCCCTGTTGGCGACCGTCTCGGCGACCGACTGGAGGAAAGAAGCGTGACGTCCCTTCCCCTCGCTCCACAAGCCCTCGTCTTCGACTGCGACGGGCTCCTGGTCGACACCGAGGTTTGCTGGACCAGAGCCGAGACCAAGATCTTCGCCGCGCACGGTCACGACTTCGGGCACGAGCAGAAGGCACTGGTGATCGGCCGTACGCTGGCGGGCGCGGGTGAGGCGATGGCCGACTACTTCGGCAGGCCCGGAGCCGGCCCCGAACTCGCCGCGGAGCTCCTCGAGCTCGTCCGGCAGGAACTGGCCGGCGGCGCCGAAGCCCTGCCCGGGGCCGCCGAGCTGGTCAATGCCTGCGCGCGGGCCCTCCCGGTCGCGGTCGCCAGCAACAGCCCCCGCGAACTTCTCGACACCGCCCTCACCTCGGCCGGCCTCGCCGACCTCTTCCCGGTCTCCTTCGCGGCCGACGAGGTGGCGGACGCCAAGCCCGCCCCCGACCTCTACCTGAAGGCGTGCGGCGCGTTGGGGGCGGCGCCGGGGGCCTCGGTGGCCTTCGAGGACTCGGCCACCGGGATCGCCTCGGCCCGGGCCGCGGGGCTGTTCGTCGCAGTGGTGCCGTCGCTGCCGGGGAGCGAGCTCGACCACGACTGGCTCGGCGGCAGTCTGGCCGAACCCGAACTGGTGAAGTGGGCGGCGGGACTCGGGTATGACATCGCCCCGTGACCTGCTGGTCTGTCTGTGCTCCCGGGTGAGCGAGGGCGAGTTGATCGAGGCCATCCGCGCCGGGCACCGGGACGTCGCCGCGCTGCGCGAGGCCACCGGGGCCAACACCGGTTGCGGCGACTGCCTGGAGGACCTGGAGGCCCTGCTGACCGACGAGGCGGAGCAGAACGCCCCGGCGGAAGGCGGCCCGCAGAAGTCTGCACTGCACCATGCTGAGGGCGGACCCCTCTAGCCCGCGGTGAACGGCCGGGAGAGGGTGAATCGGGAGGACGGTTCCGCGAGCGCGAGCCGTCGCCGCTCGCCCGGCCGGACCCATGAACGGATGGAGCGCTCGTCCCTCTCAGCCATACGCAGCGCTGCCCGCCCCTGCCCGCGGAGCACGGAAACGGCCTCCACCCGCATCGGCCGGGCCCGATCCGCGGGCCGTCGGCGCGACTT
Organism: Streptomyces humicola; assembly: GCF_024436035.1. GTDB lineage: Bacteria > Actinomycetota > Actinomycetes > Streptomycetales > Streptomycetaceae > Streptantibioticus_B > Streptantibioticus_B humicola. The sequence goes on from NZ_JANFNG010000006.1 coordinate 174,237, forward strand.
CGCAGGAAGGACATCACCATGGCTCTCGACACCGACGGTTTCGCCCTCATCGACCTGCCCCCCACCTCGGCCGAGGTACTCGCCAGCTACGAGGACCTGCCGGTCGACGCCTACATGGGCCATGGCACCCGGTACAAGAAGTTCTCGCAGTACCGGTTGTCGGCGGCGCGGGACGGTGCGGGATGGGACTTCGAACGGCTGCCGCACCGGGACTACACCGCGTACCGGAAGTTCAACCCGGTCGGCGGCGGCAAGCGGCGCACCTACCTCCCGGTGGCGGTGGACTTCACGCCGCTGATCGACGCGGGGGCGCGGTCGCTCGGGCTGGACCGGAGCGAGGACTGGCAGATCAATCTGCACCAGAACCGCACCTGTGCCGCACCCGGACGCCCCGGTCCCCTCACCCCGGAGGGCGTGCACCACGACGGGCACGAATTCGTGATGATCGGCGTGCTGCGCCGGGAGCGGATCGCCGGCGGCGAGACCCGGCTGTGGCGGCCGGACGCCCCGCAGCCGTTCTGGACCGGGGTGATCGGGCCCGACCAGGCCGTACTCCTCGACGACCGGGCGATCGCCCACGACGTCACCGATGTGGTGGCGGCCGGTGACGAGCCGGGCCACCGGGACATCTTCATCGTCGCCTTCTCCCGCTGGAGCGAGAAGTGGTACGGCGACGAGCACGACGCGGCGGCCCTGACGGACAGCGAGAGCTGAGCAGCACAGAAACGGTTCTTTTCTGTATGGACACCATGGACACCGACTTCACTGCCCTGTTGGACAACAGCCTGCCGGCCGCGCTCCGGGCACTGCTCGCCCTGCCCGCCGACGACCTGCGGCGCGCCAGTGGGGACTACGGCTTCCGCGGTGAACTGGCCGCCGCCTGCCGCGCCCTGACGGCACGCGCGTACGGCAAGGCAGAGCACACCGCGCTGGAAGAGGTGCACGCGGTGCTGGCCCTGATCTACGACCGGGACTTCTCCGGGGTCGCGGTCACCGACACCGACCGCGAGGAGCAGCCGATCCTGCGGGACGTCGCCGCCCTCCTGGAACACGCCGTACTGCGTCACGAGACGGAGCGCGTACCCGCCCGGGAGCTGACCTGCTACCCGGAGACAGGACCGGAGTACGTGCGCTGGCTCAAGGCGATGGTGAGCCGGCATCCCGCAGGCTGGCACCCGCTCTACCACCAGCGCCTGGCCGAGCACGGCAGCGTCGAGGACCTGCGACTGCTGCTCGCTCAGGAGACCAATCTCGACCCGCGCTTCGACGACATCCTCGCCGCGATGCAGATCGGCCGGCAGGGCGCGGAGAAGATGGAGATCGCCGCCAACTACTGGGACGAGATGGGCAACGGCGACCACACCCTGGTGCACACCACGCTGTTCGGCCGAGCGCTGGAGGCGGTCGGCGCCGATCCGCGCTACATACGCGAGACGTTCCTGCCGGAGGCCGCCGTCTCCGGCAACATCTCCTCCTTGCTGGCGCTCTCCCGCCGCCACTACTACAAGGCGGTCGGCTACTTCGGGGTCACCGAGTACCTGGCCCCGCGGCGCTTCCGGTGCGTCGTCGACGCCTGGCGCGGTCATGACCTCGACGAGGTCGGCATCGTCTACCACGACCTGCACATCGGGGTGGACGCCGGACACGCGGCCGGCTGGTTCAAGAACGTGGTCAGCCCGCTGGTGACCGCGGACCCGCGGGTCGGCCGGGAGATCGCGCTGGGCGCCGCGATCCGGCTCAACACCTCGAAGGACTACCTCGACGCCCTGCTGCGGCGCATGCACGCCACCGAGCGGGTCGCCGCCTCGGCGGCCTCCTGAAGGGAGGACCACCGGTGCGCCAAGACACCTGGCATCCCGCCGACTTCGTCAAATACGAGGCGCTGGGCAACAACTACGTCGTCGTCGACCCGCGGTACGCCGCCTTCGCACCGCTGCCTGAGAACGTCCGGCGGGTGTGCGACCGGAACCGGGGCCTCGGCGCCGACGGCCTGCTGTACGGACCGTTGCCCGCCGCCGACGGCTTCCGGCTGCTGACCTTCAACGCGGACGGCTCCGAGTGCGGCGGCAGCGGCAACGGACTGCGGATCTTCGCCTGGTACCTGCGCGAATCCGGCCACACCGAAGCGGACGTGATGACCCTGCGCACACCCTCGGGGACGTCCACGGCGACGATCGTCGACGCGGACAGCGGCGTTGTGCGCGTCGGCCTCGGCACCGCCCGCCCCGACAGCGGCGCCGTCGGGGCGCGCGGTCCGGCCCGCACTATGCTGCGCGAGCCCCTGGACGCCGCGGGCCGGCGGTGGGAGGCCGGCTGCGTACGGCTGGGCAGCCCGCACTGCGTGCTCCCCCTCGCCGACGCTCCCGCCGACGCGGGGCTGGCGCGCCGGGTGGGCGCCGCGGTCAGCAGCCATGACCTCTTCCCCGACCGGATCAACGTGGAACTGCTGCACGTCACCGACCGCGAGAACCTCAGCATCGAGGTCTTCGAGCGGGTGGCCGGGCATGTGCCGGCGTCCGGCAGCGGTGCCGCCGCCGCGGCGTACGTGGCCCACGCGCGCGGCCTGTCCGGCCCCCGGGTCACGGTGCACATGCCCGGCGGCCGGGTCACCGTGGACATCGGCGAGGACGGAGCGGTGTCCCTCACCGGCGAAGTCGGTCCGGTACTGCGCGGGCACTGGGCGCCGCGGCTCGCACGATCGCTGTCGGGGTGACCCGATGACGACCGCGCTCACCGACGACGGGTACCCCATGCACCGCTGGTTCTTCGAGGACGCGGCCGGCCGCTACGACCTGGACCTGGGCGACAGCTACCTGGACTGCGGATCGGTGGACGACCTGCCGTACCCCGCCGGCCTGTCGCTGGACTACGGCAGTAACCGCGGCAGCGTCCCGCTGCGCGAGCTCGTCGCCGGCCGCTACGGCCGGGACGCCGCCGACGTGGGCGTCACCCATGGCGCCCAGGAGGCGCTCTACCTGCTCCACCGGGTCCTGCTGCGCCCCGGCGACCACGTGGTGGCCTTCACCCCCGGGTGGCCGCAGGCCTGGGAGGTGCCCACCGAACTGGGCTGTCGGGTCGACCGCGTGGGCACCACCCCCGACGGCGACCCGGACATCGCGCGCGCGGTGCGGCTGATCGGCCCGCGCACCAGGGCCGTGGTGCTCAACTCCCCCTGCAATCCCACAGGACGGCGTGTGCCGGAGCGGGACGTGGCCTCGCTGGTCACCGCGCTGCGCGCGCACGGCAGCCACCTGATCCTGGACGAGGAGTACGTGGCCGACCTCGCCCGCGACTCGCTGCTCGGCCGCTACGAACGGGCCGTCTCGGTCTCCGGCGTCTCCAAGGTGTACGGCTTCCCGGGCCTGCGCACCGGCTGGATGTGCGGGCCCGCGGACCTGGTGGCGGCCGCCATGGAGCGCAAGCACTCCACCACCCTCGCCAACTCCGTGCTCACCGACGCCCTGGCGGCCGAGGTGCTGCGGCGGCACGACCACTACCTCGACCGCTACCTGCGGCTGACGTCCGGCGGCATCGAGGTGCTGCGCGACTGGGTGGCGCGGCACCCGGACGTCTTCCGGCTGCTGAAGCCGCAGGGCACGCCGTTCGCCTGGCTTGTGATGACCGTCGCCGGCACTTCGCTGGCCTTCTGCCGTGAAGTGCTGCGCGCCAGGGTGCTCCTGATGCCAGCGGAGGTCTTCGGCACCGAGCGCGGGCTGCGGATCACCTTCGCCCGCGAGGAGTCCGTCCTGCGCGAGGGGCTGCGCCGCATCGATGCGGTGCTCGCCGCGCACGGCCACAGCGCGGGCCGGGCGGACCGTTGACCACGACACACACCGCCGACCTGTGGCCGCGGCTGCTGCCACCCTGCGCCACGGCCGACGACCCGCGCGCGGCGGTCCGGCTGTTCGACGGCGTGAAGGGAGCCGACGGCCCTTGGCGTCCGGTGCGGCCGCTGCTGGTGGGCGCGGACACGTACCGGGACCTGGTACGGCTGTCCCGGCGCGCGGCCGAACTGGTGCTGTCCGCCGCCCGGCGCCGGGCGGACACGGCCCGCGACCTGCTGGCGGCGCTCGGCTCCCGGCCGGAGGACTACCCACTGCTCGACCCCGGCGACCCGGTCGAAGACCGGCTGCTGACCGCGGTCCGCCCGGACATCCTCATGGAGGGCGGCGTCGCGCGGTTTGTGGAGCTGAACGTTGACGGGGCACTGGGCGGCGTACTGCAGGCCGATCTGCTCAGCGGCCGCTTCCTCGACCGCTACCGTCGCTGCGGCCTCGCCAGCCGGCTCGGTCTGTCCGCGGCGCCGTCCGCCGTGCGGGCCAGGGCCGAGGCGCTGCGCACCTTCCTCGGACTGCGCCGGGACGCCGCCGCCCCGGTGCTCATGCCGCACTTCACCGGGGGCCATCTGCCGGGGCTCGACGACTGCGCCCGGTTCGCCGACTGGCTCGCGCCCGTCTTCCGGCACGCGCGGGACCACGGCATGCGGATGTTCACCCATCCCCTGACCGCGCTGACCACCGCACCCGACGGGACCCTGCTGGCCGGCGGGAGAGCGGTCGGCGCGGTGTTCCGGACCTTCGTCAGCCACGGGGAGCCGCCAAGCGCCGGACTGACGGCGCTCCGCCGGGCGCTGGACGCCGGCGCCGTGCGAATGTTCACCCCGGAGAGCACCATGCTGCTCACCAACAAGATCACGCTGGCCTGGCTCTGGGACGACCTGGACCTGCTCGACCCGGCGGACCGGCGGCTCGTCGAGACCCACGTGCCCAGGACCGTTCGGCTCCGCCCCGTCGACCGCGACACCCTGGGCCTCGCCGTGCGGGACCGCGCCGGCTGGGTGCTCAAGCCTGCCAACGGCTTCGGCGGCAGCGGTGTCGTCGTCGGCGCCGCTGCCGCCGACGCGGACTGGCGGACGGCGCTCGACCACGCGGCCCGGCAGGGCGGGCACGTGCTCCAGCGGTACGTCGACGCCGACCGGACGGCCATGCGGTTCGTGCGCACCGCGGACGGCGAGGTCGCCGACGCCGAGGTGCCGTACGTGCTCGGACCGTTCCTCTACGGACTGCGGGGCAGCGGCCTCCTGGTGCGGCACGGCACGCCGGCCGCGGCCGACGTGCTCAACGCCGGCCGGGGAGCTGCCATGAACACCGCCCTGCTGGCCGGTGGGTAGCCGATGTCCCGAGGCCTGACAGACCGTCCGAGGCACGCGCTGAAGCTGGATTTCCGGTTCCGTACCTTCCAGGTGTCGGTACTCGGCTCGAACCTCGCAGACGGCATATACCTCGTCACCATCCCCCTGCTCGCCCTGTCGCTGACCGGTTCCGCGCTCGTCGTGAGCGCGGTCGGCGTGGCGTTGCGCGCGCCGTGGCTGCTGCTCACCCTGCCCGCCGGCGTGGTGGTGGACCAGTTCCCCCCGCTCACCGTGATGCGGGTGGCGTCCATGACCCGGCTGCCGCTGGTCGCGGTGCTGTGCGTGCTCGCCTGGGAGCGGCTGCTGCCCGTCTGGGGGCTGGTGACCGCGGCCTTCCTGATCGCCGGGTGCGGCACCTTCATCGACGTGGCGGCCCAGTCCTTGGTCCCGCGGATGGTCCCCAAGCCGCTGATCCCGCGGGCCAACGCCAACCTGCAATCGGGCCTGACGCTAACCCAGCAGTTCGCCGGCCCCGCGCTGGGCGGCGTGCTGGCGGCGGTCACCGGCGCCGGGATCGCGCTGTCGACCACGCTGTACGCGGCGACCCTGTCCGGCCTGCAGGCGCTGCAACGGCGGCTGCCCGGGGGCGGTGACCGGGACGCGGGCGCCACGCCGGGCGGACGGTTGACGCTGCGGGCGATGTTCCGGGACCTGGGCGAGGGCGCCCGGTACTTCCGTACCCGGCGCGATCTGATCGGCCTGGCGGTGGTCGCCGCGACCGGCAACCTGGCGTTCGCCTCGGTCACCACGATGCTGCCGCTGTGGGTGGTCGCCCCGGCCCGCCTGGGACTGCCCAAGTCGGCGCTGGGGTTCATCGCCGCGGCGCCTGCGGTGGGCGGCCTGCTCGCCGGGGCGGTGGCGGCGCGGATGCTGAGCCGGTTCGGCGGGCGCGCGGTGCTCGGCTTCTGCGCGCCGGCCGTCGGTCTGTGCTTCGTGCTGATCGCGGTGCCCAGCCCGTTCTCTGCCTTCGGGGCGATGGCGTGCTACGGGGGGTTCACCGTGACGCTGAACGTGATGAGCATGTCGCACCGCCAGTCGACCATCCCGGAGCACCTGTTCGGCCGGGTCAACGCCGTCTACCGGTGGATCGTGCTGGGTGTCTCCCCGTTCGGCGCCGGGCTCGGCGGCCTGGTGGCCGACCACTTCGGTCTGGCGGCCGTCTTCCTGTGCGCCGGGGCGTTCGCCGGCGGCTCCGGGGTCCTGCTGCCCGCCCTGCTCTTCCGCGCTTCACCTCCGGATCCGGACCGGAGCCAGGACCCCGGACCGGACCGACGTACCGACACATCGATGTATCGACTAGGACGTGACGCATGACCGATCCGCTCCTCGAACTGCCCTCCGACTGGCAGCGCGCCCTGGCCATCGTCGCCCACCCCGACGACGTGGAGTACGCGGCCGCGGCCGCCGTCGCCACCTGGACCGACCAGGGCAAGGAGGTCGTCTACCTGATGGCCGGTCGGGGCGAGTGCGGCATCGCCGGCGTGGATCCGGAGAAGGCCAAGCCGATCCGGGAGGCGGAACAGCGGGCCAGCGCGGCGGTGGCCGGGGTGACCCGGGTCGAGTTCCTCGACCACCCCGATGGCCTGATCGAGTACGGTCCGCGGCTGCGCCGGGACTTCGCGCACGCCATCCGGCGGCACCGGCCGGAACTCCTGGTAACGCTCAATCACCACGACCACTGGCGGGGGGTGTCCTGGAACACGCCGGATCACCGCCACGTCGGCCGGGCCGCACTAGACGCGGTGGCGGACGCTGCCAACGAGCACCTGTTCCCGCAGGAGGGCCTGGATCCGTGGGAAGGCGTGCGCTGGCAGGCGGTGGCCAACTCCCCTTACCCGACCCACGCTGTGGACGTGACGTGGGCGGTGGAACGCGGCGTACGGGCGGTGCTAGCCCACGACACCTACCTGCGCGCCCTCACCGACGAGGACCCGGAGGAGTACGTACGCGCCTTCCTGGGGCGGAACCTGGCCGCCGCTGGCGCGCGGTTCGGCGGCCGGCCCGCGGTGCCGTTCGAGGTGTTCCACCGCGACCCCTACCGCGAGCGCGCCGGCCAGGTCCACTACCGCTGACCCGCGGCCCGTGTCCCGTCGGTCGAAGCCCGGGTCGTGGGCCCCGAACTCGAAAGGAGCCGCGCTGTGCACATCGCGGTCGTAGACGCCAACCCCCCTTCGCTGCGGGCCCTCCGGCTCGCGAAGACGGCCGGGCACCGAGTGACCTTCCTCCAGCCGCCGCTGACCCAGTACGCGCTCACCGGCGAGAACCTAAGCATCGTCTACTCGGCGGACACCCTCGTCGACGGGATCGACACCACAGACCCGCAGGCCGTGGTCGCCGCGCTCGGCGAGTGCCACGCGCGGCACCCGATCGACGTGGCCGTGGCATTCCAGGAGCTGGCGGCCGAGGCCGTCGCCCACGCCTGCCGCGAGCTGGGCCTGCGCGGTACGGCACCGGAGGCGGTCCTCATGGCACGGCGCAAGGACCGTTGCCGGGCGGCGCTGGAAACCGCCGGGCTGGACTCCGCCGCCTACGTGCTCGCCGCCGACCAGGACGCGGCGCTCGCCGCGGCGGAGCGCATCGGCTACCCAGTGGTCCTCAAGCCGCCGTCCGGCAGCGCCAGCCTGCTGTCCCACGTGGCCCGTGACACGGCCGGGGCGCGGAAGGCCGCCGCCGACATCCTCGCCGGCCAGGACGCGGTGCCACCGCACTGGGTTACCCAGTTCAGCCGGGGCGTGCTGGTCGAGGAGCTGCTGGTGGGCCGGATGGTCTCGGTGGAGATCGGCGCCCGGGACGGCGCGTTCTTCCCGTTCTGCGTCACTGGCAGGTTCCGATCACCGCGCAACGAGGTGATCGAACTGGGGTCGTGCGTCCCGGCGGACCTGGCCCCGGTGCAGAGCGCGGCGTGCGTGGCGTACGCCGAAGCGGTCTGCCGCGCGATCGGCGCCGACTTCGGCATCTTCCACCTGGAGATCATGCTGACCGAACGCGGCCCGGTGCTGGTCGAGTTCAACCCGCGCATCATGGGCGGCGGCCTGCCCAACTGCTACCGGCACGCCACCGGCCAGGAGATCTACGCCTCCTTCCTGGACCTGGTGACCGGTGCACCGGTACGCGTCCCCGAAGGCTTCGCGGGGTGCACCGCCGTCTTCGTGGTCACCGCCGAGACCGGCGGGCGCCTGCCGAAGACGGCGTCCCTCGCCCCGCTGCACGACGACGACGGCGTGCTCGAGGTGCTCGGCTTCGACACCTACCGGACCGGGCCCGGCCGCCTGGTCGTGCCAGGCCAGACCGTGGCCCGCTTCATCCTGCGCGCCCCGGACCGCAGGACGGCCGTCGCCCGGGGCACGCGGCTGCTGCACCGGCTGGAGGAGACGCTGGGGCTGACCTTGATGACGGGCGACAAGGACAGCGAGGGCGGGACGGCGATGCTTCATACCCCTCCATCGCACTGCCGATCACGAGCCTCAGTCGACCTGACGTGAAGGCTTCCGGGCGCTCAGGTCGGCGGGCGCCTGCGGCCACTGGGCCGAGCACACGACATTCGGCTACAACGTCGTCACCGTGCCGCTCGCCATGGCGGGCCTGCCCAACGCGATGCTTGCTGCGGCTGCCGTGTGGGCCAGCCGCTTGCACCGATGAGGGGACCATGCTGTGATCGAGCGCCTGACCAGCTTCTACAGCTTCTCCAAGATGCCGTTGGGCAAGGCCCTGACCCCGCCGGCCCTGCACCGGCACCACGCACCACACCTCCCGACGCTGGAGTCCGCCTGCTGGTCGGCCAGGTACCGGGTCCACAGCTCCTCGGGAGTGGGAAAGCGGTCGATCTCCCGGATCGTGGGAGCAGTACCGCTGTAGTCGATCTCCACGATCTGTCGGCCATTGGTGGCGTAGGCGAAGGACAGCCCGAGCTTCGCGGCGTACCGACGAGCCTGCTCCACACCGTCGTTGGCATCGGCGCGGTAGCGCTTGGCCTCGACGACACCGATGGGAACGTCTGGCGCGTACTCCAGCACATAGTCGGCAACCAGAGGGTGCCAAATTTCGTGACCCCCGGCACAGGCATCGCTCCGAACCGGGCGCACCTGGTCACCCTCACGTCAGGGTCCGCAGTCACGGCGATGGCCTCGGCAACCGCCCCAGGCCCTACCGAGTGGAGGGCTTCATCCATGCCGACTCGCTCGGCCACCGAGCGAATCACGGCCGCCACGTCGCGCACCGCCACCGGTTCGACCTCGACTCCACGCGTCAGCAACACCGCGCTCGTCTGCGCCACCAAGAACTTGAAGACCACGCTCTCCTGGATATCCGGCACCTGTTCAACCTACGGGTCCATCTTGTCGCCTCACCACAAAGCGGGCACGAGGCAGCGCTGTCCCGCGAACCACCCCGCCCGGGTGCCGGCCCCGGCTCCCGCCCGGCCGGGAACGCTCATCCCGGGGCGCCTCGCCGCGGTCAGCGCACCGCCAGCCACGGACTCCCCACCGCCCGGGAATCGCGCTCCCCGCACCAGCCCGCTGCGCTCCCTCCGTCCCGATGCGCTCCCCTCGCGCTCCCCTAACCCTCAGCGAGCACCTCTGCCACGACTAACGAGACGACGGAACCCAGCAAAACGTGCAGGTCAGAGCGGGTATGACCTGGGACTCGAGTCAACCGCCTGTGGCGACATCAAACCATTGACCGACGGATTACGACTCATGGAATTACAACGCCGGATCTGACCATTCTTCATGGTCAAGGGAGTGGAAAAACCCCAGGTCAAAGGACCTGACCTGGGGTTCACCATGGAGCCGCCTAAGGGAATCGAACCCTTGACCTACGCATTACGAGCAAGAGAACCGATAGTCCAGTGGCGTCTGGCGGTGTCCATCGATACTGGTCAGCCCACGGGGCGCACGTCAGCGGGCACCGCCGGATGTGGACGTACTGCTACTGATCTTGCAACTGAGCTCTGCCGTGAGGCTCGGAGGAGGGCGCCTGCATGCAGGCACCCTCCTCATCAACCTACGGCTCCCGTTCCTCCGGCGATAGCGGAGGGATCTTCTCGGCCTCATGGCGCCCCCGCTCCGTGATCTCCAGCCAGCACGGCTCGAAGTGCTCACGAGACATCAAGAAGTCCCAATCGCGGCTTATGCGTCCCCTAATATCGCCGACCCATGGCAAGAAGTCGCCGGGATCCTCAGTGGAGTTGGACAGCTCGCCCACCCGCATCAGGCCTTCCCGGAGCAGGAAGTCGCATACAGCAATCGTCTCCGCCTTGATCTCTTCCTCGCTGGGGTGGCGCTTCTCTGACTTCCAACGCGGCGTGTCCTCCTCAACCATTCCGGCGAGGAAGCTGAGGGGAACCCAGTCCTGGCGCCCCTCCGCAAGCGCCCCTTCAACGGCGGGGTGGCGCAAGGTGATCATCAATGTGTCCCCTGATGGATCTTCCAGGCCTGCTTGCGTCCTCCCGGAGGGAAGACATCGATCGTCTCGCTCGGCGTGGACGTGGAATCGTTCCTATATTGGATGCGCGTGCCATCCGGCCGGACGTAGAAGGCCAGCTTCTGGCCGGGCGGAGGCTTGGGTGCACCATCCGTTAGCTTATCCCATATGTTGTCCAGGTCCGTCTTGGTGCGGACTGTGCGCACCGTCATTCGGTCGCCAGTATTGGCCCCGAACACTCGCCCCTTCTTCGTCAATATCTCGTCCGGTGTGAGTTGCTGGATCGCCTCAGGACGAATGTAGTTGTCCTCGCCCCGGAGGCTGCGTGCCGCCTCCTCGTCCCAATCACCACCCGTTTCACCGGCGATGGCCGCGCGGAGTCGTCCGACGCCGTCGGCGATCGCTTCGACGCTAAACCCGACATCAGCGGCTGCGAGCCCGGTTTCGATCGCGCCGGGGACGGTTCCGGCGCCGGTGGCCATCGCAACGACGCCGGCAATGACACCTTCGACACCGAGTTGCACACCCTCGGCGCCTTCGAGGATCTCACCACCGCCCAGGACGACGCCTTCGACCTTGCCGACAATGTTGCTGACCTGGTCGCCGAACGTGTCGTGCATGCCGTCGTGCGTGATCGCCCGGTGGATCCTCGCGGCCGCGGTGCTCGCCGCCGTCTCGTACAGGCTCTTCGCCGCCTGCAGCTCACGTTTGGCCGCGTCCAGGTCACCGGTAGCGGCATCGTGCCGCTGCTGCACCGCGCCGCGCTGCGGATCATCCGGGTGCATCTGGTCGAGCTGCCGCGTGGCTGCCTGCTGTTCTGACTGTGCTGCGTGTGCGTCCCGGAGAGCCTTCGCGGCCTGCTGCTGCGCCATCTCAACGGCGCTGGCCCAATCGCCGTCAGAGTCTTCGCGGACGCTGGCGCCGATGGCGTCAGAGGCGATGTCGTAGCGGTGGTATGCCTTCTGCAGGTCGGCTACCGCATCGTGGGCCGCCGACCGGAACGTGTCGGCGGCTTTCGACTGCCAAGCCTCGACTCCCGCAAGCGCCTGGATGTCCCGCACATCCTGCTGGATGGCGTTGGCTGTCCCCCGCAAACTCTCGCCAAGCAGTGCGATCGCATCCGGATCACCCGGTACGGGATCGCCCGGCTCGCCGAGGACTTCCCACTCGTACGCTGGCGGTCGCCTCACTGGCCCTCGCCCGCCGTGTGGAGGGCTGCGGCGAGGTCGGTGTCGATGCCGTCGTAGGAGTCGGCGGCGTCCTGTGTGATGATCCCCAGGGTGCGGATCTTCTCGGCAAGCTCCTGCCGATGCAGCTTCCAGTTGTCGGAGAACTCGTCGAAGGCCCCGCTGATCTTAGGGTGTCCCAGTTCAGCGGGGCTGTAGCCGTCGGCGGGATTCGGCCGGTTGGTGAACTCGTCGTAGACCCTCTGCAGCCGGTCCGAGCACTCACGTATCAGTGTCGTGTCGGCTTTCAGATCACTCATCAACTCCCCCTCGGAGTTGGGCCGCTCCCACGACCCGAAGGAAAAGATCTTACTCGGCCTCGAACAGGACGTGAGGGGGCAGAGGCACGAGGCCATTGACCTGTAGCTTCGTGGCCTGCGCGGGTGTGGGTGGTCGTTGCCGTGGTGCACCGGTGTTCGCCGTGGCTGAGACGGGAGCTTCCTGCGTTTGCCAGGCGCCGTTGTCATAGCGCTCCCGTAGCTTGGTGCCATGGTTGGTGCAGGCGAGAACTCCGCTAGGCAGGGCGGGCCGCCCGCGGTACGCCAGTTGGCCACGGGCGTTCAGCCCTATTACGCGCAAAACGCGAAATTTCTCGGGCAGCGGTACGGGGGCGTCACCTTCGAGGAGGTGCATGGTGGGGTGTTGGATTTGCTGCCGCCGGCCCCGGCAGTTGTGGTGGACGTCGGGGCCGGTACTGGGCGGGACGCCGCGGCGCTGGCGCGGCGCGGTTATCAGGTGGTCGCGGTCGAGCCGGTGCGTGAGCTACGGGAAGTGGCACAGCGCCTGCACCCGAGCGAGGACGTCGGTTGGGTAGAGGATTGCCTGCCTGAACTGTCCCGGCTGGAGGGGACTTTCCAGCTGGCGCTGTTGTCGGCAGTGTGGATGCACCTGCCGCCGGTCGCACGTGGGCGAGCGATGGAGAGGCTGGTCACGCTGCTGGCTCCGGCGGGACTGCTGGTGATCTCGCTGCGACGTGGGGCACCGCCGACCGACCGGGTGATGTTCGACGTGCCTGCCGAGGAGGTCGCGCGTAACGGGGGGCGAGCGGGGCTGCGGTTGGTGCGGCTGGTAGAGGAGGGCGCGGACCGGCTCGGACGTTCCGAGGTATGGTGGCACACCGTTGTGCTTCGCAAGGGGGATGAGTGAGCGGGCGGGAGTTCTACTCTCAGGATGCCTCGGCGCGTGCGTCGTGGAGGCTCGCCGTGCTGATGGGGGCCAACTCACGCACCTACAAGTTCGCCCTTGGTCAAGCCTTGCTGGAGTTCGGGCGGCTCGGACAGGAGTCGGTCCCGCTTGCCGAGTTGGCTGCCACCTACAGCCTGGGCATGGCACGCCATTTGGCCCACAACCCACAAGCGCCGCACGTTGCGGAGTTGGGAGATAAAGACTTCCTCACTGTTGCTGCCAAGGAGAGCGCCGCGACGCTGGGCACCGGCCGACCCACGGAGAGGCTGGTTGCGGCTGCGGTGCGCTCGATGCCGACGATGGTGATGCAGAAGTTTCACAACCTGCGCGGCGACAGTGCGGTGCCCCACACCTTCTACGAGTTGGCAGGGTCGGGGCGGCAGGGCGCCGTACGTCTGACCCCCGAATTGCTTCGGTTGGCGCAGTCGGAGCAGGCCCCGAGCCTTGTTGCCGAGTTGGGCGCGCGCTGGAGCATCGTGGAGAGCTCCTTCGCTGCTGGCGTAGGCCGCAGTCTGATGGAGGAGGGCGTCACCGTCGACTGGGACACACTAAAGATCACCGACAAGCGCCGCCGCCGCTCGGTGACCGGCATCGTTGAGGCCACGGTTGGTTTCCAACATGGCCGCTGCCTAATCTGTGACAACGTCCTGGCCCTGAGCGATGCCATAGCCGTCGACCACGTCTTCCCCTTCTCCCTGATGCATCGCCTCGGCAGCGTCCGCTCCTGGCACGGCCCAGATCTGGATGCCCTTTGGAACCTCGCCCCTACGCACGCAGCCTGCAACGGAGCCAAAAGCGATCGGCTGCCCACCGAGGCCGAACTCGGCCGTCTGGCCAACCGCAACGAGGCAATCATGCAGTCGCCCCATCCCCTGCGCCGCACCCTGCAACTCAGCCTGAATGGCGCCTTGTCCGGCATCAACGTGTCCTCGTGGCCAGAGTTCCTCAGGGCAGTGCAGACGGCTGTGTGAGTCGGACGCCCGCTGTAACCCCACGGGTACTAAAGCGAGTGCACCCGGCTCCGGAGAGCTCTTGCACTTAAACGTTTGAACAGCTCAGAGTCTCGGAGGCGGATGACCGCACTCTGCCGGCCCATGCTGAGTCCGCAGCCCAGCAAGGAACTGGTGACCGCCCTCATCCTCGCAGCTTCCGACGGATACTGGTGTGTCTGTCAGTGCGCTGATCTAGAGTCAGGTCATGACCACTAGCGTTGAGGGGATTGACCCCGGCGATGTCCGTACGCGCGCGGAGATCCGTGCACTGTTCGGGGGGAGTCCACAGGGCGGGATCTGCCCCTCTGAGGACATGCACAGCGTGAACCTTTACTCGGACCCGGACGTGGGCGAGCAGGCCGGGTACTACGACGGCTGGCTGGCTGAAGAAGACGAGTTGGACCCGGTCTTTGAGTACACCGGCGCTGGGAAGTCCGGTGACCAGACCTTCGATGGCGTCGCCGGTTCAGGTAACAGGGCGATACTTCGGCACGCGGAGCAAGGCCGAGTGCTTCGTGTATTCACGCGAGTGGGAAAGCTGCCTGGCAGCCATACGAAGACGCACCGATACCTTGGGACGTTCACGCTGGACGGGTTGCAGCCGTATGTGTGGCGTAGGGTTCATGGCGAGGACGGCATCGAGCGCGATGTTATCGTCTTCCGTCTGCGCCCCGAGGGAGCTGTTCAGCGCACCGCGCAGGACGTGATCCCTCCCGCTGAGGAAACCACGGCGGAGTTCGTGCCGTTTCAGCCCGTCACTGCGGCGATGTTCCAGTCAGATCCGGCGACAAGCGGCGCGTTGCCGCTCCCCAAGCAGCGCGTTCGTAAGGGGAGTTCCTCGTCCAAGGCGACTCCCAATGCAGAGACCAGCGGAAAGTTTGTGGCTCCTGAAGCGTTCGGTACAAAACTGAGTCTCCGGGCTTCCACTGCCGCCACCATCGCCGTCCGCCGCGAGGCGGAGCTAACTCAAGCGTACAAGGCCTACTTGGACTTTGCCGGGCACCAGACTGGTGCCTTCCAAATCAAGGTAAGAGGCCTCACCTCAACGCTCCGCACCGACCTGTATGACGCAACGGACCACGTGCTCTACGAGGCGAAGGGTTCGACCTCCCGAGAGGATGTGCGGATGGCTCTCGGGCAAATCCTGGACTATAGCCGTTACGTCGAGGCGCCGGGGCACCAAGGTGAGCCCAAGCGCGTCATCCTCTTGCCGGCCGCTCCCGCTCCCGATATGTACACCCTGCTCGACCGGTATGACGTTGGGGTCGTGTACCGATCTGACGATGGCCGTTTCGTCGGAGACACCGTCCCTAAGGCTAGCCAGTAACGGGATCACTTTTCTGTCGGCACCTTCGGAGCAAGCGACTGAGAGGTGATTTGCAAATGGTCACCTAGATTGTCCACTTTTTTGTGATGTGCCCCAATGGCGTGGAGCCGGCATAGGGGGTGAGATCGAGCGGATTCATCCATGCATCGGAGAAATGGATGTTGAGGTGAAGGGCAAACGAGAGAAGGATGTCTTGCTCGGGCACAGTGTCGACTTGCATGAGTGATGCGCCTGCTACCGGCGATCTGAAGAGGGAGCGATTCCGTGGGTCGCCCCACTGCAGGTGCCCCTTCCCAACGACCCACACGCTGTCCGGCCAATCGATGGGATTGTGAGTACGACACCAGTCCACGAGATGATTGCCGATAGTTTCCAGCTTAAGACTGTCGAACGCGACGATCATGCCTGATGTCGGAAAATGATCGTGCGTCTTACCGTACGCTTTAGTCGAGCGCGGAATCGTTCCGGGGATCGGTCGGTATGAAGTCTTTGGAATCCTCCGCATACGACTGATCTTGTTGCAGGCGTCCGTGAGCTGTGCCCCATCCAGCTTCGTCTTCACCTCGACTACGCCGTACACGCACTCGTTGGGAATAATCCTAAATCCGTTGAGGCTAGTGAACGGCGGCGTCCCACGGTCTATGAGGACAATGTCACATTGCGGTGATACATCACCATTTACAGCGATAAGTTCCGCATTGTGCACCGCCTCCACGTGTGGCGGCAGATATCCGGACAGAAATTCTTGAATGAGCACCTCGCGCGACGTTCCGGCTTCGCCGTTATGATTAAAGTTCTGCGATTGCTCGAAGTCGGCCCGCATCCTCTTTGCCACTGAGCTGAGGATCTTGCCTAGTTTCTCTGTGGTCATGAAGAGATCTTAGTGGCGCGCGCCGGCGGAGAGAGTTACAGACGGCTTCACCCTAAGCGATGTTCCGTAAGTAATCTTGCTGTGCGATGATCTTGGCCGTGGTTGGTGTGATCACGGCGTCGGAGCCCTCCTGGATAGGCCCGTTCACTGGGCTGAGCCCCCGTGCCTTCGGCAAGTTGGTGACCATGCTGCGGCGCGAAGGGGCCCATGCGCCGAAGCGGGGGCGGCCATAGGGGCTGCCGCTGGAGGACTGGGTGCTGCTGGTGGCGACGTACCGGCACACCAACCTGACCATGCCGCAACTTGCCCCGTTGTTCGGGGTGTCGAAATCGGCAGCGGACCAGATCATCAATCACCTCGGCCCGCTGCTGGCGCTGCAGCCGCGCAAGCGGTTCCGCAAGGACAGCGTGCTCATCGTAGACGGAACCTTGGTTCCCACGCGGGATCACAGCATTGCCGAGCCGTCGAATTACTAGGTAGTGAGGCGTGAACCCTACTGAAACCGTTTCCCTACCTCCAACGTCCTGGCCAGATCAGTTACTTCAACGGTTTCGTCGCCTTCACGAACGAAGACGCGCCCATCAAGGAGGGATACCTCCTGCTGCTCGGGCACTCGAATTATGATCACGCCCAGACCGTAGTAATCGGCGTAAGCAATGCTTGACAGAACCGAATTTCGCAATGCTGGACTCAAACCAGATGACCGAATGTCGGCCTTCCACCGTCCGAAGTATCGCTCACTGGACTCTCCTAGGATTTCGGCCTCGCGACGCACACCAACAACGAAATGCTGTCCGTTCCCCACTCGACGGGGTTCGACTTGATCGAGCGCCTGAATTCTCATCGCATCTTGCTCCTTGTCGGCGACCCCGATAAGGATGGTGCCAGCTCTGTCTTTGCCATTATTGGCAATTGCGCAAATGGTTTTGAGAATCTTGTCAACTACCGTCGCATCGACCCTGCGGCTACTGTCGAGGCGGAGAAACCCCTGTTTAAGCTCGTAATGTGGAGCTTCCACCCCTGAGCGCCTAATGATATTGTCGACATCTAGACTAGTATGGTCGCCATAGATGTCCTTATGGGTCGCATCAATCAAGTGAGGACGAATAAGGCCCTTGATCGTGTCAACGTTCTTTCGGCGCTCGCTGCGAGCTGTTGAGGCCTTTCCCGTCTGGATCCTACGGTCGAGGCCCGTGAGTGCCGCCTTAATCCCTGCGTAGTCGGCAACCTTCTTCTTTTCGCCGAACAGCAATTCATGGAAGGATACACAGAGTAGGGCGAATACGGCCGGAAAGGGGCTGGTATTACTCCTGGAAAAGAGAATCGATCGGAGCTTTCGGACCTCTTGAGTCTCACATATTGCTTCGATCTGCTCGAGACAGTACTTGAATTCCGCCTTGAACCGCTCCACTCCGTAACCGTCCAGACACCTGGCCATTCGGTTGTTTTCTTGGGTTCCAGACTGATAAACTTCATCCAAGGTAACTTTAGATCTTTCGAGTATGGATCCACCAATAATTGAAGCGGCGATGTCGGCAATACACTGCTCATCCATGGAGTCTCGCAGATCAGTCGACCGCAAGATCCCCTGGGCTACCCAGAAAACTTCCTCCGCCTGGACATCGTACCCATGCTTGGTCATGGGAAGGTCGATGCTAATCGATGGCATTTTAGAGAGGTTGAGAACATCACTCGACGCATCCCCTCGAACATCACATGCGAGTTCACGTACGAGAGATGAAAAATCGTCGCGAACGCCAGCCTGTCGCCGCTCTTGATCGCTCAGCCGATGCCCGTAAGTATTGATGCGCGAGAATACATCGTCAATCTCCTCGTTGGTGGCACCACGCATGATTGAAACCGCGAGCGAATAGTCGAGGATCGTGCCGACTTCGCGGGCGGAAAGTTTACTCCCGGGCGTTACGGCGAATGCACTCTCTTCCACCGAGCGAGTCTTTGCGGTCACGAATTGATCGACGTCAAAGAGCTTTCCGTCAGTTGTTGGAAAGGCCGTCTCGATGAATGAAACCAGGGTGTGGAGTCGCTGCAGGCCATCAATTACTTCATAGTCCCCGGCCTCCCGCTCAGCCAAAAGAATAGCGGGGATGGGGTACCGCTTAAGGACCGACTCGATGAGTTTCTGCTTCTCCTCCAAGGTCCACACCAGCTTCCGCTGGTAACGCCTATTAACCCAGAGCTTATTCTCGCTGTACCAGGCGTAGATGGATTGGATCGACTTTGGCTGTGAGTCGAGTTCTGCCATAGAGGGAGTGTGTCACGACACGGCAACGCGAGGAAGCAGTATCGTCGAACTCGTCGGCCTTCAGCACTGCAACCGCCGAAGCACGACCGCTCGCTGGTATCCAGTCAACCCGTGGAGAAGGTTGTTACTCAGTGAGAGCTGGGGGCAAGCTCAGCATTGTCCTGGAGTCGGCAGGCTGCTCCACTTACAGCGCCATGGGCTCGTGTCTCCCTGTCCTCTCCTGCCCCCAAGGTCAACTTGGTTGGCGCGATGTGATCACCGATGCCTCTGCCCAGACTCGTTCGAAGGACTCCAGATATGCGGTCGCAATGGTGGCCTCATCGGTCTGCCTCAGGTGCAGGACGGGTGAGTGCGTTGCAGCCTGGCCGTAGACGTGCGCGTTGCAGAGCAGTTCGTTGTCAACACGGAGGATCGAGTTGTAGAGGGTCGTGCCGTGGGTGCGGATCTCGATGCTTGTCTCCCAGACAACGGGACGCAGCAACACGAGCGCGTTCCGGATGCGGGCGGCCATGGATTCGCCGATGCCCTCCTCCCCACCCCGGGTGGTGACGTACTGGCTCGTCGGGTCGCCCAGCAATAGACGGACGTTGACTCCTTCGGCGGCTTTCGCTGCCCAGGTCTGGACGACCGCTGCGTCCTCGATGAGGAAGAGGCCGCTGTAGACCAGGACGCCAATCTCGTTCTTCGCACGGGCGAAGAAGGAGCGCCAGACGTCCTGGGGGACCTGCCAGCGGTGGGGATAGATCGCCAGGATTTCTGGGCCGAGCTGCGCTTGTCTGGGTCGACGGCCTACGTCGGGCCACAGATCAGACTCTGGCGTGCCTACCAGCGCGCTGAGGCGCTCTCGGTGACGGCGGTGCGGTACTCGGCCATCGATCCAACGGTCGACCGTCTTCGGGTCGACCTCCAGGCACGCCGCCACGTCGACGCGGCTCAGTCCGGCCTGCGCTAACGCCTGTCTCAGGGCGTGGTTCATCGGCGGCTCCCGGCTTCGCAGGGACGTCTTCAATGTACCGAAGACGTCCCAAGACGTCCCAAGAACGTGGTACTTGGCTGAGCGAGCCGTCGCGAGACTCCTGCACATGCAAAGCCTGTTCGGCGTCAGCCGCTACGTGTGGGGAATCTCCCGTGAGCATTCAGAACAGTAGGCCGCCGGCCACAGAAGTCCTGCACCCCGTCGAGCTGCTCGGCTCGCTGGTGCTGAGGAATGATCCCGCGTCCGTCCCTCTTGCCCGCCGGTTCGCTGACGTGGCGCTGATGGCCGGAGGTTACGACGACTGTGCGGACGTCTTCGAAGTCGTCGTCTCCGAACTGGTCACCAACGCGGTTGTCCACAACCAGGGGATAAGCGCTTCGCCGATTCACCTGCGCATGGTGAGGCGTGGCACGACAGTTCGACTCGAGGTTCACGACGAAGGCGAGTGCAAGCCCGTGGTACGGCGAGTGCGCTCGGGGGATGAGTCGGGGCGCGGGCTGCACATCGTTGAAGCTCTCACCACTCGGTGGGGGACCTACCGAACGAACACCGACAAGTGCGTCTGGTGCGAACTGGACATCTCCGCTGTGCCGGAGGTTTGGTCATGAGGCAGACCGGCTCTCCCGTCGTACGCAGCGGGTACTGGTGTGAGTGCGCGGTGAGGGCGCCGATGACGGACGCCGAGCTCAAGGGCGTTGCCTCGATCGACGCCTACACGCCGGAGCAAGCGGTCCGGTGGGTCCGTGTTGCACTTCGCACTCTCGTCTCTGCGCTCTCGCCAGACGAGTCGCAAGCAGCGCACGCCTGGCTCGACACTGGCAGGGAAAAGGCAATCCGCGCTCTCCGGAGCGGACGGCTCTTTGAGCTGGCCGTCACTCACGGGGCGACGCGGGTTCTCTGGACGATTCGACCCGTCGGGTTTCTGCGACTGGCACATAGGGAGCAAGGGGCGCTTCCGTCTTGTGTCGACTGGTTCCCGGGGATGCGGATGCCCGGGCGCAAGTACGGCGTGATGGTGCCGATGCGGAGGGACGATTCGACATGATGGCGTCGCTGCACCAGCGCGCATGGTCCGGAACCGGTGAGAGGACAGAGTGAGCCGACGATCGACAGCCTGGGGCGCGTACACGCAGATCGCCGGCGCGCTACGTGAGCGGATCCGCTCCGGGGCACTGGCCGCGGGCGAGCTGCTTCCCTCTGAGCTCGCCCTCTCCGCCGAGTACGGAGTCGCCCGTAACACGCTGCGGCGTGCGCTTGCCCAGCTCGAAGAGGAGGGGCTGATCGAGTCGCTTCCCGGCCGCGGACGGGTCGTTCGATCGGCTGCCGAGCGGGGCACGGCACGGGCCGACCCGAGGCCGCCCCAGTACCGGCAGATCGCGGCCGACATCCGGGCGGCGATCGAGAGCGGCGAGCTGGCGGAGGGGGCCTCTCTGCCGAGCGAGGCGGCGTTGACGGCGCGCTACGAGGTATCGCGCGGCACGGCGAGGCAAGCATTGGCCGATTTGTGTGGAGCTGGACTTGTCGAATCTGTGCAAGGCAAGGGATGGTTCGTCCGCAGACGTTAGCCTCGCTGTATGGACGTCTCGTGGGCTCGCGATCTCGCACGGCGGTTGCTTGAGGAACCGCTCCCCCGCCGCTGGGCGCATTCCCAGGGTGTTGCCGCCCGCGCGGAGAGCTTGACCCCGATCCTGGGTGAGGACGCCGAACTCGTGGAGGCCGCCGCGTGGCTGCACGATATCGGCTACTCCCCGGCGATTGCCAAGACCGGGTTTCATCCATTGGACGGTGCTCGGTACCTGCGAGACATCGAGCGGGCCGACGTGCGGCTGTGCAATCTCGTCGCGCACCATTCGTGCGCGCTGATCGAGGCAGAGGAACGCTCCTTGGATAGGGAGCTCTCCGCAGAGTTCAGTTTCGAGGACGAGCATCTTGTCGAAGCACTGATCTACTGCGACATGACGACGACTCCTCACGGTGACGAGACGAGCACGGAGGAACGTCTCCGCGAGATCCTCTCTCGCTACGGGCCCGGGCATGTCGTGACCCGCTCCATCGAGCGGGCCGCGCCGATACTGACCTCCGCATCGAGGGCAGTCACGGAACGGTTGGCAGCCAAGGAGGGGTGAGCGTCAGCCGAGATGGGGTTCGGCTCGCTTGGAGAGGAAGTCGTTGAGGCGAATGCGCATGGACCTGTCCATTTGCAGGTCGACGGCTCTCTCTGGGCTCACCCATTCGACTTCGCGCGATTCGTCGCTCGGGGTCGGGATGCCGGACACTGCCCGCGCTGTGAACACGACGGAGAACTCCTGGCGGCACTCGCCGTTGCTGGTGTAGAGAATGACGTGCCGCGGGTCGGTATAGATGCCGACAAGGCCCGTGATCTCGCACCTGATCCCGGTCTCCTCTTCCACCTCGCGTACGGCCGTGTAGGGCAGTGATTCGCCCAGATCCATGGCTCCGCCTGGCACGGCCCAATTCCCGTTGTCGCTACGACGAATCATCAGGATCTCGTCGCGCTCGTTCAGCACGACCACGTTGGCCGACGGGACCAGGCTGTTGGCCTTCGGCGCGTTGGGGTCGTCGTAGTAGTCGATCCTCGATGCCATGCGTGTCCTTACGTAAGCGGTTTGGCCTGAGTCCAGACCCTCTCGAAGCTCTCAAGGTAGGTGTTGACCATTTCTCCGCCCGGAATGTGCTTGAGGTGAAGAATAGGAGCATGTGAGGCAGCGAAGCCGTAGACGTGGGTGTTGACCAAAACCTGGTCATCAGCCCGATAGATGGAGTTGTACAGAACGGTGTCGTGCAGGCGCAGTTCGATCCCGTCAACCCTGCCGATGGCCCGGTCGTAGAGCACCATCACGTTGCGGATCTTCGCCGCCATCGCGTCGTGAATGCCCTCGTCCACGCCCCGGTTGGCGACATGCTCGCTGTCCGGGTCGCCAAGCAGGATGCGCACGCGTATGCCAGAACGAGCCTTCTCGGCGAAGGTGCGCAGGACGCCCGTGTCCTCCGCCAGGAAGAGGCCGCTGTAGACCAGCACCCCGATCTCGTGTTCCGCGGTCGCGAAGAGACGTCCCCAGGCGTCCCGCGGCACCGCCCAGCGGTGTGGATAGACGTTGACGATCTCGCTCTCGGATGCGCTCGCGACCTGCTGGCGAGGCAAGGCGTCAGGCCACAGGTAGCCCTCGTCCACGCCCAGGAAGGTGGCAACGGCGAAGCGATGCCGACGGTAGGGCATCCGTCCGCCAATCCAGCGTTCGACCGACTTCGGGTCGACGTCGACAGCGCTGGCCAACGCGGCTGGCGTCACGCCGCGTTCCAGCAGTACCGCCCGCAATCTCTCGTTCGGCATGTACTCCCATCCGGGACGCCCAGGGACGTCCATGCCCCTGGAGACGTCTTGCACACGTCCAGTCATGTGGTGATCTCGTCCCATCCTCTCACCGGATGCTCATTGTCGTGCGGATTCGTCCGCACACATCCACCGTCAACTGCGGTCCGAGAGAAGCCATCTTGACAGCCACGAGCGGTGTGACGACGCTGAGAACTTGAACATGCTGTACATGTTCAATAGAGCGGCATCCCACGCATCGGCTTCCGTCTCGGTCCCGCACCGGAGAGGAGGTCTGATGCCACGCAAAGAGAGGAACTGTCAGCAGTCAGAGTCCGAGGCACCCCGCATCTGCCCGTGCGGCGCGCAGATCGAGGGACGCGGCGACCTGTGCCGCAAGTGCCGAGGCCGAGTCCGCTGGTTGCGACGCACCAACGGGAGGCGCCGCGACCAGTGGCGCGAGTTCATCCAGTCCAACTCCTACTTCACCGAGGCGGTGAGCGCATCGTGACTGTGCAGACCACTCAGCTGCTCCCCGCCAAGGACAAGGGCCGTCGACCGTGGGCCAAGTCGCCGACGGCCGTGGAGATAAGCGCCGTCTCTGTCCGGCCCGCCGCCCACTTCACGCGGATGTGGTCGGCGACCGCCGAGGCCGTTCCCTTCGCCTTCCGTCTCTCCGTCCTGCCCGTTCGTGCGCTCGCGCTCTTCGTGCTGTGGGCCACGTCGTCTCCGCAGCGGTTCACCTTCGCCGTGGCGCTGACCAGCGTCGTCGCCCTCGTAGTGCTCGCGTAGGCGAGTCGGAAAGGAGCTCCGGTGATTCTCTCCCTGTCGGCGATCGTGCTGCTCGGGGGCGCGATATTCGCCCTCTGGCGGTACGGACGCCTCGCCACCTCGCATGCCGTCGTATGCACGCTCTTCGGCTTCTTCCTGGCGTCCAGCGCGGTCGCGCCGTACATCAGCGCGACCGTCCGGGCCGGCGCCCGGCTCCTGTCAGGTATCCACCCGTGAACAACCAACTGTGAAAGGAGGAATGCCCTTGAATCGAACCACTCGCAGAAGTACGCGGCGGCTTCGCAAGCAGTTGACGAGCCGCGACGCGCCGCCCTTCATGCTCGTCGTCAACGATCGGCACTCTGGTGAGTTGCTCGAAGCCGTCGGGCGCTTGCTCTTCCGCTACCGGTCAGAGCTGGCGCCGATTGCGCTCGGACTCTGGACGGGGCTCGCAGGAATCATCCTGCACGCCACCCATCCCGGTGCCTGGCCGTGGATCCTTCTCGGCTCGCTCGTCGCGTCCGGCGCCGTGTTGAAGGGCTGGCTACTTCGCCGGCTGGACCGCGTCGAGGAACGGGTCTACGCCGCCGCGACGACCAGCGCGGCGGGAGGCTGGCTCGCCAGCGCCACGGCGCTGGGCGTGAGCCGCCTCCCGCTGCCGTGGCTGCTCCTCACCGGCACCGCGGCAGCCGGGGTGCCATGGTGGACGCACCGACGCCGACGAGCGCGCGTCACGGTCGATCGCACGATCCGGGCATGGCCCGAAGTCGCGGAGTCAATCGGTCTCATGGGATCGCAGATCGTCTCAGCGACCGTAGACGCGTGGGGCTGGCGAGCCAGGGTCAGCCTGCGGCGTGGCCAAACCGTGGCGGATGCGGTCAGCCGCGTACCGGCCATCGAATCCGGGCTCGGCACGCGCAGGGGCGCGGTCCGGGTCACGCCCGACGAGACCCGAGCCGACCGTTTCGCCTTGCGCGTGCTCGCCCGCGACCCGCACGCGGAACCCGTCGTGTGGACCGGCCCATCTGCAGTCTCCATCTGCGACCCCATCGAGCTGGGCGTCTATGAGGACGCCTCGCCCGTCCGCGTCTCGTTCCTCCGTCGTCACGCGCTGATCGGCGGCATCGCCGGTTCCGGCAAGAGCGGAGTTCTCAATGTCATCCTCGCGAATCTCGCGGCATGCCCGGACGTCGTCCTGTGGGGCATCGACCTTAAGGGCGGCATGGAGCTACGGCCGTGGGCCGCCTGCCTCGACCGCCTGGCGACAACGGCCCAGGAGGCTGCCGATCTACTGCGCGACGGCGTAGGGGTGTTGGACGGCCGCGCAGGGGCGCTGAGCCACAGAGGACTTCGAGTCTGGGAACCGAGCACGCTGGAACCGGCGCTTGTGATCGTCGTGGACGAGTACGCGGAGCTGGCGGAGGAGGCTCAAGATGCCCTCGGTTACGCCGACTCGATCGCGCGACGCGGGCGCGCCGTGGCCGTGACGCTGCTTGCCGCGACTCAGCGGCCAACGCAGCAAGCCATGGGCAAGAAGGCCGTGCGGTCGCAGATGGACGTACGCCTGTGCCTGCGCGTTCGGGAGCGGCGAGACGTCGACCTCGTCCTCGGACAGGGCATGCTCGCCGCGGGCTGGGCCGCCCATGCCTTGGACGCTCCGGGGAAGTTCCTCCTCTCCGCGCCCGAGGCGAACACGCCACAGCACGCCCGCGCCTACCTCATCACCGACGCCGAGGTCAGCGCGACCGCCGGCCGGTACGGGCCGACGCGTACCCCACTCGACGCCCTCTCGCAGTCGGCTACTCAGCCGCCCGAGGACCCAGGCGAGGACGCCGACGTTATCGACGCCGAACTCGTAGAGGCGGCCGATGAAGTGACCGCCGAGGCGGGGCCGGAGACGGCGTTGCTCCAGGCGCTCAACGACGCACCGCTCGACGGTCGTTCCGTCGCCGACCTGATGCGGGTCACCGGTATGGGCCGTACCTGGGTCTACGGCCGGTTGCAGGAGTACGCGGCGGCCGGACGCGTCGTCCAGGTCTCCCGGGGCCGTTGGCGCTCGCGGCGGGAGCGCGGAACGGAGGCGACCATGACCGGCTGATCGTCCGCGTCCGCGCGAACGTCCGCGCCCCCTCGCGCGCCTGCGCGTATGGGCCGCGGACGGCACGGCGGACGTTCACGCGGACGACGTCCTAACCAGCCAATCCACGAAAGGAGGTGATCACCACGACGATCACGAACTCGACCGAACGCCTCGTCTACACCGTCGCGGAAGCCGCGCACGCCCTACGGATCGGCAGGAGCAAGCTCTATGAACTTCTCGCCTCGGGTGAGATCGAATCCATCCACATCGGCCGGAGCCGCAAGATCCCCGCCCGCGCGCTCCTCGACTACGTCAACCGACTGCGCGAACAGGAACAGGAGGAATCCACATGAGCAAACGACAACCCAACGGACACACCAAGATCTATCTGGGCGCCGATGGTTGGTACCACGGGTACATCACCATCGGTCTGAAGGACGACGGCTCGCCGGACCGGCGCCACCGCATGGGCAAGACGGCGACAGAAGTTCGCAACAAGATCCGCGAGTTGGAGCAGAAGCGCGACGCGGGTCACGTGCCTGGAAAGGGTCGCGTGCCCACCGTCGAGGAGTGGGTGAACACCTACCTCGACACGATCGCCGCCCGCACGCTCGCACCCCGATCGCTGGACGACTACCGGTCCAAGGCGAAGAACTGGATCATTCCGGGCCTCGGGCAACACAAGATCGACCGACTCCAGCCCGAGCACCTTGATCGGCTCTACGCCAAGATGCTGGACGCCGGGAAGGCGCCAAGCCACGTGCTCAAGGTCCACCGCGTGCTCTCCCGCATGCTCACCATCGCAGTCCGACGCGGCATCGTCTCCCGGAACGTCGCCAAGCTCGTCGACCCACCCACTGTCCGCGAGACGGAGATCATTCCGTTCAGCCAGGAGGAGACGCGCGAGATCCTCACCGCCGCCCGGGAGCGGCCCAGCTTCGTCCGATGGGCGGTGGGGCTCGCACTCGGGCTCCGGCAAGGCGAGGCGCTCGGGCTGCGCTGGCAGTACGTCGACCTCAACACCGGTCGCGTACGCGTGTGGTGGCAGCTGCAGCGGAACACCTGGCAGCACGGGTGCGACGATCCCCACGCGTGCGGCGCGAAGCGGCACAAGATCAAGCCGTGCCCGAAGGAGTGCAAGCAGCACAAGCGCGCCTGTCCGCCGCCGTGCCCGAAGGATTGCGCACGGCACGCGAGCATCTGTCCGAAGCGCAAGGGCGGCGGGCTCGTCTTCCGCGAGCCCAAGGGCAAGAGCAGGCGCACGGTCATGCTCCCGCCCGAACTGCTCCCCATCCTGCGGGCGCACCGAGCCGAGCAGGAACGCCGGCAGGCACACACGTGCTCCGCACGGCAAGAACACGACCTCGTGTTCTGCCAGCCGGACGGGCGGCTCATCGACCCACGGGACGATTGGGAGGATTGGAAGGAACTGCTGCGCGCGGCCGGAGTCCGAGACGCCCGCGTGCACGACGGACGTCACACGTCGGCCACGCTGCTGCTGGAGTACGGCGTAGACGTGCGGATCGTGATGGAGATCCTGGGGCACTCCGACCTACGCGTCACGACGCGGTACACGCACGTCGCGACGCCGCTGGCGCAGGAAGCCGCACGCCGCATGGGCGAGGCCCTGTGGGGTGGACAGCAGCAGCAGCCCGAGCCGCCCGACCCATACGGCCATGAGTGGGCACCCGCCATCGACGGCAGTGAACACCGGTACTGCACGCTGTGCGGCTACGCCGACTGGCAGCCGCAGGCCAAGCAGCCGTGTGCAGACGCCCCCGGCTGCGGCTCGGTCGTGGCCCTCCCGAGCCCGCCAAGCAGCTCCGGCCCAGCTGGCGCTACTGCAACTGGCTATGCAACTAAGAAAGCCCAGGCCAGCGACGGAAATGTCGTTGACCTGGGCCGATACCGGAGCCGCCTGAGGGAATCGAACCCTCGACCTACGCATTACGAGTGCGTCGCTCTGGCCGACTGAGCTAAGGCGGCATGCTGCCTACCAACCCTCGCGCGGGGCGCGGGCGGGATCGGCAACGGCGACAAGTCTACACAGTGCGGCGGGGTGCTCCGTACGGACTTCTGCGGCGCTACTGGCTACAGCGCTCTCCCTTCGGCGGGACCTTGTCCTGGAGGAGGTAGGCGTTGACTGCCGTGTCGATGCAGTCGTTGCCCATCGCGTAGATGGTGTGGCCGTCGCCGACGTACGTGAGCAGGCGGGCCGACTGCAGCTGGGAGGCGAGCGACTGGGCCCACGCATACGGCGTGGCCGGGTCGCGGGTGGTGCCGATCACGACGATCGGGGCGGCGCCCTTGGCCTCGATGCGTTCGGGGCGGCCCGTCGCCGGGACCGGCCAGGAGGAGCAGCTCAGGCTCATCCACGCGAAGTCGACGCCGAAGTGCGGTGACGCCTTGCGGAAGGCTGGAAGCGCGGCCTCGATGTCGGCCGGGGACTTGGCGGCTGGCGGAAGGTCGAGGCAGTTCACGGCGGCGTTGGCGTACATCAGATTGGAGTACTGGCCGCTGGTGTCGCGCTCGTAGTACGCGTCGGAGAGTGCGAGCAGGCCGGAGCCGTCGCCGTTGTTCGCCTGGGCGAGGGCGTTGCGCAGTGTGGGCCACTGCTGCTTGGCGTACATCGCCTCCAGCAGGGCCGTCGTGCCGAGCGCCTCGACGAGAGGACGGCTCTGGCCGGTGGGCAATGGGTGCGCATCAAGACGGTTCAGGAAGCCGCTGATGTACGAGTTCGCCGCGCCGAGGCTCTGGCCCATCGGGCAGTCGGGCTGCTGGACGCAGTCCTTGGCAAAGGACTCGAAGGCGGTCTCGAAGCCCGCGGCCTGGCTCCTGCTCTCGTCGAGCGAGTTCAGCGAGGGGTCGAGCGCGCCGTCGAGGACGAGGTGGCCGGCACGGGACGGGAAGAGGCCGGCGTACGTCGCGCCTAGGAGCGTGCCGTAGGACTTGCCGACGTAGTTGAGCTTGGCGTCGCCGAGCAGCGCGCGGAGGACGTCCATGTCGCGCGCCGACTCGATGGTGCTCACGTGGCCGAGCAGCTTGCCGGAGTGCTGCTCGCAGCCGTGCGCGAACTGCTTGTCGGCCTGAGTGATCGCGTTGATCTGGGCCTGGCCCGACGGAGTGTTGTCGACCTCCGTGTACTTGTCCATCTGCGCGTTGGTCAGGCACTCGATCGGTTCGCTGCGGGCCACCCCGCGCGGGTCGACGCCGACCATGTCGTAGCGTGCGCGCACCGGCGCCGGGAAGCTCGTGGCCGCATCCACCATGTAGTCGATTGCGGAGCCACCCGGGCCGCCCGGGTTGACCAGCAGCGAGCCGATGCGCTGCCCGGGCCCGGTGGCCGGCTTACGGGCGACGACGAGCCGTAGGTCGGTCGAGGGCGACGGGTGGTTGTAGTCGAGCGGGACCCGCATCGTCGTGCACTGGAAGCCGCTGGACGTCGATGAGCCGGGTCCCGTGGCGCTGCCTGGGGTCGAGGTACTGCAGCCGCGCCAGTTGAGTTTCTGCTGGTAGTAAGGCTTGAGATCGGCCGGGATAGCGGCCGGCAACGGCTGCAGGGTGGCCGAGGAGGCACCTTTGGCGGTCACGGATCGCGCGGAGGCACCGGGCGCATTGTATTGCGTGTCGTGTTGCGAGCCGCCGGTCGAGCACCCGGAGAGAAACATGCCAGCGACGGCGATCATGATGCCGGGGGTACGGAGCAGGCGCGCGGTGTCCATGGATGCCAGGTCCTCCCGTCGTGTCCCGCGAGCGTAACCGTCCTGGAGGCTCGGCGCTCGTTCGCGCAACTCTCACGGGTGAGAGCGGGTGCGACGCGTGCGACACGCCGGGCAGCGATCAGCCCGCGCGCAGCGCCATCGTCATCGCCTCGACGGCGAGAAGCGGCGCCACATTGGTCTCCAGAGCCTCGCGGCAGGCGAGTACGGCCTCTATCCGGCGCAGTGTGTTCTCCGGCCGGCAGGACGCCGCGACGGTGTCGATCGTGTCGCGCGCTTCGGCGTTGGCGACCGGGACCGGGCTGCCCAACTGCACTGCCAGCACGTCCCGGTAGAAACCGGCGAGGTCGACGAGGGCGAGGTCGAGGGTGTCGCGCTGGGTGCGGGTGGCACGGCGCTTTTGCCGGTCGGCGAGCTCCTTCATCGCCCCGGCCGTGCCGCGCGGCATCCGGCTGCCGCCGCCCGGCGCGGCGCCCAGGGCCGCCCGCAGCTCCTCGGTCTCCTTCGCGTCGCTCTCCTCGGCGACCTGTTTGGCGTCCTCGGTCGCCGAATCGACGAGGGTCTGGGCGGCCCGCAGGCAGCCGCCCACATCGCCGAGCTGCAGCGGAAGGCGGAGCACCGCGGAGCGGCGGGAGCGGGCGCGCTCATCTGTGGCGAGCCGCCGCGCCCGCCCGATGTGGCCCTGGGTCGCGCGGGCGGCGGCCGCGGCCAGCTCGGGCTCGATCCCGTCACGCCGGACGAGCACGTCGGCGACGGCGTCCACGGGAGGGGTGCGCAGGTTGAGGTGGCGGCAGCGGGAGCGGATTGTCGGCAGAACGTCCTCGAGTGAGGGGGCGCACAACAGCCACACCGTGCGGGGCGCGGGCTCCTCGACCGACTTCAGCAGGACATTTCCGGCGCCCTCGGTGAGTCGGTCGGCGTCCTCGAGCACCATCACCTGCCAGCGGCCCCCGGCCGGGGAGAGCGAGGAGCGGCGGACGAGGTCACGGGTGTCCTTCACACCGATCGACAGCTGGTCGGTGGCGACCACCTCGACGTCGGCGTGGGTGCCCACCAGCGTCGTATGGCAGCCGTCGCAGAAGCCGCAGCCGGGGGTGGCGCCCAGCGCCCGGTCGGGGCTGACGCACTGCAGCGCGGCGGCGAAGGCCCGCGCCGCGGTGGATCGCCCGGAACCGGGCGGTCCGGTGAACAGCCAGGCGTGCGTCATCCTCGACGCCGCACGAAAGGCATCAGCGGCCGCCTGCTCCGTCTCCCCCGCGTGCGATGCCTCCGTCACCAAGGCGTCTGCATCGCGCGCGGCGGCGCTGAGCTGCTCCACGACGGGCCCTTGCCCGACCAGGTCGTCCCACACGGCCATGCCCGCACCTCTCCTCCGTGCCGACTCCCATTCTCGGGCACACCACTGACACAGCCGGGTGACCGCGCCTACCGCTGCCGAGCGCCGCCTACCGCCGCGGGTGGCCGTCCTCGTCGTGCGGGCCGAGGAGTTCGTCGGCGAGGGTCGGCAGGTCGTCCATCGGCGTCTCCTCCGCCCAACTGGGGCGGGGACGCTTGCGGCCGCCGACTTGCGGGAGCTCGCGGGTGCGTTCGACCGGGGACTGCGCCTGAGGCTCCTCGGGCCGGAACAGCCACGGCGGGACGCGGTCCGCCGGATCCCCCTCACGCCCCTGCAGCCCCTGCGGCGGTACGGGGGGCAGTACCGCCGTCTCCTCGGCGTCCGGGAAGTGCGGGACCTCAAGGGTGCGGGTGGCTTCGTCGTCGGGCGTGCCGTCCGTGCGGTGCGTGCCGTGCGCGTCCGGGACGACGTGCGGGGTTTCGATCGTCCGCGTCGCGTCGTCCTCGGGCGCCGGCCCCGCCGTCGGCTCCGGTTCGATATGCGGGGTCTCGATCGTCTGCGTCGCCTCGGCGTCCCCGCCCCGTGCCGCTTCTGCCGCTTCTGCCGCTTCTGCCGCCTCCGCAGACTCCGCAGCCTCCGCCGCAAGGCGGGCCTGCTCGGCGCGGAGCAACGCCTCTTCCGCCTTGCGCTGCTTCTCCAGCCTGCGGGCCTCGGCCTCCGCGCGCAGCCGGTCCTGCTCCTCCTTCTGGCGGCGCAGCCGTTCCTGCTCCTCGGCCCGGGCGCGTTCCTCCGCCTCGCGGCGCGCACGCTCCTCCTCCGCGAGCCTGCGCGCCTCCTCCGCACGCTTGCGCGCCTCCTCGGCCTGCCGCTCTTCCTCCTCGCGGCGGCGCTGCTCCTCGGCGAGGCGCTTGCGTTCCTCCTCCTCGGCGCGCAGCCTGGCGATCTGTTCCTGGCGCTCGCGCTCCAGCCGCTCCTCCTCGGCCTTGCGGGCGGCTTCCTCCTCGGCCCGCCTGCGGGCCTCCTCCTCCGCCTTCCGCTCGGCCTCCGCCCGCGCCTCGATCTCCTGCGCGGACAGCGGCAGCAGTTCGTCGAGCCGGTGGCGCACAGTGCGGGAGACCGCCTCCGGCTCCTGGCCCGCGTCGACCACGAGGTAGCGGGACGGGTCGGCGGCGGCGAGGGCCAGGAAGCCCTTGCGCACCCGCTCGTGGAACTCCGCCGGCTCGGACTCCAATCGGTCCGGCGCCTCGGTGAAACGTTCGCGCGCCGTCTCCGGAGAGACATCGAGCAGCACCGTCAGGTGCGGTACGAGACCGCCCGTCGCCCACCGCGAGATCCGCGCGATCTCGACCGGGTCGAGATCGCGCCCCGCGCCCTGGTAGGCGACCGAGGAGTCGATGTAGCGGTCGGAGATGACGATCGCGCCCCGCTCGAGAGCGGGCCGCACCACCGAGTCGACGTGCTCGGCCCGGTCCGCCGCGTACAGCAGCGCCTCGGCGCGGTGCGAGATGCCCGTGCTGCCGACGTCGAGCAGGATCGACCGCAGCCGCTTGCCGATCGCCGTCGCGCCCGGCTCCCGCGTGACCACGACCTCGTGGCCCTTGGCCCGGATCCATTCGGCGATCGCTTCGACCTGGGTCGACTTGCCTGCTCCGTCGCCTCCCTCGATCGCGATGAAGAAGCCCGTCGCGGCCGGCGCCTGCGCCGGGTCACCGCCGCGCAGCGCCTCGCGCAGATCATGCCGCACCGGCACGCCCTGCCGGTCGTCGAGCTTGCCGAGGACCAGCGCGGCCACCGGCAGCAGCAGCGCGCCCACCAGCATCAGGGTGTAGGCGGCACCGCCGTGGTCGAAGGTGAAGTGCCCGTCCGCCAGCCGGTGCGGGCCGATGGCGCCCGCCACCAGCGGCGCGCCGACGACCGCCACGGCGACGGCGACACGCACCACGGCGTGCAGGTGCTCGGCCGTACGGGCCCGGCGCGGTTCCTCGGCCTCCTGGTCGATCAGGGCGTGGCCGGTGTTGGCTGCGACCCCGGCGGCGTACCCCGCGAGCACGACGAGCAGCAGCACGGTGGTCGTATCCGGTACGAGGCCGGCGAGGAGCAGCCCCGCGCCCTCGACGGCGATCGCGATGGCGAGCAGGCGGCGCCGCGAGAAGCCGGGCAGCACCCGCGTCGCGGTGCGGATGCCGAGCACCGGCCCTGCGGTCAGTGCCGTGACGAGCAGGCCGAACTCCACCGGCCCGGCGTCGAGGTCCGCGGCCTGCAGTACGGCGACGCCCACGGCCGCGGCGACGGCCCCCGCCAGGGCCGCGCAGGCGAGCACCAGGATGGGCAGCGCGCCGGTGCGGCCGCGCTCGGCGCCCGCCCGTCCCTTGGGCAGCCGCAGCCCTTCGAGCGGGGAGCGGGGGCGTGGCGTCGCGTCGTCCGGCAGCTCGAGGAAGTACATCAGGGCGATGGACGCGGCGAACAGGCCCGCCGCCACGTAGGAGGCGAGCGCGATCTGGTGGAGGCTGAACCACGCGGACACGACGCCCAGCAGATTGTTGAGCAGGCCGGTGAGGACCAACGCGACGGCGGCGACGGGGAGGGCGACGAAGCCGGTCCGCAGGTCGAGCCGGCGCAGCGCGTCGAGATGGTCGGGCACTGGCCGCACGGCGCCGCCGTCGGCCGGGGGCGGGGGCGGGGGCAGCAGCGCGGGTGCGGCGGTGTCCTTGGCGACGTTCCAGAACCGCTCGGCGACGCCGGTGACGAAGACCGTAACGAGCAGCCAGGTGAGCGCGCTGCCCGGCGCCCAGTCGATCCACAGCGGCGCGATGACGAAGAGCACCAGCCGGATGCCGTCCGCCCCGATCATTGTCCAGCGCCGGTCGAGCACCCCCGCGGGTGCGGTGAGGGCGGCAAGCGGGCCAAGGAGCACGGCGCCGAAGAGCAGCGTGGCGAGCAGCCGTGCGCCGAAGACCGAGGCGACGGCGAAGGCGACGCCGCGGTATCCCCCGCCGTACGAACCGGTCAAGAGCGCCGCCTCGACGGCGAGGACGACGAGCGCAAGCAGCCCGAGCCGGTCCCCGATGGAGCCGGTGAACTGGGCGGTCCACAGCTTGCGCAGGGTCGGGATACGCAGGAGCGAGGTGACGGCGCGCTCGCGGGAGTCCGCGGCGAGTGCGTCGCTGAAGTCGGGGGCCTCGCCCATTGGCTGCTCGGCTCGCGTCATCCTGCCAGCCTAACCGGAGGGGGTGTCACCATCTGCCCCGGCCGAACAAACGGCCGGGGCAGGTGTCTCAGTCGGTCTCCTGGACGCTCGCTGCGGCCTTGGCAGCGACCTTCTTGGCGGCGGTCTTGCTCGCCGTCGTCTTCTTGGCCGCCGTCTTCTTCGCCGCCGTCTTCTTGGCCGCCGTCTTCTTCGCCGCCGTGGTCTTCTTGGCGGCCGTCTTCTTCGCGGCGGCCTTCTTGGCCGGAGCCTTCTTCGCCACCTTCTTGGCGGTCTTCTTCGCCGGGCCCTTGGCACGCTTCTCGGCCAGCAGCTCGAACCCGCGCTCCGGCGTGATCGTCTCGACGTCGTCGTCCCGACGCAGCGTGGCGTTGGTCTCGCCGTCGGTGACATACGGGCCGAAGCGGCCGTCCTTGACGACCACCGGCCGCTCGCTGACCGGGTCGGTGCCCAGCTCCTTCAGCGGCGGCTTGGCTGCGGCCCGGCCGCGCTGCTTGGGCTGCGCGTAGATCGCGAGGGCCTCCTCCAGTGTGATCGTGAAGATCTGCTCCTCGGACTGGAGCGAGCGCGAGTCGGTGCCCTTCTTCAGGTACGGACCGTAGCGGCCGTTCTGCGCGGTGATCTCAGTGCCCGACTCGGGGTCGGTGCCGACGACGCGCGGCAGCGACATCAGCTTGAGGGCGTCCTCCAGCGTGACCGTGTCGAGCGACATCGACTTCAGCAGCGATGCGGTGCGCGGCTTGACGGCGTTCTTGCCCGTCTTCGGGGTGCCTTCCGGCAGCACCTCGGTGACGTAGGGGCCGTAGCGGCCGTCCTTGGCGACGATCTGGCGGCCGGTCTCGGGGTCGGTGCCGAGCTCGAACTCGCCGCTCGGCTTGGCGAGCAGCTCCTCGGCGAGCTCGACGGTGAGCTCGTCCGGCGGCAGGTCACCGGGGACGTCGGCGCGCTGGTGGCCTTCCTCGTCCTTCGCGCCCCTCTCGACGTACGGCCCGTAGCGGCCGACGCGCAGCACGATGTCGTCACCGACCGGGAAGGACGAGACCTCGCGTGCGTCGATCGCGCCCAGGTCGGTGACGAGCTCCTTCAGCCCGCCGAGGTGGTCGCCGTCGCCGTTGCCCGCGTCGGCGGCCCCGCCGGCCTGGCCCGCGCCCTCGCCCTCGCCGAAGTAGAAGCGACGCAGCCACGGCACGGCCTGGGCCTCGCCGCGCGCGATGCGGTCGAGGTCGTCCTCCATCTTCGCGGTGAAGTCGTAGTCGACGAGGCGGCCGAAGTGCTTCTCCAGCAGCCCGACGACGGCGAAGGAGAGGAAGGAGGGGACGAGCGCGGTGCCCTTCTTGAAGACGTAGCCGCGATCGAGGATGGTCCCGATGATCGTCGCGTACGTCGACGGGCGGCCGATCTCGCGCTCTTCGAGCTCCTTGACGAGGCTCGCCTCGGTGTAACGGGCCGGGGGCTTGGTGGCGTGGCCGTCTGCCTCGATGTGCTCGGCGGCGAGCGGGTCGCCCTCGGCGACGTGCGGCAGGCGGCGCTCGCGGTCGTCGAGCTCGGCGTTGGGGTCGTCGGCGCCCTCGACGTATGCCTTCATGAAGCCGTGGAAGGTGATGATCTTGCCGGAGGCCGAGAACTCGGCGTTGCGGCCGTCGCTCGCCGTGCCGCCGACCCTGACGGTGACGGACTGGCCGACCGCGTCCTTCATCTGTGAGGCGACGGTGCGCATCCAGATCAGCTCGTAGAGCTTGAACTGGTCGCCGGTCAGACCGGTCTCGGCGGGGGTGCGGAAGCGGTCGCCGGAGGGGCGGATCGCCTCGTGCGCCTCCTGCGCGTTCTTGACCTTGCCGGCGTAGACGCGCGGCTTGTCGGGCAGATAGTCGGCACCGTACAGCTGGGTGACCTGGGCCCGGGCGGCGGCGACAGCGGTCTCCGACAGCGTGGTGGAGTCCGTACGCATATAGGTGATGTAGCCGTTCTCGTACAGCTTCTGGGCGACCTGCATCGTCGCTTTGGCGCCGAAGCCCAGCTTGCGGCTGGCCTCCTGCTGCAGTGTCGTCGTGCGGAACGGCGCGTACGGGGAGCGGCGGTACGGCTTGGACTCGACGCTGCGCACGGAGAACGCGGAGTCGGCGAGCGCGGCGGCCAGCGCGCGGGCACTGTCCTCGTCCAGGTGCAGTACGTCGGTGGTTTGCTGGACGCCCGGCTTGAGCTGCCCGTTCGGGCCGAAGTCGCGGCCCTGGGCGACGCGGCGGCCGTCCACCGTGGTCAGGCGCGCCGAGAAGGTGCCGGGGTCGGAGGAGTCACCGGCGCGGCCGGTTGCGAAAGTGCCGGTCAGGTCCCAGTACTCGGCGGAGCGGAAGGCGATGCGCTCCCGCTCACGCTCGACGACGAGGCGGGTGGCCACCGACTGGACGCGGCCGGCGGAGAGCCGCGGCATGACCTTCTTCCACAGCACCGGGGAGACCTCGTAGCCGTAGAGGCGGTCGAGGATGCGGCGGGTCTCCTGGGCGTCGACGAGGCGCTGGTTCAGCTCGCGCGGGTTGCTGACCGCCTCCTGGATCGCCTGCTTGGTGATCTCGTGGAAGACCATCCGGCGCACCGGGACCTTGGGCTTGAGCACCTCTTGCAGGTGCCATGCGATGGCCTCGCCCTCGCGGTCCTCATCGGTGGCGAGCAGCAGCTCGTCGGCGTCGGCGAGCAGCTCCTTGAGTTTCTTGACCTGGCTCTTCTTATCGGCGTTGACGACGTAGACCGGCTGGAAGTCGTGGTCGACGTCGACGCCGAGGCGCCGGGCCTCGCCGGTGTACTTGGCAGGGACCTCGGCGGCGCCGTTTGGCAGGTCACGGATGTGTCCGACGCTCGCCTCGACCACGTATCCAGGGCCCAGGTAGCCCTTGATCGTCTTCGCCTTTGCCGGCGACTCGACGATGACGAGACGGCGGCCGCCCTGTGCGGTCTCGGTGGTCGGGGACAACTTCGGCTCTTCTCTCCATGTCGAAAGGGTGACGCTGCGGAGTGTGACCGTAACCCAGCCCCCCGTGTCAAACGGGAAAAGTCCGCAACGCCACTCGAACGGTAACCCGACTCCCGGGCATTCCGCCCCGCACACCCCTTGATCCGGTCGATTCGCGACAGCGCCCGACGGCCCGACCGTGCCCCTGGGACACGCGCGGGACACGCTCAGCAGACACGCGGAGGACGCCCCTGAAAGGCCCCGGGACCTCAGCTCACGGGCTGGTTCACGGGCTCCAGGAAGCCCTGCTCGACGAGGAGGCGGATGGACGCGGGCGTCCGGTCGCGCAGCACGACCGGATCCTCGCCGAGCAGCTGGGCGATCGCATCGACGATGCGGCCCGCCGGCAGTGATCCGTCACACACCCCGGCGAACCCGGCTCCGACGGTGTCCACCTTGGTGGCCCGCCTCATTCCCCGGTTCGACCGCAGCACCACATGCTCCGGGTCCTCGGCGC
Organism: Streptomyces humicola; assembly: GCF_024436035.1. Classification (GTDB taxonomy): domain Bacteria; phylum Actinomycetota; class Actinomycetes; order Streptomycetales; family Streptomycetaceae; genus Streptantibioticus_B; species Streptantibioticus_B humicola. Next base: position 211,592 of record NZ_JANFNG010000006.1, read on the forward strand.
CCGGCAGCCCGACCTGCTCCTGGACGACCTCGTCGGCGAGGCGGAAGCGGGCGGCTAGCAGGGAGGCGTCGTCGTGCGTACGCAGGAAGTCCTGGCGCTCGAACCAGCGGCGGATCTCGGCGCCGAGCGGCTGTTCGACGGGGTGCGGCCACTCCTCGGCGATGACGACGGGACGGTCCGAGCCGCAGGCACGCAACGTGATCCAGCCGAATCCGATGGCCTTGACCTTCAGCCGTTCGAACTCTTCGAGCCAGGCCTCGTAGCGGACGGCGTACGCCGCCGGGTCACCGCGGTGATCGCCGCCGTCGCGCAGCCACAGCTCGGCGTACTGCGCCGGGTCCTGCACCTCGCGCTGGACGATCCATGCGTCGCAGCCGCGCGGTACCCAGGACGAGACGCGCTCCCGCCAGTCCTCGCCGTCGACGTGCTGCCAGTTGGCGAGCAGCTGGCAGAAACCGCCGTCGGTGAGGTGGCGGGGCGCGCGCTCGATGATCGTCCGGCACAGGTCGTCACCGGCCATGCCGCCGTCGCGGTAGACGAAACGTTCACCTGGGGAGATCACGAACGGCGGGTTGGAGACGATCAAGTCGAAGGTCTCGCCGTTCGCGCTGGTGCCGCCGGTGCCGCCGGGCCCCTCCCCGACCGGCTCGAAGAGGCTGCCCTGCCGCAGGTCGGGCTCCGGCGCCCCGGAGAGCGCGAAGGTGAGCCGGGCGATCCGCAGCGCGCGGGGATTGACGTCGGTGGCGACGACGCGGGTGGCGTGAGCGGTCGCGTGCAGCGCCTGGACGCCGCAGCCGGTGCCGAGGTCGAGGACGGAGTCGGCGGGGGTCCTGATGGTGATGCCCGCGAGCGTCGTGGAGGCGCCCCCGACGCCGAGCACCAGGCCCGCCCTCTCCTCGGCGGGGGCGGAGCCGATGCCCGCGGCGCCGCCGACGCCGCAGCCGAGGTCGGCCACGATCCACCAGTCCTGGCCGTCGGGGCCGGCGTACGGGCGCACGTCCACCGTCGCCCGGACCGCGCCGGCCTCCTCCGCTCCCTCCGCGCCGTCCGCGCCCTCCGGCTCCTTGGCCTGAAGCCATCCGTCGGCGAGGCAGTCGTCGAGCGGGAGCGCGGCCGCCGCCTGCCGCCGGGTGACCGGCTGCTGCAGCAGGAAGAGCCGCACCAGCGTCTGGAGCGGACCGTCGGCGCGGGTGGCGCGCAGCGCTGGGACGGTCTCGCCGCGGGACAGGGCCGCGTACGCGGTCGCCCCGAGCAGGTCGAGGCAGCCGTCGGCGGTGAAGTCCGCCGAGCGCAGGGCGTCGCGGAGACGGGCGATGCTGTCGGGGTGCGGGACGGGGAGGGAGTCGGTGCGCACGCTGTTCTGGCTCACGGGCTCATTCTCGCGGATCGGGTGCGGCCGGGCGCCGTCCGCGCGCCGCCCGTGCGCGAGCTTTCGCGAGGCCGGAACGGCCGCGTCCCGGCACCTCCTGGGGGTGCCGGGACGCGGGATGCGGGGACGCGGTGGCGCCGGTCAGCTCTTCGTCGACGGGGACGCCGAGGCCGCGGCGGACGGCGTCGACGGCGTGGCCGACGCCGGCTCCGAGGGGGCTTGCGTGGCAGGCGGCGGCGCCGGATTGCCCGAGCCGGCGCTCGGCGAGCCGGAGGCCTTCCGGCAGCCCGGCTGCTTGGCCATCGCCTTGCCGACATCGCCCGACTGGAGCTTGCTCAGGGCGTCGTCACCGCCCTTGCTCAAGGTGGTGAGCTGGCCGGCCACACCCTTGAGGCCGTTGGCGAACGCCACCTGGTCGCCGGTGTTGAGGCCGTCGACGGTCTTCTTCAGGCCGGCGTAAGCGGTGGAGGTGTCATTGAGCTCCTTGACCGCGTTCTGCTGCAGCGCCGCGCCGTCCTTGACCGGTGGCGCGCCGGCGTTGTTCACGGCGTTGGAGAGGGCCTTGTAGGCGTCGGAGATCTGCTGGAACGCAGCGGAGTCGGTCGACTTGACGTCATCCGGCTTGGAGCTGCCTCCGGAGACGGACGTGATGGAGTTGTTGGCGTTCTGGATCTTCTGCAACTGCGGCTGGACCTGGTCGCAGACCGACTTGGCGTAGTCGTCGATCTTGCTGCTTGAGCTGCCGCAGGCGGAGAGCGCCATCGTCAAAGTCGCCACACCGGACAGCGCAGCCGCGAGCTTCTTGTTCACCGGATTGGTTCCTTCCGTGGCTCTACGGCCCCGGAACATACACGTAACCGGGGTGCGGGCCGCGAGACGGACGATCGGTACGACCTGTATTACAGCCATTTGCACCAAGATCAGACCGCGCCTGACGCACCGTTGACGCAGCCTACGCAGCGGCGGGCGGTGCGCTCAACGCGCACCGCCCGCCGCGATATTGACGATCTGTCCGTTCTCACGTGCTACGACACCACCGCCGGATCGACCTGTCGTGTCGCGGACTCATTGTTGCCTTCATCACCCACCGCGATCCCTCGGCGCTTGGAGATGTAGACCGCGCCGACGATGACGGCGAGCGCGAGCACCGAGATCCCGATACGGAGGCCGAGGCTCGCCTTGTCACCGTACGAGTAGGTAACGATCGCCGGTGCGATCAGCAGCGAGACCAGGTTCATCACCTTCAGCAGCGGGTTGATCGCGGGGCCCGCGGTGTCCTTGAACGGGTCGCCGACGGTGTCGCCGATGACGGTCGCCGCGTGGGCCTCACTGCCCTTGCCGCCGTGGTGTCCGTCCTCGACGAGCTTCTTCGCGTTGTCCCACGCGCCGCCCGAGTTGGCGAGGAAGACCGCCATCAACGTGCCGGCGCCGATGGCTCCCGCCAGGTACGCGCCGAGAGAACCGACGCCCAGGCCGAAACCGACGGCGATCGGCGCCATGACGGCGAGCAGACCGGGGGTGGCCAGCTCACGCAGCGCGTCCTTGGTGCAGATGTCCACCACGCGCCCGTACTCCGGCTTCTCCGTGCCGTCCATGATCCCGGGGTGCTCGCGGAACTGACGGCGCACCTCGAAGACGACCGAACCGGCCGACCGCGACACCGCGTTGATCGCGAGCCCGGAGAAGAGGAAGACGACTGCCGCACCGATGAGCAGCCCAACGAGGTCGTTGGGCTGGGCGATCACCAGGTTGAGGCTCAGACCGTGCGCGGCCGGGCCCACTCCCGCCTTCGCGGTGTCGATCGCGTCGGTGAAGGAGCCGAACAGCGCCGTGGCGGCGAGCACCGCGGTGGCGATGGCGATGCCCTTGGTGATCGCCTTGGTGGTGTTGCCGACGGCGTCGAGGTTGGTGAGCACCTTGGCGCCCTCGCCCCGCACGTCGCCGGACATCTCGGCGATGCCCTGGGCGTTGTCGGTGACCGGACCGAAGGTGTCCATGGCGACGATCACGCCGACGGTGGTGAGCAGGCCAGTGCCGGCGAGCGCCACCGCGAGCAGGGCGAGCGGCAGGGAGCCGCTGCCGAGCAGGAACGCGCCGTAGACGGCGAGACCGATCAGCACGGCGGCGTACACGGCGGACTCCAGGCCCAGCGAGATGCCGGAGAGGATGACCGTCGCGGGACCGGTGAGCGAGGTCTTGCCGACATCGCGTACGGGGCGGCGGTTGGTCTCGGTGAAGTAGCCGGTGAGCTGCTGAATGAGCGCGGCGAGCACGATGCCGATCGCGACGGCGACGAGGGCGAATACCCGCGGGTCCCCGCTGTGGCTCGTGATCGATGCCGGAACGCCCTTCAGATCGGCGAACCGCGACGGCAAATAGGCATATGCCGCTGTCCCGACGAGGACAAGAGAGATCACAGCCGCGATGAAGAATCCACGGTTGATCGCGCTCATTCCGCTGCGGTCCTTGCGGCGCGGCGCGACGGCGAAGATTCCGATCATCGCAGTGATCACACCGATCGCCGGGACGAGCAGCGGAAATGCCAGTCCGGCATTGCCGAATGCGGAGGTGCCGAGGATCAATGCGGCGACGAGCGTGACCGCGTAGCTCTCGAAGAGGTCGGCCGCCATGCCGGCGCAGTCGCCCACGTTGTCCCCGACGTTGTCCGCGATCGTCGCGGCGTTGCGCGGGTCGTCCTCGGGGATGCCCTGCTCGACCTTGCCGACGAGGTCCGCGCCGACGTCTGCGGCCTTGGTGAAGATGCCGCCGCCGACACGCATGAACATCGCCAGCAGCGCGGCTCCGAAGCCGAACCCCTCGAGCACCTTGGGGGCATCGGCCTTGTAGATCAGGACGACGACGGAGGCGCCGAGCAGACCGAGGCCCACGGTGAACATGCCGACCACGCCGCCGGTGCGGAACGCGATCTTCATACCGCGGTGCGAGACCGTCGTCAGGTCCGCGGAGGGCTCTCCGGGCTCCGGGGTTGCGGCGCGGGCGGCCGCGGCGACGCGCACGTTGCTGCGCACCGCGAGCCACATGCCGATGTAGCCGGTGGACGCCGAGAAGACCGCGCCTACCAGGAAGAACGCCGAACGCCCGATGCGCTGCGTCCAGTTGTCGGCCGGCAGCAGCATGAGCAGGAAGAAGACGACCACACCGAAGATGCTGAGCGTCCTCAACTGCCGCATGAGGTAGGCGTTCGCGCCCTCCTGCACCGCCGCGGCGATCCGCTTCATGTTCTCCGTGCCCTCGTCAGCAGCGAGCACCTGGCGGACCAGGACGATCGCGACGAGCAGCGCGGCGACGGCCACCACGGTGGTGATCAGTACGAGATTGCGGTTGCCGCCGGTCAGTGTGGCCGCCGCGGCCAGCGGGTGAAGCTGGGGAAGTTGTGAAAGGTCCTGCGCTGGGGTGAGAAGCCCCGCCATTCGTCCTCCTTGACGTTTGGCACATGGGCGCGCGACTCCTGCGACCGCAACAGCCGCCGCGCTCAGGCGGGCTGAGCAAAGATGCACGGATTGTAAGGAGCGCGAGGGGATCAAAACAGAGCGCAGCAACGAGAATTCGCCTGCCGCGGGGGTGGACAATTTGCGGCGGCCGAAGAAATCACTGATTACGGTGAAGGATCGGGCGCCGAGTGGACCCCCGTAATTGATCGCCAGGAAAGATCGCCAAGAGACTCGAAGATCGCGGGGACCTGGTGATCCAATGGATCAGAAGTCCTGGTGGAGCAGCGGAGACCCAGATGGATCAGCGAGGGGGCGGGATCCGTTTCGGGCGCGAACGCCGTCAGGAGACGAGGGGGTCAGGTGGGGACGATGTCAGGCTGGGACGACGTCAGGGGAGGGCGCCCTCGAGGAGAGGGCGGCTTCAGGAGGGCGGCTTCAGGGGAGGGCGACGGCCGGATTGGTCGGCCAGCTCATACGGATGACTCCGCCGCCGGGGCCCTCGATGACCTCGACGTCGTCAACGAGGCCGCTGATCACCGCAAGGCCCATCTGGCCCTCGTCCTCGCCGCTGTCCGGCGCCGAACTGCCGGGGTGGGCCCTGGCCTCGTCGTCCGCCCGCGCGGCCGGCACGCCCGGACGGTCCCCTGTGGCACCGGGAGCCTCCTCGCCGACCTCGATGGAGAACTTCTTCTCCTCCTCGGTCAGCAGCACGCGCACGGGCAGATTCGCACCGTTGGCACGGTGCAGGCCGACGGCGCGCGTGCACGCCTCGCCGACGGCGAGACGGACCTCGTCGAGTACGGCCTCGTCCACACCGGCGCGGCGCGCCACTGCGGCCGCCACCAGTCGTGCGGTCCGGACGTGCTCCGGCAGTGCGCTGAAGCGCAGTTCGACGGTGGCCATGACGGCTTCCCCCTCGGTCTTGCGGGCGTGCATCACAGGGGTCCGGGCCCCTCAGGCCCGGTACCCCCGTACTCGGACGATCACATCGGCATAGCGGCGCGAGCGCCGCCACCGTCAGTCGGTCGCCGCGACAGCCTCGTCGACCGAGGTGTGAATCGGGAACACCTTGGTCAGACCGGTGATTCGGAAAATCTTGAGGATGCGCTCCTGGTTGCACACCAGACGCAGCGAGCCCTCGTGCGCACGCACCCTCTTCAGCCCGCCGACGAGCACACCGAGGCCGGTGGAGTCGAGGAAGTCCACGCCCTCCATGTCCACGACCAAGTGGTAGCTCCCGTCGTTGACGAGCTCGACCAGCTGCTCGCGCAGCTTGGGCGCGGTGTAAACATCAATCTCGCCACCGACCTCGACGACCGTACGGTCGCCGACGGTCCGAGTCGACAGGGACAGGTCCACGGATCCTCCAGCACCTTGCATCAAGCATCAAGCCGCTCGCCCCCTGGGGTCTCCCCACCGGGGGAGGGGACGGATCGGCAGCCGCAACGGCATTCAATCACTTACCGGCGGGCGAGCACGACGCCTTACGACGATTGTCCATCGCGCCGGTGACACACTGACTGTCAATGGCCCACGATCAACCACCGCAATCGGTACCCGGCCGCCCCGATCCGGCCACAGCTCTGGACCGGCTCGTCTCTGGGGCGGGCCGCGCCGCGCGCATCACTCATACGGAGCACTTGCCCCCGAGGACCGGCCGCCATGCGGACTGGCCTGATCGGATCCGCCCCGAAGTGATCGAGGCGATCAGAGACGCCGGTATCGAGCGGCCCTGGGAGCACCAGGTGCGCGCCGCGGAGCACGCGCTGCACGGTGAGTCGGTGGTCGTTGCCACGGGTACGGCGTCCGGCAAGTCGCTGGCGTATCTCACCCCTGTGCTCAGTACGCTGCTGGACGGCTCGGAAGCGGCCAACGGCAGAGGGGCCACCGCCTTGTATCTGGCGCCGACGAAGGCGCTCGCCGCCGACCAGTGCCGCACGGTGGCGGAGCTCGCCGGCGGCCCGGCGATCGGCGGCTCCCGGATCCGGCCGGCCGTGTACGACGGCGACACGCCGTTCGAGGAACGCGAATGGGTGCGCCAGTACGCGACGTATGTGCTCACCAACCCCGACATGCTGCACCGCGGCATCCTGCCCGCCCATCCGCGCTGGTCCTCCTTTCTGCGCCGGCTGCGCTACGTCGTGGTCGACGAGTGCCACACCTACCGGGGTGTCTTCGGGTCGCATGTCGCCCAGGTGCTGCGGCGGCTGCGCCGCGTGTGCGCCCGCTACGGAGCGCAACCGGTCTTCCTGCTCGCCTCGGCCACCGCGGCCGACCCGGGAGAGGCGGCCACCCGGCTGACGGGCGTACCAGTCGCCGAGATCACCGAGGACGCCTCCCCACGCGGCGAACTCGTCTTCGCGCTGTGGGAACCGCCGCTCACCGAGCTCAGCGGAGAGCGCGGCGCCCCGGTGCGCCGCACGGCGACCGCGGAAGCCGCTGACCTGCTCACCGACCTGGTGGTCCAGGGCACCCGCACTGTCGCGTTCGTCCGCTCCCGGCGCGCCGCCGAGCTGATCGCCCTGCTGGCGCAGGACCGGCTCGCCGCCGTCGACCGCTCTCTCCCCGGACGCGTGGCCGCCTATCGCGGCGGTTATCTGCCGGAGGAGCGTCGCGCACTCGAGCGGGATCTGCACAGCGGCCGCCTCCTCGGCCTCGCCTCGACCACCGCCCTGGAGCTGGGCGTGGACGTCTCCGGCCTGGACGCCGTTCTGATCACCGGGTACCCGGGGACCCGTGCGTCGCTGTGGCAGCAGGCCGGGCGGGCCGGTCGTGCGGGCCAGGGCGCGCTCGCCGTTCTCGTCGCACGCGACGACCCACTGGATACGTATCTGGTGCACCACCCCGAGGCACTGTTCGACCGGCCGGTGGAGTCGACCGTGCTCGACCCCGACAACCCGTACGTGCTCGCCCCCCACCTGTGCGCCGCAGCCGCCGAACTCCCGCTCACCGAGGCCGATCTCGCCCTCTTCGGCCCGGAAGCGCCGGGCCTCATACCGCAGTTGGAGATGCGCGGGATGCTGCGCAAGCGCAAGGGCGGATGGTTCTGGACCCGCCGGGAGCGGGCTGCGGACCTCACCGACATCCGCGGCGAGGGCGGCCGGCCCGTCCAGGTGGTCGAGGCGGCGACCGGCCGGCTGCTCGGCACCGTCGACGTCTCCTCCGCGCACGCCACCGTCCACGACGGCGCAGTCCATCTGCACCAGGGCCGCACCTATGTGGTCAAGCAGCTGGACCTGGAGGACTGCGTGGCGCTGGTCGAGGAGGACGATCCGCCGTACTCCACGATGGCCCGTGAGACCACCGCCATCTCGATCCTGGACACGGAGACCGAACAGCCGTGGGGCGAGGCGCGCTTGTGCTTCGGATCCGTCGAAGTCACCCATCAGGTGGTCTCGTTCCTGCGCCGCAGGCTGATCACGGGCGAGGTGCTCGGCGAGACCAAGCTCGACCTCCCGCCGCGCACCCTGCGCACCCGGGCCGTGTGGTGGACGCTCACCGACGCGCAGCTGGAGCACGCCAGGATCCACCCCGAGGAGCTCCCTGGCGCCCTGCACGCCGCCGAGCACGCGTCCATCGGCATGCTGCCGCTCTTCGCCACCTGCGACCGCTGGGACATCGGCGGCGTGTCGATACCCCTGCACACCGACACCGGCCTGCCCACGGTCTTCGTCTATGACGGCCACCCGGGCGGGGCGGGCTTCGCCGAGCGGGCGTTCCGTACCGCTCGCAGCTGGCTCACCGCGACGCGCGAGGCGATCGCCGCGTGCGAGTGCGAGTTCGGGTGCCCCTCGTGCATCCAGTCGCCCAAGTGCGGCAACGGAAACGACCCGTTGGACAAGCTCGCCGCGATCCGCGTCCTCGACCTCCTCCTCGCCGCGCGGCAGTGATTGCGGCGGCCCGGCACGGGAGCGGGCGCGGGCCGGACCCAGCGGGGCGAGCACACCGCGGCTCGTGATTTCGGCGACGACGTCCGAGACCTCACCGCGCACGGAGCAGGAGACGAGCCGTGCCCCCTGAGCCGCGGCGACGTGCTCGGCCTCGCGGCAGGCGGCGGACGCACCGTCAAGGGCGTGGTCGGCAGCCGCGAGCGCCGCGAGGTCTGCGGCGCCTCCGGCCCTGTGACGTGCGCAGACCGCCTGGCCCATGGCGAGCACCGCAGCGAACACTGCACACAGCGCCCCCGTCATCACCGTCGTCCACACGGTGGCCGAGCCGCGCTCGCGGCTCACCGGACCGCGTCCTCGGCGAGGGCCGCCGCGTCCGCGCCGACCGTGACCGACATCAGTCCCGCCATCCGCCCGGGGCCCAGCGACTGCGCCGTCACACGGACCCGCACCAGATCACCCTCGCGCCGCAGCTCCACCGATGCTCCCCGTGGTGCGGCCGACTGCGCGGCGGCGAGCGCCGCAGCGCGCGGCTCGGACCGCGCGGCGGCCCGTGCCCCGGCCCTGGCGGCATCCACGCAGCGGATCTGTGCGGAGGCCGCCATCAGCCCCCACAACAGCATCCCGGTGAAGAGGACCAGCACCGGAACGACCACGGCCGCCTCAGCCGTCACATACCCGGCATCGGCTCGCACCGTCCCGCACCGCGGCTCCTCGCGCTGCGGCGTCTCAGAACGCGACATCGAGCGCCCTCCTGATCAGTCCGCTCAACGCCGAGCTCACCGCGCCGCTGGTGATCACCTTGTAGAGGACGGCGGCGAAGCCGCACGCCGCCAAGGTGCCCACCGCGTACTCGGCCGTGCTCATCCCCGCCTGCGCGGCCGCGCCGCACACCGCCGCCGAACGGCGCCGCATCCAACCCCACATGTCGATGGCCCCTCCCGTTTCCGTGGTTTCCCTGTACGTGCCCTTGTTGCGTCCGTCCTCCGGTCCGCCGGCTCAGACCTGCTGCGCGTGCGCCATCACCTCCGCGAGGCCGATCACCACCGGCACCACCCCGACTGCCAGGAAGGCCGGCAGGAAGCACAGGCCGAGCGGTGCGGTGGCCAGCACGGCCGCGCGGCGGGCCCTGCTGCCCGCCGAACGTGAGCGCTCCGCGCGGTACGCGGCGGCAAGCCGTGAGATCTCGGCGACCGGCGGGACGCCTGTGGTGCCTGCGCGCTCCATCCAGCGGCCGAGCACGTCCGCCTGCGGGAGTGCGCGCACCCGGCTCCAGCACTGGGCCGGATCACCACCGAGGCGCAGCTCCGCCGCGGCGCGCGACAGCGCCTGGGCGAGGGGCCCTTCGAGGGTGCGGCCCACGGCGCAAGCCGCCGCGCCCGGCGCGGCACCGGATGCCAGACAGGCGGCCAGCAGCTCGGCCGCGAGTGGGAGTTGACCGGTCACCTTGCCCGTGCGGTCGTCCTGGAGGGGGGCTCCGCGGGTGCGCCGACGTGACCGGAGCTGCCACCTCCGTACGCCGAACACCATCGCAAGTCCCGCGACGCAGCCGGGGATCCCGCCGATGAACACGGCGATCGCGCACCCGGCCGAGACCGCCATCGCCCACTCCCGGGCCTTCGCACGCCCCGCCAGGCTCAGCCTCGGCCGGGTTCTGCGCCGCAGGCGTTCGATGCCGAGCAGCCACTCGCGCCTGCGCCGGGCCGCGTGTGCGCGTCGGGCGGAGGCGACCGCCCAACCGAAGCACAGCACGGCCGAGATCCCGGGCACCGCCGTCCCCAGGCTGTGGATGAACTCACCCCCCATCGCCGTCATCCCTTCTCGGCGGCACGGGCGATCGACGAGGTCCACAGCAGCCCCAGTCCCTCCAGCACCACACCGACCGCCAGGCAGACCTGCCCGCTCGGGGTGTGCAGCAGGACCCGCAAGGGCTGGGCGCCCATCGTCCAGCCCAGTACCAGGCCGAAGACCGGAAGCAGCGCGAGCATCGCGGCCGTCGACCGGGGCCCTGCCAACGCGGCGCGCAGCTCCTCCAGTTGGTCGCGCTCGGCGCGCAGGGCAGCCGCGACACGGTCCAAGCCGTCCGCGAGCCCGGCACCGCCGACGGTGGCCACTTCCCAGCACGCGGCGGCCGCGGCCAGACCGTACGCCCCGGGCCTGCGTGCGGCCTGGCGGAGCGCCGCCGGGACGTCACCGCCGAACCGCGCGGCCGCAAGTAGCCGACTCATGCACTCCCCAGCCTGTGGATCACCGAAGCCCCTGGCTTCCCGCATCCGTTCGACGGCGTCGGCCAATGCGGCATCCGGCGGACGACCGGCGCGCAGATCACCGGCGACCGCCGTGCAGAGGGTGATCACCGACTCCTGCCACCGCTCGTTCTCCGACCGCCTGTGCTGCGCGCGCAGCTGACGGCCGAGCAGCGGCATGGCGACCGCGCCAGCGAGCGGCGGAAGCGGCGAATGCGTCAGCAGCCCCAGCAGCAGTCCGGCGGGCAGGCACAGCACCTCGGGCCCGACCGGTACGCCGAGCCGGTGCGCCGCCTGCTTCCGGCCACGCTCCAGTACGGCCCTGGCCTGCCCGGCGTACGACTGCCACCGCGCCCAGCCCGGAGGTCCGACCGGCGGCCGGCCGCAGTCGGCGAACATCAGCCGCGCCCGCCGCAGCGCCTCGTCCGTTGTGCACAACGACCACAGCCCGCCCGCGACGCAGAGCGCCGCGCTCAACACGGCCAAGGTCTCCGCGGTGTTCATGCCGCACCCCGTTCGCACAGCGCGGCCAACCGCGGCCATCCGCGCTCCCGCCGGTAGTCGCCGTCCGCGCCGAGGACGATCGCGGGAACGGTGGAGACCAGACCGCGCCGGTCGCGCTCGAAGACGTGGATCTCCGCGACCCTGCGGCGTCCGCTGCGATCGCGCGCGAGGTGGATCACGACGGAGAGCGCCGCCGCCAGCTGGCTGTGGAGTGCCGGGCGTTCGAGCCCTGCGGTCGAGCCGAGGGCTTCGAGGCGGGCGGGCACATCGCACGCGGCGTTGGCGTGTACGGTGCCGCACCCTCCCTCGTGGCCCGTGTTGAGTGCGGAGAGCAGATCCGTCACCTCGGCTCCCCTGACCTCGCCGACCACGAGCCGGTCGGGCCGCATGCGCAGCGCCTGCCGGACGAGGTCCCGAAGCGTCACCCTGCCGACGCCCTCCTGGTTGGCCGGACGGGCCTCGAGACGCACCACGTGGGGATGGTCGGGCCGCAGCTCGGACGAGTCCTCGGCGAGGACGATCCGTTCGCCGTGGCCGACCAGGCCGAGCAGTGTGCTGAGCAGAGTCGTCTTGCCCGTTCCGGTGCCGCCGCTGACGAGATAGGAGAGCCGGGCGTCGATCACGGCCCGCAGCAGGCGTGCCGTGCCGGCGTCCGTGCTGCCCGCGGCGACGAGTTCGTCGAGGGTGAAAGCGCGCGTCCGCAGCACGCGCAGGGACAGGCATGGCGCACCGACCGCGACGGGAGGCAGCACCGCGTGCAACCGCGTGCCGTCCGGCAACCGCGCGTCGACCCACGGTCGTGCGTCGTCCAGCCGCCTGCCCGCGGCGGTGGCGAGCCGCTGCGCGAGCCGGCGCACCGCCGCCGCGTCGCCGAAGCGGATCCCGGTGTGCTCCAGGCCCGAGCCCCGGTCGACCCACACCTCCTCCGGCCCGTTGACCAGCACATCGGTGACTCCCGGTTCGGCGAGCAGCGGTTCGAGCAGCCCAGCGCCGACCATTTCGGAGCGCAGGGTGCGGACCACCCCGAGGACCGCCGTGTCGCCGAGCAGCCGCCCCTGGGAGCGCAGTGCGGCGGCGACCCTGGCCGGGGTCGGTTCCTCTCCGGCTTCGGCAAGTTTGAGACGCACGGCATCCAGCAGCGCCGCCCGGTCGTCCTGCCCGGCCCGGGGCTCACGCGCCTCCACGGCGCCTCGTACCCCGCTCATGACGCGACGCTCCCGCCGCCGGCCAGCGCCTCGCTGAGGAACGCCGAACAAAAGCGGGCGAGCGGGCCGCGACCGCCGGCACCGGGTGGTCTGCCGCCGTCGACCGACGCCAACAGGCCGTTCTCCGCAGGGAGTTCACCAACGAGCCGCAGGTCGAGCAGGCGCGCGATCTCCTCGTCGTCGAGACCGGGCGGAAAGGGACCGCGGGCGACCACACGAAGATCACTGAGCACCATGCCGAACCGCGAGGCCACCCGGTCGGCCGCGGCGACGGCTCTCAGCTCCGCCGGGACGACGAGCAGCCCGACGTCGATCTGGGAGAGCGCTTCGATGACCGCGTCGTCCACCCGTCGCGGCAGATCCACGACCACGACGCCGCCCCGCCGCCGCGCCGCACCGAGTACCGAGCGCATCGCCTCCGGGGTGATGACGACCGAATCGCTCCGGTCCCAGCTGAGGATGCTCAGATCGTGCAGCCGTGGAAGCGACTCCTCCAGTGCTCCGCTGCTGACGCGCCCCTGGGACTCGGCGAGGTCGGGCCAGCGCAGGCCGTCCGCGCGCTCGCCGCCGAGCAGGACGTCAAGGCCTCCGCCGAGCGGATCACCGTCGATGAGCATCGTGCGGTGGCCGCAGCGCGCCGCCGTCACGGCGAGCGCGCACGCCAGTGTGCTGGCTCCCGCGCCGCCTCTGCCCCCGACCACGCCGATGGTCAGTGCAGGCTCGCCGACGCCCTCGGCCGCGTCGGCGATCCGGTCCACGAGCCAGGGCTCGGCGTCGGGGAGGAAGAGCACATGATCGGCGCCGATGCCGACCGCACGCCGCCACACCGTCTGGTCGTCCAGATCGTGTCCGATGAGGAGTACGCCGGGGCGGCGCGACATGCCGTGGAGGGAGGCCGCGCACTCGTCTCCCACCAGCACCATCGGTGCCGAGTCCCAGCTCCCGGGCCGGCCGGGCGGTCCGTAGGACACCTCGGCCTCGGCGCCGGCGGCGGCGCACAGCCGCAACAGATCGTCCAGCAGGCCCTCGTCCTCGGTGACGATCAACGGGCGGCTCGACCGTCCGCCCGCCGCGCGGCGCCCGGACGGCAGACGTCTCGCCCCGACGGGTGGCCGGGGCATGCGCGGTGTGCCCTGTGGCGTGGCCTGCGATGTGCCCTGCGCTGTGTCCGGAGTGCCGGATGTGCCAGATGAGATGGATTCGGACATGGCCCCCTCGCTTCCGCTGGTGGATACCGCGTTACTCGCTGGCCTTCACGGTGAACCGCCCCTGGGAATCGTGGGGATCTTGGTCAAAAACAGTGGATAACCCGAGGGTTGTGGAGAACTCCGCCACCCGCACGAGTGACTTCTCGCCGACCGCGCAACGATTACGGATCGTCACACGTCGTACCTGACATCGATGCCTTGAGATCGATGGGAGAAGCCGGAAGGAAGCGGTACGAAGACGCGCGAAGGGAAGGCAATGAAAACGGAAGCGGATCGACCGGGTCTCGGCACACCGGCCGCCGGCGGGAATTCCGGCCCTGACATTGGTCCGGACATGCGACGACCCCCGCCGGGGGGGAGAGCGGGGGTCGTCCCCACGGCCGACTCGGGGGGGGAGGAGTCGGACCGGGTTAGCACGGTCGCGAACGATCCGTGACTTCCATGGTGTACCCGAGAGCCTTCTCAGGCAAACCCACGCGCCTCAGCTTACGCCGAATGGTGGGTGCCTATGCTCGTCCTCGTGGAAAACCACTCCTTGCCGCGGACTGCCGCCTTCTTCGATCTCGACAAGACGGTCATCGCGAAGTCGAGCACCTTGGCCTTCAGCAAGTCGTTCTACCAAGGCGGCCTGATCAATCGTCGGGCCGTGCTGCGTACCGCATACGCTCAGTTCGTCTACCTCCTCGGCGGGGCGGATCACGATCAGATGGAGCGCATGCGCGAATATCTCTCGGCGCTGTGCCGCGGCTGGAACGTGCGGCAGGTGCGGGAGATCGTCGCCGAGACGCTCCACGATCTGATCGACCCGCTCATCTACGACGAGGCCGCCTCCCTCATCGAGGAGCACCACGCCGCGGGTCGGGACGTCGTGATCGTCAGCACGTCGGGGGCTGAGGTGGTGGAGCCGATCGGCGAGATGCTGGGCGCGGACCACGTCGTCGCCACCCGGATGGTGGTGGAGGACGGCCGCTACACGGGTGAAGTCGAGTACTACGCCTACGGCCCGACGAAGGCGGAGGCGATCGCGACCCTGGCCGCATCGGAGGGGTACGACCTGTCGCGCTCCTACGCCTACAGCGACTCGGCCACGGACATCCCGATGCTGTCCGCAGTCGGCAACCCGCATGCGGTCAACCCGGACCGCGCCCTGCGCCGCGAAGCCAACGCCCGCGGGTGGCCGGTGCTGGTCTTCAGCCGCACCGTCCGGCTGCGTCAGCGCGTGCCGTCGATGCCGCCCCGCCCGGTGCTCGCGGCGTTCGCCGCGGCGGGCGCGGCCGCCGCGACCGCAGGTCTGGTCTGGTACGTATCGCGCAGGCGGAGGCCCGAGTATTCGCTATGATCTCGCGGCCTATACGAGCCAATGCCCGATTCAATGCAGTTTGATGTGATTCGAGGCATTAGTTGTTAATTGAGCTCAAAAGTAAAGAACCGTAGCCAGGGGTTCCGCTTCACCCACCCGTGCAGTACAAAGGACTCAACGGCCCGCGAGACCACGGACATCCGAGAGGAAGTCCGTCGCATCAGGCCCCACGGACCGAGCACGAACGCCGGGCACCCACGCGAAGCCAGCCCGCTGACCGGGTTGCCCAACCAGGTGACGGGCAGAAGTTCCCGACCTGATGGGCAAAAGAGTGCACGCATGGTCACCCGGCGGACGTGCCAGCGGCGGCACTCCAGGGTGCCGCCGCAACCCTTTGCCGCAACTCTTTCCTGTACGCGCCGTTCGTCGCCTCTACGTCTCGTCGCCTCGACGCCCCTAAGCCGCGCCGCGCTGCAACGCCTCGCAGACAGCCGTGGTCTCGCGCACACCGAGCCCGACCGCCTCCGCGCAGTGCGCGATCCAGGCCGCGAGCCCCTCCGGCGTGCCCGACGCGTAGCCCCCGAGCGCCTTGACGTACTCGGCCCGCCCGAGCTCCGCGTGCCCGACCTCCGCCGGACAGATCGACTTCGGGTCCAGGCCGCTGCCGACGAGCACGATCCGCTGCGCCGCCCGCGCCACCGGCCCGTTGTACGAGCCGAACGGCCGCAGCGCCAGCAACTCGCCGTGCACCACAGCCGCCACGACCAGGGCGGGCGCGTCACTGCCCGCGATCACCAGATCGGCCAGGCCCTCCAGACGCGCCGCGACCTCCGAGGCGTCCGGCAAGGCAACCCCCACCTGCTCCCCCTCGACCGGCTCGCCGTCACGCCGGGGCCGGCCCACCGTGTCACCGTCCGCGATGCCTCCCGCGGCGACGAGATGGAGCCTCGCCAGCGCCTGCGCCGGTGAGTGCCGCCAGATGCTCAGGAGTTGACCGGCCTCTGCGGTCAGCCGCAGCGCGGCGCCCACGGTACGGGCCTCGTCGTCGACGCCGAAGTCGCTGCGCCGCCGCACCTCCTCCAGCGGCCAGTCCGCTCCGGCCAGCGCGGCCGATCCGCGCGCTCCGCGCAGCGCCGCCTCGGCGGCCACCTCGTTCGAACGGCGCCGCATCACGCGGTGGCCGTAGACCCGGTCCATGGCCTGTCGTACGGAATCGACCGACTCGGGCACCCCGGGCAGCGTTCCCAGCACGGCGAGCGGATCTTCCTTCTTACCCATGAGTAAGACCCTACGCACCACCCATCACGGCGCACCTCCGCCCCTCATTGGAGTGGTTTTCTTCACCCTCGACCCTCACCACCTGCATATGTACGACTACCTTTGGTGAACATGAAGATCGCATTCGTTGGCAAGGGCGGCAGCGGCAAGACCACGCTCTCCTCGCTGTTCATCCGCCATCTCGCCGCCGCCCGCATCCCCGTCATCGCCGTCGACGCCGATATCAACCAGCACCTCGCCCCGGCACTCGGTCTCGACGAGGCGGAGGCGGCCGCGCTCCCCGCCATGGGCGGGCATCTGCCGACGATCAAGGAGTACCTGCGCGGCGCGAATCCCCGCATCACCTCCGCCGAATCCATGATCAAGACCACACCGCCCGGGCGCGGCTCGCGCCTGCTGCGCGTCACCGAGGACAACCCGGTCTACGCGGCGTGCGCCCGCACCGTGCAGCTGGAGGACGCCTCGGTACGGCTGATGGTCACCGGCCCCTTCAACGAATCCGACCTCGGTGTGGCCTGCTACCACTCGAAGGTGGGCGCGGTCGAGCTCTGCCTCAACCACCTCGTGGACGGCCGCGACGAGTACGTCGTCGTCGACATGACGGCGGGCAGCGACTCGTTCGCTTCGGGCATGTTCACCCGCTTCGACATGACGTTCCTGGTCGCCGAGCCCACCCGCAAAGGCATCGCCGTTTACCGTCAATACAAGGAATACGCAAGGGACTTCGACGTCGCGCTGCGCGTGGTCGGCAACAAGGTGCAGGGGCCGGACGACATCGACTTCCTGCGCGACGAGATCGGCGACGACCTGTTCGTCACCGTCGGCCACTCCGAGTGGGTGCGGGCGATGGAGAAGGGCCGCCCGCCGCGGTTCGACCTGCTGGAGGAGTCCAACCGGAACGCGCTGCGGGCGCTCCACCAGGCTGCGGACACCGCCTACGAGCGGCGTGACTGGGGCCGCTACACCCGCCAAATGGTGCACTTCCACCTGAAGAACGCCGAGGGTTGGGGAAACGCCAGGACGGGCCTCGACCTCGCAGCGCAGATCGACCCGGACTTCACGCTCGGCGAGGAGCCGGCCGCGATCGGCGTCTGACCGCCGCCGGCCCGGCGAACCAGCCGGCGAAACAAGCCAGTGATTGTGGCGCCCGCCTCGATGCCCGGCGGGCGCCGCGTTCATTCCGCCTGTCACTGATCGGAGTGAATCGGCACCGAACGCCCGATTCCGCCTTTCCCGACTCCAGCCTCTCCCATTACTCTCCATTTACTGAATCTTGAGAGTGACGGAGCCACCGCACTCCGCGACCGCGACGCTCATGCCCCATGTCACCGCCGGCCTGCTGGAGACGCTCATGCCCGAATCCCCCGTCCGCCATCCCCTGCTCGGCGGCGTCAGCGCCTTCCAGCGCGACACCGCGCCCCTGGTGCGGGAGGAGCTGGCCCGGCTGGCCCGCGAAGGCCAGCGTCCCACCCAGCTCTTCCTCACCTGCGCCGACTCCCGGCTGGTCACCAGCATGATCACCTCCAGCCGCCCCGGCGAGATGTTCACCGTCCGCAATGTCGGCAATCTGGTGCCACCGCCCGGCACGGAGTCGGCGTGCGACTCCGTCGCCGCCGCCATCGAGTACGCGGTCGAGGTGCTCCAGGTCGGTTCGATCACCATCTGCGGCCACTCCGGCTGCGGAGCGGTCCAGGCGCTGCTGAACTCCGGTCACGGATCCTGCGCCCAGACCCCGTTGACGCGCTGGCTCAGGCACGGCCGCCCCAGCCTCCGGCGACTCGCGCGCCAGGAATCCGCGCTGCTCGCCGACCGTCCGGAGGCCGACAAGGCCGAGCTGCTCTGCCTCGTCAACATCGTGCAGCAGCTGGACCACCTCGGCGCGCACCCCTGTGTCGCGCGCCGTGCCGCGGCCGGAGAGCTGCGTCTGGACGGCATGTACTTCCACGTCGCCGAGGCCCAGGCATACCTGCTCGACCGTGAGCACGGGACCTTCGCCGCCGTCCACCCAGGGGCGACCGCACAGGTCTAAACCAATTGTGCGCCGTAGCCCTTGTCAGCGCGCCCCCGGACTGATGAGCTATGGCTTGGGACACATTGGACATCCCCGGACCTCGGAAGACCCGGCTGATCATAGGGAGATGGCGTGAGCACCAACGAGAGCCTGGCCAACTTGCTCAAGGAGGATCGCCGATTCGCCCCGCCGTCCGAGCTGGCCGCGGCGGCCAACGTCACCGCGAACGCGTACGAGCAGGCGGGGACGGACCGGCTGGGCTTCTGGGCGGCACAGGCACGACGACTGACGTGGGAGACCGAGCCGATCGAGACCCTGGACTGGTCCAACCCGCCGTTCGCCAAGTGGTTCGCGGACGGCAGGCTGAACATGGCGTACAACTGCGTCGACCGGCACGTCGAGGCCGGCAACGGCGACCGCGTCGCCATCCACTTCGAGGGCGAGCCCGGCGACACGCGCACCATCACCTACGCCGAGCTGCAGCGCGAGGTCTGCAAGGCCGCCAACGCGCTGATCGAACTGGGTGTCAGGACCGGCGACAGGGTCGCCATCTACCTGCCCATGATCCCCGAGGCCGTCATCTCGATGCTCGCCTGCGCCCGCATCGGCGCGCCGCACTCGGTGGTCTTCGGCGGCTTCTCCGCCGACGCGCTCGCCACCCGCATCGAGGACGCCGACGCCCGCGTCGTCATCACCGCGGACGGCGGCTTCCGGCGCGGCAAGCCGTCGGCGCTGAAGCCCGCCGTCGACGAGTCGCTGACCAGGCCCGGCACGGAGAAGGTGCGCAACGTCCTCGTCGTCCGCCGCACCGGCCAGGAGACCGCCTGGAACGACGAGCGCGACGTGTGGTGGCACGAACTCGTCGAAAGGCAGTCCGCCAGTCATGTGCCCGAGGCCTTCGACGCCGAACACCCCCTCTACATCCTCTACACCTCGGGCACGACGGGTAAGCCCAAGGGCATCCTGCACACCACCGGCGGCTACCTCACCCAGGTGAGCTACACCCACCATGCGGTCTTCGACCTCAAGCCGGAGACGGACGTCTACTGGTGCACCGCCGACGTCGGGTGGGTGACCGGCCACTCGTACATCGTCTACGGGCCGCTCAGCAACGGTGCCACCGAGGTGCTCTACGAGGGCACGCCCGACACCCCGCACCAGGGGCGCTGGTGGGAGATCGTCCAGAAATACCGCGTGACGATCCTCTACACCGCGCCCACGGCGATCCGCACCTGCATGAAGTGGGGCGACGACATCCCGGCGAAGTTCGACCTGTCCTCGCTGCGCATCCTCGGGTCGGTGGGCGAGCCGATCAACCCCGAGGCATGGATCTGGTACCGCAAGAACATCGGCGCGGACACCACGCCCGTCGTCGACACCTGGTGGCAGACGGAGACGGGCGCCATCATGATCACCCCGCTGCCCGGCGTCACCGAGACCAAGCCGGGTTCCGCGCAGACCCCGCTCCCCGGCATCTGCGCGACCGTCGTCGACGACGAGGCCAACGAGGTTCCCAACGGCTCCGGCGGCTACCTGGTGCTCACCGAGCCCTGGCCGTCGATGCTGCGCACCATCTGGGGCGACGACCAGCGCTACCACGACACCTACTGGTCCCGCTTCGAGGGGCGCTACTTCGCGGGCGACGGCGCCAAGAAGGACGAGGACGGCGACATCTGGCTGCTCGGCCGGGTCGACGACGTCATGCTCGTCTCCGGCCACAACATCTCCACCACGGAGGTCGAGTCGGCGCTCGTCTCGCACCCCAAGGTGGCCGAGGCTGCAGTCGTCGGTGCCACCGACGCCACCACCGGGCAGGCGATCTGTGCCTTCGTCATCCTGCGCGGCTCGGCGAGCGAGGACGAGCACCTGGTGGAGGAGTTGCGCGCGCACGTCGCCAAGGAGCTCGGCCCGATCGCCAAGCCGAAGCGGATCCTGCCGGTGGCGGAACTGCCCAAGACGCGCTCGGGCAAGATCATGCGGCGCCTGCTGCGCGACGTCGCCGAGAACCGTGCGCTGGGTGACGTCACCACCCTCACTGACTCCTCGGTGATGGAGCTCATCCAGTCCAAGCTGCCCACCGCGGCCGCCGAGGACTGACACAAGGACTGACACCTACCGCTACCGCAAGGGGCGCCCGACAACGTGCCGGGCGCCCCTTGCGCACGTAATGTGACGACCGTCGGATTGGCCCGTCTCAGCCCGTCATAACCGCCGGGTAAAGTGTTCGAAAAGTAAAGAACGCGAAAAGAATCTGTCGTGCCGGGACGTCTGGTCGGCAACCGCCACAGCCGAGTCCAGCTGCCGAACCCGACCGGAGGTCACCTCGTTGTCCGCTGCGCCGCCCCGCCGCCGCTCCGTCTTCCTCGGACGCATGTCCCTGCCGGAGCGGAACTTCGTCGCGGACGCGCTGCGCACCGAAACCGTCGGCGGCGTGCTGCTCCTGGCGGCCGCCGTGCTCGCGGTGATCATGTCCAACACGCCGCTCAGCCCGGCCTACGATGCGGTCCGCGACTTCCGGATAGGGCCGGAGTCACTCCATCTGAGCCTCTCGCTCGCCAACTGGGGCAAGGACGGCCTGCTCGCCATCTTCTTCTTCGTCGCCGGCATCGAGCTCAAGCGGGAACTCGTCGCGGGCGAGCTGCGCTCCCCCTCCGCCGCCGCGCTACCCGTCGTCGCGGCCGTCTGCGGCATGCTCACCCCCGCGCTGGTGTACTTCGTCGTCAACACGGCCGGCAAGGGTGACCTGCACGGCTGGGCGGTTCCCACCGCCACCGACATCGCCTTCGCCCTCGCTGTACTCGCCGTGATCGGCACCTCGCTTCCCTCGGCGCTGCGCGCGTTCCTGCTCACGCTCGCGGTCGTCGACGACCTCGGCGCGATCCTGATCATCGCGATCTTCTACACGACCACGGTCGACCTGCCCATGCTCGGCCTCGCCTTCGTGGGCTTGTTCGTCTTCTGGCTGCTGATCCGCAAGCGGGTGCGCGGCTGGTACATCTACGTGCCGCTCGCCCTCGTCATCTGGGGGTTCATGCACGCCAGCCATGTGCACGCCACCATCGCAGGCGTCGCCATGGGTCTGATGCTGCGCTGCACCAAGGACGCTCACAGCGGGGAGGAAGCCGAGGAAGGAAAGGAGTCCCAGGCCGAGCACATCGAGCACCTGGTCCGCCCGGTATCGGCCGGGCTCGCCGTCCCGCTCTTCGCACTCTTCGCCGCCGGAGTCCCGCTCACCGGCGCGGCGATGCGCGGGGTGTTCACCAGCCCGGAGACGCTCGGCGTGGTGCTCGGCCTCTTCGTGGGCAAGGTCGTCGGTGTCTTCGGCGGATCGTGGCTGGCCGCCCGCTTCACCAGGGCCGAGCTCAATCCGGAACTGGCGTGGGCGGATGTGTTCGCCGTCGCGTGCCTGGCCGGCATCGGCTTCACCGTCTCCCTGCTCATCGGCGAACTCGCCTTCCCCGCCAACCCGGTGATCGCCGACAACACCAAGGCGGCCGTGATGGTCGGCTCGCTGATCTCGGCGGTGGCCGCGGGCATCGTGCTGAAGATCCGCAACGCCAAGTACCGCGCACTGTGCGACGACGAGGAGCGCGACGAGGACCTCGACGGCATCCCCGACATGTATCTGCAGGACGATCCGGAGTACCACGTGAGGATGGCCGCGATCCTCGAGGCGAAGGCCGCCGAACACCGCAGGCTCGCACAACTGGCCCGCAGCGGTACGAACGACGACGATGATCCGGCATGATCGGGGCATAGCACCGTTACCCCAACGGCACCATCCTCAACACCTGAGACGACCCAAGACGACGGAGGACGCGATGAGCGCAGCCGACGGAGCCGACGCGCGGAGCCTCGGCCAACTGGTCTCCACCGCGACCGCGGAGCTGTCCGCACTCGTGCACGACGAGATCGCGCTCGCCAAGGCCGAACTCCGGCAGGACGCAAAGCGCGCCGGGATCGGCGGCGGAGCGATCGCCGCGGCCGGTGTCCTCGCGCTCTTCGCCCTGCCTGTGCTGAGCTTCGCCGCGGCATACGGCATCCACAACCTCGGTCTCGGTCTCGCCTGGTCGTTCCTGATCGTCGGCGCCGCCTACCTGGTGATCGCCGGCCTCCTCGGGCTCTTCGCCAAGGCGAAGCTGAAGAAGATCAAGCCGCCGGAGCGGACGATCGCCTCGGCGAAGGAGACGGCCACGGCGCTGCAGGGCGTCAAACCGCATCCGAGGGCTCTCGCCGACGGCCACCCGGTCGCACGCCGGATGTGACACGCTTTTGGACATGACGGTCGCTGACTCATCCGGCCCATGGGGCTTGTCGGGTGTACGCATCGAAGGGCCCTGGACGCACCGGGACGTCGCCGCGAACGGCGCCCGCTTCCACATCGCCGAGATGGGCGACGGCCCGCTGGTGCTGCTGCTGCACGGCTTCCCCCAGTTCTGGTGGGCCTGGCGGCACCAGCTGCCCGCGCTGGCGGAGGCCGGGTTCCGCGCGGTGGCGATGGATCTACGCGGCGTGGGCGGCAGCGACCGTACGCCCCGCGGCTACGACCCGGGCAACCTCGCCCTCGACGTGACCGGCGTGATCCGCTCGCTCGGTGAGCCCGACGCGGCGCTCGTCGGCCACGATCTGGGCGGCTATCTGGCGTGGACCGCCGCCGTGATGCGGCCCAAGCTGATCCGCCGGCTCGCCGTCTGCTCGATGCCGCACCCCAGGCGGTGGCGGTCCGCGATGGTGGCGGACGTCCGGCAGACCGCCGACAGCTCATACATCTGGGGGTTCCAGCGGCCCTGGCTGCCCGAGCGGCAGCTGGTCGCGGACGACGCGGCGCTGGTCGGGCGGCTGGTGCGGCAGTGGTCGGGGCCGCGACTGCCGGACGACGAAGCCGTCGGGATCTACCGCAGGGCGATGCAGATCCCGTCGACGGCCCACTGCTCCATCGAGCCGTACCGGTGGCTGGTGCGGTCGATGGCACGGCCGGACGGAGTGCAGTTCTACCGCCGCATGAAGCGCCCGGTGCGGGTGCCGACGCTGCACCTGCACGGTTCACTCGATCCAGTGATGCGTACCCGTAGTGCGGCCGGTTCCGGGGAGTACGTCGAAGCCCCGTACCGCTGGCGGCTCTTCGACGGGCTCGGCCACTTCCCGCACGAAGAGGACCCGGTGGCGTTCTCGACGGAGCTGGTCAACTGGCTCAAGGACCCCGAGCCCGACAGGTGACCGCGCCGCGGCGCACGCCGTGTCAGCACCGGACCGCAGACCGGTATGACTGTCAGACGATCCGCCAAATGCCGGGCGCATAAGCCAATTGAGCGACCGGAGCGCGGTTATCGACCACGAGCGCCGGGCACGTAGCTCGGTATGGGCTGGACGCACGACTACCGTGACGTATCACGCAACCACCACAGCACCGCCGCCTCGGGCCAACCGTCGCATTCGGCCGTGTTGTCGGACGAGCTTCCCGAACGGGGACAACTGCTCGCTATCCCACGCATCCTGGGGCGTCGCGCCCGCTGGGTGAGCGCAAGGCTGCGTCACTCGGCGCGCAGCTGACACCCGCCCAGCCGACGCCCCGGCAGCGCATCGGACCCCGTATCGCTCACAGCGCGCACTGCTGGGTGCTTGCCTGATGCGAAGCCGTGCGACCCGCCGTGATGTCGGAACGCACCTCGTTCGAGGTGAGCGCGTACCCGGTCGAGTCGTCGTCGAGGGACTTGGCAAAGACCACCCCGTACACCTTGCCGTCCGGGGTGAGCAGCGGGCCGCCGGAGTTGCCCTGACGGATCATCGTGAAGAGCGAATAGACGTCACGGCTGACATCCGAGCGCCGGTAGATGTCCGGCCCGTGGGCCTGGATGCGCGCCCGTACGCGTGCCGCCCGCACGTCGTAGCCGCCGTTCTCGGGGAAGCCGGCCACGATCGCTCCGTCGCCGGTGTAGGCGACGGCGTCGGTGAACTGCAGGGAGGGCGCATCCAGCGACGGCACGTCCAGCACGGCGATGTCGCGCTGCCAGTCGTAGAGCACCACCGTGGCGCTGTAGAGCTTGCCCTCGCCGCCGATCTGGACGGTCGGATTGGTCACCCCGCCGACCACGTGCGCATTGGTCATCACACGGTGCTTGGCGAAGACGAAGCCGCTGCCTTCGAGCACCTTGGAGCAGCTCGGCGCCGTCCCGACCACCTTGACGATGCTCTTCTCGGCGCGAGTCGCCATGGCGCTCTTGGCGAGCCTGGGGTCGGGCGGCGGCACCGAGGTGATCGGCTCGTTGGAGAACGGCGTGAAGACCTGCGGGAACCCGTTCTGCGCCAGCACCGAGCTGAAATCGGCGAACCAGATGTCCGCGCGTTGCGGGATCATCCGGGAGACGCCGGTGAGCACCTTGGACGAGCGCACCTCCCGCCCGATCGTCGGCAGTGCTGTCCCCGCAAGTGCGGAGCCGATCAGCCAGGCGACCAGCAGCATCGCCAGGACGTTGACGAGCGCGCCGCCCGTGGCGTCGATAGCCCGCGCCGGTGACCAGGTGATGCGGGTGCGCAGCCTGCTGCCCAGGTGGGTGGTGAACGCCTGCCCGACAGAGGCGCACACGATCACGACGACGACCGCGGCGAGCGCCCCGAAGGTGCCCGGCTGGGCATTGCCCGTCACCTGGTCCCATACGACGGGCAGGACGGCGACGGCGACGAGTCCGCCTCCCAGAAAGCCCAGCACCGACAGGATCCCGACGACGAATCCCTGTCGGTAGCCGACGATCGCGAACCACACGGCCGCGAGCAGCAGCAGGATGTCCAGCGCGTTCACCGGGATACCGTCTCACGCATAGGCGCTGAGCGGGACTTCCTTACTCCGGTCCCATTTCTCTTCCCACCCCGAAAAATGCAGGATCCGGTCGATCAAACCGGCCGTGAAACCCCAAACCAGGGCATCCTCCACAAGAAACGCCGGCCCGCGGAAGCCGCTCGGATGTGTGACAGTCGTACGGTTATCCGGGTGAGCAAGATCGGCCACCGGAACGGTGAACACCCGTGCGGTCTCGGCCTCGTCGACGGCCCCGACGGCGCTCGGCTCGCGCCACCATCCGAGCACCGGCGTCACGACGAAACCACTCACCGGGATGAACAGCTTGGGCAGGACGCCGAAGAGCTGCACACCGGACGGATCGAGCCCCGTCTCCTCCTGCGCCTCGCGCAGCGCCGCCCGCAGCGCGCCGACGCCGTCCGGATCGCCGTCCTCCGGATCGAGCGCGCCGCCGGGGAACGACGGCTGCCCGGCGTGCGAGCGCAAGGACCGGGCGCGCTCCAGCAGCAGCAGCTCGGGGCCGCGCTCACCCTCCCCGAAGAGGATCAGCACCGCAGACGGCCGTCCGCCCCCCTCCGGCGGCAGAAACCGGCTCAGCTGCTCAGGCCGTACGGCCCGGACCGCCTCGACGACCGGTGTGAGCCACTGCGGCAGCCCGCGGACCGACACCGCGGGCGCGGTCGTCATCCGGCCTCCCGCGGGGGCTTGGGCTGGCCGGGGAGCGTCTTCAGGTAGTCCACGTAGGCGGCCGGGGGCTTGAGCCGCTGGCCGTCGCCGCCGCCCATCTCGTACTTGAGCAGCTTCGCGGCCTTGTCCGGGTCCGTCTCGCCCTCCCCGTACGAGGGGCACAGCGGCGCGATCGCACACGCGCCGCACGCGGGCTTGCGGGAGTGGCAGACGCGGCGGCCGTGGAAGATCAGGCGGTGCGAGAGCATGGTCCACTCGCTCTTGGGGAAGAGAGCGCCGACGTCCCGCTCGATCGTCTCGGGATCCTCGGACGTCGTCCATCCGAAGCGGCGGGCGAGGCGCCCGAAGTGCGTGTCGACCGTGATCCCTGGCACCCCGAAGGCGTTGCCGAGCACGACGTTCGCCGTCTTGCGGCCGACGCCCGGCAGCGTCACCAGGTCCTCCAGGCGGGCGGGCACCTCGCCGCCGAAGCGGTCGCGGATGGCCGCCGACAGACCCAGCAGCGACTTCGCCTTGGCGCGGAAGAACCCGGTCGGCCGGATCAGCTGTTCCAGCTCCTCGGGGTCGGCGGCGGCCATCTCGTCAGGGGTGGGGTAGCGGGCGAAGAGCGCCGGCGTCGTCTGGTTGACGCGCAGATCCGTGGTCTGGGCCGAGAGCACCGTGGCGACGAGCAGCTGGAAGGCGTTGTCGAAGTCGAGCTCGGGGTGGGCGTACGGATACACCTCGGCCAGCTCCCGGTTGATCCGCCGGGCGCGCCGGACGAGGGCGACCCGCGACTCGGGCTTCGCGGGGCGCTTGGCCGGCTTGCCCTCGGCCGGAGCCTTGGCCTTGCGGAGGGCTTGTTCGCTCGTAGCGGAATCCGGAGTACGTTTCACCCGAACGGGTCGCGTACCCTGCCGCTTGTCACTCGCACTTGGCGTATCAGACACCCGGCCAGCCTAAGGCTCACCACTGACATATGGCGGTGGTACCGCGCTGACCACCAAAATCACCGCGCGTCCACCACGTACCCCGACCCCGCGGGGCAGCGTCGCGCGGCTATAGGACACACTTGTGATTGATCGCACTGTTTTGCCGTCCGGCATGATGGGGACTGGATCCGGTCGGTGAAGTCAACAAGGAGAGACCTCGTGGACGACGTTCTGCGGCGCGCACCGCTTTTCGCGGCGCTCGACGACGAGCAGGCCGCTGACCTGCGTGCCTCCATGACGGAGGTCACGCTTGCGCGTGGGGACTCGCTCTTCCACGAGGGCGACCCGGGTGACCGGCTCTACGTGGTCACCGAAGGCAAGGTGAAGCTGCACCGCACCTCGCAGGACGGCCGCGAGAACATGCTCGCGGTGCTCGGTCCCGCCGAGATGATCGGCGAGCTCTCCCTCTTCGACCCGGGCCCGCGCACCGCCACGGCGACCGCGCTCACCGAGGTCAAGCTGCTCGGCCTGGGCCACGGCGACCTGCAGCCGTGGATCAACGCGCGGCCCGAGGTCGCCATCGCGCTGCTGCGCGCCGTCGCGCGGCGGCTGCGGCGCACCAACGACAACATGTCGGACCTGGTCTTCTCCGACGTCCCCGGCCGCGTCGCCAAGGCGCTGCTCGACCTGTCGCGCCGCTTCGGCGTCCAGTCCGACGAGGGCATTCACGTCGTCCACGATCTGACGCAGGAGGAGCTGGCCCAGCTGGTGGGCGCCTCGCGCGAGACGGTCAACAAGGCGCTCGCGGACTTCGCCGGCCGCGGCTGGCTGCGCCTGGAGGCGCGGGCCGTGATCCTGCTGGATGTGGAGCGGCTGGCCAAGCGGTCGCGCTGACGGGCGGTGCCCGCCGTGATCCGGCCTCTCGCCCTGATCCGTCACCTGATCTGACGCTGCGTCAGATCAGTCCGTGCTCGCGCAAGTAGTCCAGTTGCGCGCGGACCGAGAGCTCAGCCGCAGGCCACAGCGCGCGGTCGACGTCCGCGTAGACGTGGGCGACCACCGCGGGCGGTGTGGTGTACCCCAGCTCGACCGCCGTCTCGACCTGGGCGAGGCGGTGCGCACGGTGGGCGAGGTAGTACTCGACCGCTCCGCGCGCGTCGGCCAGAACGGGACCGTGGCCCGGCAGGATCGTGTCGATCGCGCCCTTCGCCGTCAGCGCCTGCAGCCGGCGCAGGGAGTCGAGGTAGTCGCCGAGGCGACCATCCGGATGCGCCACCACGGTCGTACCGCGGCCGAGCACGGTGTCGCCGGTAAGCACCGCCGAATCCGCCGGCAGGTGGAACGAGAGCGAATCGGCCGTGTGCCCCGGAGTGGCGACGACGCGCAGTTCCAGGCCTCCCGTCGTGACGACGTCACCGGCCGACAGGCCCTCGTCCCCCAGCCGCAGCGCCGGGTCCAGCGCCCGCACGGTGCTCTTCGTCAGCTCCGCGAACCGTTCGGCGCCCTCCGCGTGATCGGGGTGGCCGTGTGTGAGCAGGGTGAGCGCGATGCGCTTGCCCGAAGCCTCGGCCGTCGAGACGACGTTACGCAGGTGCGTCTCGTCGAGCGGGCCGGGATCGATGACGACGGCCAGCTCCGATCCGGGCTCCGAGACGATCCACGTGTTCGTCCCGTCCAGGGTCATCGGCGACGGGTTCGGCGCCAGGACGCAGACCGCGCGCGACGTCGCGGGCCCTCCGACCATGGGCCTGGGGGCACCGGGCATGATGGCGGCCGTCATTACTCGGCTCCTCGGGGCGCCGGCGCAGTGGGGATGCGCTTGGTGAATTCCTCGTGTCCCGGCCAGCTCACCACGATCTCGCCGTCGGTGACGGCTGCGCGTGCCAGCACGGGCGTCAGATCGCGGGCAGCGCTCGCCGCCAGCGTGTCCGCGACCCTGGCGTACGGGACGAGGGCGCGCAGCGTCGCGATCGTCGGCGGCATCATCCGCAACTCACCCCGGTCGTACGCCTCGACCGCCTCGGCCGCGCCCAGCCACACGGTCCGGTCGGCCTCGCCCGACACGTCGCGGGTGCGCTGACCCTCGGGGAGCGCGGCCAGGAAGAACCAGGTGTCGTAGCGCCGCTCCTCGAACTCGGGGGTGATCCAACGGGCCCACGGCCCCAGCAGGTCGGAGCGGAGCACGAGCGCGCGCCGTGCGAGGAACTCGGCGAACGACAGCTCCCGGGCGACCAGCGCCCGCCGGTCCACCTCCCACTCCTCGCCCGTGGTGTCCGCGACCACCGAGCCCGCATCGGGGCCGGCGAGGAGCACCCCGGACTCCTCGAAGGTCTCCCGCACCGCCGCGCAGACGGCGGCCTGCGCCTCGGCGGGCGTGGCGACGCCGAGCGCCTGCGCCCACTCCCCCGGGGTCGGCCCGGCCCAGCCGACCGCGCCCTCGTCACGCTGGTCGACGCCGCCGCCCGGATAGGCGTACGCGCCGGCGCCGAACGCCATGGAGGCGCGCCTGCGCAGCATGTGGACCTCGGGCCCGGCCGACCCGTCCCGCAGCAGCAGCACGGTGGCGGCGCGCCGGGGCGTCACAGGAGTGAGCCGGCCGTCGACGAGCGCACGGATGCGGTCGGGCCAGCTGTGCGGGAACCAACCCGTCGTGGTCATGCCGGGATGGTATGTGTTCGCGCGCGGTTGTTCGACCCAGAACGGTCTACGGGACCGGGACGGGTCGGGGAAAGGCCGGCACAGGACGGTGCGGGGACACGCCAGGGCCCCGGGAGCACGACCGGGGCCCGGCCCTGCTACGGCTCGATCTCGACCTGGAGCTCCACCTCGACCGGCGCGTCGAGCGGCAGGACGGCGACACCCACCGCGCTGCGGGCGTGCACCCCGGCCTCCCCGAGCACCTCGCCGAGCAGCTCGCTCGCCCCGTTGAGCACGGCAGGCTGCCCGGTGAAGTCAGGCGCGGAGGCGACGAAGCCCACCACCTTGACCACCCGCTTGACGCGGTCCAGATCGCCGATGGCCGACTTCACGGCGGCGAGTGCGTTGAGCGCGCACGTCGCGGCGAGCGACTTCGCCTCCTCCGGGGTCACCTCGGCGCCGACCTTGCCGGTGAGCGGCAGCTTGCCGTCGACCATGGGCAGCTGACCGGCGGTGTAGACGTACGCACCGGAGACGACGGCAGGCTGGTAGGCCGCGAGCGGCGGCACGACCTCGGGAAGCTTCAGCCCCAGCGAGGCGATCTTCTGCTCGATGGCGCTCTCGCCGCTCATGCCTGCTTCTCCCGCTTGAGGTAGGCCACCAGCTGCTCGGGGTTGGGGCCCGGGACGACCTGGACGAGCTCCCAGCCGTCCTCGCCCCACGTGTCCAGAATCTGCTTCGTCGCGTGCACGAGCAGCGGCACCGTCGCGTATTCCCACTTCGTCATGGGTGCGACTGTAGTGCCAGATCAGCCGACTCCGTCGGCGGGGACATCGGGCCGACTCCGTCGACGGGGCCGCACCGGCGGACTGCCCCGGCGGGCCTCGCACGGACGGGCCCGTGCGTGGTACGGGTCCGGACTGGTTAGGCTCGCAAATGTGAGCGCCCAACAACGAGCCGTCCAGGAGCCTGCCACGCCCGGCCCGCCCGCCCGGTTCCACATCGTGACGGGCAAGGGCGGCACCGGGAAGACCACGGTCGCCGCCTCCCTCGCGCTCGCCCTCGCGGGTGAGGGCAGGCGCACGCTGCTCGTCGAGGTCGAGGGGCGCCAGGGCATCGCCCAGCTCTTCGAGGCCGAGCCGCTGCCGTACGAGGAGCGCAAGATCGCCGTCGCGCCCGGCGGGGGCGAGGTGTATGCGCTGGCCATCGACCCCGAACTGGCGCTCCTCGACTACCTCGACATGTTCTACAAGCTCGGTCGCGCCGGCCGCGCGCTGAAGAAGATCGGTGCGATCGACTTCGCCACGACCATCGCGCCCGGCCTGCGCGACGTCCTGCTCACCGGCAAGGCCTGCGAAGCCGTCCGCCGCAAGGACAAGGCGGGGTGGCGCAGCTACGACGCGGTGGTGATGGACGCGCCTCCAACCGGTCGCATCACCCGCTTCCTCAACGTGAACGACGAGGTCGCGGGGCTGGCCCGGTTCGGGCCGATATACAACCAGGCGCAGGCGGTGATGCGTGTCCTGAAGTCGTCGGAGACCGCCGTCCACCTGGTGACGCTGCTGGAGGAGATGCCGGTCCAGGAGACGGTCGACGGCGTCGCCGAACTGCGCGCCGCCGGGCTGCCGGTGGGCGCTGCGGTGATCAACATGCTGCGTCCCGTGGTGCTCGACGACGTGGCGGTGGCGTCCGCGGGCGACGGCAACCGCCGTGCCGCCATCGCCAGGGCGCTGTCGCAGGCCGGCCTCGGCGGTGCACGCCGCGGCGGGCACGCCGAACGGCTGGTGGACCCGCTGCTGGAGCAGGCGCGCGAGCACGCGGAGCGCGTGGTGCTCGAACGCCAGGAGCGTGCCGAGATCGCCGCCCTCGGCCTGCCCACGTACGAGCTCGAACTGCTCGGCGACGGCGTCGACGTGGGCGGGCTCTACCGGCTGGCGGAGAGCCTTCGCAAGCAGGGATTCGCGCGTGAGGAGGCCCGATGAGCGCGCGAGCGGCGGGCGGCAGTTACATCAGCCGCTTGCGCGGCGGGGCGAAGGGGAACGAGCGATGAGCTGGGAAGCGCCGGTGCTCGAAGTCGATCCGCTGCTGGACGATCCGAAAACACGGATCATCGTGTGCTGCGGCTCCGGCGGGGTGGGCAAGACGACGACGGCTGCGGCGCTCGGCGTGCGGGCGGCCGAGCGCGGCCGCAGGACGGTCGTGCTGACGATCGATCCGGCGCGGCGGCTGGCCCAGTCGATGGGACTCACCCACCTCGACAACACCCCGCGGAAGGTGGCCGGGATCGACGAGTCCGCGGGCGGCGGGCTGCACGCGATGATGCTCGACATGAAGCGGACGTTCGACGAGATCGTCGAGCAGCACGCCGATCCGGCGCGCGCACAGGCGATCCTGGACAACCCCTTCTACCAGTCGCTCTCGGCCGGTTTTGCGGGCACGCAGGAGTACATGGCCATGGAGAAGCTGGGCCAGTTGCGGGCGCGCGACGAGTGGGACCTGATCATTGTGGACACCCCGCCGAGCCGTTCGGCGCTGGACTTCCTGGACGCGCCGAAACGTCTCGGGTCGTTCCTGGACGGGAAGTTCATCAAGATGCTGATGGCGCCGGCGAAGGCGGGCGGCCGGGCCGGGATGATGTTCCTCAATGTCGGCATGTCGATGATGACCGGTGCGTTGAGCAAGGTGGTCGGGGCCCATCTGCTGCAGGACGTGCAGACGTTCGTGGCCGCGATGGACACGATGTTCGGCGGTTTCCGTACCCGCGCGGACGCGACGTACCGGCTGTTGCAGGCTCCCGGCACGGCGTTCCTCGTCGTCGCTGCTCCGGAGCGGGACGCGTTGCGCGAGGCGTCGTACTTCGTGGAGCGCCTCGCCGCGGAGGACATGCCGCTGGCGGGTCTGGTGCTCAACCGCGTGCACGGCAGCGGAGCGGCGGGGCTCACGGCGGAACGCGCTCTCGCGGCGGCCGAGGCGCTCGAGGAGCTCGCGGAGGCCAACGGGGGTGCCGAGGCCGCCGATCCCCCGGTGGAGGGCAAAGACG
Organism: Streptomyces humicola; assembly: GCF_024436035.1. Classification (GTDB taxonomy): domain Bacteria; phylum Actinomycetota; class Actinomycetes; order Streptomycetales; family Streptomycetaceae; genus Streptantibioticus_B; species Streptantibioticus_B humicola. The sequence continues at coordinate 244,120 of NZ_JANFNG010000006.1, forward strand.
ACGGTGAGTCGCCAACCCCCGTCCCCATTCAGGTGATTGATGACTCAGAAAATCTTCCGCATCGCAGCATTGTGGATCGCGACAGCGGGAAGCCTGACAGTGAGCCCCCCGCGGAGTCGCTCGCCGTCGGTCTCCTGCGACTGCACGCCGAACGAATGCAGGTCGTCGCACGCGAACGCCGTACACGTGACCGTTTCGCCTCGGTCCATCCCGAGGTGCCCGTGGCCGAGGTCGCGGCGCTGCCCGGTGACGTGCACGACCTGGACGGTCTGCGCGTGGTCGGAGAACGGCTGGCGGAGGGTCAGCCGACCGCTGCGTAGTCCGCGTCCGCGTCGCTGGGCAGGAGGCCCACGCTGCGCTCGTACTCGTGGCGTGCGGTCTCCAGAAGTCTGCGCCAGGAGGTGACCGTGGGGCGGCGGCGCAGCAGAGCCCTGCGTTCGCGCTCGGTCATTCCTCCCCAGACGCCGAACTCGACACGGTTGTCGAGGGCATCCGCCAGGCATTCCGTACGCACCGGACATCCGGTGCATACCGCCTTGGCCCTGTTCTGTGCCGCCCCCTGGACGAAGAGCTCGTCCGGATCAGTGGTGCTGCACGCTGCCTGCGCACTCCAGTCGGTAACCCAGCTCATGCTGGCGCCGTCCTCTCCCGAATCGGGGCTCCCCCACGGCGGCAGCGGCATATTCACCGCCGCCAGTTGAGGACGTTACGGAAGCAGGGCACGGCACAACAGCCCTTTCAGGCCCAATCTTGAATGGCCCGAAAGGACTATGCGTACGCGGCAGATCACCCAACGGAGTGAGCCCGACGCAAGTCCGACTCTTTGGACATAAAGGGCACTTCGCTCGGAGAGTGACCCCATACACATGGCATATGACGGGAATCCGGACACCTCTCATCACCCACAAGAGTGAGCACGAGAGACAGATGCGCGACTCGTAGACGCGCCCGCCTCTCACAGGGTAGGCGAACAGGTGGGCGCACGTCCTCAGAATCGCAACGTAGGCTGCTCCTCATGGCTTACAAGCGTTCGGGCGGTGGCGAGCCGACCGCCAAGCAGGCCGCGAAGTTCGTCGGCGCCAGCGTGATGGCGGGTGTGGTGCTCGCAGGTCTGGCCCTGCCCGCCACCGGTGCACTCGGACTGACCGCCAAGGGTGCGGTCGCCGACTTCAACGCCCTTCCCGGCGACCTCAAACGCCCGCCGCTGAGCCAGGCGACGCAGATCCTCGACGCCAACGGCGGTCTGATCGCCACCGTCTACTCGCGCGACCGCACCGTCGTACCGCTGAACGACATCAGCCCGACGATGCAGAAGGCGATCGTCGCCATCGAGGACTCGCGCTACTGGCAGCACGGCGCGATCGACCCCAAGGGCATACTGCGCGCGCTCGACACCAACGCGGCCGACGGCGGCGTCGCCCAGGGCGCCTCCACCCTGACCCAGCAGTACGTCAAGAACGTCTTCATCGAGGAAGCCGGGGACGACCCGAAGGCGCTGGCCGAGGCCACCCAGCAGACCCTCGGCCGCAAGATCAAGGAACTGAAGTACGCGATCCAGGTCGAAAAGGAGCTGGGCAAGAAGCAGATCCTGGAGAACTACCTCAACATCACCTTCTTCGGGGAGCAGGCGTACGGCATCCAGGCCGCCGCCGAGCGCTACTTCTCCACCGACGCCAAGAACCTCGATCTGGCGCAGTCGGCGCTGCTCGCCGGCCTGGTCCAGTCGCCGACCCGCTACGACCCGATCGCCGACCCGCAGGAAGCCCTCAAGCGCCGCAACACGGTGCTCAAGCGCATGGCCCAGCTCGGCGACGTCTCCACAGCGCAGGCCAAGGCGGCCGAGGCCAAGCCGCTCGGCCTCAACTCCAGCACGCCCAAGAACGGCTGCATCACCGCCGTCAGCGGCGCCGGCTTCTTCTGCGACTACGTCCGCGAGACCTTCCTCAACGATCCGGCCTTCGGCAAGACGGAGGAGGACCGCGCCGCGCGCTGGACGCAAGGCGGCCTGACCATCCGTACCACCCTCGACCCGCAGGCCCAGGCCTCCGTCGAGGACTCGCTCAACAAGCACATCTACAAGACCGACCCCGTCGCCGCCGCGGCCACCCTGGTCCAGCCCGGCACCGGCAAGATCGTCGCCATGGGGCAGTCGCGACCGTACGGCTTCGCCACCGACGAGACGCAGATCAACTACAACGTCGACCAGGACATGGGCGGAGGCGGAGGCTTCCAGTCGGGTTCGACGTTCAAGCCGATCACCGCAGCGGCCGCCATCGAGGGCGGCACCGACCCCAACACGGTGCTCCCCGCGCCGTACTCGATGAACTACCCGAGCCCGGTCAACACCTGCGGCAACCCCTGGGTCAACGACAGCAACCCGCCGGCGCAGGTGCAGAACGAGAGCAAGTCCGAAGTCGGCCCGATGAACATGCAGAAGGCCACGGCGCTCTCGGTCAACACCTACTACGTGCAGCTCATCAGCAAGATCGGCATCTGCCCGGTGGTGCAGATGGCCCAGAAGATGGGCGTGCACCAGGCGAACGGGGTACCGCTCGGGCAAGTGCCGTCGATCACCCTCGGCACCCAGCTCGTCACCCCGCTGACGATGGCATCGGCCTACGCCACCTTCGCCAACGGCGGCGTGTACTGCACCCCGGTCGCGATCGAGTCGATCTCGGACGCCAACGGCAAGTCGCTGCCGGTGCCGCAGACCTCGTGCACCCGCGCCATGTCGCCGAAGACCGCGTCCACCCTCAACACGCTGCTCAAGGGCGTGGTCGAGGACGGTACGGGCACGCAGGCGGGCCTGACCGGCCGTGACACGGCGGGCAAGACGGGCACCACCGACAGCCTCAAGAACGCCTGGTTCGTCGGCTACACCTCGAACATGGCCGGTGCGGTCTGGGTCGGCGACCCGCAACAGTCGGTCCAGATGTACAACATCACCATCGGCGGCGTCTTCCACAAGCAGGTCTTCGGTGCCGACACGCCGGGCCCGATCTGGCGGGACGCGATGAACGGCGCGTTGGCGGGCACCCCGTCGGCCAAGCTGCCGACGGTGTCGCTGAGCGGCTCGAACAACCCGCCGTCACAAGGGAACCCGAGCCCGAACCCGTCCCCGAGCGGCAACGGCAATGGCAACGGGAACGGCAACGGCCAGGGAAACAACCCGTTTCCGGGGTTCTCCCTCCCGCCGGGCCTGATCGGCGGCAACGGAAACGGCGGCAACGGAAACGGCGGCAACGGGAACGGGAACGGCGGAGCCAACTTCCCGGGCGGCTGAGCCCGAAACGACGCGACGAGGGGCGCCCCGGAGCATTCCGGGGCGCCCCTCGCGCATGCGGAGGCAGGTCAGCTGCCGAGTTGCTTCTTCACCTCGGCGGCCACCTTGCCGCCTTCCGCTCGTCCCGCGATCCTCGGGTTCACGATCTTCATCACCGCGCCCATCGCCCGCGGTCCCTCGGCGCCGTCGGCCGCGGCCTCCTTCACCGCCTGCGCGACCAGCGCCGCCAGCTCGTCCGCGGACAGCTGCTGCGGCAGATAAGCCTCGAGCACCTTGCCCTCGGCGCGCTCACGCTCCGCGGATTCGGCACGCCCGCCCTGCTCGAACGCGTCGGCCGCCTCGCGACGCTTCTTCGCCTCGCGCGTGATCACCTTCAACACCTCGTCGTCGGAGAGTTCGCGGGCGGTCTTGCCCGCGACCTCCTCCTTGGTGATGGCGGAGAGAGTAAGGCGGAGCGTGGCCGAGCGCAGCTCGTCCCGTTCCTTGATCGCGCTGGTCAGGTCGTTCTGCAACCGCTGCTTGAGCGTCGTGGTCATGCAAGGGAGTCTGCCATGCACAGCCGTACAAGGGCCGCAAGATTTCCTGGCGGTGTGCGGGTCTGCGACGATGAACGCATGCGCGCGCGTTATGGGATCCCGTTGGGAGTCACGGCAGTCGGAGCGGCAGGGCTGGCCTACGCCGCCGGCTTCGAGGTCCGGTCCTTCAGGCTGCGGCGGGTCGAGGTTCCGGTGCTGCCGCCCGGGATGAGACCGCTGCGGGTGCTGCAGGTCTCCGACATCCACATGGTCTGCGGACAGAAGAAGAAGCGCCGGTGGCTGCAGGCGCTCGCCGCGCTGCGCCCCGACTTCGTGATCAACACCGGTGACAACCTCTCCGACCCTGACGCCGTCCCCGAGGTGCTCGACGCCCTCGGACCGCTGATGGAGCTGCCCGGCGCCTACGTCTTCGGCTCGAACGACTACTACGGGCCCAAGCTGCGCAACCCGGCCCGCTACCTCGTCGAGAGGGCGCGCGGCCGGCACGGCCTCAACGGCAACGCGCCGGTCCACGGTGCGATCCACAACCCGTGGGAGGAGCTGCGGGACTGCTTCGACACGGCGGGCTGGGTCGGCCTCAACAATGCCCGCGGCCGCCTCAAGTTCCCCGACGGCATCGAGATCGCCCTCACCGGCCTGGACGATCCGCACATCAAGCGCGACAGGTACGCGACGGTGGGCGGCGGCGCGGAGCCGGGCGAGGGGCTGTCGCTGGCCGTGGTCCACGCCCCCTACCTGCGCGTTCTCGACGCCTTCACCGCCGACCGCTATCCGCTGATCCTCGCCGGGCACACCCACGGCGGCCAGCTGTGCGTCCCCTTCTACGGGGCGCTCGTCACCAACTGCGACCTGGACACGCAACGGGTCAAGGGCCTGTCGCTGCACCGCGCGGGCGGCCGCGAGTCGTATCTGCACGTGTCGGCCGGCTGCGGTACGAACCGCTACACGCCGGTGCGCTTCGCCTGCCCGCCGGAGGCGACGCTGCTGACGCTCACACCACAGGAGTGACGGAACCGTTACCTTGGGTCGATGACCGATCCGCACCTTTCATCCCTTACGCCGGTCCGCTCGCACATCATGGGCGCCCCGGGCCTGGCCTCGCGGCCCCGGCGACGGCGCCACCCGGCGGCCGCGGCGGTCCGCACGCTCATCGCGGCGGCGGCCGCCCTCGGCATCGCCCTCGACGCCCTCGGCGCACCGCGGGCCGTCGGCCTCCTGCACCTCCTCGCCTCGCCGGTCATCGAGGCGAACGCCCTGGTCGCTGTCGTCTGCGCAGCCGCCGCTCTGCGCGCCGCGACCGGACGCACCACGCTGCCCGCAGGGCTCACCGGGGCGGCGGTGCTCTACATCACAGCCACCGCGCTGGTGTACCACCTCGCCCTCGGCCACGACCACGGCGCGAGCGCACACACCGGGACGCAGACGATCACCGGCAGCCTGCTCCACACCGCCGTCCCGCTCGCGGTCGCCGCGGACTGGCTGCTGCTCACCCCCGCCGGCCGCTACCGCCTGCGGCACTCCTTCCGGTGGCTGCTCTACCCGTCGGCGTACCTGGCGTTCGTCCTGACCCGCGGCGCCCTGCTCACTCCGGGAACGCGCCACCGCTACCCGTACCCCTTCCTCGACGCCGGCGCCCACGGCTACCATCGCGTGCTCCTGGACGCCATGCAGCTCGGCGTGGCCCTGTGGCTGCTCGCCCTGGGCCTCGTCGGCCTCGACCACCTGCGCCCTTCCCGCCGGGACGGGCATAACGCGATTTCGTCTCCGGCTGCGGGTCCGCTAGAGTAGTCCCCGTTGCACCGGGGTGTAGCGCAGCTTGGCAGCGCGCTTCGTTCGGGACGAAGAGGCCGTGGGTTCAAATCCCGCCACCCCGACCAGTGAAACACCAGATCAGGGCCGGTTTCCTCGTGAGGGAAACCGGCCCTGATCTGTGCTGCGTGACTATCTGCGCGACTACGGTTTCGGATCGGTCTTGACGATCTCGTGCATGCCGACCGCTCCACGTTGACGAGGCCGGGCAGCCTGATCATCGGTGACAACGTGGTTCGCGACGGCGCCCTCGTCGATGCCTCCAGTCCCGATCCGCGCGTCCACGGCGTGCGCCGTTTCGCCGAACTGGTCGCCGGGCACCCCCGACTCACCGCGACCGCCCCGCAAACCGTCGGCGAGAAGGGCTACGACGGCTTCATCCTGCCCAGGTCACCGAGGCGTTGCCTGACCTGCTCCGGCGAATGTTTTTCGCCGCGTCATCCGGTGGAAACGAAAGGGCGGTACTGAGTGTCAGGCAAGGGCCATTCGTAGTGCCGCAGTTGGGTATTCAATTACCCACGATAAGGCTATCGGCGTGTGTATGGCACGTCACGTTGCCTCCATGGAGCGGCAGTTGGGACACTGAGTGTGCATAATCAAGGGCATTGAGTGCCGCACACCGCGGCCATGGGCCGCGGTGTTCGCGGTCGGCAGTATTTTGTCCGATCTCGGGCACGGCAAAGGAATTCGCCGAATTCAACGGCACGACCGCAATCCTTGGCCGACCCGGCGCAGTCCGGCAGATGAAGGGGGTCACATGACAGCGCTGTACCCGGCGTTGCTGTCTTCTGAGTCGCTGTCCTCGGGGCCGCCGCCCGGCGCCGAGCCGACGCACCCCACAGGGGTGTTCGACGATGATGTCCGCCTGGTCTGGGAAGCGCGGCTGACCGTCGACTCCGGCCATCCGTACTTCTTCGACCACCCTCTCGACCACGTGCCCGCCATGCTCCTCGTGGAAGGCGCGCTGCAGCTGGTCGGGCAGGTGAGTGGCCACGGCGGCCGGCCGCCTGGCGTCGGCTCGCTGGGGCTGGACTTCCACCGGTTCTGCGAGCTCGAGGAAGCGCCAGTGGTGCGGGCCTGGGAGACGCCCCGTGACCCCGGCCGATGGCATCTGGAGATCGTGCAGGGGGGAACGTCGGTCGGCGCGGGTAGTTTCGCGTACGCAGGCCGTGCGGCCTCAGCAGACCATCCCGTTCGCGGCACGCCATCGGCGGCGGCGCCCGTTCCGGCCGGGCTCGTTCACCGCGCGCGCTCGGAGAACGTCCTGATCGGCGGCTTCGAACAACTCGGCGAGGACGAGTACGCGGCGGAGCTGCTGGACCCGCCGCCCGGGCACTACCTGGTCAGCGGCACCGGGCCGACCCGCTCGCTGGGGGAACTCATGGAAGGCTTACGGCAGTTCGCCACCCTGCTCGGGCACGAGGCCCGCGAGGTGGCGGCGGACGGGCAGTTCATCGTCGGCTCGTTCGACGTACGGCTGGACCGGCCGCTCCGGCGCGGACGACGGACCGTGCTCCGGTGTTGCGGGCTGCCGACGGCTCGCCGCCGGGGGGCCGGGGTCATGAGGTTCACCGTGCATGGCGGCCCGATCATCGGCGAGGCCGCGATCACCGGCCATGTGGTCTCCCGCCGCGCGTACGAGCATCTGCGGCGGATGCGCCCGGTGGGTGCGCGGTGAGGGCTGTGAAGCCGGAGAGCTGGTTTCCGCCCGCGCTCTTCCTCGCCGGACTCGGCGCGCTCGGGTACGGGCTCGTGACCGAGTCCGGGGTCCGCCGGGTCGTGATCGCGCTGTACCTGGCCTGGACGGTGACCGAGCTGCGAGTGACGTTCCGGCGCAGCCCTGGGGAAGCCGGAGGCGACGACCGGGGCAGCATGCCGCTGTACGGACTGGCGCGTGGAGCGGTGGTCGCTGCGGCCGTCTTCGCACCCGCCGGGTCCGGGTGGCCGGGCTGGCCCAGCGGGCGCATCGTACCGCTCCTGATCGTCGTCTTCCTCGCGGGAATCGCACTGCGGCTGACCGCCGTCGTCCACCTCGGCCGCTTCTACTCGCACCGGGTGCGCACCCTCCACGACCACGCGATCGTCAGTACCGGCCCGTACCGCTTCATACGCCACCCCGCCTACGCGGGCATGATCGTGGCCCACGCCGGATTCGTCGCGATCTTCGCAAACCCCTACATCATCGCCGCCTGTGCCGGGCTGCTGATTCCGGCCATCGTGCACCGGATTCTCGTCGAGGAACGGACATTGATGGAGCTGACCGGCTACCCGGCCTACGCACGCAACCGCAAGCGGCTGGTACCGGTGGTGTGGTGATGCGCCGTCAATACATTGTCACCGGGCACCGGATGCGCAGTGTCCGCGCGGACGAGGTGGGGCAGAAACTGGCCCGGCTTGCCCGGCTCGCTGCCGAGGGGCTGCCCGTGCCGCCCTTCTTCGCGCTCACGGCCGGATGCTTCCGGGTGGTGGCCGACGCGCTGCGCGACCCGATCGAACGCGAGCTGCGCAGTGTGGACTTCACCGATCCCGCCTCGGTCGAGAGAGCCTCCGACGCCGTCCGCGCGCTCTTCGGCGCAGCCGCCGTCCCGCCGAAGGTGGCACACGATATCCTCGCCGCCTTCGACGATGCGTTCGCGCCCGGCACGCTCGTCGCGGTGCGGGCCTCCACGATCAGCGAGGACTCCACGCAGGATGCCTTCGCCGGGATGAGCGACAGCTTCCTCTACGTTCCGCGCGAGCTGCTCCTGGAGCGGATCCGCGGCTGCTGGACCTCCGCCTTCAACGCCGAATCGCTCCTGTACCGGCATGTCCAGGGCCTGGGCCCGCTCGAGGTCGACGTGGCCGTCGGCGTCCAGCAGATGGCGCTGGGCGAGCGGTCGTTCGTGGTGTTCACCTGCGATCCGCGCACCGGCGCCGCGCAGTGCGTCATCGCAGCGGGATACGGGATCGGCGAAGGGGTCGTCCAGGAGCGGGTCGGCGTCGATCACTACTTTCTGGCGGCCGACGGCGGGATCGGCACCCGGATCGCCGACAAGCCGGAGCGGCTCGGGTTCAGCGCCGCGCGTCCCGAGGCCGGCCCGGTTGCCCTGCCGGTGCCCGAGGAACTGCGCGGCAGGCCGGTGCTCACCGACGACGAGATACGGCAACTGGACGGCGTGGGCCGCAGGATCGAGCGGATCTTCGGTGTGCCGCAGGACATCGAGGGGACGTTCACCGCCGACGGCGCGCTGCATCTGGTGCAGTCCCGGCCGATCACCGTCGACCTTTCGCTGCGTCGGCAGTGGAGCAGTGCGAACGTCACCGAGAGCTTCCCCGGCGTCACGACCGCCCTGACCTACACCTTCGCGCAGAAGTTCTACAGCACCATCTTCCACGACCTGTACCGCAGGCTCGGCGTGGATGCTCGCACCCTGCGCCGCAACCGGCGCCATCTGGAGCGGATGATCGGGTGGCACCACGGGAGGATCTACTACGAGCTCGGCGCCTGGTATCACCTCCACCAGCAGCTCGCGGTCTTCCCGCTCTTCCGGGCCTCCTGGGAGCAGATGATGGGGATCTCCGGCGCGCCACCCGTACCTGGAGCGGGACGTCCGGGAAGCCGGTCCGCGATGCTGCGGCTCGCCCTGCCGCTGTGCCGGGTGGCGGTCCGCTTCGCCCGCCACGACCGGGCGATGCGCCGCTTCGAGGCGTGGTGGGAATCGTTGATCTCCCCGTTGCGCAGCCGGGACTGGTCCGCCGTCGATCCGCTCGCCCGCATCCAGGCCTTCCATGAGGTATGGGCGGCCGTCGGCGAGGAGTGGGGCGTCACGCTGATCAACGACTCCGTGCTGAGCACCACCGCCGCCGTCACGGAACGGTTGCTCCGGCGATGGGTGCCGGGCCGGGACCAGGCGCTCCTCAGCGACCTGCTCTGCGGGGACGAGGAGAACCACAGCACGGCGATCGTGCTCTCCGTCGTGCGCCTGGCGGAGCGGGCGCGCTCCTGCCCCTCCCTGCTGGAGGCGCTGGCGGCGCGGGACGGGCGGGACGTGCGCGAGGTGTGGCAGGCCGTCGAGCGCGGCGAGTTCGGCGGCGAGCTCCTCGAACAGCTCCGTGCCCATCTGCACCGGTACGGCGACCGGGGACTGCAGGAGCTGAAGATGGAGCAGCCCACCGTGCGGCAGGCGCCGTGGGAGCTGCTGCGCCTGGTCGGCGACTACGCCCGTAGTGACCTCGGCGTCGCGGAGCTGCAGCAGCGGGAGCGGCTGATCAGGGCCGAGGCCGAACGGCGGCTCACGGACGCGTTGCGGGGCCGCCCGGTGCAGCTCACAGTGGTGCGGCTGCTGCTGGCGAAGCTCCGCCAGTACGTCCGCCACCGGGAGAACTCCCGTTACTGCAGGAGCGAGTTGTTCGGCCTGGCCAAGGCGGTCTTCACCTCGCTCGGTGAGGAGCTGGCCGCACGCGGCGTGCTCCGTGGCGCCGACGACGTCGTCCACCTCACCCAGGACGAACTCTTCGGCTACTTCGACGGGACGGGTACGAGCGAGGAGCCGCAGGCCGTCGCGGACGCACGCCGCGCCGAGTTCGAGGCGGCGGACGAGGAGCCGCCGATGCGGTTCACCACCCTGGGACCCGTACGGCACACCCGGCCTACGGCATGGCAACCGGCCTCCGTACCCGGCGTGTTGCGCGGCCTGGGCTCCAGCGGCGGAACGGCCCGCGGCATCGCCCGGATCGTGCTGGATCCTCGTACCCACGTCACCGGACCCTCCGACGAGGGGTTGATCCTCGTCGCCCGGGAGACCGACCCGGGGTGGCTCTTCCTGATGCTGCGCGCCGCGGGCATCGTCGTGGAGCGCGGGACCATGCTCTCCCACACCGCGATCACCGGGCGGAAGTTCGGCATCCCCACCATCGTCGCCCTGCCCGGCGCGACCACCGCGATCCCGGACGGCGCGCTGGTGGAGATCGACGGCACCCGTGGCCTGGTCACGGTCCTCGACGGCGAGACGGAGCGCGCATGAGGACACCGGGTATGAGGACACTGCGCAGACTGGGCCACTTCACGCTCGCGGTGTTCACGCCGCACGTGTATGTGACGTATGCGGTCCTGTGGGTGCTGGCCCTGGAGGGCTCGGCGTCGCTCCTCGCGCACCGCCCCTGGCATCCCTCCCCCGGCACGGCGGTGCGGGCGGTCAGCGTGGTGCTCACCCTGCTGTATCTGCGGATGGCCGACGAGCAGAAGGATCTGGAGTACGACCGCGTCCACAACCCCGAACGGCCCCTGGTGACAGGGGAGATCGGCCGCGGCGAGCTGCGCGGTGCCATGGTGGTGATCGCGATCGCGCTGGTGGCGCTGAACGTGCGGCTGCCCGCGGCGGCCCTCGCCGTGCTCGTCGCGGATCTCGGTTACGCCCTCCTCCTCGTCGTACTCGAACGTCGCAGCCGCAGGGTCAGGGACGGGCTGCTGGTCAACTTGGCGATCACCTACCCGGTGCAGGTGCTGATCAGCGTGTACGTCTACCTTTCGGCGGGCGGCGGCGCCGGCTTGCGGGCCGTACTGCTGTTGGCGATCTTCGTCTGCGTCTTCCTGCATTTCGAGTTCGCCCGCAAGACGGCCTGGGCGGGGCCGGACGGGGCGCGTCTGTACTCCGGTGTCATCGGTCCGCAGCGCAGCGCCCGGACGGCGGCGGGGTTCACGGCAGCCACGGCGCTGCTGACCCTGGCGCTCTTCCGGCCGTGGCATGCCATAGGCGCCGGCGCGCTCGCCGCGTCGGCAGCGTATGCCCCGTATGTGGCGCTCGCCTTCCCGGCCGCCGGACTGGTGCTGTTCACGCGACGGCGGGTGGTGGCGTGGCCGGTGCCGCTGGCCATGGGTTTCGTCGTCTGCGACTATCTGGCCCTGGCGCTTCAGGCGGGGGTGCGATGATCCTGCTCACCGGTGCGAGCGGCTTCGTCGGACGGGCGGCACTTGCCGCGCTCACCCGCCGCGGGGCCTCGCTGCGGCTGCTCACCCACCGCCGCCCCATCGACCCCGTCGACGGGGACGCCGAGCGGATCGCGGGGGATCTGGCCGATCCCGCGTCGCTGGCGGGCGTCTGTGAGGGCGTCGACACGCTTGTGCACTGCGCCTCAGCGATCGAGGGGAACGAGGGGGACGGCAAGCACGGCGAGGACCAGGAAAGGTGCACCGCCGTCAACGTGCACGGCACCGCGGCGCTCGTCACCGAGGCCCGCCGGGCCGGAGTCCGCCGCATCGTTCATCTGAGCACCGCCGCCGTCTACGGGACCGGGCCGCACGCCGGGATCACGGAGAACGCAGTGGAGTGCGCACCCGCCTCCGTGACCAGCCGCACCAGGCTGCTCGCCGAGCGGTCGGTGCTGGCCGCGGGCGGGACAGTGGTGCGCCCGATGTTCGTCTACGGGCCGGGCGACAGCCGGTTCGTACCGGCGCTGGCCACCGCCCTGGCCCGTACTCCGGTCACCGTCAACGGTGCGCGCGCCAGGCTCTCCCTCGTCGCGGTGGAGGACCTGGCCGAGGCCATCGCCGCCCTCGCCCACACCGCGCGCCCGACACGAGGCGTCTACCACGTCAACCATCCGGTGCCCGTCACCGTCGCCGAGCTGCATGCGGCGCTCACCCGGCATCTCGGCGTCCCCGCCCCGGCCGCGGATCTGACGTACGAGGACGCGCTGGCGTTCACCGGCGCCGAGCCGCGGCTGGTACGGCAGTTGGCTTTGGTGGCCCTCGACCACTTCTACGACAGCACCAGAGTCTGGCGCGAACTCGGCCTGGTACCGGGCGGCTTCGGTGAGCGTTTCACGGCGTACGCCCCCTGGTACCGCCGCCATCTCGGCCTGCGCCAGGCGACCGGGCGCGCGCCCGTCCTGGATCCGGAGACGACATGACCGTGCCCACCGCACCGGGCGGCCTGCCTCTGATCGGGCACGGGCTGCCGATGGTCCGCGACCCGCTCTCCTTCCTCACCTCGCTGCCCCGGTACGGGGACGTGGTACGGATCCGTCTCGGCACCGTCACCGCCTTCGTCATCAACGACGCCGGCCTGGTGCGCAGTGTCCTCGTCGGTGAGAGCGGCACCTTCGACCAGGGGCAGCTGGTGGATTCGGCGCGTCCGCTGCTGGGCCGGGGTGTCGGGATGCTCAACGGGGAGGAGCACCGACGCCACCGCCGGCTGATGCAGTCCGCGTTCCACCGGGAGCGGATCGCCGCCTACGCAACGACCATGAGCCGACTCGCCGCCGAGCGGGCCGCTTCGTGGCGCCCGGGTCACGTGCTCGCCGTGGACGAGGAGATGAACGAGCTCGCCCTCCTCACCGTGGCGACCACGCTCTTCTCCGCGGACTTCACCGACGCCATCGAGGAGATCAAACGTTCACTGCCGGTCGCGCTGGAGGAGATCCCGCGGCGCGCGCTGGCCCCCGCGCTGCTGCTCAGGCTGCCCACTCGCCGCAACCGCCGTTTCCGTACCGCCGTTGACCGGCTGCACCGGACGACGCGGCAGGCCGTCGCCGCCGGCCGCGGGGACCGCACCGACCGCGGGGACCTGCTCTCCAGCCTCCTGCGCAGCCGCGACCACGAGACCGGCACGGGTCTGAGCGACGATCAGGTGCACGACCAGCTCGTCAACATGATGGTCGCGGGGACGGAGACCACCGGCGCCGCCCTGGCCTGGGCCTTCCACGAACTCGGTACCAACCCTGGGATCGAGGCTCGACTCCACGACGAGGTGGACGAGGTACTCGGCGGCAGGGCAGCGGAGTTCGACGACATCTCACGCCTGGACTACACCCGCCGCGTGGTACAGGAGACGCTGCGCCGCTATCCCCCGTACATCATCCTGCGCCACGCGCCGGCCACCGTCACGATCGGCGGGACCACGCTGCCCGAAGGCGCCTCGGTGCTCTTCAGCCCGTACGCCCTCCACCACGACGCACGTGTCTTCCCGCAGCCCGGGCGCTTCGACCCGGACCGCTGGCTGCCCGAGCGCTCGGCGGGGCTGGCGCGGGGCGCCTGCATTCCGTTCGGCGGCGGTGCACGTCAATGCCCGGGCAACCACTTCGCCCTCACCGAACTCGTCATCCACCTGGCCACCATCGCCGGCCGCTGGCGACTGCGTCCCGTCGTCGGCGCGCGGGTGCGGGAGGTCGCCAGAGGCGCGGCCGTTCATCCCGGCGCACTGCGGATGACGGCGATTCCCAGAGGGCAGGTAGGGGTGGTGGGGGTGGTCAGGGGAGGTTGCGGGCCATGACGATGCGCTGGACCTG
>NZ_JANFNG010000070.1 GCF_024436035.1 Streptomyces humicola
GGGCGCGCAGAGAATCAACACGCTGGTTTGATCTTCGTGTGGGTCGGCTTGGGTGGTTGTGGCGTGAGGAACGCGATCATGTCTGCCGAGGTGCGGAAGCGGGCTGTTGAGGCGGTGATGTGGTTGCCGTGCCGTTCGAGGAGGGGTCGGACTTCATTGATCGCATCGGTGATCGTGCTCCTGTTGACGGCGAAGAGCTGGCCGATGAGGTCTTGGGTGCCGAGTTTGCGCAGGTAGAGCACGGTGGCCAGGATCCGGTCAGCTGGGGGGAGCTTGGGCTTGGCTCCCGCTCCGGGGGCCCGGAGGCGCTCGCCGCCGCGCTGTTGGCGCCGGATGTGCTCACGCTGTTCCTCCACGGCGGGGGTCAGCCGGTTGATCAGGGAGTTCAGCTGCGCGATGGTCATGCCGGTCAGTTCTGGGTCGTGCAGCGAGCTGGGGGTGGGGCGCTGGGCGGGGTGGTGGCCTTGGGCTCGGTGGTCTGGGGTGCGTCGCGGACGGCTGGGTGCGGATGTCCGGCGTGGAGGGTGTAGTTCCAGTCGCCCGTGGAAGCGGTGCCGGCTCATCGGCAGCGCGTCGATGTGGGCGTCGGTGACCTTGATCCCGGTGTCGTAGGTGCTTGGGTCGAGTGCGGCCTCGACACGCAGTCCGGTGCGGGTGGTGGTCGCCGCGATGGTGTTCACGATGACTTCATGGCTGGTCAGCGGTCTGCTGCGCCAGTTGAGGCTGATGTGGGAGAACAGCCGGTGCTCCACTTTGTTCCACTTCGAAGTTCCAGGAGGTAGGTGGCATACCGTGATGTCCAGGCCGGTCTCGGCGGCCAGCGCTGCGAGTTCAGTCTTCCAGGCACGGGTGCGGTAGCCGTTGGAGCCGCCGGCGTCCGCGGTGATCAGCAGCCGTGCGGCGTGCGGGTAGTCGCGCCGGCCGCGGGCGTGCCACCAGCGGCGGATCGAGGCCACCGCGAATGCGGCGGTGTCGTGGTCGCATCCGACGTTGACCCAGCCGGTGTGCGCGGCGACGTCGTAGATCCCGTACGGTATCGCCTTGCCCGGCCCCTGCCGGTCGAGGAAGTCGTGCGTCTTGACCTTCACCGGCTCGCCTTGAGGCTGCCACTCGCGGCCGGCGTTCTTGTACTCGCCGACCAGTTCTTTCTTCTTGGTGTCCACGCTGATCACCGGGTCCCCGGCGTCCCGGTGATCGCGGGCTTGTTCATTGATGTAGCGGAACTGCGCGTCGCGGTCCGGGTGCTGCGTGCCCTCGATCGTCTTGGCGTTGGCCTGCAAGCTGAAGCCCTCCTCGCGCAGCAGGTCGCCGACGGTGTCCGCCGAGACGCGATGGCCTTGCCGGGTGAGTTCGTCGGCGAGCTTGCGCGTCGACTTCGTCGTCCAGCGCAGTGGAGACATCGGGTCCCCGCGCATATCCGGCTCGACCAGCGCCAACAGTGCAGGTCGCAATCCCGGATCCACCTCGGCGGCCCTCTTGCGCCCGCCGCCGGGGCGGCGGACCCGGCCCAAAGGCTCCGCGCCCACTTCCAGCTCGTCGACGCCTTTGCAGACCGTGGTCTCGCTGACCTCGGCCGCCTGCGCGACAGCCCGGATCCCGCCATGCCCCAGGATCCGGGCCTCGGATCCCATCAGCAGACGGCGCTGACGCTCGTCCAGGTGCGGAAACAACACCGCGAATCTGACGGCGAGTTGATCA
>NZ_JANFNG010000071.1 GCF_024436035.1 Streptomyces humicola
GCGTGCCGCTGTTCTGGATGACGCGCATGTCGGTGACATTCGTGGTGCGTTGGGCACCATCAGGCTTGATGACACCGGCGGGCGTCGTGGGTTGTCGGCGAAGGTCAAGACGCTGCTGGCGATCGTCGGTCCGGGGCTGATCGTGATGGTCGGCGACAACGACGCCGGTGCTTTCGCGACCTACGGTCAGGCGGGGCAGAACTACGGTACGCACCTGTTGTGGACGCTGGTGCTGCTCATCCCGGTCCTGTATGTCAATCAGGAGATGGTGCTGCGGCTCGGTGCGGTGACCGGGGTGGGGCACGCCCGGTTGATCCTGGAGCGGTTCGGCAGGTTCTGGGGCGCGTTCTCGGTGATCGACCTGTTCCTGCTCAACGCGCTCACCCTGGTGACGGAGTTCATCGGCATCACGCTGGCCGCGGGGTATCTGGGCCTGCCGAAGGGTGCCTCGGTGGTCCTCGCCGCGGGGATCATCGTCGCGTCGGCGTTCACCGGATCGTTCCGCCGCTTCGAGCGGGTCGCGATCGCGTTGTGCGCGGCCTCGCTGCTGCTGGTGCCGATCTACGTCATGGTCCACCCGGCGACCTCGCAGATGGCCCGCGACTTCGTCGTGCCCAACATGCCGGGCGGCGCCGGCCAGTTGTCGACGGTGATGCTGCTGATCATCGGGATCGTGGGCACCACGGTGGCGCCCTGGCAGCTGTTCTTCCAGCAGTCCTACGTCATCGACAAGCGCATCACCCCGCGGTTCATGCGCTATGAGAAGGCGGATCTGTGGATCGGCATCGCCGTGGTGGTCATCGGGGCGGCGGCGATGATGGGCTTCACCGCCGCCACGTTCGCCGGAACCCACGGCGTCGGGAACTTCAGCGACGCGGGCGGGATCGCCACCGGCCTTGAGGCGCACGCGGGCAAGGTCGCCGGGGTGCTGTTCGCCATCGCGCTGCTGGACGCCTCGATCATCGGCGCCTTCGCCGTCTCGCTGTCCACCGCGTATGCGATCGGTGATGTGCTGGGGCTCAAGCACTCCCTGCACCGCGGCATCGGCGGGGCGAAGGGCTTCTACGCCGTCTATGCCGGGCTGGTGGCCGCCGCGGCCGCGATCGTGCTGATCCCCGGCTCCCCGCTGGGGCTGCTCACCGAGGGCGTGCAGGCGCTCGCCGGGGTCCTGCTGCCGTCCGCGAGCGTGTTCCTGCTCCTGCTGTGCAACGACAAGGCGGTGCTCGGCCCATGGGTGAACGGGCCGAAGACCAACGCGTTCACCGCCACCGTGGTCGGGGTGCTGGTCGCCCTGTCGATCATCCTGACCGCCACCGTCGTCTTCCCCGGCATCTCGGCCAACGCGATCCTGCAGATCCTGGCCGCCTGCGCGGTGGCCGGGGTGATCGTGGCCGGGTACGCCTTCACCAAGCGCCGCACCGGCACCAAGGACGACCCGATCGACCGCACCGGCCGCGAGACCTGGCGGATGCCGGCGCTGGCAACGCTGACCAAGCCGGTCATCTCCACCACCCGCAAGATCGGCATGGGCGCCCTGCGCACCTACCTCCTCATCGCCACCATCCTCGTAGTCATCAAAATCGCCCAAGTCGCCCTCAACCACTGAACACC
>NZ_JANFNG010000072.1 GCF_024436035.1 Streptomyces humicola
GCGCCTTGGCCTGGGAGATGCTGCCCTCGACGCCAGCGCGGGTGCGGTAGCGCTCCTTCCACGCGTCGGTGTTCAGCTGGGCGCGTCGCTGCTGGAGCACTTCCCATTCCTCGCGCGGCGGCAGGGTCAGTACGCGGTAGGCGGCGCGGGTGCACCGGTGCTTGAGCAGGCACTTCGGGCAGTCGGCATCGGCGAAGTCGACGTGGATGCGGGGCTCGCCGCGGATGGTGGTGTCGATCCAGCGGCTGCTGTTGGCACCGCGCGGGCAGGTGGCGCTGCGCTGGTCCCAGTCGATGGTGAAGTCGGCGGTGGTGTACCCGCCTGGCAGGCCCGGCGGTCCAGGCGACGGGCGGACGGGGCCGGTCAGTTCGATGCCGGCTGTGCGGGCCTCCAGGAGGAGGCGGGCGCTGGTGTAGCCGCCGTCGACGAGGTACTCGTTCGGAGCCAGATCCCGTTCGACCAGGTGCTGGTGGACCGCGCCGGTGAGCTGGTGGCCGTCGGTGGAGGCGGGGGCAGTGGCAGCCAGGAGCATCAGGTGCGGCAGATCCTCATCGCAGCTTTCGGACAGGTGGAGCTTGTAGCCGTCCCATGCGGTCTGCCGTTTCACGCCGCAGCGCGCGTCCACATCGTGTGGGGAGACGATCCGCTCGGCTCCCGGCGGGCGTTCTTTGCGTTCGCGCCAGCGCACCCCGCTCGTGTCCCGCAGATACTCCTGCGCCCATACCGTGCGCAGGGTCCGGACCGCGTCCAGGTCGGCGAGATGGGCCGGGGCAGTGGGCTCGGCCAGGGCATCCAGCAGTTCGAAGCCATCGCCGCCGACGTTCTCGGCGAACCGGCCACGTTCGGCTTCGCCCTTGGGCAGACGGTAGGAGTCGGCGCGCTGCCGGTAGCGCTCCACCCAGTGCGGGCACAGCGCGTCCGTTGTGGTCAGCCAGGACGGGGCCACCACCGCCAGGGCCTCCAGCGCGCAGCGCATGGTCTCAGTACATAACTCCAGCCGGTTCAGGTCCCGCACGCACGCGATGACGTGGGTGGCGTCGGTCCGCACCCGCCCGCCGGCCCGCAGCAGACCAAGCTCGGCGCACCGCTCCAGGATCGCATCGAGGATCTGCTGCCCCAGGTTGTGGGTGATCAGCCGGTCGCGGAACTCGCTGAGCACCCAGTAGTCGAAGCCGGGATCGGTCAGCTGCAGGCTGAGGGCGCATTTCCAGTCGATCCTGGACCGCACCGCATCAGCGGCCTGGCGGTCGGTCAGCCGCTCGGCGTACCGCAGGACACTGACCATCGCCAGCGTCCCCAGCGGCACCGCTGGGCCGCCCCGCCGCGGGAACGCGGACGCAAACCGCTCATTCTCAAACACCGCCCCGAGCTCGTCCCTGATCCGCATCGCCAGGCAGCCGCGCGGGAACGCCACCCGCGCCACCCGGGCCGTGGACTCGGGCACCTCAGGGACGGGCAGCGGACGCATCGACATGACCTCCCCCCTCGACCGAGGTCAACGGACCGACACCCAGCAGTGTCCACCCAACCCGAAGATCACGACAGACGAACAATCACATCAGCCAACAAGGTCC
>NZ_JANFNG010000073.1 GCF_024436035.1 Streptomyces humicola
TGGTTCAGTTGTCGCGGAGTTCGCGGACGGCTTGTTCGACGCGCTTGCCGTAGTCGGGGTCGGCGGCGTGGAAGTGGGCGAGGTTCTTTTCGATCACGTCGTCGCGGGAGACCTGGGCGAGGCCGCCGGCGATGTTGGCGGTCAGGCGGTGCTTTTCGTCCTCGCTCATCAGCCGGTACAGCTCGCCGGCCTGGTAGAAGTCGTCGTCCTTGGTGTGTTCGGGGGCGGGGTGGGTGCCGGTGTGGCCGGTGACGGTGAGGGGGGCGGACAGCGGTTGGCCGGTCTGGACGGGTCCGTCGTAGGAGTTGGGTTCGTAGTTCTTGGCTCGTCCGGCCTTGTTCAGGGCCATGAGGCCGTCGCGGCCGTAGTTGTGCACGTCGGTGGCCTTGGGGGCGTTGACGGGCAGGTGGGTGTGGTTGACGCCGAGGCGGTAGCGGTGGGCGTCGGCGTAGGCGAACAGCCGGCCTTGGAGCATCTTGTCGGGGGAGGGGCCGATGCCGGGGACGAAGTTGTTGGGGGAGAAGGCGGCCTGTTCGACCTCGGCGAAGACGTTGTCGGGGTTGCGGTCCAGTACCAGGCGGCCCACGCGTTGCAGCGGGTAGTCGGTGTGCGGCCAGACCTTGGTCAGGTCGAAGGGGTTGAACCGGTATCCGTCGGCGTCGGCGGCGGGCATGATCTGCACGTACAGCGTCCAGGAGGGGTGCACGCCGCGTTCGATCGCCTGCAGTAGGTCGGTCTGGTGGCTGTTGGGGTCGGTGCCCGCGAGCTGCGCGGCCTGCTCGCTGGACAGGCAGCGGATGCCCTGGTTGGTCTTGAAGTGGTACTTGACGAAGAATGCCTGGCCTGCGGTGTTGGTCCACTGGTAGGTGTGGGAGCCGTAGCCGTTCATGTGCCGGTAGGAGGCCGGGATGCCGCGGTCGCCCATCAGCCAGGTCACCTGGTGGGTGGCCTCGGGGGTGTGTGCCCAAAAGTCCCATACGTTGTCCGGCTCCTGCTTGCCGGTGAACGGGTCGCGCTTTTGGGAGTGGATGAAGTCGGGGAACTTGATCGGGTCCTTGATGAAGAACACCGGGGTGTTGTTGCCGACCAGGTCGTAGTTGCCCTCGCTGGTGTAGAACTTCACCGCGAACCCGCGCGGGTCGCGCACCGCATCGGCACCGCCGAGGCTGTCGGCCACGGTGGAGAACCGCGCGAACACCTCGGTGCGCTTGCCGATGGTGTCCAAGAAGGCGGCCCGGGTGTAGCCGGTGACGTCGTCGGTGACCTCGAAGTGGCCGTAGGCGCCCGAGCCACGGGCGTGCACCACACGCTCCGGGATCCGCTCACGGTTGAACCGGGCCAGCTTCTCCAGCAGATGCTGGTCCTGCAACAACAGCGGCCCACCGACACCAGCGGCAGCGGAGTTCTGATTGTCGGCGACAGGCGCGCCCGACTCGGTCGTCAGCGTGTGCTTGGGCATTGCGACCTTCCGTATGGGAGGTGAAAGCGAAGTTCCGTATCGCG
>NZ_JANFNG010000074.1 GCF_024436035.1 Streptomyces humicola
CTTGTACGGGCCCTCGACCGGGACGCCGATGTAGGCGGCCTGCTCGGGGCGGAGCGTGGTCAGCTTGACGCCGAGGGCGCCGAGGTGGAGGCGGGCGACCTTCTCGTCCAGGTGCTTGGGCAGCACGTAGACGCCGATCGGGTAGGCCTCAGGCTTGGTGAACAGCTCGATCTGGGCGATGGTCTGGTTGGCGAAGCTGTTCGACATCACGAACGACGGATGCCCGGTCGCATTGCCCAGGTTCAGCAACCTCCCCTCCGACAGCACGATGATCGACTTGCCGTCCCGGAACGTCCAGGTGTGCACCTGCGGCTTGACCTCGCTCTTGACGACCCCCGGCACCTCCGCCAGACCAGCCATGTCGATCTCATTGTCGAAATGACCGATGTTCCCCACGATCGCCTGATGCTTCATCCTGGCCATGTCCGACGCCATGATGATGTCCTTGTTCCCCGTGGTCGTCACGAAGATGTCGGCACTCTCGACGACCTCCTCCAGCGTGGTCACCTGGAAACCATCCATCGCCGCCTGCAACGCACAGATCGGGTCGATCTCCGTCACGATCACCCGCGCGCCCTGGCCGCGCAACGACTCCGCACACCCCTTGCCCACATCACCGTAACCGCACACCACGGCCACCTTGCCACCGATCAGGGTGTCGGTGGCCCGGTTGATCCCGTCGATCAGCGAATGCCGGCAACCGTACTTGTTGTCGAACTTCGACTTCGTCACCGAGTCGTTCACATTGATCGCCGGGAACAGCAGCGCGCCCTCGCGGTGCATCTCGTACAGCCGGTGCACACCCGTAGTGGTCTCCTCCGTCACACCACGGATCTCCGACGCGATGGCGGTCCACTTGGTGGGGTTGGCCGCGATGGAGCGGTTCAGCACCTGCAGGATGATCCGGTACTCCTCGTTGTCCGCCGTCGACGGATCAGGTGCGGATCCGGCCTTCTCGAACTCCACGCCCTTGTGCACCAGCAGCGTGGCGTCCCCACCGTCGTCCAGGATCATATTCGGACCACCGGTGGAGGCATCCGGCCAGGTCAGCGCCTGCTCAGTGCACCACCAGTACTCCTCGAGCGTCTCCCCCTTCCACGCGAACACCGGAACGCCCTGCGGGTCCTGCGGTGTCCCCTTCGGCCCCACTGCGACCGCGGCCGCCGCGTGGTCCTGGGTGGAGAAGATGTTGCAGCTGGCCCAGCGCACCTGCGCACCCAACGCCACCAGCGTCTCGATCAGCACGGCCGTCTGCACCGTCATGTGCAGCGAACCCGTGATCCGCGCACCAGCCAACGGCTGGGACGCGGCATACTCCCTGCGAATGGCCATCAGACCGGGCATCTCATGCTCGGCCAGCGTGATCTCCTTACGGCCGAACTCGGCCAG
>NZ_JANFNG010000075.1 GCF_024436035.1 Streptomyces humicola
CGAGGCAGTGCTGAGCGCGTTCCCTGGCTGACGCCATCTGACCGGGGCAGCGGATAGAACGCCGCTGCCCCTGGAGTTGGTGAGTGTGGAGAACGCGCTATTACGCGTCGAGGCGCGGACGCCGAGCGGCGTGGCGGTCGCCTGCCTGGACTGCGGTCTCGCCGGCATCCCGCTCGGCGGCCGAGACGGCCCGGGTCCCAAGTGTCCTGGCATCATATGTCGTTACCGGCATCTACCCTGTCTCGCATGCCACGGAACCCTCTCTTCTCCACCTACCGGACCGGCGAAAACCGCGTCACCTCCTCCACGATGGCGGTGTTCGAGCGTATCGACCTCGCCCTGGTCCAAGAGCTTCTGGAGACCGCCACTGGCGGCGCCGGGGAACTCCCCACGGTCTCCTTCCACAACCAAGTCACCACCGACGAGGCCGTCCCCGACGCGCGGATCTCCGCCCGCTTCACCTGGTGGTTCGAGACCAAGACCACGCGCGGCGCCTACACCGGCGAGGGCCACGGCCGCAGTCAGCTCCGCGCCCATGCACGGCAGTTGGACGGAGACCCGAGCGCCCGCCTGTTCGTTCTGACGCCCGACCCGGCCCGCCCGACGTGGTTCACCCAGCTCGACGGCATAGGCCCGCACGTCCGCGACCGCGTGCTGTGGCTGTCCTTCCGCGACCTGGCCACCGCGACCGAAGCAGTGGTGACCAACCCGGCACGGCTCGTCGGCGAGCAGACCCGCTTCCTGCTGTACGAGCTCATCGCCCTGTACGAAGCCGAGGGCCTGCTGACCAGCGACGACACCGTGATCGTCGCTGCCCGCTCCGCATGGCCCGAGTACCAGCGCCTCGCGGCCTACGTCTGCCAGCCCGAGCGGTCCTTCCGCGAGGGCCTCACCCACTTCGGGTTCTACGCGGACGGCGTCATCCAGCCCGTCCTCGCCCGCATCCGCACGCACCACCCCGCGGTCCTCCTAACCCACGAGGAAGCCGAACGCTACCGCGCCGACGGGCACACCGAGCTCGCGCAGCTCATCGGCGCCCTCGTCGAAGAGGGATACCGACCCGAGGGGAACTCCAACGGGGTCATACTGCTGTCCGCGCCGGACGACCCGGACACCGTGCAGCTCGGTAAGCCCGTCATCAACGACACCGTCACCGCATCAGGACGCCCCTGGGCATGGACGCTCGGCCAGCGATACACCAGCCTCGACCGGCTCAAGGCAGCCGCACGGACCAGCGAACTGTAACC
>NZ_JANFNG010000076.1 GCF_024436035.1 Streptomyces humicola
GGGGTGGTGGGGGTGGTCAGGGGAGGTTGCGGGCCATGACGATGCGCTGGACCTGGTTGGTGCCCTCGTAGATCTGCGTGATCTTCGCGTCCCGCATCATCCGCTCCAACGGATAATCCCGCGTGTACCCGTACCCACCCAGCAACTGCACCGCATCCGTAGTGATCTCCATCGCCGCATCCGAAGCACAACACTTCGCCGCCGCACCGAAGAACGTCAGATCACCATCCCCCCGCTCCGACCGCGCCGCCGCCGCATACGTCAGCTGACGCGCCGCCTCCAGCTTCATCGCCATGTCCGCCAGCATGAACTGCACCCCCTGGAACTCCGCGATCGCCTTCCCGAACTGCCGCCGCTCCCGCACATACCCCTTCGCGTAATCCAACGCCCCCTGCGCAATCCCCAACGCCTGCGCCGCAATCGTGATACGCGTGTGATCAAGCGTCTTCATCGCCGTGGCAAAACCCGTACCCTCCGCACCGATCATGCGATCAGCAGGAATCCGCACATGATCGAAATACACCTCACGCGTCGGCGACCCCTTGATCCCCAGCTTCCTCTCCGGCGCACCGAACGAGACACCCTCATCCGACTTCTCCACCACAAACGCCGAGATCCCCCGCGACCGCCGCTCCGGATCAGTCACCGCCATCACCGTGTAGTACTCACTCACCCCCGCATTCGTGATCCACCGCTTCACCCCGTCCACCACGAAGTGATCCCCGTCCCGCACCGCCCTCGTCTTCATCCCCGCCGCATCCGACCCCGCATCCGGCTCCGACAGGCAGTACGAGAACATCGCCTCACCCCTGGCCAGCGGCCCCAGATACCGCTTCTTCAGCTCCTCCGACCCCGACAGGATCACCGGCAACGACCCCAGCTTGTTCACCGCCGGAATCAACGACGAGGAAGCACACACCCGCGCCACCTCCTCGATCACGATCACCGTCGCCAGCGCATCCGCCCCCGCACCCTCATACACCTCGGGCACATGCACCGCATGCAGATCCGCCCCCACCAACGCATCCAACGCCTCCTGCGGGAAACGCCCCTGCTCATCCACCTCCGCCGCAAACGGCGCAATCTTCGCCTCAGCCAGCGAGCGCACCGTCTCCCGGAGCATCTCGTGCTCCTCGGACAGCCGGTAAAGATCGAAATCC
>NZ_JANFNG010000077.1 GCF_024436035.1 Streptomyces humicola
AGACCGTCTCACCGGCCCCTCCGGGCTTTCCCTTCGATGTTTCCGACTCTATCAGCTTCGCGATCAGTCCCGTAAATCGGCGTTCGCTTTATCCGATAGTGGCTCGGAGGTGTGCCCTTCGAGAGAGCTCCTCCGGAACGAGGGTAGACACTACCCGGGCGACCCGAGCTTGTCCACCTATCGACAACCGTTCAAAGCTACCTCCCCGATCCCACCGTGTCAACGGGTTCGCCGGGAAACCGGAAGACTAGCAGCTCAGCGGGGTTGGGCGCACATCCGGTGCGCGGCCGCCCGGCCTCACACAGGCCTCAGACGAAGGTGGACGGCGGCGTGTCGAGGTCCTCCAGCTCGACCCCGGGCGCTGAGAGGACGACGTCGCCCGCGATGTGCAGGAGGTGCTGCTCCCCCGTGTCGAGGGCCGTGACCTGGTACTCGTTCACTGTCAGGGTCCCGTTGTCAGTGGGGTGTGCTGTCCTGTTCACCAGGGCCCAGGACTGGTCGACGGTACGCGGGGCGAGGACGGGGTGCGTGAAGGCGACGAGTCGGACACGCGTGGGTGGGCTGCCGAGGACTGGACACAGGAGTCGTGCAGTGGCGACGAGGAAGGCGGGGGATGTGCCAGTGAAGGAGTGGGCGGGGGCGTTGCCTTCTTGGGCGTGTTCGCCGGTGGCGTCGGTACGGACCCAGGTGACGCCGTCGAGGGCGGTGCCGCGCACCTGCCAGTCGCCGGAGTGGAGTTCGAGTCGGACGGGGCGGCCGAGGTCGTCGAGGGTGAGGTCCACCGAGCCGGTGGTCCGGCCGCTCGCATCCGTGGTGCGGGCGGTGTAGCGCCAGCCCGAGGGGCCGGTGGCGCAGTGGAACTGTTCTTCTCCCAGGGGGGTGTGGTCGTGAGTGTCGTGGAGCGAGTAGCGGCCGCGGGGCATGGTGGGGGCTTCCGGTTCGGCGAAGCGCGAGGCCCCCGCCGGAGGTGCCGACGGGGGCCTGCGTCAGGCGGTTCAGTACCGGTAGTGGTCCGGCTTGTACGGGCCCTCGACCGGGACGCCGATGTAGGCGGCCTGCTCGGGGCGGAGC
>NZ_JANFNG010000078.1 GCF_024436035.1 Streptomyces humicola
GACCGAGAAGGTGGCCGCGACCAGCCAGAAGCTCGGCCAGGCGATGTACGCCCAGACCCAGACCCAGACCCAGACGCAGGCCGGTGGCGACGGCGCGGGCGCCCACGAGGCGAAGGAGGAGGCCGGCGAGGACGTCGTCGACGCCGAGATCGTCGACGACGACAAGTCCCAGGGAGGCACCCGATGACCTCGCACGAAGTCGCCCGCTCCGAGATACGCAGGCTCCGCGCGCAGCTCGCGGAGCGGACTGCGGATCTCCAACGCGTCAAGGCCGAATACGACAACTACCGCAAGCGGGTGCATCGTGACCGGCTGGCCGTCCGCGAGATCGCCGTGGCCAATGTGCTCGCCCGGCTCCTGCCGGTCATGGACGCGATCGAGCAGGCCCGGGAGCACGGCGAGGTCAGCGGCGGGTTCGCCGTCGTCGCGGAGGAGCTGGAAGCACAACTGGGCGCGCTCGGGCTGGAGTCCATCGGCAAGGCCGGCAACCCCTTCGATCCCGTGGTCCATGACGCGCTGTCGTACACCAGCTCGGACGAGGTCGGCCGGGCCACCTGCACGGCGGTACTGCGGTCGGGCTACCGGGTCGGCGGTCACGTCCTCCGCCCGGCCGAGGTGGCGGTCGCCGGTCCGCCGGCCCTCGACAGTCCGCGCTCGCGGCAGCATGCAGGATAGGACCATGAGCGTAGTCAAGATCAATAAGTCAGGCTACGCACATAAGCTTGTGGACGACCCCCGGCCAGCGCTGCACCGATATCGCTTCTCACTCGCTGCCGTGCTCCGCCCACCATTCAGCCAAGGGCACGGACTCGGCAAGCGCCCGCAGCGCTCGCGCTGGGCCATCGGGGACGACTGCGAGTCGTCTTCACGCCGTTTCGACTGGCGGATGTAGGAGACTGCACGCGCATGGTCGAGATCAGGGCGCCATCCCGGCGCCCGTTTGGCGAGAGGTGTCATGTGCCTAAGGGTTGTCCCGTAAGTAATCTTGATGTGGGATGATCTTGGGTGTGGCTGG
>NZ_JANFNG010000007.1 GCF_024436035.1 Streptomyces humicola
GATGGTACTGCAGGGGGGACCCTGTGGGAGAGTAGGACGCCGCCGAACAATTATTGAGAAAGAAGCCCTTCCTGGGGAGTGATCCCCAGGAAGGGCTTCTTCGCGTTGCCGACCAGAGCGAGCGAATGCTGGAGTGAATGAATGCGGTACGACCTCGTCATCTTCGACAACGACGGTGTGCTCGTCGACAGTGAACCGATCTCCAACCGGATCCTGGCCGACTACCTGACCGAACTCGGCCATCCCACCTCGTACGAGGACTCGATTCGCGACTACATGGGTGCCGCGGTGCATCGCGTGCACGACCTCGTGATGGAGCGCTCGGGTAAGCAGCTTCCCGCCGACTTCGACGAGACCTTCCACGCCAGGGTGTTCGCCGCGTTCCGGCTCGAGTTGACGCCCGTCCCCGGGGTCGCCGACGTGCTCGGCAAGCTCGCTGCGGACGGTGTGCCGTTCTGTGTTGCGTCGTCGGGGAGCCACGAGCGGATCCGCGTGGCACTGCGCAAGACCGGTCTGTACGCGCATTTTGACGAGTCACGTATCTTCAGCTCGCAGGACGTCGGCCGGGGCAAGCCGGCGCCGGATCTCTTCCTGCATGCGGCGGAGGTGATGGGCGTGCCGCCCGCGCGATGTGCCGTCGTGGAGGACAGCCCGCTGGGTGTGCAGGCGGCCGCGGCAGCCGGGATGGATGTGTTCGGGTTCGCTGCGATGACCTCGGCGGCTGAACTCGCGGGTGCGAATGCGCTGTTCACCGACATGTCGGCGCTTTCCGCCCTGCTCTGCTGATACGTCCGCTGACGCAGCGGACGGACCAGGATCAGCCAGGGGATACCAATCAGTAGGCCCTGCCCGTACGCTCCAGCCCCATGGACGCACGCGTGCGGCACGGCCGGGCATCGCTCGCTGTCAGCTTCTTCGTGCAGGGGGCGGTCTTCGCACTTCTGGTGACCCGTATCCCTGCCATTCAGGCTCGCTACGGCATCTCCAACGCCCTCCTGCCTCTCTTCCTCGCCGCCGTGCCTGTGCTCGCCGGCGTCGGCAGCGTCACCACCGAGCACATCGTCAAGCGAGTGCGGCCGACGGTCGTGCTGCGCTGCGTCCAGCCCGTCGTCTGCCTCACGCTCGCGGGCGTCGGCGCCGGGAACGCGCTGTGGGAGTGCGCGCTGACGCTTGCACTCTTCGGGATCACGGTCGGTGGCCTGGACGCGTCCATGAACATGCTCGGGGTGAGCCTGCAACGGGCCTACGGCCGCAGCATCATGCTCGGCTTCCACGCCGCGTACAGCCTGGGCGGGATCACCGGCGCGTCACTTGCATGGGTGGGCGCGCACTGGCATCTGCCGCTTGTGGTGCTGTACGGGCCGGCGGTTGCCGTGCTGATTCCGATGGCGGGGGTTGCCGGGCGCTGGTTCGTCGACCAGGAGCCGGGCGCGCAGCCCGGCGTCACTGACCAGGCCGGGGAGGGGGCCGGCGTCGGGTTCCGTCCATTGCTGCCGCTCTGCCTGGTCATGGCGTTCGCATACATCGGCGACTCGACCGTCTCCAACTGGAGCGCCAAGTACCTGCAGGACATCCTGCACAGCTCGGAGCAGCTGGCGACCGTCCCGTACAACGTCTACATGGTGACCACGCTGCTCGGGCGCTCGGTGGGCGACTTGGGCGTGCGGCGTTTCGGGCCGGTGCCCGTCGTCCGCTTCGGGAGCGTGGTGGCGGCTGCAGGGTTCGCCGTGGTGGCCGCGGCGCCCGGTGCGTGGGTGGGGATGCTCGGCTTCACGCTGCTCGGCTTCGGGCTGTGCGTGATCGTTCCGCAGACCTTCGCCGCCGCGGGACGGCTCTTCCCGGGCGCGTCCGACACGGCCATCGCGCGGCTGAACGTCTTCAACTACGTCGGGTTCCTCGTCGGCTCCCCGCTGGTGGGTGCGATCGGCAACGCCTGGAACTACCGGGCCGCGATGCTCGTCCCGATGGTGCTTGTACTCGCGACACTGCTTTACGCCCGTTCGTTCGGTGTCAAACCTGACCGGTACGGTGTCGGACATGAGCGGGCGCGGGCAGTTGATGTGGGATGACGCGGTTACCGGCTACGACTTCGGGCCGAGCCACCCGATGGACCCGGTGCGGCTCGCGCTGACCAGATCGCTAATCGAGGCCTTCGGGCTGACCAGGGCCATGCGGGTGGTGTCGGCCCCGGCCGCCGGGGAGTCGACACTGCGGCTGGTGCACCGGCAGGACTACATCGATGCCGTGCGCCTCGCTTCCACCGATCCGATGGACGCGGATCCGGCGTACGGACTGGGGACGGAGGACGATCCCGCCTTCAACGGCATGCACGAGGTGTCGGCGCTGATCGCGGGGCAGTCGGTGGGGGCGGCGGAGGCCGTGTGGCGCGGCGATGTCGATCATGCCGTGAACTTCGCGGGCGGGCTGCACCACGCGATGCCCGGTGCGGCATCCGGTTTCTGTGTCTACAACGATGCGGCGCTGGCCATCGCGCGGTTGCTGGAACTGGGCGCTGAGCGTGTCGCGTACGTCGATGTGGATGTGCACCACGGCGACGGGGTCCAGGCGGCGTTCTGGGACGATCCGCGGGTGCTGACGATCTCAGTGCACGAGCATCCACGCACGCTGTTCCCACAGACCGGGTGGCCGGAGGAGACGGGCGGTCCGCAGGCCGAGGGGCGTGCGGTGAATCTGGCGCTGCCGGCCGGCACGGGGGACGAGGGGTGGCTGCGGGCGTTCCACGCCGTGGTGCCGGAGCTGGTGGCGGCGTTCCGCCCGCAGGTATTGGTCTCGCAGCACGGTGCCGATACGCATGTCGAGGATCCGCTGGCGCATCTGGCCGTCAGCCTGGACGCGCAGCGGGTGGTCGCGGAGGCGTGTCATGAGCTGGCGCACGAGCACGCAGGCGGCAGGTGGGTGGCCTTGGGCGGCGGCGGGTACGCGGTGGTGGACGTCGTCCCGCGGAGCTGGACGCATCTGACGGCGCTTGCCGCGGGCCGGCCGGTCCCGCCGGAGGCGGAGACACCGCAGGAGTGGCGGGCGGAGGTCTACCGGCGGACGCGGCAGAGCGCCCCGCTGCGGATGACGGACGGGCGGACCCCGGTGTGGCGTGGGTTCGAGGAGGCGGGGTACGACCCGGCGGACCGGCTCGACCAGGCGGTGCTGGCGACGCGCCGGGCCGTGTTCCCGCTGCACGGGCTGCTGCCGTGAGTCCTCTGTGAACGCCGTCGTAAACGCCGTGAGCGCCGTGGGCGCCGTAAACGCCGTGGCGCACGGTCTCACTCGAACGGGCCTTGTCCTGGCGGGATTTGGAGATATGTCTGCATGACGTCGTGGCATCGCGCCACGATCGGGGGGTGCTGACTTCCGGCGCGCTGCGCGCGCATCTGCTGGCAGCCCGGTTGGCCGGTCCCGTTGCCACGCCCCGGGAGGAGATCCTCCGCAGCTATCGGATGTTCGCGGAGCGGGATCCGCAGTATCTGATCGGTCTTGACCCGGAGGGGAGGTGGACGCCGGGCGAGCTGTTGACGTTGATGGCGGACCGGTGCGGCGTGTCGCCGGATCCGGGTTACAGAACCGGTCGAGATTTGATCAATCCCGATCGTACGGTGGCGGCGCTCGATGCCTTCGCAGAGCGGCTCGCGATCGCTGCGGTGGGTCGGGTGCCGGTGCTCTTCGGTACCGGGCATCCGGAGCGGCTCCTGGGGTTCTACGCCACTTTGGCGTCGGCGCTGTCGGCAGTGGGATGTCGTGTTCTCACCCCCGCGTATGGTCGATGTGTCGACATCTCGACCCGGTTCGGTCTACGCACGCACACGCTCGACTACGTACAAGGGGTCGCGGTGGTGCGTCCGGCGGGCGCGCGAGGTAACGGCCGTATGACCGGCGTGCACACCCATTCACCCTTGCCCGTCCGGGTGGCGCTCGCTGCCGCGGCCGACGGGGGAGGCCCGCTGCCGGCCCTGGTGATCGGGGACCACGGATGGGTCTGCGGGGCTGGTCAGCTGGGTGTCGAAGCGATCGGTCTCGCCGACGCCGACGATCCCGCGGTGTTCGTGGGCGAAGCCGAGGGACGGGTGTCGGTCGCCGTTCCCCTTGATGACGCTGTGCGGCCTGCTTACTACCGACCGCTTACTCGCTATGTACTCAATCGAGCGTGTCTGTCACAGTAGGCGACCGAACGTTACTCCTCTTCCCCACTTGCCTCACCCGCACCTAATCTGGGGGGTGAGCGCACGTGCCTGCAGGAGTCGCCGGAGGGGAAGCCGGTGGCCGTCATGTGCGGAAGGTTCAGGTGTTGACATGGCGTCTGTCGAGAGGCCTCTCAACGAGGTCGTGTTCCTGACCGTGGCCGAGGTGGCTTCGGTGATGCGAGTCTCCAAGATGACCGTGTACCGGCTGGTGCACAGCGGTCATCTGCCCGCGATCCGGGTGGGCAGGTCCTTCCGGGTCCCAGAACAGGCCGTCCACGACTACCTGAGGGAGTCCTACGTAGGGGTCGAGTCGGCCTAGCCCCTGGCCCTCGCGCGGACCCTGGGGTCAACCCTTGCCGTGACGCCTCCGACGCCCGGATGAACCCCGGATTACACCCGTTGCGATTCGACGGGTAGTCTTGGCCGACGTAGGTCGTGTGGGCTCCGACGCCCCGCACCGAGTGATTCCGATCATGAGCGAGGGTAGTCGTGGGCTCAGTCATCAAGAAGCGCCGTAAGCGCATGGCCAAGAAGAAGCACCGCAAGCTGCTCAAGCGCACGCGAGTGCAGCGCCGCAACAAGAAGTAAGCGAGCCCCAGGTTTGCTCTCCTGCCCTCCGCCCCCACCGCACTCGCGGCGGGGGCGGAGGGCAGCGGCGTTCGGACGGGCGCACGGGCAGCGGTCCACGGGCAATGACGCGCGTGGCGTACCCGTCTCGACACCCGTGCGTGTGGAAGCCGTCACTTCCCGCATCCCCAGGTCATCACAGCGCAACATCGAACCGATACGGTGACAGCTGGTGACATCGGTTCGATGCCGCCCCAGGCCGGGTGAGAAGGAAGGCTTCGATCTTGGGCAAGGTCGTGCTCGTCACGGGAGTGGCCCGCAGGCTCGGCGGCCGGTTCGTACGGCGTCTCCAGCGTGAGCCCGACGTCGACCGGGTGATCGCCGTCGACGCGGTGCCTCCCGAACACCATCTCGGCGGGGCCGAGTTCGTACGCGCCGACATCCGGCACCCCATGATCGCCAAGGTGCTCGCGGAGCACGCGGTCGACACCGTCGTCCACATGGACGTCAACGGCACGCCGCTCGGCCGCGCCCGCGGCGGCAGGGCCACCGTCAAAGAGATCAACGTCATCGGCACGATGCAGCTGCTCGGCGCATGCCAGAAGGCGCCCGCGGTGCGGCGGCTCGTGGTCAAGTCGACGACGAACGTCTACGGCTCCGCGCCCCGCGACCCTGCCGTGTTCACCGAGACCACGCCGCCGAAGTCCCTGCCGAGCGGCGGCTTCGCCAAGGACGCAGTCGAGGTTGAGGGCTACGTACGCGGCTTCGCCCGGCGCCGCCCCGACGTCGCCGTCGCCGTGCTCCGCTTCGCCAACA
Organism: Streptomyces humicola; assembly: GCF_024436035.1. Lineage (GTDB taxonomy): Bacteria > Actinomycetota > Actinomycetes > Streptomycetales > Streptomycetaceae > Streptantibioticus_B > Streptantibioticus_B humicola. The sequence continues at coordinate 5,577 of NZ_JANFNG010000007.1, forward strand.
TCCTCGGACCGAGCGCGGACTCCCCGCTCGCCGAGTACTTCTCGCTTCCGGTGCTGCCGACGGTCTTCGGTTACGACCCGCGGCTGCAGTTCGTCCATGAGGACGACGTCATCGAGGTGCTGATCGTGGCCTCCCAGGATCCGGCCCGCGGCACGCTCAACAGCGGCACGTTCAACATCGCGGGCGACGGGGTGCTGCTGCTGTCGCAGACGGCGCGGCGGCTGGGGAAGCCGACCGTGCCGGTGCTGCTGCCCGCCGTGACGCTGCTCGGCTCCATGATGCGCAATGTCGGCATCACCGATTTCTCGCCCGAGCAAATCCGTTTGCTGACGCACGGCCGGGTAGTGGACACCACACAGATGCGTGAGACGCTCGGATTCACGCCGAAATTCACCACCGCGGGGACTTTCCACGACTTCGCCGTCGGCCGGGGGCCCGGGCTGCTGCCGCCGGAGCGGCTCGCCCACGCCGTCGACACGGTCGCCGCGATGCTTCCCGGGGCCGGCGTCCACCGCCCGTACGAGGAGGAGCCGAACCATGGCTGACGCGAAGGTCATCCCGCTCGACGAGGACACCCGTTCGCGCCGAGGCACGGCACGGCCCGGTGGACGGGCGGCCGGTGGACGGCGCAAGAATGCGCCCGCCGGGCAGCCGGAGCTCACCGCGGTGCCGGCCGAGGAGCACTCCGAAGGCACGGCGCCGCGCAGGCGTGGGCTGCGGCGTGCAACGGCCCGGCAGGAGGAGGGAGCGGAGTCCGCCTCCGGCGCGGGCCGCGGCGACGGCGGCGACACCGCCGCCGAGCCGGCGCAGGAGGAGGCCGCACACGCCGCACACGCGGCGCCTTCGCCGGGGTCGTTGCCGCTGCCGGTCGGGATGCTCACGGACGCGCTCGGAGGCGCGGCCGACCGGCTGCTCGGTGGCAGCTGGGAGCGCAGGGTCGCCGGCGGCCTGTCGTTCCTGCGCCGCAGGATCACCGGGGACTACGAGGTCGACGAGTTCGGCTACGACGAGGAGCTCACCGACCAGGTGCTCATGTCGCTGCTGCGGCCGCTGTTCGACAACTACTTCCGGATCGAGGTCAAGGGGGTCGGCAACATCCCGTCGCAGGGTGGGGCACTCGTGGTCTGCAACCACTCCGGGACGCTGCCGTGGGACGCGCTCATGACACAGGTCGCCGTCCACGACCACCACCCGTCCGGCCGCCATCTGCGACTGCTCGCCGCCGATTTGGTCTTCGTGCTTCCCCTCATCAACGAGCTGGCGCGCAAGGCCGGGCACACCCTGGCGTGCGCGGAGGATGCGCAACTGCTGCTGGGGAACGGCGAAGTGGTCGGGGTGATGCCCGAGGGCTTCAAGGGGCTCGGCAAGCCGTTCTCGGAGCGCTACAAGCTCCAGCGCTTCGGGCGCGGCGGCTTCGTGTCGACGGCGCTGCGCACCGGGGTGCCGATCGTGCCGTGCTCGATCGTCGGGGCCGAGGAGATCTACCCGATGGTGGGGAACGCGAAGACGCTGGCGCGGCTGCTGGGTCTGCCGTACTTCCCGGTGACGCCGACGTTCCCGTGGCTGGGGCTGCTGGGGATGGTGCCGCTGCCGACGAAGTGGACGATCCAGTTCGGCGAGCCGATCCCGACGGACCACTACCCGCCGGAGGCGGCGGACGATCCGATGCTGGTGTTCAACCTCACCGACCAGGTGCGGGAGACGATCCAGCACACGCTCTACAAGCTGCTTGTGCAGCGCCGCTCGGTCTTCTTCTGACGCGTCTTCTTCCGAAGCCCGAGCAGCGCTGCGTCGACGTGGCGGCGGCTACTTCGATGAGTCGCCGCCCGTGATGCCGATGCCGGGCAGGATGCCCGGTAGCAGCGGCGGAATGGTGACACCCGGCTGCGAGGGCTGGCCGGAGCTGCTCTTGCCGGACGAGGAGCTCGGGCTGACGCTCGGTGCCGGGTTGTTGAGCAGTCCGGAGCCGCCGATGAGCCCCTGGCCCGCGCCGCCGGTCCCGTCCGTGGGCGACGGCGCGGTGTTCTTGCCGTGCCCGGAGGCGCCACTGTGCGACCCGGCTCCGCTGCCGGACGATGGGTGGCCGGTGCCGTTGGAGAACGAACCGCCCTCCCCCGAGCCCGTATCGCTGTGGTGATGGCGGGAGCCGCTGCCGGGCGCAGGGGGCAACAGGCTCTGCAGCGGGGCGACTTCCCGCTCTATGGCGTCGAAGACCGAGGTCACCTGGGCGCCGACCTCATGGAGCTGGGGCGGCAGCTGACGACGCAGCTGGCCCCACGTGCTGCCGTTCGTCCGCGAGAAGTCGTTGAGCGCCTCGATCGACGTGAGCGAGCCGTTGCGCTGGTAGGCACCGCTCAGCAGCCGGTGGCCTTCGGCGGCCTCCTTGTGCATGCCGACCAGCGCCCTGCCGACCTCGCGCACCGAGTCGGCATCGAGCGGCCCGGAACGGCCACGCTCCATGAGGCGGCGGGCCTCCTGCATTCGGGTCGAGGCCATGTCGAGCAGCACCCGGCCGCGGCCGGCGTCGTCGTTGGCCATGCCGAGGCGGAGGTCTTCCATGCCGCGTTTGAGCCCGTACAGGGTGTCACCGGGCAGCGCGTTGGTGCTCGCGGCGGCTACGCCTCCGAACGCCCCGGCGGCGACCCCGACGGTGAGCCCGCCCGCGGCGAGCCTGCGCGACCAGCGCGAGCGCGGTCGCAGCCTGCGCAGGCCGACGGCGCGGTGGGCGCCCGGACCCTTGCGCTGCTCTGGAACGCGTCCGCTCGTATCCAGCGTGCCGTCGGCGATCGCGGCCTCCATGGCGGCGATCAGCTGTGCCCGCTGGACCGTTTTCACCTCGGGGGCAAGATCCGGCTTCGGGACGTCGGCGAGTGCGCTCGCCATGGCCAGCAGCCGCTCCTGCGCAGGATCGGCGCGCCGGTCCGCTGCGTGCGTCTCGCGCTCGCCGGAGCCCTCCAGGGCCTTGGCGAAGGCGTTCGCCCGCCGGTGCGCCGTTGCTTGGCCGATCACGGGCGGCACCTCCTCTCGTCATCACCATCGACTCCCCGAAGTGCCCGAAGGGTTGCGCACCTTGAGGGCATCCACTCTTTCGAGTGAGTGGAGCGGAACAGGGTGCGATCGCGGGGAGCCCGCACTCCATGCAACGAGCGGCGCGCCAGCCGGGTTACGCGGGCGTGATGATCCGACCGGAACATCCCCATAGTCGGAAAAGAGCAGTTCAGAACGGTCGCGATGACCGCCGCGCCATGAGGCGCGGTCCGTCTGTGAGCGGTCACCGTGCGTCGTCAGGGAGCAGTCTGGCCAGGGTGCGCACGGCGCGGTACTGCAGGGTTTTGATCGCGCCCTCGTTCTTGCCCATGATCCGCGCGGTCTCGGCCACCGAGAGTCCCTGCAGGAAACGGAGTGTCACGCACTCCTGCTGCTGCGGGTTGAGCTTGCGCACGGCTTGCAGCAGCGCCTCGTTGGAGAGCGATTCGAGGACGGAGTCCTCCGGACTGCGCTCCACCTCGTTGGCGTCGAGCATCTCGCCTGTGGTCACTTCGAGCCGGAAGCGACTCGACTTGAAGTGGTCGGCGACCAGGTTGCGGGCGATGGTGACCAGCCAGGCGCCGAAGTCGCGGCCCTGCCAGGTGAAGGTGCCGATGCGGCGCAGGGCGCGCAGGAAGGTCTCGCTGGTCAGGTCCTCGGCCGTCGCCTTACCCCCGACCCGGTAGTAGATATAGCGGTAGACGGTGTCGGAGTAGTGGTCGTAGAGGCGGCCGAAGGCCTCGGTCTCGCCGCCCTGGGCACGCTCGACCAGCTCCATCATCCGCATGGAGTCGCTGTCGGCCGGGGGTCGGCGCGAGGATGTGCCCGCGCCGGCGCGGGGTCCGGCTGTGGCGCGTCCGCTCTGCGTCCCGGTGCGCTGCGCCGGGTTGCCGTGGCGGGCGGTTCGTCTGCCGAGCGCAGGCTTGCCCATGCCGGCCGAGAGGGGGGCGCTGCCGGCGGCGAGAGCGTAGGCGCCCGCGGCTGGTGTGACAGGTCCTGAGGCGGCGTACGCGGGGACGGCGTACGCGGGGACGAGGCGCAGGCGCAGAGCCACCTGTGCGCGGAGCGCGGCCAGGCCTGAGGCTTCAACCCCGACGAGTGGGTACACGGGACTCCCAGAGGCAGAACTTTCCATCACGTGCAGTACGGGACCGTTCACCCGCCGTAGGGACGCGTGGGTACCGGTGTGCGTCAGAGGAGAATAACGCTTCGTGCAGACGACGCTACACCGAGTTGCTGAATTCGTCGGTTGCGTCTAGTCCGTGCCGGAATGACAATCGATCAATTATCGAACGAGAGACGGATTTTGACCGCTTTCCATCGCCCCGTGCTCGGGTCAAGCGCGTGTTGTGGCTATGTGTCAGTCGTGCGACTGACGGGGCGCCAGAAGGGGTAAGACATACGGTCAGCGCTTGCGGCGCTGGAGCGCCACGGCCGCCGCGGCGCCGCCCGCCACCGCGCCCACCCCGGCCGCCGCGGGCAGCCCGATCCGGGCGGCCTTGCGCGTCGTGCGGTAGTCGCGCAGCCGCCAATCGTGCTCGCGTGCGTATTTGCGCAGCGTGCTGTCCGGGTTGATCGCGTAGGGGTGGCCGACGAGCGAGAGCATCGGGATGTCGTTCGAGGAGTCGCTGTACGCGGCGCAGCGCGACAGGTCCAGGCCGCGGGCGGCGGCGAGCGCCTTGATCGCCTCCGCCTTGGCGGGGCCGTGCAGCGGCTCGCCGACGAGCCGGCCGGTGTAGACGCCGTTCACCGACTCGGCGACCGTGCCGAGCGCGCCGGTGAGGCCGAGCCGCCGTGCGATGATCGTCGCGGTCTCGAGAGGGGCGGCGGTCACCAGCCAGACGCGCTGTCCGGCGTCGAGGTGGGCCTGGGCGAGAGCGCGCGTGCCCGGCCAGATCTTGCCGGCCATGTACTCGTCGTAGATCTCCTCGCCGATGGACATCAGTTCCTCGACGCGGTGGCCCTTGACGATCGACAGGGCACTGTTGCGCGCGTCCTCCATGTGGGCAGGGTCCTCGATGCCGACCAGCCGGAACCACGCCTGCTGCCAGGCGAAGCGCACCAGGTCGCGGCTGTGGAAGAACTTGCGCTTGTACAGGCCGCGCCCGAAGTGGAAGAGGGCCGCGCCCTGCATCACCGTGTTGTCCAGGTCGAAGAAGGCGGCGGCTCGCGGGTCGCCGGCGACCGGGAACTCGGCGGCCTGCCCGGCTATCTCCGCCTCTCCCGCCTGCTCCTTCTCGGGGGCGGCGAGCGCGGCCTCGGCGGCAGCCTCGCCTGCCAGGACGCTTCGCGGTGTCGCGGAGCGCCTACGCGTGGTGAGCCATCCCAGACCGGCCATGTGGTGAGCATATCCACTGGCATCGTGCCTCCCCGGAACTGGCACGCTCCGGTCGTATGAACTCTTCGCGTCGATGCCGTTACGGAGGTGCGTGAGGGCACAATGGGCCGAATGAACAGGACTCCACAGCCGCCGCAGCGGCGCACGGTCACGCTGATCGGCAAGCCCGGCTGCCATCTGTGCGACGACGCGCGAGGGGTGATCGAGAAGGTCGCCTCGGAGCTGGGCGCGTCCGTGGAGGAGCGCGACATCACCCAGGACGAGGAGCTGTACCGCAAGTACTGGGAGCAGATTCCGGTCGTGCTCGTCGACGGGGCGCAGCACGACTTCTGGCGTGTCGACGAGAAGCGCCTGAGGAAGGCGCTGGGCGGCTGACCGCCGCCGACCTCGGTCAACGTGGGTCAACGCGGATCTTGAGCCGCTCGCGACTGGTTCCGTACTGCTCGCGTATTCGATTACCATCGAGTGGTTTTTGGCCGAGGGGGCGTACGTAGGAAGGTGAGCGCGTGCTCTCGCTCGGGCTCCAGGGGGCGTTGGGCATCCCTGGTCGGTCCGGTGGATGCGGGGGATACGCCGTGGTGGACATCGAGGCCACCGGGTCGAGTTCGCGCAGGCACCGGATCGTCGAGCTCGCGGTGGTGCTGCTCGACCGGGAGCGCCGGCCGCACGGTGAGTTCAGCACGCTCGTGGACCCCGGGAGCCCGGTCGGGCCGACGCACATCCACGGCATCGAGCAGCATCACCTGATCCGGGCCCCGCGCTTCGCGCAGATCGCGCCGCGGCTGCTCGGGCTGCTGCGCGGCCGGGTCCTCGTCGGCCACAACGTCGGGTGCGACCGGGCGTTCCTCGCCGCCGAGTACGCGCGGGTGGGCGTTGAGCTGCCGCAGGTGCCCGAGCTGTGCACGATGCGTCTGGCGCAAGAGCACCTTCCGTCATCTCCCTATGGGCTCTCGCTGCGCGCCTGTGCGGCGGCCGCCGGTCTGCCGTCGTGGGCTGCGCACACCGCGCTCGGCGACGCACGGGCGTCGGGCCAGCTGCTGGCGCGCTGCTCGCCCGAGGACGACGGACGGCTGGCCGAGGCGCAGGCGGTGCGGTGGCCGCGGCTGCCGCGCACGCCGGGGGACGACGCCGTGTGGATCGGCCGCTCGGGGAGGGCGGGCGACCGTGCACCGGGGGACACATCCGCCTCACAGGCTGCCGAAGGGAACGATCCGGCCAGTCGAATGGTTGCGATTGTCCGTAATGGGGGTGCGTGATGCCCGTCACTTCCCACGGACAAAGCGGACACTATCTTTGTGCACGCGTTCACAAAGACATAGCCTGGCGTACACAGGGCGGCTTCATGCAGCGTGGCCGTCCGCAGCCCAGCTCTACCCGCAGGAGCATCGTGGCAACTGGCCGAACTCACCGACCGGCGACCCGGAGCCGAGGGATTCCCGAGGCCACGGTCGCCAGGCTTCCGCTGTACCTGCGGGCGCTCACCGCTTTGTCCGAGCGATCCGTGCCCACGGTCTCCTCCGAGGAGCTGGCGAGCGCTGCGGGGGTGAACTCCGCCAAGCTCCGCAAGGACTTCAGCTACCTCGGCTCGTACGGCACGCGCGGTGTCGGCTACGACGTCGAATACCTCGTCTACCAGATCTCCCGCGAGCTCGGCCTCACCCAGGACTGGCCCGTCGTCATCGTCGGTATCGGTAACCTCGGCGCGGCGCTCGCCAACTACGGCGGCTTCGCCTCCCGCGGCTTCCGGGTCGCGGCGCTGATAGACGCCGACCCGGCGCAGGCCGGGAAGATGGTCGCCGGGCTGCCGATCCGGCACACAGACGAGCTGGAAGCGATCATCGAGGACAACCAGGTCTCCATCGGCGTGATCGCGACCCCGGCGGGCGCCGCCCAGGAGGTCTGCGACCGGCTCGTCGCCGCGGGCGTCACCTCGATCCTCAACTTCGCGCCGACCGTGCTGTCGGTTCCCGACGGCGTCGATGTACGCAAGGTCGACCTCTCGATCGAGCTGCAGATTCTCGCCTTCCACGAGCAGCGCAAGGCCGGTGAGGACCTCGGCGGCGCGGTTGCGCCGACGAGCCTGCCCAAGGCCGCCGTGGACCGCAGCGAACGACCAGGACCTGACGGTGACGTGCCCGTCGTGATGCCGGCATGAGTCTGCTCGTCGTAGGCCTGAGCCACCGCAGCGCACCGGTCAGCGTCCTGGAGAGCGCCGCGCTGAGCGAGGACGCCAAGGCCAAGCTGCTGCAGGACACCCTCGCCGCGGAGCCCGCCGCCGAGGCCGCGATCCTCGGCACCTGCAACCGCATCGAGCTCTACGCCGACGTGGACAAGTTCCACGCGGGCGTCGCCGAGCTGTCCACGCTGCTCTCCCAGCACAGCGGCGTCGGGCTCGACGAGCTCACCCCGCATCTGTACGTGCACTACGAGGACCGCGCCGTCCACCACCTGTTCTCCGTGGCCTGCGGACTGGACTCGATGGTCGTCGGCGAGGGCCAGATCCTCGGCCAGATCAAGGACGCGCTCCTGCTCGGGCAGGAACTGCACACCGCGGGCCGCGTCCTCAACGACCTGTTCCAGCAGGCGCTGCGGGTCGGCAAGCGTGCCCACAGCGAGACCGGGATCGACAAGGCCGGCCAGTCGCTGGTCACCTTCGGCCTCGCCGAGCTCGCCAAGGGCATCGACGCGGACGCCGGCGACCTCGGCGACCGGCGTGCGCTCGTCGTCGGGGCCGGCTCGATGTCGTCGCTCGCCGCGGCGACCCTGGCGCGCGCCGGGGTCACCGAGATCGTCGTCGCCAACCGGACGCAGGACCGCGCCGAGCGGCTCGCCGCCTCGGTCGGCGGGCGCGCCGTACCCTTCACCGAGGTGCACGCCGAGCTGGCCGGCACCGACATCGTCGTCTCCTGTACCGGCGCCACCGGGCTCGTCCTCGACAAGGACGCCGTCGTCACGGCGCTCGCCGCCCGTACCTCCCCGCTGCCGCTCGGGCTGCTCGACCTCGCCATGCCGCGGGACGTCGACGGCGCGGTGCACGACGTGGACGGCGCTCACCTCGTCGACATCGAGGACCTCGCGGCAGCCGCCGCCGACGAGCCGATGGCCGCGGACGTGGATGCGGTGCGGCGGATCGTCTCTGCCGAGATCGCGGCGTTCGGCGCCGCCCAGCGCGCCGCGCGCATCACCCCGACCGTCGTCGCGCTGCGCACCATGGCCGCCGATGTGGTCGCCTCCGAACTCGCCCGCCTCGACGGGCGCCTCCCCGACCTGGACGACAGGCAGCGCGCCGAGATCACCCAAGCGGTGCGCCGCGTCGTCGACAAGCTCCTGCACGCGCCCACCGTGCGGGTCAAGCAGCTGGCGGGTGAACCCGGCGGTGCCGGGTACGCCGACGCGCTGCGCGAACTGTTCGACCTCGACCCGCAGGCGGTCGCCGCCGTCAGCCGGGCCGACACCGGCGACCCGAAGCGAGACCGGGCATGACCACCCTCACCACCCCCCTCAGGCTGGGCACGCGGCGCAGCAAGCTCGCCATGGCCCAGTCCGGCCAGGTCGCCGAGCAGGTCAGCAAGCTGACCGGCCGGCCCGTCGAACTGGTCGAGATCACCACCTACGGCGACACCTCCCGGGAGGCGCTCGCCCAGATCGGCGGCACCGGCGTCTTCGTCTCGGCGCTGCGCGACGCCCTGCTCGAAGGACGCATCGACTTCGCCGTCCACTCGCTGAAGGACCTGCCCACCGCCGACCCCGACGGCCTGCTGATCGCCGCGATCCCGCTCCGCGAGGACCCGCGCGATGTGCTGGTCGCCCGGGACGGGCTGACGTTCGCGCAACTGCCGGACGGCGCGCGGGTGGGCACCGGTTCGCCGCGCAGGATGTCGCAGCTCAACGCGTGGGCGCGCACCCTCGGCCTGCGCATCGAGACGGTGCCGATCCGCGGGAACATCGACACCCGCATCGGATACGTCGCCTCCGGTGAGCTGGACGCGGTGGTGCTTGCCGCCGCCGGCCTCAGCCGCATCGGCCGCCTCGACGAGGCGACCGAGCTGCTCCACACCGATGTGGTGCTGCCCGCTCCCGGACAGGGAGCGCTGGCCGTCGAATGCTCCGTCGGGCAGACGGAGTTGACGGCCCGGCTCGCCGAGCTCGACGACCCGTTCACACGGGCCGCCGTGACCGCCGAGCGATCCCTGCTCGCCGCCCTCGAGGCCGGCTGCTCCGCCCCCGTGGGCGCGCTCGCCGAGCCAGACATCGAACGGGACGACGAGCACGGGCCTGTAACCGAGCTGCGCCTGCGCGGCGTCGTCGGCACGACCGACGGCACCTCGCTGGTGCAGATGTCCGCCACCGGCCCCCTGCCGGCATCCCGCGAGGAAGCGACCGCACTCGGCCGCGAGCTCGCACAGGAGATGCTGGCCAAGGGCGCGGCCGGTCTGATGGGGGAGCGAGCACTTTGAGCCCCACCGCCACGCACAAGCCTGCCCAAGGGCACGTCACCTTCCTCGGGGCCGGGCCCGGAGACCCTGGGTTGCTCACGCTGCGCGCCGTCGAGGCGCTGGCCGACGCGGACGTCCTCGTCGCCGACCCGCAGGTGCTCGAGGTGGTGCGCAAGCACGCGCGGGCGGCCACGGAGGCACCCGAACTGACAGCGCTTGACGGTGCGTCCGGCATCGCCGCGCATGCCTCCAAGCTTGTCATGGCGTCCGCGAGCAACGGCAAGCGGGTGGTACGTGCGGTAGCAGGCGACCCCGGACTCGACGGCGACGCCGCAGAGGAAATGCTCGCCTGCGCCAAGGCCGGCATCCCCTTCGATGTCGTGCCGGGCGTGGCCACCGCCGTGGGCGTCCCCGCCTACGCGGGCGTGCCGATCGGCCGCGACGTGCGGTTCATCGACGCCGCCTCCGCCGACGCGCGCTGCTGGAGCGAGGTCGGAACGAGCGACGCGACGCTCGTCGTCAGCACCACGCTGGAGTCGGTCGCGGGCGCCGCGTCCGAACTGGTTGCGGCCGGCCGTAAGCCGGACACCCCGATGACCGTCACCGTCGGCGGCACCACCACCCGGCAGCGCACCTGGACTGCGACGCTCGGCACCGTCGGGGCGGTGCTGAAGGCAGCCAAGGTGCTGCCGTCGCCCGAGCCGGGCCAGGCGGCGATAGCCGTGGTCGGTGACCCCACGCAGGGCGAGCGCAGTCGGCTGTCGTGGTTCGAGACCAAGCCGCTGTTCGGCTGGAGGGTGCTGGTGCCCCGCACCAAGGAGCAGGCCGCCTCGCTCTCGGAGCAGCTGCGTTCCTACGGTGCCGTGCCGCACGAGGTGCCGACGATCGCCGTCGAACCGCCGCGCACGCCGCAGCAGATGGAGCGCGCGGTCAAGGGCCTGGTCACCGGCCGCTACGAGTGGATTGCCTTCACCTCGGTGAACGCGGTCAAGGCGGTGCGGGAGAAGTTCGAGGAGTACGGCCTGGACGCGCGGGCGTTCGCCGGCATCAAGGTGGCCGCGGTCGGCGAGCAGACCGCCAAGGCGCTCGTCGAGTTCGGCGTCAAGCCCGATCTCGTGCCGTCCGGCGAGCAGTCGGCGGCCGGGCTACTGGAGGACTGGCCGCCGTACGACCCGGTCTTCGACCCGATCGACCGGGTCTTCCTGCCGCGCGCCGACATCGCCACCGAGACGCTGGTCGCCGGCCTGATCGAGCTGGGCTGGGAGGTCGACGACGTGACCGCGTACCGGACGGTGCGCGCGTCGCCGCCGCCGGCCGAGACCCGTGAGGCGATCAAGGGCGGCGGGTTCGACGCGGTGCTGTTCACCTCGTCGAGCACCGTGCGCAACCTCGTCGGCATCGCGGGCAAGCCGCACAACGTCACCGTCATCGCCTGCATCGGCCCGGCCACCGCCAAGACGGCGGAGGAGCACGGGCTGCGCGTCGACGTGATGGCGCCCGAGCCTTCGGTGCACGCACTCGCCGAGGCCCTGGCAGACTTCGGTACGGCGCGCCGCGTGGCCGCGGAGGAGGCTGGTGACCCCGTCACCCGGCCGAGTGAGCGCCGTCCCGGAGCACGGAGGAGGGCCCGAGGATGAGCACTGCAGGGGCATACGGGGAGTACCCGGCGGCGCGGCCGCGTCGGCTGCGGGTGACACCGGCGATGCGGCGGATGGTCGCCGAAACCCGGCTGCACCCGGCCGAGTTGATCCTTCCCGCGTTCGTGCGCGAGGGGCTCACCGAGCCGGCCGCGATCTCCACGATGCCCGGTGTCGTCCAGCACACGCGCGACACGTTGCGAAAGGCCGCCGTCGAAGCGGCGGAGGCCGGCGTCGGCGGGATCATGCTGTTCGGCGTGCCGGAGTCGAAGGACGCCATCGGCTCGCAGGGCACCGACCCCGACGGGATCCTCCAAGTCGCCATCCGGGACGTGAAGTCCGAGGTCGGCGATGCGCTGGTGGTCATGTCCGACCTGTGCCTGGACGAGTACACCGACCACGGTCATTGCGGTGTCCTCGACGAGCACGGCCGGGTGGACAACGACGCGACGCTGCTGCGCTACGCCGAGATGGCGCGGGTGCAGGCGAACGCGGGCGTCGACGTGGTCGGCCCCAGCGGCATGATGGACGGTCAGGTCGGCGTGATCCGCAAGGCGCTGGACGCCGCCGGGCACCAGGACGTGGCCGTGCTCGCCTACACGGCGAAGTACGCGTCGGCGTTCTACGGGCCGTTCCGCGAGGCGGTCAACTCCTCGCTCAAGGGTGACCGGAGGACGTACCAGCAAGATCCCGCCAATGCGCGGGAGGCGCTGCGGGAGCTGGCGCTCGACCTCGCCGAGGGCGCCGACATGGTCATGGTCAAGCCGGCGCTGCCCTATCTGGACATTCTTCGGCAGATCGCCGATGCGTCGGACGTGCCGGTGGCCGCCTACCAGATCTCCGGCGAGTACGCGATGGTGGAGGCGGCGGCGGCGAACGGCTGGATCGACCGCGACCGCGCGATCATGGAGACGCTCACCAGCGTGCGACGGGCCGGTGCGGGCTTGGTGCTGACGTACTGGGCCACGGAAGTCGCCCATCGACTCGCGTAGACGGACCTCAGGACAGGGCTCATGACAAGGGGGGGCCGGGGGCTGCAGTCCCCGGCCCCCCCTTGTCTCATCCGGGACCCCGCATTAACGCATATGCTCAACTCCCCCTTAGAGTACGGGAGTTGCACGAAGACGTTTCGACGGGGGAGCGCATGACGTGCGTCGAGCGGTTGTTGAATTGCTGAGGAGCGCTCCCCATGACGACGACGCAGAAGCTGTGTGCCCCGGTTGCGGTTGCGCCCGAGGCCGCCGCGAGTCGTCGATGCCGCAGGTGCGGATGCCGTCTCAGCGCGTACAACGCCGATGAGCTGTGCGGCGCCTGCGCGCGCGCCGAGCTGCCTCCGGCCGACGACACCCCGCGGGTCCCGGCCCGGGTCTGGGCCGACCCCGAGGTGCGTGAGGCGCTCGCGGCCTGGAATTTCGGACAGGTCAGCAGGCTGGTGCGGCAGCGCGGTTCGATCCGGCAGGAGGACGTGGCCCAGCTCACCGGCCTCAGCCAGGGGTTCCTGTCCATGCTCGAATCGGGCGCCCGCCGGCTGACCAGCATCGACCGCATAGTCGACTTCCTCGACGGCCTCGCCGTCCCCGCCGATCTGGTGCGCGTACCCAGGCGCAGGCCCGTGCCCCGTACGGCAGCGCTCGCCGCGATTCCCGCCCAGGCCGATCCGCGTCGCGCCGAGGGGGTCCCCCCGCAGGGCAGGGGGAGCACGGAGGCCGACGCCCCCTGGACAGCCGAACAGGCCATCGCCGCGCTCTCGGAGGCGACCACCTCCGTCTCCTCCGAGAGCCGAGCCGGCGCCGGCATGCCGCCTGCCCGTTGCTCGGAGCTCTCCGCGTACGTCCAGCGCTGGGCCACCGCCCCCTCGTACCGCATCGCCCGCCCCCAGCACACCGGTGCCGAGGTGCCGTCGGCCCTGCTCGACCAGGTACAGGCGACCACCGACCTGATGCGGCGCATGGATGACGAGCACGGAGGCGGCAGCCTCGCCCAGCCCGCGACCGCCCATCTCGCGGTCGTCGTGGGCCTGTTGCGGCACGGCCGTTACGGAACGGACACGGGACGGCGGCTCGCCGCCGTCGCCGCGGACGCGGCCGGACAGGCGGGCTGGTACCAACTCGACGGCGGCCGCCCTGCGGCGGCCGCCCAGCGGCTGATGTTCGCCGCCCTGCGCGCCGCTCACGCCGCCGACGACGCGCGGATCGCCGCCGGGGTGCTGGTGCACCTGGCGATCAGCGCCCACGCCGTCGGCCGTCCGCGCGACATGCTGGACGCGGTGCGCGCCGGCCAGGAGCGCACGCGCGACCTGGACGCCCCCGGGCTGCGCTCGGTCCTGCTCGCCTGGGAGGCCCGCGGCCACGCCAGACTCGGCCGGCGCCGCGAGGCGCTGAACGCCCTCGGCCTCGCCGCCGATCTGTGCGTACGCGGCCGCGGTGAGGACGAGCCGCAGTGGCTGATCAACCTCGACGAGGGCGACATCCACGCACAGGCCGGCAGCTGCCACCTCGACCTCGGCGACCACCGGCAGGCCGTCGCCTCGCTCACCCTCGCCGCCGAGCGGCTGCGCCCGGCCCAGGTGCGCACCCGCGGCCTGGTCCTCGCCAGGACGGCGACGGCGCGGCTGCGGCTCGGCGACCCGCAGGGAGCCCACGAGGTGGGCGAGAAGGCGATGGATCTCGCCGCCCGGATACGCTCCGCACGCCTGGACGAGCTGATCCGCGGCCTCACCGAATCGCTGCCCGGGTTGCGGCACCGCGTAGACTGAGCCCTTTGCCGAGGACGCTGCGAGGGGAGGGGCCGGATGGACGTGCTGCGCGCCGCCGACCCTTCCACCGAGGTGCTGCACGAGGCCGCTGCGTCCTTCGGTCTGCTCGCCTCGGCCGCGCGCCTGCACATCGTCTGGGTGCTCTCGCAGGGCGAATGCGATGTGAGCACCCTCGCCCAGCGCGTCGGCGGCGCGCTGCCCGCCGTCAGCCAGCATCTCGCCAAGCTGAAACTGGCCGGTCTCGTACGGTCGCGCCGTGAGGGCCGCCGCCAGGTGTATCTCGTCGACGACCCTCAAGTCGTCACGATCGTCCGCCTGATGGTCGGCCAGCTCACCGACCGCCACGCAACCCCGGACCGGCTGCGCGGCCTGGGGGCGTGACGGTCGGCTGCCTGCGGGGTGGTCAGAGACGCTCGGGTGTGCGGATGCCCAGCAGGGACATGCCCCGGTGGAGGGTGCGGGCGGTGAGATCGCAGAGGAACAGCCGGTTCTCCACCATCGCCGGGCCGCCCTCGGCCTTCAGCACCGGGCACTGGTCGTAGAACGTCGTGTACGCCGAGGCCAGTGCGTAGAGGTAGGAGGCGAGCCGGTGCGGCTCGTAGACCTCGGTCACCTGGGCGATGGTCTCGGCGAACTCGTCCAGCAACAGCCCGAGTTGACGCTCGGCCGGAGCCAGCGGCAGCTCGGCGTGGGCCACCGGCCGCGCATCCCCGGCCTTGCGGAGGATCGAGCGGATACGGGCGTACGCGTACTGCAGGTAGACACTGGTGTCACCGCTGAGCGACACCATCCGGTCGAGGTCGAAGACGTAGTCCCGGCCGAGCGACGTCGACAGGTCCGCGTACTTGATCGCACCAATGCCGACCTCGGCGGCCCGCTCGGCGATCTCCGCCTCCGTGAGGTCCTGGCTCTTCTCGCGGACGACGGCCGCGGCCCGGTCGACCGCCTCGTCGAGCAGGTCCACCAAGCGGAAGGACTCGCCCTCACGGGTCTTGAACGGCTTGCCGTCCTTGCCGAGGACAGTGCCGAACGGCAGATGCTTGACCGTGACGTCCTCGGTGAGCCAGCCGGCCCGCCGGGCGGTCTCGAAGACCATCCGGAAGTGCAGCGCCTGCCGTGCGTCCACGACGTACAGCAGTGTGTCGGCGTGCAGGTCGGCAACCCGGTTGCGGATCGCGGACAGGTCGGTCGCCGCGTAGCCGAAGCCGCCGTCGGCCTTCTGCACGATCAACGGGACCGGCTCGCCGTCCTTGCCCTTGATGTCGTCGAAGAAGACGCACAGCGCGCCGTTGGAACGGACGGCGACGCCCGACTCCTCCAGCAGCTTGCAGGTCTCGACGAGCATGTCGTTGTAGGCGCTCTCGCCGACGATGTCCGCGTCGCGGATCTCGATGTCCAGCTTGTCGTAGACCGAGTAGAAGTAGATCTTCGACTCGTCGACGAACTTCTGCCACAGCTGCAGCGTCTCCGGGTCGCCCGCCTGCAGGTCCACCACGCGCCGCCGCGCCCGGTCCCTGAACTCGGGGTCGGAGTCGAAGAGCGTGCGCGAGGCCTTGTAGAGGCGGTTCAGCCGCGACATCGCCTCCTCGCCGGCCTCCTCGCCGGCCTGCGCCTCGTCGGCCGCGTGGTCCAGCTCGTGCGGGTGCTCGATCAGGTACTGGATGAGCATGCCGAACTGGGTGCCCCAGTCGCCAATGTGGTGGCGCCGGATCACCGTCTCGCCGCCGAACTCCAGGATCTTCACGATCGCGTCGCCGATCACCGACGACCGCAGATGGCCGACGTGCATCTCCTTGGCCACGTTCGGCTGCGCGTAGTCGACCACCGTGATGCCCGGCGTCTGCGCCCGCGGCACCCCGAGCCGGTCGTCCGCGGCGCGCGCCGCCAGCGTGGAGGTGATCGCCGCGTCGGCCACCGTGATGTTGAGGAAGCCCGGGCCCGACACCTCGACGTCCGCGATCAGGTCGTCGGCCGGGAGGGCGCCCACCACCTGGGTCGCGAGCTCCCGCGGGTTGGCCTTGTTCCGCTTGGCCAGGCCCAGCACCCCGTTGGCCTGGAAGTCCGCCCGGTCGCTGCGTCGCAGCAGCGGGTCGGCACCGGCGGCCGACGGCACGGCAGCCGCGAGGGCGGCCGAGACACGCTGCTGGATCGAGGCGGAAAGGGAAGGGACCGAAGCCATGGGATGAGTGCCGTTCCTGGATAGGTGGTCAGGGTTGGTCGGGGTCGGTTATGGGTCGCATCGTCGCACGTATGGCGTCTCAATCGCTCCTGAGTATTCCACGGCGACAGGCCGCCCTCGGGAGATGGGACAATCGACGCGGGACAGCAATCAGAGCGACAGCAAGCGCAGGAAGGGACCAGAGACTGTGGCTGGCAGCACCGAGGCCGACTGGGTCGCCCGTTTCGCCGATGACGTCATCGCGGAAGCCGAGCGTCGGGCTCCCGGCGAGAAAATCATCTGCGCCTCGGGCATCAGCCCGTCCGGGCCCATCCACCTGGGCAATCTGCGCGAGATCATGGTCCCGCACCTGGTCGCCGACGAGATCAAGCGCCGCGGTGTGCCGTGCGAGCACATCCTGTCGTGGGACGACTTCGACCGGTACCGCAAGGTCCCGGCCGGATACGACCCCGCGTACTGCGAGCACATCGGCAAGCCGCTGACCTCGGTCCCGGCGCCCGCGGGCAGCGAGTACGACAGCTGGTCGGAACACTTCAAGGCGCCGTTCCGGGCCGCGCTCGCCACGCTCGGCGTTGAGGTGACCGAGATCAGCCAGACGCACGAGTACACCTCGGGCACCTACCGCGACAGCATCCTCCACGCGATGCGCGAGCGCAGGCACATCGACTCCGTCCTCGGCCGTTACCGCACCAAGAAGAAGACGACGGAGGTGCAGGACGACGAGGAGACCGGCGTTGCGGCCGATTACTACCCGTACAAGCCGTACTGCTCCGTGTGCGACCGCGACCTGACCACCGTCACCTCGTACGACGAGGAGACCACCGAGCTGACGTACACCTGCGTGTGCGGGCACTGCGAGACCGTCCGGCTCAGCGAGTTCAACCGCGGCAAGCTGGTCTGGAAGGTCGACTGGCCGATGCGCTGGGCCTACAAGGGCGTGATGTTCGAGCCGTCCGGCGTCGACCATCAGTCGCCCGGCTCGTCGTTCATGGTCGGCCAGCAACTGGTGCGGGAGATCTTCGGCGCCGAGCCGCCGATCGGCCCGATGTACGCGTTCGTCGGCATCAGCGGCATGGCCAAGATGAGCAGCTCCAAGGGCGGCGTGCCGACCGCCGAGGACGCGCTGCGGATCATGGAGCCGCAGCTGCTGCGCTGGCTGTACGCGCGGCGCCGCCCCAACCAGGCGTTCAACATCTCCTTCGATCAGGAGATCAGCCGCACCTACGACGAGTGGGACGCGCTGGAGCGCAAGATCGAGGCCGGCACGGCGGCGCCGGTCGACGTCGCGATCCACTCGCGCGCCGCCCGCACGGCGTCGGGCGAGCTGCCGACGACGCCGCGCAAGCTGCCGTTCCGCACCCTCGCATCGGTGGTGGACATCACCACCGGCCACGAGGAGCAGACGCTGCGGATCCTGCGCGACTTCACCATCGACGACCCGATCGACTCGCTCGACGAGTTGCAGCCGCGGCTGGGCAAGGCCGAGGCGTGGGTCACCACCCATGTCGAGCCGGAGCAGCGCACCCAGGTGCGCACCGAGCCCGACCGCGAGACGCTCGCCACGCTCGGCGACGCCGACCGCGAGGCGCTCAAACTCCTCGTCGACGGGCTGGAGGAGCACTGGTCGCTCGACGGGCTGACGACGCTCGTCTACGCCGTGCCGAAGCTCCAGGCCGGCATGGCGGCCGACGCCAAGCCGACTCCGGAGCTGAAGGTGGCGCAGCGGTCGTTCTTCGCCCTGCTCTACAAGCTGCTCGTCGGCCGTGACACCGGTCCGCGGCTGCCCACGCTTCTGCTCGCCGTGGGCGCGGACAAGGTGCGGGAGTTGCTCGGCGCGAGCTGAGTCACCCGACCCGAGTCATCCGACCTGCTCCATCTCCAGGCGGTAGCGCTCGTGGAGCTCGCGCAGGTGAGGGCGGAGGTACTGCTCGGTGAGCGGGCCTCCGCTCTCGGCCGTTATGCCGTAACCGTCCACCAGATACAGCGCGAGCTGGCGGGCGTTGGGCGCCGTGCCGTGGTCGGAGACGTAGGTGTTGTACGCGCTGTAGAGCGCGTCGTCGAGGGTGACGCCGTCCGGCAGGAGAGGCCCCTCAGGCTCGGGCTGCGGGGGCGCGGGAGGCACGAGCGCACGGCGGCGTCCCGGGCCCACGGGGACGGTGACGGCAGGTTCGGGCGGCTGGGGTGCTGGGGGCGCGGGCGCGGGTTCCGGCTCCGGGACGGGCTCCTGCTGCGGCTCCGGCTCCCGTACCCGTTCCCTTACGGGCTGCGGCGGTTCGGGGACCGCCTCGTGCACCGGCTCGGGGCCCGGCGCGGGCGCGGGTGCCGGAGCCGGCGCGGCTTCGAGGGCCCGGTCGGGAGCGATCCCGGCGGCCGCGAGACCGGCCGGACCGGTCTCGGCGAGCGGTACCCCGTACCGTGCGAGCCGCAGCGGCATCAGCGACTCCACCGGCGCCCTGCGCCGCCAGCCGCGCCCGTACCTCGCGCGCAGGCGCGCCTGGTAGACGAGCCGGTCCTGCTCGAGCCGGATCACCTCGTCGTAGGAGCGCAGCTCCCACAGCTTCATCCGGCGCCACAGCCGGAAGGTGGACGGGAACGCCAGCAGCCAGCGCGCGATGCGCACCGACTCCATGTGCCGGTCCGCGGTGATGTCCGCGATTCGCCCGATGGCGTGGCGCGCGGCCTCGACAGTGACCACGAACAGGATCGGGATCACGGCGTGCATGCCGACACCGAGCGGATCCGGCCACGCGGCGGCGCCGTTGAAGGCGATGGTCGCCGCAGTGAGCAGCCACGCGGTGTGCCGCAGCAGCGGGAACGGGATGCGGAACCAGGTCAGCAGCAGGTCGAGCGCGAGCAGGACGACGATTCCCGCGTCGATCCCGATCGGGAAGACGTTCGCGAACCAGCCGAAACCTTCCCGCAGCGCGAGCGTGCGCACCGCCGCATACGACCCGGCGAAGCCGATCGCGGCGATGACCACCGCGCCGGTGACGACGACTCCGGCCAATATGCGGTGCGCACGGCCCATTCGTATCGCGGACATCCCGGCGGTTCCTCCCGCCCTCGGCAACTGGCCGCGCCAGCTTGTCATACCAACGCGAGCCAGGTGCGCAGGGCACGGCAGGGGTTACACAGCAGTCACTTGCCGGCCACCGTGGCCTGCACCGATGCGATGGCATCCTTGGCGGCCTGCTGTGCGTCGGTGTTCATCTGGTCGGCCTTGGGCTTGTTGTCGCCTTCGAGGCCGGCGCCGCTGAAGTCCACCGTCACGATGACGTTGGAGGTACGGGCCACCACGGTCGCGTAGTGATAGTCCGTATTGCTCTTGTTTGCGTCCCAGGTGATCAGGGTCGCCTCGTCGCCGACGCCGCTCGCCTGCGTGGTCTTGGCGCCCGCGGCCTTTGCGGCGTTCTGCACGGCCGTCTGCAGAGCGGACGCGGCCTGCTCCTCCGCGGAGCCGCCGCCGGGGGCGGAGTCGAAGCGCTGGAACGAGTCGTCGAGGTAGCGGTACTGGTAGCCGTCGAGCCCCGTCCACGAGCAGCCGCCGCGGTCGTTGGCGTCCTCGGAGGCCACGGGCTGCCCGCCCGCGTCCTTCACGCTCGGGACCATCGACTTGACGGTGTTCTGGTTGATCGCCTTGCAGGGGTCGGGCACCTTCGCATACTTCGCCGGCGCCAGGCTCGGCGACGCATCGGCGGATGACGACGCGGCTGCGCCGCCGGACCCGCTCTGCGCGCCGTTCGACGAGCCTGATCCCGAGGAGCAGCCGGCCACGAGCATCACCGGCACGGTTGCGGAGGCGAGGAGAAGAGCGAGGCGCGGGGCTTGTCTGTGCATGGGTCCTTCCGTCGTTCGCGGACGTAAGGGCCCACAATACGTTCTTTGCCGCAATGCCCCTATGCGGAGAGCCTCGATGCGGATGAGGCTTCGGCCACAGCGGCGGCTGCGGGGCGGGGCGGCTGCTGCCTCAGCCGCTGCCTCGCCGCCGCCTCAGCTGTTGAAGCTCCGGGCGAGCTGCTGCGCCAGTCCGAAGGTGCCCAGTTGAAGGTCTGCACTCGGCGGAATGACCGTTTTGTCGTTCGACCACTGTGAAAACTTCACGGTGACGAGGACGTTGGCGATCCGGAACACGACCGTGACATCACGGTGCACGGCCGAATCCATCGTCGTGAGCGCGTCATTCAGATACGCGGCGTCACCGATGCCGCCGACCCGCCGCGGAGTGGTGTCGCTCGCCTCGGCGCTGTCGCTGGGCGCGGCGGAGAAGGAGGCGGAGGGGGTCGACGTCGCAGTGAGCGTGGGTGAGGCGGACGCGGAAGCCGGTGCCGACGCCGATGAGCTGGGCGATGCCGACGGGCTGGACGACGTGCTGGGCGATGCGCTCGGGTCCGCGCCGGGGATGTGCGCGGCCTGTGCCATCTGCTCGTAGACCTGGGCCGCCTTGTCGTCGTCGCTGACCGTCGGGTCGTACGAGACGACACGCTCGAAATCGACGCTGAGGTAGCGGGTGCCGCCCGGCACCGTACCGTTCCACTGGCACCCGACGCGCCGGTCGGGGTCGTAGGTGAGCGTGGCTGTGCCGGCGTAATTCTGTGAGCTGGGCAGCAACGCGTGCAGCGTCTGGCTGTCGACGCTGCCGCACGGCTCGGGAAGCGTCTGGTACTTGCCGGGCGGGGCGGCCGGGGCGGTGTCGCTGCGGCTGCTGGTGTTCGCGCTGCCCGAGGTGGAGCCGGAACCGCCCGAGCCCGAGCAGGACGCGAGCGAGGCGATGGCGGCAAGCGACAGCACGCCCGCGAGGGCGCCGCTGAGCACCGGCCGGGACGTGGCTCCCCTTGGCTGCACTACCTGGCCCCTTCCGCTCGCCCCGTTCGCCGTCAAAATCCGTTGCCGCCCACGGGCGGTCGGTGAACACAATGTCTATCGCAGACCTTGGCGTTGCCGCCGGTTCGATGTGGTGAATGAGCTGCTTCGCCCTCTATTCCGCTCTGCGCATGTTCGTTGGAAATCAGCATGCTTTTGCCGCCTTGGTGGTCCTTAATGCCAAGGCTCGGGGGAGACGATGAGTTACACAGAGGTACCCGGCATCCGGGTGCCGATCAGGATGTGGACGGATCCGTCCACCGTCGAGGACGTCGCGATGCAGCAGCTGCGCAACGTCTCGTCGCTGCCGTGGATCAAGGGCCTGGCCGTGATGCCGGATGTGCACTACGGCAAGGGAGCCACGGTCGGCTCGGTGATCGCGATGCACGGCGCGGTGTGCCCGGCGGCAGTCGGCGTCGACATCGGCTGCGGGATGAGTGCGGTGAGGACATCGTTGACCGCGAACGACCTCCCCGGCGACCTCTCCCGGCTGCGCTCGCGCATCGAGCAGGCCATCCCGGTCGGCCGCGGCATGCACGACGACCCGGTGGACCCGCGCCGCCTGCACGGCGTCCCCACTGCCGACTGGGACTGCTTCTGGAGCGCATTCGGCGAACTCGCCGAGCCGGTCAGGCCCCGCGAGGAGCGCGCCGCCAAGCAGATGGGCACGCTCGGTTCCGGCAACCACTTCATCGAGGTGTGTCTCGACGAGTCGGGCGCGGTCTGGCTCATGCTGCACTCGGGATCGCGCAACATTGGCAAGGAGCTTGCCGAGTACCACATCGGCGAGGCCCGGAAACTCCCGCACAACCAGGGCCTGATCGACCGTGACCTGGCCGTCTTCGTCTCCGACACCCCGCAGATGGCGGCGTACCGCCGCGATCTGTTCTGGGCGCAGGAGTACGCCAGGCGCAACCGCGCGATCATGATGGCGCTCTTCCAGGACGTGCTGCGCAAGGAGTTCAGGAAGGCGAAGGTCACCTTCGACGACGTGATCTCCTGTCACCACAACTACGTGAGCGAGGAGCAGTGCGAGGGCATGGACCTGCTCGTGACCCGCAAGGGCGCGATCCGTGCGGGCTCCGGAGACTATGGGATCATTCCCGGCTCGATGGGGACGGGCTCGTACATCGTGCGCGGTCTGGGCAATGCGGCGTCGTTCAACTCGGCCTCGCACGGTGCGGGGAGGAGGATGAGCCGCAACGCGGCGAAGCGGCGTTTCACCGCGCGCGACCTGGAGGAGCAGACGCGGGGCGTGGAGTGCCGCAAGGACTCCGGTGTGGTGGACGAGATCCCGGGCGCCTACAAGCCGATCGAGAAGGTCATCGACCAGCAGCGGGACCTGGTGGAGGTCGTGGCCAAGCTGAAGCAGGTCGTGTGCGTCAAGGGCTGACAACCCGGCTCGGCGCCATGATGGCCGCGGCCCTGGGCACGCCGGCCTGGTTCGGGCGCCGCTCCGTGGTCTGACGTCCGTCCCAGCCGCGGTCGCCTACCCGATTCGTACGCGAGGGCGCTGCGTCAGTTCTCGCGGTGGACCTTGGAGTTGGAGGCCTGGGCGCGAGGGCGGACGACGAGGAGGTCGATGTTGACGTGGGAGGGGCGGGTGACCGCCCATTCCACTGTGTCGGCGATGTCGTCCGCCGTGAGCGGCTGGGCGACGCCCGCGTAGACGGCGGCGGCCTTCGCCTCGTCGCCCGCGAAACGGGTCTTGGCGAACTCCTCGGTCTTGACCATGCCGGGCGCGATCTCGATGACGCGCACCGGTTCGCCGCACAGTTCGAGGCGGAGGGTCTCGGCGATGACGTGGGCGCCGTGCTTGGCGGCGACGTAGCCTCCGCCGCCCTCGTAAGTGGCGTGGCCGGCGGTGGAGGACAGGACGACGATCGTGCCGTCTCCGCTCGCGCGCAGCGCGGGCAGCAGCGCCTGGGTGACGTTGAGCACGCCGAGGACGTTCACCTCGTACATCGCCCGCCAGTCGGCCGGGTCGGAGGTGGCGACGGGGTCGGCGCCGATCGCACCGCCCGCGTTGTTGACCACGACGTCGCAGCGGTCGAGGCCCGCGGCGAACGCGTCGACGGCGGCGCGGTCGGTGACGTCGAGCGCATGCGGCTCGGCCGTGAGCCCCGCCGCCGTCAGCTCCGCGGCGAGCGCCTCGATGCGCTCCTTGCGGCGCGCGGTGAGCACCACGCGGTAGCCGGCGGCGGCGAGCCTGCGGGCCGTGGCCGCCCCGATGCCGCTGCTCGCTCCGGTGACCACTGCGGTGCGGGTGCTCATGGCGCGCGTCTCCTTGCCCGGTCTTGTCCGATGGTTGTCGTACGAATACCCACCCTATCGCCGGGCGGTCGCGGCGCACTCGCGGTGGCGTGGGCGCCGTCGGTGCCGCCAGTGCTGTCCACCGGCTGAAATGGTGGGCTCACCGCGGGCGGAACCTGTTCCAATGACTGTATGGGGAAGCTATACGAACGCATCGACGGCCGGCTGCGGTCCTTCATCGAGCGTCAGCCGGTCTTCTTCGTTGGCACGGCTCCGCTCGACGGGGACGGCCACGTCAATCTGTCGCCGAAGGGCCGGGCGGGCACGCTCACCGTGCTCGACGAGCGGCGGCTGGCGTATCTGGACTTCGGCGGCAGCCACGCGGAGACCATCGCCCATCTGCGGGAGAACGGGCGCATCACCCTGATGTGGTGCGCCTTCGACGGCCCGCCCACCGTCGTCCGGGTGCATGGGCGCGGCGAGCCGGTCTTCCGGGACGACCCGCGCTTTGCGGAGCTCCTCCCGCACTTCGGCGAGGCCGACGCCCCCGGGGTGCGCGTGATCGTCCTCGTCGCCGCGGAGCGGGTCAGCGACAGCTGCGGCTTCGCCGTCCCGTTCATGGACTACCGGGGCGAGCGGCCGCTGCACGCCGAGTACTTCGGCCGCAAGACGGACGAGGAGTTCGCCGCGTACTGCGCCGCCAAGGAGCACAACGGCACCAGCATCGACGGTCTGCCGGGGCTGCCCTTGCCGCTGCCGCCGCGCACCTGAGCCCCCGGGGCGCGGAGGAGCGGAGGAGCGGAGGAGCGGTTGTCGGCGCCCGGTCGGGGCACGGGGTGGGACCCTGCGTACCCGTTCTGGTCGCTGGTGATCATCGCGCTCGACGTGGTCGCGACCTGGGGGCTGTGCGCTTACGGCGGCAGGCTCGAAGAGGCGTGATCGCACCTGCGTGACGTTCCCGCGCGTTCAGCGGACGTGCGCCTCGGCGGCGCGGCCGGCCGTGTACTGCGCGTACTCGGCGTCGGTGAGCAGGCAGGAGTCGAGCAGGTCGAGGAGCGCGTCGCGGTCGAGGCCGGGCGAGGTGAAGGTGAGCTGCTGGCGGCGGTCGCCGAGGACGGGGTGCCAGTCGAGGGCGGCGGCGGCGCGGTGTTCGGCGGGGACGGCCTCCCAGGCAGAAGGTGTGTCGGGCAGTGCGGCGAGCCACGGGCCGACCTCGTCGAGGCGGAGTTCTCCGCCTGCGGCATCCCACGAGAGCATGGCGTGGGGACGGTCGGCGACCCAGCAGCGCCCGCGGCTGCGGACGGCGGCGCGGGCCAGCTCCTCTTGCGCGGCGCGGAGCCGTCCCGGGTGGAAGGGACGGCGGTGGCGCCAGACGAGGGTGGTGACCCCGTGTGCTGAGGCCTCCTGGGGCAGCAAGGCGGTGGCCGGGTGAAGGCGGGCGGAGGCTGCCGTGGCGTCGAATCCAGCAAGCAGGGCGGGTCCGAATGATCCTGTGCCGGGGGTGCCGGGGGTGCCGGGGGTGCCGGGGGTGCCGGGGGTGCCGGGGGTGCCGAGGGTGAAGTGGCGTGCGGCGGGGGTGAGTTGGGCCAGCAGGGCGTGGTCGGCCTCGCTCGCGCGGTGCTCGCCTTCGGCGAGGGCGATGACGGTGGGGTATTCGATCTGCCGCGTGAAGGCGGCGGCCAGGCCGTCGCCGCCCTGTCGGGGCGCTCGCAGGGACGGCAGGACGAGGGCCGGATCGACGGCGGTGGCCACCCCCGTCAGCTCCACCGTGGGGCATTCCGCGAGGCGTGCGGCTATGGGCCGCGGGTCGACGGAGTCCCACAGCTCGACGACGGCGAGGCGGTAGGCGCCGGTCCCGGCGAGGTCGAGCAGTTGGGGGACGAGGTCGTCGCGCATCGCCCGGTCGGCGGAGCCGTCGACGAGGGGAGCGTCGCCGCTGGTGAGCGGGCCGTTCGCGTCGCGCAGTGTGCGGCGCACCGCGCCCTGCGCCACGGCGGCCGCCAGGTCGTGGTGCAGGACGACGGTGCCGGGCACGGTGCGCAGGATCTCCCCGACGGCGGCGCGCCGGGCGCCGGGGCACAGCCCGGCGACGACCGCCACGCGCAGCCGCCGCGTACCGCCGTTCACCTCGCCGTTCACCTCGTTCACCGAGCTCATGCCGATAAAGTGTACAGAATTGGTTTTCATTTTCAGAAGACCGGCATAGGGGATTGTGGGGCAGCTCACGGGACGTCTGGGGTAATGTTGCGAGCTCCAGGTATGGATTGGATATGACGTTCGAGGAGGTGGGCCCCATTACCGCCATGTCAGGCCGGGTGCTCTCACCTCACGGCGCCGCCGTACAACCGGCATAGGCGACCGAGAGCGCCCTTCGTCGCCCCGAAAGGCTCTCGTGTCCCCTTCGTCTTCCTCTTCCTCTTCCTCGTCGTCTTCGTCGTCTTCGTCTTCGTCTTCGTCGTCTTCGTCGTCTTCTTCGTCGTCAAGCATCGTCACCAGACTCCGCGCCGCCGGTTGCGTCTTCGCCGAGGACGAGGCGGAGTTGATCGTCTCCACGGCGCGGACGCCGACCGAACTCGCCGCCATGGTGGACCGGCGCGTCGCGGGTCTGCCGCTGGAACATGTGCTGGGCTGGGCGGAGTTCTGCGGTCTGCGGATCGCTGTGGATCCCGGCGTGTTCGTACCGCGCCGTCGTAGCGAGTTCCTCGTCCGCGAGGCCGCCGCGCTCGCCCCGGCGGGCGGCCCGGCGGCGCAAGCTGTCGTCGTCGACCTGTGCTGCGGCTCCGGCGCGGTGGGCGCAGCGCTGGTCGCGGCCCTGGAGCGGCCGGCCGTGCTGTACGCCGTCGACATCGATCCCGCAGCGGTGCGGTGCGCTCGTCGCAACGTAGCCGCGGTGGGCGAACACGTCTACGAGGGCGACCTCTACCAGCCGTTGCCCGCTGCGCTGCGCGGCCGTGTCGACGTGCTCGTCGCCAACGTGCCCTACGTACCTACCGAAGCGGTGTCCCTGCTGCCTGCGGAGGCGCGCGTGCACGAGCCGCGCGTCGCGCTCGACGGTGGCGCGGACGGCCTCGACATCCTGCGGCGGGTGACCGCCGAGGCGCCGCATTGGCTGTCGCCGGGCGGTCACTTGCTGATCGAGACGAGCGAGCGCCAGGCGGGGCAGGCCGTCGGGACGATCGCCGGAAGCGGCCTGATCCCGCGAGTGGCCCGCTGCGAGGAATTGAACGCCACCGTCGTCATCGGTTCTGCGTACTAGTGTCGTCGGCCATGACCGACGCTGCCCTCCTGCGCACCACCCGGACGTTCTACGACGCGATCGCCGCCGACTACGCCGAGCGCTTCCGTGCCGAGCTCGAAGCCAAGCCGCTGGGGCGTGCCATGCTCGCCGCGTTCGCCGAACTCGTGCGCGCCGGAGGCGACAGCAGTGCGGGCCCGGTCGCCGATCTCGGCTGCGGCCCCGGCCGTGTGACGGCGCACCTGCGCTCGCTCGGGCTGGAGGTCTTCGGCATCGATCTGTCGCCGGAGATGGTTGCTCTGGCGAGGCGGGAGCATCCGGGAGTTCGGTTCGAGGTGGGCTCGATGACCGACCTGGGCCTGGCGGACGGTGCCCTTGCCGGCGTCGTCGCCTGGTACTCCGTCATCCACACCCCACCGGGGCGGCTGCCGGCCGTCTTCGCCGAGTTCCATCGGCTGCTGGCCGCGGGTGGCCATCTGCTCCTCGCCTTCCAGGTCGGCGACGAACCCCTGCACCTGGCACAGCCGTTCGGCCATCCGGTGGCGCTCGACTTCAACCGGCTGCAGCCCGAGGGCGTCGCCGAGCTGCTGAGCCGGACCGGGTTCGTGGTGCAGGCCCGTCTTGTACGAGAACCCGATGCGTCGGAGAAGGTTCCGCAGGCCTACCTGCTGGCCCGCAAGCCTTCGCCGTCCTCGCCGTCCTCGCCGTCCTCGGAGTCCTCGGAGTCCTCGGCCTGAGAGTTCGCCTGCGGGAACCAGTGGGTGGAACTGTGCGTGGGGGGAACGTTGCGGCAAATGCAACCGACCTGGTGGCAACCGACCTGATGGTCCGGGCGTGTCCTGTTCAAGAAGGCCCCATCGGATACCAGAAGGTCGGTTGGCATGAGACTTCCCAGATGGTCCACCAGATGTTCCACGAGACGTTCCCTGATGCACGTGGCCGTGGTCCTGGCTGCCGGCGCTCTTGCCGCCGGATGCACGTCCCCAGTTCACGTGAGCGCGACGCCGAAACTGGCGCCGTCCTCCTCCGGCACCGCGCCGTCCCGACCGTCCTCCGGCATCCCGACGACGGCCTCACCGTCTCCCGCCCGGGCCGGCACGGGCTCCTGTACGTCACTGGCCGTCCCGGACAGCGTCAAGCAGGCCGTCACCAGTGCGTACGGCCACCAGGCGCAGCCGAACCTCGTCCACATCACCCCTGTCAAGGGCACCTTCTACTACGGTCGTTGCGGCCAGGTCCTCTACGCCGCCACCCGTTTCACGCTCACCAGCGGCGCGACCTACGCCGAACAGGTAGCGCTGCAGGACGACGGCGCCGCGATGAAGTACTTCTCCGCCCCCATGCACGGTTCCTGGACCTTCGTGAACAGCGACGGCTTTCCTGCCGGCTCCCGCGGCTGTGCGGCCATCCCGCAGATCCCCTCGCAGCTCGCCGCGCTCTGGGGCGATTGCCTGACGCGTACCGCGGCTGAGTGAACAGCTGAGCGGAAAATCGCGTGCTCCGCGCCGGACCTTCGCAGTACGGTCGGGCGATGGACGACGAGGACGGCTACTTCGGGGAGCTCGTTGCGGCCAGGTATGACGAGTCGTCAGCAGACATGTTCGAGCCGAGCGTCGTGGACCCGGCGGTCGACGTACTGGAGGGCCTGGCCGGCCGCGGCCGGGCCCTTGAGCTGGGCATCGGGACGGGTCGTATCGCTTTGCCGCTGGCACGTCGCGCAGTCCCGGTCCACGGCATCGATCTGTCGCGGGCGATGGTTGCCCGGCTGCGCGCCAAGCCGGGCGGCGACGCCATCGGCGTGACGATCGGAGACTTCGCGACGACGAAGGCGGACGGGACGTTCTCCGTCGCGTATCTGGTCTTCAACACGATCATGAATCTGACGACGCAGGCAGCACAAGTGGCCTGTTTCCGCAACGTCGCGTCTCACCTCGAACCCGGTGGCTGCTTCGTCGCCGAGGTCACGGTCCCCGAACTGCGGAAGCTGCCTGCCGGCCAGAATGTCGTGCCGTTCCATGTGAGCCCGGCGCGGTGGGCGTTCGATGTCTACGACGTCGCCACCCAGGCGATGAGTTCGAACTACGTCGAGGTCGCAGACGGGCACGGCACGTACCGATCGATCCCCTTCCGGTATGTGTGGCCGTCGGAACTCGACCTGATGGCCCAGCTCGCGGGGATGCGCTTGCGCGAGCGCTGGGACGGATGGACACGGCAGCCCTTCACGAGCGAGAGCCGTCGGCACGTCTCGGTCTGGGAGAAGCCGGTCGACTGATCACCGCCCGGCTTCTTCGCCTGCGGCGCCGAGCGGTTCCCGGCGCCGCTGCCCGACGCATCGTCAGGCTCTGTCGGCCGCCAGGGATGCCAGTGCGCGGTCGACGCTGCGCCGGTGTTCCTCGGCGTCCTCTCGGGCCTTCTTCGGGCTCCAGCGCCCGGCCATGATGAAAACAAAGGGCACGAACACCGCTTGGCCGCCCACGGTGACCCACCACCAGGTCTGCCACTGCCCCGGCCCTTCGGCTGCGGCCTTCTGCACCTGCGGGCCGTACTTCTGCAGGAGCGCGAGCTGCGGCTGCGCCTTCTGCACGACGGCGAGACCGGCAGGCCCCACCTGGTGCAGCGCCTGCGCGGCGAGCGCCGGAGGCACCGTCGTCCGTGGGTATCCTGCGAGTTCGGCGAAGAGCCGCGGGTGCGCGTTGATGATGGACAGTGCCGGTTCGGCCCGCGCCTGAGCGGCCGCGACCTCGGCGCCGTGGTCGACCAACGGAGTCACGGAGGTCACCACCGCCGGGACGAAGGCCGCGGAGACAGCGACCACCACGCGGATGATCCACCCCCACACGGCAAGGCCGGTGGCCGTAGCAGCCGGGTTGTGCTTCTCGACGGTCTCGGTGAAGCTCGCCATCCACGGTGCGTAGGCGAGGCCGGCCAGCGCTCCGATGCCGACGAATAGCCAAGCGAACGTGTAGTAGCCGGTGTTGGGACGGGTCGCGCTGACGGCGAAGGCGGAGGTGACCGCGATCGACCCGAGTGCGCCGACGATCATGAATGGCTTGCGGACCTTGAGGAAGTCGGAGAACAACCCGGCAGCCACCAGGGAGATGGCGTTGGCGGCCCAGTACCAGTTGGCCAGAGCGTTGGTGCGCTGTTCGCTGTAGCCGAAGGTGGTGGCGAAGTAGACGACGAAGTTGCCTACTGCGGCGAAGTAGAGCAGGAGGAAGACGCTGACGGCGAAGGCGGAGCCGACGACGTCGAGGTGGAGCATCTGCCGCCAGCCGCCGTGCGACGAGCGCTCGGGGTGGATGCCTGTGGCCCGTGCCTCGATCAGAGCCCGGTCGCGGATGCTGACCATGATCTGGTCGCGCAGTCGGGGGGAGAGCTCGTGCAGCCCGAAGAGGGCGACGACGAACACGATCAGGCCCGTGAGGCCGGCGTAGCGCAGCTCGTCCTGCCAACTGGAGGACGACAGCGTGCTGCTGGTGACGGTGGTGACGACCAGGCTGCCGATGACCGGGCCCATGGTCCAGTACCCCATGGCGGTGGCCCGGCCGAGCTGCGGTGAGAAGTCGCGGATCAGAGCCGGGGTGGCCACCAGAACGATCCCCTCGACGAAGCAGACGGCCGCGAAGGAGACGAGGAAGACGGTCTTGTCGGGAGCGCTGGGCAGGGCGAAGAGCACCAGCACACCGGTGACGAGAAGCCCGTAGACCACCATGTTGGCCCGGCCCCAGCGATCGGCGAGCCCGGCCACCAGGGAAGCGAACGCCCCCACGGCGTTGCCGATGACGGACACCCACACGAAGTACCGGTAGGTCATGTGGAAGTGCGTGATGATCGATGTGGCGACCGCGTACTGGACGTAGAGCTCGTAGTACAGAACGACGGTGGTTATGACCACGATGGCCAGATACGCGTAGCGTCGTCCTGCGTCGGGGTAATGCGCCAGGTCGCGGCGGAACAGCCGGGTGGCGAGTGAGGGGATGGTGGCGCGGGGGTCGGGCATTGAGCCGGCGTCGTCGACCGAGGGCGGGATGGTGGACATACGGCCTCCTCCGGAGCGCCGGAACCGTGGGCGTCCCGCGCTTGTGCGCTTGTGCCTGGTCCGGCGGTGTGAGCAGAGGGTAGTACCGACCAGTCGGTACGGCCTAGACGGCTGAACCGGGACGTTACCAACGCGTGTCCGGAAGGCGTCACCGCCGGGGGTGTCCGTGCGTGACACCAAATCCCGGCCCGGCCACCGCAGTTCGGCGACGGCTTCCAGCGTGTCGCCGCGCTCGTATCCGACGACCGGCTGCTGACCGGCCCGCCGCGACGACCCCGCTGCCGCGGCCGCC
The DNA here is from genome assembly GCF_024436035.1 of Streptomyces humicola. Taxonomy (GTDB): domain Bacteria; phylum Actinomycetota; class Actinomycetes; order Streptomycetales; family Streptomycetaceae; genus Streptantibioticus_B; species Streptantibioticus_B humicola. The sequence goes on from NZ_JANFNG010000007.1 coordinate 36,628, forward strand.
ATCTCCGGTGCCGCGCCCTCCGGGGCGGGCCTGGTCTCCGGCCTGGTCAACACCTCCCGTCGGATCGGCGGCGCTCTCGGTCTCACCGTCCTCTCGGTGGTCGCCGCCGACCGCATCGGTGGCCGATCTGCTGGTGCCGGCGGCGCCGCCCAAGTGCCTGTGGCGAAGGGGAGTTGGCTACCGCTGGTCAGGAAGCGTCGGCCGCGGCGGAGTAGCGGGCGGCCACGTCTTCCCAGTCGACCAAGTCCCACAGTTTGGTGACGTAGTCGGGGCGGACGTTCTTGTACTGCAGGTAGTACGCGTGCTCCCACGCGTCGAAGACCAGCAGCGGGGTGGTGCCCTGACCGACGTTGCCGTGATGGTCGTAGACCTGCTCGACGACCAGGCGGCGGCCGAGCGGTTCCCAGGCGAGCACACCCCACCCGGAGCCCTGCACGGTCGACGTGGCAAGGGAGAGTTGCCGCTTGAACGCCTCGAAGCCGCCGAGGTGGTCGTCGATGGCGTCGGCCAGGGCGCCATCGGGGCGGTCCCCGCCGTGGGGGGAGAGGTTCTGCCAGAAGATCGAGTGCAGGACGTGGCCGGAGAGGTTGAAGGCGTAGGTCTTCTCCAGGCCGACCAAGTTGCCGTACTGCTCCTTCTCGCGGGCCTCGGCGAGCTGTTCGAGGGTGTCGTTGGCGCCCTTGACGTAGGCGGCGTGGTGCTTGGCGTGATGCAGCTCCAGGATCTGCCCGGTGATCGCCGGTTCCAGCGCGGCGTAGTCGTAGGGCAGGTCCGGCAGGGCGTACTGGCTCATGAGGGGAAGCCTTTCGGGTGCCGGGTGATCATCTGGAGCCACTATTGCGAATGACTTGCAACAACTTCAAGTCTGCATCAGGATGAGGTCTGGCGGGAGCGGCCCGACAGCCTCCCGGAGTTCCCGGCCCGGATGAGGTCGGGAGTCCTTCCGCGTGCTGATCGTCTGTGCCCCCGGCGCCCGCCGGACCGGCCGCCCCGCCACCCGAGCAGTGCGCCGTCCGCGAGAAGGGAGCGTTATATGCGGGCGTGCGAAGAGATGTCCGCGATGAATTCGTCGACCATGCCGGAGGTGACGGTGGGCCGGCATTGCTTCAGCGCGGTGAGGTAGTCGTCCGTGGTCGCGCCGTCCTGGCGTTCGGGTACGGGGCCGGGCTGGGCGAGGTCGCGTTCGAACGCCGACTGCGCGGCGATGCGGGCGGCGTGCTCGATGTCGGCCGGCGTGAGCAGCTCGCTCGCGGCGACCAGGGCGTCCAGGTCGACCTCGGTGCGGCCGCCGGTGTAACGGGACCAGATCGCGGATCGGGCCTCCGCGTCGGGTGTGCCGATCGGGATCAGGTAGTCGAAGCGGCCGGGGCGGAGAAAGGCGGGATCGAGCGAGCGGATCGAGTTGGTGGCGCAGACCAGCAGCCGCTCGTCCCGTTCCCGGAAGCCCGGGATGAGTTTGAGCAGTTCGTTGGTGACCCCGTGCATACCGGGAGGGGTTCCTTCGCCGCGGACGGGAGCGATCTCCTCCACCTCGTCGATGAAGACCAGGACGCGTTCGAGCTCGGCGATCCGCGCGAAAGCGCTGCGCAACGCGGTGGCGAGGTTGCCTTCGTCCGCGAGGCGTGAGGGGAGCAGTTCGACGAAGGGCCAGCCGAGGCGGGAGGCGATGGCCCGCGCGAAGGTCGTCTTTCCGGTGCCGGGCGGGCCGAAAAGGGTGATGGCCCTGGGCGGGCGCACCCCGTGCCGGGCAGCTCGCTCCGGTTCGGCGAGCGGCATGACAACGCGGCGTTCGATCAGGTCCTTCTCCGCCTTCATGCCGGCCACATCGGCCCACAGGTGGCCCGGCAGCCACCGGCCGCCGAGCTCTTCGAGGTAGTCGGCCATGGGACCGGTCGGCGGCTCGTCCTTCTCGTAGTACGCCACCGCGGGCCGCCGCGTGTAGCCCGCGTTGCTCAGGCCCTCGCCGAGCAGCTCGTCCGCCGGCAGCACGTAGGCGATGCGCCGCACGCGGGCCGCGACCAGGCGCCGTTCGAGCTCCATCAGCAGCGCGCTGGCCAGGCCACGCCCGCGCCAGGCCGGTTCGATGGCGATGCGCATCACCCAGGCCCGCTCGCCCGCCAGGCATGCGAGCGCCGAGCCGATGGGCGCACCTCTGTGTACGGCGACGACCGCAGGCTGGCGGGAGGTCAGCGCGCTGATGCACTCGGCGAGGGAGAAGACCGACTCCTGGCCGAGCTCGGCAGTGGTGTCGATGAGATGGACGACGGTCGCGAGGTCGTCCTCGCGATAGTCCCGGATGAGCCAGTCCATGTCTGAGCCCCTCGCCTGGTGATGGTCCCCAGACGCTAGGGGCGGCGCAGGGGCGACTGCCTGCTCCACCGTGGACAACTCGATGGGAGGGAACGCTACGCAACCGTGCTTGACGGCGCACGCCGGCTCGACCGGGGCCCACTTCGCCTGTCGCTGCGAGTCAGCCCGGACACGGCGACGGCGCCCGAAGCAGGCTTCGAGGGCCGGTGTGCCAGGGGAAGATCTGTGACGAAGCTCCCACGGCCCCGCCGGTGCAGCCAGGTTCCTTCCCCGTGTCCCGGACCAGCCGCTTCGGGCAGCATCAGGCCACGGCCGACCATTCGCACCACGTATCCCTGGCCCACCTCTTCATTCGGATCGTCGCCGTGAGCGCCGGTGAACTGCGGAATCGGAAGTCCTCGGGGGCCCTCGCCCTCGTTGCAGGCCGGGGCATACGATGCCGGGCATGCCGTCGACGATGGGGCTGTTCAAGCGGGTTCTCGTGGGTCCGCCAGTGCACAGCGAGAAGCTCTCTGAAGCCACCCTGTCCAAAAAAATCGCTCTGCCGGTCTTCGCGTCCGACGCCCTGTCGTCGGTCGCGTACGCCACAGAGGAGATCCTGCTGGTCCTCTCGGCAGGCGGCCTCGCGTTCTTCCACTTCACCTGGTACATCGCCGCCGCGGTCGGGCTGCTGATGCTCGTGGTCGTCGCCTCGTACCGGCAGAACGTGCACGCCTACCCCTCCGGCGGCGGTGACTACGAGGTCGCCACGACCAACCTCGGACCGAAGGTCGGGTTGACGGTGGCGAGCGCGCTGATGGTCGACTACGTGCTGACCGTGGCCGTGTCGGTCTCCTCCGGCGTCGCGAACCTGGCATCGGCGCTCCCGGCCCTCAACGCGCACGTCGTGTTGATCGCCGTGGTGGTGATCGCGGTGATCACGCTGATGAACCTGCGCGGCGTGCGGGAATCCGGCGCGGCGTTCGCGGTGCCCACATACTGCTTCATCGCGGCGGTCGCCACGATGATCCTTTGGGGCATCTTCAAGATCGCCACCGGCCACCACATCGTCGCGGAGAGCGCGAACTACCACATCAAGGCCACCGGCACCTTCGGCGGACTGGCACTGATATTCCTGCTGTTGCGCGCCTTCGCCTCCGGCTGCACCGCGCTGACCGGTGTGGAGGCGATCAGCAACGGCGTTCCCGCGTTCAAGAAGCCGAAGAGCAAGAACGCCGCCACCACACTGGCCCTGCTCGGCGCGATCGCGGTGTCGATGTTCGCCGGCGTCACCGCGCTGGCTCTCGCGGGACACGTGCACGCCGCCGACCCGTCCGATCTGGTCGGCCTCCCGGCAGGTCAGACCCCGCGCACCGTGATCGCGCAGGTCGCCCGATCGGTGTTCGGCGGCAGTTCGCCGTTCTTCTTCATCCTGCAGTTCGTCACCGCACTGATCCTGGTCCTCGCCGCGAACACCGCGTTCAACGGCTTCCCGGTGCTGGCCTCGATCCTCGCCAAGGACGGCTACCTGCCTCGGCAGCTGCACACCCGCGGTGACCGGCTGGCGTACTCCAACGGCATTCTGCTGCTGGCCGGTTTCGCGATCCTGCTCGTGGTGACGTTCCAGGCGTCCCCGACCCGGCTGATCCAGCTGTACATCGTCGGCGTGTTCGTCTCCTTCGTCTGCAGCCAGACCGGCATGATCCGCCACTGGAACCGTCTGCTGCGCACCACCACCGACCCCGCGGCACGCCGCCACATGATGCGCTCCCGGGTGATCAACGCGATCGGCGCCGGGTTCACCGGTTCCGTGCTGGTGATCGTGCTGACGACGAAGTTCGCCAAGGGCGCGTGGATCGTGTGCGTCGCCATGCCGCTGATCTGGCTGCTGATGCGCGGCATCCAACGCCACTACGCACAGGTGGCCAAGGAACTGACCCCGCCGGCCGACTTCAAGTTCACGACACCGTCCAACATCCACGCGATCGTGCTCGTCTCCAAGCTGCACCTGCCCACGCTGCGCGCACTCGGCTACGCGAAGGCCACGCGCCCCAGCCGCTTGGAGGCGGTCACCGTCGACCTGGACGACCCGGAGACCGCGTCCCTCAAACAGCAGTGGGACGACCGGGACATCTCGGTCCCGCTCACCGTGATCGCCTCCCCGTACCGGGAGATCACCCGGCCCGTGGTCGACTACGTCAAGCGGCTGCGGACGGAGAACCCGAACGACATGGTCACCGTCTACATCCCGGAGTACGTGCTCGGCCACTGGTGGGAGCAACTGCTGCACAACCAGTCCGCATTGCGCCTGAAGAGCCGTCTGCTGTTCCAGCGCCGCGTCATCGTCGCCAGCGTTCCGTACCAACTCCAGTCGGTGACCGGCCAGGCCACCGAGCCCGCGGTCGGAGCATCACCAGTGGGAGCAGCCGATGACCGTACAGCCCACCCCACCGGCTGAGTCCGGCGACGCCGACCCGGCGCCGCCACGGTATGCGTTCAGGGTCCTGGCGTTTCGGGGGCGAAGCGGTAGCCGATGCCCGGCTCGGTGATCAGGTAGCGGGGGCGTGAGGGATCGGGTTCGAGTTTGCGGCGCAGGTTGGCCAGGTGCACCCGCAGATAGTTGGTCTCGGTCTCGTAGCGGGGTCCCCATACCTCTTGCAGGAGTTGGCGCTGGGTGACCAGGTGCCCGGGGCTGCGGACCAGGGTCTCCAGCAGGTGCCATTCGGTGGGGGTGAGCCGGGTCTCTCCGCCGCAGGTGGTGACGCGCTTGGCGGCCAGGTCGATGGTGAAGGCGGCCGTGGTGATCACGGGCTGTTCCTCCGAGGGCGCGGCCCGGCGCAGGGCGGCGCGGATACGGGCGAGGAGTTCACCCATGCCGAAGGGTTTGGTGACGTAGTCGTCGGCGCCCGCGTCCAGCGCGTTGATCTTGGCGGTCTGGTCGTGGCGGGCGGAGAGCACGATGATCGGGGCCGTGGACCAGCCGCGCAGGCTCTCGACGATGGTGATGCCGTCGAGGTCGGGCAGGCCGAGATCGATGACGGCGAGGTCGGGCGCGGCGGTGGCCGCGGCCTGAAGGGCGCCGGCGGCGTCGGAGGCAGCGCTGGTCTGATAGCCACCGGCCGTCAGGGCGATGGTCAGCGCACGCAGCAGGTGCGGATCGTCGTCGACGAGGAGGATGCGGGTCATGGTGCTGCCGGGAGGGTGAGGGTCATGGTCAGGCCGCCGCCGGGAGTTTCGGTCGGAGCGAGGCTACCGCCCATGGCCTCGGTGAAGCCGCGGGCGATGGCCAGGCCCAGTCCGAGGCCGTGATCGGTGGTGCGGTCGTGCAGGCGTTGGAACGGGGCGAAGACGCGTTCGCGGTCGGCGGCGGGGATCCCCGGTCCGTGGTCGATGATCCGCAGGCGGAGCCCGTCCTGTTCCTGGCAGGCGTGCAGGTGGACGGGACGACCGTCGGGCGAGGCGTGCAGCGCGTTGTCGACCAGGTTGGCGACGACCCGTTCCAGTAGGCCCGGGTCGGCCCAGACCGCAGGCAGGTCGTCGGGCACATGCACATCCAGGTGGTGCTCTTCGGGCACGGAGGTGTGCAGGAGGGCGGCGGCCACGACCTCGTCCAGGGTTGTGGGGCGGGGGTGCACGCTCAACGCGCCGACCTGCAGACGGCTGAGCGCGAGCAGGTTCTCGACCAACGCGTTCATCTTGTCGGCGGAGGCGTTGACGGTGGCCAGCAGTTCGGCCTGCTGGGCTTCGGTGAGCGACAGCTCGGGTTCGCAGAGGCTCGAGATGCACGCCTTGATGCCTGCCAGCGGGGTGCGCAGGTCGTGGCCGACGGCGGCCAGCAGCCCGGCCCGCAGCTTGTCGATCTCGGCCAACTCGCGGGCCTGCGCGGCCTCGGCGGCGAGGCGCTCGGCCTGCAGGGCGCGGGCAGCAGCGGTGGCCAGCAGGGTGAGGAATCGCTGGTCCGCGGCGATGACGGGTGGTCCGTCGGCTACCAGCCGCAGACGTTCGCCCGCCGATACGGACAACACCGGTTGCGCGGAGGGCGCGTGCCCGACGACGGCCACCGGCTGCTCGCCGTCCTCGCTGCTTTCCAGGAGCGCCGCTCCGGTCATCCCGAAGGTGTCGCGGACGTGTTCCAGAACGGCGCTCAACGACCGCTCCTCCAGCGGCGTCTGGGTGATGCGGGCGAGCAGTGCCGCTTCCAGGCCGCTGCGGGCGGCGGCGGCCCGCTGCCGTGCGGCCAGATCGACCGCGACGCTGACGGTGGCGGCGACCACCACGTACACGGCCAGGGTGATGAACGAGTCCTGGCTGTCCACACTCAGGGTGTGGAAGGGGCGTACGAAGTAGTAGTTGACCAGTACGTCCGAGGCGACCGCGGATGCCAGAGCCAGACGTACTCCGCAGGTGGCGGCCACGAGCACCACCGCGGTGAGGTAGATGAGCACGATGCCGGCCAGCGACAGGCCGACGCCGCTGAGCACCAGCGCCGCCGTAAGGGCCGCCAGGCCGCCCGCGGCCCCGCAGGCCGCGAGGAACCGGCGGCGCGTGCCCGGACGGTGCGCGCCCGGACGGCGCGTGCCCGGACGGTGCGCGCCACCGCCACCCTGCGGCATGTCCTGGTCCTTCATGCCCAGCACGCTAACGCGGCAGCAGCACGACAACGGCGAACCATCACGGGGGTTCCGCATGCCCGGTGACAAGAACCCGTTAAGATCTAGGGAAGTTCAATGCCGTTTGTCCGTTTCTCGCGCTGTGTTCCCGTTAAGAATTGGTCGGCTCTTCGGCCAATTTCATCTCAGCTCAGCCCAGCCGAACGGACATACCGATGGCTACCGAGACAAAGCCCGCATCGACGGCTGCCGCGCCGCGCCGCCCCGGAGCGCTCTCGATCGATGTCGATCTGCCCGAAAGCCTCGGGTACCGGCTGAAGAAGACATTTCTCGGTCCGCCGCTCGTCACCGCCGCGCTGCACAACGAGAAGCTCTCCAAGCCCATCGCGCTCGGCGTGCTCGCGCCCGACTGCATCAGCTCCAGCGCGTACGGCACGGAGCAGATGCTCACGGTGCTCCTTCCCGCCGTCGGTGTGGCGGGTTTCGCCCTGGTGATGCCCGTCACCGGCATCATCCTCGCGCTGCTGTTCCTGCTGACCTTGGCGTACCGGGACGTCGTCATGACGTACACGCGGGCCGGTGGTTCGTACGTCGTGGCGCGCGAGAACTTCGGCCCCCGCGTTGCCCAGATCGCGGCGGTCGCGCTGCTGATCGACTACATCGTGACGGTGGCGGTGCAGACCGCGGCCGGGACCGACGCCGTCGCCTCCATGCTGCAGCTGCTCTTCCACATGAACATCGATCCGCACAAATTGTGGATCACCATCGGCGTGGTGTGCCTGCTGTGCTACGGGAACCTGCGTGGCATCCGTGAGGCGGGCCGCGCCTTCTCGCTGCCGACCTATCTGTTCGTCCTGGCCACCGGCCTGACAGTGGTAGTAGGACTGGTGCGGCTCGCCCTCGGCAACCTGCCGCGGCTCACCGACGCCCAACTGCACGATGCCGGCACGATAGGCCTCGGGCATCCGGGCGGCGGCCTGCTGATGGGCGCATCGCTGTTCATCATGCTCCGGGCCTTCGCCAACGGCGGCTCCTCGCTGACCGGCCTGGAGGCCATCTCGAACGGCGTGAGCGCCTTCAGGGAGCCCCAAGGCTCCAACGCGCGCCGCACGTTGGTGATCATGAGCGTCATCCTCGGCATCCTGGTCCTCGGCGTCTCCACGCTGGCCTGGCAGACGCATGCGATGCCGTATGCCTCCGGGAGCCCGACCGTGCTTGCGCAGGAGGCCCATCTGGTCTTCGGACAGAGCGGCTTCGGCAACGTGATGTTCACCTTCGTGCAGGTGGCCACGGCGCTGATCCTCTACACCGGCGGCAACACATCCTTCAACGGCTTCCCGTTCCTGGCCAGCTTCGTGGCCGAGGACTCCTTCCTGCCACGGCAGCTGACCATCCGCGGCCACCGGCTCGCCTTCTCCAACGGCATCATCGTGCTGACCGCGGTCTCGCTCCTGCTGCTCATCGGCACCCAGGGCAATCTGACCAAGCTGGTCTCGCTCTACGCAATCGGCGTCTTCACCGGATTCGTGATGGCGGCCTCCGGCCTGTTCAAGTACCACTGGTCGCGTCAGGAGCGGCACCGCACGGCGCGGTTGGTGATCAACGGGGCCGCCGCGATCGCCTCCGCTGCCGTGGTGCTGATCTTCGCGATCACCAAGTTCACCGAAGGCGCCTGGATGGTCGTGGTGATCTTCCCGATCGGCGTCTGGGCGTTGATTCGCACCAACAGCCGCTATCGCGTGGAGACCGCGGTCCTGCGCGCCGCACCCGCCACCGCCAGCGTGCCCACCTGGACCCGCAGCGTGGTCTACGTGCTCGTGGACAGGCTCGACCTGGCCGTCATCAAGGCCCTGCGCTATGCACGGTCGTTGCGCCCCGCAGAGCTGAGGGCGGTGCACTGGATGGTGGACGACCGCAACGCAGCGCGGCTGCGCGCCGAGTGGGAGGCAAGCCGCGCCGCGGACGTACCGCTGGAGATCGTCGAGTGCCTCGACCGGCGGATCAGGCGCGCAGCCGCCGAACTCGCGGCCCGCACCGCCGCCGACGGCGACACCGAGGTGACGCTGCTGATACCGCGGCGCGCCTACGGTCCCCTGGTGGGCCGGCTGCTGCACAGCCGCTTCGGTGACTCGATCGCGCAGGCGGTCAGCAGGCTCCCTCATGTCGCCGCGATCGTGGTGCCGTTCGACGTCGCGACGGCGATCGAGAAGTCGGAAAGCGCCCATGCGGGCCATGGGAGCCCGCGCAGCGGCCGTGCCGTAGTGGCCGGGCGCGAGGACCGGCACGGGGAGGGTAACGGCACTGCCCGTGCCCGTCGTTCCGCCACAGCGAACCGGCGCACGGCTCCGACCTTGCTCACCCACTCCGACGTGCCGGACAGCCCCCCGCTGTGTCGCCCGGACGGCACCACAGCGATCGGCGACCTTGCCTGGCGGCAGCGGGCCACCGTCACCGGCCGCATACGCGCCCTGCAGGTCACCCCGGTCTCCGGCTCGCCTCGCCTCGAATGCGAGCTGTACGACGAGACCGGCGGCCTCACCCTCGTCTTCTACGGCCGACGGTCCGTGCCGGGCATCGAGACCGGGGCGCAGCTGCGCGTGGCGGGCATGATCGGAGCCACGAACGGCTACCTCACCATGGCCAACCCGACCTATACCTTGCTGCCCCACGAGCAGGACGAGAGCCAACAGCACTGAACCGGGGTCCGTCACCCCCTGCGCCTCTGTCGGCAGGCACATCCGCATCGTCCGACCGATGGGCGTCAAGAGGCGTCAAGACGACATCAAGAAGCGGATGATCGACATCAAGACGGCATTAAGAACGGGGAGCGCAGGCCGGGCCTGCCTACCGTGCCTGCATGGGGAGACCGACCGATCGAACGTTCCCGCTGCGTGGTGAGCTGCACAGGCGAGAGACAGGGCAGATCGCCGTCGATCGCTGGTGGGCCGTCGGCGCCCGGTGGGCGGTCTACGGCGCGGTGGTATTCCTCGGTCTGACGACGCTGTTCGACTGGGGTTCAGGCGGGCTCACAGGGCTGCGCATCGGCCTCTGGGCCACGCTGGGGGCCATGGTCTTCGCCGTCGCCCTGCCTCCGCGTGTGACCGCGGGTGAGGGGTGGCTCGCCGTTCGGACCTTCGTCCGCACAAACCAGGTGCGCACCGACGCCCTGGTGGAGGTGCGCAGGTCGGGCGCGATTGCGATGCGTCTGGTCCTCACGGATGCCTACGGTGGGTGCGTGGAGGTCGACCCCCGCATCCTCATCGACAACCCGCTGCTGTGGCACTTGCTGGACGCGGGCGCCCGCCGGTCCATCGAGCGCGGCACGCTGCTCAGCGGATCAGCAGTGCTGAAGGAATTGGACGAACGGATCAGCGGCGAAGCGGCAAGGGCGGTGTTCACGGCTTCCGGGATGCGCTGACCGGCGTGCCGCTTTTGGGTCCAGGCGGCGGCCGGGTTCGATCGTCAGCCGGGGGGAGCGTCCCTGCTCCTGACGCGATGTTGCCAGTATCGGGCCGAGCATTGACGCGGTGTTGGTACGGCCCCCTTCGTCCCGGGGCGGCCCGCTACGCGGCTACTCGCCTTGGCCCGTCACGGCGGTGTCAAGGGCGGCGCCGACCTGGTCGGCGAGGGTCACCGAGACGAGGCGGGCCTGCAGCGGTGGCTTCGCCCCGGGCATCGGCTGGAGCATGAACCGGCCGTAGTAGTGGCCGTTGCCGAAGGCCCGCAGCTCCACCTCTTCGTCCGGCAGCCCTCGTTCGTCGACGTTCCACGGCTTGTGGCCGACGATGACGGTGCCGTCCGCTTCGAGTCGTGCCGGATGGCCCAACAGGGATCCGTACTCGAACCGGCAGCCACGCAAGGTCAGCAACTCCGTGAGCTGCTGCTTCACCTTGTCGACTACCTGGCTGGGGGAAGTCGTGGACCTCGCCAGCTCGGCGGTGTCGTGGATCTGGGACAGATAGCGCGCATCGGTGATGGCGATCACCTGCAGTCGCCGGGCCCGGGCAGCCAGCTGGGAGACTGCCAGACCCACCAGGAGCAGCAGGACGGCCGTCCTGATGTCGGCGGACTTGGTGATCGTGAACCGTTCATAGGGCTGAGTGAAGAAGAAGTCGAACCAGACGGCGGCCGAGAGCGCCGCGAGCACACCGGCGAGACGATGCCCGTCGGCGGCCACCGCGACGACGACCACGACGAGCACGAGGGCCACATCCGTATTCGAGATGTGCGTGCGAGCGGGCACCAGTACTGCGGCGACGGCGAGGGGGGCCACCAGCCCGGCCGCGACCGCAATGACATCCCTGTGCAGGAAGCGATGCATGCCGCACCTCCCGTCTCACCTCCAGGGTCGCCCGTCCGGCGTCGGCAGTCGAGTGCTCCGGTGGTTCCTGGGTGTCAGGATCGTGTCAACGTCCTGAGCTGGAGATTCGATCCCTTCGCAGTGAGGTGACCATGATGACGTATGAACATTGCGAGCCACGGTGTCCGGGCGCGCGGTCCCCAGGACGACCGAGCGGCGTGGCAGGGACGAGGAGAGTTCGGTGGAGCAGAACGAGATCGCGGGGGGACCGCCCGATACCGGGCCGGGCAGGCTGAAGGTCCTGCTCGGCGCGGCACCCGGGCTCGGCAAGACCTACCGGATGCTGGACGCGGGCCGCCGTCGTGCACACCGCGGCACTGATGTGGCGGTGGCGTTCGCCGAGTGCCGGGGACGTCTGCACACCGAGCAGATGCTCGGCGGCCTGGAGACCGTGCCCCGCGCGAGGCGCCGGCACCAGGGCAGTGACGTCGAGGAGCTGGACCTCGATGCAGTGCCGGCCCGTCGGCCACGGGTCGCCCTCGTCGACGGCCTGGCGCACACCAACGTTCCCGGGGGACGCAATGCCGAACGGTGGCAGGACATCGACGAATTGCCGGGCGCGGGCATCGACGTGGTCAGCACCATCACCATCCACCACCTCGAATCCCTACCGGCTTCGTCCAGAAGATCACGGGAGTGCCACAGCACGAGACCGTCCCTGACGAGATCGTCCGCCGCGCTCACGAGATCGAACTCGTCGACATGCCCGCTGAAGGGCTGCGGCGGCGGCGTGCGCACGCAATGTGCACTGGCGGCCTGACGCGGCCCTCTCGCGCTGAGCGGATGGCCGCCGCTCAACGGTCCAACTGACCAGCATTCGTGTAGCTCACGGCCACACCAGGCAGTACAGCTGATGCCCCGCCTCGTACAGCCTATGCGCGAAGTCCTGCCATTCGTGGAGCATTTGGTAAATCACGAACGCGTCGCGCGGCCCGCGGCGGTCCGGGACCGTGGACCATATGAAGGCCGCGGCGCCCAACTCCTCCTCGCCCGCCTTGCGCAGGGGCTCGACGACGTTCGCCGGGAGCTTCACCACGGCGTAGTCCGGGTGCAGGACGACCAGTTCGAGCGGGGGGACCTTGGCCAGGGGGATGCCCTGGATGCCGGTGAGAACCATCGCGGACATGGTCTCCGGCTTGACCTTGGTGAACATCCCGTTGCCGAGTTCGTCGCCGCCGAGCTCCTCGGGGCGCATGGAGATCGGGACGCGCGCTGCGGTGGCACCGTCGGGTGCGCCGAAGTACTTGTAGGTCACCCCCACTCGCCCACCCCTGTTTCCACCCTCCGCGGCTCGTGGGCGCCCTGCTCCTGCGGGTCGGCGCCTCTTGCCGGTGGGGCGGGCGTGCTCGGGGTCGCGGTCGCCCGCCCCTTCGCCCAGTTCGCCACCTGGCTGCATTTCACTACCCGACCATCCGCAGACCCAACCGCGCAACCCGATCATCCTCTCAGATGCAGGGTCGAGACCTGATCGCGCAACGCCCGCCCCCACCCAGACCGGCTCGACAGAAAGTGTCGCGCCTCTGAGAGCATGTCTGTGTGAGCTATCCGTACGAAGCCCCAGTTTCGCAGACCCTCTTCGACCGGGCTGCCGTCGTGACGCCAGGTGGCGTGAACTCTCCGGTCCGCGCCTTCCGGGCCGTGGGCGGTACGCCCCGTTTCATGGTGTCCGGTACCGGCCCGTATCTGACGGACGCCGACGGACGAGAGTACGTGGACCTGGTGTGCTCGTGGGGTCCGATGATCCTCGGGCATGCGCATCCGGCCGTCATCGATGCAGTTCAGGCCGCCGTCGCGCGCGGTACGTCCTTCGGTACGCCCGGTCAGGGCGAAGTCGAGCTCGCCGAGGAGATTGTGGCACGCGTCACACCTGTTGAGCAGGTGCGGCTGGTCTCCTCCGGTACCGAGGCGACGATGTCGGCCATCCGCCTCGCTCGCGGATTCACCGGCCGCGCCAAGGTGATCAAGTTCGCGGGCTGCTACCACGGTCATGTGGACGCGCTGCTGGCCGCCGCCGGTTCCGGCGTGGCCACGTTCGGGCTGCCCGACACGCCCGGCGTGACCGGTGCGCAGGCCGGCGACACGATCGTGCTGCCGTACAACGACCTCGACGCGGTACGGGAGGCCTTCGCTGCGAACTCCGGCCAGATCGCGTGCGTGATCACGGAGGCGTCACCCGGGAACATGGGCGTCGTGCCGCCGCTGCCCGGCTTCAACCAGGGGCTGGCCGATCTGTGCCGGCAGAACGGGGCGCTCCACATCTCCGACGAGGTGATGACGGGCTTCCGCGTCTCCAAGGCCGGCTGGTACGGGCTCGACGGGGTCACCCCCGACCTGATGACCTTCGGCAAGGTGATGGGCGGCGGCTTCCCGGCCGCGGCGTTCGGCGGGCGCGCCGACGTCATGGCGCACCTCGCGCCGGCCGGGCCGGTCTACCAGGCGGGCACGCTCTCGGGGAACCCGGTGGCCACGGCGGCCGGCCTCGCGCAGCTGCGGCTGCTCGACGACGCCGCGTACGCCACGGTGGACGCGGTGGCGGCTCAGGTGTCGACGCTGGTCAGTGAGGCTCTGGCCAAGGAGGGTGTGGCGCACCGGCTGCAGACCGCGGGCAATATGTTCTCGGTTTTCTTCACCGACGAGGCCGTCACGGACTTCGAGAAGGCCAAGGCCCAGCAGGCGTACCGTTTCACCCCGTTCTTCCACTCGATGCTGGCGCAGGGCGTTTATCTGCCGCCGTCGGCGTTCGAGTCGTGGTTCGTCTCCACGGCACACGATGATGCCGCCGTGGAGCGCATCGCATCCGCCCTGCCGGCGGCTGCCCGTGCCGCTGCGGAGGCAACGGAGGCCGCCGGTGAGTGACGCGGAGGAGCTCACCGTCGTGCATCTGATCCGGCACGGCGAGGTCGACAACCCCGACGGGGTGCTGTACGGGCGGCTGCCCGGCTACCACCTCTCCGAGCTCGGACGTCAGATGGCGGACCGGGTCGCGGAGCATCTCGCCGGCCACGACATCGCGTCCGTCGTCGCCTCGCCGCTGGAGCGGGCGCAGGAGACGGCGACGCCGATCGCCAAGGCGCACGGGCTGCAGATCGCCGTGGATGAGCGGCTGATCGAGGCGGACAACGTCTTCCAGGGCAAGACCTTCGGGGTCGGCGACGGCGCGCTGAAGAGGCCGTCGAACTGGAAGTACCTGGCCAACCCGTTCAAGCCGAGCTGGGGCGAGCCGTACATCGACCAGGTGGTGCGGATGATGGCGGCGCTCGGCGCGGCGCGGGATGCGGCGCGTGGTCGTGAGGCGGTGTGCGTCAGCCATCAGCTGCCGATCTGGGTGGTGCGCAGCTTCGCCGAGCGGCGGCGGCTGTGGCACGACCCGCGCAAGCGGCAGTGCACGCTGGCGAGCCTGACGAGCTTCACCTTCCGGGGGGACAAGATCGTGGCGGTCGGCTACAGCGAGCCGGCGATCGATCTGGTTCCCGCGCATCTGCGGGCGGGTGCGAAGCCCAAGGGCGGTGCGAAGGGGTTCGGCGCCTGACGGGACCCTTGTCCAGTTCGCTCGGTTCCTCCCCTATGCCGGGTTGTCCCGTGTAGTTGGTTAAGAATTTCATGAGATCGGGTCGGAACCTGCCCTCCCGCTGTGGCGTCTTGTGTCATGCGCGCGCTTGACGGCGAGCGCACAGACCACTCGCCACTGGATGCGGAATCGACCGCCAGTGGCTTCCACGTACATGGGCGGGGAACAGCATGCGTTCGATGACCCGAAGGGGTTTGCTTTCACTTACCGCGGGGGCTGCCGTCGGCGCGGCCGCTGCCGGCTGCTCGGCGATCGGGGGATCCGCCAAGAGCCAGACGAACGGGGCGAGTTCACCGAACGGGGGACAGAGCGCCGATCCGACGCGGCCGGCCGGCACCCCGATTGGCGACGGATCGACCATGGACACCGGCCCGCAGCCGTTCCAGCCGGTCGCCGAGCGCCTCGAACCGGGTCAGACGCCGCCGCAGTTCGTCATCTTCTCCTGGGACGGCGCGGGCGAGCTCGACAACGGTCTGTTCTCGCGTTTCCGTAAGCTCGCGCAGGACCACAACGCGAAGATGACGTTCTTCCTCTCCGGCCTGTACTGCCTGCCGGAGTCGAAGAAGCACCTGTACCGGCCGCCGAACAACCCGGTGGGCGCCTCGGCGATCGGCTACTTCAGCGACCAGCACATAAAGATGACCATCGAGCAGGTGCGCCTCGCCTGGCTCGAAGGCCACGAGATAGGCACCCACTTCAACGGCCACTTCTGCGACGGCTACGGCTCGGTCGGCAACTGGACCCCCGCGCAGTGGCAGAGCGAGACCGAGCAGGCGGTTTCCTTCGTCACCCAATGGAAAACCAACACCGGGTTCACCGACGTTCAGTCGCTTCCGTTCGACTACCGCAAGGAAATGATCGGCGGCCGCACCCCGTGCCTCCTCGGCCAGAACCAGTGGCTGCCGACGGCGAAGAAGCTGGGTTTCCGCTACGACGCGAGCTCGCCCGGCGGCCGCCAGGTCTGGCCGACGAAGAGGCACGGGCTGTGGGACCTCCCGCTGCAGGCGATCCCGTTCCCTGGGCACAGCTTCGAGGTCCTGTCGATGGACTACAACATGCTCTACAACCAGTCGAAGAACGCGACCAAGAGCGACCCGCGCAACTACCCGGGGTGGCGTCAGCAGGCGACGAAGGCCTATGTCGCCGGTTTCCAGCGGGCGTACGAGACCAACCGCGCACCGTTCTACGTCGGCAACCACTTCGAGCAGTGGAACGGCGGCATCTACATGGACGCCGTCGAAGAAGCGCTCAAGCAGATATCCGACGAGAAGCGCAACGATGTGCGGCTCGTCTCGTTCAAGCAGTACGTGAACTGGCTCGACGCCCAGGACCCGAAGCTGCTCGCCAAGCTGCGCATGCTCAACGTCGGCGAGAAGCCGGCCGAGGGGTGGCAGGCCTTCACGCAGAGCGTCTGACGCGCACACGCCCGCCCGTACGCCTCACCGCGCCACGCGCGCGGAGTGTTTCGCCTGGTGGGCAGGGACGTGCGAAGTGATGCCGGGGGGTGCCAAAAGGCGCGGGAAGGGCCATGCGAAACTTTTCACATGAGTCTGACGCGCGCCCCCCTCCCGCGCCCCCGACGCCGCGCCGCTGCCGCCCTCGCCGCAGCGGCGTCACTGGCGCTGGCGCTCTCCGGCTGCGGCTCGCTCTCGGGGTCCGGCAGCTCGCCGTCGGGGACCGCAGACACCAAGTTCGTCCAGGGCACGGGCGTGATCACCACCGCACCCAAGGGCCAACGCCCCACCGCCCCCGATATTTCGGGCAAAACGGTTGACGGGAAGCAGCTCTCCCTCTCCGACTTCAAGGGCAAGGTCGTCGTCCTCAACGTCTGGGGCTCGTGGTGCGACCCGTGCCGCGCCGAGGCACCCAATCTCGCCGCGGTCGCCAAGGCGACCCAGTCCCAGGGCGTCCAGTTCGTCGGCATCAACACCCGCGACTACTCGCCCGCCCAGGCGCAGAGCTTCGAGCGCAGTTTCGGGATCACCTACCCCAGCTTCTTCGACCCCAATGGGACGCTGCTGCTGAAGTTCCCGCAAGGCAGCCTGCCCCCGCAGGCCATCCCCACCACCTTGATCATCGACCGGCAGGGGAAGATCGCGGTACGCGCGCTCACCGCGCTCACCCAGGACCAGCTGACCAAGGCGCTCGACCCGATCATCGCGGAGAAGTGACGGAGACGTGACACTTCTCGCCGCCGCGATCGAGACCCCCAACCAGACCGTGATGTCCGGGGCGCTGCTGCTGGCGATCCCCGTCGCGCTCGTCGGCGGCCTCGTGTCGTTCTTCTCCCCCTGCGTCCTGCCGCTCGTCCCCGGCTATCTCAGCTATGTCACCGGCGTGTCGGGCGCGGACCTCGCCGACGCCAGGCGCGGCCGGATGGCGGCCGGCGCATCGCTGTTCGTGCTCGGCTTCACCGCCGTCTTCGTCTCCAGCGGCGTGCTCTTCGACAGCTTCGCTTACACCCTTCAGGCGCACAGGGACGCCATCGACAAGGTGCTCGGCGCGCTGACCATCGTGCTCGGGCTTGCTTTCATGGGGGCGCTGCCCGGCGTCTTCCAACGTGAGTTCCGGCTCCACAAGCGGCCGTCGATCGGGCTCGCGGGCGCACCCCTGCTCGGGGTCCTCTTCGGCATCGGCTGGACACCGTGCATCGGGCCGACGCTCTCAGCGGCGCTCGCGCTGTCCGCGGCACAGGCGAGCGCGGCACGCGGCGCGCTGCTCGTCGCCGCGTACTGCATGGGGCTGGGCGTGCCGTTCATCGTCGCCGCGATAGCGTTCCGTAGGGCGCTCGGTGCGTTCGCGTTCGTCAAGCGGCATTACGCATGGGTGATGCGGATCGGCGGCGGGATGCTCGTCGTCGTCGGTCTGCTGCTCGTCACGGGGGCCTGGGACCGGATCGTCTACCAGATGCAGATCTGGTCCACCGGCTTCAATGTGGGGATCTGAATCATGAGTACCACCGACCGGACCGACCGGACCGACCGGACCGAGAGGGCCGACAGGGCCGATGCGGACGCCGAGGCGATCAGCACCGCGCCGCGCGACGAGGCCGAGGAGATCTACGGCGGCGAGCAGGCCAACGCTCCCGCACAGCCGGGGCTCGGCTTCCTCGGCTGGACCCGCTGGTTCTGGCGGCAGCTGACCTCGATGCGGGTCGCGCTGATCCTGCTCTTCCTGCTCTCGCTCGCCGCGATCCCCGGCTCGCTGATCCCGCAGGAGGGCACCGACCCGGTCAAGGTCCAGGACTTCCTGAAGAACCACACCACCCTCGGCCCGATCTACACCAAGCTCGGGTTGTTCCACGTCTACAGCTCGGTTTGGTTCGCGGCGATCTACCTGCTGCTGTTCGTCTCGCTCGCCGGTTGCATCATCCCGCGCAGTTGGCAGTACGTCGGCCAGCTGCGCGGCCGCCCGCCGCGCGCCCCGCGCAAGCTCGACCGGATGCCCGCGTACGCGACGTGGACCACCGACGCCGACCCCGACGCCGTACTGGGCGCGGCCCGGCGGCTGCTGCGCAAGCGGCGCTACCGCATCGCTCCGGGAGAAGGCTCGGTTGCCGCCGAGAAGGGCTATCTGCGCGAGGCCGGCAACCTGCTCTTCCACATCGCGCTCTTCGGGATGCTCATCGCCTTCGCCATCGCGACGCTGTACAAGTCCGACGGTGACAAGATCGTTGTCCAGGGCACGGGATTCACCAACACCCTCACGCAGTACGACGACTTCAAGCACGGTGCGCTCTTCGACCCCGACCACATGTCGCCGTTCGGCTTCACGCTCAACGCGTTCCACGCCACGTACGCCCGCTCGGGCCCGCAGAAGGGCACGGCACGCGAGTACGCCGCCGACATCGCCTACTTCGGCAGCGACGGCAAGAGCCACAACACGACCATCCACGTCAACCAGCCGCTGCAGATCGAGGGCAACAACGTCTATCTGACCTCGCACGGCTACGCGCCGGTGGTGACCGTCCGTGACGGCCAGGGCAACGTCGCCTACCAGGGCCCGGTCCCGTTCCTCCCGCTCGACGGCAACGCCACCTCGCAGGGCGTCATCAAGGTGCCCGACGCGGTGGGCAAGAACGGCCAGCAGGACCAGCTGGGCTTCCAGGGTTTCTTCGTACCGGACTTCGTGCCGCAGTCGGGCACGATGTTCTCCCAGTTCCCGGCGGCCGACAATCCGGTGATGATGCTCACCGCCTACCACGGTGACCTCGGGATGGACGCCGGACTGCCGCAGAACGTCTACCAGCTCGACACCAGCAACAAGAACCTCAAGCAGTTCAAGAACGCGGACGGCAGCGCGCTGGCACAGAAGCTCACCGTCGGCCAGACCATGACGCTGCCCAACGGTGCCGGCTCGATCCACTTCGACCGCATCGACCAGTGGGCGAGCTTCGAGATCGTCCACCAGCCCGGCGACTCGCTGGCGCTCGGCAGCGCGATCGCGATGCTCGCCGGACTCGCCGGCTCGCTGTTCATCCAGCGGCGCCGGGTGTGGGTCCGGACGCAGCGGGACTCCGAGGGCCGCACTGTCGTGGAGCTCGCGGGACTCGGCCGCAGCGAGTCGCAGAAGGTCGGCGAGGAGCTCACGGTCCTCGTCGGCGCGCTGCACGCCGAGGCACCCTCCGTGAAACCACCGGACGAACCAGCAGAGACTTCACCTACTCCGCCTACTTCCCCTGAGGACGGCTCGGACAAGGAGCGCGCGTGAACATCGCAGCCGGGGTCAACGAGAGCTACGCTCAGCTGAGCAACTATCTGATCTATTCGGCCATGGCCGTCTACACGCTGGCGTTCCTCGCGCACATCGCCGAGTGGCTCTTCGGCAGCCGCAGCAAGGTCGCCCGCACCTCGGCGGCGCTCGCCGCGTCCGCCGGTTCCGCTGGGTCTGCCGCACCCGCAGCACCCGCCGTGAAGGTGGCGCAGCGCGGCGGCGGGACGGCGGTCGTGGACCGCCCGAAGGTCGTCCTCCGCTCGACCTCCGACGACCGCGGCGCCACCGACGGCATCGGCGCGGCCGGCACCGACGAGCAGGGCGAGCTGTACGGTCGGATCGCCATCTCGCTCACCGTGCTGGCGTTCCTGCTGCACCTCGGCGGGGTCCTCTGCCGCGCTCTGTCGGTGGACCGGGCGCCGTGGGGCAACATGTACGAGTTCTCCACGGCCTTCGGCGTCGTCGCGGTCGGCACGTACCTGGTGCTGCTCGCGCTGGGCAAGAGGGTCCGCTGGATCGGCCTCTTCCTCGTCGGGGCCGTCCTGCTCGACCTGGGCCTCGCCGTCACGGTCCTGTACGCCGCCTCCGACCAGCTGGTGCCCGCCCTTCACTCGTACTGGCTGTGGATCCACGTCAGTTGCGCGATGATCTCCGGCGCCATGTTCATGCTCGGGGCGCTGGCCACCTTCCTCTACCTCTTCCGGGACCGGTATGAGATCAAGGTGGCGGCCGGTCAGGGCTGCGGCAGGTTCGGCTCGATGTGGGAGCGGCTGCCGGCCGCCTCGACGCTGGACAAGTTCGCCTACAGGGCCAACGCGGCAATCTTCCCGCTGTGGACGTTCACCATCATCGCCGGGTCGATCTGGGCCGAGGCGGCGTGGGGCCACTACTGGCAGTGGGACCCGACGGAGACCTGGTCGTTCATCACCTGGGTCGTCTACGCCTGCTACCTGCACGCCCGTGCCACCGCCGGGTGGAAGGGCCGCAAGGCCGCCTACATCTCCCTGGTGGGCTTCGGGTGCTTCCTGTTCAACTACTTCTGCATCAATATCTTCGTCGTCGGCATGCACTCGTACGCCGGCGTATGAGGCATAGGAACGGTACGAACAGCTGACGCCGCGTCACTCGTTCCGGTCGCGGCGAAGCCGTTCGTCGAGCGAGCGCAGGAACTCGGGGTTGTCGTCGGGAGCGACCCAGTGGACCGGCTCGGCGGGCGGCACGTGCTCGTCGTGGAGGGGATCGTGCCGCCTCGCGCGGCTGCGCGGCCGTCCCGCGACGAGCCAGGCGACCGGGCCGACCAGTACCGGGCCGAAGAGCAGAATCACGATCACCCACGCGGGCTTGGGCAGATGGCGGATCTGCCCGTACGGCGTGCCGAGGCAGTCGACGAACGCATAGATCCACACCGCGAGCAGCATCAGCAGGGACGGCAGATAGCTGGTCATCCTCGAAGCTCCCCCGTGCAGCGGCATTACCGGTTGCGTCGGACCGTGCCCGGCCCCCGTGGCAACTCCAGGTTAATGCGTGGCGGATACTGGAACGCATGGCTTACGACGATCTTCGCTCGTTTCTGAGGGCGCTCGAGAGGGACGGCGACCTCAAGCGCGTCAAGGCCGAGGTCGACCCGTATCTGGAGGTCGGCGAGATCGTCGACCGGGTGAACAAGGCCGGCGGCCCCGCCCTGCTCTTCGAGAACGTACGCGGCTCGTCGATGCCGCTCGCGATGAACGTCTACGGCACCGACCGCCGGCTGCTCAAGGCGCTCGGGCTCACGTCGTACGACGACATCAGCGAGAAGATCGCCGGACTGCTCA
This sequence comes from Streptomyces humicola, assembly GCF_024436035.1. GTDB lineage: Bacteria > Actinomycetota > Actinomycetes > Streptomycetales > Streptomycetaceae > Streptantibioticus_B > Streptantibioticus_B humicola. The sequence goes on from NZ_JANFNG010000007.1 coordinate 57,982, forward strand.
AGCCCGAGCTGCCGCACGGGTTCACCGGTGTGCGCGAGGCATTCGGCAAGCTCGCCGGGATGACGCACGTGCCGCCGAAGAAGGTGAAGGCCGGTGACGCGCCCGTCCAGGAGGTCGTGCTCACCGGCGACGAGGTGGATCTGGAGCGGCTGCCCGCGCTGTTCACCTGGCCGCAGGACGGCGGGTCGTTCTTCAACCTGGGCCTGACCCACACCAAGGACCCGGAGACGGGCATCCGCAATCTGGGCCTGTACCGGCTGCAACGGCACGACCGCAACACGATCGGCATGCACTGGCAGATCCACAAGGACAGCCGCAACCACTACCAGGTCGCGCAGCGGCGCGGCGAGCGGCTGCCGGTGGCGATCGCGTTCGGCTGCCCGCCGGCGGTGACGTACGCGGCGACCGCGCCGCTCCCCGGCGACATCGACGAATACCTCTTCGCCGGTTTCGTGCAGGGCAAGCGGGTCGAGATGGTCGACTGCAGGACGGTGCCGCTGCAGGTGCCCGCGGCCGCCGAGGTCGTCCTGGAGGGCTGGCTGGAGCCGGGGAAGACGCTGCCCGAGGGGCCGTTCGGCGACCACACCGGTTTCTACACGCCGCAGGAGCCGTTCCCCGCGCTCACCATCGACTGCGTGACGATGCGCAGACGCCCGCTGCTGCAGTCGATCGTCGTCGGGCGCCCGCCGACCGAGGACGGCCCGCTGGGGAAGGCGACCGAGCGCTTCTTCCTGCCGCTGCTGAAGATCATCGTGCCGGACATCGTGGACTACGACCTGCCGGAGGCAGGCGGTTTCCACAACTGTGCGATCGTCTCGATCGACAAGAAGTACCCCAAGCACGCCCAGAAGGTGATGCACGCCATCTGGGGTGCGCACATGATGTCGCTCACCAAGCTGATCGTCGTCGTCGACGCCGACTGCGACGTGCACGACTACCACGAGGTCGCATGGCGGGCCTTCGGCAACACCGACTACGCGCGCGACCTGACCGTCGTCGAGGGGCCTGTCGACCACCTCGACCACGCCTCGTACCAACAGTTCTGGGGCGGCAAGGCGGGCATCGACGCCACCAGGAAGCTGCCCGAGGAGGGCTACACCCGCGACGGCGGCTGGCCCGAGATGGTCCTGTCGGACCGGGAGACCGCCGCCAAGGTCGACCGCCGCTGGAAGGAGTACGGGCTGACGTGAGTGCGGATTCAGCAACCTCAGATCTCTTCGACCCGGAACCGGCACCGCCGGGGAAGGTCAGGGCCTTCCTGCGGCTCGTCCTCATCGAGCACTCGGTCTTCGCCCTGCCGTTCGCGTACATCGCCTCGCTGACGGCGATGCAGCGCGAGACCGCCTCGGTCCACTGGTGGCAGTTGTTCCTCGTCACCGTGGCGATGGTGGGGCTGCGCACCTTCGCGATGGCGTGCAACCGGATCATCGACCGCGAGATCGATGCCCGCAATCCGCGCACCGCCGGGCGTGAACTGGTCACCGGCGCGGTCTCGGTGCGCTCGGCATGGACGGGCGCGCTGGTGGCCGTCGTCCTCTTCCTCGGCGCGGCGGCGCTGCTCAACCCGCTGTGCCTGGCGCTGGCGCCGATCGCCGTCGTGCCGATGGTGGTCTATCCGTACGGCAAGCGGTTCACCAACTTCCCGCACGCGATCCTCGGGCTGGCCCAGGCGATGGGGCCGGTCGGTGCCTGGCTCGCGGTCACCGGCACTTGGTCGTGGCAGGCGGTGATCCTGGGGCTCGCCGCCGGCGTCTGGATCGGCGGCTTCGACCTGATCTTCGCCTGCCAGGACGTCGCCGCCGACCGCGCGCACGGCGTCAAGTCCGTGCCGGCGCGATTCGGCATCGCCGCGGCGCTGTACGGCGCGCGCGCCTGCCATCTGGTGACATCGGTGCTGCTCGCCTGGTACGGGGTGGCCACCGGCGCCGGCACCTTCTGGTGGATCGGCCTGATCATCGTCGTCGTGGCGTTCCTTTACGAGCACTCGATCGTCAAGCCGCACGATCTGTCCCGGCTCAACAGGGCGTTCTTCACCGTCAACGGATTCATCGGCATCGCCCTGTTCCTGTGCGCGCTGCTCGACCTGATGGTGCGCGGCCTCGCGCTGTGACGCCGGCGGATAGGCTCGCGGTGTGGACGGTGTCGGCGGTGTGCACGGTATGCACGGTGTGGGAACGCAAGGCGAGGGGCGCATCCTGAACCAGGAGCGCCGGCCCTGGATCGTCGGGGTCTCGGGCGCCTCGGGCACGCCGTACGCGGCCGCCGTGCTCCGTGCGCTGTTGCACGCGGGCGAGGCCGTCGACCTGGTGATCAGCCGTGCCGCCCGCCTCACCCTCCTTGACGAGACCGGCATCTCCTTCCGTGACGCGCACTGGCGCGAGGATCTCGGGCGCTGGCTGGCGCGCGGCGCCGACGGCACCCCGGACGCGTTCGGCACCGGCCCGTCGGACCTGCCGGGCCTGTCGCACGTGCGGTACTGGGCCGCCGGGGATCTCGCCGCCGGGCCGTCCTCCGGCTCGTACCCGGCAAAGGGGATGCTGATCGTCCCGGCCAGCACCGCGTGCGTCGCCGGGGTCGCCCTCGGCCTGTCCAAGGACCTGCTGCAGCGCGCGGCCTCGGTGACGCTCAAGGAGCGCCGCCCGCTGGTGGTGGCCGTGCGCGAGACGCCGCTCGCCGGGCAGACGCTCCGGCACCTCGTCGCGCTCGACGAGGCGGGTGCCGTGGTGCTGCCGGCCTCCCCTGCCTTCTACGCCGGTGCGGTCACGGCGCAGGATCTGGTGGATTTCGTCGCGGGACGGGCGCTCGACGCCGCCGGTGTGCAGCACAAGCTGTACCGCCGCTGGGAGGGCGAGATCGGCGGAGGCCGCCCCCACCGGAGCCGGCCGGACGGCCACCAGGTCGATCAGCAGGACCACCAGGAGGACGGCCAGCAGGACGACCAGGATGCGGTTACCTGACCCGACGTGCCTTAGATTCTTATCGGCACCTTCGATTCCTCGGTAGGTGCCGGACCAGCGATGCGATGGGAAGGCTCCGGGTACATGGACGCGGTGGACAGGCAGCTCATCCAGGCTCTCCGCGAGAACGGAAGGGCCTCCTACGCCGAGCTCGGCCGGCTCGTCGGACTCTCCGGCCCCAGCGTCACCGATCGCATCAACCGGTTGGAGCAAGCCGGGGTCATCACCGGCTATCGGGCCACCGTCAACCCGGCGGCGCTCGGCCTCGGAGCCACCGCTCTCGTCGGCATCCAGCTGAGCGACGCCGCCGATCACGAGGACGTGGCCCAGCGGATGAACGATCTGGAGGAGATCGAGGACTGCTGGTTCATCGCGGGTGACGATTCGTTCATGCTCAAGGTCCGCGTCCCGGACGTCGACGGGCTCGAACACACCATCAGGCGGCTCTCCGGAATCAAGGGCGTGGCACGGACCCGTACCACCGTCGTGCTGTCGACGAAGTGGGAGAACCGGGTCGGGGAGCTGCCCAGCGAGGCCTGACCGGTGGGGGGTCGGAGGCAGGGCGTAGTCTCGGTCGGGCAGTGTGATTGAAGGAGGCGGGAGACGGCATGGACGCTGGGCTCAAGCGTGAGCTGGAGGAGAAGGTCTACGCGGGGGAGCGGCTCTCCCGCGAGGACGGGATCGCCCTCTACGAGTCCGACGATCTCGCCTGGCTCGGCGGTCTCGCCCACCACGTGCGCATGCAGAAGAACGGTGACGTCGTCCACTTCAACGTCAACCGTCATCTGAACATGACGAATGTGTGCACCGCCTCCTGTGCGTACTGCTCGTTCCAGCGCAAGCCGGGCGAGAAGGACGCCTACACGATGCGCATCGAGGAGGCCGTCCGCCTCGCCAAGGCGATGGAGGGTGACAACCTCACCGAGCTCCACATCGTCAACGGCCTTCATCCGACGCTGCCGTGGCGCTACTACCCGCGCTCGCTCAAGGCGCTGAAGGAGGCGCTGCCGAACGTCTCGCTGAAGGCGTTCACCGCCACCGAGATCCACCACTTCGAGACCATCTCCGGCCTGTCCGCCTCCGACATCCTCGACGAGCTCATCGACGCCGGGCTCGAATCGCTTACCGGTGGCGGCGCGGAGATCTTCGACTGGGAGGTGCGGCAGCACATCGTCGACCACGCCACCCACTGGGACGACTGGTCACGCATCCACCGCCTGGCACACTCCAAGGGGCTGAAGACCCCGTCCACCATGCTCTACGGGCACATCGAGGAGCCGCGCCACCGTGTCGACCACGTGTTGAGGCTGCGCGAACTGCAGGACGAGACCGGAGGCTTCCAGGTCTTCATCCCGCTGCGCTACCAGCATGACTTCGTCGACATGAAGGACGGCAAGATCCGCAACCGGCTGCAGGCGCAGACCACGATGGCTTCGGGCGCCGAGGCGCTGAAGACCTTCGCCGTCTCCCGGCTGCTCTTCGACAACGTGCCGCACGTGAAGGTGTTCTGGGTCATGCACGGCCTCGCGACGGCGCAGCTCGCGCTCAACCACGGTGCGGACGACATGGACGGTTCGGTGGTCGAGTACAAGATCACGCACGATGCCGACGACTTCGGCACGCCGAACAAGCTCACCCGTGAGGACATCCTGGAGCTGATCCGGGACGCCGGCTTCCGCCCGGTCGAGCGCAACACGCGCTACGAGGTCATCCGCGAGTACCCGGGTCCGGACCCGGAACGGCGCGAGTCGCCGCAGCCGATGCGCGTCTGACGTTCGACACCGTCCGACCGTCGGACGTACGTCACCATCTGTTACGTCACCATCTGTTCTGCGAAACGCGTTGGACGACCGCGTGGCGCGTAAGGGATACTCGGCGCTGATGTCTCTTACCTTCCTCCGTGACCCCGACCTCACGCCCGAGCGCCGTGACGAGATCGTCCGCCTGTGGACCGAGGTCTCCACCGCGGGCGGCGCGGTCGGCTTCGTCCCGCCGGTGACCCTCGACGAGGTCCGCGCGGTCGCCGATGTGCAGCTCGACGCCACCGCGCGCGGCGCCCTGCGACTGCTCACCGCGTACGAGGACGGCCGCCTGGCGGGCACGGTCTTCCTCAAGCTCAATACGCACCGGCTGATGCAGCATTGGTGCACCTTCGTCACGGTCATGATCGACCCCGCCCTGCAAGGCGGCGGGCGCGGCGACCAGATGCTGCGCGAGGCCATCCGCATGGCGCGTGACCTGGGATTCCTCGCCGTTCAGCTGGACTGCCGGGGCGGCACCGGCGTCGACGCGTTCTATGCGCGCTTCGGCTTCAAGGAGGTCGGCCGGGTTCCGGAGATGATCCACATGGGCGGCGGGGAATACCGTGACTCCATTGCCATGTGGCTCCCGCTGAATTGATCGACACCGTTCCATGCTTCACTGGTGGGGACCGAACGGAACGAAAGAGTGGAATCGCCGTGAGCTGGAAGCCGAGCCCCATGCTCCGATACACCGCGATGCGCGCGGGACTTTTCGTCGTGTGCTTCCTCGCCATCTGGGGCCTGGTCTACCTGCACGTTCTCCCCGCCGGACTCGGCAAGTCCAACCTGCTGTGGGTGATGCTGCTCGCGCTCGTCATCTCCGCCCCGCTCAGCTACGTGCTGCTGCGCGGCGCCCGTGACGAGGCGTCCGTGCAGGTCTCGGAGCGTGTGGAGCGCACCCGGCAGGCCTTGGCCAGTCAGGCGAGCGTCGAGGACGAAGCGGACGAAGCGACCCGTAGCACGCAAAGCTGACTTATGTGATGTGACGGTGCTCACCGTCCTCCGTCGCCTCAACTCAAAGAATCACTTTGGGTTTGTCAAAGACGGAGTGTTAGCGTGCGATCCATGTCCAATACATCCAGTCGCCCCGATGCGCCCGCGTCCCGCCGAATACCCCGGATGCCCTTCTGGGCTCAGATCCTCCTCGGCCTGGTGTGTGGCGCGCTGCTCGGCTGGATCGCACACAGCCAGGACGTCCTGTGGCTTGGCGCGACGTTGAAGCAGACCGGCTCGCTCTTCATCCAACTGCTGAAGCTCGCGATCGCCCCGCTGGTCTTCTTCGCCATCGTTGTCTCCATCACCAACCTGCGGAACGTCTCCAACGCCGCACGGCTGGCCACCCGCACCCTGCTGTGGTTCATGGCCACCTCGCTCATCGCGGTGATCATCGGCCTGGCCATCGCCCTGATCACCCACCCGGGCGCAGGCACCGGCCTGACCGCCGCGAACGGCGCCAAGCCGCAGCACACCGGTTCCTGGCTCGACTTCATCACCGGCATCGTCCCGACCGACGTGATCACGCCGTTCACCCAGCTCAACGTCTTGCAGATCGTGTTCATGGCCGCCGTCGTCGGTATCGCGGCGCTGCAACTCGGTGAGAAGGCCCAACCGTTCCTCACCCTCAGCGAGACGACCCTCGCGCTGCTGCAGAAGGCGCTGTGGTGGGTCATCCGCCTCGCCCCGCTGGGCACGCTCGGCCTCATCGGCAACGCGATCAACGCCTACGGCTGGGGGCTGATCAAGCAGTACGCGACCTTCACCGCCGACGTCTACGTCGGCTGCCTGCTCGTGCTCTTCGGCGTCTACCCGCTGCTGCTCACGCTGGTCGCCAAGGTCAGCCCCGTTCAGTTCTTCCGCGGCGCGTGGCCGGCGATCCAACTCGCCTTCGTCTCCCGCTCCTCGGTGGGCACCATGCCCGTCACCCAGAAGGTGACCGAGCGGCTCGGCGTGCCCCGCGAGTACGCCTCGTTCGCGGTGCCGTTCGGCTCGACGACGAAGATGGACGGCTGCGCCTCGATCTACCCCGCGCTCGCATCGGTCTTCATCGCCGAGGTCTTCGGCGTCCACCTGGGCATCCGCGACTACCTGCTGATCGTCTTCGTCTCGGTCATCGGCTCCGCCGCCACCGCCGGCCTGACCGGCGCAACGGTGATGCTGACGCTCACCCTGTCCACCCTGGGCCTCCCGCTCGCCGGCGTCGGCCTCCTGCTGGCGATCGACCCGATCCTGGACATGATGCGGACGGCCACGAACGTTGCCGGCCAATCGGTATGCACGTTGCTGGTCGCCGCGCGGGAGGGAATCCTGGACCGCGACAAGTTCGGCTCGGTGCACGGGGATCTGGACTTGGACCGGACGGGGGAGGCTGAGTCGGCTGCGGTTGCCGTGTAGCGAGGGCGTGACGCGCTCGCCACGAGTGTTCGCTCCGGGATGGTCAGAAGCCGGCCCGAAAAGGATATACCACGCGGGTGACATGCAACGATCGACCGAACATACCTAGAACGGCTAACACAATGAGGTGGGCCGGCCTGATGGCCGTGTTATCGGTCCCGCTGAGCGGCATGGCGAGCAGGGCCGTGGCCGGCTCGGGGATCGTTCCCCATGGCGTCACCATGGCGATGCCCCCCGGGTTCGCCGCGCGCGGCGTCGCGTCGCGTGTCGGGCGTCAGGCCGCGCAGGCGGCGACCAGTTCGATCTCGAAGCCGTCGTCGTTCTCCAAGTACGCCGCGTAGCGCAGGTCGCCTCCCGCGTGCGGGTGGCGGTCGGGGAAGAGGAGGCGCCAGCCGTGGTGCTGGGCCTCGGCGGTCAGGGCGTCGACCGCGGCGGCGTCGGCGACGTGGAAGGCCAGATGGTTCAGGCCCGGGCGGAGGCGGTCATGGTGGTCGGCGCTCATCGCCGGTGACTCCTCGACGACCAGGTAGGTCGCGCCGAGCCGCCAGCTGCGCCCGCGGTCCCACTCCTGGTACGGGGTGTAGCCGAGCGCGCCGAGCGCGCCGAGCAGCCAGCTGAAGCTGGTGATGGCGCGCTGCAGGTCGGGCACCCACAGCTCCACGTGGTGGAGCGTTCCGGTGACGTGATGCGGCATTGCGCCATTGTGCCGAAGGGGCGCCCGGCCGGAAGCCGGGCGCCCCTTCGCGGGAGGTTACGGGGTGTCAGCCGTTGCCGCCGACCTCGGTGGGCATGCCGGACGTCCTGCTCTGCTCTTTCTGCAACTCGCTCTGCAGCTCGTTCTGCATGTCCTGCTGGGTCGCCTGGCTCAGCTGGTTCTCCAGGCTCTGCGCGTTCAGAGCGCCCTGCCCGCCCTGCTCGCCCTGCGACTTCTGCAGGGCGAGCGGGTGGTGGCCGTGGTGCTTGACGACGTGGCGGTGGTGGTGCTTCGCCTTGGGGTGGTGGCGGCGCGGCCCGGTGGTGTGGACGAGCCCATCCTTGCGGTGGTGGAGGCGGCGCGGGTGGACCACTTTCCCGTGGCGTGCGCACCAGACCGGGGACTTGTCGACGCGTGAGATGAGGACGGAGCTGATCCACATCGCGGGACGTTCGTTCAGCCTGTACCAGAGCCGGTGACCGCGCACCGACTGCCCGCTGGTCCTGCACAGCAGCGGAACGATCTGGCCGTCACGCAGATGCGCGATAACCGTGTAGTTGGTGCCGGGCCCGGACCTGGCCACGCCCCCGTGGTGGGCGAGGACTTTGCCGCGGGCCAGCGGCGGGGTGTGCTCGGCCTGTGCGGCCTGAGCCGGGATTGCGGAGACGCAGAGGAGCGCGGCGACTGCGGAGGCTGCTGCGGCTAGGCGACGCATTGTTACCTCAGTTCCTGGGTCGAAGCCTAATGTCGAAGGGGTGTGCCCAGCATGCGCGGGCAACGTCACCGAATGCCCTCAGTCGGGCCGGGGGACACGTCCAATCGCCCGGACGGGCGTAGCGATTCACGCTCTTGGGGGGCTCGCGGTGGTGGTGGCCTGGTGGTGGGGGCGTGGTGGCGGCGGGGTGGAGATCGCCGCTGATCCATTGGCGGGACCTGTACCCAGGAGTAAGTTTCCGGCAGTAACCACCTCGGCCGACCGCGGGCCGCAACGCCGCGCCACCGGAGACGCCCATGTCCCGTACCGTGCCACCGAACACCACATCTCCCGAGCCGGAGCTGACCCGCGAGGGCGGCCGCGTCGTCGGTGCGGCCACGCCCGCGCTCGTACCGCCCGTCACCTCCGGAAGCCTCGCCGAGATCCCGTTCCGCAACGCGGAAGAGGCACCCGCCGAGGTCGTGATCAGCCGCAAGGATGACTCCGGCATCTGGCACGACGTCACCTGCGCGGCCTTCCGGGAAGAGGTGCTCGCCGTCGCCAAGGGCCTGATCGCCTCCGGGGTCGGGCCCGGCGACCGGGTGGCGATCATGGCTCGTACCACCTACGCCTGGACGCTGCTCGACTTCGCGGCCTGGGCGGCGGGCGCCATCACCGTCCCCATCTACCCGATCTCCTCGGCCTCCCAGGCCGCCTGGATCCTCGAGGACTCCGGCGCGACCGCATGTGTCGTGGAGAACGTCGAGCAGGCGCGGCTCATCACGGGCATACGAGGCCAGCTCCCGGCGCTGCGCGAGCTGTGGCAGATCGACACCGGGGCGATCTCTCAGCTGATCTCAGCAGGTTGGGGCACCGCCGACACCGAGGTCGGCCGGCGCAAGGCGGCCGTCGGCCCGCAGCACATCGCCACCCTCATCTACACCTCCGGCACGACCGGCCGTCCCAAGGGCTGCGTGCTCACCCACGGCAACTTCTTCGCCGAGGTCGACAACGCCGTCGAACTGCTCTTCCCCGTCTTCAAATCCGTCAGCAGCGAGCCCGCCTCCACGCTGCTCTTCCTCCCGCTGTCGCACGTCTTCGGCCGGATGGTGGCGGTAGGTTGTCTGCGGGCGCGGGTGCGGCTCGGGCACGCAGCGAGCATCGCCACCGAGGACCTCCTCGCCGATCTCGCCGGTTTCCAGCCGACGTTCCTGCTGGCGATCCCGTACGTCCTGGAGAAGGTCTACAACACCGGCCGCGCGACCGCCGAAAGGATGGGCCGGGCCTCCTCCTTCGACCGGGCCGCGCGGATCGCCCGGCGGTACGGGGAGGTGCTCACCGCGCAGGTGGCCGACGGGGGACCGCCCCCGCCGATGAAGCTGCGCGCCGCGCACGCCCTGTACGACCCGCTGGTCTACCGGCGGATCCGCGCCGCGCTCGGCGGCAAGGTGCGCTACGTGATCTGCGGCGGTTCGCCGCTCGGCAAGCGGCTCGCAGCGTTCTACGCGGGCGCCGGCGTCGAGGTGTTCGAGGGCTACGGCCTCACCGAGACGACGGCCGCCGCCACCGTCACTCCTCCGCTGAAGCCGCGGCTCGGCACGGTGGGCCGTCCGCTGCCCGGCAGCGCGGTGCGCATCGCCGACGACGGCGAGGTGTGGCTGAGCGGTGGCCAGCTCTTCGCCGGTTACTGGAACGGCGGCGAGCTCCAACCTGCCGACCGGGGCGGCTGGTTCGCCACCGGGGACATCGGAGAGCTGGACGACGACGGCTACTTGGCGATCACCGGCAGGAAGAAGGAGATCCTCATCACGTCCGGCGGGAAGAACGTCGCTCCCGCGCCGCTCGAGGACCGGATCCGGGCTCATCCGCTCGTCGGCCAGTGCATGGTCGTCGGCGACCACCGCCCGTACGTGGCCGCGCTGATCACCCTTGATCCGGACGGGCTCGCGCACTGGCGCAGCGTGCGGAAGAAGGAGACGCTCAGCCTGGAGGCGATCACGCACGACAGGGATCTGCTCGCCGATCTGCAGCGTGCGGTGGACGAGGCGAACTCGCTGGTGTCGAGGCCCGAGTCGATCCGGAGGTTTGTGGTGCTGGCGGAGGAGTTCACCGAGGACAACGGGCGGCTTACCCCGTCGATGAAGCTCAAGCGGAGGGTGATCGCCGCGGACTTCGCCAAGGAGATCGAGGGGCTCTACGCGCAGGACGCGCGCTGAGCCCCTCGGGGTTCTCGGTTCCTCGTTGCCGGCTCTCGGGCCTTGGCCCTTGACCCTTGGCCCTTGGCTCCTGGCCCTCGGGCCTCGTTCCTTCGTTCCTTCGTTCCTTCGTTCCTCAGCAGTTTCCGTTCGTCGGTTCGGAGGCGAAACGGTCGGCCAGCCAGTTCATCGCCGGCGGTGATCCCACGATGGCGCCCTCGACGTGGCCGAGGAGCGGCAACGCCTGCCACTGCACATCGGCTCCCTTGGCGCACCAGTCACTGCGCAACTGCGCGCCGACGGCGTACGGGATGAGTTCGTCGGCGGTCGCCTGGTAGAGGTAGACGGGGGCGTCGGGGGCGCGTGTGCCGAGCTGGTCGGCGCGCAGCGCACGCAGCCAGTCGGGCTGGTAAAGCGGGTTGGTCACCGTCACCTGGTCGATGCTCTTGAACGCTTCTGCCACCGCGTCCTCCCCCACGCACTGCGTTTTGTCGAAGGCGACGTAGGCGCGGCTTTCTGCGTTGAGGTACTTGGCGAGGTCGAGTTGCGGATACGCGGTGTCGTGGCCGATTGCGGCCATGAGGATCAGGCCTGCGCCGATGCCGCCGTTGTTGTAGTCGGCGACCTTGAGCAGATCGGCCGGGACGCCGCCGGTCGCAGTGCCTTTGACGTTCAGGTCGGGTGCGTACGAGCTGTGCAGCTCCGCTGCCCAGCTGGAGGCCTGCCCGCCTTGCGAGTAGCCCATGATCCCGACCGGACTGCTTGCGTCGAGGCCGGTGCCGGGCAGGCGCTCGGCCGCGCGGGCGGCGTCGAGGACGGCCTGTCCCTCGGCGCGGCCGACGGTGTACGTCTCCACGCCCGGACTGCCCACCAGCTCGTAGTCGGTGACGGCGACGGCCCAGCCGCGCAGCAGTGCCTGGTTGATCAGCGTGCCCTCGGCGGTGGTGCCGGTCGGGAACCCGGCGGACGGCACGCACTGCGGTGCGATGCCGACGGTTCCGACGGCGTAGGTGACGAGCGGGCGCGGGCCGGTTCGGCCGTCGTCCGGGACGAGCACCGTGCCGGAGACGACGTTCGGCTGCCCGGTCGCGCTCGTCGAGCGATAGAGGATTTTCCATGCCTTGGCGTTCGACGGGGTGACGGGATTCGGCATGAAGCGGATCGGCTGGGCGCTGACGACGTCACCGGGTGCACCGGCAGGCTGCGCGGCGGCGGAGGGCGTGGGGCCGGTGAGCGCCGCCGTCAGGGTGACGGTCAGCAGGGCGGCCGCGGCCGTCAGCGCGCGTGCGCGACGCATGCGTCGTGCGGGGCTGCTGTGCATGCGGGCTCTCCCTAGTGTCGGCGGGACGATGGGGAAGACTCGTGGCCCAAGGACCGTAGTGAGCGGCGAACCGGAAGCGGGCTGACCGGGCAGCTCAGCTTCGTTGATCCTGGATCGCACCGGCGCCGTACGCGCCGCGGAACGCGCCGGGTGTCGTGCCCGTCCAGCGGCGGAACGCCCTGAGGAATGCGGTGTCCTCGGAGAAGCCGAGCCGCGCGGCGAGCTCGGCGATCGGCTCACGCCCCTCGACGAGCCCCGCGATCGCGGCCTCCTGGCGCGCCTGGTCCTTCAGCCGCTGGAACGACGTGCCCTCCTTGAGCAGCCTGCGCCGCAGCGTCGCCGGGCTCACGGCAAGACGCGCCGCAACCTCGGCGGCCTGCGGCAGGCGGCTCGTGGCCGCATCGGCGCGCAGTGGGCGGGCGAGGGCGGAGCGCACCTGCTCTGCGACGGTGGTGTCGTAGGAGCGCCTGCTCAGAAGATCGGCGGGTGCGCGACGGAGCAATTCGTCGAGCTCGTGCTCGTCACGTACGACGGGTGCGGTCAGCCAGTGCGCGTCGAAGGCGGCGCCGGTACGGGGCGCGCCGAAGCGGACGGGGCAGCCGAAGAGCGCCTCGTACTCCTCGCGGTGCGGCGGCGGGGGATAGGCGAAGTCGGCGCGCAGCAGTGGAATGCGGTGGCCGATCAGCCAGTTGGAGAGGCGGTGCCAGATGACGAGGAGGCACTCGGCGAGGAAGTGGTCGGGGTCGTCGCCGAGCCGGCTGCGGACCGTGAACCGTGCCTCCCCGCCGACATCGGCGGTGGTGACGGCGAGGTCGGGACCGCCGGGGAAGAGCCCGTAGAAGCGGACGGCGCGGTCGAGGGCGGCGCCCAGGTCGCGGCAGGACAGGCTCGCGCAGCACATCATGGCGAAGGTGCCACGGCGGCTCGGGACCCTGCCGAGTCCGAGGAATTCATCATCGGTCGCATGGAACAACACCCTGATCAGACGGGTGAATTGGTCGGGTGTGACGCGGCCGCAGTCGTTGCCGACGAGTAATGGCGGGATGCGGGCGCGCTGCAGCAGCGGGGCGGTGTCGAGACCGAGGCGCTGCGCGCCGCGCAGGGCCGCCCGGACCCGGTGCACCGAGATGGATTGCATGGCCATGACGTCAACGTGCCCGTGGCGAGCGGCGAGGTCAATCGGCATGACGCTCCGCGCGCGGGACGAACCTGGACGGGGAACGAACCTGGACGGGGAACGAAACGGCAGGAGCCCCGCGCCGTGCGCGGGGCTCCTTGGGTACTGCTGGTCGATGACGCGATTACGCCGGGGTGACGTTCTCCGCCTGCGGGCCCTTCGGGCCCTGGGTGACGTCGAAGGTCACGACCTGGTTCTCCTCGAGGGAGCGGAAGCCGCTCGCGTTGATCGCGGAGTAGTGAACAAAGACGTCGGGGCCCCCGCCGTCCTGGGCAATGAAGCCGAAGCCCTTTTCAGCGTTGAACCACTTCACGGTTCCGGTAGCCATAAAGCCCTCCTTGGGCCAAGGGTTGCCCTAGCTCCAGAACCTGCGATGAAGTCTGAAAACTACAAAAGCCTGCGGCGTCACATGCTCCGCAGGCTCTGTACTGCAAGGGAAACCAAACTGCAACTTGCGGACGAGAGTAGCACGGGGGATCTCGGCGCGGAAGGGTCCGAAGATCTCCTGTCCTCGTCGTGTCGCGGTCGGTCGTGTGGTCGTGTCGCACGGCGTCGTTTCGCGCGGCGTCGGCGCGGGAGGCGTGGCCCGGCGGCAGGAGCCACAAGGGCCGGGTCTAGCCTCCTCATGTGGATACGGCAACCCCTCACCCCCGGCCGACCCGCCCCCGCGTCGGCCACATCCAGTTCCTCAACTGTCTCCCCCTCTACTGGGGGCTCGCCCGAACGGGGACGCTGCTCGACCTGGAGCTGACCAAGGACACCCCGGACGAGCTCAACGACAAGCTGGTCCGCGGCGAGCTCGACATCGCCCCGATCTCGCTGGTCGAATTCCTCCGCAACGCGGACGATCTCGTTGCCCTCCCCGACATCGCCGTCGGCTGCGACGGCCCCGTCATGTCGTGCGTGATCGTCAGCCAGGTCCCGCTGAGCGAGCTCGACGGTGCGCGGGTCGCCCTCGGCTCCACCTCCCGTACCTCGGTGCGCCTCGCCCAGCTGCTCCTCGCCGAGCAGCACGGCGTCGCGCCCGACTACTACACGTGTCCGCCCGACCTCGCGGAGATGATGCTGGAGGCGCAGGCCGCCGTGCTCATCGGCGACGCGGCGCTGCGGGCCTCCCTCCACGACGCGCCGAGGCTGGGCCTGCAGGTCCACGACCTGGGGCAGATGTGGAAGGAGTGGACCGGGCTGCCGTTCGTCTTCGCCGTCTGGGCGGCCCGCCGCGACTATCTCGCCCAGCGGCCGCGCGCAGTGCATGAAGTGCACAAGGCGTTCCTCGCCTCCTGCGAGCTGTCGCTCGAAGAGGTCGAGAAGGTCGCCGAGCAGGCCGCGCGGTGGGAGCCGTTCGAGGCGGAGCTGCTGCGGCGCTACTTCACCACGCTCGACTTCTCGCTCGGCGCCGAGCAGCTCGTCGGCATCCGCGAGTTCGCCCGACGGGTCGGCGAGACCACCGGCTTCCCGGCCGACGTCAAGGTCGAGCTCTACCGCCCTTGATGTCGGCCGATCCGCGGCCGTAGCCCGCCCGCGGCCGCCGGAGGGCCCGTGCGTCCAGGTGCCGCCGCGCCGCTACAGCGCGGTGAGCGGCACCTGGACCGTACGGGCCTCGCCGTCGCCGAGGTGCAGCAGCCCGCGCCCGGGCTGGACGGCCTGGCCGATCGCGCTCCGCTGCAGCCGGACGCCGATCAGGTCGGCATCCGACATGTTCTGCGGCGAGAGCAGCAGACCACGCCGGGCCTTCTTCATCTCCACCTGCCACCCGGAGAAGCCGCCGCACACGTCGTCCGCGTCACCGGCGATCACCACGGCGATGTCCTTGCTCATCGAGCGGCGCACCACCTGGCTGAGGAGCTCGCCCGCATCGCACTGGCGCAGCAGCTCCGCGTCGTCGACGATGATCGCCGCCGGGCCCTGCACCCGGTCCAGCGCCTCCTGCATCTCGGCCTCGGAGATCTCCTCCTCCGTGAAGTAGCCGATCACGCCCGGTGCCTGCTTCAGACGGCGCAGCGGAGACTGGCGGCGCGGCGCCGCCAGGATCACCTGGGTGCCGACCGACATCAGCGAGCGCGTCATCGTCAGCAACGCGGTGGAGCGCCCCGAGCGCGGCGGGCCGGCGATGACGAACGCCGGATTGCCCTGACGCAGATCCGGGCCCATGGCGGTGAGCTGGTCGCCGCCGACCGCGGTCAGCGCCCACAGCGGGCTGCTGACGGCCTGGTCGGCGACGTCCCGCAGCTCCCACGCCTCCTCGAAGCTGATCCGGCTCGGCAGCACGTCCACCCGGAACGGGCGGCGCGACCGCGGCACGTTCGCCCAGCGGCCCTTCGCCCATTCGGCGATGGTGCCGATCGCCGCCGCCTGTGCCTGACCGCTGGGGTCCTCGGTGAGCAGTGCGACCTGTGCCTCGACGGCGCCCTGACGGAAGGCGCGGCCGGGCGCCATCTTCTCCGGGACCTTGCGCGGGTTGAGACCGATGACGGAGAAGTCGGACGGGTCGCTCAGCTGGAACGCCAGCTTGTTCTCGGTCAGCGTCGAGATCCGGCCGATGAGCACCGTGCGGTCACCGGAGATGATCACGTGGATGCCGACCGAGGCACCTTCACGCATCAACTGGAAGATGGTGTCCGTGAGCGCACCCGAATTCATCTCGCCGAGCGAGGGCAGGAAGCCCTCCCAGCGGTCGAGCAGCAGCACGATGTGCGGCAGCCGCTCGTTCTCCGGAACGCCGAGACGCTGCTCGTTGATGTCGGTGAAGCCGCGCTCACCGAGCCGCGCCATGCGCCGCTGCACCTCGGCCGACAGGTTGTTGATGAGCCGTTCAGCGCGATCGGGCTCGTTGGCCCTGACCACGGCACCGCAGTGCGGCAGCTGGGTCAGCGCAAGCAGCGCACCGTTGCCGCAGTCCAGACCGTAAAGGTGCAGATCCGCGGGCGAGTTGGCGCGCGTGAGCGAACCCGCGATGGTGCGCAGCGCTTGCGAGCGGCCGCTGCGCGGCGAACCCGCGATGATCAGGTGGCCGAACGTCGGCAGCTCGATCGAGGTGGTGCGGCGTGCCTGCTGCGAGGGCAGGTCCTCGACGGCGAACGGCGCCGGGAGCAGACCGTCCCGCGACAGGTAGCGCGGCGGCTCCAGGTCGTCCAGCGTGGTGGACTCGGGGAGCGCGGGCAGCCACGGGCTGTGCTGCGGCGGCAGCCCCAGCTGCTCGTTGGCGCCGATGATCGCGTCGACGAGAACCGCGAGGTCGGTGAGCAGATCGTCGTCGTTGGACTTCGGGCCCTGCGGGCGCTCCGGCGCCGGCTTGCCCAGCGCCTCCCACCCGACCGGAACCGTGAACGGCGTGGGGGCCGTCGTTGCGACCTGGCCCGGCCGCCGGCCGCCGACCCGTCCCGACTGGAACGGCAGCAGCGAGGAGGCGCCGAGGCGCACATATGCGCGGCCCGGCGTGGACTTGGCGATGTGGCCGGCGTCCGGCGCGTCGATGACGTCCGAGGACTCGGAGGCGTCCGTCACGCGCAGTGCGATCCGCAGGTTGGTGTTGGCGCGGATCTCGGGCGAGACGACGCCGGACGGGCGCTGCGTGGCCAGGATCAGGTGAATGCCCAGCGAACGACCTCGCTGGGCGATGTTGACCAGACCCGTGACGAAGTCCGGCAGCTCGCGCGCCATCGATGCGAACTCGTCGATGACGATGAGCAGACGCGGCATCGGCGCGAGCGACGGGTTGGTGCGCATCGCGACGATGTAGTCCTCGAGATCCTTGGTGCCGGCCGCGGCGAGGATGTGCTCACGGCGGCGCAGCTCCGCGCCGAGTGACTCCAGCGCCCGCTCCACCAGGTGCGTGTCGAGGTCGGTGACCATGCCGACGGTGTGCGGCAGCTTCACACAGTCCTTGAACGCCGATCCGCCCTTGTAGTCGACGAGGACGAAGGTCATCGCGTCCGGCCGGTTGGCGACGGCGAGCGAGGCGACGATGGTCTGCAGCAGCTCCGACTTACCGGAACCGGTGGTACCGGCGACCAGGCCGTGCGGCCCGTCCCGCACCAGGTCGATGGCGAACGGCCCGTCGAAGGATGCGCCGACCACCGCGCTCGTGGAGCGGCCGCTGAGCGACCAGCGCGCCGCGATCCCGGCCGTCGTCGGCGGCTCGAGGTCGATGACGTCGAGCAGCCGGCAGGCGTCGGGCAGCGCCGCGCCGTCGTCGCCGCTGACGTCACGTATCGGGGCGATCGAACGGGCGACCTGCTCGCACCACTCGGGCGAGACGCAGTCGGGACGCACCTGGGCGACCGGCTCCCGGCCGGCCATCGAGACCGACAGCAGCCCGTAGTAGTCCTCCTCGACCAGCGCCTGGCACTCCTCGGGCAGCAGCCGCCGGTCGGCGTCGAGGCAGATCAGATGGATTCCGACCTTCGGGCCGTCGCGCAGGATCTGCGTCAGGCCCGGCAGCGCGCGCAGCCGCCGCGAGCCGTCGAGGACGACGAGCGTGGTCGGGCCGCTCCAGATCTGGTTGGCCTGCATTCCCGCCTCACGTGCCGCGTCCTGACGGGCGGTGACCTGGGCGAGCAGCTCGCTGATGCGGCGGGCCACGCTGTCGGCGTCCGTGCCGATCAGCGCCATCGCCGACTGGCCCTCACGGGCGCGGGCGTGCGGCAGCCACCGTACCCACTCCCAGCTGTGCCGCCCGCTCGGGTCGGTGAGCACGCAGACCGAAAGGTCGGCAGGGGAGTGAAGCACCGCGGCCTGGGCTATCAGCCAGCGGCCGATGGCCCGCGGCACCTCACCGCGTCCCGCGATGCCGAGCACGCCGTGGACCGTCATCGGCACCGCGACCGGCACGTCCATCAGGTTGCGGTGCGAGGTGCGCCGGTGCTCCTCCTGCGCCGGGTCGGAGACCTCGACCTCCGACGGCAGCGTGCCCGTGCCGACCCGCAGCAGCCCGTAGTCGGCGTCGGCGCGCCGACGCTCCCACAGCCGCATGCCGGGCCCGGTCGCGGTGATCAGCACCTGGGCCGGGTCGGGGCACAGATCGCGCGCCGCGCCTGTCTCGGCGGCGATCGCCTTGCGTGCCTGCCGCTCGATGGAGTCCTTCTGCTTCTCGTAGTCGGCGAGGGTGTGACGGAACGACTTCTTGCCGTGCTTACGGTCGTTGACGTAGTTGCCCACCATGGTCAGAGGGCTCAGGAGTGCCATGAACAGATACGTCGTCTGATGCATCGTCATGGCCATCACGCCGGAGCCGACGAGCGGCACCGCCGCCATGATCCACGGCAGGGGACGCGCCTCACCCTGCTTGGGCTTGGCCGGCAGGCTGAACTTCGTCGGGCGCGGCGGCGGGGTGATGCGTGGCGGCCGGTTGTAGTCCAGGCCCGTGCCGTCCTCCGAGGGCTTCAGCGCGGCATCGGGGAACGACGGATGCTGCAACTCGATCAGCGACTGGCCCACGCCGATGACGCTGCGCCGCCGCCAGGGCTTGGTGGAGGTGAGCGGCTCGCCGTCGAGTGTGACGGAAGCGCCCGCCGACGGGTGCACGGTCACCGTGCCGTCGATCGCGACGTCCACCTCGACTGCGGTCTGCGGCAATTGCGGGTCGGCGAGGCGGATCCACGCATCGGCTCCGGAGCCGACGACGGCCACGCCGGGCCCGAGCCGGTACACGCCACCGGCATCGGGGCCGCCCACGACCCGTACCTCGACGGTGCCCTGGGCATCGGGCGACTGCACCGGCGCCGGCGCGGCTATCGAGACCAGCGCTCCGTCCCGTACGGGCGAGGCGTCGAGGCTCACCTCGGGGTCGAGCATGAAGCCGTTGATGTGGAGGGCGGGCGGGCCCTGCCCGTCGTCGGGCCGCCCGAGCTGCTGGGCGATCTCGGTGGCGAGCGCGCCGACCGGCGCCGCGGGATCGGCGTCGACCAACATGTCCGAACGGTCCGCGCGGACCGGGTCGATGACGCTGAGCTGCAGTTCCACGGCCGTCCCCCTGGGCGATGAATCTTGATGCATACGTGCGTGCGCGATGCCTGCGCGGCGCCTGCGCATGTCTGGTGCATGTGTGTGCGAAGCCGCTCGGCATGTGGTGAGGACCATGATGCCTGACGGGTACGACAGCCGCCCAGGCGAGGCCGGGGGAAGACGTGTGGGAACGTGGGGGAAAGGTGAATGTGTGTTGACGGTATGGGGACGGTGCCTGGCTGCGGCCGCGCGGCCGGAACTGGGGGATGCAGCGCCGCGTCCCCATCCGTAAGCTGAACAACCGGCAAGGCCAAGCAGGTTGTCATGAAACCTGCTAAAAACGATGTAGCCAGGAGCCACGGGGGACAGGCCCTGAGGCGTGAATTGAGGGGTTAGCCGAGATGGCAAACGTAAATGTCACTTACGAAGAGATGCAGGCAGCTGCCACGAAGCTGACCAACGGGCAGAACGAGATCACCAATCAGTTGCACGCGCTTCAGAGCTACGTCCAGCAGTTGGTGCAGCACGGCTACGTGACTGACCGCTCCTCGAAGGCGTTCGAGCAGTCGTACGCCGAGTTCAACAAGGGCGCGACGCAGACCATCGACGGCCTG
Organism: Streptomyces humicola; assembly: GCF_024436035.1. GTDB lineage: Bacteria > Actinomycetota > Actinomycetes > Streptomycetales > Streptomycetaceae > Streptantibioticus_B > Streptantibioticus_B humicola. Next base: position 77,770 of record NZ_JANFNG010000007.1, read on the forward strand.
ACCGGCATGGCGAAGTTCCTGCAGCAGGCGGCCGACGCCTTCCGCCAGGCCGACGAGAGCCTGGCCCACGGCATCGGCAAGGGCTGAGCACGCATCTGGGTACTGGCGCGCAGGCGCTGGCACGTTGAACGGTGCGCCGCCGAGGCATTGGCCTCGGCGGCGCACCGCCGTCTTTTCGGGGTCATCCCCCCGACACGTTGCAGATCTCGGGCGCAGCCGCATACTCCAACTGCCCGTTCGCAGCCTTCACGACCGATGCGGCGACGTAGCAGTCACCGGACTGCACGTCCTCGGCCGCGGTGAAGACCGCCTCGGGATTGGCCGGCGACGTCTCCTTGAGCTGGCCGCCCTGGGTGCCGATCGCCGCCTGCGCGGCGTAAGCAACCACCGATTGCAGGCTCTTCGGGGCCTTCCACGTCACCTGCACGGTCCCGTTCACCTTCCGCGCTGTCACGTCCTGGGGCATCAGCGCGGCCAGTTCGCTCTGCGGCACGGACTTGCCCTGCGCGGGAAGCGCCGGAAGCGCTGAGCTGCCGGACGCGGATGCCGACGCCGACGGCGACGCAGATGCGTGCGCGTTGGCCTTCGACGCCTTGTTCTGCTGCAGATACCACGTGATCCCCGTGGCCGCCGCCGCGAAGAGGACCAGGACCGTGCCCGAGACGATCCACATGCGGCGGCGCCGCTGCGCCTCCGCCTCCGCCTCCGCGCCTATCCGTTCCGCCTCCGCCTGCTCCTCCGGCGTGATGTCGTCCGCAGGGTCCCAGCCCGGCAGCATCGGCTCGGGCTCCGGTTCCGGATCCAGCGCCGGTACCCGCGCGGCGTACCCGGCGGGCAGCATCATGCGGAGCACGCGGTGCACCTCGTTGAGCGGAGGGCGGCCCTCCGGGTTCACCGACATCATGCGCGTGATGAGGTCGAAAAGCTGCGGCGGTACGTCATGCCGGTTCGGCGGCGGGAACTCGCCGCGCAGCACCTCGTTGTAGAGCGCGGACCAACTGGTGCTTCCAGCCTCGGCATAGGCCGGAAGGCCGTTGAGAAGCGCGTACAGCGTCGCGCCGAGGCTGTAGATATCGGCGGACGGGCCCGGCTTCTCCCAGCCGAACATCTCGCGCGCCGCATACATCGGGTCGAAGAGGGCACCGAGCTGCGGTGCGGACCGCTGAATGATGCGCGCGATGCCGTGATCGGCGAGCAGCGCGTCGCCGGCCTCGTTGAAGAGGACGTTCGACGGGCGTACGTCCAGATGCAGGACGCCACGGCGGTGCGCGGAACTCAGCGACAGCGCCAGCCGTATACCGATGACGATGGCCTCGTCCACCGGGAAGGGACCCGAGTTGTTCAGCCGTGACTGGGCATTTCCTCCCTGGCAGAACTGCTCCACGAGATAGGGGCGGTTGTCGGGGGTGAACCCCGCATCCTCCACCACCACGGAGCACGGGTGCTTCGCCGCGGCACCCGCGGAGAGCAGCTCGGAGTGCGCGGCCAGGCGCAGTCCCTCGTCCTCCACCGTCAGATTGAGGACTTTCAGTGCGACCTCCTGCCCGGTCGCGTCCTCGCGGCAGAGCAGCACGCTGCTGTGCCGGCCGGTTCCGGCCCGCCGCAGCAGTTGAAACCCTTCCGGCAGCCGGCCGGACAACCCGTCCGCCTCAGCGGCGAGCCCGGCGTAACCCCCGCCGCCCGACGACCCCGTGCCGTAATCGGCCCGTTCGGCCCACGCGCCGCCACCGGTCCCGCCGGGGCCACCCACCCCGGCGCCACCGCCGAAGCTTCTGTCCCCACCCAGGCTCCCGGCGCCGCCCATGTCATTCCGGCCCCATCCCGGCGTCCGGTCCACTGACCCTCCCGTACCTACGCACTTCAATGCTCAACGGCCCCCGTATGCCCGGCCGCGCGCCCAACGTACCGCGCACGGCGTGCCACCTGGTCAGTCAAGGGGCCCCGCGGACTTGTTCGGTACACGATCGGAATCAGCCGTCCCACCGGCCGGAGGCCAGGGGGAGGATGACGGCGCCGTCACGGATCGGCCTCGCGCGGCTGAGTCCCGCAGCGCGGGCATGCCCAAGTGATGCAAGTATTCGATGTTCCCCCGTCCCCTGATGAGGATCTGCTGATGTCTCAGCCGCCGCGGCCACCGCCGTCGGGACAGCCGTCGTACGGCTACCCCAGCATGGCCAGCGGCCAAGTCCTCAGGGGTGGGGTACACCAAATCCCTACACACAGTCCGGTCAATATCCTCAGGCCGGGTACCCGCAGCAGCAGCCGTGACTCCGTATCTGTACCTCCCGGCCGACACGATCAGTGTCGAACAGACCGCATATGGGCAGGGCCCCGGAATACCCGGCAGTGAAGTGCTGTGGCAGAACGACACCCTTGTTGTGGCGGCTACATCTGATGCTGCAGGTCAAACCGGTGACTATAACGTCGGGGTTGCGGTATTCCGTTGACGACGAGGGGTCGAGTCATCCGGGCTGGTGACGAACCCGAAAGCACCTCTGCAGGCCATCGAGGCCGCAGGGATCGAGCCAACGTGCGCCGTAACCACTGAATTCGGTCGGGGCTCGGTTGTCCGAAGGGGATCGGTGTGTCCAGCCACGTGTACCGACTGTCAATTCTGCAGGCGCCCGGTCTCGGCGGTCGTCGGCTGGGTGGGAGAGATTCCCGGGTGCCGGCTCGTCCGGTCCTTGTCGCCGACTGACTGATTCACATCATGCTCAGCTGAGCGCGGCCGACGCCTCCGATCGCCTCGTAGGCGGCCCGCGGCGGTACGACGCGGTCGGCACCCCTGGGGGCCGGGTCGCGCGCATTTCGGCGGAGTCTCCCCCTCAGGGCTGCAGACGTGGGTTCCCGCAGGGTCGGCGGCGCCGCCCGTGAGGCCGGAACGACGGCGCCCGGTGGCCCCCGAAAGGGCCTGGCGTAGTCTGGGCACGTCCGTCGCATGACCCCTCCCGAAAGGACGCCGCGGTGCCCGACAAGGCCGACCTGCAGTCCGTACTCGACCGTGCCGTCGCAGGGGGGCGGGTCACGCCTGAGGAGGCGCTGGAGCTGTACCGGCATGCGCCGCTGCACGCGCTGGGGCAGGCGGCGGACGCGATCCGCCGCCGCCGTTACGCAGGTGTCGAGCACATCGCCACGTACATCATCGAGCGCAACATCAACTACACCAATGTCTGCGTGACGGCCTGCAAGTTCTGCGCCTTCTACGCGCCGCCGAAGAGCGACAAGGGCTGGACCCGCGATCTCGACGACATCCTGCGCCGGTGCGCCGAGACGGTGCAGCTGGGCGGTACGCAGATCATGTTCCAGGGCGGGCATCACCCTGACTTCGGTGTCGAGTACTACGAGAAGCACTTCGCCGCGATCAAGAAGGAATTCCCGCAGCTGGTGATCCATTCGCTGGGGGCGTCCGAGGTCGAGCACATGGCGAAGGGCTCGGGCGTGAGCGTTGAGGAGGCGATCCGGCGCATTCACGCCGCGGGGCTCGACTCATTTGCGGGGGCGGGTGCCGAGCTGCTGCCGGAGCGGCCGCGTACGGCGATCGCGCCGCTGAAGGAGTCCGGCGAGCGGTGGCTGGAGATCATGGAGACCGCGCACCGGCTCGGGGTCGAGTCGACGTCGACGATGTTGATGGGCACGGGCGAAACGAACGCCGAGCGGATCGAACATCTTCGGATGATCCGAGACGTACAGGACCGCACAGGAGGCTTCCGTGCGTTCATTCCGTACACCTATCAGCCGGAGAACAATCATCTGCGCGGACGCACGCAGGCGACGATCTTCGAGTATCTGCGGATGATCGCGATCGCTCGCATCTTTCTCGACAATGTGGCGCACATCCAGGGCTCGTGGCTCACTGTCGGCAAGGAAGCCGGGCAGCTGTCGCTGCACTACGGCGCCGACGACCTGGGGTCGGTGATGCTGGAGGAGAACGTGGTCTCCTCGGCCGGCGCCAAGCACCGCTCCAACCTGATGGAGCTGATCCATCTGATCCGTACGGCAGGGCGGGTGCCGGCGCAGCGCGCGACCACGTACGAGCACCTGGTCGTGCACGACGACCCGGCCAATGACCCGGTCGACAAGCACGTCGTGTCGCATCTGTCCTCGACCGCGATCGAGGGGGGCACCGCCCACCCCGAGCTCAGGCTCATCGACGCGAACTGAGGGACCTCCGTGCTGACGATCCACGCGGCGAGCTTCGTGCTGCCGTTCGGCGGCGCGGAGCCGCTGTCCGATGGCGCGGTGGTGATCGATGGTGATCGGATTGCCGGATTCGGATCGTACGAGCACGTGGTGAGCGAATGGCCGTCCGCGCGTGTGCGGCGGTGGCCGGGCGTGTTGACGCCGGGGCTGGTCAACCGGTTCGGGCCGGAGCTGCTCGAAGCCGCCTACCACCCCGATCCACGGGAGGCGGATGCCCTGGGTGAACGCCCCCTCATGGGCGAGGAGTTGACGGCCCTCGCGCTCACCGATGCCCGATGGGGCGAGAGCGCGCGGCGCGGACTGCAGCGCATGCTCCGCCACGGCACGACGGCAGTTGCCGGACCCTTCAGCCGCGCAACGGTACGGGCCGCCGTGGCGCGCTCGGGTCTCGTGGTGGTCGCGCGGACGGCCGCACCCCAAGGGACACCGGATCCCGACCCGTTGACGGGAGGCGTGGACCCCGCCGCCGTCGTGACCGGACCGCTCGTCGCCGGCGGCCACGCCGACCTCGCCGCCTTCGACGTGCTGGTGAGCGGTGACCCGTATGCAAGCCTCGCGGAGCGGGGCGCGGGCAGCTGCGCGGCCACTGTCCTCGCCGGGCGGCTTGCCTTCCGACGCAGCTGACGATGCGAGGGGCGTCAACGACTCGTCAATATGGAGGCATTGAGCGCTAAGGGCCTGTCAAGAGACGGCGCAACCCCGTGCCCGGGTCGGCAAGGTGATCAGCCGGAACGGCTGAGTGGCCGGATTCCGAGGGGCGACGGGGGAGGCGCAGCACGATGGCTGGGACCATCACTGCGGGGTCCGATGGTGCCGTTGGCGTTCCGCTGCCGCAGGGGCCGGCGGCCGCTCGGGGGCCCGTCCAGCCGCCGCGGCCGCCGCAGCCGCCACCGCGACCGGCTGCGCGGCCGCCGCACCGCCGAGGCCCGTCCGGCCCGTTGGCCCGCGCCGTCCGCATCCGCTGGACGACCCCGGCTATCCTGCGCGCCGCGCTCACCGGCTGTCTCGCGCTGACCATCGCCCTCGGCGCGCTCTGCTCCGTCGTCCCGCTGCACACCGGCGGCAGCTGGAACACGATCAAGCAGCAGCTGGCGCCGCAGGTCCGGGATGCGTCGAGCCTGTATCTCGCGCTCACGGACATGGACGCGCAGACGGCGAACATCCTCGTGTTCGGCGACAACAAGTCGCTCGCGTCACAGCGCGCGAAGGCGAACACCATCTACGGCCAGGACCTCCACACGGCGAGCACCGCCCTGCAAGGCGCCACCGTCTCGGCCGGCAGTAACGCTTCCGCACAGGCCACGCTCGTACAGATCCTCGACGGGCTCGGCCTGTACGAGGCGCTCTCCTCCCGTGCGACCTCGCTCAACGACGAGGCGAGGGCCCCGAGCGGGCGCCCGTCCCCCGACGCCCTCGACGCGTACCGCCGGGCCACCGATCTGATGCGGACCCAGCTGCTGCCGTCGGCCCAGAAGCTCATCGACGCCAACAACTCCGCGTTCACCTCGACCTACGGCGACGAGCGCGGACTCCTGTCGGACGTCCGCCTCGCCGCGCTCGCCCTCGGGCTGCTCACGCTCGCTGCGCTCGTGGCCCTCCAGCTCTTCCTGGCCCGCCGCTTCCGCCGCCGGATCAACCCCGCGCTCGCCGCCGCGACGCTGCTGTGCCTGACCGTCATCGGCACAACGTTCAGCCTGGCGGGCGACGAGCGGTACGAGCTGTACTACACCCGGCACGAGGCCTTCGACTCCGTGGTCGCGCTCTCCTCCGCCCGCGCCCTCGGCTACGACGCCAACGCCGACGAGAGCCGCAACATCCTCGACCCGGCGATGTCGGGGCAGTACTCGAACGCGTTCCTCGAAAAGTCGCAGCAGATCGCCGACCTGAGCGGCGCCGACCTGGCGACGTACTCGACTCGGATCGCCGCCGCCCGACGGGCCTACCTCGCCAACCATGACGACGTGCGCTTCACCGGCTATCTCGGTGCCGAGTTCCGCAACCTCACCTTCACGGGTGAGCGTGCGGCGGCGGAGAAGATCCTCAGCGCCTGGGTGCAGTACCAGGGCGACGACCACACCACCCGCGGCTACCTCGCCGCCGGGCAGCTGGACCGCGCCATCGACTACAACACCAGCTACGCGGTGGGCGGCTCCAACTGGGCCTTCGACCAGTGGGACGCCGCCATGCAGGTGGACATCGCCATCAACGCCGACGCCTTCTCCTCCGGCGTCTCGGACGGCGAAGGGGAGCTCGACACCGGGCTCGTCGTGATCGCCGTCGCGACGGCGGCGGCGCTCGCCCTCGCGGTGATCGGCGTACGGCCGCGGCTCGCCGAGTTCCGCTGAGACGGGAGCCCGTGCGACCCCTGCGCGTCCTGGCACGCGGCCGACGTGAAGAATGGGAGCGTGACCCGAGCCTCCCTGGAGAAGCAGCCGTCGGAAGTCGCCGCGATGTTCGACGGCGTCGCGGCCCGCTACGACCTGACCAACGACGTGCTGTCCCTGGGCCAGACGCGGCTGTGGCGCAAAGCGGTCGCTGCCGCCGTCGGCGCACGGCCAGGCGACCGGGTGCTCGACCTCGCGGCCGGTACGGGCACCTCGTCCCTCCCCTTCGCGGCAGCCGGCGCCCAGGTCGTGCCGTGCGACTTCTCGCTCGGCATGCTGCGCGAGGGCAAGAAGCGGCACCCCGGTCTGCCGCTGACCGCGGGCGACGCGACGAGGCTGCCGTTCAAGGACGGCGCCTTCGACGCCGTCACCATCTCCTTCGGCTTGCGCAATGTCCACGACACGGACGGCGCGCTCGCCGAGATGCTGCGGGTGACCCGTCCCGGCGGCCGGATCGTGATCTGCGAATTCAGCCACCCGACGTGGCGGCCGTTCCGAACCGTCTACACCGAGTACCTGATGCGGGCGCTGCCCCCGGTGGCCACCGCGGTCAGCAGCAACCCGGACGCGTACGTCTACCTCGCCGAGTCCATCCGCGCCTGGCCCGACCAGCAGGGGCTCGCCGCCCGCATGGGCAGGGCCGGCTGGTCGCGTGTGGCCTGGCGCAACCTGACCGGTGGCGTCGTCGCACTTCACCGGGGCATCCGCCGGTGATACCCCGGGAATAGCCCCATAGACTCGACCCGCATCCGCAGCAAGCATCCACAGCAAGTGCCAGCACTTGTCAGCGCCAGAAGCCCCCTCGCGTCCCGGGAGAGCCCATCGTGACCGACACCGTCGCAGCCCCCTCCGAGCACCGCGCCGATGTGATCGTGGTCGGGGCCGGGCCCGCCGGCTCGGCCACCGCCTACCACCTCGCCAAGTCGGGGCTCGACGTCCTGCTCCTGGAGAAGACGGCGTTCCCACGCGAGAAGGTGTGCGGTGACGGCCTGACGCCGAGGGCGGTCAAGGAGCTCGTCGGCATGGGCATCGACATCTCCGAGGAGGCCGGCTGGCTGCGCAACAAGGGGCTGCGCATCATCGGCGGCGGCGTCCGGCTCCAGCTCGACTGGCCGGATCTCGCCTCCTACCCGGACTACGGGCTGGTCCGCAAACGCGACGACTTCGACCAGCAGCTCGCCCGCAACGCCGAGAAGGCCGGGGCGCGGCTGTACGAGCGGTGCAACGTCTCCGCGCCGATCCGCGACCCGCGCACCGGCCGGATCACCGGTGTCGAGGCGAAGCTGGGCGAGGAGAAGGCACCGGCGGCCTTCCACGCCCCGCTCGTCGTGGCCGCCGACGGCAACTCCACGCGCCTGTCGCTCGCCATGGGCCTGCACCGGCGCGAGGACCGTCCGATGGGCGTCGCCGTCCGTACGTACTTCACCTCGCCGCGCCACGACGACGACTATCTGGAGTCGTGGCTGGAGCTGTGGGACCGGCGCGGCGGCCAGGACGGGTCCCCCATGTCGAAAGACCAGGGCAGGTTGCTGCCCGGCTACGGCTGGATCTTCGGCATGGGCGACGGCACGTCCAACGTCGGGCTCGGCGTCCTCAACACCTCTCCCGCCTTCAAGGACCTCGACTGGCGCGAGATTCTCAAGGCGTGGTGCGCCTCGATGCCCGAGGACTGGGGCTACACCCCGGAGAACATGACCGGGCCGATCCGCGGCGCGGCGCTGCCGATGGCCTTCAACCGGCAGCCGCACTACACGCGCGGTCTTCTGCTGGTCGGTGACGCTGGGGGTCTGGTCAACCCGTTCAACGGTGAGGGCATCGCCTACGCCATGGAGTCGGGCCGAATCGCCGCCGAGGTCATCGTGCAGGCGCACGCCCGGGCCACGACCGCTCAGCGGGAGCTCGCCCTGCGCTCGTACCCGCGCATCCTCAAGGAGACCTATGGCGGGTACTACACGCTCGGGCGCGCCTTTGTGAAGGCGATCGGCAATCCGACGATCATGAAGATGATCGCTCAGCGTGGTCTGACGCATCCGGTGCTGATGAAGTTCACACTGAAGCTGCTGGCGAACCTGACGGATCCCACGGACGGCGATGCGATGGACCGCATCATCAACGCGCTCACCAAGGTCGCACCGAAGGCCTGAGCCCGAGCCTGAGCCCGGGCGGCCGCCGGTAGCGGCCGGTAGCCGCCGGGGTCCGTCGGTCGCCACCGGTGTGTCGTAAGTGTCCCGGTGTCGGCCGGGTTCTGCTACAGCCGGGTAACTGGGGTGGTCATCGCACTTCTGTGCGGGCATGGTCGTAAGAGGGGACCAGCCCGTTTCACAGGGGATTCACCCGTTCAGAGGGGAAAGACCGATGCGCTCCATGACCACCAACCGGGGGATACGTTCCGCCGCGACTCAGGTCGCCGTGCTCGCCGCAGCAGCGCTCGCGCTGACGGCTTGTTCGTCGTCAGGTACGTCCGGTTCGTCCGCCGCGGCGTCCTCGCCGTCGGGCGCGGCCTCGTCCGCGTCGGGCGCGGGCGGCACGGGGGCGTCGAGCGCCACCAACGCCTCCGCCACATCCTCGGGCTCCACAGGGGCCGCAGGCTCCGGCGCGACGGCCATTCAGGGCCGCTCGGCATCGGGTGTCGCAGGGTGTTCGTCGAGCCAGCTCAAGGTGGCCCAGGAGAACCCCAGCGTGGGCGCGGGGCAGTACTACTCCACGCTGGTCTTCACCAACGTCTCGGGGACGACGTGCACCCTGACGGGGTACCCGGGCGTCTCGTACGTCGCCACCGGCGGCGTTCAGTCGGGCAATGCGGCAGTGAGGGCAGGCGGCAGCGTCGCCACGGTCACCCTCCGCCCGGGAGGGACGGCGAGCGCGACGCTCCACGACAGCAACGGCATTTCCGGATATTCGCCCCAGCAGTGCGACCTTTCGCCCGCCCAGGGGTTGCGCATCTACCCGCCGAACCAGAAGGCGGCGCTCTTCCTCCCCTGGAAGACGCAGCACTGCGCGGGCCTGAGCATCCACCCGCTGACCATCGGGCCGGTGCAGAAGAGCTGAAAAGAAGCTGAAAAGGGCGTAAGCAGAGCTGAAATACACGAAGGGCCGTCAATCCGGGCAGGATTGACGGCCCTTCGTCATGCTTGAGCGGATTTGTGATGCATACCCAAGATCAGGCGACGTGGGTGGCGAAGTCCGGCTCGGAGTAGCTCAGCGGCTTGAGGACGATGCCTTCGCTCGGGTTCTGCGCGGCGATGAAGTTGCCGTTGCCGACGTAGACGCCCACATGGTAGGCGCTGCCCTGGCCGCCCCAGAAGAGCAGGTCGCCGGGTTGGAGGTTGCTGAGCGAGACGGGGGTGCCGGTGTCGGACTGGTCCTGCGAGGTGCGCGGCAGGTCGATGCCGATCGTCTTGAACGCCGCCTGCGTCAGGCCGGAGCAGTCGTACGAGTCGGGGCCGGTCGAGCCGTAGACGTACGGCTTGCCGACCTGGGCCTCGAGGAAGCTGATGACGCCGGCGATGGAGCCGCTCGCCGAGGAGACCGAGCTCGAGACGGCGGAGGAGGCCGAGGAGGCGCTGGACTGGGCCTGCTGGGCAGCCTTTTCCGCGGCGGCCTTCGCGGCTGCCGCGCGCTGCTGGGCGGCCTTCTCGGCCGCGGCGCGCGCCTGGTCGGCGGCCTTCTGTGCCTGCGCGGCCTTCAGGGCGTCGGCGGAGGCCTGGTCCTGGGCGGCCTGCAGCTCGTAGTTGACGGCCGCTTGGGCGGTGGCGTCGGCGGCGCGCAACTGGGAGAGGTCGAGCGTCTGGGTGACCTCGTTGATGGCGGGCAGTTCGCCGGTGGTCTCCGCCGAGGCGGGAGAGGCCGCCGCGGTCAGCGCGGCGACGGAAAGGACTCCGCCGGCAACGCCCGCTCTTTTCGCCCAGTTTGGGCGCGTATGTCGGGCATGCCGGCGGCTGCGTATGCGGGGTTCGGACGTCGCGATCCGGTTCTCCGTGAGGGACATGGCAAATATGGCTACCAGGAAATCTTGGTTGCTTACAAAAAACGTAACCTTCACCACAGTTGTCGCCGACCGGGTTGCAATGTCCGATCTTGATCTTGTGGCGAAACGGTGAACGGGTAAGCGGAGGTGGCGATTCCGGTAGCTCGTGCACGCGTTCACGCGGGTCAGCTCGGCGAGTCGCGATTCACTCGGATGGACGGCTGCGCCTCTATCACGTGTGCCGCGTCCGCCGCCAATTTTGCGCGCGTGCCAATGACTTGATAAAGGGCCAGCCTTCCCGACCTGCGGTTACCCGGCCGAACGTGACCGGAAGTGATCGTTTGGGAGCTTCACGTATGAGGATCGACGCTCATGCGACTTCATGATCGTTCACCAGGTGGTGGAGATCACAAAGCTGTTGGCGTATCCCGTGTCGCAGATCACAGAGGTGGAGGCATAGGATGCAGGCGGTTCGGGCTTGTGAACTGCCTCACATGGGCACGATCACCGGTGCGCTTGGTCCGCTTCGCGCACTTCGTGAACTTCGTGCTGTGAGAAGGAACATGGGTCCGTGCTCGGTCCGTCATGTCAGTCAACGCCGACTGGAAGGAGCGGAGGACGGTGAACGCCTACGCGCCCATCCTCGTGCTCGGAGGCCTCGCCGCGGGGTTCGCGATCTTCTCCGTGGTCATGGCTTCGCTCACTGGCCCGAAGCGGTACAACCGGGCCAAGTTGGACGCCTACGAGTGCGGTATCGAGCCGACCCCGCAGCCGGCCGGCGGCGGGCGCTTCCCCATCAAGTACTACCTGACGGCGATGCTCTTCATCGTCTTCGACATCGAGATCGTCTTCCTCTACCCCTGGGCCGTCAGCTTCGACTCCCTGGGGCTCTTCGGGCTTGTCGAAATGCTGCTGTTCGTCCTCACCGTCTTCGTCGCCTACGCCTACGTGTGGCGCCGCGGCGGCCTGGAATGGGACTGAAAAGCAGGAGCAAAATAGAAGAAGCCAGGCATTTGAGACAGGGGCACATCGCATGGGTATCGAGGAGAAGCTGCCGAGCGGCTTTCTGCTCACGACGGTGGAGCAGGCGGCCGGCTGGGTGCGGAAGGCGTCGGTGTTCCCGGCGACCTTCGGTCTGGCCTGCTGTGCGATCGAGATGATGACGACGGGCGCCGGGCGCTACGACATGGCCCGCTTCGGTATGGAGGTCTTCCGCGGATCGCCTCGCCAGGCCGATCTCATGATCGTCGCGGGCCGGGTGAGCCAGAAGATGGCCCCGGTGCTGCGGCAGGTCTACGACCAGATGCCGAACCCGAAGTGGGTCATCTCGATGGGCGTGTGCGCGTCGTCCGGCGGGATGTTCAACAACTACGCGATCGTCCAGGGCGTCGATCACATCGTCCCGGTCGACATCTACCTGCCCGGCTGTCCGCCCCGCCCCGAGATGCTGCTGGACGCGATCATCAAGCTCCACCAGAAGATCCAGGGCGAGAAGCTCGGGGTCAACCGTGAGCAGTCGGCCCGCGAGGCGGAGGAGGCGGCGCTCAAGGCGGTCCCGACGATCGAGATGAAGGGGCTGCTGCGATGACTGACGGCAACGGCGCCAACGGCGTGAACCCGGACAAGGATGTCAACGCGACCAACCTTCCCGGACAGCGAGGCGAGGCCGGCGAGGCGGTGCGCGTCCAACGCGGCATGTTCGGCGCCGACAACGGCGGTGACACCTCCGGCTACGGCGGCCTCGTGCGGCCGGTCCGGATGCCGGGCCCGGCCGTCCGGCCGTACGGAGGAGACTTCGACGAGATCGCCGACGAGCTCGAAGGCGCCCTGGAAGAGCAGAGCCTGCTCCCCGAGAACGCCATCGAGAAGACGGTCGTCGACCGCGGCGAGATCACCTTCCACATCGCCCGCGAGCACCTGCCCCGCGTCGCGAAGACCCTGCGTGACGACCCGGCGCTCCGCTTCGAACTGTGCACCGGCGTCAGTGGCGTCCACCTGCCAGGTGACAAGGGGCGCGAGCTGCACGCCGTGTACCACCTGCGATCGATCACTCACAATCGGCTGATCCGCCTGGAGGTATCGGTTCCGGACGCCGACCCGCACATCCCGTCGATCGTCTCCGTCTATCCGACCAACGACTGGCACGAACGCGAGACGTACGACTTCTTCGGGATCGTCTTCGACGGCCATCCGGCACTGACCCGGATCATGATGCCCGACGACTGGCAGGGCCACCCGCAGCGCAAGGACTACCCGCTCGGCGGCATCCCCGTCGAGTACAAGGGCGCCCAGATCCCGGCTCCGGACCAGCGGAGGTCGTACTCCTGATGACCGCATCGAATGCAACCCCGCACGCTCCGCAGCAGGCGGAGGAGCGCGAGACCACCGAGGGCCGGGTCTTCACGGTCACCGGCGGTGACTGGGACGAACTCGCCGAAACCCTGGGCAAGGCCGACGACGAGCGGATCGTCGTCAACATGGGCCCGCAGCACCCGTCCACCCACGGGGTGCTCCGCCTCATCCTCGAGATCGACGGCGAGACCGTCACCGAGGCCCGCTGCGGCATCGGCTATCTGCACACCGGCATCGAGAAGAACCTCGAATACCGGACGTGGACGCAAGGCACCACGTTCGTGACGCGCATGGACTACTTGACGCCGCTGTTCAACGAGACCGCCTACTGTCTCGCCGTCGAGAAACTCCTCGGCATCACCGACCAGATCCCGGACCGCGCCAACGTCATCCGCGTGATGATGATGGAGCTGAACCGAATCTCCTCGCACCTCGTCGCCATCGCGACCGGCGGCATGGAGCTCGGCGCCACCACGATCATGATCTACGGCTTCCGGGACCGGGAGCTGATCCTGGACGCCTTCGAGCTGATCACCGGCCTGCGGATGAACCACGCGTACATCCGTCCCGGCGGCCTGGCCCAGGATCTGCCGCCCGGCGCTGTTGATCATGTGCGCGAGCTTGTGAAGAAATTCCGTAAGAACCTGCCGGAGTACGACAAGCTCGCCACCGGTAACCCCGTCTTCAAGGGCCGCATGCAGGACGTCGGCTACCTCGACCTGGCCGGCTGCATGGCGCTCGGTGCGACGGGGCCGATCCTGCGCGCCGCGGGCCTGCCGCACGACCTGCGCAAGGCGCAGCCGTACTGCGGATACGAGACCTACGACTTCGAGATCCCGACCGCCGACACCTGCGACTCCTACGGGCGCTTCCTCGTCCGGCTCGCCGAGATGCACGAGTCCCTGCGGATCATCGAGCAGTGCCTGGACCGGCTGGAGCCGGGCCCGGTCATGGTCGCGGACAAGAAGATCGCCTGGCCCGCGCAACTCGCGCTCGGCCCGGACGGCCTCGGCAACTCCCTCGACCACATCAAGAAGATCATGGGCACCTCGATGGAGGCGCTCATCCACCACTTCAAGCTGGTCACCGAGGGGTTCCGGGTCCCGCCGGGACAGGCGTACTCGGCCGTCGAGTCGGCCAAGGGCGAGCTCGGTGTGCACGTCGTGAGCGACGGCGGCACCCGGCCGCAGCGGGTGCACTTCCGTGACCCGTCCTTCACCAACCTGCAGACCATGGCTGCGATGTGCGAGGGCGGCATGGTCGCCGACGTCATCGTCGCGGTGGCGTCCATCGACCCCGTGATGGGAGGCGTCGACCGGTGAGCGACACGTCCCTGGCCTTCGGCATGGGGAACCCCACGGCCCCTGGGCCGCAGATGACGACAGGGGGCACTCCCGGACGGAGTCTGGGGCAGGCCGCACCTCTGCGCCGCGGGGGCGGCCGTGCCCGTGGCGGAGCCTCCCCCTGCCTGCGGCGGGAGGTACCCCCTGATGGTGCCAGTAGCCGCTGGCGCGGCGGAGCGAAAGAGGAGGCGCTGTGACGGACGTGCATCTGGGGATGCCTGAGCTCCCCGCCCCGGACTACCCGGCGGACGTACGGGAACGCCTCGAAGCGGACGCACGCGAGGTGATCGCCCGCTACCCCGACTCGCGTTCGGCGCTGCTTCCGCTGCTCCACCTCGTCCAGGCGGAGGAAGGGCACGTCACCCGCACCGGCATCCGCTTCTGCGCAGAGATGCTGGGGCTGACCACCGCCGAGGTCAGCGCCGTCTTCACCTTCTACACGATGTACCGGCGCAAGCCCTCCGGCGACTACCAGGTCGGCGTCTGCACCAACACCCTGTGCGCGGTGATGGGCGGCGACGCCATCCTCGAAGCGCTCCAGCAGCACCTCGGCATCGGCAACGGCGAGACCACCGAGGACGGCAAGATCACGCTCGAGCACATCGAGTGCAACGCGGCCTGCGACTACGCACCCGTCGTCATGGTCAACTGGGAATTCTTCGACAACCAAACCCCCCAATCCGCACAGCAGTTGGTGGACGACCTGCGCGCCGGCCGGACCGTCGAGCCGACCCGCGGTGCGCCCCTGTGCACATTCAAGGAAACGGCCAGGATCCTCGCCGGGTTCCCGGACACCCGCCCCGGCGCCGTCGAGGCCACCGGCGGCGCGGGACCTGCCTCGCTCGTCGGACTCCGGCTCGCCAAGGGCGAGCAGCCGCCGCCCGGCACCGATAGGGCGGCACCCGAGGCGGGCCCGACCGTCGTACCGCCCCGTGAGGAGGGCCAGTGATGACCGTCGACTCGCCCGAGAAGGTCCTGGCACCCGTGCTCTCCGCCTTCTGGGACCAGCCGAACTCCTGGACGCTGGAGACCTACCGGCGCCACGAGGGCTACGAAGGCCTGCGCAAGGCGTTCGCCATGCGCCCCGACGACCTCATCGCCCTGGTGAAGGACTCCGGCCTGCGCGGCCGCGGGGGCGCAGGCTTCCCCACCGGGATGAAGTGGCAGTTCATCCCGCAGGGCGACGACAAGCCGCACTATCTCGTCGTCAACGCCGACGAGTCCGAGCCGGGCACGTGCAAGGACATCCCGCTGATGTTCGCCAACCCGCACGCGCTCATCGAGGGCATCGTGATCGCCTGCTACGCGATCCGCTCGCACCACGCCTTCATCTACGTGCGCGGCGAGGTCGTCCCCGTTCTGCGCCGCATCCACCACGCGGTCGCCGAGGCCTATCAGGCCGGCTACCTCGGAAAGAACATCCAGGGGACCGGTTTCGACCTGGAGTTGACGGTGCACGCGGGTGCCGGCGCCTACATCTGCGGTGAGGAGACGGCACTGCTCGACTCGCTCGAAGGCCGCCGCGGCCAGCCGAGGCTCCGCCCGCCCTTCCCCGCGGTCGCGGGCCTGTACGCCTGCCCGACCGTCGTCAACAACGTCGAGTCGATCGCGTCCGTGCCCTCGATCCTCGTCCGGGGCAAGGAGTGGTTCCGCTCGATGGGCAGCGAGAAGTCGCCCGGCTTCACGCTCTACTCGCTCTCCGGCCATGTCGCCAACCCCGGCCAGTACGAGGCACCGCTCGGCGTCACCCTGCGGCAACTGCTCGGGATCAGCGGCGGCATGCGCCCCGGGCACCGGCTGAAGTTCTGGACCCCCGGCGGATCCTCCACCCCGCTGCTCACCGACGAGCACCTCGACGTCCCGCTCGACTACGAGGGCGTCGGCGCCGCAGGATCGATGCTCGGCACCAAGGCGCTGCAGTGCTTCGACGAGACCACATGCGTGGTGCGGGCGGTCACCCGGTGGACCGAGTTCTACGCCCACGAGTCCTGCGGCAAGTGCACGCCCTGCCGCGAAGGGACGTACTGGCTGGTCCAGTTGCTGCGGGACATCGAGGCGGGCAAGGGCAAGCACGAGGATCTCGACAAGCTGAACGACATCGCCGACAACATCAACGGCAAGTCCTTCTGCGCCCTCGGGGACGGCGCCGCCAGCCCGATCTTCTCCTCCCTGAAGTACTTCCGCGAGGAGTACGAGGAGCACGTCACCGGCAGGGGCTGCCCCTTCGACCCGGCCCGCTCCACGGCCTGGGCCGACGACAACAACCACTTCACCGCTTCCCAGGGGGTGCTTGCCAAGTGACCGTCACGACCAACGCACCCACCGGGGAGGCGGCTGTGCCGCCCGAAGACCTCGTCACCGTCACCATCGACGGGATCCAGGTCTCCGTCCCCAAGGGCACGCTCGTGATCCGTGCCGCCGAAATGATCGGCATCGAGATCCCGCGCTTCTGCGACCACCCGCTGCTCGACCCGGTCGGCGCCTGCCGTCAGTGCATCGTCGAGATCGAGGGCCAGCGCAAGCCCATGGCGTCCTGCACCATCACCTGCACCGACGGGATGGTGGTCAAGACGCAGCTGACCTCGCCCGTGGCTGAGAAGTCGCAGCGCGGCGTGATGGAACTGCTGCTCATCAACCACCCGTTGGACTGCCCGGTCTGCGACAAGGGCGGCGAGTGCCCGCTGCAGAACCAGGCGATGAGCGCAGGCCAGGCCGACACCCGCTTCGAGGGCAGGAAGCGCACCTATGAGAAGCCGATCCCGATCTCCTCGCAGATCCTGCTCGACCGCGAGCGGTGCGTGCTGTGTGCGCGCTGCACCCGGTTCTCGGAGCAGATCGCGGGCGACCCGATGATCGAGCTGCTGGAGCGGGGAGCGCTGGAGCAGGTCGGCATCGGCGACGGCGACCCGTTCGAGTCGTACTTCTCAGGGAACACCATCCAGATCTGCCCGGTCGGTGCGCTCACCTCTGCCGCCTACCGCTTCCGTTCCCGCCCGTTCGACCTCGTCTCGTCGCCGGGCGTCTGCGAGCACTGCTCCAACGGCTGCGCGACCCGCACCGACCACCGGCGCGGCAAGGTGATGCGGCGCCTCGCGGGCAACGACCCCGAGGTGAACGAGGAGTGGCTGTGCGACAAGGGCCGCTTCGCCTTCCGTTACGCACAGCTGCCCGACCGGCTCTCGCTCCCGCTCGTACGCGACCGGGACAGCGGGGAACTGCGCGAGGCCGGGTGGCCGGAGGCGCTGGACGCGGCCGCGCGCGGGCTCGCGGCAGCGCGCGGGCGCGCCGGCGTTCTCACTGGCGGGCGGCTCACCATCGAGGACGCCTACGCCTACGCGAAGTTCGCGCGCGTCGCGCTCGCCACCAACGACATCGACTTCCGGGCCCGGGTGCACAGTGCGGAGGAGGCCGAGTTCCTCGCCGCGCAGGTGGCCGGACGCGGTGTCGCAGCGTCGGCCAGCGCCTCCGGCGCGGGCGACGGTGGCGGTGTCACCTACACCGCGTTGGAGAAGGCGCCGGCGGTGCTGCTCGCCGGGCTCGAAGCCGAGGAGGAGGCGCCGATCGTCTTCCTGCGGCTGCGCAAGGCGCACCGCAAGCGCGGCATGCGCCTCTTCTCCCTGGCGCCGTTCGCGACCCGCGGTCTGCGCAAGGCGGGCGGTGTGCTGCTGCCCTCGGCGCCCGGCACCGAGCCGGAGTGGCTCGACGCTCTCGCCTCCCGGGCCGGTCTCGACGAGGACGGTGAGCGGGCCGCCGACGCACTGCGCGCCGAGGGCGCGGTGATCCTGGTCGGCGAACGGCTCGCCGGTGTGCCCGGTGCGTTCACCGCCGCCGTGCGGTGTGCGGCGGCCACTGGCGCGCGGCTTGCGTGGATCCCGCGCCGCGCGGGGGAGCGGGGCGCCGTCGAGGCCGGTGCGCTGCCGGGGCTGCTGCCCGGCGGGCGTCCGGTGACCGACCCGAGCGCACGTGTGGAGGTCGCCGAGGTGTGGCGGATCGCCGAGCTCCCGCACCGCTTCGGCCGGGACGCGGGGCAGATCATCGACGCTGCGTCGAGCGGCGAGCTCGCGGCGCTGCTCGTCGGCGGCGTCGAGGTCGCCGACCTGCCGGATCCGGCGAAGGCGCGGGAAGCGCTCGACCGCGTCGGCTTCCTCGTCAGCCTGGAACAGCGGCCGAGCGAGGTGACCGAGCGCGCCGACGTGGTGCTGCCGGTGGCCGCGGTCGCGGAGAAGGCGGGGACCTTCCTCGACTGGGAGGGCAGGGCCCGGCCCTTCGAGGCGGCGTTGAAGCCGGACGTCGCGCCGTCACCGCACAAGCTGCCGGACGCCCGGATCCTCACCATGATCGCCGACGCGATGGACGACGTGCATCTGGGTCTTCCCGATGTGCGCTCGGCCCGCGCCGAACTGCGCAGGCTCATCGGCCGCAGCGGCCCGTACGCGGCCGAACCGGCTGTGTCCACCCGCCCGTTGCCGCACCCGGAGGCCGGTGAGGCGGTGCTCGCCGGTCACCGGCTCCTGCTCGACCAGGGCAGGCTGCAGGACGGCGAGTCCGCCCTGGCCGGTACGCGCCACGAAGCGGTGGCAAGGCTCTCGGCGGAGACGGCCAAGGAGGTCGGCGCGGAGGACGGCGACACGCTCACCGTCACCGGCCCCGCCGGGTCCGTACAGCTGCCGCTGCGGATCACGCCGATGCCTGACCGCGTGGTGTGGCTGCCGCTCAACTCCACCGGCGGCGGTGCCCATGAGGACCTCGGTGCGATCCCCGGCCAGGTGGTCGGAATCGCAGCGCCCGCCACGGAGGTGGCCAAGTGATCACGACAGCAGCCGACAGCCTCGCGGCCGAGAACCTGACGATGTTCGGCACCGATCCGTGGTGGCTCGTCGTCATCAAGGCCGTCTTCTGCTTCGCCTTCGCGATGCTCACCGTGCTCTTCTCGATCGTCTGGGAGCGCAAGGTCGTCGCGTG
Organism: Streptomyces humicola; assembly: GCF_024436035.1. Lineage (GTDB taxonomy): Bacteria > Actinomycetota > Actinomycetes > Streptomycetales > Streptomycetaceae > Streptantibioticus_B > Streptantibioticus_B humicola. The sequence continues at coordinate 96,978 of NZ_JANFNG010000007.1, forward strand.
GATGCAGCTGCGCATCGGCCCGAACCGCCACGGCCCCTGGGGGATGCTGCAGTCTCTCGCCGACGGCGTGAAGCTGATGCTCAAGGAGGACGTGGTCGTCAGCGGCGCCGACAAGGTCGTCTACATCCTGGCGCCGATCGTCTCGGCGATCCCGGCCTTCATGGCGTTCGCCGTCATCCCGTTCGGCCCGGCCGACAACGAGATCTCCGTCTTCGGCACCCGCACCCCGATGCAGCTCACCGATCTGCCGGTCGGTGTGCTGTACGTGCTCGCCGTCGCCTCCGTCGGGATCTACGGCATCGTGCTCGCCGGCTGGTCGTCGGGGTCGACGTATCCGCTGCTCGGCGGGCTCCGTTCGACCGCGCAGATGATCTCCTACGAGATCGCGATGGGCGTGGCGTTCGCCTCGGTCTTCCTCTACTCGCACTCGATGTCGACGTCGCAGATCGTCTCCTCGCAGCAGAGCCGCTGGTACATCCTGCTGCTGCCGGTTTCGTTCCTCATCTACATCGTCTCGATGGTGGGCGAGACCAACCGTGCGCCCTTCGACCTCCCGGAGGCCGAGGGCGAGCTGGTCGGCGGCTTCAACACCGAGTACTCGTCGATCAAGTTCGCGTTGTTCATGCTCGCCGAGTACGTCAACATGGTCACCGTCTCGGCGATCGCGACGACGCTCTTCCTCGGCGGCTGGCGCGCCCCCTGGCCGATCAGCACGGTGTGGGCCGGAGCCAACCACGGCTGGTGGCCGCTGCTGTGGTTCACCATCAAGGTGCAGCTGCTGCTCTTCCTCTTCATCTGGCTGCGCGGCACACTCCCGCGGATGCGCTACGACCAGTTCATGAAGCTGGGCTGGAAGGTCCTCATCCCGGTCTCCGTGGTCTGGCTGATGCTCGTCGCCTCGGTGCGGGCGCTGCGCAACGAGAACTACAACTTCCAGTCCGTCCTGCTCTACGTCGGCGGCGCGGTTCTCGCGCTGGTGCTGCTCTCGCTCGTCGTGGACGTCTTCCGCGACCGCGGGCGGAAGAAGGCCGAGGCGGAGCGGAAACTGCAGCCCGAGGAGCGGTTCGACCCGATGGCGGGCGGCTTCCCCGTACCGCCGCTGCCCGGACAGACCCTGCCACCCGTACCGCGTCGGCGCCCCCGTGGGGAGCGGCAGTTGGTGAGCACGGCGGAGAACACCAATGGCGAGGAGGGCGACGATGCCTGACATCGGCAAGACCCCTGACAGCGGCGAAGGCAGGCCCGGAGAGAGGGAATCCCGGTCCCTGCTGGGCCCGGTCGCGGGTTTCGGCGTGACCTTCAAGGCCATGTTCAAGAAGCGGCTGACCGAGCAGTACCCCGAGTACAAGAAGCCGACCGCACCCCGCTTCCACGGCCGTCACCAGCTCAACCGGCACCCCGACGGCCTGGAGAAGTGCATCGGCTGCGAGCTGTGCGCCTGGGCGTGCCCGGCGGACGCGATCTACGTCGAGGGCGCGGACAACACCGACGAGGAGCGCTACTCGCCCGGTGAGCGCTACGGCCGCGTCTACCAGATCAACTATCTGCGCTGCATCCTGTGCGGCCTGTGTATCGAGGCGTGCCCGACGCGGGCGCTGACCATGACCAACGAGTACGAACTCGCCGACCGCACCCGCGAATCGCTCATCTACACCAAGGAGGAGCTGCTCGCGGGGCTCGAGGAGGGGATGGTCGCCACTCCGCACGCGATCTACCCGGGAGCCACCGAGGACGACTACTACCTCGGCAAGATCACCGAGGCCGCGCCCGGCACGGTCCGCCAAGTGGCCGTCTCCAATGGCGAGAAGCCCGACCGATCCGACGACGCCGCCAAGGACACCAAGGGCGCCAAGGATGCCAAGGACGGCAAGGAGGTGGACGCGTGAGCACCTCCACGGGTGAGGCGATCCAGTTCTGGATCCTCGCGGTCGTCGCCGTCCTCGGCGCGATCGGCACCGTGTCCATGAAGAAGGCCGTGCACAGCGCGCTGAGCCTCGCCGGGACGATGATCGTGCTCGCGGTCTTCTACCTCGCACAGGGCGCGTACTTCCTCGGCGTCGTCCAGATCGTCGTCTACACCGGCGCGATCATGATGCTGTTCCTCTTCGTCGTCATGCTCGTCGGCATCACCGCCGCCGACTCGCTCAAGGAGACGATCAAGGGGCAGCGGTGGGCGGCCGCCCTGTGCGGACTCGGCTTCGGCATCCTGCTGATCGCCGGGCTCGCCAACGCCTCGCTGCACAGCTTCGCCGGGCTCGGCGCGGCGAACTCCGGCGGCAACGTCGAGGGGCTCGCCAGGCTCATCTTCACCACCTATGTCTGGGCGTTCGAACTCACCGGCGCGCTGCTGATCACGGCCGCGGTCGGCGCGATGGTGCTCACCCACCGCGAGCGCACCCAGCGGGCCGCCACCCAGCGGGAGCTCTCCGAGCAGCGGGTCCGCGAAGGCGCGCAGGTCACGCCGCTTCCCGCGCCCGGCGTGTACGCGCGGCACAACGCCGTGGACATCCCCGGCCTGCTGCCCGACGGCACCGCCTCCGAGCTCACCGTCAACCCGACGCTGCGCGCCCGCGGGCAGATCCGCGACGTCAGCGGCGAACGGCTCGCCCAGCTCGCCGAGCTGGAGCAGCGTTCCGAGAACTGGCTGGAGCGGGACGAACACGAACGCGACGGCGGACACCGCGCCAACGGCGTGAACAGCGCCAACGGCTCGAACGGAGGGGGCCAGTGAATCCGGTCAACTACCTGTATCTCGCGGCCCTGTTGTTCACGATCGGCGGGGCCGGCGTGATGATCCGGCGAAATGCGATCATCGTCTTCATGTGCGTCGAGTTGATGCTCAATGCCTGCAATCTGGCCTTTGTCACCTTCGCCCGGCTGCACGGCAACCTCGACGGCCAGATCTTCGCCTTCTTCACGATGGTCGTCGCGGCGGCGGAAGTCGTCGTCGGTCTCGCGATCATCGTGACGTTCTTCCGCTCCCGCCACTCGGCCTCGGTCGACGACGCCAGCCTGATGAAGCTGTAGATAGGGGCAGTTGACGTGGATCACCTCATCGGAGCCCTCGTCGGGGCACCATTGCTCGGCGCGGGCATCCTGCTGACCGGCGGCCGGCGTCTCGACCGCACCGGCCACTGGATCGGATGCCTGCTGTCGGCCGCCTCGTTCGTGATCGGCGCGCTGCTCTTCGCCGACATGCTGGGCAAGTCCGGCAGCGCGCGGACCATGACCTCGCACCTGTTCAGCTGGGTGCCGGTGGCGGGATTCCAGGCGAACGTCTCGTTCCAGCTCGACCAGCTGTCGATGACCTTCGTGCTGCTGATCACCGGTGTGGGCACGCTCATCCACATCTACTCGGTCGGCTACATGGAGCAGGACGAGAACCGCCGCCGCTTCTTCGGCTATCTCAATCTCTTCCTCGCGGCGATGCTGCTGCTCGTCCTCGCCGACAACTACCTGCTGCTGTATATGGGGTGGGAGGGCGTCGGCCTCGCCTCGTACCTGCTGATCGGCTTCTGGCAGCACAAGCCGAGCGCGGCGACCGCCGCGAAGAAGGCGTTCATCGTCAACCGCGTCGGCGACATGGGTCTGTCGATCGCGATCATGGTCATGTTCGCCACCTTCGGCTCCTTCTCCTTCGGCCCGGTCTTCTCCCACGCGACGAGCGCGAGCCAGGCGAAGCTCACCGTGATCGGCCTGTTGCTGCTGCTCGGCGCGTGCGGCAAGTCGGCGCAGGTGCCGCTGCAGTCCTGGCTCGGGGACGCGATGGAGGGCCCGACTCCGGTCTCGGCCCTGATCCACGCGGCGACGATGGTGACCGCGGGCGTCTATCTGATCACCCGGTCCAGCGCCATCTTCAACGCGGCGCCCGCCGCACAGCTCGCCGTCACCGTCGTCGGCGCGGTCACGCTGCTCTTCGGTGCGATCGTCGGGTGTGCGAAGGACGACATCAAGAAGGCGCTCGCCGGGTCGACGATGTCGCAGATCGGCTACATGATCCTGGCGGCCGGCCTCGGCCCGATCGGCTACGTCTTCGCGATCATGCACCTGATCACCCACGGCTTCTTCAAGGCGGGGCTCTTCCTCGGCGCCGGTTCGGTGATGCACGGAATGAACGACGAGGTCGACATGCGCAAGTTCGGCGGCCTGCGGAAGTTCATGCCGGTCACATATGTCACCTTCGGCCTCGCCTATCTGGCGATCATCGGCTTCCCGGGCCTGTCCGGCTACTGGTCGAAGGACAAGATCATCGAGGCGGCCTTCGCGAAGGGCGGTACGGACGGCTGGATCCTCGGCGGTGTGGCGCTGCTCGGCGCGGGCATCACCGCGTTCTACATGACCCGCGTGATGCTGATGACCTTCTTCGGTGAGAAGCGGTGGGTGCCCGATGCCGATGGCCACGAGCCGCACCCGCACGAGGCGCCGAGGACCATGACCATCCCGATGATCATCCTCGCCTTCGGCTCGGTCTTCGCGGGCGGGCTGTTCAGCCTCAACTCGTCGTTCCTGCACTGGCTGGAACCGGTCACCGGCCACACCGAAGGCCACTCGCCGGTCTCCACGGTGCTGATCCAGGCCGCCACGCTCGTCGTCCTCGCCCTCGGGCTCGGCCTCGCCTGGGTTCAGTACGGACGCCAGGCAGTGCCCGCGGTCGCCCCGCGCGGCTCGCTGCTCACCCGGGCCGCACGCCGCGATCTGCTCCAGGACGATTTCAACCACGTCGCCCTGGTCAAGCCCGGCGAATATCTCACTCGCGGTCTGGTCTACCTCGACCACTCCGTCGTCGACGGCGTGGTCAACGGCACGGCGGCGTCCGTAGGCGGCCTGTCCGGCCGGATGCGACGCCTGCAGAACGGCTATGTGCGTTCGTACGCGGTCTCGATGCTCGGCGGTACGGCGGTGCTGGTCGCCGCGACCCTGCTGATGAGGGGTGTCTGATACCCATGTCGTCCTTTCCCCTCCTTACTGTCACGGCCGTGGTGCCCGCGGTCGGTGCGATCGCCACGGCCGCCGTCCCGGCCGCGCGGCGCACCGCCGCCAAGTGGCTCGCCCTGGCCTTCTCGCTGGCGACACTGGTGCTCGCGGGCGTCATCGCGGCCCGGTTCACGCCGGGCGGCGCCCGCTACCAGCTCAGCGAATCGCACGCGTGGATCGCCGACTTCGGGGTGCGGTACGAGCTCGGGGTGGACGGCATCGCGGTGGTGCTGATCGGCCTCACCGCCCTGCTCGTCCCGTTCGTGATGCTCGCCGGATGGCACGACGCGGACGTCCTGGAAGAGCACAGGCCCAATCGCAACTGGCGTCCGACGCAGGGCTTCTTCGCGCTGATCCTGCTCGTCGAGGCGATGGTGGTGATCGCCTTCGAGTCCACGGACGTCTTCCTCTTCTATATCTTCTTCGAAGCCATGCTCATCCCGATGTACTTCCTCATCGGCGGCTTCGGGGACCGGGCGGGCGCGCACAGCGAGGACGAGCAGGCCAAGCAACGCTCGTACGCGGCCGTGAAGTTCCTGCTTTACAACCTCCTCGGCGGCCTGATCATGCTCGCCGCGGTGATCGGCCTGTACGTCGTCACCGCCCACCAGCTCGGCCACGGCACCTTCTCGCTGCCGCAGATCCTGCAGGCGCGGGCCGCAGGCCAGTTGCACATGTCGACGACGGCCGAGCGCTGGATCTTCCTCGGCTTCTTCTTCGCCTTCGCCGTCAAGGCGCCGCTGTGGCCGCTGCACACGTGGCTGCCCAACGCGATGGGCGAGGCGACGGCGCCGGTGGCGGTGCTGATCACCGCCGTGGTGGACAAGGTCGGCACCTTCGCGATGCTGCGCTACTGCCTGCAGCTCTTCCCCAACGCGTCCAACTGGGCGACGCCGGTGATCCTGGTGCTCTCGCTCATCAGCATCGTCTACGGCGCTCTGCTCGCCGTCGGGCAGCGCGACATCAAGCGCCTGGTCGCCTACGCCTCGATCTCCCACTTCGGCTTCATCATCCTGGGCATCTTCGCGATGACCTCGCAGGGCCAGAGCGGCGCGGCGCTCTACATGGTCAACCACGGCGTCTCCACCGCCGCCTGGCTGCTGGTGGCCGGCTTCCTGATCAGCCGCCGCGGCTCGCGCCTGATCACCGACTTCGGCGGTGTGCAGAAGGTGGCCCCGCTGCTGGCGGGCACCTTCCTCGTGGGCAGCCTCGCCATCCTCTCGCTGCCGGGGCTCGGGCCGTTCGTCAGCGAATTCCTGGTGCTGGTCGGAACATTCACCCGTTACCCGGTGCTGGGCGTCATCGCCACCTTCGCGATCGTGCTCGCCGCGCTGTACGTGCTCGTCCTGTACCAGCGCACCATGACCGGGCCGGTGAAGGCGGGCATCGAGTCCATGAAGGACCTCAGGCTCCGTGAACTCGTGGTCGCCGGGCCGCTGATCGCACTGCTGATCTTCCTCGGCGTGTATCCGAAGCCGGTCACGAACTACATCAACCCGGCGGTCAAGGACACGCTCTCCGACGTCCACAAGACCGATCCCGCGCCGCAGATCAACGCCGTAGCGAAGGAGACCGCCAAGTGACGACCGCGACGGCAGCCAGTATCCACAGCCTGTGGACAACGCTGGCGGACTCGACGCCCGGGGCGGCTGGTGCATCCACGAGCACGCTCTTCCCGGCGCCGAAGATCGAATACGCCCAGCTCTCACCGGTGCTGATCGTCTTCGGGGTGGCGATCCTCGGAGTCCTGGTGGAGGCGTTCCTGCCACGCCGCACCCGCTACACCGCTCAACTCGGCCTGTCCGTCGTCGGGTTGGCAGCGGCCTTCGCGGCTGTCGTCGCGCTCGCCGCCGACGGCTACGCGAGCACCAAGTCGCACATCGCGGCGATGGGTGCCGTCGCCGTCGACGGCCCGGCGCTCTTCCTGCAGGGCACGATCCTGCTGGTCGCGCTGGTCGCCGCGTTCACCTTCGCCGAACGCCGCCTCGATCCGGCCGCGCACGGCAGCCGTGTCGACTCCTTCGCCGCCCAGGGCTCCGCCGTCCCCGGCAGCGACCAGGAGAAGGCAGCAGTGAAGGCCGGGTTCACCACCACCGAGGTCTTCCCACTGCTGCTCTTCGCCGTCGGCGGCATGCTCGTCTTTCCCGCGGCCAACGACCTGTTGACGCTCTTCGTCTCCCTCGAAGTCTTCTCTCTCCCCCTCTACCTGCTGTGCGCTCTGGCCCGCCGCCACCGGCTGATGTCGCAGGAGTCCGCCGTCAAGTACTTCCTGCTCGGCGCCTTCTCCTCGGCGGTTCTGCTCTTCGGCGTGGCGCTGCTGTACGGGTACGCGGGAACCGTCTCCTACGGCGGCATCGCGGACGTCGTCAACGGCAGCGCCAAGCTCACCCCGGCACTCGCCAACTCGACCGCCACCGATGCGCTGCTGCTGATCGGCGGGGCGATGGTGGTGGTCGGCCTGCTCTTCAAGGTCGCGGCCGTCCCCTTCCACATGTGGACACCGGATGTCTACCAGGGCGCGCCGACCCCCGTCACCGGCTTCATGGCGGCCGCCACGAAGGTCGCCGCGTTCGGCGCACTGCTGCGCCTGCTCTACGTTGTTCTGCCCGGCCTGCGGTGGGACTGGCGGCCGGTGATGTGGGGCGTGGCGATCCTGACGATGGTGATCGGCGCGATCGTCGCGGTCACGCAGACGGATGTGAAGCGGCTGCTGGCGTACTCCTCGATCGCCCACGCCGGCTTCATCCTCGCCGGCGTCGTCGCGGTCTCGCCGGACGGCGTCTCCTCGGTCCTCTTTTACCTGGGCGCGTACTCGTTCGTCACGCTGGGCGCGTTCGCGGTGGTGACGCTGGTCCGGGACGCGGGAGGTGAGGCGACGCACCTGTCCCGGTGGGCGGGGCTCGGCCGGCGCTCCCCGCTGGTGGCCGCGGTCTTCGCCGTCTATCTGCTGGCCTTCGCGGGCATCCCGCTGACCTCAGGCTTCGCCGGGAAGTTCGCGGTCTTCAAGGCGGCGGCCGAGGGCGGTGCGCTCCCGCTGGTCATCATCGGTGTGATCTCCTCGGCGATCGCCGCGTTCTTCTACATCCGGGTGATCGTGCTGATGTTCTTCAGTGAGCCGCGGCCCGGCGGACCGTCCGTCGCCATCCCGAGCCCGCTCACCTCGGGCGCGATCGGGCTCGGCGTCGCGGTCACGCTCGTGCTCGGCGTCGCCCCGCAGTACTTCCTGGACTTGGCGAGCAAGGCGGACGTCTTCGTCCGCTGACCTCTCGCCGATCTTTCGCTGATCTCTCGGGTATCTCGCAAAGATTGTGCGCCCCTGGGTGTCCGCCCAGGGGCGCACAATCTCCCAAGACTGCACAATGTCCTGAAACGGCTTGCTGGAACGGTCAATTCGGAAGTAGCGTCCTTGCCCGGCTCGCGGTCGGCGGGAGCCATCGGCGCCCGTGGCCGAGGGGGGACATGTGGCGAGCAGACCGTCATCAGTGGTGCTGTCATGGCCTGTGGACAGATCCGTCCCCGGCCTGATCGTGAAGATCGGGAACTATCCGCTCCACCACGGCGGAGTCGGCGCGATCCGCAGCCTCGGGCGGCTCGGCGTGCCGATGTACGCCGTCACCGAGGACCACTACACCCCTGCCGCCGCATCGCGCTACCTGACCAGGGCCTTCGTCTGGCCGACCACCGGCCTCGAACGGCAGGAGTCCCTCGTCGACGGGCTGCTCGCCATCGGCCGCGGGATCGGGCGGCCCACGGTGCTCTTCCCGACCGACGAGGAGGCCGCCGTCCTCGTCGCGGAGCATGCCGAGGCGCTGCGGCAGCGGTTCCTGGTGCCGCACGTCCACCCCGCGCTGCCGCGGCGCCTCGCCAGCAAACAGGGGCTGTACGAGCTGTGCCTGGCGCATGGGGTGCCCGCACCGTACACGGTGTTCCCCGGCTCCCGCGCCGACGTCGAGGAGTTCGCGGCGACGGCCCGCTTTCCGGTCGTGGCCAAGAACCGCGAGGCCTTCGAGCGCCGCCGCGCACCTGCCGTGCACGGGACCACTCGCATAGCCGGCCCGCGTGAGCTGCTCGCACTCGCCAGGGGCTGGGGTGAGCGGCCCGGCGTGATCCTGCAGGAGTATCTGCCGCGTGAGACGGCGGAGGACTGGATCGTCCACGCCTATACGGATGCCGGCTCGGCGCCGTGCGTGCTGTTCACCGGGGTCAAGGTCCGTTCCTGGCCACCGCATGCGGGCATGACGGCCTGTGCGTACATCGTCCCCAACCCCGAACTCGCCGGACTCGCCACGGAATTCATCAAGCGGATCGGTTTCAGCGGGATCGTGGACCTCGACTGGCGGTACGACCGCAGGGACGGCCGCTACAAGCTGCTCGACTTCAACCCCCGCATGGGCGCACAGTTCCGCCTCTTCGAGAACGAGGCGGGGGTGGACGTGGTCCGTGCACAGCACCTGGATCTCACGGGCCGTCATGTGCCGGTCGGCGAGCAGCTGAACGGGCGACGCTTCCTGGTGGAGAACATCGACGTGGCGGCGCTGCTCGCCTACCGGCGCAGCGGCTGCACGACACCGCACGCACCGCGCCGGGCGACCCACACCGAGCTCGCCTGGCTCGCCCGTGACGACATCAAACCGTTTCTGACCATGCTGGCACGCTTCGTCCGGCCATCGGTGAAACACCTGTACCAGATGTGGCGTACATCGCATTCGGCCGTTCGCTCGTCCGTTCCCGGAGGGGGTCCGCAATGACACAGTCCGCGGTGGTGATCGGGGCCGGCCCGTACGGCCTGTCGACCGCAGCGCACCTGAAGGGGCGCGGGATCCCGGTCCGGATATTCGGTACGCCGATGTCGAGCTGGCGGGAGACGATGCCGACCGGCATGATCCTCAAATCCACACCGAAAGCCTCGACGATCTCGGCACCGCGGCCGGGCCACACGCTGCAGGACTTCTGCGATGCGACGGGGGAGCGGCGGCTGGTGACGGAGCGGGATCTCGTCACGCTCGAGGCGTTCGTGCGGTACGGGCGGTGGTTCCAGGAGCGCCTCGTGCCCGAGGTCGAGCAGGTGCAGGTCGTCTCCGTCGACGACGGCCGCAACGGCGGATTCGAGCTGAAGCTGGACTCCGGAGAGGAGCTCTCGGCGCGGACGGTGGTGGTCGCCAGTGGCCTGAGCAGCTTCGCGCACATACCGGCCGGGCTTACGGGCGGGCCGGTCTCCCACAGCTCGCGCCACGCCGATTTCGGCCGTTTCGCCGGGCGGGAGGTCGTGGTGATCGGGGCCGGCCAGTCGGCGCTGGAGAGCGCCGTGCTGCTGCGCGACGCGGGCGCGTCGGTGCGCGTGGTGGCCAGGCGGGCGGGATCGGTCGGCTTCGGCGCCCCGCCGACGTCCGGATTCCAGTGGAAACCGGATTCGCCCGTCGGGCGGGCGTGGTCGCTGTATGCGTTCAGCGATGTGCCGGGACCGGCGGCGTTCCGGTTTCTGCCGCGGGCGACGCGGCTGTGGCTGGTCCGCAACGTGCTCGGCCCGCGCGGGGCGTGGTGGCTGGCGCCGCGCTTCACGGGGATCCCGGTCATGCAGGGGTGCGAGGTCGACGCGTGCCGCGAGGTGCCGGGGGCGGTGGTGCTGGTCACGCGGGACGCACAGGGGCGGGTCGGCGAGATCGAGGCCGATCATGTGATCGCGGCGACGGGGTACCGGGTCGATCTGGAGACGCTCGGCTTCCTCAGCCCCCAGGTGCGGGCGCGCCTCGCGCGGGTGGGCGGGTCGCCCCGGCTCGACGCGGGCTTCGAGTCGTCGGTGCGGGGGCTGTACTTCACGGGTCTGGCGGCGGCGGCGACGTTCGGGCCGGTGCTTCGGTTCGTCTGCGGTGCGGGGTTCGCCTCGCGCAGGATCGCCTCCCGCCTGCGGTGAGGCGCACCCCTGGCGTAGGCTCACCCAGCCCGGGAGGCAACCCCCGCAAGGGGACCGGATACGCTGCCATCAATGGCACGACGGTGCCAGTGATGGCGGGCGTGACCCGATTCAGCGACAGGAGTTCCCCTCGTGACAGTCGTCGGGCCCTTCGGGCTGAGCGTGCGCGACCAGGTCCTCGACACCGACATCCGCGCCGGCCTGGCGGACATCGAGGAGGGCCTGCTCGAGGCCACCAAGAGCGACGTGCCGTTCATCACGGAGGCGGCCCAGCATCTGGTGCGGGCGGGCGGCAAGCGGTTCCGGCCGCTGCTGGTGCTGCTGGCCGCGCAGTTCGGGGATCCGCATGCGCCCGGCGTGGTGCCGTCCGCCGTCGTCGTCGAGCTGACGCACCTGGCGACGCTCTACCACGACGACGTCATGGACGAGGCCGCGGTGCGCCGGGGGGTGCCGAGCGTCAACGCCCGCTGGGACAATTCGGTCGCTGTCCTGACGGGTGACTTCCTCTTCGCCCGAGCCTCGCACATCCTCGCCGATCTCGGCCCGGAGGCGGTCCGCATCCAGGCGGAGGCGTTCGAGCGCCTGGTCACCGGGCAGATCCTGGAGACCGCGGGACCACAGGCCGGACGGGACCCGATCGACCACTACCTCGACGTGCTCGCCGGCAAGACGGGCTCCCTGATGGCGGTGGCGGGACGTTTCGGTGCGATGATGTCGGGCGCCGATGAGTCCGTGATCGACACCATGACCCAGTTCGGTGAGCGGATCGGCGTCGCCTTCCAGCTCGCCGACGACGTGCTCGACATCGCCAGCGACAGCCGCGAGTCGGGCAAGACCCCCGGCACCGACCTGCGCGAGGGCGTGGCGACCCTCCCGGTGCTGCATCTGCGCGCGCGGTGCGCCTCCACCGACGACCACCGCCTCATCGAGCTCCTCGACAGCGACCTCAGCGACGAGCTGCGGCATGCCGAGGCGCTGCGGCTGCTGCGCGCTCACCCGGCGCTCGAACAGGCCCGCCGGGACACCATCCGTTACGCCGACGCCGCCCGTTCGGCGCTCGCCCCGCTGCCCCCCGGCCCGGTGAAGCAGGCGCTTGAAGGACTGTGCGACGCCGTGGTGTTCCGCGCCGGCTGAACCTCCGGGACCGGTCTCGGGGTTCGTCATACCGAGGGTGTACGCGGAGTTGATTCCGTGGGCTGATGTGGCGGAGGGCCGGACTTGGTGGGATGGGATGCGACCACCCAGCAACGGAGGTAGCAATGCCAGCGATCCAACCGCCGCAGCCGGACGACGAGTTCGATGGGGACGGCACCGGCCGCCGCCGGAAGCTGGTGCGCTACGGCGTGCCGGTCGCCGTCGCGGGCATCGCGGCGACCACCATCGGCCTGGGCACGGCGCTCGCGAGCACCAGCAGCGGCCCGTCGTTGCCGCACATCACGGCAGAGCAGCTGCTCGACAAGATCGCCACATCGAAGGTGCAGACGCTCTCCGGCACGGTCCGCGTCAGTACGGACTTCGGCCTGCCGGACGCGCTCATGAGCGGCGTGACGGGCGGTCTGACGAGCGGCGGCGCGGGCGGCAAGGGCGGCGCGTCCGCGGACCCTCAGCCCAGGCTCGCCGAACTCCTCTCCGGCACGCACACCCTTCAGGTGGCCGCTGACGGTCCGACGCGGCAGCGTGTGTCGATACTCGACGGATCCTCCGACTACAGCGTCGTCCACAACGGCGATCAGCTGTGGGCGTACGACAGTGCCACCAACTCGGTCTTCCACACCACACGTCCGCAGGGGCGGGAGAGCTCCGCCGGCCCCGCCACCCGCGAGAACCGCCAGGACATGCCCGCGACACCCCAGCAGGCCGTGCAGCAGGCACTCACGTCGGTCGACCCGACGACATCGGTGAGCGTGGGCGGCACCGCCCAGGTGGCGGGTCGCAGCGCGTACGAGCTGGTGATCAAGCCGAAGCAGGCCGACAGCACTGTTGACGCGATACGCGTCGACGTCGACGCGAGCAACGGGGTGCCGCTGTCGTTCACCCTGACACCCAAGGACGGCGGTCCGGCGGCTGTGGACATCGCGTACACCACGGTCGACTTCGGCAGGCCCGCCGCCTCCACCTTCGACTTCACCGTGCCGAAGGGCGCCAAGGTCACAGAGGGAACGAAGGGGCTGGGCGCCGACCAGCAGCAGCCGGGCCTCAATGGTGCGGGCGGCAGCGCCGAACGGCTCGGCCAGGGCTGGACGACGATCGCCGAGCTCAAGGCGGGCAAGGGGCAGGGCTCCGCCGCGAACGGCAAGGAGCTCTCCTCCCTCAGCAGCCTGGGCATCGGCCACCAGGTCAGGGGGGCCTTCGGCAGCGGCACAGTGATCAGCACCCGCCTGGTCAACGCCTTGATCACCGACAAGGGCACGGCATACATAGGCGCGGTCAGCCAGGGCGCGCTGATACGGGCCGCCGACGCGGGCAGGTAGCCGCCGGGCGGGACGGGTGCGGCCGAAGGCGCTCTACGCGGGCGTCTTCGGCTCGGCCTCCGGGGCTTCCCGGACTTCCCGGGTCACCACCCGTGCCACCACGGCCTGACGGCCGCGGCGTGCGGTACGCAGGGCGTCATAGGTGAGCATGACCAGCGCCAGCCACACCAGCGCGAATCCGGCCCACCGCTCGGGCGGCATCGCCTCATGGAAGTAGAGCAGCCCACACAGGAACTGCAGAACCGGCGCGAGGTACTGCAGCAGGCCGAGGGTGGTGAGCGGTACGCGGACCGCCGCCGCGCCGAAGCACACCAGCGGTAGCGCGGTGACCACCCCGCACGCCACGAGCAGCGCGGCGTGCCCGGCGCCGTAGTGGGTGAAGGTGTTCCTGCCCGTGGAGCCGAGGATCAGCAGATAGGCGAGGGCGGGCAGGAACTGGACGGCGGTCTCGGCGGCGAGGGATTCGATGCCCCCGAGGCCGATCTTCTTCTTCACCAGGCCGTAGGTGCCGAAGGAGAAGGCGAGGATGAGTGCGATCCACGGCAGTCGTCCGTAGCCGATGGCCAGCACTGCGACGGCGCCCGCTCCGATGCCGACCGCCGCCCACTGCACGGGTCGCAGCCGCTCGCGCAGCACGAGGACGCCGAAGCAAATGGTGACCAGAGGGTTGATGAAGTAGCCGAGCGACGTCTCGACCACCTGGCCGGAGTTGACGCCGTAGATGTAGAAGCCCCAGTTGACCGAGATGACGGTGGCCGCGATCGCGATCAGGCCGAGCCGTCTCGGCTGCCGCAGCAGCTCACGTATCCACGCCCAGCGGTGCAGCGCGAGCACGATCAGCGCGACCGCCGCAAGGGACCAGACCATGCGGTTGGCCAGGATCTCGATCGCCGACGCCGGCTCCAGGAGCGGCCAGAAGAGCGGGACGAGGCCCCACATGCCGTAAGCGGCGAATCCGTACAGCAGTCCCGCGCGCTGCTGGTTCAAGGCCCCTCCCGGTCACGTACACAACCCACCCGACGACGGTAGCGGGACCTGCCCGCGCCTGTCATTCGTGTTTCGCCATACGGTCATGACAGGTGAGCCGCCCTCTACACCGCTTCCGGAGGCCTTCCGGCAGCCCTGCTCGCCACCGCCTTCTCCACGTCGAACGGCAGCACCGTCACGGCGACGTTGGGCAGGTCCTCGACCGTGCGCGCCATTGCGTCGCCCGTGCCCCGGTGCAGGATGCGGCCGATGACGGGCGCGTAGGTGCGCCGGGGCACCAGAAGCGTCAACGCCGTCTCCCCGTCGTGTGTGACGCGGGCCGCGAGGTCCAGGACGGCGCGCCGCAGCCGCCGGTCCGGGCAGGCGACGACCTCCAGCGGCACGGTCGTGCCGGCCGTGTCCTCCCAATGCGCCATCAGGTCGCGCGTGTGCTTCTCGTCGATCATGAAGTGCACGGCCCGGATCTCGTCAGGGCGGAGCCGGTGGGCGTAGCGCAGCCCCTTGAGCACCGCGAGGTCGAGGCTGTCGACGAGCACGTAGACGATGTGCCTGCGCCATGTGGGGCGGTCGGCGCCGGTGCTCGGCGTCGCCTGCTCCAGCGCCGCCGCCTCGGCCCGGTACTGCCGGTTGATCCGCATCAGCGCCCACACCCCGAGCGGGAAGAGCACGACGACCACCCACGCGCCCTCGGTGAACTTGGTGATCGCGAAGATGACCACGATGAGCGCCGAGACGGTCGCCGCGGCGGCGTTGACGGCGATCTTCCAGGGCCGCCCCGGTTCCCGCCGTCGCAGGTGATAGGCGGTCAGACCGGCACCGGCCATGGTGAAGCCGGTGAAGACTCCGATGGCGTAGAGCGCCACCAGCCGGTCGACGCTGCCTCCGGTCACCACCAGCAGCGCGAGTGCGAGCGCCGCAAGCACGATGATCCCGTTGGAGAAGGCGAGCCGGTGGCCGCGCCGGGTCAGCTGACGCGGCAGGAACTGGTCCTCGGCGACGAAGCTGGCCAGGAACGGAAAGCCGTTGAACGGGGTGTTGGCCCCCGTGTAGAGGATCAGCGCGGTGGCCAGCTGGACGTAGACCAGGCCCACGGTGCCGATCCACCCCGTGCCGAAGAGCAGGTGCGCTTCCTGTGCGATGACGGTGGGGTTGCCGCTGGTGTAAGGGATGGCGTGGGTGAAGTGGGCGAGGACGGAGACGCCCATCACCATGATGCCCAGCGCGATGCTCATCGCGATCAGCGTGCGGCGGGCGTTGACGCCCTGGGGGTGGCGGAAGGCCGAGACACTGTTGGAGATCGCTTCGAGGCCGGTGAGCGACGAACCGCCGTTGGCGAAGGAACGCAACACGATGAAGAGCGTCGTTCCGTAGAACAGTCCGCTGCCGGGCGTGCCGAGGCTGAGCGCACCGGCGGCGTGCAGGTTGGCTTGCGGCAGGTGGCCGTGGAGCAGATACCGGACGAGCCCGACGACCAGCATCATCGCGACCGCGAACATGAACAGGTAGGCAGGAGCGGCGAAGGCCCGCCCCGCCTCACGGATGCCACGCAGATTCCCCCAGAAAAGGATCAGCACGACGATGACGTCGATCGGCGTCTTGAGGTGGTCCAGCCCCGTGTAGCCGCCGCCGACCAGGTGCGCCAGGGAGATGAGGGCGTCGGTGCCTGCGGCGGTCTGCACGGCCACGGTGACGATGTAGTCGATGAGAAGGGCGACGGCGGCGATCTGGGCGATGTTCGGCCCGAAGTTCTCTCTGGCCACGACGTAACTGCCGCCCGCCTGGGTGTAGACGGTGACCACGTCCCGGTACGAGAGCGTCAGCAGGAGCAGGACGAACAGGATCGCCAGGGTGAGCGGCAGCAGCATGGTGAACGCGGCGACACCGATCACCGGGATCAGGATCCGCAGCATTTCCTCCGACCCGTATGCCGTGGACGACATGCAGTCGGAGGCGAGCACACCGAGCGCGAGGGGGTTGGAGAGCTTCTCCTCGGAGAGCTGCTCGGTGATCAGCGGGGGGCCGAGCAGGAGACGCTTGACCCGGTAGGAGACGCGGTCGCGCGGTGGGGCGGGTTCCGTGGTGGCCATAGACATACACATACGGGTGCCCGGTCGCTGTGTCCCGCAGACGCAGCGACCGGGCACCCGTACGGGCCGCCGGGCGGCCGATCCTCAGCCGACGACCGTCCAGGTGTCGGTGCCGGCGAGCAGAGCGGCGAGGTCGCCTTCGCCGTTCTGCTCGACGGCGGCGTCGAGCTGTTCGGCCATCGCGGTGTCGTAGACCGGGCGGTCGACGGTGCGGAGGACGCCGATGGGGGTGTGGTGGAGGGTGTCGGGGTCGGCGAGGCGGGAGAGGGCGAAGGCGGTGGCGGGGGAGGGGGCGTGGGCGTCGTGGACGAGGACCTGGTCGGCGGTCTCGTCGGTGACGGTCACGACGGTCAGCTCGCCGGTGGCCCGGTCGCGGATGACGCCCTTTTCGCCGCCTGTGCCGAAGCGGATGGGTGCGCCGTGTTCGAGGCGGATGAGGGCTTCGTCGGCGGTGTCGCGGTCCTTGAGGGAGTCGAAGGCGCCGTCGTTGAAGATGTTGCAGTTCTGGTAGATCTCGACGAGGGCGGTGCCGTGGTGGGCGGCGGCCTGGCGCAGCACGTCGGTGAGGTGTTTGCGGTCGGAGTCGATGGTCCGCGCCACGAACGACGCCTCGGCACCGAGCGCGAGGGAGACGGGGTTGAAGGGCGCGTCGAGGGATCCCATCGGCGTCGATTTGGTGATCTTGCCGACCTCGGAGGTGGGTGAGTACTGGCCCTTGGTCAGTCCGTAGATGCGGTTGTTGAACAGGAGGATTTTGAGGTTGACGTTGCGGCGCAGGGCGTGGATGAGGTGGTTGCCGCCGATGGACAGCGCGTCGCCGTCGCCGGTGATCACCCATACGGACAGGTCGCGCCGGGAGGTGGCCAGGCCGGTGGCGATGGCGGGGGCCCGGCCGTGGATGGAGTGCATCCCGTAGGTGTTCATGTAGTACGGGAAGCGGCTCGAGCAGCCGATGCCGGAGACGAAGACGATGTTCTCGCGCTTGAGGCCGAGTTCGGGCAGGAAGCCCTGGACGGCGGCGAGGATGGCGTAGTCGCCGCAGCCGGGGCACCAGCGCACTTCCTGGTCGGACTTGAAGTCCTTCATCGTCTGCTTGGTGTCGGCGGCCGGGACCAGCGACAGCGCCGCGGCGTATGGGTTGGGCTGCGGTTCAGTCGACGACATCGATGGCCTCCTTAAGGGCGTGGGCGAGCTGTTCTGCCTTGAAGGGCAGGCCGGTGACCTGGGTGTAGGAGCGGGCGTCGACCAGGTAGCGGGCACGGATGAGCGTGGCCAGCTGCCCGAGGTTCATCTCGGGGATGATCACGTGGTCGTAGGCCTTCAGGACCTTCTCCAGGTTGGCGGGGAAGGGGTTGATGTGGCGCAGGTGGGCCTGGGCGATCTGCCGCCCCGCGCCGCGGACGCGGCGTACGGCGGCGGTGATGGGCCCGTACGTCGAGCCCCAGCCGAGGACGAGGGTGGTGGCCTGGTCGGTGGGGTCGTCGACGGTGATGTCGGGGACGGTGATGCCGTCGACCTTGGCCTGGCGGGTGCGGACCATCAGGTCGTGGTTGGCTGGGTCGTAGGAGATGTTGCCGGTGCCGTCCTGCTTCTCGATGCCGCCGATGCGGTGTTCCAGGCCCGGCGTGCCCGGGATCGCCCAGGGGCGGGCGAGGGTGGCGGGGTCGCGCAGATACGGCCAGAAGCTTTGCGTGCCGTCGTCGGCGGTGTGGTTCGGCTCGGTGGCGAAGTCGACGCGCAGGTCGGGCAGCTCGTCGAGGTCGGGGATGCGCCAGGGCTCGGAGCCGTTGGCCAGGTAGCCGTCGGAGAGCAGGAAGACCGGGGTGCGGTAGGTCAGCGCGATCCGGGCGGCCTCCAGCGCGGCGGTGAAGCACTCGCCGGGGGTGGCCGGCGCCACGACCGGTACCGGTGCCTCGCCGTTGCGTCCGTACATCGCCTGCAGCAGGTCGGCCTGCTCGGTCTTGGTCGGCAAACCCGTCGAGGGGCCGCCGCGCTGGATGTCGACCACCAGCAGCGGAAGCTCCAGGGAGACCGCGAGCCCGATCGTCTCGGACTTCAGCGCGATGCCCGGCCCGGAGGTGGTGGTCACCGCGAGCGAGCCGCCGAAGGCGGCCCCGAGTGCCGCGCCGATACCGGCGATCTCGTCCTCGGCCTGGAACGTGCGCACGCCGAAGTTCTTGTGCTTGGACAGCTCGTGCAGGATGTCGGAGGCCGGGGTGATCGGGTACGAGCCGAGGAACAGCGGCAGCCCCGACCGGCGCGATGCGGTGACCAGCCCGTATGCCAGCGCCAGGTTCCCCGAGATGTTCCGGTAGGTACCCGGCGGGAATGTGTCCGCCGCCGGAGCCACCTCGTAGGTGACGGCGAAATCCTCCGTCGTCTCGCCGAAATTCCAGCCCGCCCGGAACGCCGCGATATTCGCCTGGGCCAGCTGCGGCTTCTTGGCGAACTTCTTGCGCAGGAAGGTCTCGGTGCCCTCGGTCGGCCGGTGGTACATCCACGACAGCAGGCCCAGCGCGAACATGTTCTTGCTGCGCTCGGCCTCCTTGCGGGTCAGCTCGAACTCCTTAAGCGCCTCGACCGTCAGCGAGGTCAGCGGCACCTCGTGCACCGCGTACGCCGACAGCGAGCCGTCGTCCAGCGGGCTGGCGTCGTAGCCCACCTTGGCCATCGCCCGCTTGGTGAACTCGTCCGTGTTGACGATCACCTCCGCGCCGCGCGGCAGATCGCCGATGTTGGCCTTGAGCGCCGCCGGGTTCATCGCCACCAGCACATCCGGCCGGTCCCCGGGGGTGAGGATGTCGTGGTCGGCGAAGTGCAGCTGGAAGGAGGAGACCCCCGGCAGCGTCCCTGCAGGGGCCCGGATCTCCGCCGGGAAGTTCGGCAGCGTCGACAGGTCGTTGCCGAACGACGCCGTCTCGGAAGTGAACCGGTCACCGGTCAGCTGCATGCCGTCCCCGGAGTCCCCCGCAAACCGGATGATCACCCGGTCAAGACGCCTGATCTCCTTGCCGGGCTCGCGCTGTTCTCCGAGAACTGCCTGATCGGCTGAGCTACTGACCTGGCTGGCCACTGAACTGGACCTCCTTCGAGGCGGCGCTCCTACCACAGGTAATGGTACGTGGGTAAGGGACACCTTCCCTTTAGGGTTTAAACGCTTGCCCTTCGTCATTTAGTCCTAGGCACTAGGGTCTCCATTGAGGCCGGAGGGACCGTGCGGCGCGGGCGGCACCGTGGCGGCCTTGCGGCGGCCTCGCGCCTATCTGACACCATGTCAGATGATCAGGAGTTGAGGTAGGTCAGTACGGCGAGCACCCGCCGGTGGTCGCCCTCGCTCGGCGCGAGCCCGAGCTTGAGGAAGATGTTGCTGACGTGCTTCTCCACCGCGCCGTCGGAGACCACGAGCTGCTTGGCGATCGCGGAATTGGTACGGCCCTCGGCCATCAGCCCCAACACCTCGCGCTCCCGGGGCGTCAGCCCGGCCAGCACATCCTGCTTGCGGCTCCGGCCCAGCAGCTGCGCGACCACCTCGGGATCGAGCGCGGTGCCCCCTTCGGCCACCCGTACCACCGCGTCAACGAACTCACGGACCTCGGCCACCCGGTCCTTGAGCAGATAGCCCACACCGCGGGTGGACCCGGCGAGCAGCTCGGTCGCGTACTGCTCCTCCACGTACTGGGAGAGCACCAGCACCCCGATGCCGGGATGGTTGCGGCGCAGTGCCACGGCCGCGCGCAGGCCCTCGTCGGTGTGGGACGGAGGCATCCGTACGTCCGCCACGACGACGTCCGGGGGCTCGCCTGACCCGGCCATCGTGCCCACCACGTCGAGCAGCGCCTCGGCGTCCCCCACGCCGGCGACCACGTCATGCCCGCGGTCGGTCAGCAGCCGGGTCAGGCCTTCCCGGAGCAGCACCGAGTCCTCGGCGATGACCACCCGCACGTTGTCCTCCACGACTCGCGTTCCCCCACATGCTGTGACGCCGTGACCGGGCTGTACGTCGTACAGCCCGGTACAGCATCGCAGGATCCGGCTGCGGGGCGTCAGGAACGCCAGGGCAGTTCGGCGGTGATGCGGGTGGGTCCGCCGGGCGGGGAGTCGACGACGAGGAGGCCGTCGACGGCGTCGAGGCGTTCGGCGAGGCCTGCGAGGCCGGTTCCGGCTGCTGCCGAGGCGCCTCCGCGGCCGTCGTCGGCGACCTGCAGCAGCAGCCGCTGCTCCGCGCGCCACAGGTCGACGCTCGCGCTGCTCGCTCCGCTGTGTTTGCTGACGTTGGTGAGCAGCTCGGAGGCGGTGAAGTAGGCGATGCCCTCGATCGCGTCGGCCGGCCGGGCGGGCAGGTCGACCGTCACCCGTACGGGGACGGTGCAGCGGGCCGCGACGGAGGAGAGTGCGGGGCCGAGGCCGCGGTCGGTGAGGATGGCGGGGTGGATGCCGCGGGCGAGGTCGCGCAGCTCCTGGAGGGCGGTCTTCACCTCGCCGTGTGCTTCGTCGACCATGCGGGCCGCTGCCTGGGGATCTTCCAGGAGCTTTTCCTTGGCGAGGCCGAGGTCCATGGCGAGGGCGACGAGGCGGGCCTGTGCGCCGTCGTGCAGGTCGCGTTCGATGCGGCGCAGGTCGGCGGCTGCGGTGTCGACGACGATGCCCCGGTCCGACTCCAGCTCGGCGATCCGCCGCTCCAGGTCGCTGGAGGGCGACAGCAGGCCGCGGGCCATCGCCCGATCCACGGTGCACAGGCCGCGCACGACCCACGGCAGCACCGGCCAGCCGACGAAGAGCAGTACTAGGGCTACGGTGAAGGTGAGAACGCCCCAGGGCAGTCGGATGAAGAAGTAGAGGGCGTGCCGCCAGGCCACCGGATCCTTCAGCGTCGTCCACAGCCAGGGGAAGAACCCGACCGTGTCCGGCCGCAGCGACCGCGGCTCCTCGATCCGCACGCCGAGCAGGCCTCGTACACGCGCCCGCTCGACGCGGCCGAGCCCGCGCAGACCGGCGAGACCGGCCGCGAGCAGCGGCAGGCCGATCACGGTCACCGAGAATCCGACGCCCAGGTAGAGGACGGCGACCACGTAAACGAAGCCCAGCAGGTCCACCGGGAGATTGAGCAGGAGGTGCGCGATCTCCTTCCAGGTGGCCGGGTGGAAGGCGAACCCGGGGCGCGGCAGCGGATCGTCCTGGCGCTGGTTGCGGGCGTCGGGGGTGGTCATGAGGAAAGCGTGCCGGGCGCTCAGGCCGGGCGCCATGGTGTGCGTAGGTAGGACAAGGTGGGGTTATCCCCACCCGAGGGAGAGCCGAGGGGGGATGCGGCGGCGTCCCTCATCGTGGGCAGGGCCTAGACTCCGTTCGTACAGATCGTCTAAAGATTCATCTCAATCGCTGGACCAGAAGGAACGAGGGGCGGACGTGCCGGAGGCGAGCAGCACGTACCTCGCGGCGGGCTATTTCCACACCTATTCGGTTGTCGGCCTGGTCGCGGCCGTCGGCGTGCTCTTCGTCGCGGTGGCGTTCGGGGCCGGACGGCTGCTGCGGCCGGTGGCGCCCACGCACGAGAAGCTGCTCACGTACGAGTGCGGCGTCGACCCGGTCGGCGAGGGTTGGGCGCACACCCAGATCCGCTACTACATCTACTCCTTCCTGTATGTGATCTTCGCGGTGGACGCGATCTACCTTTTCCCCTGGGCGACGGTGTTCGCGGCACCCGGCTTCGGCGGCACCACGCTCGTCGAGATGTTCCTCTTCATCGGGTTCCTCGCCGTCGGCCTGTTGTACGCATGGAAGAAGGGCGTCCTGGAATGGACGTGACCCAGCGGGCCGCCGAGCCGCAGTTCGTCCCCGAGCCACGCAGGCTCGGGACCTTGGCACGCCTGGCCCCGGAGCCGATGAAGGTGGTCCTGAACTGGGGACGCCGCTACAGCCTGTGGGTCTTCAACTTCGGCCTCGCCTGCTGCGCGATCGAGTTCATCGCGGCGTCGATGGCGCGCCACGACTTCATCCGGCTCGGCGTGATCCCCTTCGCGCCCGGCCCGAGGCAGGCCGACCTGATGGTCGTCTCGGGCACGGTGACGGACAAGATGGCCCCTGCCGTCAAGCGGCTCTACGAGCAGATGCCGGAGCCGAAGTACGTCATCTCCTTCGGCGCCTGCTCGAACTGCGGCGGCCCGTACTGGGACTCGTACTCGGTGACCAAGGGCGTCGACCAGATCATCCCCGTCGATGTGTATGTGCCGGGCTGCCCGCCCCGGCCCGAGGCGCTGCTGCAGGGGATCTTGAAGCTGCAGGAGAAGATCGCACATGAGTCGCTCGGCGAGCGCCACGACGGGGCCGCGGCGCCGCGTCCGTCGGCCGCCGCGCTGACCAGTGATCTCGTCGCGCCGCCGACGCCGGGCGTGGCCCCGCGGGAGGACGCGCGGTGAACGGCTTCGACCAGCTGCCGGAGGCCGTTGCCGAGGTCTTCGGCGAGGGAGCCACGGCGAAGGAGACGTACGGCCTGCTCACCGTCGATGTCGCTGCCGACGCCTGGACCAACTCCCTGGAGATCGCCCGGGCCGCCCTCGGCTGCACGTATTTCGACTGGCTGAGCGCGGTCGACGAGCCCGGCGAGGGTTTCCGCGTCTGCGCGCACCTCGTCGCGCTGCCGGACGCCGACTCCGGGCACCCAAGCGTGCGCCGCCTGGTGCTGCGCACCACCGTGCCGCACGACGCTCCCGCGCTCCCCACCACGACCGGCGTCTATGCCGGCGCGGCATGGCACGAGCGCGAGACGCACGAGATGTTCGGCATCGACTTCACCGGCCACCCGCACCTCGTCCCGCTGCTGCTCCCCGATGGGTTCGAGGGGCACCCCCTGCGCAAGGACTTCGTGCTGGCGGCGCGCGTCGCCAAGGCGTGGCCGGGGGCGAAGGAGCCGGGGGAGTCCGAACATGGCGGGCCCAGGCGCCGCCAGATGCTCCCACCCGGCGTGCCCGACCCCAATGAGTGGGGTCCGGTCAAGGGCCAGCTGCCGCCCGCGCCGGCCCGCCCGGCCCGCGGCGCGCGTGCAGCCGCCGCGGGGGAGCGCCCGCCGCGCCGCGCCCGCTCGGTGAGCGAGGGCTCCGCCAGCCAGCCGACGGAGCGCCCGGCCCCGCGCAAGCGCACCGCCGACGCACCCTGGCAGCAGGCAGCACCCGAGGCACCCGGCACCGCAGGCGGAACAGACGGAACAGACGGAACAGACGGAACAGACGGAGGTGAGAGCACGTGAACGACGTCCTCGACGTCGCGCTGCGCCTCGTCGCCGTCCTTGTCGCCTTCCTCGTGCTGCCTCTGGTGATCGGGCAGACCGAGCACAAGGTGATGGCCCATATGCAGGGCCGCCTCGGCCCGATGTACGCAGGCGGATTCCACGGATGGGCCCAACTCGTCGCCGACGGGGTGAAGTTCGCGCAGAAGGAGGACGTGGTCCCGGCAGGCGCCGACCGCCGCATCTTCCAACTCGCCCCAGCGGTCGCCCTGTTGCCG
Organism: Streptomyces humicola; assembly: GCF_024436035.1. Taxonomy (GTDB): domain Bacteria; phylum Actinomycetota; class Actinomycetes; order Streptomycetales; family Streptomycetaceae; genus Streptantibioticus_B; species Streptantibioticus_B humicola. The sequence goes on from NZ_JANFNG010000007.1 coordinate 120,905, forward strand.
TACCTCCTTGTGCTGATCGCGATCCCCGTGGGCCCGCACGGGCTCGTCGGCACGGTGGTCGACGCCGGACTGTTCTTCGTGCTCGCCGTGATGGGCGTCGGTGTGCTCGGCTCGCTCATGGCGGGCTGGGCTTCGGCCAACAAGTTCTCCCTTCTCGGCGGCTTGCGCACCGCCGCTCAGCTGATGGCGTACGAGCTGCCGATGCTGCTCGCCGCCTCCTCCGTCGCGATGGCCGCGGGGACCATCTCGCTGCCCGGCATCCTGGACGCCTTCCACTGGTGGTGGATCCCGTGGCAGATCATCGGCGGCCTGGTCTTCTTCACGGCCGGGCTCGCGGAACTGCAGCGGCCTCCGTTCGACATGCCGGTCGCCGACTCGGAGATCATCTTCGGCGCCTACACCGAGTACACCGGGCTGCGCTTCGCGCTGTTCCTGCTCGCCGAGTACGCGGGCATCGTCGTGCTCTGCGGGCTGACCACGGTGCTCTTCCTCGGCGGCTGGCACGGGCCCATGGCCGGCAGCCTCGGCTGGCTGTGGACGCTGCTGAAGACGGCGCTGCTGGCCTTCGTCGTCATCTGGCTGCGCGTCAGCTACCCGCGACTGCGTGAGGACCAGCTGCAGAAGCTCGCCTGGACCGTTCTCATCCCCCTTTCCCTCGCTCAGATCGCGCTCACCGGCGTCGTGAAGGTGGTGACGTCATGAGCCCCGTTCCCGGCCGCGGCCTGGCCAAGGGCCTCGCCGTCACCCTGCGCACGATGACCCGCCGGTCGGTCACCGCGCAGTATCCGGACGCCCAGCCCGAGCTGCCCCCGCGCAGCCGGGGTGTGATCGGCCTGTTCGAGGAGAACTGCACGGTCTGCATGCTGTGCGCCCGCGAGTGCCCCGACTGGTGCATCTACATCGACTCCCACAAGGAGACCGTCCCTCCCGCGGCCCCTGGCGGACGCGAGCGCAGTCGCAACGTCCTGGACCGCTTCGCCATCGACTTCTCACTGTGCATGTACTGCGGTATCTGCATCGAGGTGTGCCCCTTCGACGCGCTGTTCTGGTCGCCGGAGTTCGAGTACGCCGAAACCGACATCCGCGAGCTCACCCACGAGCGCGACAAGCTGCGCGAGTGGATGTGGACGGTGCCGGCGCCGCCCCCGCTGGACCCCGGTGCCGAGGAGCCCAAGGAGATCGCCGCCGCCCACAAGGCCGCGGAGAAGCTCGCGGCAGCCGAGGCCCCTCAGCCGCCGCAGGAGCGGCAGGAACCGCAGGAGGGGGACGCGTGACCCTCGCAGCAGGCCATCCCGGTTTCCTCTCCCCGACCGGGGTGGAAGTCGCCTTCCTCCTCGTCGGTGTCGCCACCCTCGGCGCGGCCCTCGTGACCGTCACCACCAAGCAGCTGGTGCACGCCGCGCTGTGGCTCGTCGTCGCCCTCGGCGGACTGGCCATCGAATACCTCCTCCTCACCGCGGAGTTCATCGCCTGGGTACAGGTGCTGATCTACGTGGGCTCCGTCGTCGTCCTCCTCCTGTTCGGGCTCATGCTCACCAAGGCCCCCATCGGCCGCTCTGCGGACGCCGATTCGGGGAACCGCTGGGCCGCGCTCACCGTGGCGGCCGCCGCCGCGGCGACTCTGGTCTGGGTCGTCGTCGACGCCTTCCGCTCCACCTGGATCGACCTGAGCGGTGCCGCGCAGGGGTCGGCCAAGGTCACCGGAGCGAGCCTGTTCCGCAACTGGGTGCTGCCGTTCGAAGCGCTGTCGGTGCTGCTGCTCGCCGCTCTCGTCGGTGCGATCGTGCTCTCCCGCCGCAAGAACGGAGCGCCCAGCTGATGCACCTCGGCTATCCCGCCGTGCTCGCCGTCCTCCTGTTCTGCGTCGGCCTCTACGGCGTCCTCGCCAGGCGCAACGCGATCCTCGTCCTGATGTCCGTCGAGCTGATGCTCAACGCCGTCAACCTCAACCTCGTCGCCTTCGACGTCTGGCTGCGCGACACCCTGCATGCCGGCCAGGCGCTCACCCTGTTCACCATCACCATCGCCGCCGCCGAGATCGGCATCGGCCTGGCGATCGTGCTGCTCGTCTATCGCAACCGCGGCACCTCGGACGTGGACAAGCTCACCGATCTCGCCGACACCGGAACCGAACCCGACTCCGACAGCATCGCACCCACCACTGACAACGCCGCCGAAACAGCCGCCGACCAGGCTCTTCCCGCCGGGGGGCAGACCGCGTGACCCTGACGACCCTCGCCGCGCTCGTCCCGGCACTGCCGTTTCTCGCAAGCATCGCCGGGATGCTGCTCGGGCGCCGCGCGCCGGGCTTCGTCCAGCCGATGGCCGTGCTGCCGACGCTCGCCTCATTCGTCCTCGCCGTGATCGTCGCCGTCAGACAGGGGACGGGCCCGGCGACCGACGTCGGCACCCGGCTCACCCCCACCGGCTCCGTCCCGGTCGACCTCGCCCTGCACCTCGACGGGTTCGCCGTCCTGATCGCCGTCCTGGTCGGTCTCGTCGCGACCTGCGTGCAGGTGTACTCCACCGGCTATCTGCGCGACGACCCGCGCTACCCCTCGTATGCCGCGCTGGTGTCGCTGTTCACCTCGGCGATGATGCTCGTCGTCTACTCGGGCGACCTGATGGTGCTCCTCGTCGGCTGGGAAGTGATGGGCATCTGCTCGTACTTCCTCGTCGGCCACTACTGGGAGACCCCGGAGGCCCGTTCGGCCGCGGTCAAGGCGTTCCTCGTCACCAAGCTCGGCGACGTGCCGTTCCTCATCGGCATCTTCGCGCTTGCCGCCGACGCCGGAACGTTCCGGATCAACGGCATTCTCACCACGGCCGCCTCCGGTGGCCTGCACCACCCCACCGTCATCGCGCTTCTGCTCCTCGCCGGGATCGCGGGCAAGTCCGCGCAGTTCCCGCTGCACACCTGGCTCCCGGAGGCGATGGCAGGCCCCACGCCAGTCTCCGCCCTCATCCACGCGGCCACCATGGTCGCGGCCGGTGTGTACTTCGTCGCGCGCCTGCTGCCCGTCTTCATGCTCTCCACCGCCGCCTTGGCGGTGCTCGCCGCAATGGCCGCGATCACCATGATCGGCTCGGCGCTCGCCGCACTCGCCCAGGACGACATCAAGCGCGTCCTCGCCTACTCGACCATCGGGCAGCTCGGATACATGACCGCCGCCCTCGCCGTCGGCAACCGCAGCGCGGCCGTCTTCCACCTCCTCACCCACGGCGCGTTCAAGGCCCTCCTCTTCCTCGGTGCCGGCGTCGTCATCCACGCCGCCGGCACCAACTCCCTTGCCGCGACGTCGCGCATGGGCGACCTGCGCCGCCGCGTCCCGGACGCCATGTGGACGATGGGGATCGGCCTCGCCGCCCTCGCCGCGCTGCCGCCCTTCTCCGGTTTCTTCTCCAAGGAGTCCGTGCTGCGGGCCGCTGAGGACGCCGCAAGCGGCCACGTCGGTCACGTCCCGTCCGCGATCGGCTGGACCGTCCTCGTCGCCGGGCTGCTCACCGCGCTGCTCACAGCCGCGTACGCCACGCGCCTGTTCCTGCTCGCCTTCCTCGGGAGCGCGCCCAGGATCGCAGAAGCCCCCGAGGGCGGGGCGGCGCACGACGCTCACGCGATGCCGCCTGTCATGATCACCGTGCTGTGGGTTCTCGCCATCCCCTCACTCGCCCTCGGCGTCACCGGCGGGGTACTCCCCGCGTGGTTCGACGGCACCCCACTCACCCCTACGCTCGCCACCTCCGTCCTCGGCATCGGCCTCGCCCTCGTCGGCGTCCTCACCACCTATGCGGCCTGGCGTGCCGCCGCCGCCCGCCGGGCGGCCCTGGCCGCCCCGCCGGCCCACACCGAGATCGAGCCCGCCGCCACCGAGGCCTACGCGATCGCCCACCACGAGCAGGTGTACGGGGACATCGCCGCCGCCGCGGACCCTGCCGACCCCGGCCGCCTCCTCCTGGGCAGGCTGCACCGGCATGCGGCCCACGGGTTCCATCTCGACGCCGTCTACACGGCGCTCTTCGTACGCCCCGTGCTCGCCGCCGCCGGCCTCGTGCGCTTCCTCGACCGCGAGGTCGTCGAGACGTATGTGCAGGGCGCGGGCGCCACCCCCGGGCTGCTCGGCGCGATCGTCCGTCGCGTGCAGACCGGCAATGTGCAGACCTACCTCAGCGCACTGCTCGCAGGCGCCGTCGTCCTCGCCGTCCTCGTCGCCGCCGGAGCATGAGCTGTGAACGACACCTTCCTCCGCTGGGTTCTGATCACCCTCCTCGTCCTGCCGCTCTTCGGAGCGCTCGGTGCGCTCTTCCCTGCACCCCCCGGCCTCAGGGGACGTAACCAGGACCAGGCCGTGCTCCGCCACGGCGTGTCGATCACCGGCATCGTCCTGCTGCTGACCGTCATCCTCGCGGCCGGTTTCGACTACGCGCACCCGGCCCGCATGCAGGCGAGCACCGACCTCAGCTGGATCTCCTCCCTCGGCATCCGCCTCCACCTCGGCGTGGACGGAGTCTCGCTCCCCCTCCTCGTGCTGACCGCGCTGCTGACCTTCCTGTGCGCCCTCTACTCGTACTTCAAGATGCCCGAGGGCCCCTCACCCAAGGGCTTCGTCGCACTCCTCCTCGTCCTGGAAACGGGCACGCTCGCCACCTTCGCCGTGCTCGACCTGATGCTCTTCTTCCTGGCGTTCGAGATGGTGCTCATCCCGATGTACTTCCTCATCGCCCGCTGGGGCGGCGAGGGCAGGGACCGCGCCGCCTTCCGCTTCATCCTCTACACGGTGCTCGGCTCCGTGATCATGCTGCTCGGCCTCCTCCTCATCGGTCTCAAGGCGGGCACATTCGACATGGTGGCACTCGCCTCTGACAACGGCTCAAAGCTCAGCCACACCACGCAGTTGATCGCCGTGCTCGCCATCGGCATCGGCCTCGCCGTCAAGGCCCCCATGTGGCCGCTGCACAGCTGGCTCCCGGACGCCCACACCTCCGCGCCCACCGTCGGCTCGGTGCTGCTCGCCGGCGTCCTGCTCAAAATGGGCACCTACGGTTTCGTCCGGATCATCCTGCCCGTCGCCCCGCAGGGCGCCCACACCTTCGCCCCCTACCTCGCGGCCTTCGCCGTCGTCGGCATCATCTACGGGTCCCTCGCCTGCCTCGCCATCGGCCGGCAGGGCTCGGGCGGCGACCTGAAGCGCCTGATCGCCTACTCCTCCGTCGGTCACATGGGATTCGTGCTGCTCGGCATCGCCACCCTCACCCCGACCGGCGTCAACGGCGCGCTCTTCGCCAACGTGGCCCACGGCCTCATCACCGGCCTGCTCTTCTTCCTCGTCGGCGCCATCAAGGACCGCTACGGCACGACCGACCTCGACCGCCTCTCCGGCACCACCGGCGCCGCCCTCTACGGAGCCGCCCCGCGCCTCGGCGGACTGCTGGCGTTCGGCGCCGTCGCCTCCCTCGGCCTTCCCGGGCTCGCCGGATTCTGGGGCGAGATGCTCGCCATGTTCGGCTCCTTCCACCCGGCAGCGGGCCTCAGCCGTCCCGCGTATCTCACGTTCATGGGCCTCGCCGCCTTCGGCACGCTGCTCACCGCCGCATACATGCTGCTCGTCGTGCGCCGCGTCTGCATGGGCGAGCCCACCGCGGCGCCCACCGGGCAGCCGGCCACGCCGCGCATGCTCGCCGACGTCCAGGGCTACGAGTTCGCCTCCTGGACGCCGCTCGTCGCCCTCACGCTGCTCGCCGGGCTGTGGCCCGCCGCCCTCCTCGGCCTCACCGACCCGGCCGTCCATGCCCTCCTGGGAGGCAGCCGATGACCGCCCCCGCCGGAGGCCTCATCCAGTCCGTCGACTGGATCGCGCTCGCCCCGCCCGCCATCACCGCCGTCGTCGCGCTCCTCGTCCTCGTCGCCGACCTCTTCCTGCCCGCCGTCAGAAAACCGCTGCTCGGCCAGGCCGCCGTCGGCGGACTCGTGCTCGCCGGGCTCTCCCTGCTGCCCCTCCTGCACGCCGGCCGGGCGACGTTCTGCCTGACCACCGGTTCGCACGACTGCAGTTACGTCGCCGACCACTTCACCCTCGTCATCCAGCTGCTCGTGCTCGGCGGGGCACTCCTCGTCGCCCTGCTCTCCCTGAACAGCCAGGACGACCTTCCGGCCGGGGAGTTCTGGTTCCTGCTGCTCTCCTCGACCGCCGGAGCGGCCCTGCTGCCCGCCGCTCGCGATCTCGCCACGCTCGTCATCGCCCTCGAAGTCGCCTCGCTGCCCGCCTTCGCGCTCGTCGGCCTCAAGCGCGGCGACCGGCTCTCCAGCGAAGCGGCCCTGAAGTTCTTCCTCTCCTCCGTCACCGCGACCGCCGTGATGCTGCTCGGCGTGAGCTTCGTCTACGGAGCCACCGGCACCCTCCACCTCGCAGCACTCGCCGACGGCCTCGGCCACACCCCGCGCCAGCTGGACACCCTCGCCAGGACCGGCGTGGCCCTCACCCTCGTCGGCTTCGCCTTCAAGCTCGCCGCCGCGCCCTTCCACTTCTGGGTCCCCGACACCTACACGGGAGCTCCGCTGCCTGTCGCCGCCTACCTGTCGGTCGTCGGCAAGGCATCGGGCTTCTCCGGGCTCATCCTGATCACCGTCATCGCGTTCAGGCACTACGCCGACGTATGGGGCCCAGCGCTCGCGGTGCTCGCGGCGCTCACCATGACCGTCGGCAACACCGCCGCGCTGCGCCAGCGGCCCGGCCATCCCCGCAGCGCCGTGCGACTGCTCGCCTGGTCCTCGGTCGGCCAGGCCGGGTACCTTCTCGTACCGCTCGCCGCGGCCGGGTACGTGGGACCGGGCTCGGACCCGGCCCGCCACATCGGCGCCACCGTCTCGTACGCGCTGATGTACGGCGTGGTGAACCTCGGCGCCTTCGGGGTCGCCGCCCTCGTCGCGCGGACGAGCGCGGGCAACCGCATCGCCGACTACCGGGGCCTGTACGCCACACGCCCGCTCGCAGCGCTGGCGATGGCCTTCTTCCTGCTCTGTCTCGCGGGGCTGCCACCGGGCATCGTCGGGCTCTTCGCCAAGGTTGTCGTCTTCTCGTCGGCGGTCGACGCCGGACTCGGATGGCTCGCCGTCGTCATGGCCGTCAACGTGGTGATCGCGCTCTACTACTACCTTCGCTGGACGGCGCTGCTGTTCGCACAGCCGGATGCGGTGCCGACGGGAGCCGAGGCCGGGGGAGCACCCGCAGCGGTACCGGCGCTGCGCGCTCCTGTCTCGCTGACCGCCGCCATCGCCCTGACCGCCGTCGTCGGACTGGTGCTGTCGGGCGCACCCCAGATCGTCCTCCGGTTCACCTCGGGCACGCTCTTCTGATCGGGCACAGCCCCAGCACAGTGGACGGAAGGGAACCCGCGGCCTTCGCGTGGCGTTGACCCGGTACGGGAGGTTCCACTGGAGAGGTGGATGCCGTCAAGAGTTCCCCGCACGTCTGGGAGGGCGTACCGTGCACCGCCGGCACAACGGGCTGAAGACCGCTGTTCTTCTCGGAGCGCTGTCCGCGATCATCCTGATCATCGGCAGCTTCTTCGGCAGGAACGGCCTGGTCATCGCGCTTGTCGTGGCGCTCGGCACCAACGCCTACGCGTACTGGAACAGCGACAAGCTGGCGCTGCGCGCGATGCGCGCCCGTCCTGTCAGCGAATTCGAGGCGCCCGCCCTCTACCGGATGGTCCGCGAGCTCTCGACGGCCGCGCGCCAGCCGATGCCGCGGTTGTACATCTCCCCGACCGAGGCGCCGAACGCGTTCGCCACGGGCCGCAATCCGCGCAACGCCGCGGTGTGCTGCACGGAGGGCATCCTGCGGCTGCTCGACGAGCGTGAGCTGCGCGGCGTCATCGGGCACGAGCTCAGCCACGTCTACAACCGCGACATCCTCATCTCGTCGGTCGCGGGTGCGCTGGCCTCGGTCGTGATGTTCCTCGTCAACTTCGCCTGGCTGATACCGATCGGCCGCTCCGAGGACGACGAGGGCCCGGGTATCGTCGGCATGCTGCTGATGATGATCGTCGGTCCGCTGGCCGCGTCGCTCATCCAACTGGCCGTCAGCCGTTCCCGTGAATACGAGGCCGATGCCTCCGGCGCCAGACTCACCGGCGACCCGCTCGCGCTCGCCTCCGCGCTGCGCAAGCTCGAAGTCGGTACGCAGCAGTTGCCGCTGCCGCCCGAGCCGCGTCTGGAGACGACGAGTCACCTGATGATCGCCAACCCGTTCCGTGCCGGTGACGCGTCCAAGCTCTTCTCCACCCACCCGCCGATGGCCGAGCGCATCGCACGCCTGGAGGATATGGCGGGTTATCGCCGATGAGCCGGTGGCGATGAGCCAATGAGCCGGTGAGCCGGTGACGCAGGCGGCCGCGATCGCACAGGCGGCTGGCCGCCGGTCAGAGTGTGCCGAACTTCCGGTCGGTCGAGACGATCTCGCGTCCGAGTGGCATGAGGGAGATGGGGATCATCTTCAGGTTCGCCCATCCGAACGGGATGCCGATGATCGAAACGAAGAGCGGGATGCTGGTGAGCAGGTGGCCGAGCGCGAGCCACCACCCGGCGAAGACGATCCAGATCACGTTGCCCACGAGCGACGGTACCCCGGCGCCCGGGCGATCGACCGTCGTCCGCCCGAACGGCCACAGCACGAACCCGGCGATCCTCAGCGAGGCGATGCCGAAGGGGATGGTGATGATCAGAACGAAGCAGATGATGGCCGCTACGGCATAGCCGATGGCCATCCAGATGCCGCAGAAGAGCAGCCACAGCACGTTGAGAACGAACTCAACCACCTTCATGAACGCCAACCTCCACGAGTCCCACGCTACGCCTCGACCTCGATCACGCACGGTCGGCGACGAGCGGTTCCCCTCGTGCCGCGACGACACGCGACGACAAGGGGCCGGCGGACGGGACGACACGCGACGACAAGGGGCCGGCGGACGGGCTGCCGGCCCCTTGCCCCCCTCGCGACGCCTCACCGGGCGTCGGTCACCCGAGGCGGCTCAGGCTCAGGCCAAGGATCAGTAGCCGTAGTCGCCACGGCCGAAACCGAATCCGTAGTCGTGGTGATGGTGTCGGCGGTGGTGATGCCGACGCCGGTGGCCGCCCCAGAATCCGAAGATGCTCATGTCGACCCTCCCTTCTGAAAGTCGCTCGGATGTACGTCTAATGGTCTACGCAATCCGGCCAAATACCTCTCAATCGGTCGGGTGCCATCCGGGCGACATCCGGGCGACATCCGGGCGCCTCGGACGGGATGGCCTCGGCCAGGACGGCTACGACGCTCCCGAGCTCACCCGCTGCCGCTGCTGCCCGCCGGAGGCCGTCCGCGGAAGGGTGTGGATGACGTCGGCACCGCCGGCGAGCCGGTGGTCGTGCGTGAACAGTACGGTCGTACGCCCTGTCATCAGCCGCCGCAGCGGCTCCAGTATGTGCGCGGCGGCCTCCGCATCGAGTCCGGCGGTCGGCTCGTCGAGGACGAGGACGGGCGTCCCCCGGAGGAACGCACGGGCTATGGCGATGCGCTGTGCCTGCCCGCCGGAGAGTTGGAAGCCGTCCTCCCCGATGACGCTGTCGTAGCCGCGCGGGAGGGCGGTGATGAAGCCATGGGCGTCGGCGTTGTGCGCGGCCTCGACCATCTCCTCCTCCGTCGCTCCCGGCCGTCCGTAGAGGATGTTGTCGCGGATCGTGGCGTGGAAAAGCTGGGCCTGTTGTGGCAACAGGGTCACCGCGTCGCGCACCGATGCCAGCGTGCAGTCTCGCAGGTCGACGCCGTCGAGCCGGATCGTGCCGGCGGCGGGGTCCATGAAGCGCACCAGGAGCTTGGCGAGCGTGGACTTGCCCGCACCGCTCGGCCCCATCACCGCCAGGATCTCGCCGGGGGCCACGCTGAAGTTCACATCCCGCAGCACCGCCACCGCGCCTTCGCCGGGGTAGATGGCCTCGACGTTCTCGCAGCTCAGCAGCCCGTGGACGGGACGCAGGTCGATGGCGTCCGGCCGTTCCCTGGCGGGTGGGCTCGTGCCCAGCAGCTCGATGACGCGCTCGGCGCCCGCGGTCGCCGCGCCGAACACGCTCGCCAGGCGGGACAGCTGCTGCACGGGGCCGAACAGCTCGGTCAGGAAGGCGGCGAAGGCAAGCAGTCCCCCGATGGTGAGCGCTCCCCGGCTCAGCTCCAGCACGCCCAGGCCCACGACGGTGAGTCCGGCGACGACCTCCAGCACATCGAGGACGGCCGGGTAGGCGTAGGCCACCCGTGCGGTCGCCAGATCGGCGCGCAGCAGCGCCTGGCCTTCGCGCCGAACCCGTGCGATTTCCCGTTCCTGCTGGTTGTACGCGTGCGCCAGGGCGGAATTGGCCAGGCTCTCCTCGACGACGGCGGTCACGCCGCCGTTCCTGCGCCGTGCCTCGCGCGACCGTATCTGGATGCGCCGGCTGAAGGAGCGGGCCGCGAAGAAGAACAGCGGCGAGATGACGAAGGCAGCCACCGCCAACTGCCAGCTCAGATACACCGCGGCGCCGGCGAAGAAGACCAGACTGACCAGGGCGGAACCGACCTTGACCACGCCGGTGGCCACCAGTTCCTCGATCCGGTAGATGTCCGCCGTCAGCCGGGCGACCACATCGCCGTGCCAGCGCTTGCGATGCGTGTCCGGGGGGAGGGTGTGGAGGTGCTCGACGGTGGCGGTGCGCAGGCGCAGCATGAACCGCTCGGCCACGCGGGCCGCCGTGTAGTCGCCGAGGAACGTCGCGACCGCCGAGGCCGCCGCGGTTCCGGCCATCGCCGCCGCCACCGGCCAGAAGTGCGAGAACTGCCGGGGGACGAGAACGCCGTCGACCAGGTCCTTGAAGAACCAGATCAGGACGACCTGGCCGGCCGACCCGGTGACTAGCAGGGCGGCAGCAAGGACCAGCCAGTAGCGGTCCGGACGGGCCACGGGCCAGAAGCGGCGGAAAACGTCTCGAGGTGCCACGGCGGGCGCTGCGGCCACCGGCCCTGGCTCGTCGTCTTTTGTGCCACTCGCGCCACGCTTGAGGTCCGCGCACACGTTCTGTCATCTCCATCGGAGCATCGGAGATTCATCGGACGGAGATCCATCGGAGCGGAGGCCGGCGACGCCTCGCTGGCCCCCGCGGTGATGTCCCGGTTGCCGTTCAGCAATATCTGCCGTTCAGCAACGTCTGCCGTTCAGCAATATCTGCCGTTCAGCAACCTCCGACGTCGGCTACCAGCAGTAGTCCCCTCGGCCGCCGTAGCCATAGTCGCCTTCGTCGTCCCAGCCGTAGCCGTAGCCATGGTCACGGCCGTGATCGAAGCGGCGACCCCGGAAACCACCGAAGAATCCGAAGATGTGCATGACAACCTCTTTCATTCGTATGGACGACGGCGCACGCCGCCGTATCTCTCATACGAACAACACTACGCATTCGGGACATATGCCGCTCACTCGAGTGGCCGACATCGTGCTCCGGATCGGGTCAAGAGATGCCAAAGAGCGTCAACGCTGGTGACGGCGCGTCGGACCCGAGTCACCGTCAGTTGACGGCCCGTACTGGCACCCCGTCGACGACGCAGAATGGCTCAATGCTCCGGCGTCTCGTCCGGCAGGGCCTGGCCGAGCTCCCGCGCCTGCTCGGCGTAGACGTGGTGCAACAGGCGATGCGTCTCGCGCGCCAGCCGCAGCCGCTCCTCCTCCACGCGTGAACGCTTGCGGTTGGCGCGGACGAGGTGGAGCGTGCCGCCGGCGGCGATACAGGCTCCGACGTCGCTGGTGACGTTGGTGTAATTGCCGCCGATCAGCTCGGCGTTCGCGCTGGGGGCGAGGATGCGTGTCAGTGGAAGGATGATCAGATAAATACCCAGCGCGATAAGGAAGATGACGTGGGCCTTACTGGACAGCGCTCGGGGCACCCAGGCCAGGGCGCGGTCGAGACGGCTCTGCGGGTGGGCGACCTGGGTGAGTGACTCCCTCGGCTCCTCGTCGCGCGCGGATACGCCGGACGACGTGCCCTCGCCGTTTCCCGTGCTCATGGTCCCTGTCTCCCCGGTGCGCACGGGGGCGAACCGCCCTCCTGGGTCAGGGCGCGGAGTTGGGGACGCCTGGGCTGTCGGCGTACGCGTGGGCGGGGGTCATGGGGACGCCGTGGACGGCGACGGTGTCGAGGGCACTGACCTGTGCGCAGGCTCTCGCGCTGCCGTTCTGGGCGCGGGAGCCGGTGATGGCGGCCGCTGCGGACGCGGAGGTTCCGCCTCCGTCGCCTCCGTCGCCCGCGTCTCCCGCACCGCCCGCCGGGCCCGAAGGCCGAGTGGTGGTGTGCCCCTGCGCGTCGTGGGCGTCCGCCCTGGACCTCCCGCTGCCGGGCCCGCTCAGCGATCGGTCGTAGATGATCGCGTCGAACAGCTTCCGCGCGGCAGGGGCGACCAACACCCGGCTGCTGTCACGGGGGTCGGGGACGGTCTGCATCGTAGTGAACGTGACCCGGCCGGCCGGCACCTTGTTCATGTCCGTGGCCAGGCCCAGCAGGCTGGGGATGCTGGCGAGCCCCTTGTCGACGGTGACTGCCTTGGTCGCCGCGTCCGCGAGCCCGTAGAGCGCGGCGGGTTCGGTGAGGGTGCCCGCGCTCTTCAGGGTGCGGATCATCGAAGCGAGATACACGTGCTGGGCGACGGTACGGCCCAGGTCGCTGCCGTCACCGAAGCCGTGCCGGGTGCGGAGGAACTCCAAGGTCGAGACGCCCTTGAGGGTGTGGGTGCCCCTCGACAGCTTCAGGTGCGAGTACGTGTCGTAGACGTTGTTGCTGACGCAGACCGGGACGCCGCCGATGGCGTCCGACATGTTCACCACGCCGGAGAAGTCGACCATGACGAAATGGTCGATGGGTATGCCCGTCAGTTCGTGCACGGCCGCCACCTGACAACCGGGACCGTAGGCCAGAGCTGAGTTGATGATCGTGGGGCCGGCGGGCACCGCCCCACCGGTGCCGGGGGCCTTGCACGTCGGCAGAGCGGTCAACGTGTCCCGCGGCACGCTCATCACCGTTGCATTGGACCGGTCCGCCGCAACGTGCACGATCATCTCCACGTCCGCATTGCCCGGTCCGCTGCCGCAGTCCCCACCCAGCCGGCAGTCCTCCGGGGTGGACCGCGTGTCCGACCCGATCACCAGGATGTTGATCGGCGTCCGTCCGAACGCATCCGGCTTCTCCGTCCCCCCGCCGAATATCGGCACGCCCTTGATGTTGCCGTTGAGCTGCTCGTACACCAGCGCACTGACCCCGGCCACGACCAGCACAAGCGCCGACGCGACGGCTGCGAGAGCCTTCCCGACGGTGCGCGGAGCCGCCCGGCTGCGCGATGCGCTCATCCTCACCCGCCTAAGGGCCGCGAGAGGACGCAACCCGAGTAGGGCCTGTAGAGCATTTGGAGCATTCCGGGCCTTTAGGGGCCTTTATAGGAAAGCCTGAGGAAATCTGACGGGCTCCGCCAGTCGGGGCAAGTCGGCATCGTCACCGACAGGCATATGAGCAGGTCACGGTCGCGTGCGCGATACGCCCCGGACCTGCCGTCACGAGCGCGGCGGGCAGCGGACGGCCAGCAGCACCGCCGTCGCCGTCAGGCAGCGCCGCGGGTCCCGGCGAGCAGCAGGAAACCGATGGCGGCCTTCGCGGTCGCCGCCGAGGTCGCCGATGCCGAAGCCCTGCTGGCGGCGATCGAGGAACACCGGCCGGATCTCGCGGTCGTTGACGTCAGGACGCCGCCGGGCTTCACCGACGAGGGGGTACGCGCGGCACTGGCGATGCGTCGGCAGTGGCCGAAGAGGACGGTCGTCCCGCCTTCCCAGTACGTGGAGCAGCGGTACGTGGCCGACGTCCTGACGACCGACACCAGCGGCGTCGGCTACCTCCTCAAGCAACGGGTCGCGGACGTAGAGGAGTTCGGGGCGGCGGTGCAGCGGGGGGCGGCAGGCAGTACGGCCCTCAGCGACCCGCTGGAGCGGCTGGCACCACGCGAGCGTGAGGTGCTCACGCTCATGGCCGAGGGCCGCTCCAACGCCGGTATCGCCGAGTCCCTGGTCGTCAGCGACAGCGCGGCGGCCAAGCACATCAACAACATCATCGCCAAGCTCGACCTGCCCACGGCCGACAGCGACCATCGGCGGGTCCTCGCCGTCCTCGGGTTCCTGGGCGCCTCCCGGAACCGAAGGCGGACGCAGGGAGGACGGAACGAGGGCTGCCGTCGGGGCCCCTCACGGTTTTTGTGCAGGTCAGGGACGTTTGATCACCGGTAGTTGACGAACTGCACCGCGAAGTCGAGATCCTTGCCGCGCAGCAGCCCCTGCACGGCCTGCAAGTCGTCCCGGCTCTTCGACGAAACCCGCAGCTCGTCGCCCTGCACCTGGGCCTTGACGCCCTTCGGCCCCTCGTCCCGGATGATCTTGGCGACCTTCTTGGCGTTCTCCTGGGAGATGCCCTCCTGGATCGTGGCGAAGATCTTGTATTCCTTGCCGGATGCCTGCGGCTCACCCGCGTCCAGGGCCTTCAGCGACACACCGCGCTTGACGAGCTTGCCTTCGAAGACGTCGAGGATGGCCTTGACCCGTTCCTCGGAGTTGGCCCGCATCTCGATCTTCTCGCCCGACCACTCGATCGATGCGCCCACGTTCTTGAAGTCGTAGCGCTGCGCAATCTCGCGCGCGGCCTGGTTGAGGGCGTTGTCGACCTCTTGCCGCTCGACCTTCGAGACGATGTCGAAACTGGAGTCGGCCATCTTCAGTTGGCTCCTTGCGTCGGGATACGGACGGTGAGCGCAAGCCTAGCCACCGCAGCCCGCCACGGGGCCGATCAGCCGAGTGGCGGACCACCCCCTGCCATCAGGTATCGTTTACGTCGTTGCCACGGAGCAACGCCGGAGAGGCGTGCGCCGGGCACCTTCCTAGGCGGTGTGCCCGAGCGGCCAAAGGGAGCAGACTGTAAATCTGTCGGCTTACGCCTACGCAGGTTCGAACCCTGCCGCCGCCACCAGGAAGAATCGGCCCTTGACCAGCAAGAACGGTCAGGGGCTGATCGCTTTCCTGATCACTGCGGCTCCCCGCTGTTCCCCGTGGTTCCCCGCCTCATCTGGCACGCGTGTGGCACGAGCGTCCCACGACTTCTATTCAGCCCGGGGCAGCTAGGGGATCATCTGTGCATGGTCGATGACGAGACTGGGGACGCAGCGGGCGAGTCGCACGAGGAGCTGAGCGGTGACGAGCTGGTCGAGGGGTCGCTGGGGTCATCAGCTTCGCTACTGACGGGGCGGATCCGCGGGCGGCTACCCATCCCCGGGGTCGGCGAGTTGACCTATCGCGGCAACCTCTGGAGACGTGTGCACAGGGTGGAGTTCCGCCCTTACGGACAGTCCGAGGTGATCCGATTCTCAGCGGACCGAGCCACGTTCTTCCAGATCGCGGACAGTGAGACCCTGGAAGAGGCCATGGCGATCATTGAGCGCTGTCTCTGACCGAGGCTCCGCACGTGCTCACGCGGGCGGCGTAGCGGCTTTGGGCTGGAGCTGCCATGGGGCGAGAGATCGGGGCCCGTAAGCTGTTGGCGACTCGGGCGGTCTGTGGACCTGCCCGTTAAGGCCCGATGTGGGCCCCGATCTTCGAGGCTCGCCCCATGGTGGCTGCGTAAAGCCGTGGAGCCGGCCGCCCCAGCCCCGTCGGGTCTCTTCACTCATGGCGTGATCGCTTCAGCCGCGCGCCCGGCGGAGCCGGGGCCGGAGCGGGGCGAAGACATGAGCGTCGGCCCCGGCGGTGAGCCGGGGCGCGCGCGGCGAGCGGGAGCGAGCCGCCTTGATGAGGTAGAGAAACCTGTAACAGGTCTAAGCGTCGGACGTTGCATCGCGGAGCAAGTGCAGCACTTCATCTCGGAGCGCAGGCGCAACCGCGATTGTGGCGGCGGAGTTCTCGTTGTGGGCACTGCCGTCCAAGTCGACTACGAGGGCACCGGCTTCCTTTGCGATGGCCACGCCCGCAGCGGTGTCCCATGGGTGATTCGACAGCATGATGCTTGCATCCAGCTTGCCAGCCGCGACCCACGCAAGATCGATTGCTGCTGATCCGAGCATGCGCACGCGCTGAGCGCGCTCAGAGAGGAGCCTTGTGATTGCCAGGCGGACTCGATTTTTCGTCGCAGCTTCGATACCTACGGCGTAGTCGCCAACGCTGACGATGGCGTCATGAAGCTGGGTTTTGCGGCTGGCGAACACCTGCCGTTCGCCGCAGAAGGAGCCGAGCCCTTGTGCGGCACTGAACCGAGATGCAAGAAATGGCAAGTCGATCACTCCGAGCACCGATTCGCGATTGCTTAGCAAGCCGAGAGAGATGCCGCAGAGGGGGATTTCACTTAGAAAGTTCGCCGTTCCGTCGAGGGGGTCGAGGACCCAAGTGAAATCTCGCCCTTCCCCGTAGGAACCGTTCTCTTCGCCAAAGAATCCGATATCTGGCGTCTCTTTGGCAAGGAACTCGCACAGCTCAGACTCTACGGCTAGGTCAACATCGGAGACCATGTCGCGGTCCCCCTTGGATTGAACGGTTTTCGCTGGAGCTGCTAGAACCCTCTTTCTGGCTCTATCTACTGCTTCGTGGGCGACGGGGAGGAGTGAAGCTAGGTCAGGCATCGACTTCCCTTCTCTCCCACAGTGAGTTAAAGACCTGTTCGAAAATTTGATGCAATCCGCCATTGGCCCAACGCTTGCGAATCATGAACGTCGGCGAATCTACTCCTCGCGTCTCGGGCAGATACGGTTGCGCTATGCACAGCCCCTGATCGGCAAGGATGATGTTGAACCTGATGGGTTCGTCGTAGACCGCCATCTCCAGCCGTTGCTGTGCTTCGTCGGACAACCGAGGCCGCACGCGTTCTTGCAAAGTCATGATGTTGAGCGCTGTGAGCGCTGAGAGTTGTCCCGAGGGAAATCCCTCCTCGCGCTCACGCTCCCTGATGTATTGACCGTACGGCTTAAGGAAGAGGCACTTGAACGCGGTGCCCTCCTCGATCATTTCCCTGATCGCGCTATCTGAATAATGCTGGCAGATAAGATTAAGCGAAAGCCCGGCAGCCTTTACTTCGCCGGCCTCCCCGAAGACATCGGATAGTGGGACCCTAGCCAAGAACTCCGATCTACTGGAGTAGACGGCCGTGACATCCGCGAATTGGTCGCCAATCAGTTTTCCCAGAGGGTCATTTGGTTGACCTTCTGCTGACGTTTTGGCCGAGCCATGTCCGATCAGGCCCACTGCTACGAGAACGTCACCGGGTGGAACAGTACTGCTCTCCCAAGCCTCAACCGCTTCGGGCGTAACCGGCCAAGACAGAATAGAGGAAAGAAGTTCAGCGAACTCGCCATGGCTCAAGTTACCGGCCTCCCGAGTTGCCGCGATTTGGTTTCTCGCGAGGGCCGCGACATCCGGCCTGTAGGAAGTCCTTCCCTGCAAAGAGATCAAAGACGCGGTCTTCTCGTCGCGGGTCACGCTCTCCCCCGATGGTCATCGGTCTCCGCTCGCGCGCTGGCGCTCGCCTGTGTTGTTCTGTCGTGCGGTGTCGTGCGGGTACGGCTGTCCCGTCCGAGCGTAGAGATCGATCAACCGGGCTTGCACTAGACCAACCGTCCGCCTGAGTTCGCCGACCTCCTCGCGCAGCGCATCAATGTCGGATGATGACTGCTGGACGGAGAGCCCTGATACCTCCTCGCGTAGTTCACTCAGGTCGCGTGCTAGGTCGTCCAACCCGATGCGCGCGCTGCGGCTCTGGTCTGGCGTCGCTCGCACATAGACGGCCTTGCCTGGCTGACCGTAGACCAGCCCCTCGTTTCGAAGCTCCTTGATCGCAGCGCGCACCACTGTGGTGGATGCCTTGTAGCGCTCTACGAGCTGCACGGTTGACGGCAGCGGCCCCCCAACTGGCAGTGCACCGCTCGCGATCTGCGACCGAAGATCGTCTGCGACGCGCTGGTAGGCGGGGCGCCCGATCATGTCGGTCACAAAGTGCCTCCCTTACGCACATGGCTCAACAAGCCACACCTAGTGCATCACAGTGCGCCGACACCTTCTAGGTGCGACCCAAGGTTGGTCGGCTTACAGCCTTGACATCCTTGTGCACATAGCTCAACCTTGTGTGTAAGGTCCTCAAGTCGAGCCTCACTCAAGGAGTTGGAATGCCGTCCTTCAAGATCGACACATCGACCGCTGTCGTGTTCGTGGCGACCGCGCCGACTCCGAAGCTCGTCAGCAAGCAGACCGGTGAGATCGCGGTTGACCGGGAGACCGGCGCGAAGCTGATGACCGTGGGCCTGCTGATCTCCGACGAGGGCGAGGGGAACCTGTACCAGGTGACCGTCCCCGAGACCGGGATCCAGGCGGACTTGGCGCCGGGCACGCCGGTGTCGGTGATCGGGCTCCGGGCGCGGGACTGGGAGAACACCTTCAACGGCCAGACCCGGCACGGGATCTCGTTCCGCGCCGTCGCGATCACGGCGGGGGTCTGACGCCATGTCGGATCTCGCGACGCTGCTGGAGGTGGCCGGGCCGCTGGCGGGTGCTGGCGGTCTCGGCTACGCCAAGGTGCGGGCACCGGGCGTGTACTGGTCCCTGGTGGGCCTGCCGTTGACCTGGGGCCGCTTCACCTTCTCCTACCGGTCCACGATGGACGTGTGCGGTCTGACGGTGCGGCCGTCCGCCCTGCGCGCGTTCGTCGTGCGCAACGTCGCCCGCCGTGAGGTCCTGCCGGTTCCGCCGAAGGTCCGCTGGGTCCGCGGTACCTCGACCGGCCTGCGGGTACGGCTGCGGCTTCCCGCCGGACTGGAACCGGCGGACGTGGCTGCCGCATCCGAACGGCTGCGGCACGCCTGGGGCGTTCACGCGGTGCGCGTGACTGAGGTCAAGCCGGGCGTGGTCGAGCTGCGAATGACCGGTTACGACGTGCTGGGCCGGGTGCGCCTGCCGCGCCGCCTGCCGTCCGGCCCGATGCTGGTCCCGGTGGCGATGCGGGAGGACGGGACCGTGTTCGTCCGCGACTACCGGCAGATACCGCACGCCCTGACCTTGGGCGCGAACCAGTCAGGCAAGTCGATGTATCAGCGCAACCTGATCAAGGGCCTGTCCCGGCTGCCGGTGGCGCTGGTGGGCATCGACTGCAAGCGCGGTGTGGAACAAGCCCCGTACGCGCCCCGCCTGTCGGCGCTGGCCACCAACCCGGAGCAAGCCGCCGGACTACTCGATGCGCTCGTGACCGAGATGGAAGCCCGGTTCGACCTGCTCAAGGCGTATCAGGGCATCGCCCCGACCATGCCGGATGCAGAGATCACATCCGACATCTGGGGCCTGCCCGCGGAGGTGCGGCCGGTGCCGGTCGTGGTCCTGGTCGACGAGGTGGCCGAGCTGTTCTTGACCGCCACCAAGAAGGAGGAGGAACGCCGGGACCGGATGGTCACGCAGTTGATCCGCCTCGCGCAGCTTGCCCGCGCGGTCGGCATCTACCTGGAGGTCTGCGGGCAGCGCTTCGGCTCCGAGCTGGGCAAGGGCGCCACCATGCTCCGCGCACAGCTCACCGGCCGCGTGGTGCACCGCGTCAACGACAAGCAGACCGCCGAAATGGGCCTGGGGGACATCTCACCCGAGGCGATGTTCGCCGCGACCACGATCCCCGTGGACAAGCCCGGTGTGGCCGTGGCCGGTGACTCCTCCGGCGGCTGGTCCCGCATCCGCACCCCGCACACCACCCTCGCCGACACGGCCGCCGTGTGCCGCCAGAACGCGCACCTTGTGCCGGACCTTCCCGCCCTCGCCCCCTGGCGCCCCGTCGCCCCGGCCGTTGCCGATCCGGTCGACGCGCCGTCGCTGGTCAAGCCCCACGTGGTGACCGACTAACACCCCCCTCTCTACCGGTCGGCGTGACCGCCTCACGCCAAGTCCCTACCCCCGCCATGCCCGAAACCGAAAGGAGTGATCGCCATGGCCGCTCGCAAAACCACCCGCCGCGCCCTCACCGAGCCCGCCGCCCCGCCCGCGCCGGACCCGTGCCCGGTCTGCAAGGGCGCCGGAGAGGTCGCCAACACGGTGCGCGTCGGCCGCAGGCATCGCGTCGTCGGCCAGCAATCCGGCTTCTGCCTGGCCTGCTTCGGCACCGGCGAAGCCCCCGCCACCTGACCACCACGCCCCCTCGAAGGAGGTGAACGACCATGCACCGACTCCGATTCGACGCCGTAATCATCCAAGCCGTGATCGCTGGAGCATTGTCCTTCGCCCACCTGCACGACATCGCCAACGCCGCTGGACAACACGGCTGGAAAGGCTGGGCCTACCCCGTCAGCGTCGATCTGCTGCTCGTTGCCGCATGGCGTCGCATGCGGACCCTGCGCGCCAACGGCCAACCGGCCCGCGCCGCCTGGACCTGGTTCGCCATCTCCCTGACCGCCTCATTGGGCGCCAACGTCGCCACCGCCGGACTGCTCGACCTGCGGCACGTCCCCGCCGTCCTGCGCATCCTGGTCGCCGGATGGCCCGCCCTGGCCTTCCTCGGCGGCACCCTCCTCGCCCACACCCACACCACCACCCCGGCACCCGCCACCGAACCCGCCCCCGCACCGGTCGAGGAAGGCGCAGAGCCGGTCACGGTCGAACGCGCCCCCGACCCCGCCCCGCAACTGCCGCCGCCCACGCCGACACCCGCCCCGGCCGCGACCACCGCCGCCGCGAGTGTGCCGGTCGCGTTGGTTGACCACGCCCGCAAGGTCGCCGACGCCCACCACGCCCGCACCGGCAACCGGATCGACACCGAAACCCTGCGCGCCCGCCTCGGCATCACGCCCGCCCTGGCCGACGCCATCGCCACCCAACTCACCTGACAGGAGGTCAGAGCATGCCGCGCCCGAACCGCTTCTACGACGTGATCCGCATCGGACCCGTCCAGGTCGGCACCCACCACGACGGCCGCGGACGCACCAAGCACACCGCCGCCTGCACCGCCCCCGGCTGCGGCTTCAGCGCCGACTACGTCGACCGCTCCGCCGCCGAACTCGCCGCCCGCACCCACCACTGCAACCCCTGACCCCGGAAGGACAACCCGCCATGCTGCTCCGCCCGACGTACCCCAAACCCGACACCTACACCCCACCGCCGGTCACTCCCACCGCGATCGTCCCGGCCGCTGGCGCGCCCGCCCCGGCCCCGGCTCCTGCCCCGGTTCCGGTCGCGGTACCGCCTGCCCCGGCACCGGCACCCACGCCGGTCTCGTCCGTCCCAGCGGTGCGGCTCACCCCGGCCGGACTGGTCACCGTCGCCGCCGGTGGTGCCGGTGTGGTTCTCGTCGTTGGCGCGGTCCTGGTCTCCCTGCTGCTCGCGGTCGCCGTCACCGGCGTCTCCGTCGCCGTGGTCGCGGTCGTCCTGCGCCTGCTCATCAAGGACCTGCACAAGCACTGAACGGCCCCGGGGCGGCTCTCTCGCCAAAGATCCGCCGCCCCGGCGCCTGCACCCCCTTCCAGACCCAACGGACCCGAAAAGGGAGCCCCATCATGCCTCAGCACGCCCAGAACACCCGCGTCTGCCGCGACTGCGACGGTTTCCCCACCGTCGCCATCACGACCGGCACTCGCCACGCCGACGGCACCCGCGCCACCTTCCGCGTCACCTGCCCGACCTGCAAGGGCACCGGCTACATCGCCCCCGCCTCCGTGCTCGCCCGCGCCGGGCGGTGACCGCCGTGGCTGACCTCACCCCGACCCCGGACCGCCCCGGCCTGCACGTGAGCAAGCCGTCCCCGTCCGCCCCCGCCCGAGGATCCGCCGTCTGCCACTGCGGCGCCCGCGCCACCGCCACGGGTGACGTCCAGGTCAAGGCGCTGGTGGGCGGCTACACCGCCAACCACGGACCCGCCCACCAGAAGGAGGGGCGTAAGTGACCGACGCCGCCACCATGGCGGGCCTGGACCCGACCACCCTCAACGACCTGTTGCGCGTGGTCGGGTCTCCCGGCTTCGACCGCATCCAAGAACAGATCCGCCGCACGGGCGGCTGCTCTGATCCCATCCGCCTTGCGGGTACAACCAAAACGGTCGACCCGGCCACCGGCACAGTGCTGCACTACTACGCGACCGACGAGGAACCCGGCGGCGTCCTCCGCGTCGCCTGCGGCAACCGCCGAGCCTCCCGCTGCCCCTCCTGCGCCTGGACCTACGCCGGGGACACCTATCACCTCATCCGCGCCGGGCTGACCGGTGACCCCGCGAAGGGCATCCCGCAAACGGTGCGCGATCACCCGCGGGTCTTCGCCACCCTCACCGCCCCGTCCTTCGGCCCTGTCCACAACCGCCCGGCGTCCGGTCGCTGCCGCTGCGGTACCCAGCATGCCGACGACGCCCCGGAGTTGGGCACGGCCCTGGACCCGGAGACCTACGACTACGCCGGGGCGGTGTTGTGGAACAACCACGCCTCCGACCTGTGGCGCTACTTCACCATCTACCTGCGCCGCGAGATCGCCCGCCGGGCCGGACTCACCCAGAAAGCCGCCCGCGAACAGTCCCGCGTCAACTTCGGCAAAGTCGCCGAATACCAAAAACGCGGAGCCGTCCACTTCCACGCCGTCATCCGCTTCGACGGCCCCGACGGCCCCGACTCCCCGCCCCCCACCTGGGCCACCCTCGACCTTCTCACCGACGCCATCCACGCCGCCGCCCGCCGCGTCGAAGTCACCGTAGACCCCGCCGGGCAACACCCCGCCCGGGTGCTGCGGTGGGGCACACAGCTCGACATCCAGCCCATCGGCGCGTTCGGCAACGGCGAAGAGATCACCGAACAAGCCGTTGCCTCCTACGTGGCCAAGTACGCCACCAAAGCGGCAGAGACCACGGGCACGATCGACCGGCGCATCGGCAACGTTGAAGCCCTCGACTTGTTCGACCTGCCCGACCACACCCGGCGCCTGATCGAAGCCTGCCTGACCCTCCACGCCGACTACCCGGGCCGCAAGCTCCGCGACTGGGCTCACATGCTCGGCTTCCGCGGCCACTTCTCGACCAAATCCCGCCGCTACTCCACCACCCTCGGCGCGCTGCGCCAGACCCGTGCCGACTACCGCGCCGCGCAGGAACGCGCCCGCCTCGGCCTGCCCGACCCCGACGACAACCCGGAGGCAACAACCCTCGTGCTCGCCCACTGGACCTACGCCGGACACGGCCACACCGCCGGCGAATCCTGGCTCGCAGCCAACATCGCCCGCGACATCCACGCCAACCGCGAGACCGCCCGCGAAGCGCTCGCCGACATCGACGACACGGGGGAGTGGTGACCATGGCAGATCGCCTGCTGACCGTGGCACAGGCTGCTGAGCTGCTCGGAACGCTTGAAACGTCCGGGGAACGTTTCCCACGCCGACTGATCGAACAACGTCGGATCGCGTTCGTGAAAGTCGGCCGCTACGTGCGCATCCCCGAGAGTGCCGTTGAGGCGTACATCAAGGCCAACACCGTCGAGCCGGTCACGGCTCGCTCTCGGCGACTGCGGGCGGTGGTCTGATGCCCAACAGCAAGGGGCGCCGCCGTCGCTTTGGTGCCGTCCGTCAGCTCAAGTCCGGTCGCTGGCAGGCGCGATACCGCGATCCCGCTACCGGAGAGCTGCAGGCCGCGCCCTACACGTTCGACACCAAGACGGACGCGGATGTGTGGCTTACAACCACTGAGGCAGAAATCATCCGGGGCACCTTCCGCGATCCCGATGCGGGAAAGATCACCGTAAAAGAGTGGGGAGAGCGCTGGTTTCAGGCGGCTTCGCCCCACCTGAAGCGTCGAACCGTCACCCTCTACGCGGGATTGCTCCGCCTGTGGATCTATCCCCGGATGGGCGCCTACGAGCTGTCGGCGGTTCGCCCGATTCATGTCAAGGAATGGTTGCTCAGCCTCCAGAAAGCGGGCCTGAGCGCGTCGCGCATCCGCACGGCGTACCGCGTGCTGTCGCAGGTCTTCGCCTCCGCCGTGGACAACGAGCTGATCGCCGTTACTCCGTGCCGGGGGATCAAGCTGCCGCGACTGCCCGAGACTGAACCGCACATCCTCAGCACGGCGGAGATCGAGCGTCTGATCTCGCACCTTCGCCCGCCGCATGACCTCCTGGTCAAGCTCCTGGCCTATGCCGGGCTGAGGATTGGGGAGGCCTTTGCTCTGCGCCGAATGGATGTCGACCTGGCCAACGGGATGATCTGGGTTGATGAAGCGCTCCTGGAGGATGCTGGTCAGCAGTTCTTCGACACCCCGAAGTCCCACCAGAAGCGCCCCCTTGCCTTGCCCACCTACCTGGTCAAGCATCTGCGTGCCCACCTGGACGCTCGTGTTGAGGACGAGCCTGAAGCACTGCTGTTCCTCGGCCGTACGCGCCGACCGCTTCGCTACAAGTCGTGGCGCCGTACACACTTCGACAAGGCTGTCGACCTTGCCGGACTGAAGGACGTGACGCCGCAGGATCTCCGTGCTACGCACGCATCGCAGGTCGCCGACCGCCACGGTGTCATGGCTGCGGCCAGACGTCTCGGCCATGCCAATGCCAGTGTGACCACTCGGCACTACGCCCGTTCGCGTGACGGCCAGGATGCCGAGATCGCCAAGCAGCTCAACGCCGATCATCAGAAGGCGCAGCGGGCGCGTACCAAGAAGGCCAAAGCTCCAAAGCGCCCCAACGGCAACGTGGCACGGAAGTTGCACGACCACAGCAACGAAGATCCAAAATCCACAGAGCAAGGCGCCTGACCTGCGCGGACGGCTCCGCATTCAAGATCAATCGCCACAGTCTGTAAATCTGTCGGCTTACGCCTACGCAGGTTCGAACCCTGCCGCCGCCACACGGAAGAAACGGCCTCTCACCAGCGGAAACGCGGGTGAGAGGCCGTTCTCGTTGATCAAGGCAGGTGAGGGCGAAAAAGGGCTTCTGTCCCGGTATGTCTCACCTCAATCCCACTGTTGATCATTGTTTGTGGGGCATGTGTGGGGCACGGATCGGCCCCGGCCGGGCCTACTCCCACTGGCGTAGTGCCTGGTCAATGCGCTGATTGGCGAGGTGAGCCGCACCGTCCAAGCACTTGGCGTAGACCCCCGGCGGGCCGAGGACGAGGCCAGCGCCCGCGGCTGCCGCGCGGCCGTGCTCTACACGATCACCTTCCAGGTCCCCGGCTTCTACCGGAAACGAGGGTGGAAGCACCTGGGAGAGGTCCCCTGCGATACGCCGGGCACCAGCCGCGTCTTCATGACCAAAGAACTCGCTGAGTCACTCAAACTCGCTGACACCGCCCAGCCTTCGTTGTCACAGGACATCCTGGCTGTGGCCGATGCACCTGATTGCCCAGATGGCCTGGTCAAAGCCCAGCGCGGGCTGATCGCGGTTAAGCAGGAGTCCAAGCTCCTCGCCTCGCTCCCCGCTGGGTCACCGAGCGCGTCGATGCCGGTCAAGCGCCGCTAGAACTTGCGTGCTAGGCGGCTTTCCTCGTTTAGGAAACCGTGCATCCGAAGAAAACTTTCCTGGAAATTAGACTTGCTTAATTCAGGCAAGTTTTCCTAGCGTTACAGGTTGCCTCATGCCACGATGGGAAGCGTGGACCCCGATGACATGATCCCGGATGCCCTCCTCGACCAGGGACTGCAGGCGCTGCGTGACCGGCTCGGACCTACCTGGAGCGTGACCGTTAAGCCCGACTCGCACGAGTTCAGAGGTGGAAGTCCATGGAACGAGGTCGAACAACTAGCCATGCGCCGATGGAGGTTGTTCTGGGCTCCCTTGAATTCAGCGTACAGCTGATCACTGTTGGTGGATGTTGGCGGAGGCGATAGTGCCGTTGCTCACGGTATACGTACCGGTGAAGTACCGGTGAGATCCGTCGGTTTGTGTGGCGTCGATTTTAACGCTCACGGTGTCGCCGGACACGGAGGTCACCGTGACGGAATCCGACGCGGTGTTCGAGAAGCCATTTACGAAGGAATCGTACGATGTCCCCAGGTTCTTGCCACCCAGCCCCCATGCGCGCGCGTAATCGTGAGCGTTGATGGCGGCGTAATAGTCCTGGACGACCTGTTGGACACCCGGGGTTGTTGGGGCATTCGAAGCCGGTGGTGGTGCTGGTGGTGTCACTGTCCCGCCGTTGCTGGGCGGTGACGGCGCTGGGGTGGGAGCGCCCTGGGTCGGCGGACGGGTAGGCGCGCCCTGCGCCGGCGGGGGGTTGGTCTGGGCTGTGGCGGGAGGCCTTTGTGTGTTATGGGCGCTGTTGATCAACTCCACCGCCGACAAGCCGCCTCCTATGACGGCCGCTATCAGGGAGAGGGCCATGATCAACAAGCGGGCGCGTGGTTGCCGCCTACGCTGGCCGGCGCCGTGTCCGGCCTTCCCGGTTGGGCCGGGGCCGCTTGTGCCTGCCGTTCCTGCGGCCGCAGACCGCGGTGTCGTGGGCGAGCGGGTTATCGGGGGTTGGGCTTGTGCGGGGGTCGGCGGGGACGGTGCCGTGCGTATCGTTTCGGGTCTGCGGTGGTCGAGGGGCGCTGTCGGGCGTGGAGGTGTGGCCGTCGATCCGGTGGCCAGGTCGCTGAGCGCCGTTTGTAGCTGCTCGGCGCGTGGGCGGTGATCGGGGTTCTTGCGCAGTAGCGCCTCAATCACCGGAGCCAGCGGTCCGGCGTGGCGTGCTTGCCCCGGCCGTTCGTTAATCACCGCTTGCAGGGCGTCGGAGGTGGTCGATCGGCGGAAGGGGGAGTCCCCCTCCACAGCGGCGTATAGGGTCGCGCCCAGCGACCAAAGATCGGAAGCTGGGGTGGGAGGATGGCCCATGACCTGCTCCGGCGAGAGGTACTCGGGTGATGCGACGGCTCCCAATGTGCGGACGGGATCGCTCCTAAGGGTTGTCCCGTAAGTAATCTTGATGTGGGATGATCTTGGGTGTGGCTGGTGTGATCACGGCGTCGGAGCCCTCCTGGATAGAGCCGTTCTCCGGACTGAGCCCGCGCGCCTTCGGGAAGTTGGTGACCGTGCTGCGGCGTGAAGGCGCCGATGCGCCGGGGCGAGGCCGGCCGTGGAGTCTTCCACTGGAAGACCGTGTGCTGCTGGTGGCGGCCTACTGGCGCACGAACCTGACCATGCGCCAACTCGCCCCGTTGTTCGGTGTGTCGAAGTCCGCCGCGGACCGGATCATCGATCACCTTGGCCCGCTGCTGGCGCTGCAGCCGCGTAAGCGGTTCCGCAAGGACGCGGTGCTCATCGTGGACGGCACCTTGGTCCCCACGCGCGACCACACGGTGGCCGAGCAGTCGAAGAACTACCGGTATTCGACCAACCACCAGGTCGTGATCGACGCCGACACCCGGTTGGTCGTCGTAGTCGGCCGGCCGCAGCCCGGCAACCGTAACGACTGCCGGGCCTGGAGCGAGTCCGGCGCGAAGGAGGCCGTGGGGAACACCACGACGATCGCCGACGGCGGGTACATCGGCACCGGCCTGGTCATCCCGCACCGGCGACGGAGGAAGGGCGAGGAATTGCCTGCGTGGAAGCAAGAACACAACAAGTCCCACAAACGGGTCCGCGCCCGCGTCGAGCATGTCTTCGCCCGCATGAAGGGCTGGAAGATATTGCGCGACTGCCGGCTCAAGGGCGACGGCGTGCACCACGCCATGCGCGGAATCGCCCACCTGCACAACCTCAACCTCGCCGGATAGGCGAAGCGCACCCACAGCCGACCACACCCACACTAGGCCGTAGATCATTTACGGGACAGCCCTTAGCCCCGTAGACGGCCAGGCCGAAATCGCTGAGGGCCACTCGGCCACTGCGTTCCAGCAGGACATTAGTCGGTTTTATGTCTCCGTGCGGGATGCCGAGACGATGGGCCTCGCTCAGGGCGGACAGCATCTGGAGCCCGAGGCGTGCCGCCCAGTACGGCGGCACAGTGCCCTGGGTGGCTAGAACCTCGGCCAGTGACGGTCCGCCGATCAGCTCCATGACGATCCACGGTCGCCCATCCTGCTCGAGGACGTCCAAGATGGTGGCGACGTTAGGGTGCTTGAGTCGACTGGCCGCTCGGGCCTGCTGCTGCATGCTGCGGTACAGGGCGAGGCGTTCCTCTGGCGAGAGACCGGCGAGGATCAGCTCTTTCACTGCTACGTCGCGACCCACGGCCAGGTCCTGGGCGCGCCAAACAATTCCCTTAGGGCCGCGGCCAATCTGCTCGATCAGCCGGTACCTATTGACCAGCAGGGGATCTTGGCCTCCTGACGGTCGAGCACTCGAGCCGGTCCCCGGACCGTCGTGCCCGCTCACGGTGCTTCCTTTCCAGGGCGTCGATGGCCGTGCTTATCCATTGTGCCTCCCGGTCAGCTGATCGGACGTGTTCGGCTGTTCTGCTGCGGCAGCGACGACACAGCGAGCAGGGTCCTCGGATTTCGATTAGGACCTTTGGCCCAACCCTTCTCGACTTTGCCCGTGATACACACCAAGTAGGGATGCTGATCAAGTAGGGATGCTGATCAAGTAGGGATGCTGGCCAAGGCTTTTGCACGAAAGAGTTAAGGGTCTTAACAGTGGAGGCGACAACTTCTCCAAACCGCTTCGGCCCCAAACAATCGATGAGTCATCAATAAGCTGCCGGATGAGGCACCGACGCTGGATGGATCATCACTCAGGGTAGCCATCTCTCTCGCTAGCGTCCACGGCGTCATTTCCTTCACGTCGTTGTGCCGTGACGGACCACCAACGTCGAGACGCCAGATGCCAAGTTGGTGGCTCGATCGCCATATTCATACGGGGGAGAAACGGAGAGCAGTTCATGACTCAGCGGAATCCGCTTTTCAAGCGGAACTCTCCTAAAGGCGGCGGGTCGGATCCGCGCCGGGTGCTCTGGGGTGACGGAGCCAGCACCACCGGCGAGGTGTTCATTCCTACCCACACAGTGCCTGCGTGGGGTCTCGAAATGTGGAACACCCCCGACATGGCGCACGATCCCGCCGACATGATCGCGCCTGGAACGCAAGTACAGGTCCTTGAACGAAGGGCCAACGGGGTTGTGCGTCTGCAGGCACCCGGCCGCTCACCAGGCTGGACCGATGGGCGCCAGCTGCAGGAGATCCCCGGCTCCGCTCCTGCAGACAGCACCGCCGACTTTACACAGCCGCTCAAAGCCGCGCTGGCGACCAGTTCACGCCTCCTTCAAGAAT
The DNA here is from genome assembly GCF_024436035.1 of Streptomyces humicola. Lineage (GTDB taxonomy): Bacteria > Actinomycetota > Actinomycetes > Streptomycetales > Streptomycetaceae > Streptantibioticus_B > Streptantibioticus_B humicola. The sequence continues at coordinate 150,135 of NZ_JANFNG010000007.1, forward strand.
TTAAGACTGGGCGCATCGACGCCGATTCATTTCGCGTCCAAGCGTTCCGAGCCGGCCTCGTGGTACTCGACGAAGAGGCGTGGATGTGGGACTTCAGGAGTGGTTGGTTCCGTTACGACGGGATCGTGCTCAGTCATATGGCACTACCCGCTGAGGGGCGGGACGGAAATGAACGGAACGAGGAACGGTTATGAACCCATGGGATGCGGTCAATGACCTGGTAGACATGGAAAAAATGGGGGACCTCCTCAAGTCGTATCAAAATTCCCTGGAGCTCAAACGAATTTACCTGGAAAGGTGTGAGCGATTCCTCACCTCCGGAAAGTACGCTGAGCATGGACTGACTCCCCAGACCGCGCAAGAAGAGATCAAGCTTCTGGAGGAAAGTATCGATCTATACGAGAGGCGAATCACCTGGTGCCGGCAAGTGTTGGACAAGGGTCCAGAGGCCTGTCGCGCCGGGCTTCAGCAGGTGGCAGCCGACACGCCCGATTGGATGAAGCAGATGGAGCAGGCGCTTGAGCCTCCGCCCGAACCGCCGGCTCCTCCGCCCCAACCGCAGGTTGTTCGTCGTGTGCCCGGTGGGGGTGGTGTAGGCGCCGACGCGGCGACCGGGGACGCCCCTGCACCTCAGGGACCCGTGGCCGGAGAGGCGGGCGGAGCCGGCGCCCCGGCCGCTGGCCCCGAGCCTCCTCCCATCGACCTCCCGGCACCGAACGTGATTCGGGTACCCGGCGGCGTGGGCCCTGAGGTTCCCACCGGCGGCCCTGCGGCAGCGGCCCCCGAGCCTCCCACCATCGACGCTCCGGCACCGAACGTGGTTCGGGTACCCGGCGGCGTGGGCCCTGAGGTTCCCACCGGCGGCCCTGCGGCAGCGGCCCCCGAGCCTCCCACCATCGACCTCCCGGCACCGCAGATCGCACGGGTGGGCGTAGCGACGGGAGAGGAAATAGCGGGTACAGGCGTCGCCGAAGCTGAGGCCCTTAGCCTGGGCAGGCTACTTGTGGGCGCCTTGATCGTCGGGGTCCTCGCGCTAGGTGCAGCAGCAGGCGCCTATACGGCATACAACCATTTCACCTCGCGACCTCCGATGTCGTCGCAGCATTATTTCCCTCTCACGGGGGACTACAACGGAGCCGTAACCCTCGAGGGAAGCTCCACCGGAACGACGGCAAACTGCTCCAAACCTCAGTGCTATGTCACGATCGTCAAGACGACTGCGCACGGTATCCAGGTGACGTTCACATCCACAGCTTGGCAACCGGCATTCAATGGAGCAACCAGTTACTGGAACCAAAAAGTTGGCCCGATGGCCGCCTCACTTACCCGGGACGGAAAAGTCCAGGGATCCGGTACGACGACCCTCGCCGATACCAGCGGACAAACTGTGACAGTAAGGAATGGCTACACACTGAATGGAAATATCAGCGGCCTCAACAGCGATTCCCCCTCGTACAACCTCACTATCAACTTGTCCGGTCTAGAAACACTACACATGACAGGCGCGAGAATCGGACCACCTTCTTCTTGACCGGCTTTCCAGGACCCTTCGCGCCACGGTGCCTTCTTCCTCTGGGTCTTCGAGTTCATACGCCTCGGTGAACTGCTTGCCCAGCAGGTGTCCCGCCAGCGTGTCACGCAGCCCGCGCACGGCGGTGTTCACGCGGACCACGCGCAGCTGATCGTCGAGGACGAGCAGTGCCACCGGGGACTGGGTGAACACAGGTCGCTGACTCGGCCCCAGCCCGGCCCGGCGCGACATCCCACCCGCGACGCCCGCGAGAAGCGCGCCCTGCGGATCATCGCTGCCTCCTTCTTCGCTCTCGCGCTCTACGTCACCATCGACTCCGTACGCGCGCTGACCGGCACCGGCGAAGCCCACCACCCGCTCCCCGGCATCCTGCTCGCCTCTCGGTCAGTCAGCGCAAGGCCGGCCGGGAACTCGGCTCCGCCTCCGCAGTCGCTGACTCCAAGCAGACCCTCCTCTGCACCTACCTCTCCGCTGTGCTCCTGGCCGGCCTGGTGGCCAATCTGCTGCTCGGCTGGTCCTGGGCCGACCCGATCGCCGCCCTCGTCATCGCCTCCGTCGCCGTCAAGGAAGGCCGCGACGCCTGGCAGGGCAAGGGCTGCTGCGCAGCCCCTCCACTGCTGAGCCGCCCGACCTGAGCACCGAGGCGGACCGGTGCGGCTGCCGCCCCGGCTGCGACTGCTGCCCCTTATCCCCGCGCCAAGGCCCCCAACCGCGTGATCCTGGAGCCATGGACATCGAACTGCAGGTCGTGCCCGACTGCCCCAACACCGAGCGGGCGGCCGAACGCCTGCGCGAGGCGCTTACCAACCTCGGCCTGACCCATGTCGCGATCACCACCCGCGTGATCACCAACCAGAACGAGGCCGAGGCGGCACAGTTCACAGGCTCGCCGACCATCCTGATCAACGGACGCGATCCCTTCGCCGAGCCCGGCCAGGCACCAGCGCTGACCTGTCGGCTGTACCCAACCCCGGACGGCCTTGCCGTCACCCCCACAGCCGACCAGCTGCGACAGGCCCTGACCAGCGTCCTCTAGGCTGCCCGACGCATAGGACACCGCGGGGGCGAGGAGAGCAGGACGACGTGAGTGACGAGCTGGCCGACGCCCAGCGGCAGCACTGGCAGAACACCTACACCGCTCACCCGGGCATGTACGGCGAGCAGCCCTCCGCACCCGCCGTCCACGCAGCCGAGGTATTTCACGCAGCCGGAGCACAGGACGTCCTCGAACTGGGGGCCGGGCACGGCCGCGACGCCCTGTACTTCGCCCGCCAGGGCTTCACCGTTCAGGCCACCGACTTCAGCCCCATCGGCCTGGAACAGCTCCAGCGCGCCGCCCAGTCTCAGGGCGTCGCTGAGCGGGTGACCACCGCGGTGCACGACGTGCGCGAACCACTGCCGCTGCCCGACACCTCCGTCGACGCCGTGTTCGCGCACATGCTGCTGTGCATGGCACTTTCCACCAAGGAGATCCACGCGGCGGTGGGCGAGATCCGCCGCGTACTGCGGCCCGGTGGCACCTTCGTCTACACCGTCCGGCACACCGGCGATGCCCACTACGGGGCCGGCACCGCACACGGCGACGGCATCTTCGAACACGGCGGCTTCGCCGTGCACTTCTTCCCCCGTCACCTCGTCGACTCCCTCGCCGACGGCTGGACCCTCAACGAAGTCCACGCCTTCGAGGAAGGCGACCTGCCCCGCCGCCTCTGGCGCGTCACCCAGTCGCTGCCCCGATGAGCCAACACCCGACGCCCGCGGCGGACATCACCGTCGACGGCACCGGCCTGTTGTGCGTCACGCTGCTGCTCCGTCTTCGCCAGTGGATCGACAGCGCAGAACCGGGCACCGTCGTGCACGTGATTGCCACCGACCCGGCCGCACCACTGGACCTCCCGGCCTGGTGCCACCTGGTCGGGCACGACTACCTCGGCCCCGTGCCTGGCGATCAGCCGGCGTTCGCGCTCCGGCTGTCCGCCGACGTACGTCCTACTCGGCCGGAGGCACCCTGGCCCCCCGACTTGGCTCCATGACGTCGGATCCGAGTCCAGCCGCCTCAACCAGACTCGGGGCGAGGTGCCGTAGGCATTCCGCAACCTCTGATAGCCGGGGTTACCAGTACGCGACGTGCCCGGCCTCTTCAGCGTCGGTCGGCTCTCCGACGTGTTCGGCGCCCCGGCCAGCAAAGATCTCGTGCGGCCGGTCGCCAGCCCGTCCGTTGATTCGGCGATACGTCAGGGGCGGCGCGTGGCGAGCGCCCAACTGGCAGGGCCGCGTGGGCCAGCCGTGACGGGTTTCGACGACTCGATTCCCTCCTGTGTCCCGGGGGGTCGACGGCCGGAAAGCTGCCAGGTCGGAGGGCGGGTAGACGGCCCGCCGTAAGTCTGTCGGCTTACGCCTACGCAGGTTCGAACCGTGCCGCCGCCACACGACAGAATGGCCTCTGACCAGCGGAAACGCGGTCAGAGGCCGTTGTCATTTGATCGACCACAGGGCCGAGTGAAATGGTCGTGATACCCCACTCCGTCTCACCGGGGTCGCGCTATGGGTCAGCGTCTGTGGGGCATGTGTAGGGCAGAAAGAGGCTTTGCCGGAAGGCTTTGTCGGGCCGTCCCGCCGACGTAGGCGACTGGCGAGCCCGCCAGCGCCGTCGTTCGCCCTTGCGTGTCCGGCCGGCGAGCCGGTCAGCCCGTGAGCTGCGCGATAGCCCAGGCCGCCAGACCCAGAATGAGCAGGGCGATCACGACCCACGCCAGCACCGGACCCGGACCCCAGCCGCGACGCAGCGGCTCCCGCTCAGGGCCTGACAGCTCGGAGAAGGACGACTCGGCGGGTGTGCTCGCCCCCGGCCACATCGCGTAATCCGCCGGAACCTCAAGACCCTCGTCCGGAACCTCGGTCCGCGGTTTGCCTTCGCGGCGGGCATCGTGCTTTGCCATCGCATCCACCTCGTATTCGTTCCGTACCCGGGATGCCGGTAGACATGCAGTGCGGAGACCGTCAGAGCCCACTTTCCCGTGCGAGCACCTAGGGCTACTCCCACTCGCGTAGTGCCTGGTCAATGCGCTGATTGGCGAGGCGGGCAGCGCCGTCGAGGCACTTGGCGTAGACCCGGAGCAGTACGGCGACGCTGTGCCCGGCGCGCTGCGCCACCTCCATGGGGTCCACTCCGGAGTTGAGCCACAGCGAGACGCAGGCGTGTCGCAGGTCGTAGGGGCGCTTCGCGAGCGGCGAAGACGAGGGTCAGGAAAAATCACGCGATACCGCACATCCGTCCGGGCCCGGCATCGCGGTCGGCGGATTGCTTCCAGCGGCGCCAGCCCGAACGGGCAGAGGTGGCAAGTTGGCCAGACCACCAGAGACTGATCGGTCTCGGTGTGCGTGCACCTATCGGTTCAACAGCTACGACCGTTCGATGGACGTAGTGCCTGCCCCCGGTACGCCTGCCGCAGGCCGGGATATCCGTCCTCGCGGGGTGTGCGCAGACTGCTCACCCGGACAGCAAGGCGAGCGGGGCGCGAGCATGGGCTGTGCCTCGCCGTGGAGCGAGAGAGCGGGGAGAGTTCATGCGAGCAGCCGTGGTACGGCGATGCCGGGTGAGGGCTGCTGCGGCGGCGGTGACAGCGGGGGCGGTCGGCCTGGTCGGGGGGATCCCGGCTGCGGCTGGATCCCGGACCGTCGTGGTGCACTGCAACGAGAACCCCGGCGCCCTGCAGCCTGCGATCAACGCGGCTCCGTCGGGTTCGACGCTGTTGGTGGAAGGAAAGTGCGTCGGTAACTTCACCATCAGCAACACGAGCTTGGCCTTGGTCGGCGGCAGACACGCGGTCCTCGATGCTGGGGGCTTGGGTATCGTCGTCACCATCCTCGGCGCCAGTACTCGGGTGCGCCTGCAGGATCTCACCATCGTTCACGGCAACGACGCTGGCATCCAAAACGCCGGCGGCACCATGGAGCTGATCCGCGCCGCGGTACGCGACAACACCGGTGATGGCATCCTCAACAATGTCGGCACGATGACGCTGACCCGCTCCACAGTATGCAGCAATAGCAGCCAGTTCAGTGGGGGCATCGGCAACATGGCTTCGATGACGCTGAACGACTCGACAGTGTGCAACAACGGCAGCCAAGCCAACGGCGGCGGCATCTTCAACGAGGGCCCTATGACCCTGCACGACTCAACGGTACGTCACAACGGCGGGATCAACGGCGGCGGCATCTTCAACTTCAGCGCTGGCACGCTCACGCTGGACCGTTCCCGGGTACGCGACAACACCACCGCCAACAACGGCGGCGGCATCTACAACCAGGGCACGACGAAGCTGAAGGACTCCGCGGTAGAGCGCAACATCGCAACGGTCGACGGAGGCGGCATCTACAACACAGGCACCGTGACGTTGCAGCGCTCCAAGGTGCGCGACAACCGCCCGGACAACTGCGCCCCGGCCGGGAGCGTCCCCGGCTGCACCGGCTAAGCGCAACGATTGATCATGAATAGGCCAGCCCCGGATCTCTGACCTGCGCCGACCCTGGTGTCGGTTGTCGTCGTCTGTCAACGCTGGTCCACGTCGGACGGCCCGGAGACGGCCCGGGTCACTGGCCTGCTGTCGTACCCAGACACCTCGCCACACTGCCCCGGCGCAGCCGGATTTCCTTGACGAACTACATAGAGGCGCCCCCGCGGACCTGGCGTTGGGTTACCGGGGTCCGGAGGTCAGTATGTCGAGTCGGGGGGGAAGGGGGCGGGGTAGGGCTCGGCGAAGTCGGCCGAGCGGGCGACCTGACGCCACTTCAGGTCGTCCTCGAGCAGTTGACGGTCCATTTGGATGGAGCCTTCGGCCGCGTTGACCCCGAGCGGCAGGTGGTGGGGGATGTCGCGCCGCTTGGCGATCTGCACGAGGATCTCGGCGGCCCGGACGGGATCGCCGGCGGGGCCGTCGCTGTTCTGTCGCAGGCGCGTGTGGACGGCGCCGACCGTCTCGGCGTATGCCGCCGGGATGTCGTGGACGACCATCGAGGATCCGGCCCAGTCGGTGCGGAATCCGCTGGGTTCGATGACCAGCACCTTCACGCCGAAAGGGGCAGTCTCGGCGCGCAGAACGCGGCTGAATCCGTCGATGGCGAACTTGGCCGCCTGATACGAGGCGATACCTGGGGAGCCGCCGACTCTGCCGCCCATGGAGGAGAACTGCATGACCAGCGCGCCCTTCTGCTCACGTAGGAGCGGAAGCGCGGCCTTCGTGACGTTGTACACGCCCCAGAAGTTCGTCTCGAACTGCGCGCGGAAGTCGCTGTCCTGGGTGGTCTCGATCGGCGAGACGTTGGCGTAGCCAGCGTTGTTCACCAGGACGTCGATGCGGCCGAAGCATGCCTGCGCCTCGGTGAGGGCCGTGCGTGCGGCGGCTGGGTCGGTCACGTCGAGCGCGATTGGGCGGATCCGTTCGCCGAACTGCTCTGCCAGGTCGGCCAGCTGCTCGGGGTGTCGGGCGGTCGCGGCCACGAAGTCGCCGGCTTCGAGCGCCGCGCGGACGAGGGTGCGGCCGAAGCCGCGGGAGGAGCCGGTGATGAACCATGTCTGCTGCATGAGATTACTAAAACACTGTTGCGTTAATAACGCAACAGTGTTCCGCTATCATCGACGTGTGGACACCTCCGAGTTTCAGCGCGCTCGCTCGCCCGAGGCCAAGCGCCTGCGCGAGGCCTCGATCCTGGAGGCCGCCCGAGCGCTCGGGCGGGAGCGCGGCATCAGGAACGTCACCCTGACGGACATTGCCGCCGCTGTGGCGATGCACAAGTCGGCGCTGCTGCGCTACTTCGAGACACGCGAGGAGATCTTCCTTCGCCTGACCGCAGAGGGCTGGCAGGAGTGGTCGCAGGCGCTGTCTGAGCGGCTGCGAGAGGAGGTGGATCCGGGCCCGGCGGCCGTGGCGCAGGCATTTGCCGCCACGCTCGCTGACCGGGGGATGTTCTGCGACCTGCTCGCCCACGCGCCGCTCAACCTTGAGCGCAACGTTTCACTCGACGCGGTACGCGACTTCAAGCTCGCCACGCTCGCCGCCCGTGCGCCGATCATCGCAGCCCTCCGCGAGCACCTGCCCGCATTGAGTGACCAGGACAGCGTCGATCTGATCGCGACCGCTGTCGCGCTGGCCGGGGCGATGTGGCAGATCGCGAATCCGGGTCCGGATGTCGCCGCTCTCTACCGCAGTGACCCCCGCCTTGCCCACGCTGTCGTGGAGGTCGAACCCCGCCTCGCCCGGATCCTGACCGCGACGGTCAGCGGTATGGCCACGGGGGAGCGTGAGCAGTCAGGGACAGAAGCTACGTGGCGGCCGAGGCGCAGCAAGAACGCGGGGTAGCGTCACCGCTGCATGGAGTCCCCAAGCGAGCAGTCCGTGACGAGACATCGCAACGTGACACATCCTCTAAGGAGGGCCTTGAAGTCGCAGAGGAGGTAGTTGCTCGACTATCGATCCGGGAAGATCCGGGCCATTTGCGGGCCAACTGCTGCTCTTTGTGCTCCGCTTGACGCGTAGTGCCACGTGAAAGGCATGATCAGCGCGAACTGCCCGACACCCTGTAAATCTGTCGGCTTATGCCTACGCAGATTCGAACCCTGCCGCCGCCGCACGGAAGATATCGGCCCCTGACTGACCAGCAAGAACGGTCAGGGGCCGATCACTTTCCTGATCACTGTGGCTCCCCGTCGTTCCCCGTAGTTCCCCGCCTCTTCAGGCACGCGGCGGGCACGGGTGGCATGGGGGCGCGAGCATGCCGCGGAAAGGGGAGGCTGGCCGTGCCTCGTCATCCACGGTGTGAGGGTATAAAGCTTGCCGGGTCACACGCCTATGGAGCCGTCGATGCGTTCGCGCAGCAGGTCGGCGTGGCCGTTGTGTCGGGCGTACTCGGCGATCATGTCCACCATGATCCTGCGCAGCGAGATCGGCTCGCCGGTCCTCTTCCGGACCCCTGTTTCGTCCAACGACGCTGCGGCAGTGGTGATCTGTCGGGACCGGTCGCATTCTGCCCGCCAGACGGCGAAGGCCTCGTCGACATCACCATCCAGGCGGTCGAAGTCCTGGTCGGGGTCCTCGTCGGAGTAATAGAGCATCGGGACGTCCTCGTCAGCGAACTGGATGCGGAACCACCAGCGCTCGACGCCGGCCAGGTGCCGTGCCAAGCCATGCAGGGACAGCGCGGACGGCGGAACCGCCTTTTCAGACAGCCGATCCGGCGGCAGACCAGCGCACTTGAGCTCGAAGGTCGCCCGGTGCCAGTCCAGGACTGCGCTTAGCGTCTCCCGCTCGCCGCCAACGGCGGGCGGGTCGGGGCGAGGGTCACTGTTCCACCGGGGCGCATAGTGCTTGGGTGCGGGGGCGTCGGTCATCGTCTGCCCTTCCTAGTCGGGGACGGGCTGAGTCTGGCAGGCATGACTGACACAGGGCCTTATTTGCTTTGGGCGGGAGCTGGCATGGGGCGAGAGATCAGGTTGCGTCCGCGGGCCGTGTCCTCGCCATCCCGACTACGCCACGCTTGACGTCGCGGCCGCCTCGGCTTGGACGCGCTCGGTCACGTCCACCCACTCGCCTGAGATCTCTCCGATGGCCGCTTCAGCCTCGGAGAGGGAGCGTCCTCGTTCGGCGGCGGACATGCCGGCGGCGATGCTCTGCCACTTCGCGAAGACGTTCAGCAGCTCGTGGGCCGGTGCTGTTGCTCAGCATCGGATTGCCCGGTGCTTCGCAGATGGATTCGATGGTCCACGTCTGATCTTGCGTCCCGGTCGCCGAGCAGCGCGAGGCATTTCATATTAGGTTTCGGTGACTGTAAGGAGTCGACTTGTTGCTATAGGTATTCGATCGATCTACGGAGAAGACATGCGCAAGCTTCATAAGACTGCTGTAGTGGCCTCTGCACTCGCCGGCGTCGGCTTCCTCGGCGCCGGCACGGCCTATGCAGACGGCGGGCCGGGTGGCGACATCGGCGTCACGCAGAGGGTCTCGGGCAAGTCGTACGACCTGAACCTCGACGTTCTCGGCGAGGTCGGCATCGGGAACGGCCTGGCGGGCAACGCGCTCAACGGGGAGGGCAACCCGGGCGGGCAGGTCACCCCGCTGGGCTCGACCACGGGCCAGCCCAACAACGCCTTCGGCAGGTAACCGAGGAAGGGCGCCGGCAGGGCGAGCCACTGGCTCACGCTCGGGCCCGTTGTCCTTCCTCTTCAGGGCCCGGGCGCGGGCCGGTTCGCGGTGTCGGTCGGCTCATGCCTACGCAGGTTCGAACCTCTACGGCTGTTGGCTGCCTGTACGGGGGTGGGGAACCCGGGCGGGGCGCGTCCACGGGATGAGCGCCGGGACGCGGGCGCGGTACGCATCGTAAGAAGCGCCGAACTGACTGGCCATCATGCCGTCCTCGATCCGGACCCGGCGCAGCAGCCAGGGCACGGCGACCACCAGGAAGACAATCCAGACGCCGAAGCCGCAGGCCAGCATGCCGCCGACGATCAGTCCGAGGAGGCCGGTGTAGATGGGGTGGCGGACCAGCCGGTAGGGACCGTCGGTGCGCAGCTCGTGGTGCTCCTGGACCATCGGGATGCTGGCCCACATCGTGCCCAGGACCCAGCGGGCCCACAGCAGCAGACCGGTGGATATCACGGCGAGCAGGGCGCCGAGGAGTGCGAGCTCGGGCTGCCAGTACTGCAGGTGGTGCCAGAAGGAATGCGGTGAGTGTCTGACCAGCGCGGAGAACAGATAGGCGCCCAAGATCAGCAGAGCCCGGCCGGGCAAGGTGCGACGCAGTCCGCGCGCCCAGCCGCCCACACCGGCCTGGCTCTTCACACCGAAGTAGACAGCGCCCGCAATCCAGGCCACGACGAAGATCAGGACGCAGACCCCGGTGAGGGTGACGAGTACGGAATGAAGAGAGCCCATGGCCCAAGCGTGCTCTGCGCGGGCAGTGGGTCACCACCACCCACGGGCTGAATCAGGGGTCTCCACCCACGGGTGGAGACCCTTTGCTCGACAACGCCCCTGTGTGACGCCAAGTACCGGTGCGGTGCCCCTGGCGCTACGTCCGGGGGTCGCGGCGGAACAGTGCCGTCCAGAGGAAGAGCTCGCCGAACCAGGGGGACTGCGACGGTTCGTCGCGCATGCGGCGCAGGTCGACTTCCGCCAGGTCGGAGAAGATCCAGCGAAAGGACTCCGGCGTGTACGCGAGGCCGCCGTGGAGGTGGGACTGGCGGTAGAGGTCGGCGTGGGCAGCTCGGATCCCATCGCGCCGGCTGCGAAGCAGGTGAGGGCGAAATGGCCGCCGTGCGTGAGAGTGCGGTCGAGGAGTGCGAGGTAGCTGGTGCGGCGGTGCGGCGGTGCGGCGGTAGGTGGTGGAAGCAGCCGGATTCGTAGATCAGTGACCCGTGCCCCCCGGCGAGGGACCATGGGGCCATGAAAGGCCGTGCAGTGGCAGCTGCGCTGCTCTCCGGGCGGCTTCAGCGGTACGGCATCGCGGGTCTGCGGATCGTCGCCCTCGCTGCTGCTTACTTCGGTGCCGCGAAGCTGGGTCTGCTCGAGCAGCTGGTGAGAGGCGTGGTCACGCCTCTGTGGCCCCCGACCGGCATCGCGTTGGCCGCTCTTCTCCTGCTCGGCCCCAGGATCTGGCCGGCGATCGCGATCGGGGCGTTCGCGGTCAATGCCACGCTCGGGCTGCCGGCCGTGGCCGTAGTGGTGATCGTCATCGGCAACACGCTCGCCCCTCTCTGCTCGTACGCGCTGCTGCGTCGCGTGGGCTTCCGTATCGAGGTGGACCGGCTCCAGGACGCGCTCGCGCTCGTCTTCCTCGGGGCCCTGGCCGGGATGCTGATCAGCGCGACCCTGGGCAGCGGAATACTCGTGCTCTCCGGCGTCCTGCCGGCCAACGGCTTCTTGCCGGCGTGGTCGGTGTGGTGGACCGGCGATGCCACGGGCGTGCTCATCGTCACCCCGGGACTGCTGGCACTGCGTGCTGCCCGCCTGCCGGGGGGAGTGCGGCCCCGGCGATGGGTCGAGGCGGCAGCGTTGCTGATGGGCACGCTGGGCATCGGGTATCTGGCGACGCGGACCTCGAACCTGCTGTTTCTCGTCTTCCCCTTCCTGGTCTGGGCCGCGTTCCGCTTCCAGCGCGCGGGCGCCGCACCGTGTGCGCTGGCCGTGTCCACGCTGGCGATACTGGCCGCCACCCGCATGACCGGGCCGTTCGCCGGACACAACCTGTTCACCAATATGGTCACGCTCCAAGCCTTCGACGGTGCCACCGCGCTGACTGCGCTGCTCCTCGCGGCAGTGGTCACCGAGCGGAAGAAGACCCGCTGGGAAATCGAAGCGGCCTGCGCACGGCTCTCGGACGTGGTGTCCCGTCTGCCACCGGACCTGATCGAGCGTCGCCGGCCACCACCGTCGCCCCCGCCTGTCCCGGGAGCGCGGTGACGCATTCGTGACGTTTGCGACCGGGCCGGTGCGGGCCAGGCGAAACTGATCGCTCGCGCGGGGCGTGATGACGCACGTAGGTCACTTCGCTGACGCGTCCACAACACGCTGGAGGATTCGTGAACCCGCGCCGGGCCGCACTCGTCCGCGGCACTGCCGCCGCCCTCACCACACTGGTGGTCGCCCTCGGAGCCGTCGGCTGCGGCGGTCAGGCCGGCGGCAGCAGCAGCGTCGGCAACGGCAGTGGGCCGCGTGCGACGCCGTCGCGTTCTGCGGCCTCCGCAGCCTCCTCGGCCTCTGCCTCTGCCTCTCCGTCCGCGGTCGTGGTCGGCGACGCCTCAAGCGTCAGCAGTGCCTCGACCCGTTGCCGGACGGGTGAGCTGAAGGCCGACATCCAACTGCAGAAGGAGGGCTCGGCCATGGTGATCCTCACGAACAAGGGTTCGCACACCTGCACGGTCGACGGCTATCTCGGCTACGGCGGGCTGCTGGCGGACAACAGCGTGGTGAACGTGCCGACGAAGCGCGAGGCCTACCCGGGCGCATCGGTGCGGACCACGCTCAAGCCGGGCACCAGTGCCTTCTCCGGCCTGAAGTGGGCGAGCTGCGACAAGGCCGATGCGAGCTGCAAGGTGCTGGCCGGTGTGCAGGTCACCCCGCCCGACGAGACGACGCAGCTCACCGCGACCGTCATCGGCCTGAACGGCAAGCCCGTGGACCAACTGCCCGTCTCTGCCCCGGGATTCACCGTGGGCTCGCTCCAACCGTCCAACGAGGGCGTCGTCTTCCCGTGATCCAGCCGGATGAGGAGGCGCCTCGACCACGCCGAGGGCCCTCGATCACATGAGGTGGCCGAGGGCCCGGGCAAGGGTGGGTGACAGTGCGTCAGTGCGTGGGGGAGCACTGGTAGAGGGAGCCGGAGGACTCCTGCGAGCCGCCGCCGTAGTAGCGGGCTGGGACGATGGCGCACTTCGCCTTGACCCATGAGATGATACTCGTCGCCGAGTCGGCCGAGCCGGCTGAACCGTTGCCACCGCCGAAGAAGGCGCCGATTCCGCGCCCGCCGCTCACCAGCACGTACTGCACCTTGCCGGAGTGCACCAGCTGCTGGAACTGACTGAGCGTCGGGGACGGCACGTCGCCGGTGAAGCCGCCGATCGGCAGCACCTCGGCGTTGGCGGCGACGATGTACGGGGACGATGCGCTCCAGCTCGTCGTGGCGAAGACGTACTCCGCCTTGCCCCGGTGCGCCTCGGTGTAGTCGAGCAGCTCACGCTGCTGCGCCGTGAGCGTGCCCGAGCTGTCGCCGAATCCGCCCATGCCCCCGGCGCGTCCGGCGCCGTGCGAGCCCTGGCCCTGGCCCTGGCGTGCGCCGCCCGCCAGCGCCGCCCATGGCATCTCGGCCGCGCGGCCGCCGGCCGCCGCCCGGGCGAAGCCTCCACCGCCGTGCCCGCCCATGCCCGAGGGGCCGACGGCGCCCATCATCGTGTTGCTGTACGCCGGGTTGAACACCTGGACCGCCCAGGCGCCGGGCGCGATGAGCACCGCCGCGAGGCCCGCGAGCAGCCCCGCAAGGGCGATCCGGCCGCGCGTGGCCAGGCGGGCGCCGGGCCTGGCGAGCGCGAGCAGCACCACCGCGGCGAGGCCCAGCACGATCGACACCGGCGCCAGCCAGGGCAGGAACGACGGGAACTGCAGCGAGATGAACGCGCCCCACGCCGCCGTCGCGCCGACCGCAGCCGGGAGCGCCCAGGCTCGACGTCCCCCGGCGCGATAGGCCCGCCACATCAGGGTGATCCCGCCGCCGGTGAGTGCTGCGAGCGGCACCGCGATCACGCCCATGTAGTACGTGTGGCCGCCGACGCTGCCAGCGCTGAAGACGAGGAAGTACGTCACCAGCCAGATGCCCCAGAGCAGGAAGCCCCCGCGGATCTTGTCGGTGCGCGGCTTGCCGCGGCGCCACGCCAGGCCGCAGACGATGGCGATGGCCGCCAGCGGATAGAGCCAGCCGGTCTGCGAGGCGAGTGACGAGCCGAACATCTTCCCCCAGCCGTCCTGGCCGCCGAAGCCGCCTCCGCCGTGCATGCCGCCGCCGGCGCCCGCGGCGGCCCCGGCTCCCGTACCGCCCGCCTGGGCGCTCATGCGGCCCGCTCGGGTGAACCCGGAGCCCGAGCCGCTGCCGAACCCGCCGCCGGATCCGCCGGCGTGGCGGTGGTGGAACGCACCGCTGCTGCCGGAGCCGGACTGCCCCTGGCCCTGTCCCTGTCCCTGGCCAAGGCCAAGGCCAAGGCCAAGGCCCGCGCCGGACTGCGGCGCGGCACCGGCGTTCCGGGCGCCGCCACCGTGGCCGCCGCCCTGCGTGGCGCTGACGCTTCCCGTGGAGGCGGCGCTGATGCCGAGCGAGGAGAAGCGGTTCAAGAAGTTGTAGCCGACAACCATGCTGAGGGCGGAGTTGTTGGTCGTGCCGTCCACGTACGGGCGGTCCTTCGCCGGGGTGAGCGTGACGGCCACGATCCAGGACGCCGAAACGGCCACCATCACCAGCCCGGCGACGCAGACATGGGCGATCCGCTTGCGCAGGACGTGGGGTGCCGAAACCAGGTACACCACCGCGAGCGCGGGCAGCACGGCCCAGGCCTCCAGCATCTTGGCCTGGAAGCCGACCCCCACCCATACGCCGGCGAGGATCAGCGATCGCAGACGCCCGTTCTCGGCGGCGCGCTGGGTGGCGTCGGCGGCGAGCAGGACACAGAGCGTGAACGCCGGATCCTCGACAGCGGTACGGAACAGCCCCGCGGCTGCCGGTGTGAGCAGAAACGCGACGCAGGAGATGAGCGCCGCATTGACACCGGCCCACCGGCGGATGACGCGGAACAGCACCAGGACGCTTGCGACGCCCTCGATGACCTGAGGAAGGGTCAGCGCCCAGGGGTGGAAGCCGAAAATGCGAGCGGAGAGCGCCTGCGGCCACAGAAATCCGGGCAGCTTGTCAAGGGTGATCGAATTGCCGGGGTCGAACGATCCGAAGAAGAAGGCCTTCCAGCTGTCGGTCATGCTCCGCGCGGCGTTGGCGTAGAACATGTGGTACTGGCTGTGGTTGATGTCCCAGGCGTAGAGCAGGACGGCGAACGCGGCGATCGCCAGCAATGCCGGGCGCGAGTACGCGGGTTGGTCGACCGGCGATCTCCACAGGCGGCGGGCGGTGCCGGCGGGGACGGCCGGGGTGAGCACAGTCGTAGCCATGCATCGCAGTCTTCGGCATGCGCAACGGTGCTCTATGCCATGGCAGCTCGATTCAAGGAACTTCTCATGAGTTCCTCATGGGCGCATGGACAACCTTTTAACTGCTTGACCGACCGTTGTCGTGCCGCTAATCAGTTCCAGCGTCCGGCCGGCCGTCCCCGGCTCGTCCAGCAGAGCGAGGAGCACCGCGGCCACGTCGTCCCGCGGCACGGCGCCGCGGCCGGTGTGGTCGGCCAGCTCCACCAGGCCGGTGCCTGCGTCGTTCGTCAGTCGGCCGGGCCGCAGCACCGTCCAGTCCAGGCCGCTGCGTGCCCGTATGTCCGCATCGGCCGCGCCCTTCGCCTCCAGGTATGCGGCGAAGACGTGATCCGTGCCCGGGGGCGGTGGGCTGTCGGCGCCCATCGCCGAGACGACCAGGTGCCGCCGTACGCCCGCGCGCTCTGCCGCGTCGGCGAAGAGCACCGCCGCTCCATGATCCACGGTGTGTTTGCGGGCCGCTCCGCTGCCGGGCCCCGCACCTGCTGCGAAGACGGCCGCGTCGGCTCCGGCGAGGTGACCCGCGACCTCCTCGACCGTGGCCGACTCCAGATCGCAGACGATCGGCTCGGCCCCCGCCGCCCGCACGTCGTCGGCCTGATCCGCGGAGCGGATGATGCCCGCGGCGCTGTCACCGCGCGCGGCCAGCAGTCGTTCCAGCCGCAGCGCTATCTGTCCGTGTCCACCAGCGATCACGATGTGCATGAAAGGACCGTACGCCGGGCCACTGACACTCGCGCCCGGAACCGCTGATCGTCGCTCGGGCTCGGGCTCGGGCTCAGGCTCGGGCTCGGGCTCAGGCCGGCGAACCGCCGCTGCGCCACTGCCGCGGCAGGTCCATCGCCTCGGTCACCGCACAGTCTGCGTACTCGCGCACCGCACTCGTCCGTGAGACCACCCGCCCGCGGTGGATGACGATCCTGCTGTACCCGAGCGACAGCACGCCCTCCATCCGCTGCCCGCGCACCGCGAGCAGGTCCGCAGGGAACCCCGCCTCCACGCGCACCTCCGGCAGCCCGAGCACCGCCCGCGCCTCTGTGCTCACCGCTTCGTAGGCCGCCCACGGCGCGCACTCGCCGTACGAGGCGAGCAGGAAGGCGGCCTCGACCGGATCGGCCCGTCCGACCGGGTTCGCCGCGTCCCGCAGCGCCCCGCTGCCGGCAGCCACCCGCACGCCCGCGCCGCGCAGCGTGCGCACCACGCCGGGCCCGGACGCGCCGCGCGGGCCTTGTTCGAGCGCCCCGCAGCCGCCCTGCGGCAGGCACACCACCGAGACTCCGGCGGCCGCCAGCTGCCCCGCGGTCCGCACGGCAACGTCCTGCGGCAGCCGGGCGAGCCCGGCACACGGCCCGATCGTCACTCCGGGGCGCAGCCCGCCCGCCATGGCCGCGAGCCGCGCGAGCCGTGCCGGGTCGTCGCCGTCGGTGTGCAGGTCCACGGGGCATCCGAACTCCGCGGCGACCCCCAGCACCGCCTCCGCGTAGCCGGCCGGGTCCGGATCGAGGTCCGGGCATCCCCCGACCACCTCCGCTCCCATCTTCAGCGCGTCGCGCAGCATCGCGAGCCCGTCGGCACCGGCGGCGCCGGTGAGCACCCGGGGCATCGCCACCGTGCCCAGGCAGACGAGCCCGCGCAGCGAACGCCGCGCCTTGAGCACCGCCTCCAGCGCCTGCAGCCCCTGCACATCGCCGATCCGTACGTGTGTACGCAATGCCGTGGCGCCGTGGCCGAGTTGGAGCAGGGCCGCCTCGGTGACGCGGCGTTGCACGTCCTCGGGGTCACCGCTCGGCGGCCCGCCTCCGTCGGCGGTGAGGGCGGAGTCGAGGTGGGCGTGGGGCTCGGCGGGCGCGGGCAGCAGCAGATATCCGCTCAGGTCGACGCGCGCCCCCTCGGCCGCGGCCGGTTGCGTGAGGCTTCCGGCGGTGCCGACCGCCTCGATCCGTCCTCCGCACAGGCGCACGTCCACGACGCGGCCGTCGCCGAGCCGGGCGCCGGTGAGCAGGAGTTCGTGCGTCGGGCCCTCGTCCGGCCCGTCGCACCCGGCCGGCTCCGCCCGCTCGCCCCGCTCCGCCCGCTCGCCTCTGTCGTCGGGGCCGTTGCCCGTGGTGCCTCCGTCGGGCTTACGAGGCTGATGGGGCTGCGGCGGCACGCTCTCGGTCATCGCGCTCCTCCGGTCAGGGTCGGCGACGTCGGGCCGGCGCACAAGATCACTCAGCATGAGCCTATGGGCCAGGGCGTGGCGAGACGCGCAGGAGGGCAATAGTCGTACCGGAGCTGTCGATTGGGAGCGAGGCGCAGGTGGCTGCTGTGGTGCCCGGGACGAGGGCTGGTGCGCCGCTCGACCACCGCCGATACGGATTTCACGATCAGGCGGTGGACCGTGTAATGTCTTCCTCGCTCGCCCCAATAGCTCAGTCGGCAGAGCGTCTCCATGGTAAGGAGAAGGTCTACGGTTCGATTCCGTATTGGGGCTCTGGTGTGACGGTTTTCCCGCCTTCGGGCGGGGCGGCCGCTCATCACAGCGGCGTAGCTCAGTCGGTAGAGCAAGCGGCTCATAATCGCTGTGTCACCGGTTCAAGTCCGGTCGCCGCTACACTGTGTAGCCGATTGTGGGATCGGTCCTCCAATCGGCTACTCTTGCTGCGTTCACCCGTCTGTCTTGTCCGTCAAGGAGCACTCACGTGGCTGCCACCGACGTCCGCCCGAAGATCACGCTGGCCTGCGTGGAGTGCAAGGAGCGGAACTACATCACCAAGAAGAACCGGCGCAACGACCCGGACCGTCTTGAGATGAAGAAGCACTGCCCGCGTTGCAACGCGCACACCGCGCACCGCGAAACGCGCTGAGCCAGGCCCCACTGCAAGGCCTACAAGGCCGTCCCCGCTTCCGGGGGCGGCCTTGCGTCGTTCCGCCGACCCAGTCGCTGCCACGGCCACAGACACGGCCACAGACACAGAACACAACAGAACCCGGTCAACCGGAGGTGCCGATGCCGCTGGACCAGTCCTTCGTCGGGCGTACGTACCCGCCCACCGAACCGTACGAGGTGGGCCGGGAGAAGATCCGTGAATTCGCCGAGGCGATCGGCGACGCGAATCCCGCGTACACCGACCAGCGGACGGCGAAGGCGCTCGGCCACCCCGATGTGATCGCGCCGCCCACCTTCCCCTTCGCGATCACCTATCGCGCCGCGGCCCAGGTGGTCAATGACCCCGATCTGGGCCTGGACTTCAGCCGCGTGGTGCACGGCGACCAGAAGTTCACCTACATCCGCCCGGTGCACGCGGGGGACCGGCTCTCGGTCACCTGCGCGATCGAGGCGATCAAGTCGATGGCGGGCAATGACTTCATCACCATCACCGGCACGGTGCACGACCAGTACGGCGGGCACGTGGTGACGTCGACGATGATGCTCGTGGTGCGCGCTGCGGAGGGCGAGTGAGCATGGCGACGAGGCTGAAGTACGACGAGGTCGAGGCCGGGACGGAGCTCCCGCCGCTGACGGTTCCCGTGACGCGCGCCACGCTGGTGCAGTATGCGGGCGCCTCCGGCGATTTCAACCCGATCCACTGGAACGAGAAGTTCGCCAAGGAGGTCGGTCTCCCGGACGTGATCGCGCACGGCATGTTCACCATGGCCTCCGCGATCCGGGTGGTGACCGACTGGGCGGGCGACCCGGGCGCGGTCGTCGAGTACGGGGTGCGCTTCACCAAGCCGGTCGTGGTGCCCAATGACGACAAGGGCGCGGTCATCGAGGTGTCCGGCAAGGTCGCGGCGAAGCTGGACGACGAGGCGCGCACCGTGCGCGTGGACCTGACAGTGACGGCCGGGGGCCAGAAGGTGCTGGGCCAGCCGCGCGCGGTGGTGCAGCTGGCCTGAGCGCCGCGGCCGGTGCGAGTCGGTGCGAGCCGTCGTGAGCCGTCGTGAGCGGTCGGGCCCAAGAACATGGGGCGGGAGGGCGGAACCGGCCTCGCGCGTCGGCAGCCTGCCCCCGGCGCTGCGGACCGGCGCTGTGGACCGACGCCGCGGCCGTCGTCCTCGGCGCGGCCACCGCTGTGCTCATCCCGGGAATCATCCCGCGAAGCGACCGGCCGCAGCCGGACCTCCTCCGGGACGAGGAGACCGCCGCGGTGGCGCAACCCGCCTGACGGCCGACCTCCGCCCGTCAGCCGTTCGCCGAGCCGGCGAGGCGCACCCGTAGGGTGGAGCGCGTGCACGAGACCTACGACGCCCCGCTCGCCCCGCTGACGACCTTCCGGCTCGGCGGCCCGGCCACCCGCCTCGTCACCGCGACCACCGACGACGAGGTGATCGAGACCGTCCGTTCCGCGGACGATTCCGGTACGCCGCTGCTCATCATCGGCGGCGGCAGCAACCTCGTCATCGGCGACGAGGGATTCGACGGCACCGCCCTGCGCATCGCCACCCGCGGCTTCGCCCTCGACGGCACCGCCCTCGAACTCGCCGCGGGCGAGACCTGGACCGAGGCGGTCTCGCGCACCGTGGAGGCCGGCCTCGCCGGGATCGAGTGCCTGGCCGGAATCCCCGGCTCCGCCGGTGCGACGCCGATCCAGAACGTCGGAGCGTATGGCCAGGAGGTCTCCTCGACCATCACCGAGGTGATCGCCTACGACCGCGCCGGCCGCGAGACCGTCACCCTCACCGGCGCCGAGTGCGGCTTCGCCTACCGCGACAGCCGCTTCAAAGCGGACCCGTCCCGCTACGTCGTGCTCCGCGTCCGCTACCGGCTCGAAGACGCCGACGGTCTGTCCGCCCCCGTCAAGTACGCGGAGGTGGCCCGTGCCCTCGGCGTCAGCCCCGGTGAGCGCGTCCCGGTCGCCACGGCCAGTGAGACCGTGCTGAAGCTGCGCGCCGGAAAGGGCATGGTGCTCGATCCCGAGGACCACGACACCTGGTCGGCCGGGTCCTTCTTCACCAACCCGATCCTCCCGGACGCCGACTTCGCCGCCTTTCTCGGCCGGGTGCGCGACCGCCTCGGCCCCGACGTGCAGCCGCCCGCCTTCCCTGACGGGGAGGGCCGCACCAAGACCTCCGCGGCCTGGCTGATCGACAAGGCCGGGTTCACCAAGGGCTACGGCACCGGGCCCGCCCGCATCTCCACCAAGCACACCCTCGCGCTCACCAACCGCGGTACGGCCCGCACCGAGGATCTGCTCGCCCTCGCCCGCGAGGTCAGGGACGGGGTGCAGACCGCGTTCGGTGTGACCCTCGTCAACGAGCCGGTGATGGTGGGTGCCCGGCTGTAGCGCGGGAAGCGCCAGGACGGCCGCGGCTTCGAGGCGTTAGAGGCGTTCGTCTTCGATCGCTTTCGACGTCCTCGATACTGAGTCGAGATCTTTTCGAGACCTGACGTGACCATCAGGACCCTGCTCATGAGATTCTCATCCAAGCGCCCACAGGCGGGCGGACGGGAAGGACGGGACGTGCGGAACGCGGGCAACGCGGGAACGACGAGTACCGCGGAAAGGGACGCGGCACAGGTCGGGCGAATAGCCGGCTCGCCACTGCGGTGGCACCACGCACTGCTCGTCGCGTGGACGCTCGCATGGTTCATCGTCGCCGAACGTCACGGGGGCGTGTCCTGGCATTACCTCAAGCAGGGCGAGGAACTGCTCTTCGGCCAGATGGGCGGCGGCGGCCTCGCCCTCTACGCCAACAACCCCCAGCTGCAGATAGGCCCCGTCAGCTTCCTCGTCGCCGGCCTGTTCGCCCCTTTCCCCGACGTGATCGGCGAGAAGCTCGCCGAGGCCACCATGTCCGGCCTCGGCCTCTACATGCTCGTCCTCGTCGGGCGCACCGCCGCCGAGCACTACCGAGGCACTGGGCTCAACCACAAGCGCCTCCAGCAGCGCGTCCTGATCGCCGGGCTCGCCTTCATCCCCATGTGGGTCGAGGTCTCCGTGCGGTTCGCGCACCTGGACGACGTGCTGGCGCTGTTCTTCACCACGCTCGCCGTGCGCTCCCTCGTCCGCGGCAACGCCACTGCGCTCGGCGTCTTCCTCGCCCTCGGGGTCGACTCCAAGCCCTGGGCCGTCGGATTCCTGCCGCTGCTGCTCGCCCTGCCGAGAGCGACCTGGCTGCGCTCGTGCGTGGTCGTGATCGGCGTGGTCGCCGTGGCATGGCTGCCGTTCTATCTGACGCACATGAACACCTTGAACGCGGCGCACTTCACCATCCCCAACCAGCCCGCCTCGTCGCTGCGCTGGTTCGGCGCGACCGACCCCGTCACGCCCTGGTGGGACCGGCCCGCCCAGATGGCACTCGGGCTCGGCCTCGGCACCTGGGCGGCACGCAGGGGCCGGTGGCCCGCCGTCGTGCTGCTCGCGGCCGACGCGCGCATCGTGCTCGACCCGAGCGTCTACACGTACTACAACGCCTCCGTGCTGCTCGGCACCCTGATCTGGGACGCGATAGGACAGCGCCGGCTCGTGCCGTGGGTGAGCTGGATCGCGCTGATCACGCTCTACGGCAGCGCCCTGTTCGTGCCGTCGGACTCCACGCGCGGGCTGATCCGGCTCGCCTTCGCCGTCGGCTCCGCGGCGTATGTGCTGTTCTCGCCTGTGCGCCCGCCGCGGCAGGGGCGGCGTAGACGGCAGGGACGCAGCCCTGGCGACGCGTCCGCGCAGGTCCCGGCGCAGTCCACCGGCGCCCACGACCGCCTCTACACCGTCCGGACGGCCTGAGGCTACGAGTCCAGCCAGTCGTCGATCCCAGCGAGCAGCCGCTGCCGTACATCCTGCGGCGCCTGCGAGCCGCGCACCGACTGGCGCGCCAGCTCAGCCAGCTCCTCATCGGCGAAGTCGTGCGCCTCGCGCGCGAGCGTGTACTGCGCCGCCAGGCGCGAGCCGAACAGCAGCGGGTCGTCCGCGCCGAGCGCCAGCGGAACCCCCGCCTCGTACAGCGTGCGCAGCGGCACGTCCTCGGGCTTCTCGTAGACGCCCAGCGCCAGGTTGGACGCCGGGCACACCTCGCAGGTGATCTGCCGTTCGGCGAGCCGTGCCAGCAGCCGCTCGTCCTCGGCCGCGCGCACCCCATGGCCGATCCGACCGGCGTCGAGGTCGTCGAGGCAGTCGCGGACGCTGGAGGGGCCCGACAGCTCGCCGCCGTGCGGAGCCGCGAGGAGCCCGCCGTCGCGCGCAATGGCGAACGCCCGGTCGAAGTCACGGGCGAGGCCGCGCCGCTCGTCGTTGGAGAGCCCGAAGCCCACCACGCCGTGGTCCTTGTACCGCACGGCGAGGCGGGCGAGCGTCCTCGCTTCGAGGGGATGCTTCGTACGGTTGGCGGCGACGAGGACGGCGATGCCGATGCCGGTCTCCCGCGCCGCGCGGGCCACCGCGTCCAGGATGATCTCCAACGCCGGGATCAGACCGCCGAGCCGCGGCGCGTACGAGGTGGGGTCGACCTGGATCTCCAGCCACCCGGAGCCGTCCTTGACCTCCTCCTCGGCGGACTCCCGCACCAGACGCTGGATGTCCTCGGCAGAGCGCAGCACCGAGCGGGCGATGTCGTACAGCCGCTGGAAGCGGAACCAGCCGCGCTCGTCGGTCGCCCGCAGCCTGGGAGGCCGGCCGCTGGTGAGGGCGTCGGGAAGGTGCACTCCGTACTTGTCGGCCAGTTCCAGCAGGGTGCCCGGCCGCATCGAGCCGGTGAAGTGCAGGTGCAGGTGTGCCTTGGGCAGCAGGGAGACATCGCGAGCCATTCCGTGATCCTGCTATACGGGAGCCCCCGCCGGAAGCCGCTTTGTGATGCGCGGTCTGAAGGACGGGGGCTCGCCGAATGCGTGAGCGGTGCTCGGGCGTCAGTCGCGCGCCTCGCCGAGCAGCTTCTGGATACGCGAGACGCCCTCGACGAGGTCCTCATCGCCGAGCGCGTACGACAGCCGCAGATAGCCCGGGGTGCCGAAGGCCTCGCCCGGTACGACCGCGACCTCGGCCTCCTCGAGGATCAACGCGGCCAGTTCGACGGTGTCCGCCGGGCGCTTGCCACGGATCTCCCTGCCGAGCAGCGCCTTGACCGACGGGTAGGCGTAGAACGCGCCCTCCGGCTCGGGGCAGACCACACCGGGGATGTCGCTGAGCATCCGCACGATCGTCTGCCGGCGCCGGTCGAAGGCCTCACGCATCGTCGCGACGGCCGTCAGGTCGCCGGAGACCGCGGCGAGCGCCGCCGCCTGCGCCACGTTGGAGACGTTGGACGTGGCGTGCGACTGCAGGTTGGTGGCCGCCTTGACGACGTCCTTGGGGCCGATCAGCCAGCCGACGCGCCAGCCGGTCATCGCGTACGTCTTGGCGACGCCGTTGACCACGATGCACTTGTCGCGCAGCTCGGGCACGACCACGGGGAGGGACGAGAAGGTCGCGTCGCCGTAGACCAGGTGCTCGTAGATCTCGTCGGTGAGGACCCACAGCCCCTTCGCGGCGGCCCAGCGGCCGATCTCCTCGACCTGCTCGCGCGTGTAGACCGCACCGGTCGGGTTGGACGGCGAGACGAAGAGCAGCACCTTGGTGTTGGGGGTGAGCGCCGCCTCCAACTGCTCGACGGAGACCCGGTAGCCGGTCGTCTCGTCGGCGATGACGTCCACCGGCACGCCGCCGGCGAGGCGGATCGACTCGGGGTACGTCGTCCAGTACGGCGCCGGGACGAGCACCTCGTCGCCCGGGTCGAGGATCGCGGCGAACGCCTCATAGATCGCCTGCTTGCCGCCGTTGGTCACCAGCACCTGTGAGGCGTCGACCTCGTAGCCGGAGTCGCGGAGCGTCTTGGCGGCGATGGCGGCCTTGAGCTCGGGTAGGCCGCCCGCGGGGGTGTAGCGGTGGAACTTCGGGTTGCGGCACGCCTCCACGGCGGCCTCGACGATGTAGTCGGGCGTGGGGAAGTCGGGCTCGCCGGCGCCGAAACCGATGACCGGGCGCCCTGCTGCCTTCAGCGCCTTGGCCTTCGCGTCGACGGCGAGCGTCGCGGACTCGGAGATCGAGCCGATGCGGGCCGAGACCCGCCGGTCGGTAGGGGACGTAACGGGGGGAGTTGCTGCGGTCATGGCTGCCATCGTCGCAGACGGCGGCGGGGAGCGGCACGCGGGATTCCACGGGTCGCCTCAAGGAGTGAGACGCGAGCCGGGCACGCCGCAGGCGCTGTGCGGCGGTTGTCGTTCGACGGCCAGGCTGCAAGCACGTACACTCTTCCCTCGTGGTCCTCGCGGACAATCCGTGCTGCACACGCAGTGCTGCGGCGCGGATGCTGTACGTTGGGGGGCGTCAAAGGGTCGTAGCTCAATTGGTAGAGCACTGGTCTCCAAAACCAGCGGTTGGGGGTTCAAGTCCCTCCGGCCCTGCTACACGCATCGTCGCCAGGGGTGCGTGCGCGCGTACGCTTGCTAGTGACATGAACTATGAGACGCAACGCCGTGCGGCCGGGCAGGGCGCGGCACGGCCACGACCCGGATTCAGGTGAGGACGAGTGACGGAAGCCCTGGGCTCCACCGCGACGCCTGAAAGTGGTCGTCCCGAGAGCGAGACCGAAGAGCTCGACGCGAAGGCAAGGAAGAAGCGGGGTGGCAAGCGCGGCAAGAAGGGCCCGTTCGCGCGCATCGGCCTCTTCTACCGGCAGGTCATCGCGGAGCTGCGGAAGGTCGTCTGGCCCAAGCGCGACGACCTGATGCAGTACACCACCGTGGTGATCATCTTCGTAGCCGTCGTCATCGGCATCGTGACCGTGATTGACTGGGGATTTACCGAACTCGTCAAGTACGTCTTCGGCTAAGACCCCGCGGAGGGCGCCCGAGCGGGGCGCCCGTTCGCATGTTCCACCCCATTGAAGTCAGGAAGAAGCAGCCATCGTGTCTGACCCGAACCTGTACGACGTCGACCAGCCCGCCGAGGGCGAGGAGGCCGGCGAGGCTGCGGTGACGCGAGACGTGGCCGAGGCCCAGGGCGACGACACCGAGCTCGACATCGTCGAGGCCGCCGACGACGACCAGGCCGAGGCTGCCGATGCCGCCGCCGGTGTCCCTGCCGAGGAGGCAGCGGTGCACGAGACGACGGAGCCCGAGGCTCAGCAGGAGACCGAGGGCGAGGTCGAGGGCGAGGAGGCCGGCGAGGCTGCGGCGGAGGCCGAGCCCGCCGTCGACCCGCTGACCGCCTTCCGCGAGGAGCTCCGCTCCCAGCCCGGCGAGTGGTACGTGATCCACACCTACGCCGGCTACGAGAACCGCGTGAAGTCCAACCTGGAGCAGCGCGCCGTCTCCCTCAACGTCGAGGACTACATCTACCAGGCCGAGGTGCCCCAGGAAGAGGTCGTCCAGATCAAGAACGGCGACCGCCGCACCGTCAAGCAGAACAAGCTGCCCGGCTATGTGCTGGTGCGCATGGACCTGACCAACGAGTCCTGGGGCGTCGTCCGCAACACCCCGGGCGTGACGGGCTTCGTCGGCAATGCGTACGACCCCTACCCGCTGACCCTGGACGAGGTCGTCAAGATGCTCGCCCCGGAGGTCGAGGAGGAGGCCGCAGCCGCCGCCGAGGGCGGGGAGGCAGCGCCGAAGAAGAAGGTCGAGGTCCAGGTGCTGGACTTCGAGGTCGGCGACTCGGTCACAGTCACCGACGGCCCGTTCGCGACGCTGCAGGCGACGATCAACGAGATCAACGCCGACTCGAAGAAGGTCAAGGGCCTCGTCGAGATCTTCGGCCGCGAGACGCCGGTCGAGCTGAGCTTCGACCAGATCCAGAAGAACTAACCGATCTACGCCACGAAAGAGCCCCTGACCAGCGGTTTCCCGTTGATCAGGGGCTCTCTCGCGTGCGCTGGGGGCCGTCACGGGGCCGTAGGCCGTCGCCAGGCCTTCCGGTAGACCTCATCCACCGCCTTGCGGGCGCGGGTCTCACTGGTGGTACCTGGCCCGCTTCGCGGCCACGCCGCTGTGGTAGCCCGGCTGAGCGCCGGGTGCCACCGGGGCGGTTGGTACGCTCGCGGCATGAACCCGCAGGACCTGGCCAACCTCGCGAACCTGCGCCGAGCGCGGGATCTCATCGACCGGGAGTACGCCCGCCCACTCGACGTGCCGACAATGGCACGCCACGCGCTGATGTCCTCGGCGCACTTCTCGCGCCAGTTCCGTGCCGCCTATGGTGAAACGCCCTACAGCTACCTCATGACCCGCAGGATCGAGCGGGCGATGGCGCTGCTGCGCGGCGGCGTGAGCGTGACCGACGCCTGCATGGCGGTCGGTTGTACCTCCCTGGGCTCGTTCAGCACCCGTTTCACCGAGCTGGTCGGCGAGACCCCCAGCGCGTACCGCAGCCGGGAGCACCGCGCCGTGTCGGCGATGCCCGCGTGCGTGGCGAAGGTGCGCACCCGGCCGGTCAAGGGCGCGCCGAGCACTGGGGCGCCGAACGGCGGCAGGTCGAGCAGGACCCGAGAAGCGAGCCCCGAAGCCGCCGCCTAGCGTTGGCTGCATGACCATCGCACTCCAGTACTGCCACATCACCGTCAACGACCCCGACGAGGCGCTCGCCTTCTACCGTGACGGGCTCGGCCTGGAGGTCCTCAACGACGTCGCCTCGGGCGACTACCGCTGGATCACCCTGGGCAGCACGACCCAGCCGGGCCCGGAGATCGTGCTCAGCGAACCGCACGCCGGCCGCTCCCAGGCCGACGGCGACGCCCTGCAGGAACTGCTGACCAAGGGCGTCCTGCCGATGACCGTCTTCCGCACCGATGACCTCGACGCGACCTTCGAGAGGGTCCGGGCGTCCGGCGCCGAGGTGCTGCAGGAGCCCATCGACCAGCCCTGGGGTCCGCGCGACTGCGCGTTTCGCGATCCCTCGGGCAACATGGTCCGGATCTCACAGGCGCCGAAGGCGTAGCCCGCCGAACCGCGGCCGGCGCCGATCAGGATCAGCCGACGGCCGATTACAGGGCTCGCCGCGATACCCGTTATCGTAGTGCGGTATGCCTCCATCCAGCCGATGCCGCCGGCTGATGCGGATGGACGGCGGAAACTCTCACTCAAGGACCCGGAGAGAGCAATGCCTCCCAAGAAGAAGAAGGTCACGGGGCTGATCAAGCTCCAGATCCAGGCCGGCGCCGCCAACCCGGCCCCGCCGGTCGGCCCGGCGCTGGGTCAGCACGGCGTCAACATCATGGAGTTCTGCAAGGCCTACAACGCCGCGACCGAGTCGCAGCGTGGCATGGTCGTGCCGGTGGAGATCACGGTCTACGAGGACCGTTCCTTCACCTTCATCACCAAGACGCCGCCGGCCGCGAAGCTCATCCTCAAGGCCGCGGGCGTGGAGAAGGGCTCCGGTGAGCCGCACGTGAAGAAGGTCGCGAAGATCACCCGCGACCAGGTGCGTGAGATCGCCACGACCAAGATGCCCGACCTGAACGCCAACGACCTGGACGCCGCCGAGAAGATCATCGCCGGCACCGCCCGTTCCATGGGCGTCACGGTCGAGGGCTGACGAGGGCCGAGCCCCCGCAAGACCTCCGTGGGAGGGCCAGGCGCTGGCCCGTGACCACGAACTCCACACTGATACCGAGGAGCAGCAGTGAAGCGCAGCAAGAGCCTCCGGGCTGCGGACGCCAAGATCGACCGGGAGCGGCAGTACGCCCCGCTCGAGGCCGTGCGTCTCGCCAAGGAGACCGCCAGCACCAAGTTCGACTCGACCGTCGAGGTCGCCATGCGTCTGGGCGTCGACCCGCGCAAGGCCGACCAGATGGTCCGCGGCACCGTGAACCTTCCGCACGGCACCGGCAAGACCGCCCGGGTCCTGGTCTTCGCGACCGGTGACCGCGCCGAGGCCGCGCGTGCCGCGGGCGCCGACATCGTCGGCGCCGACGAACTGATCGACGAGGTGTCCAAGGGCCGCCTGGACTTCGACGCCGTCGTCGCCACCCCGGACCTGATGGGCAAGGTCGGCCGTCTGGGTCGCGTGCTCGGTCCGCGGGGTCTCATGCCGAACCCGAAGACCGGCACCGTCACCCCGGACGTCGCCAAGGCCGTCACCGAGATCAAGGGCGGCAAGATCGAGTTCCGCGTCGACCGCCACTCCAACCTGCACTTCATCATCGGCAAGACGTCGTTCGGTGAGCAGCAGCTGGTGGAGAACTACGCGGCGGCGCTGGAGGAGATCCTGCGTCTGAAGCCGTCCGCCGCCAAGGGCCGCTACATCAAGAAGGCCGTCGTGAGCACCACGATGGGCCCCGGCATCCAGCTCGACCCGAACCGCACGCGCAACCTCCTCGTCGAAGAGGACGCCGCCGCGGTCTGATCACCGGCGTACGCAGGGGGGCCCGGGGCTTTGCGCCTCGGGCCTCCTGCGCGTGCGCCAGCGCGCTCTCCTCGAATCGAACATAAGACCGAATGGGGGGGTCCCGTGAGGAATCGATTCCGCAGAGGTGCGGCGCTCGCCGCCGTCGTGGCGCTAGGCGCGCTGTCGGCCTGCAGCAGCAGCGGGGGAGTCAAGGCCGCTCCCGCGCCCGGCTGATCCCTGCATCCGACACCCTCGACTACGCAGCCCTGCTGAAAGGCGCGGGGACGGGCCAGACGTCCTGATTTGCCTCGCCGCGGGCGGCTCACGTACTCTCTTGCGGAAGCCAAAGACCGCTGGTCGCTGTCGTGCCTGCCCGCAAGGGGCCGGGCGCGGTGGCCGAAGGATCCGCTAACGGCGGACGGCCCGCGTAGGTGACACAAGGATGAGCTCCCGGAACGTCTGTTCCGGTGGAGTGACGCCCCGTGCGCCTGCGCCGGGGCGTTTCGTGCGTTTCCAGTCGCCTCCTTCACTCCTTGCGGTCCGCAATCACCCGGAAGGAGGCCGAGGCTCATGGCGAGGCCTGACAAGGCTGCCGCGGTTGCCGAGCTGACGGACAAGTTCCGCAACTCCAACGCCGCTGTGCTCACCGAGTACACCGGTCTCACCGTGGCGCAGCTCAAGGAGCTGCGTCGTTCGCTCGGTGAGAACGCCAATTACCGCGTGGCGAAGAACACGCTGACCAAGATCGCGGCCAACGAGGCCGGGATCACCGCGCTCGACGACCTGTTCACGGGTTCGACGGCGATCACCTTCGTCTACGGCGACCCCGTCGCCTCGGCAAAGGGACTGCGGGACTTCGCCAAGGAGAACCCCGCTCTCGTCATCAAGGGCGGTGTCCTTGACGGCAAGGCGCTGTCCGCCGACGAGATCAAGAAGCTCGCGGACCTCGAGTCCCGTGAGGTGCTGCTCGCCAAGCTGGCCGGTGGCATGAAGGCGTCCATGGCCAAGGCCGCGGCGACCTTCCAGGCCCCGCTCTCGAAGTTCGTCCGTACCGCGGATGCGCTGCGCAGCAAGGTCGAGCAGGGCGGTGCCGGTACGCCGGCTCCCGCCGCCGAGGACGCGGCCGAGTAATCACCCGGCCCCAGCCCTCGCAGCGGGCCCGTCACACGCCCGCCGAAACATCCCCCCGGCACCAGCCGACTTAGTGGAAGGACCGCCACCATGGCGAAGCTCACCCAGGACGAGCTGCTCGAGCAGTTCGGCGAGATGACCCTCATCGAGCTCTCCGAGTTCGTGAAGGCCTTCGAGGAGAAGTTCGACGTCGAGGCTGCCGCTCCGGTCGCCGTTGCCGCCGCTGGTGGTGCCGCTGCCGGTGCCCCGGCCGAGGCTCCCGAGGAGAAGGACGAGTTCGACGTCATCCTCACCTCCGCCGGTGACAAGAAGATCCAGGTCATCAAGGTCGTGCGCGAGCTGACCTCCCTCGGCCTGAAGGAGGCCAAGGACCTGGTCGACGGTGCGCCGAAGCCGCTGCTCGAGAAGGTCAACAAGGAGGCTGCGGACAAGGCCGTCGAGGCCCTCAAGGGCGCCGGCGCCGGTGTCGAGGTCAAGTAAGACCCGGCACACGCACCGACCTCGTGTCGTGCCTCTTTCGAGGGGCTGATCAGCCGCAGGGCGGCCACCCTTTCGGGTGGCCGCCCTGCGGTGTTTCGGCCTGTGACGGAACGGATCCGTGCCGTCGGCGGTGAGCACAGGTATGGTGATCTTCGCCGGTTCGTTCCGGGGCGTCGGAGGCTCGCTGTGAGCATCCCCGCGGGGCGGGGGCCTTGACGAACCGGACGCAGCGCGCAATTCTCAGGACGCGTCGCGATGTCGTTCCGCCTCTCAGGGGGTGGGAGGAATGGAACGGCGGCGATGAGGGAATGACTGTGGTCGAGCGCAGGACCCAGACCTTGGGGTCCGCCCTGAGGCGGGCCCTACCGGATGACGAGGGGGAGATGATTCGGTCTCCGAATCACTGCTCTGGACATCAGTGTGCCGAGTGGCTACACTGACCCTTTGCGCTGCCTGTTAGCTGCCGTCTGGCCCGTCACCAGCGGCATGCCCACGTCTGAGTATCGCCGATGGAGATGTCCCCGACCTTCCGGTCGCCGGAGTTCGCCATCCATGCTCAGGGGCGGGGACCGGTACGCGCGTAGTGAGTCCGAGCCCTCGGAAGGACCCCCTCTTGGCCGCCTCGCGCAACGCCTCGACTGCTAATACGAACAACGGCGCAAGCACCGCCCCGCTGCGCATCTCCTTTGCGAAGATCAAGGAGCCCCTCGAGGTCCCGAACCTCCTCGCGCTGCAGACCGAGAGCTTCGATTGGCTGCTCGGCAATGCCGCCTGGAAGGCTCGTGTCGAGGCCGCTCTCGAAAGTGGTCAGGACGTCCCCACCAAGTCCGGTCTGGAGGAGATCTTCGAGGAGATCTCCCCGATCGAGGACTTCTCCGGGTCGATGTCGCTGACTTTCCGCGATCACCGCTTCGAGCCGCCCAAGAACTCGATCGACGAGTGCAAGGAGCGCGACTTCACGTACGCGGCCCCGCTCTTCGTCACGGCCGAGTTCACCAACAACGAGACCGGCGAGATCAAGTCCCAGACGGTCTTCATGGGCGACTTCCCGCTCATGACCAACAAGGGCACCTTCTGCATCAACGGCACCGAGCGTGTCGTCGTCTCGCAGCTGGTGCGTTCGCCCGGCGTCTACTTCGACTCCACCATCGACAAGACGTCCGACAAGGACATCTTCTCGGCGAAGGTGATCCCGTCGCGTGGCGCGTGGCTCGAGCTCGAAATCGACAAGCGCGACATGGTCGGTGTACGCATCGACCGCAAGCGCAAGCAGTCGGTCACCGTGCTGCTCAAGGCCCTCGGCTGGACCAACGACCAGATCCTCGAGGAGTTCGGCGACTACGAGTCGATGCGCGCCACCCTGGAGAAGGACCACACCCAGGGCCAGGACGACGCGCTGCTCGACATCTACCGCAAGCTGCGTCCGGGCGAGCCCCCGACCCGCGAGGCCGCGCAGACCCTGCTCGAGAACCTGTACTTCAACCCGAAGCGCTACGACCTGGCCAAGGTCGGCCGCTACAAGGTCAACAAGAAGCTCGGCGGCGAGCAGCCGCTCGACCAGGGCGTGCTGACCGTCGAGGACGTCATCGCGACGATCAAGTACCTGGTCAAGCTGCACGCCGGTGAGACCGAGACGGTCGCTGCCAACGGCGAGACCATCCCGGTCGAGGTCGACGACATCGACCACTTCGGCAACCGCCGCCTGCGCAACGTCGGCGAGCTCATCCAGAACCAGGTCCGCACCGGCCTGGCCCGCATGGAGCGCGTCGTCCGCGAGCGCATGACCACCCAGGACGTCGAGGCGATCACGCCGCAGACGCTGATCAACATCCGGCCGGTCGTCGCCTCCATCAAGGAGTTCTTCGGCACCAGCCAGCTGTCCCAGTTCATGGACCAGACCAACCCGCTGTCGGGTCTGACCCACAAGCGCCGCCTGTCGGCGCTGGGCCCGGGTGGACTCTCCCGTGAGCGGGCCGGCCTCGACGTGCGTGACGTGCACCCGTCGCACTACGGCCGCATGTGCCCGATCGAGACGCCTGAAGGCCCGAACATCGGTCTGATCGGCTCGCTCGCCACTTACGGCCGGGTGAACGCGTTCGGCTTCGTCGAGACCCCGTACCGCAAGGTCGAGAACGGCCGCGTCACCGAGGACGTGCACTACCTGACCGCCGACGAGGAGGACCGCTACCTCATCGCGCAGGCCAACGCTGCGCTCACCGAGGAGGGCACCTTCGCCGAGGGCCGTGTGCTGGTCCGCCGTCGTGGCGGCGAGGTCGACCTCGTGCCGTCCGAGGACGTGGACTACATGGACGTCTCGCCGCGCCAGATGGTGTCGGTCGCGACCGCCATGATCCCGTTCCTGGAGCACGACGACGCCAACCGCGCGCTCATGGGTTCGAACATGATGCGCCAGGCGGTGCCGCTGCTGAAGGCGGAGTCGCCGCTGGTCGGTACCGGCATCGAGTACCGCGCCGCGGTCGACGCCGGTGACGTCATCACCGCCGAGAAGGACGGCGTGGTCCAGGAGGTCTCCGCGGACTACGTCACCGTCGCCAACGACGACGGCACCTACACCACCTACCGGGTGGCCAAGTTCAACCGCTCCAACCAGGGCACCTCCTTCAACCAGAAGGTGGTCGTGGACGAGGGCGCCCGCGTGGTGGTCGGCCAGGTGCTCGCCGACGGCCCGTCCACCCAGGCCGGTGAGATGGCGCTCGGCAAGAACCTGCTGGTCGCGTTCATGCCGTGGGAAGGCCACAACTACGAGGACGCGATCATCCTGTCGCAGCGCCTCGTCCAGGACGACGTCCTCTCCTCGATCCACATCGAGGAGCACGAGGTCGACGCCCGTGACACCAAGCTCGGCCCCGAGGAGATCACCCGGGACATCCCGAACGTCTCCGAGGAGGTCCTCGCCGACCTCGACGAGCGCGGCATCATCCGCATCGGTGCCGAGGTCGTCGCCGGTGACATCCTGGTCGGCAAGGTCACCCCCAAGGGTGAGACCGAGCTGACCCCGGAGGAGCGCCTGCTGCGCGCGATCTTCGGTGAGAAGGCCCGTGAGGTCCGTGACACCTCGCTGAAGGTGCCGCACGGCGAGACCGGCAAGGTCATCGGCGTGCGCGTCTTCGACCGCGAGGAGGGCGACGAGCTGCCGCCGGGCGTGAACCAGCTGGTCCGCGTCTACGTGGCGCAGAAGCGCAAGATCACCGACGGTGACAAGCTCGCCGGCCGCCACGGCAACAAGGGCGTCATCTCCAAGATCCTGCCGGTCGAGGACATGCCGTTCCTGGAGGACGGCACCCCGATCGACATCATCCTCAACCCGCTCGGCGTCCCCTCCCGGATGAACCCAGGCCAGGTCCTGGAGATCCACCTGGGCTGGCTCGCCAAGCAGGGCTGGGACGTCACGGGCATCGCCGAGGAGTGGGCGCGCCGCCTGCAGGCGATCGAGGCCGACAAGGTCGAGCCCGGCACCAACGTCGCCACCCCGGTCTTCGACGGCGCCCGCGAGGACGAGATCGCCGGCCTGTTCCAGTCGACGATCCCGAACCGCGACGGCGATCGGATGGTCCTCCCGTCCGGCAAGGCCCGGCTCTTCGACGGCCGCTCCGGCGAGCCGTTCCCGGAGCCGATCTCCGTCGGCTACATGTACATCATCAAGCTGAGCCACATGGTGGACGACAAGCTGCACGCCCGTTCCACCGGCCCGTACTCGATGATCACGCAGCAGCCGCTCGGTGGTAAGGCCCAGTTCGGCGGCCAGCGCTTCGGCGAGATGGAGGTGTGGGCGCTGGAGGCGTACGGCGCCGCCTACGCCCTGCAGGAGCTGCTGACCATCAAGTCCGACGACGTTCTCGGCCGTGTGAAGGTCTACGAGGCCATCGTCAAGGGCGAGAACATCCCGGAGCCCGGCATTCCCGAGTCCTTCAAGGTGCTCATCAAGGAAATGCAGTCCCTCTGCCTGAATGTGGAGGTGCTGTCCTCGGACGGTATGTCCATCGAAATGCGTGACACGGATGAAGACGTCTTCCGCGCGGCGGAGGAGCTCGGTATCGACCTGTCCCGGCGTGAGCCGAGCAGCGTCGAAGAGGTCTGACGGGTTGGCCGGGTCCCGCCCGTCACCCGACCGCCACCCCGGTCGGAGTCCCTTCGGGACACGTGACATTGGTCCCCGGCCGCACCCCGGACCCGTTCAGACCCTGTTTGACACTCGACCCCGGCAGCATCGATTTTCGGGGCAAGCCCGAAGGTGGGATTGACACAAAGTGCTCGACGTCAACTTCTTCGACGAGCTGCGGATCGGCCTGGCCACCGCGGACGACATCCGTCAGTGGTCGCACGGCGAGGTAAAGAAGCCGGAGACCATCAACTACCGCACCCTCAAGCCCGAAAAGGACGGCCTCTTCTGCGAGAAGATCTTCGGCCCGACCCGGGACTGGGAGTGCTACTGCGGTAAGTACAAGCGCGTCCGCTTCAAGGGCATCATCTGCGAGCGCTGCGGTGTCGAGGTGACTCGCGCCAAGGTGCGCCGTGAGCGGATGGGCCACATCGAGCTGGCCGCGCCCGTCACGCACATCTGGTACTTCAAGGGCGTCCCGTCGCGCCTGGGCTACCTGCTCGACCTCGCCCCGAAGGACCTGGAGAAGGTCATCTACTTCGCCGCCTACATGATCACGTGGGTGGACGAGGAGCGCCGCACCCGTGACCTGCCCTCCCTGGAGGCCCAGGTCTCGGTGGAGCGCCAGCAGATCGAGCAGCGCCGTGACGCCGACGTCGAGGCCCGCCAGAAGAAGCTGGAGGCGGACCTCGGCGAGCTGGAGGCCGAGGGCGCCAAGGCCGACGTGCGCCGCAAGGTGCGCGAGGGCGCGGAGCGCGAGATGAAGCAGCTGCGCGACCGCGCGCAGCGCGAGCTCGACCGTCTCGACGAGGTGTGGAGCCGCTTCAAGTCCCTCAAGGTCCAGGACCTCGAGGGCGACGAGCTGCTCTACCGCGAGCTGCGTGACCGCTTCGGCACCTACTTCATGGGTGGCATGGGCGCCGCCGCGCTGCAGAAGCGCCTGGAGTCCTTCGACCTCGAAGAGGAGGCCGAGAGGCTCCGCGAGATCATCCGTACCGGCAAGGGCCAGAAGAAGACCCGTGCGCTCAAGCGCCTCAAGGTCGTCTCGGCGTTCCTGCAGACCCGCAACAGCCCCAACGGCATGGTGCTGGACTGCGTCCCGGTGATCCCGCCGGACCTGCGCCCGATGGTGCAGCTGGACGGTGGCCGCTTCGCGACCTCCGACCTGAACGACCTCTACCGCCGTGTCATCAACCGCAACAACCGCCTCAAGCGTCTCCTTGACCTCGGTGCTCCCGAGATCATCGTGAACAACGAGAAGCGGATGCTGCAGGAGGCCGTCGACGCGCTGTTCGACAACGGCCGCCGCGGCCGGCCGGTGACCGGCCCGGGCAACCGCCCGCTGAAGTCGCTCTCCGACATGCTCAAGGGCAAGCAGGGCCGCTTCCGGCAGAACCTGCTCGGCAAGCGCGTCGACTACTCGGCCCGTTCCGTGATCGTCGTCGGCCCGCAGCTGAAGCTGCACCAGTGCGGCCTGCCCAAGGCGATGGCGCTGGAGCTCTTCAAGCCGTTCGTGATGAAGCGCCTGGTCGACCTGAACCACGCGCAGAACATCAAGTCGGCCAAGCGCATGGTCGAGCGCGGCCGCACGGTCGTGTACGACGTGCTGGAAGAGGTCATCGCCGAGCACCCGGTGCTGCTCAACCGTGCGCCGACGCTGCACCGTCTCGGCATCCAGGCCTTCGAGCCGCAGCTGGTCGAGGGCAAGGCCATCCAGATCCACCCGCTCGTGTGCACCGCGTTCAACGCGGACTTCGACGGTGACCAGATGGCCGTGCACCTGCCGCTGTCCGCGGAGGCGCAGGCCGAGGCCCGCATCCTGATGCTGTCCTCGAACAACATCCTCAAGCCCGCCGACGGCCGGCCGGTGACGATGCCGACGCAGGACATGGTCCTGGGTCTGTTCTTCCTCACCACCGACCACGAGGAGCGCGAGGTCAAGGGTGAGGGCCGGTCGTTCGGCTCGGTCGCCGAGGCGATCATGGCGCTCGATGCCCGCGAGCTGTCGCTCCAGGCACCGGTCGACATCCGCTTCCCGCTCGGCACCGTGCCGCCGCGCGGCTGGACCCCGCCGGCCGCCGAGGAGGGCGAGCCCGAGTGGCAGCCGGGTGACCCGTTCCGGCTGCGGACGACCCTGGGCCGTGCGCTCTTCAACGAGCTGCTGCCCGAGGACTACCCGTTCGTCGACTACCCGGTGGGCAAGAAGCAGCTCTCCGAGATCGTCAACGACCTCGCCGAGCGCTACCCGAAGGTCGTCGTGGCGGCGACGCTGGACAACCTGAAGGCGGCCGGTTTCCACTGGGCGACCCGTTCCGGTGTCACCGTCGCCATCTCCGACGTCGTCGTCCCGGAGGCCAAGCGCGGCATCCTGGACGTCTACGAGGCGCAGGACGAGAAGGTCCAGAAGCAGTACGAGCGCGGCCTGATCACGAAGGAAGAGCGGTCTCAGGAACTGATCACGATCTGGACCAAGGCGACCAACGAGGTTGCCGAGGCCATGAACGAGAACTTCCCGAAGACCAACCCGATCTTCATGATGGTCGACTCGGGTGCCCGCGGAAACATGATGCAGATGCGTCAGATCGCGGGTATGCGGGGCCTGGTGTCCAACGCGAAGAACGAGACCATCCCGCGGCCCATCAAGGCGTCGTTCCGTGAGGGTCTCACCGTGCTGGAGTACTTCATCTCCACCCACGGTGCCCGTAAGGGCCTCGCCGACACCGCGCTGCGTACCGCCGACTCGGGTTACCTGACCCGTCGTCTGGTGGACGTCTCGCAGGACGTGATCATCCGCGAGGAGGACTGCGGCACCGAGCGCGGCCTGAAGCTGGCGATCGCCGAGCGCGGCGAGGACGGCGTGCTGCGCAAGGCGGCCGGCGTCGAGACCAGCGTGTACGCGCGCAGCCTCGCCGAGGACATCGTCGTCGACGGCAAGGTGCTGGCCCCGGCCGGTACCGACCTGGGCGACGTGCTCATCGAGCAGCTGATCAAGCACGGCGTCGAGACGGTGAAGACCCGCTCGATCCTGACCTGCGAGTCCACCGTGGGCACCTGCGCGATGTGCTACGGCCGTTCGCTCGCCACCGGCAAGCTGGTGGACATCGGCGAGGCGGTCGGCATCATCGCGGCTCAGTCCATCGGTGAGCCCGGCACCCAGCTCACGATGCGTACCTTCCACACCGGTGGTGTGGCCGGTGACGACATCACCAAGGGTCTGCCGCGTGTCGTCGAGCTCTTCGAGGCCCGTACCCCGAAGGGGCTGGCCCCGATCAGCGAGGCGGCCGGCCGGGTCCGCATCGAGGAGACCGAGAAGACCCGCAAGGTCGTCGTCACCCCGGACGACGGCAGCGACGAGATCTCCTACGGAGTCTCCAAGCGCGCCCGTCTGCTGGTGGAGGAGGGCGATCACGTCGAGGTCGGCCAGAAGCTGATGGCCGGCACCGAGAAC
The DNA here is from genome assembly GCF_024436035.1 of Streptomyces humicola. GTDB lineage: Bacteria > Actinomycetota > Actinomycetes > Streptomycetales > Streptomycetaceae > Streptantibioticus_B > Streptantibioticus_B humicola. The sequence goes on from NZ_JANFNG010000007.1 coordinate 187,849, forward strand.
CCGCACGACGTGCTGCGGATCCTCGGCCAGCGTGCGGTGCAGATCCACCTCCTGGGCGAGGTCCAGCAGGTCTTCAACTCGCAGGGTGTGTCGATCCACGACAAGCACATCGAGATCATCATCCGGCAGATGCTGCGCCGGGTGACGATCATCGAGTCCGGCGACGCCGAGCTGCTGCCCGGCGAGCTGGTCGAGCGCGGCCGCTTCGAGCAGGAGAACCGTCGTGTGGTCGCCGAGGGCGGACACCCCGCCTCCGGCCGTCCGCAGCTGATGGGTATCACCAAGGCCTCGCTGGCGACCGAGTCCTGGCTGTCGGCCGCCTCCTTCCAGGAGACGACCCGGGTGCTCACCGACGCGGCGATCCACGCCAAGTCGGACTCGCTCCTGGGCCTGAAGGAGAACGTCATCCTCGGCAAGCTCATCCCGGCCGGTACGGGCCTGTCCCGCTACCGCAACATCCGGGTCGAGCCGACCGAGGAGGCCAAGGCCGCGATGTACTCCGCCGTCGGCTACGAGGACATCGACTACTCGCCGTTCGGCACCGGCTCCGGCCAGGCGGTGCCGCTGGAGGACTACGACTACGGGCCCTACAACGCCTGACGCCGTAGCGCTCTGAGTCACTGACAGGGCGGCCGTCCCCCGAAAGGGGGTACGGCCGCCCTGTCGCCGTTTTCAGGCGCTCCGGCGGGCAGGCTGGTAGCCATGAAGCGCATCTCCCCCAAAATCCGTCCAGGGGTGCCCCCTGTCCTCTGCGCCGTCGCCGGGCTGGTGCTCACCGCCTGCTCGGGCATCGACGTCGAGCAGGAGCACCACAAGACCGTCAGCTACGGGGTGAGCACACCGGTGCGCAAGCTGGTGGTGAAGGGGAGGACGGGCGACATCCATGTGACGGGCGGCGGCGGGGGCACCGTCAGCGTCACCGAGACGCAGGACTACCGCAACGCGCCCCCGCACACCACGCACGCGACGTCGGGATCCACGTTGACGCTGACGTACGACTGCTCGGACTGCGGCGTGAGCTACGACGTCCACGTGCCCGCGGGCACCGCCGTCGACGTCACCGACGACACCGGCAGCGTGACGCTGAGCGGGCTCGGCGGCCCGGTCCAGGCGAGCACGGGCACCGGCGACGTCACCGCTGACGGGCTGACCTCATCGCAGGCCAGGCTCACCGCGGAGACCGGGGACGTCCACGCCGGGTTCGACGCCTCCCCCGCGACGGTCTACGCCACGGCCGACACCGGGAACGTGGGCGTCACCGTGCCCCAGGGCGGCGCGTACGCGGTCGACGCCGTCGCCGACACGGGGGACGTACGGGTGAACGTGACGACGGCGGGCGACAGCGCGCACAGCATCACCGCGCACGCGGGCACGGGCGACGTCACCGTCGGGGCGGCGTAGGGGTCGCGCGGCCCAAGGGCGTTCCTCTGCCGGCCGGTGCTTTCGGACCGTCCCTGCGGACGATCCGACGGGCCGTTGGCCAGGACGAAGCTGGTGGGCGAAACCAACCACCGTACGGCCTCAGGACTGTGATGTACCGTCAAGGTGATGTGCTGTCATGCGCGTACCCCGCCGGGCTCACCTTCCGGCCCGCCTCCGGTACCGAACGGGCGCGCCGCGCTCGAAGTGCGCCGCGGGGGCGACCTGCTCTGGACGTATGTGGACACCGCCTTCGCGGGGTGCTGCTGGGCGCCCTGCGCGGGGGCGGGGGCAGGGACGGGGACGGCGGTCCCTGGGCGCTGGCGTGGGGGAGGCTGTCGCCTCACGGCGCTCCGCCCGCGGTCGCCTTCGGCGGCGGATCGTGGCACCGCCGCACCGCACCCTGTCGGTCACGGTGCGGGTGGCGGGCGCTCGGTCCTGGGCGGCACATGCCGGTGGCGACTTTCGTATGGTGACGGCGGCGACGGCGGGACCGGCCGGGACCTGGCGATTGGTGCATCACATCCATCCGTGATCCACCTGTGAGAACCTGCGCGTCCCATTTGTTTTGACCCGAGCCGATGCGCTAGGTACGCTCTGACCTTGTGCCTGGGGTGTCCCCGGGTTCTTGTGCGTGCCGTACGACCGCACGAGCCAAGGGACGACACGACCGCGCGGCATCAACACGATGTGGACCTGTCCGCCCAGCGGGCACGCGCAACGGTTCCGACACACCCGACCGCGTGGGTCGGGAAACGTGCGGTGGCCAACCAGAAAACCCCAGGTTAGCGTTATCGAGACTGGCACACAGAAACCGGAGAAACGGTGCCTACGATCCAGCAGCTGGTCCGCAAGGGCCGGCAGGACAAGGTCGACAAGAACAAGACGCCCGCGTTGAAGGGATCCCCGCAGCGCCGTGGCGTCTGCACGCGCGTCTACACGACCACCCCGAAGAAGCCGAACTCGGCCCTCCGTAAGGTCGCGCGCGTGCGCCTGACCAGCGGGATCGAGGTCACGGCCTACATTCCGGGTGAGGGTCACAACCTGCAGGAGCACTCGATCGTGCTCGTGCGCGGCGGTCGTGTGAAGGACCTGCCGGGCGTCCGCTACAAGATCATCCGTGGTTCGCTCGACACCCAGGGTGTCAAGAACCGCAAGCAGGCCCGCAGCCGCTACGGCGCCAAGAAGGAGAAGTAAGACATGCCTCGTAAGGGCCCTGCCCCGAAGCGGCCGGTCATCGTCGACCCGGTCTACAGCTCTCCGCTTGTCACCGCGCTGGTCAACAAGATCCTGCTGAACGGCAAGCGCTCCACCGCCGAGCGCATCGTCTACGGCGCCCTGGAAGGCCTGCGCGAGAAGACCGGCAACGACCCGGTCATCACGCTCAAGCGCGCCCTGGAGAACGTCAAGCCGACCCTCGAGGTCCGCAGCCGCCGCGTCGGTGGCGCGACCTACCAGGTGCCGGTCGAGGTGCGCCCCGCGCGCTCCTCCACGCTCGCCCTGCGGTGGATCGTGGGCTACTCGCGCGCCCGTCGCGAGAAGACCATGACCGAGCGCCTGATGAACGAGCTGCTGGACGCCTCGAACGGTCTTGGCGCCTCCGTCAAGCGCCGCGAGGACACCCACAAGATGGCCGAGTCCAACAAGGCCTTCGCGCACTACCGCTGGTAGTCGCTACCCCATCGAGAACCGAGAGAAGACTGAGCCAGATGGCCACCACTTCACTTGACCTGGCCAAGGTCCGCAACATCGGGATCATGGCCCACATCGACGCGGGCAAGACGACGACCACCGAGCGGATCCTGTTCTACACCGGTGTCTCCTACAAGATCGGTGAAGTCCACGACGGCGCTGCCACCATGGACTGGATGGAGCAGGAGCAGGAGCGCGGCATCACCATCACGTCGGCCGCGACCACCTGTCACTGGCCGGTCGACGGCGACGACTACACCATCAACATCATCGACACCCCGGGCCACGTCGACTTCACCGTCGAGGTGGAGCGCTCGCTGCGCGTCCTCGACGGTGCCGTGACGGTGTTCGACGGTGTCGCCGGTGTCGAGCCGCAGTCCGAGACGGTGTGGCGTCAGGCTGACCGCTACAACGTCCCGCGCATCTGCTTCGTCAACAAGCTCGACCGTGTGGGTGCCGAGTTCCACCGCTGCGTCGACATGATCGTCGACCGTCTCGGTGCGACGCCGCTCGTCATGCAGCTGCCGATCGGTGCCGAGGCGGACTTCAAGGGCGTTATCGACCTGGTCCGGATGAAGGCTCTTGTGTGGTCCGCCGAGGCGACCAAGGGCGAGATGTACGACACGGTTGACATCCCGGACACCCACCTCGAAGCCGCCCAGGAGTACCGCGACAAGCTGCTCGAAACGGCCGCCGAGGCCGACGAGGAGCTGATGGAGCTGTACCTGGAGGGCCAGGAGCCCACCGAGGAGCAGCTGGTCGCCGGCATCCGCCGCGCCACCATCGCGGGCAACCTGACCCCGGTCTTCTGCGGTACCGCGTTCAAGAACAAGGGCGTCCAGCCCCTGCTCGACGCGATCGTGAAGTACCTGCCGTCGCCGGTGGACGTCGAGGGCGTCAGCGGCCACAAGGTCGGTGACGAGGAGACCACGATCTTCCGCAAGGCTTCCGAGGACGAGCCGTTCTCCGGCCTGGCGTTCAAGATCATGAGCGACCCGCACCTCGGCAAGCTCACCTTCGTCCGCGTGTACTCCGGCCGCATGGACACCGGCACCCAGGTGCTGAACTCCGTGAAGGGCAAGAAGGAGCGCATCGGCAAGATCTACCGGATGCACGCCAACAAGCGTGAGGAGATCCCGAGCGTCGGTGCCGGCGACATCGTCGCCGTCATGGGCCTGAAGGACACCACCACCGGTGAGACCCTCTGCGACGCGCAGAACCCGGTCATCCTCGAGTCCATGAACTTCCCGGCTCCGGTCATCCAGGTGGCCATCGAGCCGAAGTCCAAGGGCGACCAGGAGAAGCTGGGCGTGGCGATCCAGCGCCTCGCCGAGGAGGACCCGTCCTTCCAGGTCCACACGGACGAGGAGACCGGCCAGACCATCATCGCGGGCATGGGAGAGCTGCACCTGGACGTGCTGGTCGACCGCATGAAGCGCGAGTTCAGGGTCGAGGCCAACGTCGGCAAGCCGCAGGTCGCGTACCGCGAGACGATCCGCAAGGCCGTCGAGCGGGTCGACTACACACACAAGAAGCAGACCGGTGGTTCCGGCCAGTTTGCGAAGGTGCAGATCGCGATCGAGCCGCTCGAGGGCGACGGCTACGAGTTCGAGAACAAGGTCACCGGTGGCCGCATCCCGCGGGAGTACATCCCGTCCGTGGACGCGGGCTGCCAGGAGGCCATGGAGTTCGGCGTGTTGGCCGGCTACCCGCTGACCGGTGTCAAGGTGACGCTGCTCGACGGCGCCTACCACGACGTCGACTCGTCCGAGCTCGCGTTCAAGATCGCCGGTTCGATGGCGTTCAAGGACGGTGCTCGCAAGGCCAGCCCGGCTCTCCTCGAGCCGATGATGGCCGTCGAGGTCACCACGCCCGAGGAGCACATGGGCGATGTGATCGGTGACCTCAACTCGCGCCGTGGCCAGATCCAGGCCATGGAAGACCGCAGCGGTGCCAAGGTCGTCAAGGCCCTCGTTCCGCTCTCGGAGATGTTCGGTTACGTCGGCGACCTGCGCAGCAAGACCTCCGGCCGAGCCAGCTACTCCATGCAGTTCGACTCCTACGCCGAGGTTCCGCGGAACGTCGCGGAGGAGATCATCGCGAAGGCCAAGGGCGAGTAACGCGCGTTCCGCGCACGCCCTTAGGCTTGACGGCAGGCGGTTCGGGGCATTCCGTCGCAGACCATCCGGTGTGCGACGGGTGCCCCGGCAGTCGGCACCCAATCCGCGGGTTGGCACAGTTACGGCCCTTCGGGGTCCTCACCAACCCGGCAAGTTGAACTGGCGCATACGAGTTATCGCGCACAGAACCAGTCCACAGGAGGACCCCAGTGGCGAAGGCGAAGTTCGAGCGGACTAAGCCGCACGTCAACATCGGCACCATCGGTCACATCGACCACGGTAAGACGACCCTTACCGCGGCGATCACGAAGGTGCTGCACGACGCGTTCCCCGACCTCAACGAGGCCTCGGCGTTCGACCAGATCGACAAGGCGCCGGAAGAGCGCCAGCGCGGTATCACCATCTCCATCGCGCATGTCGAGTACCAGACGGAGAGCCGTCACTACGCCCACGTCGACTGCCCGGGTCACGCGGACTACATCAAGAACATGATCACCGGTGCCGCCCAGATGGACGGCGCGATCCTGGTGGTCGCCGCGACCGACGGCCCGATGCCGCAGACCAAGGAGCACGTGCTCCTGGCCCGCCAGGTCGGTGTGCCGGCGATCGTCGTCGCACTGAACAAGGCCGACATGGTCGACGACGAGGAGATCCTGGAGCTCGTCGAGCTCGAGGTCCGTGAGCTCCTCTCCGAGTACGAGTTCCCGGGCGACGACGTCCCGGTCGTCAAGGTCTCCGCGCTGAAGGCGCTGGAGGGCGACAAGGAGTGGGGCCAGTCGGTCCTCAACCTGATGGCGGCCGTCGACGAGTCGATCCCGACTCCGGAGCGCGACGTCGACAAGCCGTTCCTGATGCCGATCGAGGACGTTTTCACGATCACCGGCCGCGGCACCGTGGTGACCGGTCGCATCGAGCGTGGTGTCCTCAAGGTCAACGAGACCGTCGACATCATCGGCATCAAGCCGGAGAAGACCACCACCACGGTCACCGGCATCGAGATGTTCCGCAAGCTGCTCGACGAGGGCCAGGCCGGTGAGAACGTCGGTCTGCTGCTCCGCGGCATCAAGCGCGAGGACGTCGAGCGCGGCCAGGTCATCATCAAGCCGGGTTCGGTCACTCCGCACACCGAGTTCGAGGCCCAGGCCTACATCCTGTCGAAGGACGAAGGTGGCCGCCACACCCCGTTCTTCAACAACTACCGCCCGCAGTTCTACTTCCGTACCACGGACGTGACCGGCGTCGTGACCCTTCCCGAGGGCACCGAGATGGTCATGCCGGGCGACAACACCACCATGTCCGTCCAGCTGATCCAGCCGGTCGCCATGGAGGAGGGCCTGAAGTTCGCCATCCGTGAGGGTGGCCGGACGGTCGGCGCCGGCCAGGTCACCAAGATCGTCAAGTGACCTGACGACGCCTCACGGCAGTCGAACGCCGAGCCCCGTACGCCGTAACGGTGTACGGGGCTCGGCGTGTTCAGGGGCCTTCGGGCGCGTGGCCCGGCATTGCCGTGCCTGGAGGGGGTCGGGGGCGTGCCACCCCGGAAATCTCACGGTGCCCCCCGATCACGCGCCGATTGGACTCCACCGGGGCACATATGGCACAGTGTCCAAGTTGCTCGGTTGAGTGCCGATGTCGCGCGCCTCCCGTCGGGAGGACCGGAAGCGAGTCCCACAGTACTCGTCGCCCCTCATCAGGGGCGGACGTACGGGAATCTTCCGGGAAGCACGGTGCGGGGCTCGCCAGGCGCCCGGTGGATGAGACTTCCCCATACCCCCTCCGAGGGCTCTCCTTGTGTGGAGAAATGCGGGGCGGGGTACGACACGCCCGACCGCGTGGGTCGGGGAGGTGCGTCACCGGAGCCCAGAGCGTTACGAGAGACAGGACTACGGAGTAGCCATGGCGGGACAGAAGATCCGCATCCGGCTCAAGGCCTACGACCACGAGGTCATCGACTCCTCGGCGAAGAAGATCGTCGAGACGGTGACCCGTACTGGTGCGCAGGTCGCAGGCCCGGTGCCGCTGCCCACTGAGAAGAACGTGTACTGCGTCATCAAGTCGCCGCACAAGTACAAGGACGCGCGCGAGCACTTCGAGATGCGCACGCACAAGCGCCTCATCGACATCCTCGACCCCACGCCGAAGACCGTCGACTCGCTCATGCGTCTCGACCTGCCTGCCGGCGTCGACATCGAGATCAAGCTCTGAGGTGACGCGCGAGATGGCTAAGCAGATTAAGGGCGTCCTGGGCGAGAAGCTCGGCATGACCCAGGTCTGGGACGAGAACAACCGCATCGTCCCGGTGACCGTCGTCAAGGCCGGCCCCTGCGTCGTGACCCAGGTGCGCACCAACGACACCGACGGCTACGAGTCGGTCCAGCTCGCCTTCGGCGAGATCGACCCGCGCAAGGTGAACAAGCCCCTCAAGGGCCACTTCGCCAAGGCCGACGTGACCCCGCGCCGCCACCTGGTGGAGATCCGCACCTCCGACGCCTCCGAGTACACGCTCGGCCAGGAGATCACCGCCGACGTATTCGAGGCGGGCACCAAGGTCGACGTCACCGGCAAGAGCAAGGGCAAGGGCTTCGCCGGTGTCATGAAGCGTCACAACTTCAGGGGACTCGGCGCCGGCCACGGCACCCAGCGCAAGCACCGCTCGCCCGGCTCCATCGGTGGCTGCGCCACCCCGGGCCGCGTGTTCAAGGGCCTCCGTATGGCGGGCCGCATGGGCAACGAGCGGGTGACCACCCAGAACCTGACCGTCCACGCCGTTGACGCGGAGAAGGGCCTGCTGCTCATCAAGGGCGCGGTTCCTGGTCCGAACGGCGGCCTCGTCCTGGTCCGTACCGCGGCCAAGGGGGCCTGAGGTAACCGATGAGCACCATTGACATCCTTTCGCCGGCAGGCGACAAGGCCGGGACCGTCGAGCTCCCCGCGGAGATCTTCGACGCCAAGGTCAGCATCCCGCTGATCCACCAGGTCGTCGTCGCCCAGCTGGCCGCTGCCCGCCAGGGCACGCACAAGACCAAGACCCGCGGCGAGGTCCGCGGCGGTGGCAAGAAGCCGTACCGCCAGAAGGGCACCGGCCGCGCCCGCCAGGGTTCGACCCGCGCTCCGCAGTTCGCCGGCGGTGGCGTCGTCCACGGCCCCGTGCCGCGTGACTACTCGCAGCGGACCCCCAAGAAGATGATCAAGGCTGCCCTCCGTGGCGCCCTGACCGACCGGGCCCGTCACAACCGCATCCACGTCGTCACCGGCGTGGTCGACGGCGACGCCCCGTCCACCAAGGCCGCCAAGGCCCTGCTGGGCAAGATCAGTGAGCGCAAGAACGTGCTCCTGGTCGTCGAGCGCGCCGACGAGACCGCATGGCTGTCGGCCCGCAACCTGCCCCAGGTCCACATCCTGGAGGCCGGCCAGCTCAACACGTACGACGTGCTCATCTCCGATGACGTGGTCTTCACCAAGGACGCCTTCGAGCGTTTCGTGGCCGGTCCGGTCGCGTCCAGCAAGGCCGTCGCCTCCGAGGCTGAGCTCGAAGGGAGCGACGCCTGATGAGCGAGCAGACCGCTGCAGCCGCCGTCACCAGCAAGACCTACACGGACCCCCGTGACGTCCTGCTCAAGCCGGTGGTCTCCGAGAAGAGCTACGCGCTGCTGGACGAGAACAAGTACACGTTCGTCGTCGACCCGCGTGCCAACAAGACCCAGATCAAGCAGGCCGTCGAGACGGTCTTCTCGGTCAAGGTCACCGGGGTCAACACGATCAACCGGCAGGGCAAGCGCAAGCGCACCCGCACCGGTTTCGGCAAGCGCAAGAACACCAAGCGCGCCATCGTGACCCTTGCTGAGGGCGACCGTATCGACATCTTCGGCGGCCCGGTCTCCTAACGGAGCTGGGACCGTCCAGAAGTCCGGAATTTTCCGAGGACTGAGAGACAATGGGTATCCGCAAGTACAAGCCGACGACTCCGGGCCGTCGTGGCGCCAGCGTCGCCGACTTCGTCGAGATCACGCGGTCCACGCCGGAGAAGTCGCTGGTCCGCCCCCTGCACAGCAAGGGCGGCCGTAACAACGCCGGTCGTGTGACCGTCCGTCACCAGGGCGGTGGCCACAAGCGCGCCTACCGCGTGATCGACTTCCGTCGTCACGACAAGGACGGCGTGCCGGCCAAGGTCGCGCACATCGAGTACGACCCGAACCGCACCGCGCGCATCGCGCTGCTGCACTACGCGGACGGCGAGAAGCGCTACATCCTCGCCCCGGCCCGCCTGAGCCAGGGCGACCGAATCGAGAACGGCCCCGGTGCCGACATCAAGCCGGGCAACAACCTCCCGCTGCGGCACATCCCCGTGGGTACGGTCATCCACGCGGTGGAGCTGCGGCCGGGCGGCGGGGCCAAGCTGGCCCGTTCCGCGGGCTCCAGCATCCAGCTGCTGGCGAAGGAGGGCGCCTACGCCCACCTGCGCATGCCGTCCGGTGAGGTCCGGCTGGTCGACATCCGCTGCCGTGCCACCGTCGGCGAGGTCGGCAACGCCGAGCAGTCGAACATCAACTGGGGCAAGGCCGGCCGCATGCGGTGGAAGGGCGTCCGCCCGACCGTTCGTGGTGTGGCGATGAACCCGGTCGACCACCCGCACGGTGGTGGTGAGGGCAAGACCTCCGGTGGTCGCCACCCGGTCAGCCCGTGGGGTCAGAAGGAAGGACGTACGCGTTCGCCGAAGAAGGCGAGCAGCAAGCTCATCGTCCGCCGCCGCAAGACGAACAAGAAGCGCTAGGAGCGGGTTCAGATGCCGCGCAGTCTCAAGAAGGGGCCCTTCGTCGACGACCACCTCGCCAAGAAGGTGGACGTACAGAACGAGGCAGGCACCAAGAACGTCATCAAGACCTGGTCCCGCCGCTCGATGATCGTCCCGGCCATGCTGGGCCACACGATCGCGGTGCACGACGGCCGCAAGCACGTCCCGGTGTTCGTCACCGAGTCGATGGTCGGCCACAAGCTCGGCGAGTTTGCGCCGACCCGCACCTTCCGCGGCCACGAGAAGGACGACCGCAAGTCGCGTCGTCGCTGATCTGCGGAAATAGCGAAGACCTATGACTGACACCGAAGGGACAACCATGGAAGCCAGGGCCCAGGCGCGGTACATCCGCGTCACGCCCATGAAGGCCCGCCGCGTGGTGGACCTCATCCGTGGCCTTGACGCCACGGAGGCTCAGGCGGTCCTGCGATTCGCTCCGCAGGCCGCGAGCGTGCCCGTGGGCAAGGTGCTCGACAGCGCCATCGCCAACGCCGCGCACAACTACAACCAGCCCGACGCCAATTCGCTGTACGTCAGCGAGGCATACGTGGACGAGGGCCCGACCCTGAAGCGGTTCCGGCCGCGCGCCCAGGGCCGTGCCTACCGGATCCGCAAGCGCACCAGCCACATCACCGTGGTCGTCGCCAGCAAGGAAGGGACCCGGTAATGGGCCAGAAGGTTAACCCGCACGGGTTCCGGCTCGGCATCACCACCGACTTCAAGTCCCGGTGGTACGCCGACAAGCTGTACAAGGACTACGTCAAGGAAGACGTCGCCATCCGCCGGATGATGACGCAAGGCATGGAGCGGGCCGGCATCTCCAAGGTGGAGATCGAGCGCACCCGCGACCGCGTCCGCGTCGACATCCACACCGCCCGGCCGGGCATCGTCATCGGCCGTCGCGGCGCGGAGGCCGACCGCATCCGCGGCGACCTGGAGAAGCTCACCGGCAAGCAGGTGCAGCTGAACATCCTCGAGGTCAAGAACCCGGAGACCGACGCTCAGCTGGTGGCCCAGGCCGTCGCCGAGCAGCTGGCCTCCCGCGTCTCCTTCCGTCGTGCCATGCGCAAGAGCATGCAGAGCACGATGAAGGCCGGCGCCAAGGGCATCAAGATCCAGTGCGGTGGCCGTCTCGGCGGCGCCGAGATGTCCCGCTCCGAGTTCTACCGCGAGGGCCGGGTTCCGCTGCACACGCTGCGCGCCAACGTGGACTACGGCTTCTTCGAGGCCCGTACCACCTTCGGCCGCATCGGCGTGAAGGTGTGGATCTACAAGGGCGACGTGAAGAACATCGCCGAGGTGCGCGCCGAGGGTGCCGCCGCCCGTGCCGGAAACCGCCCGTCGCGGGGCCCCGGCGGCAGCGACCGCCCGCAGCGCCGCGGCGGCGAGCGCGGGGGCCGTGGCCGCCGTCAGCAGGGCGGTGAGGCCCAGGCCGCCGCCAAGGCTGAGGCACCGGCCGCCGAGGCTCCGGCCGCAGCGCCCGAGTCCACCGGAACGGAGGCCTGACCCCAATGCTGATCCCCCGTAGGGTCAAGCACCGCAAGCAGCACCACCCGAAGCGCTCCGGCATGGCCAAGGGCGGCACCGAGCTGGCGTTCGGTGAGTACGGCATCCAGGCCGTCACCCCCGCCTATGTGACGAACCGGCAGATCGAGTCCGCTCGTATCGCCATCACCCGTCACATCCGCCGTGGCGGCAAGGTGTGGATCAACATCTACCCCGACCGTCCGCTGACGAAGAAGCCGGCCGAAACCCGCATGGGTTCCGGTAAGGGCTCGCCCGAGTGGTGGGTCGCGAACGTCAAGCCCGGCCGGGTGATGTTCGAGCTGTCTTTCCCGAACGAGAAGGTTGCGAAGGAGGCGCTGACCCGCGCCGCCCACAAGCTTCCGATGAAGTGCCGGATCGTCCGGCGCGAGGCAGGTGAGTCGTGATGGCGGCCGGAACCAAGGCTTCCGAGCTGCGCGAGCTGAGTGAAGAGGATCTCGTCACGAAGCTTCGCGAGGCCAAGGAGGAGCTGTTCAACCTCCGCTTCCAGGCGGCTACCGGGCAGCTCGAGAACAACAGCCGACTCAAGGTTGTCCGCAAGGAGATCGCCCGGATCTACACCCTGATGCGTGAGCGCGAGCTCGGCATCGAGACGGTGGAGAGCGCCTGATGAGCGAGAAGAATGTGACTGAGACGAAGCAGGAGCGCGGTTTCCGCAAGGTCCGTGAGGGCCTGGTCGTCAGCGACAAGATGGACAAGACCGTCGTCGTCGCCGTCGAGGACCGCGTCAAGCACGCGCTGTACGGCAAGGTCATCCGCCGTACCAACAAGCTCAAGGCGCACGACGAGCAGAACGCTGCGGGTGTCGGCGACCGTGTCCTCCTGATGGAGACCCGGCCGCTGTCCGCGACCAAGCGCTGGCGCGTCGTCGAGATCCTCGAGAAGGCCAAGTAAATCCCTGAGGGGCTCATCCCTCAGGACCGTTCCGTCAGGCTCGGTGAGGGGCCGCACCCCGGCCCCTCACCGGGAACCGACGCGACAATCAGGAGATAGACGTGATCCAGCAGGAGTCGCGACTTCGCGTCGCCGACAACACGGGTGCCAAGGAGATCCTCTGCATCCGTGTTCTCGGTGGCTCGGGCCGCCGCTACGCGGGAATCGGTGACGTCATCGTCGCCACCGTCAAGGACGCGATCCCCGGTGGCAACGTGAAGAAGGGCGACGTCGTCAAGGCCGTCGTCGTGCGGACCGTCAAGGAGCGGCGCCGTCCCGACGGCTCCTACATCCGCTTCGACGAGAACGCCGCCGTCATCCTCAAGGCAGACGGCGACCCTCGCGGTACCCGCATCTTCGGGCCGGTCGGCCGTGAGCTGCGCGAGAAGAAGTTCATGAAGATCATCTCGCTGGCGCCGGAGGTGCTGTAACCGATGAAGATCAAGAAGGGCGACCTGGTACAGGTCATCACCGGCAAGGACAAGGGCAAGCAGGGCAAGGTCATCCAGGCCTTCCCGCGCGAGGACCGCGTCCTGGTCGAGGGTGTCAACCGGGTCAAGAAGCACACGAAGGTCGGCCAGACCGCTCGTGGGTCGAAGACCGGCGGCATTGTGACCACCGAGGCCCCCATCCACGTCAGCAACGTTCAGCTGGTCGTGGAGAAGGACGGCAAGAAGGTCGTCACCCGCGTCGGCTACCGCTTCGACGAGGAAGGCAACAAGATCCGCGTTGCCAAGCGGACCGGTGAGGACATCTGATGACTGCCACCACCACGACGCCGCGCCTGAAGCAGCGGTACCGCGACGAGATCGCCCCGAAGCTGCGTGACGAGTTCGCGTACGAGAACGTCATGCAGATCCCGGGCCTGACCAAGATCGTGGTCAACATGGGTGTGGGCGACGCCGCCCGCGACTCCAAGCTGATCGAGGGCGCGATCCGCGACCTCGCCACGATCACCGGTCAGAAGCCGGCCGTGACCAAGGCCCGTAAGTCCATCGCTCAGTTCAAGCTGCGCGAGGGCCAGCCGATCGGTGCCCACGTCACCCTCCGCGGTGACCGCATGTGGGAGTTCCTCGACCGTCTGCTGTCGCTGGCGCTGCCGCGCATCCGCGACTTCCGCGGCCTGTCGCCGAAGCAGTTCGACGGGCGCGGCAACTACACCTTCGGTCTCACGGAGCAGGTCATGTTCCACGAGATCGACCAGGACAAGATCGACCGGGTCCGGGGTATGGACATCACCGTGGTCACCACGGCGAACAGCGACGACGAGGGCCGCGCGCTCCTTCGTCACCTCGGCTTCCCGTTCAAGGAGAACTGACCGTGGCGAAGAAGGCTCTGATCGCTAAGGCCGCCCGCAAGCCCAAGTTCGGTGTGCGCGCGTACACCCGCTGCCAGCGCTGCGGCCGTCCCCACTCCGTCTACCGCAAGTTCGGCCTGTGCCGCGTGTGCCTTCGTGAGATGGCCCACCGCGGTGAGCTGCCGGGCGTGACAAAGAGCTCCTGGTAACAACCGACTTCGGTTGTGCCGGTGCTCTCGTAAGCAGCTGGTCGGCGAGGGCCCGACCCCGACTGCCGTAAGGTTGAGGGGTTGGGCGCCCGCCGCTCAACTAAAAGTCTTACTACGCCGTAGGTCCCCGCACCGCACCCGTCCCCAGCGTGACTGGGGGAGAGGGATGGCGCATATAGGAAACCCCGGCGAGAGAGGCCTAAGGCCATCATGACCATGACCGACCCCATCGCAGACATGCTCACGCGTCTGCGGAACGCGAACTCGGCCTACCACGACGATGTCGTGATGCCGTACAGCAAGATCAAGTCGCACATCGCGGAGATCCTCCAGCAGGAGGGCTACATCACCGGCTGGAAGGTCGAGGACGCCGAGGTCGGCAAGAACCTCGTCCTGCAGCTGAAGTTCGGGCCCAACCGTGAGCGCTCGATCGCCGGCATCAAGCGGATCAGCAAGCCGGGTCTGCGGGTCTACGCAAAGTCCACCAACCTGCCAAGGGTGCTCGGCGGCCTCGGCGTGGCGATCATCTCCACGTCGCAGGGTCTGCTGACCGACAAGCAGGCAGGCAAGAAGGGCGTGGGCGGGGAAGTCCTCGCCTACGTCTGGTAACTCGGGAAACGGAGGTAAAGCCATGTCGCGTATTGGACGGCTGCCCATCCAGGTTCCCGCCGGCGTGGACGTCACCATCGATGGCCGGACGGTCCAGGTGAAGGGCCCCAAGGGTGCCCTCTCCCACACCGTTGCCGCGCCGATCGAGATCGCCAAGGGCGAGGACAACACCCTGGTGGTGTCGCGCCCGAATGATGAGCGTGAGTCGAAGGCCCTGCACGGCCTGTCGCGCACGCTGGTGGCGAACATGATCACCGGCGTGACCACGGGCTACAGCAAGGCCCTCGAGATCAGCGGTGTTGGCTACCGCGTCGCGGCGAAGGGCTCCAACCTGGAGTTCTCGCTCGGCTACAGCCACCCGATCCTCGTCGAGGCCCCGGAGGGCATCACCTTCAAGGTCGAGTCCCCCACCAAGTTCAGTGTCGAGGGCATCGACAAGCAGAAGGTCGGCGAGGTCGCCGCGAACATCCGCAAGCTGCGCAAGCCCGACCCGTACAAGGCCAAGGGCGTGAAGTACGCGGGCGAGGTCATCCGCCGCAAGGTCGGAAAGGCTGGTAAGTAAGCCATGGCATACGGTGTGAAGATCGCCAAGGGTGACGCCTACAAGCGCGCCGCCGCCAAGCGTCGCCACATCCGCATCCGCAAGCGGATCTCGGGCACGACGGAGCGTCCGCGCCTGGTCGTCACCCGGTCCAACCGGGGCATCGTCGCCCAGGTGATCGATGACGTCGCGGGCCACACGCTCGCGTCCGCCTCGACGCTGGACGCCTCGATCCGCTCCAGCGAGGGCGACAAGACGGCCAAGGCCAAGCAGGTCGGCGCACTGGTCGCCGAGCGGGCCAAGGCCAAGGGCATCGAGGCCGTCGTGTTCGACCGCGGTGGCAACCAGTACGCGGGGCGCATCGCCGCTCTGGCGGACGCCGCCCGCGAGGCCGGGCTCACGTTCTGAGCCGGTTCTTCCGTAGCTACGGACGCAACTGAGAGAGGTAATTCCAATGGCTGGACCCCAGCGCCGCGGTGGCGGCGCCGGTGGCGGCGAGCGGCGGGACCGGAAGGACCGGCGGGACGGCGGCGCTGCTGCCGAGAAGACCGCTTACGTCGAGCGTGTCGTCGCGATCAACCGCGTCGCCAAGGTTGTCAAGGGTGGTCGTCGCTTCAGCTTCACCGCGCTGGTCGTGGTGGGCGACGGCGAGGGCACCGTGGGTGTCGGTTACGGCAAGGCCAAGGAGGTGCCGGCCGCCATTGCCAAGGGTGTGGAGGAGGCCAAGAAGCACTTCTTCAAGGTCCCCCGTATCCAGGGCACCATCCCGCACCCGATCCAGGGCGAGAAGGCCGCCGGCGTCGTGCTGCTCAAGCCGGCGTCGCCCGGTACCGGTGTGATCGCCGGTGGCCCGGTACGTGCCGTCCTGGAGTGCGCCGGCATCCACGACGTGCTGAGCAAGTCGCTCGGCACCGACAACGCGATCAACATCGTGCACGCCACGGTGGAGGCGCTCAAGGGGCTGCAGCGCCCCGAGGAGATCGCCGCCCGTCGTGGTCTGCCGCTGGAGGACGTTGCTCCCGCCGCTCTGCTGCGGGCGCGTGCCGGGGCGGGTGTCTGATCATGGCCCGTCTGAAGATCACGCAAAGCAAGTCCTACATCGGTAGCAAGCAGAACCACCGTGACACCCTGCGTACGCTCGGGCTCAAGCGCCTGCACGACGTGGTCGTCAAGGAGGACCGCCCGGAGATCCGCGGCATGGTGCACACCGTGCGCCACCTCGTCACGGTCGAGGAGGTTGACTGAGATGGCGGAGGAGAAGCCGCTGAAGGTCCACAACCTCCGTCCGGCTCCGGGCGCCAAGACCGCCAAGACCCGTGTGGGTCGTGGTGAGGCGTCCAAGGGCAAGACGGCCGGTCGTGGTACCAAGGGCACGAAGGCCCGCTACCAGGTTCCGGAGCGCTTCGAGGGCGGGCAGATGCCGCTGCACATGCGGCTGCCCAAGCTCAAGGGCTTCAAGAACCCGTTCCGGGTCGAGTACCAGGTCGTGAACCTGGACAAGCTGGCCGCGCTCTACCCGCAGGGTGGCGAGGTCACGGTGGCCGACCTGGTCGCCAAGGGCGCGGTTCGCAAGAACCAGCTGGTGAAGGTGCTCGGCAACGGTGAGGTCTCCGTGGCGCTGCAGGTGACGGTCGACGCCGTCTCCGCTTCCGCCAAGGAGAAGATCACCGCTGCCGGCGGCACTGTCACCGAGCTCGTCTGAGCTCGATGTTCAACCATCCGGGGATGTCCCGCTGATCGTGTGATCGTGCCGATCGTGGGACATCCCCGGGCTTGGTTCGCCTTGCGCTCTCCCAGGCTCTGCGGACGGCCTGTCGTGCCGGAGGCGCGCGCCTTGATCGAAGCCTCGGCCGGCCTCCTCCCGCTTCGCGGGGGACCCCCTCCGCCTGGTTGCGCGCGCCGCTCACAGGTTGGTCATTCCTCGGATCGCTTCCTCGCCGGTAAGGTGGCGAGGACAGGCCCTATCAGTCGACCCCTCACCCCGTCACCTTCCGTGTCGCGCGGCGCGGAAGACGCAGGAGGCACCACGTGCTCACCGGTTTCGCCCGGGCATTCAAGACGCCCGATCTGCGCAAGAAGCTGCTGTTCACGCTCGGCATCCTTGTGCTGTTCCGGCTCGGCGCCTCTGTACCGCTGCCGGGGGTCAACTACGCGAACGTCAACGAGTGCATCAAGGAGGCCGGCGGCAACGGCGGTCTCTTCGGCATGATCAACATGTTCAGCGGCGGCGCACTGCTGCAGCTGACGATCTTCGCGCTCGGCATCATGCCGTACATCACGGCGAGCATCATCCTGCAGTTGCTCACCGTGGTCATCCCGCGCCTCGAGGCCCTGAAGAAGGAGGGCCAGGCCGGGCAGACGAAGATCACCCAGTACACCCGGTACCTGACGCTTGCTCTCGGCGTGCTCCAGGGCACCGGCCTGGTGGCCACCGCGCAGAGCGGCACTCTCTTCCGCACCTGCACCGTCGGTAGCCAGATCGTGCCGGACACCTCGATCTTCCGGACCTCGGTCATGGTCATCACGATGACCGCGGGCACCGTGATGATCATGTGGCTGGGTGAGCTCATCACCGACCGCGGCATCGGCAACGGCATGTCGATCCTGATGTTCACCTCGATCGCGGCCGGATTCCCGAGCGCGCTGTGGGGGATCAAGAAGTCCGGCAAGATCTTCGCCGGCTGGGGTGAGTTCGGCCTGGTGATCGTGGTCGGCCTGGCGATGGTCTGCCTCGTCGTCTTCGTCGAGCAGGCGCAGCGCCGCGTCCCGGTGCAGTACGCCAAGCGGATGATCGGCCGCCGTTCCTACGGCGGTACCTCGACGTACATCCCGCTGAAGGTGAACCAGGCGGGTGTGATTCCCGTCATCTTCGCTTCGTCGCTGCTCTACATTCCCGCGCTGATCGTTCAGTTCAGCGGTGACTCGACCTCGTCCTGGGCTCAGTGGATCAGCACGAACCTGACAAAGGGCGACCATCCGGTCTACCTGACCCTCTACTTCTTGTTGATTGTTTTCTTCGCCTTCTTCTACGTGGCGATTTCCTTCAACCCCGAGGAAGTTGCAGACAACATGAAGAAGTATGGTGGGTTCATCCCGGGCATCCGGGCCGGCCGTCCCACCGCGGAGTACCTCGGCTACGTGCTCAACCGCATCACGTGGCCCGGTTCGCTGTACCTGGGGCTGATCGCCCTGGTTCCTACGGTGGCCATCGCGTTCTTCCAGGGGAGTCAGAACAACTTCCCCTTCGGTGGCACCAGCATCCTGATCATCGTGGGTGTCGGCCTGGAGACCGTGAAGCAGATCGAGAGCCAGCTCCAGCAGCGTAACTACGAAGGGTTCCTCCGCTGATGAGAATCGTCCTCGTCGGGCCGCCTGGCGCTGGTAAGGGCACGCAGGCCCAGTACCTGGCCAAGAACCTGTCGATCCCGCATATCTCCACCGGCGACCTCTTTCGTGCCAACATCAGCCAGGGCACGCCGCTGGGCAAGCAGGCCCAGGAGTACATGAACGCCGGCCGCCTGGTGCCGGACGAGGTCACCGTCGGGATGGCGGAGGACCGTTTGAGCCAGCCGGACGCCCAGCACGGTTTTCTGCTGGACGGCTTCCCGCGCAACATCGGCCAGGCCGAGGCGCTCACCTCCTTCCTGTCGGAGAAGGGCCTGACGCTCGACGCCGTGCTCGACCTCGAGGTCCCCGAGGAGGAGGTCGTCAAGCGGATCGCCGGCCGCCGGCTGTGCCGCAAGGACGGCGCCCACGTCTTCCACGTCGAGTACAACCCGCCGAGGACCGAGGGCGTGTGCGACATCTGCGGCGGTGAGCTGTACCAGCGCGACGACGACACCGAGGAAGCGGTGCGGGTGCGGCTGGACGAGTACCACACCAAGACCGAGCCGATCATCGACTACTACAAGGCGCAGGACCTGGTGGTGACGATCTCCGCGCTCGGGGGCGTGCAGGAGGTCACCGAGCGGGCGATGAACGCGCTCGGAAGGACCGAGGCCGCGTAGCGTCGCGAGGCATATGTACGCAGGCCGGCCGCGGTGTCCTGGACGCCGCGGCCGTACTGTTGGAAATCCGGACCCGGACAGCGGAAGGCCCATATCCATGGTGGAGATCAAGACCCCGGAGCAGATCGCGAAGATGCGCGAGGCCGGGCTGGTCGTCGCGGCGATCCACCGTGCCTGTGGTGAGGCGGCCGTTCCGGGGACCAGCACCAAGGAGCTCGACGAGATCGCCGCCAAGGTGATCGCCGACCACGGCGCCAAACCGAACTTCCTCGGCTACGGCGGCTTCCCCGGCAACATCTGCACCTCGGTCAACGACGTCGTCGTCCACGGCATCCCGGGCCGCGAGACCGTCCTGAAGGACGGCGACATCATCTCCATCGACGCCGGGGCGATCGTGGACGGCTGGCACGGCGACGCCGCCTTCACCGCGTTCGTCGGGTCGGGTCACGCTCCGGAGCTGGTCGAGCTGAGCCGGGTCACCGAGGAGTCGATGTGGGCCGGGATCGCCGCCTTCCGCAAGGGCGACCGCCTCGTCGACATCTCGCGCTCCATCGAGAACTACATCCGCCGCCAGCCGCGCCCGGCCTCCGGCACGTACGGGATCATCGAGGACTACGGCGGCCACGGCATCGGCACCCAGATGCACATGGACCCGCACCTGCTCAACTACGTCACGCGCAAGCGCGGGCGCGGTCCCAAGCTGGTGCCGGGCATGTGCCTGGCGATCGAGCCGATGGTGAGCCTGGGATCGGCGACCACGCACGTCCTCGAGGACGACTGGACGGTCAAGACCGACGACGGCAGCTGGGCCTGCCACTGGGAACACTCGGTCGCGCTCACCGAGCAGGGCCCGCTGGTGCTCACCGCCGTGGACGGCGGCAAGGCGAAGCTGGCCGAGTACGGCATCCAGGCCGCGCCCGACCCCCTTGGATGACCGCGCCGACCTCCTGGCGTAACGATCTTTCCCGCTGGGCACACTGCACTCCAACGGACCCTCGATTCGTCATTCCGTGTGGGCTGGCGTAGACTGATGCGTCGGCTCACGTATGCGCATGTCCAGGCACACGCGAGCCGATCAAGGTAGCCGATCTCGAAAGGCGAAGCGTGCCCAAGAAGCAAGGGGCCATCGAAATCGAGGGCACCGTGATCGAGTCTCTGCCGAACGCCATGTTCAAGGTAGAGCTCCAGAACGGGCACAAGGTCCTCGCGCACATCAGCGGCAAGATGCGCATGCACTACATCCGCATCCTGCCCGACGACCGGGTCGTGGTGGAGCTGTCTCCGTACGACCTGACGCGCGGTCGGATCGTCTACCGCTACAAGTAGATCTCAGCCGGCGTCCCGCTCCCGTGGGACGGTGGCACGACCCGGAGAACCTCACATCCCATGAAGGTCAAGCCGAGCGTCAAGAAGATCTGCGACAAGTGCAAGGTGATCCGCCGCCACGGCCGGGTCATGGTCATCTGCGACAACCTGCGCCACAAGCAGCGCCAGGGCTGACGCACGACCTGCACTCGCAGTTCTCCGCGCGACGCACAACGCAATACGTACATACGCAGTCACCCGACCCCTCGCGCCTGGCGCGGGGACGTCACCCCCGGTCGGAGGCCGGGGACCCGGCTCGGAAAAGCCACACATTCCGGGAACGGTGCTGCGGAAGACCTCCGAATAGCCACCAGGAGCCAGATTCATGGCACGCCTCGCAGGCGTTGATCTCCCGCGCGAGAAGCGCGTCGAGGTCGCTCTGACCTACGTCTTCGGCATCGGGCGTACCCGTGCCCAGGAGACCTTGAAGAACACCGGTGTGAACCCGGACACCCGCGTCCGCGACCTCGCCGAGGAAGACCTCGTCAAGATCGGCAAGTGGGTCGACGAGAACTACACGACCGAGGGTGACCTCCGCCGTGAGGTTCAGGCGGACATCCGCCGCAAGGTGGAGATCGGCTGCTACCAGGGCCTGCGTCACCGCCGCGGCCTGCCAGTGCACGGTCAGCGCACCCACACCAACGCTCGCACCCGCAAGGGCCCGCGTCGCGCCATCGCCGGCAAGAAGAAGCCGGGCAAGAAGTAGTCCGAAGCAGGACCACGCCGCAAGCGGTCCGTGCTGTAGGACCGATCACCTCCACGGGAGTACATACCTATGCCTCCGAAGGGCCGTCAGGCCGGCGCCAAGAAGGTGCGCCGCAAGGAGAAGAAGAACGTCGCCCACGGGCACGCTCACATCAAGAGCACGTTCAACAACACCATCGTTTCGATCACCGACCCGACCGGGAACGTGATCTCCTGGGCCTCCGCCGGCCACGTCGGCTTCAAGGGCTCGCGCAAGTCGACCCCGTTCGCCGCGCAGATGGCCGCCGAGTCGGCCGCCCGCCGTGCCCAGGAGCACGGCATGCGCAAGGTCGACGTCTTCGTCAAGGGTCCGGGGTCCGGCCGTGAGACCGCGATCCGCTCGCTGCAGGCCACCGGCCTGGAGGTGGGCTCGATCCAGGACGTCACCCCGACCCCGCACAACGGCTGCCGCCCGCCCAAGCGCCGCCGCGTCTGACCAGCTGAAGTAGGAGAACCAAGACAATGGCGCGTTACACCGGGGCCGACTGCAAGCGTTGCCGTCGGGAGAAGCAGAAGCTCTTCCTCAAGGGGAGCAAGTGCGAGAGCGCGAAGTGCCCGATCGAGATCCGTCCTTACCCCCCGGGTGAGCACGGTCGCGGGCGCACCAAGGACAGCGAGTACCTGCTGCAGAAGCGCGAGAAGCAGAAGTGCGCTCGCATCTACGGCGTCCTTGAGAAGCAGTTCCGCGGGTACTACGAGGAGGCGAACCGCAAGTCCGGCAAGACCGGCGAGAACCTGCTGCGCATCCTCGAGTCCCGCCTCGACAACGTGGTCTACCGGGCCGGCTTCGCCAAGTCCCGCGACCACGCCCGTCAGCTGGTCCGTCACGGCCACATCCTGCTGAACGGCCGCAAGATGGACATCCCGTCGGCTCGGGTTTCCCCGAACGACATCATCGAGGTCCGTTCCTCCTCGCGTCAGATGACCCCCTTCGTGGTCGCTGCCGCCGAGGCCGGCGAGAAGACGGTTCCGGCGTGGCTGGAGGCCAGCCCGTCGAAGCTGCGGATCCTCGTGCACTCGCTGCCCGAGCGCCAGGTGATCGACACCCAGGTGCAGGAGCAGCTGATCGTCGAGCTCTACTCGAAGTAAGGCGGGGGTCTGGGGGTCGGCCCCCAGATGGCCGCAGCATCGGGCAGGAGCCTCCCGGCGATACGGGTGGGGCGGTACGCGGCCGGTCATTCGGCCCGTACCGCCCGTACCCTTGTCAGTACAGCGGGCGTCATATAGCGGGCGCCCACGACTGAAGGATCGAACATGCTGATTGCTCAGCGTCCCTCTCTCACCGAAGAGGTTGTGGACGAGTACCGCTCCCGGTTCGTCATCGAGCCGCTGGAGCCGGGCTTCGGCTACACCCTCGGCAACTCCCTGCGTCGTACCCTCCTCTCCTCGATCCCCGGCGCTGCTGTCACCAGCATCCGGATCGACGGCGTGCTGCACGAGTTCACCACCGTGCCGGGCGTCAAGGAGGACGTGACCGACCTCATCCTCAACATCAAGAGCCTGGTCGTCTCCTCCGAGCACGACGAGCCGGTCGTGATGTACCTGCGCAAGCAGGGGCCCGGTCTGGTCACCGCCGCCGACATCGCCCCGCCGGCCGGTGTCGAGGTGCACAACCCGGACCTGGTCCTCGCCACCCTCAACGGCAAGGGAAAGCTGGAGATGGAGCTGACCGTCGAGCGCGGTCGCGGCTACGTCTCCGCGGTCCAGAACAAGCAGCAGGGCCAGGAGATCGGCCGGATCCCGGTCGACTCCATCTACAGCCCGGTGCTCAAGGTCACCTACAAGGTCGAGGCGACCCGTGTCGAGCAGCGCACCGACTTCGACAAGCTGATCGTCGACGTCGAGACCAAGCAGGCCATGCGCCCGCGTGACGCGATGGCCTCGGCCGGTAAGACGCTGGTCGAGCTCTTCGGGCTCGCCCGCGAGCTCAATGTCGACGCCGAGGGCATCGACATGGGCCCGTCCCCGACGGACGCCGCGCTCGCCGCGGACCTCGCGCTCCCGATCGAGGAGCTCGAGCTGACCGTCCGTTCCTACAACTGCCTCAAGCGCGAGGGCATCCACTCCGTGGGCGAGCTCGTGGCGCGCAGCGAGGCCGACCTGCTCGACATCCGCAACTTCGGTGCGAAGTCGATCGACGAGGTCAAGGCGAAGCTGGCCGGCATGGGCCTGGCCCTCAAGGACAGCCCGCCCGGATTCGACCCGACCGCCGCGGCCGACGCCTTCGGCGCGGACGACGACGACACGGGCTTCGTCGAGACCGAGCAGTACTGATGTGGTGGGGGGACGCCATCCGACACAGTCCCCCCACACCCCCCACCTGACACCGGTACCTGATACGGCCGGTGCAGAGATTGAGGAGAAACACCATGCCGAAGCCCACCAAGGGCGCCCGTCTGGGCGGCAGCGCCGCGCACCAGAAGGCGATGCTGGCGAACCTCGCCCGGTCGCTCTTCGAGCACGGCCGGATCACCACCACCGAGGCCAAGGCGCGTCGTCTGCGGCCGTATGCGGAGCGGCTGATCACCAAGGCGAAGAAGGGCGACCTGCACAACCGTCGCTTGGTGCTGCGGGACATCACCGACAAGGACACCGTGTACACGCTGTTCTCGGAGATCGCTCCGCGGTACGAGAACCGCCCGGGTGGCTACACCCGCATCACCAAGATCGGTAACCGTCGTGGCGACAACGCGCCGATGGCGGTCATCGAGCTGGTGGAGCCGCTGACCGTGGCCCAGCAGGCCACCGGTGAGGCCGAGGCCGCGACCAAGCGCGCGGTCAAGGAGCAGGAGGCCGAGCAGGCCGAGGCCGCTGAGGCGAAGGCCGACGAGGCGGCGGAAGAGGCCGTCGAGGACGCCAAGCCCGAGGCCGAGGAAGGCTGACGCTGACGCCTGCGGTGTTGTCGTGAGCGACGCACGCGAGTAGGTGGAGTGGGCGGCCGAGGAACGAGGCCGGCCGCGGAGCCTGTGAGCGGGCGGAGAAGCGAACGAAAAGGTGCAGTGACGGACCCGCACCGCCCCATCGGGCGGTGCGGGTCCGTTCGCTTGTGTATGCGGTGCGGTGCGGTGCGGTGCGGTGCGAGTGCGAGTGCGAGTGCGAGTGGAGTGAACGTGATCGAGGAAGGTCCGGCCGAGGGCCGGGTCAGGGTGCGGCTGGACCTGGCGTACGACGGCACCGACTTCTCCGGCTGGGCCCGGCAGCGCGAGCGCCGGACGGTCCAGGGCGAGCTGGAGTCGGCGATCACGACGGTGCTGCGGCTGCGCGAGCCGGTCGAGCTGACGGTGGCGGGCCGCACCGACGCCGGAGTGCACGCGCGCGGCCAGGTCGCCCACGTCGACCTGGGGCGCGAGGTGTGGGACCGGGAGTCGACGAAGCTGCTGCGCAGGCTGGCCGGGCGGCTGCCGCACGACGTCCGGGTGTGGCGGGTCTCGGAGGCCCCTGCCGGGTTCAACGCGCGCTTCTCGGCGATCTGGCGGCGCTACTCCTACCGGGTCGGCGACCACCCCGGCGGGGTGGACCCGCTGCTGCGCGGCCACGTCCTGTGGCACGACCGCCCGGTGGACGTGGACCTGATGAACGAGGCGGCCGGGCGGCTGCTCGGGGAGCACGACTTCGCCGCGTACTGCAAGAAGCGGGAGGGCGCCACGACCATCCGCAGGCTGCTCGAACTGCGCTGGGAGCGGGCGAGCGACGGTCCGTTGGCGGGGCTCGCCGTGGCGACGGTGCGGGCCGACGCCTTCTGCCACAACATGGTTCGGGCGCTGGTCGGCGCGATGTTGCTCGTGGGTGACGGGCACCGGCCGGTGGGTTTCCCGGGCGAGGTGCTCACGGGGAGGGTGCGCCACTCGGCCGTCAATGTGGTGCGGCCGCACGGCCTGACCCTGGAGGAGGTCGGCTACCCGGCCGACGAGCTGCTCGCCGAACGGGCGGCCGAGGCGCGCAACAAGCGGTCGCTGCCGGGCTGTTAGCCGCCCGCTTCGTTCTCTCCGCGCTGCACGATCCGCTGGAAGGCGAAGTCAGCGATGTCGGTGCCGGCCTGCGGCGCCTGGGTGTCACTCGAGGTGACCGCTGAGCCGTTGGTGAATCCTGCGATGGTGAAGTAGGCGTAGCGGCCCACCGAGTTGGCGCTCGTCGAGCACGCGGTGGCATGGCAGAACGACGGGACCCCGCCGCCCGCGAGCGGCTGGACGTAGCCGGTGTACTGGGCCTTGGCGTTGTCGGCAGACGACTTGCTGTTGAAGACCGCGACGCCGACGGTGACGGCGATGCCGTTGCGCGTGTACGTGGCGCGCAGCACCTTGTCGCAACCGTTGCTGTCGAGGACGCCCGCCAGGCCGCCGGCGGCGACGCCGGAGCAGCCGGTGGCCGAGTCGGTGGTGGCGCGGGTGTACTGGCGCCCGTTGATGGTCAGCTGGGTGCCGAAGAAGAGCCCGGTGGGGGTGAGCGGCGCGGTGTCCTTCTTGGGGTTGGAGAGCACCGCCAGCGGGTTGGGCGGGGGCGGGGGCGTGACATCGGAGAAGGTCGGCGTCGGCTGCGGCGGGGCGCCGGCGGCGTTCTGGCCGCCCGTCGAACCGCCGGATGCGGCCTGCTTGTTGTGGTTGTCGGAGCTGATGACTGCGGTCGCCACGATGCCGGCGATGACGGCGGTGGCCAGGACACCGCCGCCGATCATGTAGAGCTTGCGACGGCGGCTGGCGGATTCCGTGCGCTCGGCCAACGCCGACCAGTCGGGCTGGTTCTGGCCGCCGCGCGGCTGCCGGGTGCTGCCGTGTCCGAGGCCGTCGGACGGCGGAGTCCAGGCGGATCCGGAGGGTTGCTGGGGCGATCCTTGCGGGTATCCGTATCCGCCGACGTTCGGGTATCCGTATCCGCCGGGCCGTGGCTGGTTCGGCTGCTGAGGACCTTCCGTCATGGCGGGCATCCTATTCGGTCGGACAATCGCAACGTCACCCCGCAGAAAACCGCTTTGGGCGCGGAGGAAACGCGGGCGAGAATCCAGCCCATGGGACATGTCGAGGCCGCGCACCTGGAGTACTGCCTGCCGGACGGCAGGGTGCTGCTCGGCGACGTCTCGTTCCGGGTGGGGGAAGGCAGTGCCGTCGCCCTGGTGGGGGCGAACGGAGCGGGCAAGACGACGCTGCTGCGGCTGATCGCGGGGGAGCTGACGCCGGACGGCGGGAGCGTGACGGTCGGCGGCGGACTCGGGGTGATGCGCCAGTTCGTGGGGGTCCGGGGGCCATCCTGCGATGGACGCGGCGTGGGCTCCGTGCGCGACGACCGTACCGTGCGGGACCTGCTGGTCTCGGTCGCGTCGCCGCGCATCCGCGAGGCCGCGCAGGCTGTGGACACCGCCGAGCTGGAGATCATGGCGCAGGACGACGAGCCGGCGCAGCTGGCGTACGCGCAGGCGCTCAGCGATTGGGCCGAGGCGGGCGGGTACGAGGCCGAGACCGTCTGGGACATGTGCACGACGGCGGCGCTCGGCGTCCCGTACGAGCGGGCGCAGTGGCGCGAGGTGGCCACGCTCTCCGGTGGTGAGCAGAAGCGGCTGGTGCTCGAAGCGCTGCTGCGCGGCCCCGACGAGGTGCTGCTGCTCGACGAGCCGGACAACTATCTCGACGTGCCGGGCAAGCGGTGGCTGGAGGAGCAGCTGCGGGCCACGCCCAAAACGGTGCTCTTCGTCAGCCACGACCGCGAGCTGCTGGCGAGGGCCGCCGACCGCATCATCAGCGTGGAGCCGGGGCCCGGTGGCAGCGATGTGTGGGTGCACGGGGGCGGCTTCGCCACATACCACCAGGCGCGCAAGGAGCGGTTCGCGCGCTTCGAGGAGCTGCGCAGGCGATGGGACGAGGAGCATGCGAAGCTCAAGCAGTTGGTGGTGAGCTACCGCCAGAAGGCTGCGTACAACTCGGACATGGCCTCCCGGCTGCAGTCGGCGGTGACCCGGCTGCGGAGGTTCGAGGAGGCGGGTCCGCCGCAGGAGCCGCCGCGCGAGCAGGACATCCGGATGCGGCTGCGCGGCGGCCGTACCGGGGTGCGGGCGTTGACCTGCGAGGGGCTTGAGCTCACCGGTCTGATGAAACCTTTCGACCTGGAGGTCTTCTTCGGCGAGCGGGTGGCCGTGCTGGGGTCGAACGGCTCCGGCAAGTCGCACTTCCTGCGGCTGCTCGCGGGCGGGGACGTGGCGCACACGGGGATGTGGAAGCTGGGCGCGAGGGTCGTCCCCGGGTACTTCGCCCAGACCCTCCCCCTGCCTTCGGCGGGTGGTACCCCCTCCCTGCCTTCGGCGGGTGGTGCCCCCTCCCTGCCTGCGGCGGGTGGTGCCCCCTCCCTGCCTGCGGCGGGTGGTAACCCCTGCCCGCCTTCGGCGGGTGGTACCTCTTCACACCCCGAGCTCCTCGGCCGCACCCTCGTCGACATCCTCTGGACGGAGCACGCACGCGACCGCGGCAAGGCGATGAGCGCGCTGCGCCGCTACGAGCTGCAGCGCCAGGGCGATCAGCGCTTCGAGAACCTCTCCGGCGGCCAGCAGGCACGCTTCATGATCCTTCTGCTGGAGCTGGCCGGGGCGACGGCGCTGCTGCTCGACGAGCCGACCGACAACCTCGACCTGGAGAGCGCGGACGCCCTGCAGGCGGGGCTCGAAGCCTTCGAGGGCACGGTGCTCGCCGTGACGCATGATCGCTGGTTCGCGCGCTCCTTCGACCGTTTCTTGATCTTCGGCGCGGACGGACGGGTCCGGGAGGCGCCGGAGCCGGTGTGGGAGGAGCCGCGGGTCGAGCGCCATCGCTGAACGGTGGGCGGGGCGCGTTTTGACCGGTGAGGGGCGGGGCGGGTATTCTGCCAGTTCGTTATGCGTATTGGCTTGCTCGTTCTCACGTGAGAGGCCGTTACGCCGGTCCACCGGGCCGATGACCAGCGGCAGCCACGGTTTGCGTCACCGTGTGCTGCCTAGGCTGTCGTGATCGTCCGGGTGGCCTTGTCAGGACCCACTCACTGAAGAAGCGAAGGCTACGACCGTGCGTACGTACAGCCCCAAGCCCGGCGATGTCCAGCGCCAGTGGCACGTCATCGACGCGCAGGACGTTGTCCTGGGCCGTCTGGCCTCCCAGGCCGCGTCCCTTCTCCGGGGCAAGCACAAGCCGGTGTACGCGCCCCACGTCGACACCGGTGACTTCGTCATCATCGTCAACGCCGACAAGGTGCACCTGTCCGGCAACAAGCGGACCCAGAAGATGGCCTACCGCCACTCCGGCTACCCGGGTGGTCTGAAGTCCGTCCGCTACGACGAGCTGCTGGAGAAGAACCCCGCCAAGGCCGTCGAGAAGGCCGTCAAGGGCATGCTCCCGAAGAACACCCTGGGCCGTCAGATGCTCTCGAAGCTGAAGGTCTACGCGGGCCCCGAGCACCCGCACGCTGCACAGCAGCCTGTTCCGTTCGAGATCAGCCAGGTCGCGCAGTAGTCCGGCCACCAGCCAGTACAGAAGCATCGAGGAGAATCGTGGCTGAGACCACCGCCGAGGCCCCGCTCGGGGCCGACGAGCCCACTGAGATCGTGGAGAACATCGAGATCCCGGAGGAGTACACCTCCGAGTCCCTGGCGTCCCGGTTCGGCGAGCCGCAGCCGGCTGCCGGCACCGGCCGCCGCAAGGAGTCCGTCGCCCGCGTGCGCATCGTCCCGGGCAGCGGCAAGTGGAAGATCAACGGTCGCACCCTGGAGAACTACTTCCCCAACAAGGTGCACCAGCAGGCCGTCAACGAGCCGTTCAAGGTTCTCGAGCTCGACGGCCGCTACGACGTCGTCGCCCGCATCAGCGGCGGCGGCATCTCCGGCCAGGCCGGTGCGCTGCGCCTGGGCGTCGCCCGTGCGCTGAACGAGGCGGACGTGGACAACAACCGCGGCCCGCTGAAGAAGGCCGGCTTCCTGACCCGTGACGCCCGCGCCACCGAGCGCAAGAAGGCGGGTCTGAAGAAGGCCCGCAAGGCGCCGCAGTACAGCAAGCGCTGATCCCGCTTCGGTGAACCGCCCCGGAGGCACTCTGTGCGCCTCCGGGGCGTTCGCTTACCGGGGCGCCGCTGAAGTGGGTATAGCGCGGATATCGGGGGTTTGACGGTGGACTGGACCGGGGCGTAAGCCACGCACTCTCGGAGGAAACACAGTGGGACGACTCTTCGGCACGGACGGTGTGCGCGGCGTCGCCAATGCCGACCTGACTGCCGAGCTCGCGCTCGGCCTGTCGGTCGCGGCGGCGCACGTGCTGGCGGAGGCCGGCACGTTTGAGGGTCACCGGCCGGTGGCCGTCGTCGGGCGTGATCCGCGCGCGTCGGGAGAGTTCCTCGAAGCGGCCGTCGTGGCCGGCCTCGCCAGCTCGGGCGTGGACGTCCTGCGGGTCGGTGTGCTGCCCACCCCGGCGGTGGCGTATCTCACCGGCGCGCTGGGCGCCGACCTCGGGGTGATGCTCTCCGCCAGCCACAACCCGATGCCGGACAACGGGGTGAAGTTCATCGCCCGCGGCGGGCACAAGCTGGACGACGAGCTCGAGGACCGGATCGAGGAGACGTACCGCGCGCACGCCGCCGGGGAGCCCTGGGAGCGGCCGACCGGTGCGGGCGTCGGCCGGGTACGCGACTACGGCGAGGGCTTCGACACCTACGTCAACCACCTGATCGGTGTACTCCCCAACCGCCTCGACGGGCTGAAGATCGTCTTCGACGGTGCGCACGGCGCCGCCTCGCTCGTCGCGCCCGAGGCGTTCGCCCGCGCGGGCGCCGAGGTCACCACGATCGGCACCGAGCCCGACGGCCTCAACATCAACGACGGCTACGGCTCCACCCACCTCGGCCGGCTCAAGGCCACCGTCGTCGAGCGCGGCGCCGACTTCGGCATCGCGGTCGACGGCGACGCGGACCGCTGCCTCGCCGTCGACGCCTCCGGCGAGGAGGTCGACGGCGACCAGATCATGGCCGTGCTCGCCCTCGCCCTGCGCGAGACGGGTGCACTGCGCAAGGACACCGTCGTCGGCACGGTCATGTCCAACCTCGGCTTCAAGCTCGCCATGGAGCGCGAGGGCATCGAGCTGATCCAGACGGCGGTCGGCGACCGCTATGTCCTGGAGGCGATGAAGGACGGCGGCTTCGCACTCGGCGGCGAGCAGTCCGGCCACGTGATCATCCTCGACCACGCCACCACCGGCGACGGCACCCTCACCGGCCTGATGCTCGCCGCGCGCGTCGCCGCCACCGGACGTACGCTCGCCGAGCTGGCCGGCGTGATGGAACGGCTGCCGCAGGTGCTCGTCAACGTCCCCGACGTCGACAAGACGCGCGTCGCCTCCACGCCCGAGCTGACCGCGGCGGTCGCCGAGGCCGAGCGCGAGCTGGGCACGACAGGACGGGTGCTGCTGCGCCCCTCCGGAACCGAGCCGCTGGTGCGCGTGATGGTCGAGGCGGCCGACATCGACCACGCACGCGCGGTCGCAGGACGCCTCGCGGATGTGGTGAAATCGACGCTCGGCTGAGTGCGTTGACCGAGGGCACGCACGCGGGCACCCCGCGGGTGCCCCACGATCCAGGGGGATGATCCAGTTCATGACAGATGGACCACAGCCCGGCCCGGGTGGCTTCGGCGCGCCCGAGCCCGGGTACGGCGGAGTCCAGGGCTACGGCTACCCGGCTCCGGCCTACGGGCCGCCGATCCAGCCACCGGCGATGCCCCCCGCGCCCGCCTACGGCTACCCGCCGCAGGCCGCCCCCGCCGGTGCTCCCGCACCTGGGACACCGCTGGTCAGCATCGGTGATATCAGCGTGCTCAGCGATTCGATCATGACCCCGGCCGGTGCCCTGCCGCTCAGGGGAGCGGTCTGGACCGTTACCGACATGTCGCGGACCGAGGAGAAGATCCCACCGGTCGCGATCGTCCTGGCGATCCTCTTCTTCGTCTTCTGCCTGCTCGGCCTGCTCTTCCTGCTGATGAAGCAGAAGGTGACCACCGGTCACGTGCAGGTGAACGTCAACAGCGGGGGGCGATTCCACTCGACGATGATCCCGGTCAGCTCCCCGCAGGCCGTCGCCGACATCATGGGGCGCGTCAACTACGCCCGCTCCGTTTCGATGTGATCGTCCCGACCCATCAGAGCTTGCGCAAGGAGAGCCGCTGCACCTTGTGGTCGCCGCCCTTGCGCAGCACCAGCGTCGCACGCCCGCGCGTCGGCGCCACGTTCTGCTCGAGATTCGGTCTGTTGATGGTGCGCCAGAGCATGCGGGCGTAGTCCAGCGCCTCCTCCTCCGACACCTGCGTGTACTTGCGGAAGTAGGAGAAGGGGTTCTGGAAGGCGGTCTGACGCAGCATCCGGAACCGGGACAGATACCACTGCTCGATGTCCTCGGTGCGTGCGTCGACGTAGACGCTGAAGTCGAAGTAGTCGGCGAGGCCGACGCGGGTGCGGCCGTCCTTGCCCGGCAGCGCGGGCTGCAGCACGTTGAGCCCCTCGACGATGAGGATGTCCGGGCGGCGTACGACCAGTTGCTCGCCGGGCACGATGTCGTAGATCAGATGCGAGTACACCGGCGCGCGGACCTCCTCCTTCCCGGCCTTCACGTCGGCGACGAAGCGGGTGAGGGCGCGCCGGTCGTACGACTCGGGGAAGCCCTTGCGGGACATCAGCTCCCGCCGGTGCAACTCGGCGTTGGGGAAGAGGAATCCGTCGGTCGTCACCAGTTCGACCCGAGGGTGCTCGGGCCAGCGCGCGAGAAGTGCCTTGAGTATGCGGGCCGTTGTGGACTTGCCCACCGCGACGCTGCCCGCCACGCCGATGACGAAGGGCGTGCCGGCCTGGCCGCCCTCCTCGCCGAGGAAGGTGTTGAGTGCGCCGCGCAGACTGCCCGTCGCGGCGACGTAGAGATTGAGCAGCCGGGAGAGCGGCAGGTAGATCTCGCGGACCTCGTCCAGGTCGATCCGGTCGCCGAGCCCGCGCAGCCGCTCGACCTCCTCGGCGGTGAGCGGCAGCGGGGTCCGCTCGCGCAGGGCGCTCCACTCGGCGCGGGTCAGGTCCACGTACGGGGTCGGCTCTGCGCGGCGGCGCTGCTGCTCCTTCAGTGATGGCACGCGCTCAATTGTGGCCCCGGGCCCGCTACGCCCCCTGCTCGGGGTGCACCGAGTGCCACACCTCGGGGATGCGCTCGGCGAGTTCGTGGGAGCCGAAGGGCACGTCGGCGTAGCGGCCCGCGAGCCCGTGCAGGTAGGCGCCGACGGACGCGGCATCCCGTGCCGTGAGCCCTGCGGCGAGCAGCGAGCCCGTCAGACCGGAAAGCACATCGCCGCTGCCCGCGGTCGACAGCCACGCCGTGCCCGTCGGATTGACCCGCACGGGATGGCCCTGCTCCGCCACCAGTGTCGTCGACCCCTTCAGCAGCACGGTGGCCGCGAACTCCTCGGCGAGCCGCCGCACGTGGGCCAGGCGGGCCGTCTCGACGTCCTCACGGGCGGCTTCGAGCAGCGCGGCGGCCTCGCCCGCGTGCGGGGTGAGCACGGTGGGCGCCGTGCGCTCGCGGATGGCACGGCGGTCCGCGAGGCGCAGGCCGTCCGCGTCCACCAGCACCGGCACGTCCGAGGCGAGCACCTCCGCGACGGCCTGGCGCCCGCGCGCGTCGTCCCCGAGCCCCGGCCCGACCACCCACGCCTGCACGCGTCCCGCCTTCGACGGCGGACCCGCCGAGACCAGCGTCTCCGGGTAGCGCGCGATCACGGCGTCGGCCGCGGGCCCGACATACCGTACGGCGCCCGCGCCCCCGCGCAGCGCCCCGCCGACCGCGAGCACGGCCGCGCCAGGGTAGCGCTCGGACCCGGCGACGACGCCGACGACGCCGCGCCGGTACTTGTCGCTCTCGCCGACGGGCGTAGGCAGCAACGCCGCCACGTCCGCGTGCTGCAACGCCTCCAGCTCGGGGTCGGGCAGGTACGGGCCGAGGCCGATGTCGATCAGGCGCAGCGCGCCGGTGTGCTCCGCGGCCGGGTCGATCAGCTGGCACGGCTTGTATGTGCCGAAGGTGATCGTCGCGTCGGCCCGCACGGCGTCGCCGTGCACCTCGCCCGTGCTCGCGTCGACGCCGCTGGGCAGATCGACGGCGACGACGGCCACGCGTGCCTCGTACGCGGCGCGGGCGAGGCCCGCGGCCTCCGGGCGGAGCCCGCCCTTGCCGCCGATGCCCACGATCCCGTCAAGGACGAGGTCCGCGCGGGCGATCAGCGGGGGCGCGTCCGCGGGGGTGACGGTACGGCCGCCTGCGCGGCGGAACGCGGCGAGACCGCCGGGGTGGGTCTTTTCGGGCGCGAGCAGGACGGCGGTCGCTCCTGCGCCGCGGCGGGCGAGGCGGGCGGTGGCGTAGAGGGTGTCGCCCCCGTTGTCTCCGCTGCCGACGAGGGCGACGACGCGGGATCCGTAGATCCCGCGCCTGCGCCCGGTGCGCCCGAGCAGGTCCGCGCATGCGGCGGCGAGGCCGGCTGCGGCGCGTTGCATCAGCGTGCCGGGCGGAACACGCGTCATGAGTGTGTGTTCCGCTTTTCGGACGGTTTCAACGGTGTACGCGTGGCGCATGTGCGTGATTTTCTCACCGGCGGTGACGCTCCGCGGGTGCGTTTCGGTTGGCGTGGGGGTGTTTTCCCCGCCGCCCGCCCGTTTGCCGTGATCACCCGGGTCACGTGCGCCTTGGCGCCGGTGGCGTGACTGGCCTGGTCACGTGTCTGAGGTCACGTGCCCGGGCTCACGTGGGCCTCGGCACCGCTGGCGTGATTGGTCTGGTCGCGTGTCTGGGGTCGCGTTGCGCCGTGGCGTTGTTGGGGGGTCGGTGCCGCTGTGGGGTGCCTCCTGGGCGCTCGAACGTCAGGTGGCCTGTTTGTGTGCCGCGCGGTTGTTCTCGTCGCCTGCGGGGGCACCCCTGCGCGTCCCCTCTTTTGCCGTCGGGCGGCTGCGGGCCGGTGGTCCTTTCTGCTGACACCTCTGTGAGCGGGGGCCGCAAAGGATGAACCCGAACCCTCTCGTGCTGTCGGGTGGCAGGCGCGGAGCCGGCCTGGGAGGGGGTGCGCAGGGGTGTCCCCGCAGGCGACGAGAACGATTCCACGGTCAGTGTGCGTACGAGGTGACGTTCGAGCGCCGAGGAGACACCCCACAGCGGCCCCGACTCCACCCACCCACGCAGCGCCCACGTGACCCACCTAGTCACGGCAACGGGCGGGCGGCGGGGAAAACACCTACGCAAGCCGCAATGGCAGGAAACACGACCCCCAAGGCCCAGCGCCCAGCGCAGCGTCACGCAACCGCGGGCGGGAGGGGAAAACACCCGCCGCCGGAGTCACGCGCCGCGACCTGCACAATGGGGCGCATGGCCATAACCGTGGGGTTCGACCTCGACATGACCCTCATCGACTCCCGCCCCGGCATCAAGGCCGCCTACGACCAGCTGTCCCGGTTGACCGGCGTCTTCATCGACTCGGATCTTGCGATCACCCGCCTCGGCCCCCCGCTCGACGAGGAGCTCGCCTACTGGTTCCCGGCCGAGGACGTTCCCCGCGTAGCGGACGTGTACCGGGAGCTGTACATCAATCACGCCATCGAGCCGACCCCCGCCATGCCCGGTGCGCGGGAGGCCATTGCCGCGGTACAGGCGGCCGGCGGGCAGGCCATCGTCGTCACGGCCAAGCACGAGCCGAATGCGCGGCTGCACCTGAAGCACCTGCGTATCGAGCCGGACGCGGTGATCGGCTGGCTGTGGGCGGAGGCGAAGGCCGAGGCCCTGCGGGAGCACGGTGCGGCGGTGTACGTCGGCGACCACATAGGGGACGTCCGTGGCGCCCGTACCGCTGGGGCGCTCTCCGTCGCCGTGGCCACGGGGCCGTGTGACGCGGATGAGCTGCGCGCCGCCGGAGCCGATGTCGTGCTCGGCGGCCTCGGCGAGTTCCCCTCGTGGTTCGCCGGCTACGTCGCGGATGACGAGGCGAGTGCCTCCTGTGCCTGACGCGCCTCACGACGCTGGGCGAGCGCGGAGCGCAGCAGTCCGCCGAGCGCCAGGGCGAAGCCGACGCCCATGAGCATGCAGACGAAGTAGGCGACGGTCGGCAGCGGGTGCGAGCCGATGAACAGGGGGGTGATGGTGGCGAGCGTCGCCACCGCCCCGATCACGAACAAGATCGCGCCAATTCGTACGAGCAGGTCGCCCGGCTTGCGGGCGGAGGTTCCTGGGGCCGTCCGGCGGGGAAGGGGTGAGGTAGTCACCCGACAAGGGTAGGCCGGGCAGGTACGCGGGTCGGAGCGGCGGCAGGATGGGGCGGCAGCGTCTTGTCACGGGCGTCCGGACCATTAGCCTGGTGGGAGGCGGGTCTGAAGGAGGCCCGCTGCACTGCTATCCGGGCTGAACGGGGCGTCCGCGCATGCCTGTATGCGGTGGATTCGGTGGTTTTTCATAGAACGAGGACGAGGTCGGACGTGCCAACCGGCAAGGTCAAGTGGTTCAACAGCGAGAAGGGCTTCGGCTTTCTCTCCCGCGACGACGGCGGTGACGTCTTCGTTCACTCGTCGGTGCTGCCCGCCGGGGTGGACTCACTCAAGCCGGGACAGCGTGTGGAGTTCGGCGTTGTCGCGGGCCAGCGCGGCGATCAGGCGCTGTCCGTGGTGGTTCTCGACCCGGCGCCGTCGGTTGCGGCCGCGCAGCGCCGCAAGCCGGATGAATTGCTGCCGATCGTCCAGGACGTGACCACGCTGCTGGAAGAGGTGGCCCGCTCGCTGCAGCGCGGCCGCTATCCGGAGAAGGCGCACGGCCGCAAGATCGCGGGCGTGCTCCGTGCGGTCGCCGACCAGCTGGACGTCTAGCGCTTCAGGAGTTCACGCTCAGGAGATCACGGGAAATTCAGCGCATCCGGGCCGAGGGGCGGCACCAGCCCCTCGGCCGCCGCGCGCGTGAGCAGCCCGCGTACGGCGGCGTAGCCGTCCTCGCCGAGAGCGTCGGTGAACTCGTTGACGTACAGGCCGATGTGCTGGTCCGCCACGGCGGGGTTCATCTCCTGTGCGTGCGTCAGCACGTACTCACGGGATGCGGCCGGGTCGTCCCAGGCCATCCGTACCGAGGCGCGCGCCGCGTCGGCCAGTCGGCGCAGCACCGGCTCGCCGAGCGACCGCTTGGCGATGATGGCGCCCAGCGGAATCGGCAGCCCGGTGGTCTGCTCCCAGTGCTCGCCCATGTCGGCGAGGCAGGTCAGCCCGTACTCCTGATAGGTGAACCGGGCCTCGTGGATGACGAGTCCCGCGTCCACCCGGCCGTCGCGCACGGCGGGCATGATCTCGTGGAAGGGCATGATCTCGACCGCGCCGACGCCGCCCGGCACCTCCGCGGCCGCCCACAGCCGGAAGAGCAGGTAGGCCGTCGAGCGCTCGCTGGGCACGGCGACGGTCCGGCCGGCGAGCCCGGCCGCCGTACCCCCGTCACGGGTGAGCACCAGCGGTCCGCAGCCGCGGCCGAGTGCTCCGCCGCACGGCAGCAGCGTGTACTCGTCGAGCACCCACGGCAGCACGGCGTACGAGACCTTGAGGATCTCCAGCTCGCCGCGCTCGGCCATGCCGTTGGTGATGTCGATGTCGGCGAAGGTCACATCGAGTGCGGGCGCGCCGGGCACCAGGCCGTGCGCCCAGGCGTGGAAGACGAACGTGTCGTTGGGGCACGGCGAGTACGCGATGCGCAGCGCGTTGCTCAAGGCGCGGCCTCCTGTTCCAGTGCGGGCGTGAGCTTGCCGAACGCGTCGGTGAGCGCCGTGAGCGCGTCGCCGATCCGCCAGGAGGCGCGGTCGCGTGGGCCCACCGGGTTGGAGATCGCACGGATCTCGAGGACGGGCAGCCGGTGGGCGGCGGCGGCCTCCGCGACGCCGAATCCCTCCATCGCCTCGGCGAGCACGGACGGGTGACGGGCCGCCAGTTCGGCGGCGCGACCGGCGGTGCCGGTCATCGTGGAGAGGGTGAGGACCGTCCCGTACCCGGCGCCGAGCGCGTCGGCGACGGCGCGGGAGAGCGCGGCGGGCGGCAGGTGCCGGGAGGTGCCGAAGCCGAGGTCGGCAACGGGGATGAAGCCGTCGGGTGATTCGGAGCCGAGGTCGGCGGCGATGATCGCGTCCGCGACGACGACGGAGCCGACGCGCGCCGCGGGGGCGAACCCGCCGGCGATCCCGGCGCAGATGACGATGTCGTACGGTGCGTGGGCGAGCGCGGCGGCGGTTCCCGCGGCGGCGGCGCCCGGCCCGACCCCGGCGGCGAGCACGTCGGCGACGACTCCGGCGCCCTGGACGCTCGCCGCACTGCGGCCTCCGGGCAGCAGGTGCTCCTGCACGTCGCGCGCGCCGCGCAGGCCCCGGACCGCGGCATCGCGCTCGCCCGCCACCGCGGTCACCACCAGCAGCCGCATCGGCTCGCCGTCCCGGCGGTTCAGCTCTGCAGCTCCATCTTGAACTTCCACACGCCGAGCGCGCCGCTGTTGTCGCCGGCGCTCTCCACGACGTTCATCACGATGCTCGACGAGGACTGGCCCGTCGACTGGTCGACGAAGAGCGACTGGCCGCTGAAGGAGCGGTAGGTGTCCTTGATGATGTTGGTCTTCTGCGTCGAGTCGCCGACGATCAGCCAGCCGTTCTTGGCGATGGCCGGGTCGACGCCGAGGTGGACGGTGTCGGTCTGGCGGACCTTGACGGTGTGCGTCGGCGCCTTGGCGAGGCACGACTGCAGGATGTCCGAGGTGAGGGGCTTGCCGTTGTTGTAGCAGGCGGCCTCGGTGTTGACGGAGCCCTTGCCGACGGTGACGGTGGCCAGCGGCGTCGGTTTCGAGCAGGCGGACAGGGCGAGCAGCCCGAGGGCGACCGCGCTGGCGGCGGCGGCACTGCGGCGAATGGTCATGGGGGTGAGGCTACCGGTCGGTCCTGCTCACACCGCGCGGGGGTGCGGCGTGCCGCGCCTGGCCGCCGTCAGCAGTCCTCGCACGCTGAAGACCGCGCCGAGCGCCAGCAGCGCCGCACCCACCGCGAGCCCCACCGCGCCGATCAGCGGCATCACGATGCCGAGTCCGCCGCCGACCACCCACGCCAGTTGCAGCACCGTCTCGGAGCGTGCGAACGCCGATGTGCGCACCTCTTCCGGTACGTCG
This sequence comes from Streptomyces humicola, assembly GCF_024436035.1. Taxonomy (GTDB): domain Bacteria; phylum Actinomycetota; class Actinomycetes; order Streptomycetales; family Streptomycetaceae; genus Streptantibioticus_B; species Streptantibioticus_B humicola. The sequence goes on from NZ_JANFNG010000007.1 coordinate 226,294, forward strand.
CGCTGGATCGTCGCGTCGAGTGCGAGCTTGCCCATCGCCTGGGTGAGGCCGGCCACGGCGGCGACGACGGGGACGGTGATCGTCTCGTAGGCGACGGCACCGAACGCGGTGACACCGAGCGCGACGAGCAGCACAGTGGTGATGATCAACTCGGGGGCGCGGGAGCGCAGCCAGGAGCCGAGGAGATTGCCGAAAGCGTTGCCGCCGCCCGCGGCGACGGCGACGAGGCCGAGCGAGAAGGCCGCGCTCAGCCCGCCGAGCGGATGCTCGCGCAGTACGAAGGCGAGGAAGAAGGTGAGCAGCCCGGACAACCCGCGCAGCGCGGCGTTCGCCTGCAGCGCATGGAAGACCGGCTTGCCGACGGTGCGCAGGCCCGGGCGCCGCAGCGACCTTGCCGCGCCGGCCGTCGGCTTCTCGTCCGCGGAGAGCCGTGCCTTCGCCTCGCCCCTCGCCGAATCCACCGCATGCGGCAGCGAGAAGCACAGCGGCGCCCCGACCACGAAGATCACGAAAGCGCCGTAGAGCGGCCAAGCGGGCCCGATCAGGTGGAGCAGGGCGCCGACGGGGGCGGCCACCGCCGTCGACGCCAGCCCGGCGAGCGTCACCCGCGAGTTCGCCTTGACGAGCGAGATCCGCGGCGGCAGCACCCGCGGTACGACGGCGCTCCGGACGATGCCCATCGCCTTCGACGCGACGAGCACGCACAACGCGGCCGGGTAGAGCGCGAGCCCGGCGGTGCTCACCACGCCGGCCATCGTCCAGGCGAGTACGGCACGGGCCATCATCGAACCGGCCATCGCGGCTCGACGGCCGTGCGGTATGCGGTCGAGCATCGGGCCGATGAGCGGCGCGAGCAGGGTGAACGGAGCCATCGTCACCAGCAGGTAGAGCGCGACGCGCCCGCGGGCCTCGCCGGTGGGAACCGAGAAGAAGATGGTGCTCGCCAGCGCGATGGTGATCATCATGTCGCCCGCGGAGTTGACCAGGCTCAGCTCGATGAGCTGCCCGAGCCCGGTTTCGCCCGCGCCCTGGGCGTGTGTCAGACGGCGGATCCGGTCGCGGACGAGGTGCCCCCCGCGGGTGAACGCGCGCCCGGTCGCGCGGCCGGCCCGCTGCATCCGCCCGCCGCGCCCGTTCCTCCGGACGGCACCCACGTCAGGCATCCTGCCCCTATTTGCCCCCCGGATCACGGAGGAGTTCCCCCTCCCCCATAGCCCTTCGGGCATGGCAGGCACCCCCTCCGAAGACCAGGGGCGGGAGGGAGTGCGGGCGCAACACCTGTCCCACCTCCACGTACCTGCGTGCAACGCACCCCCGACTTCCCCGCGCCGAGCGCGGGACGGTACCGTGCGCACCCGGGCGATCCCGCAGAATGGGATGCGACAGGTGCGCCGTCCGCCCGAGGACGACCCCGCAGGACGTCGACGCGGTCCGCAGGTCCGCTCCGTCCGGCCCGGCCCTTCGGTCGGCGCACTCGTGAGACGGCGTAGGAGAGAATCGATTCTTGTGAGTGCAGCGATGCGAAGCCGGACCCCCGACCGCCTGTGCGCCGAGGCGGTCGCCCTCGCCCTCGCCGCGGCCGAGGAGACCGCGGGACAACAGGGCGTCGGCGAGTACCTCGGGGCGGTGGCCGAGGGGGACCGCGTCGTCACGCACTCCTTCGCCTGCACCGATCCCGCCTACCGCGGCTGGCGGTGGGCCGTCACCGTGGCCCGCGCATCCCGCGCCAAGCAGGTCACCGTCGACGAGTCCGTGCTGCTGCCCGACGCCGATGCGCTGCTCGCACCCGAATGGGTTCCGTGGAGCGAGCGGCTGCGCCCCGGAGACCTGGGCCCCGGCGACCTGCTGCCCACCGAGGCCGACGACCTGCGCCTCGAACCGGGCTGGCTGGGCGACGACTCGCCGCCGCCGAACTCGGTGCTGTCCGAACCGATCGCCGAACTCGCCGCCGCCGAGGACCTGGACGTCACGACCCCGGCGACGCCGCGCACCCCCGGCGCGGGCGACATGGCCGCGCTCGCCGAGGAGCTCGGCTTGCGCCGCGCCCGCGTCCTGTCCCGCTACGGGCTGTACTCCGCCGCCGACCGCTGGGACGAGTCGTACGGTCCCAAGTCCCCCATGGCGCAGGCCGCTCCGGCGCACTGCGTCACCTGCGGCTTCCTGGTGCCCATCGCCGGTTCGCTGCGGCAGGCGTTCGGCATCTGCGCCAACGAGTTCAGCCCGGCCGACGGTCATGTCGTCTCGCTCGGCTACGGATGCGGCGGGCATTCGGAGGCCGCCGTGATGCCGCGTCCCCCGCGCCCCGCGCCCCCGGTCCTCGACGAGATGCACATCGAGCCGATGCACCTGCACCCTGAACGCGGAGGCGGTTCCGTCGAGGAAGCGGGATCCGAGGAGGAGCTCGGCCACTCCTGATCCTCCGCGGCCGTCGGCGACGCGATAACGTCGCCGCCGCAGGGAACGTTCCCTGCCGAGGCGAGAGGGAGACGATCACGTGGGCGGTACGGCGATGGTGCGGGGCGAGACGGGCGGAGCCGACCCGTTCGGGACCGCACGGCTGCGTCGCAGCGTGCTCGATGCGTGGATCGCGTCCCCGGCCCGCTTCCGGGAGGACGCCAATGCCGAGGAGGACCTCGCGCTCGGCGGCTACCGCGACCGCCTGGTGGTGGAGCTCGCGCAGAACGCCGCCGACGCCGCCCTGCGCGCCGGTGTGCCCGGGCGCCTCCGGCTGACCCTGCACCCCGCGGATGCGCCGGGCGAGCCGACGGTGCTCGCCGCCGCCAACACCGGCGCACCCCTCGACGCCGCGGGCGTCGAATCGCTCTCCACACTGCGCGCCTCCGCCAAGCGCGACGAGGCGCCGGCGGCGGTCGGCCGGTTCGGCGTCGGATTCTCCGCCGTGCTCGCGGTGAGCGACGAGCCCGCCGTCGTCGGCCGCTCCGGCGGCGTGCGGTGGTCGCTCGCCGAGGCGCGGGAGCTGACCGAGCGGGCAGCCGAGTCGAGCCCGGTGCTCGCCGACGAGCTGCGGCGGCGTGACGGCCATGTCCCGTTGCTGCGGCTGCCGTTGCCGGCCGAGGGGGTCGCACCCGACGGCTACGACACCGTGGTCGTGCTGCCGCTGCGGGACGGCGCCGCGGAGGACCTGGCGAGCCGGCTCCTCGCCGGGATCGACGACGCTCTGCTGCTCACCCTGCCCGGCCTCACCGAGGTCGTCGTCGAAACCCCCGAGACCACCCGTACGCTGACGCGACGTCAGATCAGGCAGGACGTCGTCGTCGAGGACACCGCCTCCGGCGTCACCCGCTGGCGGGTGGCCGGCGCGGGCGGCCCGCTCGCCCCGGCACTGCTCGACGGCCGCCCGGTCGAGGAGCGGCTGCGGCCGTACTGGCAGGTCACCTGGGCGGTGCCGGTCGGCATGGACGGCGCACCCGACCGCCCCCGCACCGGGCCCGTCGTGCACGCGCCCACCCCCACCGACGAGCCGCTCGGCGTGCCGGCGCTGCTCATCGCCTCGCTCCCGCTCGACCCGACCCGCCGCCATGTCGCGCCCGGCCCGCTCGCCGACTTCATCACCGAGCGCGCCGCGGAGACGTATGCGACGCTGCTCGCGGAATGGCAGCCGATCACCACCGGCACCATCGACCTGGTGCCGGGCCCGCTCGGCCGGGGCGAACTCGACGCCGAACTGCGCAGGCAGCTGCTCGACCGCCTGCCCGGCACCGCCTTCCTGCCGCGCGCCGCCGACGAGGAGCGGCGGCAGGCCCTCACGCCCCCGGAGCCCGACGGCGAGGCCGAGGCGCTCCGCCCCGACCGTGCCGAGCTCATCGAGGGTGCCTCGGCCGCCACCGTCACCGTGCTCTCCGAGGTCTTCCCCAGCCTGCTCCCGGCCGGCCTGGAGCGGCGGGCGGAGCTGCGTTCGCTCGGCGTCGCGCGGATCCCGCTCGGCGACGCCATCGACCGTCTCGCCGGCACCGAGCGGCCCCCGCACTGGTGGCACCGGCTCTACGACGCGCTCTCCGGCACTGACCCGGACCGCCTAAGCGGCCTGCCCGTACCGCTCACCGACGGCAGGACCGTCGTCGGGCCGCGCCAGATCCTGCTGCCGATGGCCGAGGGCCCGCTCCCCGAGGGGCTGGGCCGGCTCGGTCTGAAGGTCGCCCACCCCGAGGCTGCGCATCCGCTGCTGGAGAAGCTCGGCGCGCTCCCCGCCACCCCGCGCGCGGTGCTCACCTCCCCGCAGGTCAGGGCGGCCGTCGCGGCATCGCTCGACGAGGGCGAGGCATGGTACGCCGATGGCGACGTGGGCGGCGCACCGGACGCCGAGGAGCTCGCCGACATCGTCCTCGCGCTGGTGCGCGACGCCAACCTCTCGCCCGGCGACGAGCCGTGGCTCGGCGCGCTCGCGCTCCCCGACGACGAGGGTGAACTCACCCCTGCGAGTGAACTCGTCTACCCGGGCAGCCCGTTCGAGGAGATCATCCGAGCGGATGAAATGGCCTTGTTGGACCCGGAGTTGGCCGAGCGCTGGGGTGAACAGCCGCTCACCGCCGTCGGCGTGCTCGCCACCTTCGCCCTGGTGCGCGCCGGCGACGTCGTCCTCGACCCCGACGACCTCGAACCGCGCCAGGGCGACTGGGCCGAACCCGACGACGTCGGGCTCCTCGACGCCGTCGACGTGTGGTGCGAGGACGTGCTCGACCAGCTGCCGCACACCGATGTGCCGCCCGTCGCCACCGAGATCATCGCCGTGCGCGACCTCGACCTCGTCGACGACGACGCCTGGCCGCAGGCGCTCGCCCTGCTCGCCCGCCCGCCGCTGCGCGACGCGATCACCGCCCCGGTGCGGGTGCTGCTGCCCGACGGGACGACGCAGTCGGTGCGCCCGTATGCGGCATGGTGGCTGCGGGACCACCCGGTGCTCGACGGCCGTCGCCCGGTCGGGCTGCGTGCCTCCGGCGGCGATCCGTTGCTCGCCGGGCTCTACGACGAGGCCGAGACGGCGCAGGTGGACGAGCAGGTACTGCGCGCGCTCGGCGTGCGCACCTCCGTGCCCACCCTGCTCGGCGAGCCCGGCGGCCCCGCCGAGCTGCTCTCGCGTCTCGCCGACGCGGGCCGTCCCGTCACCGCTTCCCAACTGCGTGCGCTCTACGCCGCGTTGTCCGAGCTCGACCCGGATTCCGTCACCCTCCCCGACGAGCTGCGCGCCGTCGTCGACGGCCGGGTGACGGTGATCGACGCCGCCGACGCCTTGGTTACCGACGCTCCCGACCTGCTGCCGCTCGCCACCGGGCGCCCGCTGCTCCCGGCGGGCCCGCGGTGGGCCGCCGACCTCGCCGAGCTGTTCCAGGTGCGCCGCCTGAGCGAGGCGTTCCCGGCCCCCGTCACCACGCACGGTGAACCGCACACCGTCCCGGACGCTGTGCGCGAGCTGCTGCCCGGCGCGCCCGCCTCGTATCTCGAACACGAGGAGCTGCTGGTGGAGGGTGCCGAGGGCGGCATCGAGCTGGACTGGCGGTATGTGGACGGGCTGCTGCACGCGTCCACGCTCGAAGGCGTCGCGGCCGGGCTCGCCTGGGCGGCGGGGGAGTGGCAGCGGCGGTTCGAGGTGGCGGCGCTGCTGGAGGACCCGTCGCGCACGCAGGAGCTGGCGACGGCCCGCTGGTTCGACTGACGGAGAGCCCTTGGGTTCGAGGGGTGACCTCGGTCTTTACGGGGAACCACCTTGGCCTCAGGCCCGTACGTCCTGACCAAGGGAGCTGCCGTGGACACGACGCCGCGCACAGACGGTAACGCACCGGCCGCCGGCCCCGAGCGCCTGCACCGCGGTGCGCTCGGGCTCGCCGACATCACCGCGTCGACGATGGCCAACATCGGCCCGGCCATGAGTTTCTTCTTCGGCTTCGCCCTCATCGCGCAGACCGCAGGGGTCGCGGCGCCGCTGACGATCCTCGCGGCCACCGTGGTCGTCGCCCTGCTGGGGAACACCCTCGCCGAGTTCTCCCGCTCGATCCCCTCGACGGGCTCGTTCATCACCTTCATCGGCAAGACGTTCGGGCCGGTCGCTGCGATCACGACGACCATCGTGGTCTCCCTCGGCTACATCATCGCCGTCTCCTCGGTGGTGGCGATCTCCGGCGGCTGGACCTCGGTGATCATCGCGCACTACTTCCATGTGCACATCGCCTGGCAGTGGTTCACCGCGGTGCTCACCGCCGGCGCCTTCGTGCTGATGGTCAAGGGCGTCTCGGTCTCCACCAAGTGGGCGGGCGCGCTCTTCGCCTTCGAGATGGGACTGTTGCTGCTGGTCAGCGTGTGGGTGCTGATCAAGCACGGCGGGCATCTGACCGCGGCCCCGTTCGAGCCGGGCCATCTCGCCGGCGGCATCAAGGGGCTCGGCCTCGGCTTCCCGCTCGCCGTCTACCTCTTCGTCGGCTGGGAGAACTCGGCGGCGCTCGCCGAGGAGACCAACAATCCGCGAGCCGCCGTGCCGAAGGCGATCTACCTGTCGGTGGCCGCGATGGCCGTCAGCTATCTGCTCTTCTCCTACGTGACGGTGGTGGGCTTCGGCTATGACACCGCCAAGCTCGGGGCGTCCAAGGTGCCGTTCGTCGACGTCGCCCAGGGGGTGCTCGGCGGCGGCGCGGTGCTGGCGTATCTCGCCGGGTTCACCTCGATCGTGGGATCGCTGATCTCCGCGGCCAACTCGCAGTCACGGCTGATCTTCAACTCGGGGCGTGAGGGCCTGCTGCCGTCCGCCGTTGCCCGGGTCACCCCCAACACCCGTACGCCGTGGGCGAGTTTCGTCGTCTATCTCGTCATCGCGCTGGCTCTTGCCTTCGGCTGGGGCTGGAACATCGACCCCGTCACCTTCTTCGGCGACTCCGCGACCCTCGGCACCATCCTGATCGTCGTCACCTGGCTCGTCGCCAACCTGGCGCTTCCGGTGTACTACCGGCGCAACCACCGTGATCTGTTCTCGCCGCTGCGTCATCTGGTGCTGCCGTTGTGTGGCGTCGTCGCCATCGGCTATCCGCTCTACCAGCTGGTCAAGCCCGGTCAGCCCGCTCCGTTCAACTCGTTCCCGTTGATCAGCGCCGCCGTCATCGTCGTGGCAGTGGTTTACGCACTGATCCTCAACGCCCGCGACCGCACCCTCGGCGAGCGGGTGGGCTCGATCGTCGCCGACCTCGACTGACGGCATCACCGCCGGCATGAATGAATGCGCCCCGCCGTCCCGGTGGACCGGCGGGGCGCACTCGTCACTGGGGGTCGGGTCAGATCAGGAGTGCTTCCAGGTGTCGGAGAAGCTTCCGCCGGAGATCGAACCCGGTTGGGCACGCACGGTGCTGCCGCTGCTGTTGACCATGACGATCTCGGTCGGCGAGGTGCTGCCGAGCGAGGCGCCGCCCGCGGTGGCGCCGCTGAAGTTGACGGTGCCGAAGTTCGCGAGGCTGGCGATCGAGCCGTTCACTTCGGGGGCCTCCGCGATGACCTCGGCGGAGCTGTCCTGGTAGCCGGAGGAGCCCGCGTGCGTGGTCGACTTCGTCCAGCCCCGGGTGCTGTCCTTCAGGGTCATGGTGAAGGTTCCGTTGCCGTTGTCCGTGACGGTGGCGGTCATGCTGTCGCCGCCCGCGACAGTGACCCCTGAGTACGCGCTCTCCGATGCCGGGAGCACCTCCCACCAGGCGCCGTACGTCGCCTTGCCGCCGATGCAGTCGGCCTCGGTGCCGGTCTGTTCGAGCGCGGAGTTGCTGTATCCGTCGAGCCCCACCCAGAACGAGGAGTACGTGGTCGACGAACCGCAGGTGACGGAGGGCTGGACCCACGAGGATGAGACGGACTTGTAGGCGCCCGAGGAGCCGGTGGCGGCGTAACCGGACCAGTTGGTGGATTCCACGGAGCTCGTGGTCGACTGTCGTATGCCGTGCAGGGCGTGGCTCTCGTGGCTCGCTATCGCCTGGGTGATCTGCGCCGGGTGCTGCGGAGCCGACGTCGGGGTGGCCGCGAGCGCTGGGGTGGCCAATGCTGCGGCCGCGACACCGGCAGCAGCGACGGTGAGCATGCGGGCGGACGGTCTGAAGGACATGGATGTCTCCCTCAAGGCAGGGTGTGGAGGGACGCCGTTCGGAGCGGGCCCGCGATCTCCGGACGGTGAACGACAGTTTGTGCGACGGTGGATGGAGCCACAAGGCGTGCGGAAACGTTCAGTCTTGCGGGAATTGGCGACGCAACAGTGGCGCAACATGACCGGTCCTGCGCGCCCGTGCTGCACCCCGTCTGAGGATTTCCTGGGCATTTCCTATGGACAACGGCGCGTCAAGGTCGAGGAAACAGCCGGTCAATGGACTGTTTTCGGCCCGGCCCGGGTAAGAGGCTGAGTGCCGTCTCGCGGCGCGACAGATTCCGGAAGGACAGGAAGTCCCCATGGAACTCAGACCCCTGGTCACCACCGCGGATCGCCCGGCGCCAGGGAACGGCGCGAACGCCGGCGCCAGTGCCGCCGCCGAACCCGTGACGCCGCACATGGCCCGGCTGCTGCGCAACGGCCCCTTCCACGAGGCTCTGCGCGCCGCCATCGCCGCAAGCGGCCTCAGCCTCGACCGCATCCAGGACCGCCTGCGCCGCCGCGGCACCACGGTGGCGCCCGCCACCCTCAGCTCCTGGCAGTCCGGCCGCTACCGGCCCGAACGACCGCAGTCACTCGCCGCACTCGCCGTCCTCGAAGACGTGCTGTGCCTCCCGCCCGGCGCGCTCGCAGCGCTCCTCGGCCCGCCTCGGCCCCGCGGACGCTGGCTCCCCGCCACCACCGAGCACCCGCGCCTCGCCGACGTCTGGTCCCGCAACCGCGACCTCGTCGACGCGCTGAGCCTCGTCGACACCCAGTGGGACGAGAGCCTGACCCGGCTCAGCTGCCACAACCGGCTCGAGATGGACGCGCAGGGATGCGAACGCTCCATGTGGAGCCGCCGCCTGCTGCGCGCCGAACGCGACGGCGCCGACCGCTGGATCGCCGTCTACCGCCTCGACAACCCCGGCCCGCCGCCCCGCGTACGCGCCGAGGCCCCCTGCCGCACCGGCCGACTCGTCGAGGTGCCGGAGGACGGCCTCGTCGTCACCGAGGTGCTCTTCGACCGGCCGTTGGAGCGCGGCGAGACCGTCATCGTGGAGTACACCTTCGAACACCGCTCCCCGCGCCCGTACTCCACGCGCATCGAGTCCACCATCCACGTGCCGATGCGCGAACACCTCCTCGAAGTCCACTTCGACCCGGCAGCCCTCCCCGTGGCCTGCCACTCCTTCCGTACCGCCGAACTCGACTCCCGCCCCCAGGAACGGCTGCTGCGCCTGGATGCCTCCGGAGCCGTCCACGCGGTCGCCCTCGCCGCGGGACCGTGCCGCTTCGGCATCCGCTGGGACTGGGCGTGATGTAAGCGGCGTGAGCAGCGGGGCTCAGCGCCGGGTGTAGGGCGCGACGAGCGACGCGGACGCGAGGGCGCGGCGCTGGATCTCCTTCAGCGTCTGCTGCGGAGGTGTACGTCCGTCGAAGGATGCCGGCATCGGGGAACGGAGGGCGTACAGCGTCAGCCGGTAGTGGTGGGTGGTGCCGTGCGGCGGGCACGGCCCGAAGTAGGCCGCCATGCCGAAGTCGTTGAGGGCCGCGCGTGCACCGTGCGGCAGCTGGGGCGCCGCGATGCCGCGCGCCGTCGCGGGAACGCCGAGCAACAGCCAGTGAATCTTGTTGACGTCCAGATCGACCAAGGCGAGCGCGAGCTCGGCGGTGCGGGCCGGCACGTGAGAGAAGGTCAGTTCCGGCGAGGAGTCCTCCCGCGTGTCGCAGGTCATGGCGGGACTGAACGCCCCGGACGGATCGAAGCCGTGCCCCCGGCTCACGCCGAGGGAGCTCTGCGCACCGAGGGCAGGATTCGCCGTTCCCGAGCTCCCGGAGCTCCCCGAGCTCCCGGAGCTCCCCGAACAGGCTGCACACGCCAGCAACGCCGCCACGGCCACGGCCTTGGTCACGGCAGAGATCCGCATTTCTCGCATTCCACGCATGCCGACCACTGTACGGATGCGTGTGCGCGCGTTCCGCCATCGCCGCACGGTCGAGGAATCGCCGCCTCGTAGAGCCGACGGCGGTCACGCAGGCCTGCGGTCGATCCAGCGCCAGATCGCCTCCAGTACCGCCGCTGCCACGACGGCGATGGCCACCGCCGTCCACGGCGCCTGTGCACCCACCAGCTTCAACGTGAAGAAGGTCTGCAGCCGCGGGGTGGCCAGCACCACCACGAACGCCAGGCCCATCGCCGCGACCAGCAGCACCCGCCACCAGGTGTACGGTCGCGCGACGATGGCCAGCACCCACATCGAGATCAGGAAGAGCGTCAGCGTCGCCACGCTGGTCTCGGCCGCCAGCGCGCCCGCGCCCGCATAGCAGTGACGTGCCATCAGATAACAGGCGAAGGTGGCGACGCCCGTGACGATCCCCATCGGCAGCGCGAAGCGCATCACCCGGCGCACGAAATGCAGCTTGGCGCGCTCCGTGTTGGGCGCGAGCGCGAGGAAGAAGGCCGGCACGCCGATCGTCAGTGAGCTCAACAGCGTCAGATGGCGGGGCAGGAACGGGTACGGCACCCGCCAGATCACCACGAGCAGAGCCACGAGCACCGAGTAGACGGTCTTGGTCAGGAAGAGGTTGGAGACGCGGGTGATGTTGCCGATCACCCGGCGTCCCTCCGCGACCACCGACGGCAGTGACGAGAAGCTGTTGTCGAGCAACACGATCTGCGCGACCGCACGCGTCGCCTCGCTGCCCGAGCCCATCGACACGCCGATGTCCGCGTCCTTCAGGGCCAGCACGTCGTTGACGCCGTCGCCGGTCATCGCCACGTTGTGCCCGCGCGACTGCAACGCGCCCACCATGTCCCGCTTCTGCTGCGGGGTGACCCGGCCGAAGACCGAGCCGCTCTCCAACGCCGCGGCCATCGCGTCCCGTTCGGGCGGAAGCCGTCGTGCGTCCACCGGGTGCTGCGCCCCCGGCAGTTCCAGCTTGGCGGCGACCGCTCCGACCGACACCGCGTTGTCACCGGAGATGACCTTGGCGGCGACCTCCTGACGGGCGAAGTAGCGCAGGGTGTCGGCGGCATCGCCGCGCAGCCGCTGCTCCAGGACGACCAGTGCCGTCGGCGTGACGTCGCTCCCCACCACCGGATCGTCCAGCCCCCTCGTCGTCCGCGCGAGCAGTAGCACCCGCAGCCCCTGAGCCCCGAGCGCATCGACCTCGGCGAGTTCGGGGTGGCCCGGCGGCAGCAGGACGTCTGGGGCGCCGAGCAGCCAGGTACTGCCGGTGTCGCCCGGCTCCTCCAGGGTGGCACCGCTGTACTTGCGCGCCGAGGAGAACGGCAGCGCGCGCGTGCACCGCCAGCGCTCCCCGTTCAACTCCCCGTCCAACGGGTAGGCGTCAACGATGGCCTGCAGGCTGGCGTTGGGCCGCGGATCCGCGCTTCCGAGCACGGCGAGCACCCGCCGCACGTACGCCTCCTCGGCCCCGCCCAGGGTGCGCAGCTCGGTGACGTCCATGCCGCCCTCCGTCAGCGTGCCCGTCTTGTCCAGGCAGACGACGTTGACCCGCGCGAGCCCCTCGATCGCCGGGAGCTCCTGGACCAGGCACTGCTTGCGGCCGAGCCGGATCACGCCGATCGCGAAGGCCACCGACGTCAGCAGCACCAGCCCTTCCGGGACCATCGGCACGATCCCGCCGACCATGCGGCGCACCGCCTCGCGCCAGTCGTGCTGCTGGACGTAGAGCTGGCTGATGATCAGGCCGATGGCGACCGGGATCATCATCCACGTCACGTACTTGAGGATCTGGCTGATGCCGGAACGCAGTTCGGAGTGGACGAGGGTGAAGCGGCTCGCCTCCTCGGCCAGCGCCGCAGCATAGGCCTCGCGGCCGACCTTCGTCGCGGTGAAGGCGCCGCCGCCCGCGACGACGAAGCTGCCCGACATCACGGGGTCGCCCGGCTCCTTGAGCACGGGGTCGGCCTCGCCGGTGAGGAGCGACTCGTCGATCTCGAGCCCGTCGGCCTCGACGACCTCGCCGTCGACGGCGCATTTGTCGCCGGGGCCGAGCTCGATCACGTCGCCGAGGACGATCTGCGAGGTGGACAGCGGGGCGGCGATGCCGTCCCGGCGCACCATCGGCCTGGCTTCTCCGATCAGGGCGAGGCTGTCGAGGGTCTGCTTGGCGCGCAGCTCCTGGATGATGCCGATAAAGGTGTTGGCGATGATCACGAAGCCGAAGAGGCCGTCCCGGAGCGGCCCGACGACGAGAATGATCAGGAAGAGGACACCGAGGATCGCGTTGAAGCGGGTGAAGACGTTGCCGCGGATGATGTCCGCGGCCGAACGGGATGAGCGCACCGGGACGTCGTTGACCTCGCCGCGGGCGACGCGCTCCGCCACCTGTGCCGACGTCAGGCCGCGCAGGGCTGCCCTGCTGCGGCGGTCAGGCCCGACGACTCCCGTCTCCGCGTCATCGGTGCCGTTGGTCATGGTTCAGACGGTGTCACGCACCCGCATCGCGCGCACGCCGTATCGCGTCGCGCCGCCTCCGTACGTACCACAGGCCGACGAGGCCGAGGCAACCCCCGGTCAGGCAGGACCAGATCCACCACGCGTGGCCGTTTCGGGCGAACCATCCGTAGAAGGGGAGCTGGGCGAGGAAGAGGACGAACCAGACAATGGTGCCGCTGGTAACGATCGCGACGTCATTGGCTTCGAGCGGCTCGGGCGTCTCGTGCTGGGGCGTCCACTTCGTCAGGCGCATGTGCACAGACTACGGGGGCGGTGCACATGCGCATCGCGGCAGCGGGCGATGGGCGGTCCACGACGGTCCCCGCGAGGTCTACGCGCGGAGATGGCTCTTCAACGTTCATCGATTCATACTGAAGCGGTCCGACTGTGGCCTAGACCTGTCGTCGGATCCTCCAAATTGATCCATAGCGAACATCCATAGATAACAGATCCATCCATGGCGCCATCGCGCCAACCTGCACCACCGAAGGACCCCAATGCCTCGTTCGGCGACCACTCCGGTCGACGCCGTGCCCCCCAAGGCCCCGCATCGTCCCACCAACGGCCTGGACCGGTTCTTCAAGATCTCCGAGCGTGGCTCCAGCGTCTACCGCGAGGTCCGCGGCGGCATCGCCACCTTCTTTGCGATGGCGTACATCATCGTGCTGAATCCGATCATCCTCGGCAGCGGCGTGGACAAGTACGGCCATCACCTCAACCACGGCCAGCTCGTCACCGCGACCGTGCTGACCGCCGCCCTCACCACACTTCTGATGGGCGTCATCGGCAACGTCCCGATCGCGCTCGCCGCGGGGCTCGGCGTCAACAGCGTCGTAGCGCTGCAGCTCGCACCCAAGATGACCTGGCCCGACGCGATGGGCATGGTGGTGCTCGCAGGCATCGCGATCATGCTGCTGGTCGCCACCGGCCTGCGCGAGCGCGTCATGAACGCCGTCCCGGTGGCGCTGCGCAAGGCGATCGCGATCGGGATCGGCCTGTTCATCTTCCTCATCGGCCTCGTCGACGCCGGATTCGTCAGCCGCATCCCGGACGCCGCGCACACCACCGTCCCGCTTCAGCTCGGTGGAAACGGTCACCTCAACGGGTGGCCCGTGCTCGTCTTCATCCTCGGTGCGCTGCTCACCCTGGCCCTGATCATCCGCAGGATGCCCGGCGCGATCCTGATCAGCATCGTCGCGATGACGGTCGTCGCGCTCGTCATCGACGCGATCGCCAAGGTGCCCGCAGGCTCATGGGGGCTCACCGTGCCCAGGTGGCCGGGTAACCCCGTCGCCACCCCCGACTTCGGGCTGCTCGGGAAGGTGTCCATCTTCGGCGGCTTCCACGAGGTCGGCATCGTCACCGGCGTGCTCTTCGTCTTCACGGTGCTGCTGTCCGGCTTCTTCGACGCGATGGGGACGATCCTCGGCGTCGCCGACGAGGCACACCTGCTCACCCCATCCGAGGAGCTGCCCGGGATGAACCGGGTGCTCTTCGTGGACGGCATAGCCACCGCACTCGGCGGAGCCACCTCGGCCTCGGCCAACACCTGCTTCGTGGAGTCGACGGCCGGCGTCGGCGAAGGGGCCAGGACCGGGCTCGCGAGCGTTGTCACCGGGCTGCTGTTCGTGTTGTCGCTGTTCCTGACGCCACTGGCCACGATGGTGCCGGCTCAGGCGGCGACCCCCGCACTCGTCGCGGTCGGCTTCCTGATCCTCGCCAACGGCATCCGCGACATCGACTGGAGCGACTTCACCATCGCCGTGCCGGCGTTCCTGACGATGCTGATGATGCCGTTCACGTACTCGATCACCAACGGCATCGGCATCGGCTTCGTCACCTTCTGCCTGCTGCGCATCGCCGCCGGGCGCGGCCGCGAGGTGCCGCCCGCGCTCTACGTGGTGGCGGCGGTGTTCGCCTTCTACTACCTCATGCCCGCCTTCGGCCTGGCGAAGTAACGAAGCAGCGAGCAACAGAGCAGCGAGCAACAGAGCAGCGGGCAACAGAGCAGCGGGCAGACGTACGTTTCGTCAGCTGGCGTAGAAGCGGCGCGTCTCGTCCACCGCCGTCTTGAACCGCTCGTCGAAGTCATCGCGGACGAGCGTCCGGACCACGTAGTCCTGGACGCTCATTCCGCGTTTCGCGGCATGATCGCCGATCCGTTCCAGCAGCTCTGCGTCTATCCGCAGGCTGAGCACTTTCGAGAGGTGTGCGCCCGATCCACCAGATCCCATGCGTCCTACCGTCCTCGGAGGCCGCCCGCACGCGCGTCATTTTCCGGAACGAACTCACTCGGACGGGTGAGTTCGCACACAGCGGCGTTTGAGGGCGGAAAGGGGTTTCCTTAGAGAGGCTAATGAGATAGTCTAATGAACGTGACCAAACTGTCCGAGGACGACCTCGCCGCGGTGAGCGCCCTGCGATCGGCCGTGATGCGCCTGTCGCGGCGGCTGCGCCACCAGCGCGTGGACGAGTCGCTCAGCCCGACCGAGATGTCCGTACTGGGTACTCTTGCGCGCTGCGGCTCCGCCACACCCGGCGAACTCGCGCGCAAGGAACACGTGCAGCCGCCGTCGATGACCCGCATCGTGGCCATGCTCGAAGCCAAGGGCCTGGTCCGCCGGGATCCGCACCCGGAGGACCGCCGTCAGATCGTGGTCAGCCGCACCGAGCAGGCCGAGGCGATCCTCGCGGACGCCCGACGCAAACGGAATCTGTGGCTGGCCCAGCTCGCCGAAGGGCTCGACGACGACGAATGGGCGACGCTGCGCGAGGCGGCCCCGGTACTGGAGAAGCTGGCGCACCTGTAGGACGACGACCCCTCACCCCTCGCCCCTCACCTAAGGAGACCCACCCTTGAGTTCGGCCCCCGGAGCAGACGCCGCACCCGGATCGAACCCCATACCCGCCCCCTCAGCCACCACCCCCACCACAGCGATCAAGCGCCAGACCTTCAGCTCGCTGAAGGTCCGCAACTACCGGCTCTTCGCCACCGGTGCCGTCGTCTCCAACACCGGCACCTGGATGTCCCGCATCGCCCAGGACTGGCTGGTGCTCAGCCTCACCGGCTCCTCCACCGCGGTCGGCATCACCACCGCCATGCAGTTCTTGCCGATGTTGCTCTTCGGCCTCTACGGCGGCGTCATCGCCGACCGCTACCCGAAGCGCAAGCTGCTGATGCTCACCCAGTCCACGATGGGCGTGCTCGGCCTCGCGCTCGCCGCGCTGACGCTCACCGGCCAGGTGCAGGTATGGCACGTGTACGCGATCGCCTTCCTGCTCGGCATGGTGACCGTCGTCGACAACCCGACGCGCCAGTCCTTCGTCGTGGAGATGGTCGGCCCCAAGGACGTGCGCAACGCCGTCAGCCTCAACTCCGCCAACTTCCAGACAGCCCGGCTCGTCGGACCCGCCGTCGCAGGCGTGCTGATCTCCGCGGTCGGCAGCGGCTGGGCGTTCCTGTTCAACGGCCTGTCCTTCGGGGCGCCGCTCATCGGCCTGATGCTGATGCGACCGAGCGAGCTGTACGAGGTGGAGCGCACTCCCCGTGGCAAGGGACAGCTGCGCGAGGGCCTGCGCTACGTCGCCGGGCGGCCCGAGCTGATCTGGCCCATCGTGCTTGTCGGCTTCATCGGCACCTTCGGCTTCAACTTCCCGATCTGGCTCTCGGCCTTCGCCCACAGCATCTACCACGCGGGAGCGAGCACGTACGGCATGTTCAACACCGCGATGGCGGTGGGATCGGTGATCGGGGCACTGTTGGCGGCGCGCCGGGCCACGACGCGGATGCGGCTGCTGCTCGGGTCAGCGATGATCTTCGGCGTGCTGGAGATGTTCGCCGCGATATCGCCGTCGCTGTGGCTGTTCGTCGGGCTGCTTGTGGTGATCGGCATGTTCGGGATCACCGTCAACACCACGGCCAACTCCTCGGTGCAGCTCGGCACGGATCCGGTGATGCGCGGACGGGTGATGAGCTTGTTCATGATGGTCTTCGTCGGCGGTACGCCGCTGGGCGGACCGCTGGTGGGCTGGGTCACGGACACGTTCGGCCCGCGCATCGGGTTCCTCAGCGGCGGGCTGGTCTCGGCCGGGTCGGCGCTGGTGATCGCCGCGGTGCTGGTGAAGGCCGGAGGCCTCCGGGTGAGGGTCGACCTGCGTGGCCGGCGGGTGAGGTTCGTGGAGCGGGAGCCCGCCGGGGAGCGGGAGCGCGAGTCCGTCGTCGCCGGCGTCGGGTGATTTTCCCGCCCGCCCGGTCACACTGATCACGTGAGACTCTTCGTGGCGGTGACGCCACCCGACGACGTGCTCCGGGCGCTGGCCCGCGCAGCGGATGCCGCCAGAGACGTCCCCGACGCCTCGCGGCTCCGCTGGGCGCAGCCCGATTCCTGGCACCTGACGCTCACCTTCCTCGGCGAGGTCGACGCATCCGACGTCCCCGAGCTCACCGAACGCCTGGAACGGGCTGCCCGCCGGCATACCGTCATGACGCTGGGCCTCACCGGAGGCGGTCGCTTCGGCGACCGCACGCTGTGGGCGGGCGTCAGCGGCGACACCGCCGAACTCGGGCGGCTCGCCGCCTCTGTCGCGGCGGGTGCCCGCCGTACCGGGATCGAAGTCGAGGACCGCGCCTTCCGCGCCCACCTCACCCTCGCCCGCGCCCGCCCGCACCACAGGACGAACCTGCGCCCCTACGTCGACGTCCTGGCGCCGTTCGCCAGCCGCCCGTGGACCGCGGACCGGATCGAGCTGATCCGAAGCCACCTGCCGGAGCCGGGCGCGGAGGGGGCACAGCCTCGCTACGAAACGATCGGCACCTGGCCGCTCGGGCAGTCGAAGTGACGGTCGCGGGGGCAGCGCGAAAGCCTGCGACCCCCGCCAGCTACCCTCGATGCGTGGATCCCAAGACCCGTACCCGAGTGATGACCGCCGCCCTGGTGCTGATGCTCGCAGTGGTGGTCGCGGCGGCCGCGATCCGCTGACTGCCGATCACGTGATCACGGCCGGCGGCCGGCACACCACCGCTACCAGGCGAACGCCTCCGGCGACGGGCCCGGCCCCGGGAAGATCCCGTCGAGCTCGGCGAGGAAGTCATCGGAGAGCTTCAGCTCGACCGCCCGCAGCGCCGATTCCAGCTGCTCCTGCGTGCGGGGTCCGACGATCGGGCCCGTGACGCCCGGACGGGTGAGCAGCCAGGCGAGCCCCACCTCACCGGGCTCGTGGCCGTGCTTGGCGCACAGGTCCTCGTACGCCTGGATCTGCTCGCGCAGCGCCGCGTTCTTCAGCGCGTCCGCCGAGCGACCGGTCGCCGAGCGCCCGCCGCTGGCCTCGCGCTCCTTGCGGATCGCGCCGCCGAGCAGGCCGCCGTGGAGCGGCGACCACGGGATGACCCCGAGACCGTATGTTCGGGCCGCCGGGATGACCTCCATCTCAGCGCGCCGCTCCGCGAGGTTGTACAGGCATTGCTCGCTGACCAGGCCGAGCGAGCAGCGGCGCGCGGCCGCCTCGTTCGCCTGGGCGATGTTCCAGCCGGCGAAGTTGCTCGATCCCGCGTAGAGGATCTTGCCCTGCTGGACGAGGACGTCGATGGCCTGCCAGATCTCTTCCCACGGGGTGTTCCGGTCGACGTGGTGGAACTGGTACAGGTCGATGTGGTCCGTGCCGAGCCGCTTCAGGCTCGCCTCGGCCGCCCGCCGGATGTTGAGCGCCGACAGCCGGCCCTCGTTGGGCCACTCGCCCATGTCGCCGTAGACCTTGGTGGCCAGGACGGTCTTCTCCCGCCGGCCGCCGCCCTTGGCGAACCAGGAGCCGATGATCTCCTCAGTGCGGCCTTTGTTCTCGCCCCAGCCGTACACGTTGGCGGTGTCGAAGAAGTTCAGGCCCGCCGCCAGGCCTGCGTCCATGATGGTGTGGCTGTCGGATTCCGTGGTGATCGGACCGAAGTTCATGGTGCCGAGCACCAGGCGGGATACCTTCAGACCGGTGCGTCCGAGCTGCGTGTACTCCATGGGTGACAAGCCAAGCTCTTGGAGTGCGCTCGAAGCAAGGGCGGCAGGGCTCCCCCCTCCCTCTGTGGCCGAAGGGCACTGGGGAAGGGGGGAACCCCGCGCTCAGAGGCGCTCGATGACGTAGTCGATGCAGGCGGTGAGCGCCTCGACGTCGGCGGGCTCGACGGCCGGGAACATCGCCACACGCAGCTGGTTGCGGCCGAGCTTGCGGTACGGCTCGGTGTCGACGATGCCGTTGGCACGCAGCGCCTTGGCGATCGCCGAGGCGTCGATGGAGTCGGCGAAGTCGATGGTGCCGACGACCTGGGAGCGCTTGGCCGGGTCGTGGACGAACGGGGTGGCATGGTCGGAGGAGGTGGCCCATCCGTACAGCCGCGAGGAGGAATCGGCGGTGCGCTTGACCGCCCACTCCAGGCCGCCATGACCGTTGATCCACTCCAGCTGCTGGCCCAGGAGGAAGAGCGTGGCCAGCGCCGGGGTGTTGTACGTCTGGTTCTTGCGCGAGTTGTCGATCGCGGTCGGCAGGTCGAAGAAGGCCGGGATGTGGCGGCCGCTGTCTGCGATCTCGGCGGCACGCTCCAGAGCGGCGGGGGAGAAGACCGCGAGCCACAGTCCGCCGTCGGCGGCGAAGGACTTCTGCGGGGCGAAGTAGTAGACGTCGGTTTCGGCGATGTCGACGGGCAGGCCGCCCGCGCCGGAGGTGGCGTCGACCAGGACGAGCGCGTCGGAGTCGGCGCCCGCGACCCGCTTGATCGGCATGGCGACGCCGGTCGAGGTCTCGTTGTGGGTGAAGGCGTACACGTCCACACCGGCCTCGGCGGCCGGCTCGGGGTGGGTGCCCGGCTCGGTGGAGATCACGCTCGGGTCGGCGAGCCACGGCGCGCGCTGGGCGGCCTTGGCGAACTTGGAGGAGAACTCGCCGAAGGACAGGTGCTGCGACTTGTTGCGGATCAGTCCGTGGGTCGCGATGTCCCAGAAGGCGGTGGAACCGCCGTTGCCGAGGACGACCTCGTAGCCGTCGGGCAGCGAGAACAGCTCGGCGATGCCCTCACGGACTGTGCCGACGAGGTTCTTGACCGGCGCTTGGCGGTGGGAGGTGCCGAGCAGGGAGGTCCCGGTGGCCGCCAGGGCGTCGAGCGCCTCCTTACGCACCTTGGACGGGCCCGAGCCGAAACGACCGTCGGCGGGCTTGATATCAGCGGGAATCTGGATCTCAGCCACGAGTCGAAGCGTAAACCGTTACGGCTCGGTTTCGGGTCGTGGTCCACCGGATGAGACGTATCGGGTCGGGCGCGTCGGGCAGGCTGGCCCCATGAACGATCCACGCATCGACGATCTTGCGGCCGCGCTGCGCGGAGCAGCGCGGGGCGAGGTCGCGTTCGACACGGCGAGCCGGGCGCTGGTGACGATGGACGCATCCAACTACCGGCGGGTGCCGCTCGGCGTGGTCACCCCGCGCGACGCGGACGACGTCGCCGCCGTGCTCACCGTCTGCAAAGAGCACGGCGTGCCCGTCGTGCCACGCGGCGGCGGCACGTCGATTGCGGGCAACGCCACCGGGACGGGGGTCGTGCTCGACTTCACCCGGCACATGAACCGGATCGAGGCCGTCGACCCGGCGACGCGCACCGCCGTCGTCCAGCCCGGTGTCATCCTCGACGACCTGCGGCGTCAGGCCGCGGCGCACGGGCTCACCTTCGGCCCCGACCCGTCCACCCACAGCCGCTGCACCCTCGGCGGCATGATCGGCAACAACTCATGCGGCTCGCACTCGGTCGCCTGGGGAACCACCGCCGACAACGTGCACGACCTCGACGTGCTCACCTACCGCGGCGACCAGCTGCGGCTGGGCCGCGGGGAACGCACCCACGGTCTGCCGCCGCACCTTGCCGGCGGCATCGCCGCACTCACCTCCGCCAACCTCGCGCCGCTGCGGACCGGCTTCCCCGAACTGCCGCGTCGCATCTCCGGTTACGCCCTCGACCAGCTGCTCCCCGAGAAGGGCCCCGACCTGGCGCGCGCCTTCACCGGGAGCGAGGGCACGTTGGGGGTGCTCACGGCGGCGACGGTACGGCTGGTGGAGGCGCCGGCCGCGCGCGTCCTCGTCGTCCTCGGCTACCCGGACGAGGGCGCGGCCGCCGACGCCGCACCGCACCTGCTGCCGCTGGGACCGCTCACCGTCGAGGGCATGGCCGCCGATGTCGCACGGGACGCGGCGTCGACGCTGCCGCGCGGCGCCGCGTGGCTCTTCGTCGAGGTCGGCGGCGACAGCCCGGACGAGGCGCGGGCGCGCGCCGACCAGGTGCGCCGCGCGGCCGCCGACGCGACCACGGACAGCGCGGTCGTCACCGACGCCGCACGCCAACGCGGCCTGTGGCGGCTGCGTGAGGACGCCTCCGGCACCGCGACCCGCATGCCCGACGGGAGCGAGGCATGGCCGGGATGGGAGGACTGCGCCGTGCCGCCCGCCCGGCTCGGCGCCTATCTGCGCGCATTCCGCGGTCTCTTGGCCGACCACGGTCTGCGCGGCGCCCCGTACGGCCACTTCGGCGACGGCTGCATCCACGTGCGTATCGACTTCGACCTGATGAGCACGGACGGCATCGCGCGCTTCCGGCGTTTCTCGGAGGAGCTCGCGGACCTGGTGGTCGCGCACGGCGGCTCACTCTCCGGCGAACACGGCGACGGCCAGGCCCGCGCGGAACTGCTGCCACGGATGTACGGCCGGCAGATGGTGGACCTGTTCACCGCATTCAAGGACCTGTGGGACCCGGACGGCGGCATGAACCCGGGCATGCTGGCGCGTCCCGCCCGCATCGACGAGAACCTGCGCTTCTCCGTGCTGCCCGCACGGCCGCCGGCCGTCGCCTTCGCCTACCCGCACGACGGCGGGGACTTCTCGGCTGCGGTCCGGCGCTGTGTCGGGGTCGCGAAATGCCGCAATCCAACAGCCGTTTCGGACAGCGTGATGTGCCCCTCGTATCGCGTCACCGGCGAGGAAAAGCACTCCACGCGAGGCCGGGCCCGCCTGCTCCACGAGATGCTCGCCGGCGAGGTGGTCACCGACGGGTGGCGCTCACCGGAGGTCCGCGACGCGCTCGACCTGTGCCTGTCGTGCAAGGGCTGCCGCTCCGACTGCCCGGTCGGCGTCGACATGGCCACGTACAAGGCGGAGTTCCTCCACCACCATTACGCCGGCCGCCTCCGCCCGGCATCCCACTACACGATGGGCGGGCTCCCCGTCATGCTGCGCGCCGCGTACCCCTTTGCGCGCCCCCTCAACGCCCTCGCCCGCACGCGGCTTTCCTCTCTCGCCAAGCGCATGGCCGGGATCGCACAGGAACGCGCGATCCCCCAGCTGGCGGCCGAGCCGTTCACCCACTGGTGGCGGCGCCGGGCTCCGGCGGCCGGCGGACGCACAGTCGTGCTGTGGCCGGACACCTTCACCAACTATTTCCACCCCCAGGCCGGGCGCGCCGCGGTCCGCGTGCTGGAGGACGCGGGGCTGCGGGTCGCGCTGCCGCCGGGGCGCGTGTGCTGCGGGCTGACGTGGGTCTCCACCGGTCGGCTGGACCGTGCCCGCATGGTCATGCGGCGCACCGTCCGCACGCTCATGCCCGTGCTCGACGCGGGGCTGCCGATCGTCGGCCTCGAACCCAGCTGCACGGCGGCGTTGCGCACGGATCTGCCCGAACTGCTCGGCACGGCCGCGGCGAAGAGGCTTGCCGCCTCGGTGCGGACGTTTGCGCAGGCGCTGGAGGAGTACGCGCCGGACTGGGCTCCGCCGCGGATCGACCGCCCGGTCGTCGGGCAGACCCACTGCCATCAGCACGCGGTCCTCGGCGACATGGCCGAACGGCGGTTGCGTGAACGGGCGGGGCTCACGGGCGAGTTGGCGGGCAGGTGCTGCGGGCTCGCGGGCAACTTCGGCTTCGAGCGGGGGCACTTCGAGGTGTCCGCTGCTTGCGCGGAGGAGCGGTTGCTTCCCGCGGTCCGTCATGCGGTCCGTGATGCGCCCGACGACGTGATTGTCCTGGCGGACGGCTTCTCCTGCCGCGTGCAGCTTGCGCAGCTGGGCGGTGTACGTGCGGTTCATCTCGCGGAGGTGTTGTCGCCTCCGGCGCGGTTCGCCTGATTCCCGCGGTTGCGGCTGGGGTGGGGTGTTTTTCCCGCCGCCCGCCCGTTGCCGTGATCGGGTGGGTCACGTGGG
>NZ_JANFNG010000008.1 GCF_024436035.1 Streptomyces humicola
CGCAGATCCATGCACCCATCCTGCACCGGGGTGGGGGGGGCGGGGGGGGGCCCCCCCACCCCTCATCGCTTCAGATCTCGCCGCGAAGCTTGGCGAGCGCCTCGGCAAGGATCGCTTCGCCGTCCGCGTCGCTGCGCCGCTCCCGCACATACGCCAGGTGCGTCTTGTACGGCTCGGTGCGCGGCGGGTCCGGCGGGTTGTTCTCGTCCTGCCCGGCCGGGAAGCCGCAGCGCGGACAGTCCCAGGTGTCCGGGATCTGCGCGTCACTGGCGAAACTCGGCTGGGTCTCGTGCCCGTTCGAGCACCAGAAGGAGATGCGAAGGCGCGGTGCGGACTCGCCCCGCTCTGCCTCCCCCATCGGCCCCGCTCCGACCCGACTGCCACGGATCGCGTTGCCACTTGCCACGGTCGTAACTCCCTGCGTGATGGTGCTGCGAGGTCGTCCATTTTACGAGGACCTTACGCCTCGTCCGGTGACAGGCCAATGGCCCGCCTCCCAAGGGCGACGTTCCATCATAGTGACACCGGCCGACTGCGTCGGCAGGCCGCGGGGGAGACGGGCCGTCAGTTGCGCCTGGACCAGCGAGTATCAGGCGAGCGGGCTCAGCCCTTGAACTTCAGCAGCAGCCCGAGCACGATAATGCAGGCAAACCACAACAGACCAAGAACAATGGTGATCCGGTCAAGGTTGCGCTCAGCCACCGACGAACCACCGACCGACGACTGCATGCCGCCGCCGAACATGTCGGACAGGCCGCCGCCCTTCCCCTTGTGCATCAGCACCAGCAGCATCAGGAGCAGGCTGAGGATGATGAGGGCGATGGAGAACCCGATGACCACGGCTGGACCAACTCTCTGAGTGACCTGGGACGACGCGAGGGCCGGAGGCTGGCGTCGCCGCTCCGGCCCTCGCAAGGGTACTTCGGATCGACGACCTCAGCCTACTGCCTGGTCGCGGAAGCGGACGATCTTGACGAACTCGTCCGCGTCCAGCGAGGCCCCGCCGACCAGGGCGCCGTCCACATCGGGCTGGGCCATGATCGACGCGACGTTCCCGGACTTCACCGAGCCGCCGTACTGGATGCGGACCGCGTCGGCCAGCTCCTGGCTGTAGAGCTCGGCGAGCCGGCCGCGGATCGCCGCGCAGACCTCCTGGGCGTCCTCGGGCGTCGCCACCTCGCCGGTGCCGATCGCCCAAACGGGCTCGTAGGCGATCACAATTGACTGGGCCTGCTCGGCCGGGATGTCCTTGAGCGCGCCGTCGAGCTGGGACAGGGTGTACGGGACCTGGCGGCCCTCCTTGCGGATCTCCAGAGCCTCGCCGACGCACAGGATCGGGGTGAGGCCGTGCCGGTAGGCGGCCTTGATCTTGTGGTTGACGAGCTCGTCCGTCTCCGCGTGGTACTGGCGCCGCTCGCTGTGCCCGATCACGACGAACGTGCACTTCAGCTTGGCCAGCATCGGCCCGGAGATATCACCGGTGTAGGCACCGGAATCGAAGGGCGAGATGTCCTGGGCACCGTACTTGATCTTCAGCTTGTCGCCGTCGACCAGGGTCTGCACCGAGCGCAGGTCGGTGAAGGGCGGCAGGACGGCGACCTCGACGGCCTCGTAGTCCTTGTCGGCGAGGGCGAAGGAGAGCTTCTGGACGTGGGCGATGGCCTCGAGGTGGTTGAGGTTCATCTTCCAGTTACCCGCCATGAGCGGGGTGCGCGAACTCATGCCGCTGCCTCCTTGTTCTCTTCTCCGCCCTCGCGGCGCAGAGGTGCCGGCATCATCGTCGTCTGCAGCCCGGCGGCCATGGGGTTTCCCAAGCCGCAGGCCAGGGGCGCGTCGCTCACGTCAGTCAGTCCTCCAGTGCGGCGAGGCCGGGCAGCGTCTTGCCTTCGAGGTATTCCAGGCTGGCGCCGCCGCCGGTCGAGATGTGGCCGAAGGCGTTCTCGTCGAAGCCGAGGATGCGCACGGCCGCGGCCGAGTCGCCGCCGCCGACCACGGTGAAGGCGGGGGTGTCGACGAGCGCCTGGGCGACCGCGCGGGTGCCCTCGGCGTAGTCGGGGTGCTCGAAGACGCCCATCGGGCCGTTCCAGAAGACGGTCGCGGCGTCGGCGAGCTTCGACGCGAAGAGCTTGCGGGTCTCCGGGCCGATGTCGAGCCCCTCCAGGTCGGCCGGAATGGCGTCCGCGGCGACGGTGACCGGATGGGCCGGGGCCTTTGTCTTCAGGTCGGGGAACTCGGTGGCCGCGACGACGTCGACGGGCAGCACGAACTCCACGCCCTTGGCCTCGGCGCGGGCCAGGTACTCCGTGACCGCCGGGATCTGGTCCTCCTGCAGCAGGCTCTTGCCGACCTCGTGGCCCATGGCCTTGAGGAAGGTGTAGGCCATGCCGCCGCCGATGAGGATCCGGTCGGCCTTCTCCAGCAGGTGGTCGATCACACCGAGCTTGTCGGAGACCTTGGCGCCGCCGAGCACCACCGCGTACGGACGCTTCACGTTCTCGGTGAGCTTCTTGAGCACCTCGACCTCAGCGGCGATCAGGCCGCCCGCGGCGTGCGGCAGCCGGGCCGGCAGGTCGTAGACGGAGGCGTGCTTGCGGTGCACGGCACCGAAACCGTCGCCCACGTACGCGTCGGCGAGCGAGGCCAGCTCGGCCGCGAACGCACCGCGTTCGGCGTCGTCCTTGGCCGTCTCGCCGGCGTTGAAGCGCAGGTTCTCCAGCAGCGTGACCTCGCCGTCGCCGAGAGCCGCGACGGTGGCCTTCGCGCTGTCGCCCACGGTGTCGGTCGCGAACGCAACCGGCCTGCCGAGCAGTTCACCGAGCCGCTTGGCGACCGGTGCCAGCGAGAACTTCGGGTCCGGCGCACCCTTGGGGCGGCCGAGGTGGGAGGCGACGATCACCTTGGCGCCGCGCTCGGCGAGCGTGGTGATCGTCGGCACGGCGGCGCGGATCCGGCCGTCGTCGGTGATGACGTCCCCGTCGAGCGGGACGTTGAGGTCGGCGCGGACGAACACCCGCTTGCCCGCGACCTCCAGGTCGTCGATGGTCTTCATGGGGAGGGGCTCCTCGTGGACTTCTGTTCAGCTCACGGAACAGGGTCCGTACGACTGCTGTGTCGTGCGGACCCTGTCCCTGCGCATCACGGTGCTGGTGTGAGCGGGGTCGTCAGAGCTGGCCACCGATGAAGGTGGTCAGGTCCACCAGGCGGTTGGAGTAGCCCCACTCGTTGTCGTACCAGCCGACGACCTTGACGCTCTTGCCCTGAACCATCGTCAGCGACGAGTCGAAGGTGCAGGAGGCCGGCCAGTTCACGATGTCGGAGGAGACGATCGGGTCCTCGGTGTAGTCGAGGATGCCCTTCAGCTGACCCTCGGCGGCCTTCTGGAACGCGGCGTTGACCTCGTCCTTGGTGACCTCGCGCTCGAGCTCGATGACCAGGTCGGTAACGGAGCCGGTGGGGACCGGGACGCGCATGGCGATGCCGTCCAGCTTGCCCTTGAGCTCCGGGAGGACCAGGGCGGTGGCCTTCGCCGCACCCGTGGTCGTCGGGATGATGTTCTCGGCGGCGGCGCGGGCGCGGCGCAGGTCCTTGTGCGGGAAGTCAAGGATGCGCTGGTCGTTGGTGTAGGCGTGCACCGTGGTCATCAGGCCCTTGGTGATGCCGAAGTTCTCCAGCAGGACCTTGGCCATCGGCGCCACACAGTTGGTGGTGCAGGAGGCGTTGGAGATGACGTGGTGCTTGGCGGCGTCGTACTTGTCGTTGTTGACGCCCATGACGATCGTGATGTCCTCGTCCTTGGCCGGGGCCGAGATGAGGACCTTCTTCGCGCCCGCCGCGAGGTGCTTGGCCGCGTCCTCGCGCTTGGTGAAGATGCCGGTGGACTCGATGACGATGTCGGCGCCGAGCTCGGCCCAGGGAAGGTTGGCCGGGTCGCGCTCGGCCATGGTCTTGAAGGTCTGGCCACCGACGGTGATGGTGTCGTCGGTGTGGGTGACCTCCTGCTTGAGGCGGCCCAGGATGGTGTCGTACTTGAGCAGGTGCACCAGGGTTGCGTTGTCGGTCAGGTCGTTGACACCGACGATCTCGAAGTCCGCACCCTGCTCAAGCGCGGCGCGGAAGAAGTTACGACCGATGCGGCCAAAGCCGTTGATGCCTACGCGGATCGTCACGAACCGATCTCCTCGTTGATGTGCCGGAATCGCTCCGGCTGCGCCGTATGGGATGTCCCCGACCACCCACGACCCTACCTCGCCCGGATGTCCCCGGTGACATCGAGCGCTCCCCCGCGGCGGGCCGCGCGCCCCTCAGCCGACCATCTCCTCCGTCAGATTCGACTCGGTGCCGGGAATGCCCAGGTCGGCGGCGCGTTTGTCGGCCATGGCCAGCAGGCGCCTGATGCGGCCGGCCACCGCGTCCTTGGTGAGCGGCGGGTCGGCGAGCGAGCCCAGCTCCTCCAGCGAGGCCTGCTTGTGGTCCATGCGCAGCCGGCCGGCGGCGGCCAGGTGCTCGGGCACCTCGTCACCGAGGATCTCCAGGGCGCGCTGGACCCGGGCGCCCGCGGCGACTGCGGCGCGCGCCGAGCGCCGCAGATTGGCGTCGTCGAAGTTGGCGAGGCGGTTGGCGGTGGCCCGCACCTCGCGGCGCATCCGGCGCTCCTCCCAGGCGAGCACGGACTCGTGCGCCCCGAGCCGGGTCAGCAGCGCGCCGATGGCGTCGCCGTCGCGTACCACGACACGGTCCACGCCGCGCACCTCGCGGGCCTTGGACGGGATGCCGAGCCTGCGGGCAGCGCCGACCAGCGCGAGCGCGGCCTCGGGCCCTGGGCAGGTGACCTCCAGGGACGAGGAGCGGCCCGGCTCGGTGAGCGAGCCGTGGGCGAGGAAGGCGCCGCGCCAGGCGGCCTCGGCGTCGCAGGTCGCCCCCGAGACGACCTGCGGCGGCAGGCCGCGGATGGGGCGGCCGCGGCCGTCGACGAGCCCGGTCTGCCGGGCCAGCTGGTCGCCGCCGCCCACCACGCGCACGACGTACCGGCTGCCCCTGCGCAGCCCGCCTGGAGCCATCACCACCAGGTCGGAGGGGTGGCCGAAGATCTCCAGGATGTCCTTGCGCAGCCGCCGGGCCGCGATGCCGGTGTCCAGCTCCGCCTCGATCACGATGCGGCCGCTGACGAGGTGCAGGCCGCCCGCGAACCGCAGGATCGATGACACCTCCGCCTTGCGGCAGCAGGTCCGGGTGACGGGGAGCCGGGAGATCTCGTCCTTCACCGCTGCCGTCATCGCCATGGGCCGATCCTTCCATGCATCCGAAAAATCCGGTCGTACGCGGCGGCCAGCAGCTCCGGGTCGTGCCGCGGCCCGTCGGGGGCGGCGACCTTGGCGAGCTCGACAGACGCCCCCAGCCGCTCGGCGGCCTCGTCGAGGCTCACACGATCGGGCACGGCGGCTTCGTCGGCCAGCACCACGTCGATGGTGAGTTTAGGGGCGTGTCGGGCCAAAACCTCCAAGTGACGCTGCGGAGAAAAACCCTCGGTCTCTCCCGGTTGCGGGGCGAGGTTGAGGGTGAGCACGCGCCGGGCGCGGGTCTCGGTCAGCGCCTCGGCCAGCTCCGGGACGAGCAGGTGCGGGATGACGGAGGAGAACCAGGAGCCCGGACCGAGAACGACCCAGTCGGCGTCGAGGACGGCCTGGACGGCCTCGGGCACCGCGGGCGGGTCGTGCGGCAGCAGCCGGACTTCCTGCACTTCGCCGGGGGTCAGGGCGACGGTGGCCTGGCCACGGACCGTGTCCGTCTCGTCGGGGCGCGCCGGGTCGTGGCCGCGTACCGTCGCCTCCAGCTCCAGCGGCACCGCCGACATCGGCAGCACCCGGCCGTGCGCGCCGAGCAGCCTGCCGACCCACTCCAGCGCGGCGACCGGGTCGCCCAGCTGTTCCCAGAGCGCGACGATCAGCAGATTGCCGACGGCGTGCCCGTGCATCTCACCCTTACTGGTGAACCGGTGCTGGATCACACGTGACCACGTCTGGCCCCACTCGTCGTCCCCGCACAGCGCCGCAAGCGCCTTGCGCAGATCACCGGGCGGCAGCACCCCGAGCTCGCTGCGCAGACGTCCGCTGGAGCCGCCGTCGTCGGCGACGGTCACCACCGCCGTCAGGTCCTGGGTGATCCGGCGCAGCGCCGCGAGCGAGGCGGACAGGCCGTGGCCGCCGCCGAGCGCCACCACCTTGGGCGTCGAGCCGGATCCGCTGGAGCGGCGCAGCCGCCGTACCGTCCTCGTCCTGATCACTCGCGCCCCATGTCGCGGTGGACGACGACGGTCTCCACACCGTCGGAGGAGAGCCGGCGGGCCAGCCGCTCCGACATCGCGACGCTGCGGTGCTTGCCGCCGGTGCAGCCGACCGCGATCGTCACATAGCGCTTGCCCTCGCGCCGGTAGCCGGCGGCGATGATGTGCAGGATCTCGGCGTAGCGGTCGAGGAACTCCTTGGCGCCGGGCTGGTTGAAGACGTAGGTGGCGACCTCGTCGTTGAGCCCGGTGTACGGACGCAGTTCGGGCACCCAGTGGGGGTTGGGCAGGAAGCGGCAGTCGACGACGAGGTCGGCGTCGACGGGCAGCCCGTACTTGTAGCCGAACGACATCACGGTGGCCCGCAGCTCGGGCTCCTCCTCGCCGGCGAACTGGGCGTCCATCTTGGCGCGCAGTTCGTGCACGTTCAGGCCGGAGGTGTCGATCACGAGGTCGGCGTTGCCGCGCAGCTCGCGCAGCAGATCGCGCTCCAGGGCGATGCCGTCGACGATGCGGCCGTCGTCCTGCAGCGGGTGCGGCCGGCGCACGGACTCGAAGCGGCGCACCAGCGCGTCGTCCGAGGCCTCGAGGAAGAGCACGCGCCGCTGGACGCCCTTCGCGTCCAGGTCGGCAAGGGACTCGCGCAGGTTGTCGAAGAAGCGGCGGCCACGCACGTCGACGACGACGGCGATGCGGGCGACATTCCCCTGCGAGCGGGCGCCGAGGTCGACCATGGTGGGAATCAGCGCGGGGGGCAGGTTGTCCACGACGAACCAGCCGAGATCTTCGAGACACTTGGCCGCGGTGCTGCGGCCGGCCCCGGACATGCCCGAGATGATCACCAGTTCGGGGATGGCTTCCGCCGGTTCACCCGTTCCGCCCGTACTCACCTGTGCTCCGTCTCCATCGGTCTCGCTCATGATCATCATCCCCGTTCCTGTGCCGCCGTCTCTTCTTCCTCAATGATCTCCCCAGTCGCGGTGTTCACCGCGGGAACGGCGGGTGAAGCCTGCGCGAGCGCGGCGGCCACCGCTTCGGCCGTCCTGCGACCCACCCCAGGCACCTCGCAGATCTGTTCGACGGTAGCCGAGCGCAGTCGTTTGACGGAGCCGAAGTGCTTGAGCAGCGCCTGCTTGCGCGTCTCGCCGAGCCCGGGCACGACGTCCAGCGCCCCGGCCCTCATCGATTTCGAGCGCTTGCTGCGCTGGTAGGAGATGGCGAAGCGGTGCGCCTCGTCCCGTACCCGCTGCAGCATGTACAGGCCCTCGCTGGTGCGCGGCAGGATCACGGGATCGTCCGCCTTCGGAAGCCATACCTCCTCCAAGCGCTTGGCGAGTCCGCAGACCGCCACGTCCTCGATGCCGAGCTCCTCAAGCGCCCGCTGGGCGGCGGCGACCTGCGGCTGGCCGCCGTCGACCACGACGAGCTGCGGCGGGTAGGCGAACTTGCGGGGGCGTCCGGTCTCGGGGTCGATCGGGCCATTCGTCGGTTCACCGGCATCCGCAGATTCCGCTTCTTCCCACTCACCGGTCTTCTGCTTCTCCTGCAGATAGCGCCGGAACCGCCGGGAGACCACCTCGTGCATGGAACGGACATCGTCCTGCCCCGCGAAGCCTTTGACCTGGAACCGCCGGTATTCACTCTTGCGGGCCAGGCCGTCCTCGAAGACGACCATGGAGGCCACTACGTCCTCGCCATGCAGGTGCGAGATGTCGAAGCACTCGATGCGCAGCGGCGCGGAATCGAGGTCCAGCGCCTCGGCGATCTCTTCCAGGGCGCGGGAGCGGGTGGTCAGGTCGGAGGCGCGCTTGGTCTTGTGCAGCGCGAGCGCCTGCTGCGCGTTGCGCTGCACCGTCGCCATCAGGTCCTTCTTGTCGCCGCGCTGCGGCACCCGCAGGCTGACGTTCGCGCCGCGGCGCTGCCCGAGCCAAGCGGCTATCGGCTCGACCGGATCCGGGAGTGCCGCCACGAGCACTTCCTTCGGCACGGCGTCGCCGCGCTCCTCCCCGTACAGCTGCTGCAGCGCGTGCTCGACGAGGCCCGCGGTGTCGACCGCCTCGACCTTGTCGGTGACCCAGCCGCGCTGGCCGCGCACCCGTCCGCCGCGCACGTGGAAGATCTGGACCGCCGCTTCCAGTTCGTCCTCGGCGACCGCGATCAGGTCGGCGTCGGTGGCGTCGGCGAGGACGACGGCGTTCTTCTCCATCGCCCGCTTGAGCGCCTCGATGTCGTCGCGCAGCCTCGCGGCCCGCTCGTACTCCATCTCCGACGCCGCGTCCTGCATCTGCTTCTCCAGGCGGCGCAGATAGGTGCCCGTGCGCCCGGCCATGAAGTCGCAGAACTCCTCGGCGAGTTCGCGGTGCTCCTCGGCGGTGACGCGGCCGACGCACGGCGCGGAGCACTTGCCGATGTACCCGAGCAGGCAGGGCCGGCCGATCTGGTGGGAGCGCTTGAACACGCCCGCGGAGCAGGTGCGTACGGGGAAGACGCGCAGCAGCAGATCGACGGTCTCGCGGATCGCCCACGCGTGGGCGTAGGGCCCGAAGTAGCGCACGCCCTTGCGCTTCGGGCCGCGCATCACCTGCACCCGTGGGAACTCCTCGTTCATGGTGACGGCGAGCGACGGATAGCTCTTGTCGTCGCGGTACTTGACGTTGAAGCGCGGATCGAACTCCTTGATCCAGGAGTACTCCAGCTGCAGCGCCTCGACCTCGGTGGTCACCACCGTCCATTCGACGGAGGCGGCCGTGGTGACCATCGTGCGGGTGCGCGGGTGCAGATGGGCCAGGTCCTGGAAGTACGAGGACAGCCGCTGCCGCAGGCTCTTGGCCTTGCCGACGTAGATCACGCGGCCGTGCTCGTCCCGGAACCTGTACACCCCGGGGGAGTCGGGGATCTGTCCCGGCTTCGGACGGTAGCTGGACGGGTCGGCCATGGCTTCACCCTACTGGCGGTGACCGACAAACCGGCCCGACGGCGCGTGGGTCGCCGTCGGGCCGGGTGGGGGGAGGCGCCGGCGGTCAGCCGCGGCGGCGGGCGCGCGCCGCGAGGAGGGCCGCCGCGCCCGCAGCCGCGGCTGCCGCGCCGCCCCCGATCTCCACGGCCGTCCGGGCGCTGCCGGCGGTGGTCCCGGGCGCCGAAGCCGCTACCGCGGCCGGTCGCGGCGCGGCCTGGCCGTCGTAGCCGCCGCCCTCGCCCGACGTGTCGTAGGCCGAGCCGGGCAGCTTGTCCCCGTACCGGCGGTGGACGAGCCGCTGGTAGGCGGCGAGTGCGACCCCTCCGGCGCCGACCTCGTGCCGCGCGTCGGCGTTGAGCGGCAGCACGCGCCCGCCGCGCAGCACGTACCAGCCGTCGGTCTGCGGTTCGTGGAAGACGGTGCCGTCGCCGTGCGCCGCGGCCGCCTCGGTCGTCTCGTCGGCACCGGACGCGATGTTCACAACCTTCCAGCCGCCGCCCGTCCACGCCGTCCAGACCGATGCGGCCCGGCCGTCAGCGCAGACCGCGGCGGTGGCGAGGAACTGCGGGTCGGCGACGGGGGCGTCGGCCCGTCCCGCGACGAAGCCGGGGTCGAGGCTGAAGACGGTCACGGTCGGCCCGCTCAGGCGAGGTGCGGCCGTCGTCGCCGCCGTCCCGCCCTCGTGGGCGAAGAAACGGGAGAGGACGGCGAGCGTCGCGGGCGCGCCGGCGGCGTCGCGCGCCCGGGCGGTCTGGGAGGCGGTGAAGGGGACAGGGGTGGGATGCGGCGCGTCGGCGAGGGCGGGGGACGCGGCGCCGGCGGCCAGGGCCGTGGCGGTGAGCAGGGCCGCTGCGGTGAAGCGGAACACGGTCATGGCGGTCACGCTCCGATCCCGTAGAGCGAATGGGTCCATGTGAACGTGTCGTTGCTCACGTACCAGGAGTAATCGCCCCAGTTGTAGCGGTCGTTGGACGGCCACGGATCTCCCCAGTACACCCAGTTGTCGCTGGTGTCGTAGCCGTACAGGACGTGCATGTGGCCGCCGCCGGAGCTCCACTGGATGCGGGTCTCGACGGGCCGGCCGGCGTTGATCTCGTTCTGCACGGTCCCGTAGCGCAGATTGCCGGAGACATATGTGCCGGGATCGATGCCGGCCCAGTCGAACGCGGTCTGCACATCGGCGAGCGAGGCCTGCCAGTTGCCGCATGCGGTGCCCTGGGGCTCGTTGAACGCGGCGTCGCAGAACTGGTTCTGGGTGTACTCGCGGCCGAACCAGGAGGCAATGGTGTTGCCGCTCGCGGCCCAGCACCAGTTGCTGTTCTGCTGCGCCTGCATGGTGATGTTCAGTTGCTTCGAGCTGCCGTCTGCGCGGGCCGCGGTGGCGGTGGCCGTGGAGGCTCCGAGTACGGCGAGTACGGCGAGGAGCGCGGACGCGAGGCGTCTGCTGCCGCGGGGTGGGGGGACGGGGATTCGGTGCATGGGTGCGTTCCTCCCTGGAGTGGGGGTGGGAAGGAGCGCGTCCGGACGCTGCGTGAGCAGCATCGAGCCACCCGCCCGGCCGGGTCAACGCGCCTCGGCGCGCGGCTGGCGGCGGTGTGAACGGCGGCCGTACGGTGTGAACGCCATGGTCCGTACCAACTCGCGGGCGGTGGTGCAGGATCCGGCCACGGCCCGGGCGGAGTGAATGTTCACGTCAGCGGGGAGCAGCGTGGATCGAAGAGAACGCAACCCATCCGGTGACCGGGCCGACGGGCTCGCCGAAGCGTTGCGCACGGGGCCCTTCTCCGCGGCGCTGCGGGCCGCACTGGCCGCCCGCGGCCTGGCCCTGCACCGCGTGCAGCACCGGCTGGCGCAACGCGGCATAAGCGTCGGCGTGACGAGCCTCAGCTACTGGCAGCGCGGGCTGCGCCGCCCCGACCGGCCGGAGTCGCTGCGGGCCGTCACGGCGCTCGAAGAAGTGCTCGACCTGCCGCCGCATGCGCTGACCCGGCTCCTCGGGCCCCGCACCGCCGCCGACCAGCCGGTGGCACGGCCGTACCGCACCGTGCTCGAACCGGCGGCGGCGCTGGAGGCGTTGCTGGCCGGTCTCGAGGCGCCGGCGGACGGCGGGCTGCACACCCTGCTCCACTGCGAGCAGGTGCGCATCGGCGCCCGTCGCCAGCTGGTGGCCAGGAAGTCACGGCATGTGGTGCAGGCACACCGTGACGGCGTGGACCGCTACCTCGCGATTCACCAGGGCGATCCAGGATGCCAGGCAGAGGGGGTGCGGGTGCGCGCGACGGGCAACTGCCGGGTGGGGCGGGTACGCCGCCACCCGGGCACGGGCATGGTCGTCGCCGAGCTGCTCTTCGACGGGCGGATGCGCTCCGGGGAGACGGCGGTGCTCGGCTACCGGTTCGAGGACGGGACGGCCGGGGTGAGCTCGGAGTACGTGCGGGGCTTCACCTATGGCGGCGGCGCGTACGTCCTGGAGATCGCCTTCGACCGGTCGACGCTGCCGGTGCGCTGCCGCCGCTTCTCGCGGCCGTCGGCGAACGCGCCCCGGCAGGACGTGGCCGAGCTGACCCTCAATGGACACGGAACCGTGCACCTGGTGGAGCAGGAGGTGTGCCCGGGGGTGCTCGGCATCACATGGGAGTGGACGTAGTGCCGCTTCGGGCCGGCTCCGGGCCGGGGTCAGGAAACGGCGTTACGGGTTGGCGATCAGCTTGTCGCCCTGCACCTGCAGGCCGACGGGGTTCAGCGGCTCGGTCGCCGGGCCGTGGATGACCGCGCCGGTGGTCGCGTTGAACTGGCTGCCGTGGCAGGGGCAGGAGATGACGCCGTTCTGCACCTGGTCGACGATGCAGCCGGCGTGCGTGCACACCGCGCTGAAGGCCTTGAAGGTGCCCTTCGTCGGCTGTGCCACGACCACCTGGTCGTCGCGGAACAGCTTCGCCCCGCCGAGCGGAACCTGAGCCGTCGAGCCCAGGTCGGAGCGGCCGGTGGGCCCGGATGAGGCGGACGTGCCGCCGCCACCCGCCGAGCACGCGGTGAGCCCGAGTCCGGCAGCGCCCGCGAGCGCGGCTCCCTGCAGCACGGTTCGGCGGGCGGTGGGCTGATCGGTCATAGCTGTGCACTCCGGGCTCGGTAAGACGACGTTCGGTCGGCAGCGTACGCACCTTACGTCCCGTTCCTTTGCACCGGCCGGGCACCCCGGCCGCCTGGCCCTGTCAGCCCTTGCCGGCGGCCCGCTTCCGCGGCGCGGCGCTCTTCTTCGGCGGCGCCTTCCGGGCATTCGCGCCGTTCGCGGAGCTCTTCGAGGAGCCCGGGGCCTTCCTCGGGGACGGCACGGCGGCATCGCTGACCCGGTCCCCCAGGATCTCGCGCAGGAACTTGCCCGTGTGGCTCGCCGGCACGGCGGCCACCTCCTCCGGCGTGCCCTCGGCAACCACCAGGCCGCCGCCGTGACCGCCCTCGGGCCCCATGTCGACGACCCAGTCCGCGGTCTTGATCACATCGAGGTTGTGCTCGATGACGATCACCGTGTTGCCCTTGTCGACCAGCCCGGAGAGCACCGTGATCAGCTTGCTGATGTCCTCGAAGTGCAGACCGGTGGTCGGCTCGTCGAGCACATAGACGGTCCGCCCGCTGGATCGCTTCTGCAGCTCGCTCGCAAGCTTGACGCGCTGCGCCTCGCCTCCGGAGAGCGTCGGCGCGCTCTGCCCGAGCCGCACGTACCCGAGGCCCACGTCGTGGAGGGTGCGCAGGTGGCGGGCGATCGCCGGCACCGCCTCGAAGAACTCCAGCGCCTCCTCGATGGGCATGTCCAGCACCTCGGAGATCGACTTCCCCTTGTAGTGCACCTCCAGCGTCTCGCGGTTGTAACGAGCACCGTGGCAGACCTCGCACGGGACGTAGACGTCCGGCAGGAAGTTCATCTCGATCTTGATGGTGCCGTCGCCCGAGCAGTTCTCGCAGCGCCCGCCCTTGACGTTGAAGGAGAAGCGGCCCGGCAGATAGCCGCGCACCTTTGCCTCCATCGTCTCGGCGAACAGCCTGCGGATGTGGTCGAAGACACCCGTGTACGTCGCCGGGTTGGAACGGGGGGTGCGGCCGATGGGCGACTGGTCGACGTGGACGACCTTGTCGACGAGGTGATCGCCGTCCACGCGGGTGTGCCGCCCGGGCACGGCCCGCGCACCGTTCAGCTCCCGCGCCAGATGGGTGTAGAGGATGTCGTTGACGAGCGTGGACTTGCCCGACCCCGACACCCCCGTCACCGCGGTGAAGACCCCGAGCGGGAACGACACCGAGATGTCCTGCAGATTGTGCTCGCGCGCGCCGTGCACCGTCAGCTGCCGTTCCGGCT
The DNA here is from genome assembly GCF_024436035.1 of Streptomyces humicola. Classification (GTDB taxonomy): domain Bacteria; phylum Actinomycetota; class Actinomycetes; order Streptomycetales; family Streptomycetaceae; genus Streptantibioticus_B; species Streptantibioticus_B humicola. Next base: position 13,588 of record NZ_JANFNG010000008.1, read on the forward strand.
CGACCGGACGCCGTACCAGCGGGGTCGGGATCTCCCGCTTGCCGGAGAGATACTGCCCGGTCAGCGACTGCTTGTTGGCGAGCAGCTTGTCGAGCGACCCGGAGTGCACGACCTTGCCGCCGTGCTCGCCCGCACCCGGCCCGATGTCGACCACCCAGTCGGAGGTGCGGATGGTGTCCTCGTCGTGCTCGACGACGATCAGGGTGTTGCCCAGGTCGCGCAGGCGCACGAGGGTCTCGATCAACCGGTGGTTGTCGCGCTGGTGCAGGCCGATGGAGGGCTCGTCCAGCACGTACAGCACGCCGACGAGGCCGGAGCCGATCTGGGTGGCGAGCCGGATGCGCTGTGCCTCGCCGCCGGAGAGAGTGCCGGCCGCTCGGTTGAGCGAGAGATAGTCGAGACCGACGTCGACGAGAAACCGCAGCCGCTCGTTGACCTCCTTCAACACCCGCTCAGCAATGGTCTTCTCACGAGGTGTCAGCTTCAGCGACCGCAGGAACTCCGCGCAGTCGCTGATGGACATCGCCGAGACCTCGGCGATGGACTTCTCCGCGATGGTGACCGCGAGCACGATCGGCTTGAGCCGGGTGCCTTCGCAGGTCGGGCACGGCACCTCGCGCATGTACCCCTCGAAGCGCTCCCGGCTGGAGTCCGTCTCGGCCTCCGAGTGGCGCCGCCGGACGAAGGGGATCGCGCCCTCGAAGGAGGTGGTGTACGAGCGCTCGCGCCCGAACCGGTTCCGGTAGCGGACCTCGACCTGCGTCCGGTGCCCGTGCAGCAGGGCCTTCTTGGCCCGCTGCGGAAGACCGGCCCAGGGGATGTCGGTGCGGAAGCCGAGCTCTCCGGCGAGCGCGTCGACAAGACGTGCGAAGTAGTCGCGGGTGTGGCCGAGCGACCAGGGCGCGATCGCCCCGTCGTCCAGAGACTTCTCCGGATCCGGGATGACCAGCTCGGGGTCGACCTCCATGCGGGTGCCGATGCCGGTGCACTCCGGGCAGGCTCCGAAGGGCGAGTTGAAGGAGAACGAGCGCGGTTCGAGCTCCTCGAAGGACAGATCGTCGTAGGGGCAGTAGAGGTGCTCGGAGAACATCCTCTCGCGCTGCGGGTCGTCCTCGGGGAGGTCGACGAAGTCGAGGATCACCATGCCGCCGGAGAGGCCGAGGGCCGTCTCGATCGAGTCGGTGAGGCGCCGCTTGGCGCTCTCCTTGACGGTGAGGCGGTCGACGACCACCTCGATGGTGTGCTTCTCCTGCTTCTTCAGCTTCGGCGGATCGGAGAGCTGGATCGTCACCCCGTCGACCCGGGCCCTGCTGTACCCCTTGGTCTGCAGGTCCGAGAAGAGGTCGACGTATTCGCCCTTGCGCTCGCGCACCAGCGGCGAGAGCACCTGGAAGCGGCTGCCCTCCTCCAGCTCGAGTACCCGGTCGACGATGGCCTGCGGCGACTGGCGCGAGATCGGGCGGCCGCACTCGGGGCAGTGCGGCTTGCCGATGCGGGCGAAGAGCAGCCGCAGGTAGTCGTAGACCTCGGTGATGGTGCCGACGGTCGAGCGCGGGTTGCGCGAGGTCGACTTCTGGTCGATGGACACCGCAGGGGAGAGCCCCTCGATGAAGTCGACGTCGGGCTTGTCCATCTGGCCCAGGAACTGCCGTGCGTAGGAGGAGAGCGACTCTACGTAGCGGCGCTGCCCTTCGGCGAAGATCGTGTCGAACGCCAGCGACGACTTGCCGGACCCCGAGAGCCCGGTGAAGACGATGAGCGAGTCGCGCGGGAGGTCCAGCGAGACGTTCTTGAGGTTGTGCTCACGAGCGCCGCGGACGGTGAGTCGATCGGCCACGCCGGTTCCGTACCTTTCGTAGAAACGGAGGGGCAGCACCCCCCGTTCAGCGTAGCCGGGGCGCCTTCCGCTCTTCTTGCCGAATTGTCGAGTTCTCGCTTCTGGTCTGCTCCGATGAGCCTATAGCACGTGTATTCGATTTTGCGGCGGATACCGCCATGTTCACTCGACCGAGTGAGCCGCGCTAGCGTCGGAGGTGACCAGTGAGCCCGTCGCAACAGCGTCGGCAGCGGCTGATGTCATGGCGGAGCGACCGCGACCGGTGCGAGGAGAGCAGGGAGGCCCCGTGTCCGTCCAACGACCCGACCCCGTAAGCGATGCGGCTGCCGCACGTGCGGCCACCGAACGGCTGACCGAGGCCGTCTCGGGGCTCGACCCGGCCGCGGTGACCGAGCCCTCGCTGCTGCCAGGCTGGACGCGGGGGCATGTGCTCACCCACCTCGCGCGCAACGCCGACGCCCTCGTCAACCTGCTCACCTGGGCCAGGACCGGCGAAGAGATCCCCATGTACCCGAGCGACGAGGCCCGCGACAAGGACATCGAGGAGGGTGCCGGGCGCCCGCTCGACGAACAGCTCGACGACCTGCGCCTCACGGCGGAACGGTTCGCGCTGGCCGTCGAGGAGATGCCGCCGCAGGCGTGGGCCTCCCAGGTGCGCACCCGGCACGGCGGCGTGTACCCGGCGGCAGTGCTTCCCGCCAAACGGCTCACGGAGGTGCTCCTGCACCACGTGGACCTCGGTATCGACTACACCTGCGACGACCTGCCGCCGGACTTCGTCGAGCGCGAGCTGGCCTGGCTTATCGACGGGCTCAGCGGCCACGAGGGCATCGCCGCGGTACGGCTGCGCGACACCGGAAGCGGCGAGGAGTGGCTGATCGGCGCCTCCGCCGAGCCCGAGCTCACCGTCGCCGGCTCCGCCCGACAGCTGCTCGCCTGGGTCACCGGACGCAGCAAGGGCGAGAAGCTGACCCGCGAACCCGATCTGCCGCTCCCCGTGCTCCCGCCGCTAGGGTGACGCCATGTCGTACACCGGAGCAGTGAAGGTCGGCGGACCGCCGGACGTGCACGAACTCACCGACCTGATGATCACCAAGGTCGCGGTCGGCCCGATGGACAACAACGCGTACCTGCTGCGCTGCCGCGCCACGGGCGAGCAGCTGCTGATCGACGCGGCCAATGACGCCCACACTCTCATCGAACTCATCGGCCCGGACGGCCTGGCCTCCGTGGTCACCACGCACCGGCACGGGGACCACTGGCAGGCGCTGCGCCCCGTGGTCGACGAGACCGGGGCGTGCACCTACGCCGGCCGCTACGACGCCGAGGGCATCCCGGTGCGGACCGACGTCCTCCTCGAAGACGGCGACACCGTACGTGTCGGGCGCGTCGAGCTCACCGCCCGCCACCTCGTGGGCCACACCCCGGGCAGCATCGCGCTCATCTACGACGACCCGCACGGGCACGCGCACGTCTTCACCGGCGACTGCCTCTTCCCGGGCGGGATCGGCAACACCCACAACGACCCCAAGGCATTCGAGTCGCTGCTGGGTGATGTGCAGGCCAAGCTCTTCGACCGGCTCCCGGACGAGACGTGGGTCTACCCGGGCCACGGCAAGGACACCACGCTCGGCGCCGAGCGCCCTCACCTGAAGGAGTGGCGCGAGCGAGGCTGGTGAACGTCGCCGAGGACGGCGCTCAGCCCTGGCGCTGCTGGTTCCTGCGCACCCGGTCGGCGACCTCGCCGCCCTCGGTCTCCCACCACGGCCGCACCATCTCGGGTGCGGCCGCGGCGGTGCGGGACGCCGGGGCGTCAGCCGCGGGACGCGCGGCCACCGGCACCAGCTCGCGGTCGAGGCGGGCGTCGAGCTCGGCGGTCTTCGCCCGCTCGGTGCGCCACCACTCCACGAAGACGGCCATCATGAACGGCAGGCCGACGAGCTCGGCGAGCGTGAACATCAGCCCGCCCGCGATCTGCTGGTCATGCTGGAGCGTCGGCCCCCAGCTGCGCGGGTGCGCCGCATACCAGTGGCCGGCCACCAGCGTGTTGCTCAGCAGGATGACGACACCGGGAATCGAGTCGAACAGACCGTCGATGAAGACCAGGAACGCCCGCACCGGGTGCGTGCACCACCGCGGCAGCATCTCCTGGCCGGTGAGCAAGGGCAGAACGAAGAGCAGACCCGTCACGAGCAGTTGCAGGTGCATCAGCTGCTTGACGGCCTCGTTGCCGAGTGCCGTCTGGAAGTACGGCGTGAAGTAGATCGACATCTCGGAGACGAGGACAGCGACGGAGCTCACCAGCGGAAACGTCAGGAACCTCACGACACGGCTGCCGACGACGGCGTCCAGCCGGGCGGCCGACCGCTCCGGCAGTGTGCGGCGGGCCAGCGCGAGGGGGTCGCCGATCGCGAGACCGAGCGGTGCGAGGAGGTCGAGAATGATGTTCTGCGTCGTGGCGGGCCAGAAAAGGACCTCGCTGTAGACGGACAGTGCGGACATCGTCGAGAACACGACGATGCCGAGGCCCATCAGGGCGAAGGCCACGGTGCGCGGCACCGACCAGTGCTCGCCGCGGCGACGCAGCCGCACCACCCCCGCCGCGTACAGCGCGCCTGCGGCCACGACGAATGCGAGCGCGAAGGGATCGAGCTCCCAGGACCGCAGAAACGTCGCGACCGTCAGCTCCGGCAGGTTCGTCACCGCCAGCATGCTCACCGGTATCCACCCGCCCTCGCCGTCATGTCAGCCACGGGCACCTACGGTAGACGCCCGGAGCGGGCGGCCGTGGCTCAGGGGGTGTCCTGCGAGCCACGCGTCCCGGATGCCGTCAGACTCGTGACCGTCGTCACCGCGAGGACGACGAGGATGACACCGAGGGAGACGGGGACGGAGATCTCGGGGGCGGGGACACCGGATTCATGGAGCGCGTGCAGCACGAGCTTCACGCCGATGAAGCCGAGGATGACCGACAGGCCGTAGGAGAGGTGGACCAGCCGCTTCAGCAGGCCGCCGAGGAGGAAGTACAGCTGGCGCAGGCCCATCAGGGCGAAGGCGTTGGCCGTGAAGACGATGTACGGGCTCTGGGTGAGGCCGTAGATCGCGGGGATCGAGTCGAGCGCGAACAGCACGTCCGTGGTGCCGAGCGCCAGGACGACGACGAACATCGGGGTCATCAGGCGCTTGCCGTTCTCGACGACGGACATCCGTGTCCCGTGGTAGGCGCCGGTCGACGGGATCCTGCGCTCGACGAGCTTGAGGAGCTTGTTCTCCTCGTACGCCTCCTGCTCGCCCTCCCGCTGCTCCGTGCGCGCCTCCTCGACGAGCTTCCATGCGGTCCAGATCAGGAATGCGCCGAAGATGTAGAAGATCCAGGAGAAGGCGGAGATCATGGCGGCGCCGGCCGCGATGAAGGCGGCGCGCAGGACGAGCGCGATGAGCACGCCGAGCAGCAGGACGCGCTGCTGGTACACGCTCGGCACCGCGAACTTCGCCATGATCAGAACGAAGACGAAGAGGTTGTCGACGCTCAGCGACTTCTCCGTGATGAAGCCCGCGAAGAACTCCCCAGCCGGCTGCCCGCCTTGGAAGAGCAGCAGGCCGAGGCCGAAGAGGGCGGCGAGCACGATCCAGACGACCGTCCAGATGCCGGCTTCTTTGATCGACACCTCGTGCGGCCGGCGGCCGCCGACGAAGAAGTCGACGGCAATGAGGGCGCAGAGCGCGACGATCGTCAACACCCAGAGGCTGAGGGATCCATCCACCGCACGAACGGTACAGGAACCTTCATGTATAGGTAAAAGGACAACCAAATGACCCGATCATGCTGGCGGGCACCTCCCTGTCGCCTCCCTGTCAGGCCATACCGGCCTCCCGCATCTGCCGCAGCTCCTTCTTCAGCTCCCCCACCTCGTCGCGGAGCCTGGCCGCCACCTCGAACTGCAGATCGGCCGCTGCGGCATGCATCTGGTCGGTCAACTCGCCGATCAGCTCGACCAGTTCCTCCGCAGGGACGCTCTTGGCGGCGGCCCGCTTCTCGCCCGCCTTGCCAGCCAGCCCGGGCACGGGGGACTTGCCGCGCGACCGCTGGCGCCCGGAGCCCAGCAGCTCCTCGGTGTCGGCGTCCTCACGGGCGAAGGAGTCCAGGATCCCGGCGATCTTCTTGCGCAGCGGCTGCGGATCGATCCCGTGCTCCCGGTTGTAGGCGATCTGCTTCTCACGGCGCCGGTTGGTCTCGTCGATGGCGCGCTGCATGCCAGGCGTCACCTTGTCCGCGTACATGTGCACCTGGCCGGACACGTTGCGCGCGGCACGGCCGATCGTCTGGATCAGCGAGGTGCCCGACCTCAGGAACCCCTCCTTGTCCGCGTCGAGGATCGCGACCAGCGAGACCTCGGGCAGGTCGAGACCCTCGCGGAGCAGGTTGATGCCGACGAGGACGTCGAACTCGCCGGCGCGCAGGTCGCGCAGCAGCTCGACGCGGCGCAGGGTGTCGATGTCGCTGTGCAAGTAGCGCACCTGGAGGCCGAGTTCGAGCATGTAGTCGGTGAGGTCCTCGGCCATCTTCTTGGTGAGGGTGGTGACCAGGACCCGCTCGTCCTTCTCCGCGCGCACCCGGATCTCGTGCACCAGGTCGTCGATCTGCCCCTGCGTCGGCTTCACGATGACCTCGGGGTCGACCAGACCGGTGGGGCGGATGATCTGCTCGACAACGCCGTCGCCGCGGGAGAGCTCGTACGGCCCGGGGGTGGCGGACAGATAGACGGTCTGCCCGATCCGCTCCAGGAACTCCTCCCACTTCAGCGGCCGGTTGTCCAGGGCGGACGGCAGCCGGAAGCCGTGCTCGATGAGGGTGCGCTTGCGCGACGCGTCGCCCTCGTACATCGCGCCGATCTGCGGGACGGTGACATGCGACTCGTCGATGACGAGGAGCAAGTCCTCGGGGAAGTAGTCGAGCAGGGTGTTGGGCGCGGAGCCCGCCTCGCGGCCGTCGATGTGGCGTGAGTAGTTCTCGATGCCGGCGCAGCTACCGACCTGGCGCATCATCTCGATGTCGTAGGTGGTGCGCATGCGCAGCCGCTGGGCCTCGAGGAGCTTGCCCTGCTTCTCCAGCTTCCCGAGCGTCTCCTCCAGCTCCTCCTCGATGCCCTTGATCGCCCGCTCCATGCGCTCGGGACCGGCGACGTAGTGGCTGGCGGGGAAGACGTACAGCTCCTGGTCGTCGGTGACGACCTCGCCGGTGAGCGGGTGGAGGGTGGACAGCGCCTCGATCTCGTCGCCGAACATCTCGATGCGGACGGCGAGCTCCTCGTAGACCGGGAAGATCTCGATGGTGTCGCCTCGCACCCGGAAGGTGCCGCGGGTGAAGGCCATGTCGTTGCGGGCGTACTGGATGTCCACGAAGCGGCGCAGCAGCTGGTCGCGCTCGATCTCGTCCCCGACCCGCAGCCGGACCATGCGGTCGACGTACTCCTGCGGCGTGCCCAGGCCGTAGATGCACGAGACGGAGGCGACCACGACCACGTCGCGCCGGGTGAGCAGCGAGTTGGTCGCGGAGTGGCGCAGCCGCTCGACCTCCTCGTTGATCGAGGAGTCCTTCTCGATGTAGGTGTCCGTCTGCGGGACGTACGCCTCCGGCTGGTAGTAGTCGTAGTACGACACGAAGTACTCGACGGCGTTGTTCGGCAGCAGCTCGCGGAACTCGTTGGCGAGCTGGGCGGCCAGCGTTTTGTTGGGCGCCATGACGAGGGTCGGTCGCTGCAGGCGCTCGATCATCCAGGCGGTGGTCGCCGACTTGCCGGTGCCGGTGGCGCCGAGCAGCACGACGTCCTTCTCCCCCACCGTGATGCGCCGTTCCAGCTCGGCGATGGCCGCCGGCTGGTCGCCGCTGGGCTTGTAGGGGCTGACGACCTCGAAGGGCGCCACCTTGCGTTCGATCTCTGTTACGGGCCGCATGAAAACACCGTACGACCCGGCACTGACAATGGCGGAAGTTCCAGGTCGGAGGGGGTTGTCGGTGCCCGGCCCTACTCTGGCACCGTGACCGACCTCCACTGGACCGTACGGGACACCCCGATCGGCCCGCTGCTCCTCGCCGTGACGGAGCGCGGGCTGGTCAGCGTCGTCTTCCGTGCCGACGAGCGCACGACACGCACCGCCCTGAACCGCCTGTCGGAGCGGCTGGCCGCCGAGCCGATACCCGTCGGTGCGGCCGGGATCCCGCACCTGCCGGCGGCGGTCCGGGAGCTCGATGCGTACTTCGCCGGTGAGCTGCGCGAATTCACCGTCCCCCTGGACTGGACGCTGAGCTCGGGTTTCACCCGCGACGTCCTGCGCGAGCTCGCCACCGGTGTCCCGTACGGCACCGTCGTCGGCTACCAGGACCTGGCCGATCGCGTCGGCGATCCGGGCGCGGCCCGTGCGGTGGGCGTGGCGATGGGCTCCAATCCACTCCCCGTGGTCGTCCCGTGCCATCGTGTGATCGAAAGCGGCGGCGGGATAGGCGGCTTCGGCGGCGGACTCGAGATCAAACGCAAGCTGCTGGCGATCGAGGGCGTGCTGCCCGAGCCGCTCTTCTGAGCCGCTCTCGTACCCGCCGTCGTCAGGCGCCGTCGTCAGGCGCCGTCGTCAGGCGCCGTCGTCAGGCGCCGTCGTCAGGCGCCGTCGTCGAAGCCGGCGGCTGCGACGTACTCCGGCTTGGGGTCGAGCGCGGCGGCGAGGCGGAAGTGACGGCGGGCCTCGTCGTTGCGGCTTGCGCGCTGCAGGGTGCGGGCCAGTGCGAAGTGGGCGAAGGCGTTGTCCGGTTCGCGCTCCAGGACGATCTGGAACTCCAGCTCGGCCGGCCGCAGTTGGGCGGCGGCGAAGAAGGCCCGGGCGCGCAGCAGACGGGCGGCGGTGTTCTCCGGATGGACGGCGATGACGGAGTCGAGCAGCTTGACGGCGCCGCGCGGGTCACGGGCGGCGAGCAGCCGTTCCGCGGCGCGGTAGTCGATGAGGTTGGTCTCCGGGCTGCGCTCGGGCACTTCCGTCTCCTCACGTGGTGCATCGTCGTGCGTCCAGGGCACGGGTGCGCGCTCCCCATCGCGATCAACATCGCATCGCGGCAACCGCATTCCCGTCGGCCGTTGCTCAATAGGCTCCCCGCCTCGCGTCACGCCCACTCCGCGGTCCGTCTTTTCGTCCTGCGGGAGACCGGATGGACGGAGCGTAGCCGGACGGCGGCATACCGTGAGGACATGGCCGAGCCCCCACGAAGCTCACCGCGTCGGCCCGGCCGCAGACCACGGTCAGCGGCGCCAGCGCCGAGGGCAGCGTCCCGTCCCGCGAGCGCCCTCACCTCGCGGTCATGAGGCCGATGGCTGGTTCTGCGGCTCCTCGCCGCCCGGGCCGCGGTCGGCCCCGCCCCTGGCGCGGCGTGTGATGAGCGCCGCCGCGACGACGGCGACGCACGGGTAGGCGAGCGCCGCCACCCAGGGCCGGTCGAGCCGGTGTCCGGTCAAATGGTCGAGCGAGAGACGGCCCGGCCCGGTCAGGCCGAGGCCCACCGCGACGGACCCCGCCAGCACGGGGAGCTCAAAGCCTCCGTTGCTCGCGAAAGGGCCATTGGGGGCGTGGAACGCCGTGGCGCCGGCCATGACTCCGGCGGCGGCCGCTCCCCCGGCCGGGGTCGCAAGGCCGAGGGCGAGGAGCGTTCCGCCGCAGGTCTCGCCCAGACCGGCGGCCACCGCACTCGGCACACCGGGCTTGTAGCCCATCTGCTCCATCGCCGCCCCCGTGCCCTGCGGGCCTGCGCCGCCGAACCAGCCGAAAAGCTTCTGCGTGCCGTGCGCGAACAGCAGACTGCCCGCCGCCAGCCGCAGTGCGAGCAGCCCGACGTCCCTCCCGCACGTGGTGGCGGGGGTCTTCGTACGCCGCGCGCGGCACGGCTTCCTGCACAGGGACGGCATGGCCTGGTCCTCTCCTCGCGATCCCCTCGCGGATCCGGGCAGGGGGCACTCGCCTCCAGTCTCCGACAGCATGCGGCAGGCGACCGCCCCGCGTACGCCGTCCGGTACAGCCCGTGCCGGAACCCGGGCTCAGAGGCCGGGGTCGGGCGCGGGCATGTGGTTCCACGCGGTGATCACGGGCCGGCCGTGCTCGGTGCCCAGGGTGCTCAGCGTGCCGGTGTCGAGGCGGAACAGGGCACCCGCGGAAGGCGGCAGACCCAGGCGGCGCGCGGTGAGCACGCGCAGGAAGTGGGCGTGGGCGACGAGCACGACGTCGCCCCCGTCGGGTGCGCGCAACGAGTCCTCGATCCGCGCGAGCACTCGGTCGGCGCGCGCCCCCACCTCGTCAGGCGCTTCACCCGGATGGCCGGATCCGCCGGGAGCGACGCCGTCCGTCCACAGGTTCCAGTCCGGCCGAGTGCGGTGGATCTCCGCCGTGGTGGTGCCCTCGTAGCCTCCGTAGTCCCATTCGTGCAGAGCGGCCTCGATGGTCACCGGGTCGAGTCCGGCGAGCTTGGCGGTGTGCACGGCCCGGCCCATCGGGCTGGCCAGGGCGAGAGCGATCCTGCGCTCGGCCAGCAGTGGCCGCAGGGCGCGCGCCTGGTCCTCGCCGCGGGCGGTGAGGGGCAGGTCGGTGTAGCTGGTGTGCCGCCCCGAAGCGCTCCACTCGGTTTCGCCGTGCCGGACCAGGATGAGCTCGCCCATACGGTTCATCATCTCTTCTCTGCACGCTGTCCGGCGAACCCGGCCGGTCCTCCGTCCCATGACCGCCCCATGACTGTTCCATGACCGCTCCATGAGCACTGAGGCTGTTCCGGCCGCACTCGCCGCGGGTTCTCGTATGCAGAGCATCTCATCCGCCCCCGCGCGCCAGTTCGGCGCGGCATAGCTACCCTCGACTCACAAGGGACGCAACCACTTCGGCACGGATTCACTCACTCGTGTGTGAGAGCCACGGAACACTCACTCGTGTGTGAGGGCCACGGAACGGAGCGGACCAATGGCCAGGCCTGACTGGAACCGACGGCATTTCCTCGGCACGGCGGCCGGGGTCGGAGCGGGAGCGTTCGTCGCGGGCTGCGGCACGCACCCCGACGGCGCCGCATCGGTCCAGGCGATCGCATCGCCGGCCTCGAGCGCAGCCGTCACCGCCGAGAACCAACTGCCCGGCGACGCCGACTGGCGCCTGCACCACCGAGGCTCGGACCGCGCCGTCGAAGGCTATGCGGACAAGGCCAGCGTCCTGCCCGGCGAATCGTTCCGCCTGCATGTCTCCACCACATCGACGGGATTCCGGGCCGACGCCTACCGGATGGGCTGGTACGGCGGTGCCCAGGCGCGCAGGGTCTGGTCGTCGCAGCGCGTGGCATCGAGAGCGCAGCGCGTCCCCGCGCCGGCGGGCTCGACCCGTACGGTGGCGGCCGGCTGGCAGCCGAGCACCGAGATATCGACGCGGGGCTGGCCCGAGGGGTCCTATCTGATACGCCTGACCGCTGATTCGGGCGAGCAGCGCTATGTGCCGGTCACCGTGCGCTCCCGCTCCACTGAGGGCCGCCTGGTGATCGTCAACTCGGTCGCCACCTGGCAGGCGTACAACACCTGGGGCGGGCACAGCCTCTATCAGGGGCCGGGCGGCTCGTCCGACTATGCCAACCGTTCCCTGGCGGTCAGTTGCGACCGCCCGTTCGACGACAATGGCGCACTGCTGTTCACCACCTACGAGCAGCCGGCGATAGCTCTCGCCGAACAGCTCGGGCTGCCGCTCGCCTATGTGACGAGCATGGACATCGACCATGATCCCAGCCTGCTGCACGGCGCCCGCGCGGTGGTCTCGCTCGGCCACGACGAGTACTGGACGCCCGCGATGCGCCAGCGGGTGACGGCGGCCCGCGACGCCGGCACCAACCTGGCGTTCCTGGGCGCGAACGCGTGCTTCCGCCGCATCCGCCTGGAGCCGACCTCCGCGGGCGACCGCCGCCTCGTCGTCTGCTACAAGACCGACTGGATGAAGGACCCGATGTACGGCAAGGACGACGCCGCCGTCACCACCGACTGGCGTGAGCCGCCCGGCGCGCATCCCGAGAACTCGATGACAGGCACGCTGTACGAGTCCAATCCGACCTCCGCCGACTATGTGGTCGCCGAACCCGGCCACTGGCTGTTCGAAGGCACCGGCGTCAAGGCCGGAACCAGCTTCCCCAACCTCGTCGGCACCGAGTACGACCGGGTCAACTCCGGCGGGAACACGCCGCGTCCGATCGAGATCATCGCCCACTCCAAGCTGGTCTGCCGCGGGGTGCGCACCTTCTCGGACTCGGCGTACTACACCACCCGCGGCGGGGCCGGGGTCTTCAACACCGGAACCATGCGCTGGGTCGAGTCGCTCAAGGGCGACGGCAGCCACCGCATCCCTCCGCACACCGCGGACTTCACCCGCCGGGTGACATCCAATCTCTTCCTTGCCTTCGCCGTCGGCCCGGCGGGACGCGCGCACCCGGCCAAGGACAACCTGGACGCCTATCACCCCTACGACGGCGATCCCACCTGGGCGAAGCAGAACCTGTGGTGACCACCACCAAACATCAGATGTATTAAGCCGATATCCAGTTCTGCGCAGCATCTTGACACCCCACCAAGCCCTCCCGAGTATCAGTCATCGGATGACTGCATCCGTACAGGAGGGCACATGCAGGATTTGCCAAGACGCCAGGTGCTCGGAACGGCCCTGGGCGCGGCTGTCGCCACGACCCTCGCGACCGGCGGGAGCGCACTGGCTGCGCCCGCTGCGACCGACGCGCGCATGACACAGACCACCGATGACCCGGGCGCGGGAACCGCATGGGGCTCCGTGCCTCCGGCCGTACCCGTACCTCTGGACAGCTACTTCAACAACAACGCGATCGACACCGCGACCACCCACGACGGCAACTTCGACGGATCGGGATACGCCTTCCCCGGCGAGCAACTTCCCTCCGGCACCACCGCGATCGGCGGCGTGCCGTTCGCCTTCTCCTCCTCGGCGACGTCGGACAACAACGTCGTGGCGCTGGGCCAGCACATCGCGCTGCCGGCTCCGGGCACCTATCTGTCCGCCCAGTTCCTGCTCGCGGGCAGCTACGGGGACGCCTCCGGCACCGTCACCGTGAGCTACGCCGACGGTTCCACCTCGCAGGCGGATCTTACGGCCCCCGACTGGTACTCCAGCGGCGGCTCCGGGGCCGTCAACGCGACGTTCCGATACACCCCCACCGGCACCGACCAGCACCCGGTCTCCATCTCCACCGCCGAGTTGTGGATCGACCCCAGCCGCAAGGCCGTCGCGGTCACCCTGCCCACCACGGCCCAGCCGGCGGCGAACACCACGTCGATGCACATCTTTGCGCTCACCCTGCAACCAACAGCCCAGGGACGGGCGTTGATGCTGCGCACCGCGGCATCCACCAACTCCCTGCTCGATCCACGCACCCAGAGCGTCGAAGCGACGGTCGTCAACGCGGGCAGCGTATGGATCGACGCCTCCGACCAGGTGCAGGCGGCTGTCACCGTCGACGGCGCGAGGACCGTGACCCCGGCCTCCATCACCACCCTCGCCCCCGGCGAGGAGGCGCGGGTGCGGATCGGCATACGCAGCACCCCGGGCACGGCGCCGGGCACCGCCCGGACCGGCACGGTGGCGGTCACCGGCCGCGGCGCACAGGCCGCGGCCCTGCAGACCGGGCTGACCCTCGGCACCCCCGACTACCAGCCCACCGACGTCTCGTTGGAGACCCATCAGGCGCCGTACTGGTTCGACGACGCCAAGTTCGGGATCTTCATCCACTGGGGCGTCTACTCGGTGCCCGCATGGGGGCCGGTCGGCAAGGAGTACGCCGAGTGGTACTGGGACCACATGCAGGACCCGAACGACCCCACGTACGCCTACCACAAGCAGACCTACGGCGAGGATTTCGCGTACGACCAGTTCATCCCTCGCTTCACCGCACAGCGCTTCGACCCGCGCAGCTGGGTGGAGCTCTTCCGCGACGCGGGCGCCCAGTACTTCGTGCTCACCTCCAAGCACCATGAGGGCTTCGCGCTGTGGGACACCAAGGTCACCGACCGCAACGCGGTCAAGCTCGGTCCCCACCGCGACCTGGTCAGGGAGCTGTTCGACGCGTCGCGCACCTACACCCCGCAGTTGCACAACGGGCTGTACTACTCACTGCCCGAGTGGTTCAACCCGGCCAATCCCTGGATGGGCCATGCGCCGCGCAACCCCTACACCCTGCAGCCGGTCCCGTACACGGGCTACATCCCGGTCAACGACTACGTCGCGGACTACCAGACGCCCCAGGTACTCGAACTGATCAACGGCTACGACCCGGACATCATCTGGTTCGACATCGGCGGCGTCAACGACAGCCTCCACACCATGGCGGACTACCTCAACCACGCCAAGAACCGCCCGATGCCCAAGGACGTGACGTACGACAACCGCGGCGGCATCGCAGCACACGACTTCACCACCCCCGAATACACGACGTACAAGAACACGGTGGTGGCGAAATGGGAGGCGAGCCGCGGCCTCGACCCGTTCTCGTACGGGTACAACAGCGCCACGCCCGACAGCGACTACATGACCGCCGAGCAGGTGGTGCAGACGCTCGTCGACATCGTCAGCAAGAACGGCAACTTCCTCCTCGACATCGGCCCGAAGGCCGATGGGACGATCCCCGACATCATGCGGACACGGCTGCGCCAGACCGGCCAATGGCTCGCGATCAACGGTGAGTCGGTCTACGGGACGACGTACTGGTCGAAGATGGCCCAGCTGGGGAACCTGCGCTTCACCATCAGGCAGGGCCCACGGAACCCGGCGTTCTACATCAGCTCGCTCGGGGACCCCGGCTCCACTCTCGTCGTCCAGGCTCCCGTGCCGGTCCGCAAGGGCGACAAGGTGACCATGCTCGGCTACAACCAGCCGCTCGACTGGGAGTTCGACGGGGAGACGCTGACCGTGCAGGTCCCGGCGGCGGCCCGGATGGCCGGGCAGTACGCGTGGGTGTTCAAGATCGCCTGGAGCGGCGGCTGACATCGGCGCCGCGCTCGCGCAGTTGCTCCCAGACCTTCCTCACCTGCGGTTCGAGCGCATCCAGTGGCCCGTCGTTGTCGATCACGAGGTCGGCGACGGCGAGCCGCTGCTCACGCGTGGCCTGTGCGGCCATCCGGGAGCGGGCCTCGTCGGTGTCCATGCCGCGCAGCCGCACGAGCCGGTCCAGTTGCGTCTGCGGCGCGGCGTCGACCACCACCACGACGTCGTACAGCGGTGCGAGGCCGTTCTCGGCGAGGAGCGGGACGTCGTGGATCACCACGTCGTCCGGACCCGCCTGCGCCTCCAGCTCGGCGGAGCGCCGGCCGACGAGCGGGTGCACGATGGCGTTGAGCGCCTGGAGCCGGGCCCGGTCACCGAAGACGATCGCGCCGAGCTTCGGGCGGTCGAGGGTGCCGTCGGCGCGCAGCACGTCGTCGCCGAACTCGGCGACCACTGCGGCGAGTCCGGGCGTGCCGAACTCGACGACCTCGCGTGCGATCCGGTCGGCGTCGATGACCAACGCTCCGTACGACGCGAACAGTTCGGACACCGTGCTCTTGCCCGACCCGATCCCGCCCGTCAGACCCACCGACAGCATGGTCACGCCTCCGCTCACCCCGGAACGCCACCCACGCTATCCGATCACCGCGGCCGCGGCTCAGCCGCCGTCTCCCTCCCGTTCCGTCCGCTCCGCGAGGAAGCGTTCGAACTCGGCTCCCAGGTCGTCGGCGGTCGGCAGGTCGACAGGCTCGGCCATCAAGCTCTCGCGGCCCGTCGCTCCCGCCAGCGCGTCGTACTGGGTCTCCAGGCCGCGCACCACGGTGACCAGTTCGGCGTCCCCCTCGGTGATCTGCCGGTCGACCTCGGCGCGTATCCGGTGTGCCTCGGCGCGCAGCGCATGGGCCGCCCAGGGCAGCACCAGCCCTGTGGCCGCCGTCACCGCCTCCAGAATGGCCAGCGAGGCGTCCGGGTACGGTGAGCGTGCCAGGTAGTGCGGCACATGCGCGGCGACCCCCAGCACATCGTGTCCGGCCTCGGACAGCCGCAGCTCGATCAGCGACTCCGCACTCCCGGGCACCTCGGCCTCGTCGAACCACCCACGGTGGCCGGGCATCAGGTCCGTCCGGTTGCCGTGCGGGGTCAGACCCACCGGCCGGGTGTGCGGCACGCCCATCGGTATGCCATGGAAGTTGATCGTCATCCGCACGCCGAGCCGCTCGACGAGACCACGCACCGCCCCCGCGAACCGCTCCCACTCCACGTCCGGCTCCGGCCCGCAGAGCACCAGGAAGGGTGTGCCGGTGGCATCGTGCACCAGGTGCAGGGCGAGTTCGGGCCTGTCGTAGGAGATCCAGCGGTCGCGCCGGAAGGTCATCAGCGGACGGCGTGCGCGATAGTCGACAAGCCGGTCCACATCGAAACGGGCGACCGTACGGCGCTCCCCGCCGTCACCGCCTCCATCGCCGAGGAGCTGGGCTATCAGCTGCTCCCCCGCGTCCCCCGCGTCGATGAAGCCCTCAAGATGGTACAGAAGCACCAGCCCTCCGGCGGCCGCGGCCTCCACCGCAGCCAGACCCTCCGGCTCGAACTCGTACAACTCCCGTGGATCCTGCACCGTTATCGCCCCTCCGTGCTGTTCCCTTCACTAACGTACGCCCCGGCACTGACATTCCCTGAGCCGCGCGACACCCCGCGATCTGACATCGATGTCATCACCGAGGGGCGTGAGGCATTGACGCATGGTAAGAGAGTGAGATCATTTCGTCATCGCCTCCGGGCTCCCGTAGTCGCCGCATCTGCGGCTTTCTTTATGTGCGGCACTGTCGTGCTGCCCGGTACGGCGCCGGCGGCGGAGGTGGATCCGACGGCCAGTCACCTGACCGGCCTCGTGGACCCGTTCATCGGAACCCAGGACCAGGGCAACACCTTTCCCGGCGCCACCGTTCCGTTCGGGATGGTGCAGATGTCTCCGGACACCGGCGCCACCAGCGGATACGACTACAACCAGTCGAGCATTCGCGGGTTCAGCGCGGTGCATCTGTCCGGTGTCGGCTGCGGAGCAGGCGGCGACCTGCCCGTCCTGCCCACCACCGGCGCCGTTGACTCGACCGACAACGCCCGCTACGCGCTGGCGTATTCGCACTCGGACGAACAGGCATCACCCGGCTACTACCGAGTGCGTCTGGCGGGAGGCATCACCGCCGAGTTGACCGCGACCGCCCGCACCGGCTGGCAGCGCTACACGTTCCCCGCCACACGCACGGCCAACGTAATGATCGACACCGGGCAGGCGCTGCACACCGTCGTCTCCAGCACCGTGACCGTCCTCGACGACCAGACCGTGGCCGCCTCCATCACCGGGCGCGGCTTCTGCCAGGACACCCGTCCGTACACCGTCTACACCGTCACCCGCTTCAGCCGTCCGTTTGCCGACCACGGCACGTGGAGCGGTGACGCGCTCGCCGACGGATCGTCCCGCTCCAGCGGAGGCGGGCTGCGCGGCGCGTACGTCCGGTTCGACACCAGAAACGACCCGGTGGTCACCGCCACGACCGCGCTCTCCTACGTCAGCGTCGACGGGGCCCGCCGCAATCTCGCCGCCGAGGGCCACGGCTCGTTCGACAGCATCCGCGCCGCGGCCCGGCAGGCGTGGGAGCAGCGACTGGAACGAGTCAGAGTGCAGGGCGGCACGGATGGCCGGCTGCGCGCCTTCTACTCGGCGCTCTACCGCTCGCTCCTCGCGCCCAACACCGGCAGCGACGTCGACGGCTCGTACACCGGTTACGACGACAGGGTGCACCGCGCCCGTGGCTTCACCTACTTCCAGAACTGGTCGCTGTGGGACACCTACCGCACCCAGGCGCAGCTGCTGTCGCTCCTCGCGCCGGCCGAGATGCACGACATGGCCCTTTCCCTCCTCCATGTGAACGAGGACGGCGGCTGGCTGCCCAAATGGGGGCTGGCCACGGCGGAGACCAACACCATGACCGGTGACCCGGTGACACCGTTCCTCGTCA
This sequence comes from Streptomyces humicola, assembly GCF_024436035.1. Classification (GTDB taxonomy): domain Bacteria; phylum Actinomycetota; class Actinomycetes; order Streptomycetales; family Streptomycetaceae; genus Streptantibioticus_B; species Streptantibioticus_B humicola. The sequence goes on from NZ_JANFNG010000008.1 coordinate 31,498, forward strand.
ACGCCTACAACCAGGGGCTGCTGAGCGGGCACGAGGAGGAGGCGTACCAGGCACTGCGGAAGAACGCCGACGGCGTTCCCCCTGCCGCGTCCCCCTTCGAGGGACGCGGCGGCAATCCGGCCTACCTGCGCAACGGATATGTGCCGCTCGACGCGAGCGCCCCGCACAAACCGGGTGACTTCGATTACGGCCACGGCCCGTCGGTGACGCTCGAATACGCGCTCGCGGACGCCGCGCTCGGCACCATGGCCCGCAGTCTCGGCCATGATTCCGACGCGGACCGCTACTTCGCCCGCGGCCGGGAGTACCGGAACGTCTTCGACGACAACACCGGCTGGTTCCGGGCCAGGAATGCCGAAGGAAACTTCGTGGGCCCCTCCGACCCCAAGGACAGCTCCGGCTTCCACGAGGGCACGGCCTGGCAGTACATGTGGCTCGTCCCGCAGGACATGCCCGGCATGATGCGGCTGATCGGCGGTAAGCGTGCGGCCGACGACCGCCTGGACTCCTTCTTCGCCTACGACCGCCTGGTGCGCGATCCGGCGGGCACCGCGCGGAGCGTCTGGGTCAACGATCCGACCTCGTACTACGGCGAGGACACCTACAACCCGGAGAATGAACCGGACATCGACGCCCCCTATGCCTACCTGTCGTCCGGTCAGCCGTGGAAGACCAACGACGTGGTGCACGCGGCGCTCACCCTCTACACCGACCGGCCGGACGGCACGCCCGGCAACGACGACCTCGGGACCATGGCGTCCTGGGCCGTGCTCTCCTCGCTCGGGCTGTACCCGGTCACGCCCGGTGCGCCCGTCTGGGGGCTGACCACGCCGGCCTTCCCGCGCATCGACATCACGCTCGACCCGGCGTACTACCCGAGCGGACATCTGACGATCACGGCTCCTGGCACCTCGGACACCAGGCGGTATGTGCAGTCGGTGCGGGTCGGCGGCAAGGGGCGCTCCGCCACCTACGTGACCAGCGCCGACCTGCGGTCGGCCGGCACGCTCGGCTACACCGTCGGCGACCGGCCGTCGCACTGGGGCACGGGGCCGGGCGACGCCCCGCCCGCCATCGACCAGGGCGGATGAGCGCCCAGCAGCCCGGGCAAGCCGCACGGGCCGCACGGGCCGGACAGCAGCGATGAGGCCCGCCCCCCGTTCGGGGGGCGGGCCTCATGCATTCCGTTGCTCAGGCGTCAACCGTGCGTCAGCTCTGGCCGCCGGCGAGCTTCTCACGCAGCGCGGCGAGCGCCTCGTCCGACGCCAGGGCGCCGGAGGTGTCGTTCGACTCCGAGGAGTACGAACCGCCACCGGCACCGCCCTGCGGGGCAGCGGCGGCGCCGCCCGCCTCGGCCGCAGCCTCGGCGTCGGCCTCGCGGGACTTGATGACCTGCGCCTGGTGCGCCTCGAAGCGCTGCTGCGCCTCGGCGTACTGGCGCTCCCACTCCTCGCGCTGCTTCTCGAAGCCGGGCAGCCAGTCGTTGGCCTCCGGGTCGAAGCCCTCGGGGTAGATGTAGTTGCCCTGGTCGTCGTAGGACGCGGCCATGCCGTACAGGGTCGGGTCGAACTCGACGGCGGTCGGCTCGGGGCCGAAGGCCTCGTTGGCCTGCTTCAGCGACAGGCTGATGCGGCGGCGCTCCAGGTCGATGTCGATGACCTTGACGAAGATCTCGTCGTTGACCTGGACGACCTGCTCCGGGATCTCCACGTGGCGCTCGGCCAGCTCGGAGATGTGGACCAGGCCCTCGATGCCCTCGTCCACACGTACGAACGCACCGAACGGCACGAGCTTGGTGACCTTGCCCGGGACGACCTGGCCGATCTGGTGGGTGCGGGCGAACTGCTGCCACGGGTCTTCCTGGGTCGCCTTCAGCGACAGGGAGACGCGCTCGCGGTCCATGTCGACGTCCAGGACCTCGACCGTGACCTCCTGGCCGACCTCGACGACCTCGGACGGGTGGTCGATGTGCTTCCAGGACAGCTCGGAGACGTGCACCAGACCGTCGACACCGCCGAGGTCGACGAACGCACCGAAGTTGACGATCGAGGAGACGACGCCGGAGCGGACCTGGCCCTTCTGCAGGGTGGTGAGGAAAGTCTGGCGGACCTCGCTCTGGGTCTGCTCGAGCCAGGCGCGGCGGGACAGGACCACGTTGTTGCGGTTCTTGTCCAGCTCGATGATCTTCGCCTCGAGCTCCTTGCCGACGTACGGCTGCAGGTCGCGGACGCGACGCATCTCCACCAGGGAGGCGGGGAGGAAGCCGCGCAGGCCGATGTCGAGGATGAGACCGCCCTTGACGACCTCGATGACGGTACCGGTGACGATGCCGTCCTCTTCCTTGATCTTCTCGATCGTGCCCCAGGCACGCTCGTACTGAGCGCGCTTCTTGGACAGGATCAGGCGCCCTTCCTTGTCCTCCTTCTGGAGAACCAGGGCCTCGATCTCGTCACCCACGGCGACGACCTCGTTCGGGTCGACGTCGTGCTTGATCGAAAGCTCGCGGGAGGGGATGACGCCCTCGGTCTTGTAACCGATGTCGAGCAGGACCTCGTCCCGGTCGACCTTCACGATGACGCCGTCGACGATGTCGCCGTCGTTGAAGTACTTGATCGTCTCGTCGATCGCGGCGAGGAAGGCATCCTCGGAACCGATGTCGTTGACCGCCACCTGCGGGGTGGTACGGGGGGCCTCGGTGCTGCTCGTCATTAGGGAAAGGACTCCGGTACGGACAAAAGTCGTAGGTACTGCTACGCCGGGAGCCCGTATCGCTTCTGCCGATTCCGGACAGCTTCAAGGCGAGAATCCGAGATATGGAATCTTCGGCGTCGCCTCAACAACCGAGGGGTCTGCAACAGATGCGAGCGCAGCCTGCTCCGTCCGAGGTGCGCAGGCCCGCAGCGCAACTTGTAGCATACGGGGGCAGCCGGGCATGGTCAATGCGCGAAGAGCACACCTGGGACGCACCGGCCCATACCCGGCACAGCCACCGGCCACAGGTCCGACGAAGAGAGTACGACGACTGCCGCGATGATCCAAGATGCCATGTCGGACGGGTTCCGCGAGGAACGTTCCACCGGACCGGAGCCTGAACCCGAGGCGACGCGGCGCGGCGCGGGCACCACGGAGAGCAGCCGCGCCAGCCGCGGCTGGTGGGACCGCAACGCGGACGAGTACCAGGCCGAGCACGGGGCGTTCCTCGGCGACGACCGCTTCGTGTGGGGCCCGGAGGGGCTGGACGAGCAGGACGCGGCCCTGCTGGGGCCGGCCGTGCGGCTCGCGGGCCGCACAGTGCTCGAAATCGGCGCGGGGGCGGCGCAGTGCTCGCGCTGGCTGGCGGCGCAGGGCGCACGGCCGGTCGCGCTCGACCTGTCGCACCGGCAGCTGCTCCATGCACGGCGGATCGGTGCGGGCTTTCCGTTGGTGCAGGCCGACGCCGGCGCTCTGCCGTTCGCCGACGGCTCCTTCGACCTGGCGTGCTCGGCGTACGGCGGGGTGCCGTTCGTGGCCGATTCCGCGCGGGTGATGCGGGAGGTCCACCGGGTGCTGCGGCGGGGCGGGCGCTGGGTGTTCTCGGTGACGCACCCGGTGCGGTGGGCGTTCCCGGACGAGCCGGGGCCGGAGGGGCTGACGGCGGTCTCCTCGTACTTCGACCGGACGCCGTACGTGGAGCAGGACGAGGCCGGCCGCGCGGTCTACGTGGAGCACCACCGCACCCTGGGCGACCGGGTGCGGGAGATCGCGGCCGCCGGGTTCCGGCTGGTGGATCTGGTCGAGCCGGAGTGGCCGCAGTGGAACGATCAGGAGTGGGGTGGCTGGTCGCCGCTGCGCGGGGCGCTGCTGCCCGGTACCGCGATCTTCGTCTGCGACCGCGACTGACGGGTGGCGCGGCTGACGGGCCCCGGGGCTGACGGGCCGCGGTGTTGCGGGGCGGGTCAGACCGGCACCGGCTGCGGGCCGGGGGCGGCCGCCGGGTCGTCCCCCTCCACAGCGCCGCCCGGTCGCCTGCCGCGGGCTTCGAGGACGAGGGCGAGGACGAGCAGGGCGCCGCCGAGGCCGGCGAAGCCCCAGGGGAGGTAGCTGGTGAGCAACAGCACCAACTGGCGCTCACTCTTGACCAGTTTGACGGTGGCGTCGACGAAGTCGGGGCGCATCTTGACGTCGCCGGAGAAGGCGATGAGCGGCTTGCGGTCCGGCTGGCCGGTGTAGCGCATCTCCTCTGTGTGGATCTCCTCGCCGTTCACCGGCGCGCCGGTCGTCGGATCGACCCAGAACATCCGCTTGGTGGTGTACCAGCGCTCCATGCCGGCGGCCTGGACGACGGCGGGGGTGACGCCGAGCGGCATCTTCTTCGGTACCGGGACGCGCGTCCACGGGATGGTCTGCTCGAAGTAGTACACCTTCAGGCCGCGGAAGGTCTGGGTTCCCTTGTAGTGGATCGGCGCCGAGGTGCGGGTCTGGGCGTCGAAGTAGTAGTAGTCACGCTTCTGGGTGAGGAAGGGCCACTTGTACTCGATCCCCTGGCGGCGCACCGGATCACCGTCCACGCTCTCGCCGCCGGCGTGGACCGGGGCCTGCGAGTGGGCATCGAAGACATAGCGCTCGGGGATCTCGGAGACCATGTTGCCCTGCGGGTCGGCGACGTACGACAGCGCGTCCCACACCACGACGTCACGCCCGGTCTGCTGCTTGACCTTCTTCGCCTCCTGGACGTTGCCGCGCAGCGTCTCCACGATATTGACCTGGGAGACCTTCTGCGGGGTCATGGTCGTGTAGTTGAGGAGCGTGGCGTTCTTCGCCTGCAGGACGATGACTTCGTACTGGTTGGCCGGGATCCTGGCCAGGCGCGGGAAGGCGTACCAGCGGATCAGCGGCGACAGTGCGGTGAAGAAGACGGCGAGCCCGAGGAGGATCAGGCTGGCTCTGCGTCGCATGGGTCGCGTCCCCTTCCTGGTCAGGGGTGTTCACGGGTGCTGCGGGACGGTGGTCATCAGCGGCTTCGGTGACGTCTTTCCTGTCGGGACGCCGATCGCGGTGATCGTGAGGACCAGGGCGAGGGCTGCGGCGAGTCCGATGGCCGCGGCGATCAGGGCGCGCATGGTCGGCCTCCCGGTGTCCGGCTACGGTTTCGGCTTCGGGTGCGGGGCGCGGGCACCGTAGCAATCCGGGTGCAAAATGAGAACACGTTTCACTGACGGGTCGTCACAGATGTTGGGCTCAGACGAAGTGGCGGGCCGTACCCACGCCGGGGTTGCGGCCCGCCTGATGCCTCGTCGCGCTGCGTCAGCCGGTGGCGGACGGCGAGGGGCTCGCGCTCGGGCCGGGACTGCCGCTCGCCGAAGGGGACGGCGACGGTGAGGTCGTGGAGCCGCACGGCGACGGCGAGGGGCTTCCCGAAGGCGACGGCGACGGCGTGGGCGACGGGCTCGTGCTCCCCGACGGCGAGGGGGACGGCGAGACCGGGCAAGTCGGCGAGGGACTGGGGCTCGGGCTGCCGCTGCCCGACGGGGACGGCGACGACGCAGACGGGGAGGGCTGGGACGGTGAACCGGAGGGCGAGCCACCGGGCAGCGGCCCGATGGAGCCGCTCGCCGAGGCGGTCGGCTGCGGCGACTGCGAGGGGCGCCCGGAGCCGGACCTGCCGCCCGCCGGGGCGGACGCCGACGGAGAAGGGCCTGCGGTGGGCGTGGCACCGGCGGCTTCCGGAGCTCCGGCACCACTGCCATCGGGAACCACCGGAGCACCGCCCAGGAAGTACCGGTACCAGGCGAGGACGGTCTTCAGATACTGCTGGGAATCGTTGTATCCGAGGATCGCGGAGTCCACGTTGTCCGCGACCGACAGGTCCCCGCCTGCTGCGCACAGGTAGCCGCCCGCGGCGAGCGCCGCATCGAAGACGTTGTTCGGGTCCTTGATGCCGTCGCCGTTGCCGTCGGCGCCCCAGACCGCCCACGTCGAGGGTATGAACTGCATGGGGCCGACCGCCCGCGCGTAGGCGGAACCGCCGTCGCCGTAAGGGACAGGCGTGGCCGGTATCTTCGCGTAGCCGTGGCTGCCGTCCAGGACCGGCCCGAGGATCGGGCTGAGCGTGGTGCCCTTGGCGTCGACATTGCCGCCGTCCGCCTGGCCGGACTCCACCTGCCCGATCGCGGCGAGCAGCTGCCACTGCAGATGGCACTGCGGCCGCGTGCCGCGGAGCGCCGCCTCGGCCTTCTGGTAGGCGGCGAGTACGGTCGCGGGGATGCCCGCTCCGCCGACGACCGTGCCCTGCCCCTGCCCGCCGCCGTGCTGCGCGCCCGGACCGCCGGGCGCGGACGGGGGGTTGGCCGGGGGAAGCCTGGTATTGAACGGAGAGCCGCCGTCGATCGGCCGGCCCGGCGGCGGCTTCACCGCCAGGGGCCGGCCGACGAGACCGGGCGCCTGCGAGGCGGACAGCGCCGCCATCGCCGCCGCCGCAACGGCCGTTCCCGCGACGCCTTTACGCAACCGTCGTCCGATCCGCACCGCCATACGCGAATTCCCTCCCCAAATGCGCGATGTGCACTCCCTCGTGCGACAACGCGTCGGACCCTACGGCAACTTACGCACCGTATCTACCGTTCGCCGACTACGCACAGGCGAATTCGCCCCGAACACGATCACTACGGACCATTGGGAGACCGGATGCCGTTCACCTTCAGCCATCCGGCCGCGGTGCTGCCCGCGCTGCGCACGGACGCCGAAGGAGCTCTGCGCGCGCGAGGCCGACTGGTCGCCGCCGGGCTGATCGCCGGATCGATCGCCCCCGACATCCCGTTCTTCGCGGAATCCATCGTCCCAGGGGTCTACGGGCACGGCCGCATCGCGCACGCGGCGGCCGGCGTCGCCGTACTCGACCCGCTCCTCGCCGCCGGCCTCGTCACCGGATGGGCGCTCGTGCGCGAGCCCGTCGTCGCGCTGCTGCCCCCGTCCGCGCAAAGCCGAGCGGCAACGCTGCTCGCCATCGGCTCCACCTGTGACGGCCACCGCCCGGCCGCCACGGCCCGTTCCGCCGGATGGTTCTGGGTCTCGGCCGTCGCGGGAGCGGCGAGCCACGTGGGTGTGGACGCCTTCACCCACGCGGGGCGCTGGGGGACGCGCCACCTGCCACTGCTGCAACGAGCCGTGCACGGCGCGCCCCTGTACGACTGGGCACAGTGCGCGACATCAGCCGCAGGCCTCGCCGCGCTCGCCGTCCACGGCACGCGAGCGGTATGCGACACCCCGCACACCGCGCCGCCACCGCGCCTGCCCCGGTTGACACGCCGCGCAAGACGAACCGGAGCGGCCGTCCTCGCGTCGACCGCCCTCGCCGGAGCCGCCCTGCGGCACCGGCAGGACCGCCCAAGGACGGCGGCGTCCCTGATCGCCTCCCTCACCTTCGGCGCAGGCACCGGCCTCGCCCTGGGCGCCGCCTCCGTCGCCGCCGCCGTCCGCGCGGGAGAACGCCGCAACCGCTAGTGCGCCGCGGACTCCCAGTCCGCACCGACGCCCACCGACACATCCAACGCAGCACTCAGCGGATACGCACCGGCCATCTCACGCCGCACGATCTCCTCGACCGGCCCACGCTCACCCGGCGCGATCTCCAACACGATTTCATCGTGCACCTGCAGCAACGTGCGCGAACGCAGCCCCTCCTTCGACAGCGCCCCATCGACCCGCAGCATCGCCACCTTGACGATGTCGGCCGCCGAACCCTGGATCGGAGCGTTCAACGCCATCCGCTCGGCCATCTCACGCCGCTGACGATTGTCACTGGTCAGATCCGGCAGATAACGGCGCCGACCCAGCAGCGTCTCCGTGTAGCCCGTCACCCGGGCCTCCTCCACGACCCGGTGCAGATAGTCCCGCACCCCGCCGAACCGCTCGAAATACGTGTCCATCAACCCGCGCGCCTCGTCGGGGGTGATGCCGAGCTGCTGCGACAGGCCGAACGCCGACAGCCCATACGCCAGCCCGTACGACATCGCCTTGATGCGGCGGCGCATCTCCGCATCCACCGCCTCCCTGGCCACACCGAAGACCTGCGAGGCAACCGTGTCATGCAGATCCTCACCCGAGGCGAACGCAGCGATCAGCCCCTCGTCCTCCGACAGATGAGCCATCACCCGAAGCTCGATCTGGCTGTAGTCGGCGGTCATCAGCGACTCGAATCCCTCACCGACCACGAAACCACGGCGGATCGCCCGGCCCTCGTCCGTACGCACCGGGATGTTCTGCAGGTTGGGATCAGTCGACGACAACCGGCCCGTCGCCGCCACCGTCTGCTGGAACGTGGTGTGGATCCGCCCGTCCGGCGCAATCGTCTTGATCAGACCCTCCACCGTCGAACGCAGCCGGGCCTGCTCACGATGGCGCAACATGATCACCGGAAGCTCGTGATCGGTCTGCGCGGCGAGCCATGCCAAGGCATCGGCGTCCGTCGTGTAGCCCGTCTTCGTCCGCTTCGTCTTCGGCAGCCCCAACTCGCCGAACAGCACCTCCTGCAGCTGCTTCGGCGACCCCAGATTGAACTCGTGGCCCACCGCGCGGTGCGCCTCCGACACCGCCTGCTGCACCGCGCCCGCGAACTGCTGCTCCAGACGCTGCAGCCACTCGCGGTCCGCCGCAATCCCGTGCCGCTCCATCCGCGCCAGCAGCGCCGACGTCGGCAGCTCCACATCGCGCAGCAGCCCCAGCGCACCATCCTGCTCCAGACGCGCGGCGAACACCTCACCCAGATCGAACACCGTGCGCGCCTGCAGCATCAGGGCATCCGCCTCGGCCTGCTCATCCGTGCCGAACGCCAACTGGCCGTCCTCACCACCGGCCGGGGCCAGCTCACGCCCGAGATACTCCACCGACAACGCGTCCAACGCGAACGAACGCCGACCAGGCTTGATCAAATACGCCGCCAGCGCCGTGTCCATCGACACCCCGTCCACCGACCAGCCGTGCTCGGCGAACACCCGCATCACGCCCTTGGCGTTGTGCAGCACCTTCAAACGCCCCGCATCGGCAATCCACGCCGCGAACGCCTTCTCGTCCTCCTCGCCCAGCTCCGCCGGATCGAACCAGACCGCCGGACCCGCACCGCTCGCCAGCGCGATCTCGCTCACACTGCCCGTACCAAGACCCCACGCATCGACCGTGGCCACACCCAGCCCCGCCGCCGCATAGCGCTCCAGCCACCCCGGCAACTCACCCGCAGCCAGCAGCTGCCCGTCAACCAGCACACCCTCACCGGCCGCCGGCTCCTCCAGCCCGACCGCACCCGGATCCGCCGCATACAGCCGCTCCCGGAAATTCGGGTGCCGGAACTCCAGCGCATCGAGCACCACATCCAGCGCCGCCCGGTCGTACGGCTCACGCACGAGCCCCTCCGGCCCCGCCGGCAACTCCACGTCCCGCACCAGCTCCGTCAGCCGCCGGTTCAGCTTCACCGACTCCAGATGCTCCCGCAGATTCTGTCCCGCCTTCCCCTTGACCTCATCAGCCCGCTCCACCAGCTCCGCGAACGACCCGAACTGCAGGATCCACTTCGCCGCCGTCTTCTCCCCCACCCCCGGAATCCCCGGCAAATTGTCCGAAGGATCACCACGCAACGCCGCAAAGTCCGGATACTGGTCCGGCGTGAGCCCGTACTTCTCCTCGACCTTCTCCGGGGTGTAGCGGGTCAGCTCCGAGACCCCCTTCGTCGGATACAGCACCGTCACGTCATCCGACACCAACTGCAGGCAGTCGCGATCCCCCGTAACGATCAGCACCTCGAAACCGCCCGCCGCCGCCCGCGTCGCCAGCGTCGCAATGACATCGTCCGCCTCGTACCCGTCGATCGCGAAACGCCGCACCCGCATCGCGTCGAGCAGCTCACCGATCAGCTCCACCTGGCTGCGGAACTCATCCGGCGTCTTCGACCGCGTCCCCTTGTACTCCGGATACTCATCGAACCGCCACGTCTTGCGCGACACATCGAACGCCACCGCGAGATGCGTCGGCTGCTCGTCACGCAACGTATTCGCCAGCATGGACGCGAACCCGTAGATCGCATTCGTCGGCTGACCCGTCGCCGTATTGAAGTTCTCCACCGGCAGCGCATAGAACGCCCGGTACGCCAACGAATGCCCGTCCAGCAACAGCAGGCGTGGCCGGCCCCCCCTCGTCCCGTCGGAGCCGGTCACTGCGGTCGTCTTCGATGCCTTAACTGCCACGCCCCCGATCCTGCCACGGACCACCGACAACCACCGCCCGCCGCATCCGCGACGGCACAGCTGTCAGCACGACGTGGCAGGATCGGACAAGGTAGAGCGCCCCCACGGGCACGCGAGCGTCGAAGGGGACAGACGATGGCACGCAAGCCGCCCACATCAGACCCGATCCAGGACGCACCCGACGTCCACCCCCCGCAGCAGGCCGCCGCAGGGCTCCCGGCCATCGGACACACCCTCGGCATCGCGCAACAACAGATGGGCCTACGACGCACCGCCCTCACCCTGCTCAAGGTCAACCAGAAGGACGGCTTCGACTGCCCAGGCTGCGCCTGGCCCGAACCCGGCAAACGCCACCGCGCCGAATTCTGCGAAAACGGCGCCAAAGCCGTCGCCGAAGAAGCCACCCTGCGCCGCGTCACACCCGAGTTCTTCGACACCCACCCCGTCTCCGAGCTCGCCCGGCGCAGCGGCTACTGGCTCGGCCAGCAAGGCCGCCTCACCCAGCCGATGTACCTCGCCGAAGGCGCCGACCACTACGTCCCCGTCCCATGGGAACAGGCCTTCAACATCATCGCCGAAGAACTCACCTCACTCGCCTCCCCCGACGAAGCCGTCTTCTACACCTCCGGCCGCACCAGCAACGAAGCCGCCTTCGTCTACCAGCTCTTCGCCCGCGAATTCGGCACCAACAACCTGCCCGACTGCTCCAACATGTGCCACGAGTCCTCCGGCTCCGCACTCAGCGAAACCATCGGCATCGGCAAGGGCAGCGTCCTGCTCGAAGACCTCTACCACGCCGACCTGATCATCGTCGCAGGCCAGAACCCCGGCACCAACCACCCCCGCATGCTCAGCGCCCTCGAAAAGGCCAAGAGCCACGGCGCGAAGATCGTCAGCATCAATCCACTCCCCGAAGCCGGCCTGCAACGCTTCAAAAACCCCCAGACCGCCCGCGGACTCGCCACCGGCACCCCGCTCGCCGACGCCTTCCTCCAAATCCGCATCGGCGGCGACCAGGCGCTCTTCCGCGCTCTGAACCAGCTGCTCCTCGAAGCAGAAGACGCATCACCCGGCAGCGCACTCGACCGTACATTCATCGACCAACACACCCACGGCTTCGACGAATTCGCAGCCACCGCACGCACCACCGACTGGAACGACGTCCTGCACGCCACCGGCCTGGCCCGCCATGACATCGAAAAACTCCTCGGCATGACGCTGCGCGCCAAAAACATCATCGTCTGCTGGGCCATGGGCCTCACCCAGCACAAACACGCCGTCCCCACCATCAAGGAAGTCGTCAACTACCTGCTGCTGCGCGGCAACATCGGACGACCTGGCGCCGGCGTATGCCCCGTACGCGGACACAGCAACGTCCAGGGCGACCGCACCATGGGCATCTTCGAACGCCCCGCACCCGCCTTCCTCGACGCACTCGAAAAAGAATTCGGCTTCGCCCCGCCCCGCGAACACGGCCTCGACGTCGTCCGCTCCATCCGCGCACTCCGCGACGGACGAGCCAAAGTCTTCTTCGCCGTCGGCGGCAACTTCGTCGCCGCCACCCCCGACACCCACGTCACCGAAGACGCAATGCGCCGCGCCCGGCTCACCGTGCACGTCTCCACGAAACTCAACCGCTCCCACGTCGTCACCGGAGCACGCGCCCTCATCCTCCCCACCCTCGGCCGCACCGAAAAAGACATCCAGGCCACCGGCGAACAATTCGTCACCGTCGAGGACTCCATGGGAATGGTCCACGCATCCCGCGGCACCCTCGAACCCGCCGACACCCAGCTCCTCTCCGAAACCGCCATCATCTGCCGCCTCGCCCGCGCCGTACTCGGACCCGACAGCGTCATCCCCTGGCACGAATTCGAAACCGACTACGACCTCATCCGCGACCGCATCTCCCGCGTCGTCCCCGGCTTCGGCGACTTCAACACCAAAGCCCGCCGCCCCGCAGGCTTCACCCTCCCCCACGCACCCCGCGACGAGCGCCGCTTCCCCACCTCCACCGGCAAAGCAAACTTCACCGCCGCGGCCCTCGAATACCCCCACGTCCCCGAAGGCCGGCTCCTCCTGCAGACCCTCCGGTCCCACGACCAGTTCAACACCACCATCTACGGTCTCGACGACCGCTACCGCGGCATCAAAGGCGGCCGCCGCGTCGTCCTCGTCCACCCCGACGACGCCGCCGCCGCAGGACTCGCCGACGGCACCTACGCCGACCTCATCAGCGAATGGACCGACGGCACCGAACGCCGCGCCGAGGCATTCCGCGTCGTCCACTACCCCACGCCACGCGGCTGCGCAGCCGCGTACTACCCCGAGACCAACGTCCTCGTCCCCCTCGACCACACCGCCGACACCAGCAACACCCCCGCCACCAAATCGATCATCATCCGCCTCGAACCCGCACATGAGTCCGCACGTGATCAGGAACACCCGGTCACGGCACCCGTCACCACCTGAACACCTGATAGGACGGTGCACGTCCACAACCGACCGACCGACGACGACCGGAGCCGACCCATGGGTGAACACCACGCCACCACATTCCCGCCGGAGATCATCGAGAAGTGGTCCGGGCTCGGCCTCGACCTGCCCGCCCTCTTCTCCGCAGGCCATCTCGGCTCCCGCATGGGCATCCAGGTCACCGAAGCCTCACCCGAACGTGTCGTCGGCACCATGCCCGTCGAGGGCAACACCCAGCCCTACGGCCTCCTGCACGGCGGAGCCTCCGCCGTACTCGCCGAAACCCTCGGCTCCGTCGGCGCGATGATGCACTGCGGCCCCCACAAGATCGCCGTCGGCGTCGACCTCAACGCCACACACCACCGCGGCATCCGCTCCGGACTCGTCACCGGCGTCGCCACCCCCGTCCACCGCGGCCGTTCCAGCGCCACGTACGAGATCGTCATCACCGACGAACAGGACCGCCGCATCTGCTCCGCACGGCTCACCTGCATGCTCCGGCCGGCCTCCCCCAACGGCGCCACGGCACCCGGCGGTTCGCCGACAGAAGCGGGCTGATCAGGACACCCCAGAACAATCCAGGGCATCCCAGGACGCCTCAGGCGGTCGTCGACTCCGGACCCACCTCATCGATGACCGCCTGCGCCACCTGCTGCATCGACATCCGCCGGTCCATCGACGTCTTCTGAATCCACCGGAACGCCGCCGGCTCGGTCAGCCCGTACTTCGTCTGCAGCACGCTCTTCGCCCGGTCCACCAGCTTGCGCGTCTCCAGCCGCTGCGACAGGTCGGCGATCTCCGACTCCAACGCCCGCAACTCGGCGTAGCGCGAGACGGCCATCTCAATCGCCGGAACGAGATCGCTCTTGCTGAACGGCTTGACCAGGTACGCCATCGCGCCCGCATCTCGCGCCCGCTCGACGAGATCGCGCTGCGAGAACGCGGTGAGCATCAGCACCGGCGCGATGTGCTGCTTGGCAATCCGCTCGGCAGCCGAGATCCCGTCCAGCACGGGCATCTTCACGTCCAGGATCACCAGGTCGGGCTTGTGCTCCTCGGCGAGCTCCACGGCCCGCTCCCCGTCCCCGGCCTCCCCGACGACGGAGTACCCCTCCTCCTCGAGCATCTCCTTGAGGTCGAGCCGGATCAGCGCCTCATCCTCGGCGATGACGACGCGGGTGGTCTGCGGGGGTACGTGCGACTGCTCTCCGAGGGGGACAGCGGACTCGTCGGGGGCGCTCACGGTGCTCCTCGCGGGTTGGGCGGGCTTGCATGCACGAGCCTACCGATGTCGTGTAAGTTTGAGTCACGGAGGGGATCCACGATCCTTCGAATCACAGGTCCCGGTAGCCCAACCGGCAGGAGGCAATGCCCTCAAAAGGCATACAGTGTGGGTTCGAATCCCACCCGGGACACTTTACCTTCGATTCCAAGGTTACCAACCGATCGGCGATCTTCATCATCCAGGGTGCAGCCCCTTCGAATGCGCCCTGCATCCCGCCGTTTCCGCCGAAGCTCGACCGTATGTACGATCTGGAAACGCGGACGCGCGCATTGGCCCCAGTTGCGCAAGGGCGCAGCCTCAACTCCGTGAGCAAGCAGACCGGCATCTCGCGCTTCGCCATCCGGTCATGGCAAGTGCGGATCAACCCACACAAAGCAACCACTACTTGCAAGCGGTGCGACCCCAGCCCTTCGCTCCCGCAGTCAACTGCCGACTACGTATACCTGCTCGAAGTCTCTACCTCGGCGACGGTTGCATCAGCCCGGGTACACGCAGTGGCTACTACCTGCGAATCGCCTGCGCTGATGCCTGGCCCGGTCTGAGCGGACGGTCGGCGGGACGCGCAAGCGCTACGAGTACCCGCGGTACTTCCTCACCAACAAGTCGGAGGACATCCGGCATCTGTACACGGATACGCTCGACCGCCTCGGCGTGGCATGGAAACAGACCAACGCTTGCAAGATATCCGTCGCGCGCCGCGCATCCGTCTCGCTCATGGACCTGCACGTCGGGCCGAAGTACTGCACCGGCCCGCCGGCCTACTTCGGTGAGTCGTCCTCGCCGATGTGGTGGACGCGGACCATGTTCGTCGTGCCGGGGACGCCGGGCGGGGAGCCCGCCGTGATCACGACGACGTCGCCCTTCTTGCAGCGGCCGATCTTCAGCATCTGCTCGTCGACCTGGTCGACCATCTCGTCCGTCGTCTCGACCATCGGGCCGAGGAAGGTCTCCACCCCCCACGTGAGGCTGAGCTGGGAGCGGGTGGCCTGCTCCGGCGTGAAGGCGAGGACGGGGATGGGTGAGCGGTAGCGGGAGAGGCGGCGGGCGGTGTCACCGCTCTGGGTGAAGGCGACGAGGAACTTGGCTCCGAGGAAGTCGCCCATTTCCGCGGCGGCACGGGCGACTGCGCCGCCCTGGGTGCGGGGCTTGTTCCGTTCGGTGAGCGGCGCGAGGCCGACCGCGAGCATGTCTTCCTCGGCCGCGGCGACGATGCGGCTCATGGTCTTGACGGTCTCGATCGGGTATTTGCCCACGCTGGTCTCGCCGGAGAGCATGACCGCGTCGGCGCCGTCCATGACGGCGTTGGCGACGTCGGAGGCTTCGGCGCGGGTGGGGCGGGATGCGTCGACCATGGAGTCGAGCATCTGGGTGGCGACGATGGCGGGTTTGGCGTTGCGCTTGGCGAGTTTGACGGCGCGTTTCTGGACGAGGGGGACGGCTTCGAGCGGCATTTCGACGCCGAGGTCGCCGCGGGCGACCATGATGCCGTCGAAGGCGTCGACGATTTCGTCGAGTTTCGCGACGGCCTGCGGCTTTTCGATCTTGGCGATGACGGGGATGCGGCGGCCTTCCTCGTCCATGATGCGGTGGACGTCCTCGGCGTCGCGGCCGCTGCGGACGAAGGAGAGGGCGATGATGTCGGCGCCGGTGCGCAGGGCCCAGCGCAGGTCGTCGACGTCCTTGCGGGAGAGGGTGGGGACGCTGACGGCGACGCCGGGGAGGTTGAGGCCTTTGTGGTCGGAGACGATGCCGCCTTCGATGACCATGGTGTGGACGCGGGGGCCTTCGACGTCGGTCACTTCGAGGGTGACGCGGCCGTCGTCGACGAGGATGCGTTCGCCGTGGCTGACGTCGGCGGCGAGGCCCTTGTAGGTGGTGCCGCAGCAGCGGCGGTCGCCGGGGACTTCGTCGACGGTGATGGTGAATTCGTCGCCGCGTTCAAGGAGTACGGGGCCTTCGGTGAAGGTGCCGAGGCGGATCTTCGGGCCTTGAAGGTCCGCGAGGATACCGACGCTGCGTCCGGTTTCGTCGGAAGCCTTGCGCACACGCCGGTAGCGGTCTTCGTGTTCGGCGTGGGTGCCGTGGCTGAGGTTGAAGCGGGCGACGTCCATTCCGGCTTCGACCAGGGCTTTGATCTGGTCGTACGAGTCGGTGGCGGGGCCCAGTGTGCAGACGATTTTTGCTCGGCGCATATGGACGAGACTATGCCTTACTGGCTGGTAGGGAGCCGTGTCACGGCGAAGGTCGAACGGCCGTGGCGTTAAGGGTTGTTGACGGCACGGGTACGGGGTGGTGGCGGCGTGCTGGCGAGGGCCCGGTTACTGACCGAGGTCGGGCGGTGTCATGGTGAAGTGGGCCGTGACGTGCGTCTGGACGAGTTGGGGTTGGGGTTCGAGGTCGAGGGCGGGGGTGGTTTCGGGTTCGGCTCCTCGTGGGGCGCCGGCGATGGCGGTGCCGTAGCGGGGGCCGTGGACGAGTGTGGTGGTGGTGTCGAGGCCTTCGTCGGCGAGTTCGGTGAGAGCGACGAGGCGGGCGCCGAGTGCTGTGGCGTACTGCTGGGCGCGTCGGACGGCGTCGTGGACGGCTTGGGTGCGGGCGGTGGCGTGGGCGGTGGAGTCGGTACGCAGTGACCACCAGGGGCCGTCGATACGAGTGAGGTCGAGGTCGGCGAGGCGGGTGGTGAGTTCGCCGAGTGCGGTGAAGTCGGTGAGGGTGGCTTCGATGCGGACGTGGCCGTGGTGGGCGCGGATGCGTTCGCCGCGTCCTTTGCCGAGTTCGGGGGTGATGACGAGGGCGCCCGTGTGGAGTTTGTCGATGGCGTGCTCGTGGCTCTTGATGAGGTCGAGGGCGGCGGTGTTGCGGCGGGTGAGGTCGTCGAGGGTGGCTCGTCGATTGCTGCCGCGTGCGGTGACGGTGACGGCGATGCGGGCGAGTTCGGGTGGGACTTCGATGCGTGCTTCACCGCGTACGGCGATGTGGGGGGCGTCCGGTGTTCCGTAGGGGGTGGGGGACGTGGGTGGGGTGGTCATGTGTCCAACTGTGGCAGGGGGTGGGTCGTCCCGGTGGTCATCCGCGGTCATCCGCGTGGCAGGGGGACTGTGTTGGTATGGGGGGTGTGGGGGTTGTGTGGTGTGCGGCGGGTGGTGGGGGTGTCGAGGCCGAAGGTGGTGAAGGCGGTGCGTTCGGGGAGGGGGTAGGTGGTTTTGCCGGTGATGGAGTTGAGGATGACGGCGGAGCGCCAGGCGCCGAGTCCGAGGTCGGGGGTGCCGACTCCGTGGGTGTGGAGTTCGGCGTTCTGGACGTGGATGGCTCCGTGGATGGAGGGGTCGAGGACGAGGCGGTGCTGGTCGTCGACGCGGGGGCGTCCTGCGGAGTCGCGGCGCAGGTAGGGGTCGAGGGGGGCGAGGAGGGGTTCGATGGGTCGTTCGCGGTAGCCGGTGGCGAGGACGACGGCGTCGGTGGTGAGGCGGGACTGGGTGCCTTGTTGGGTGTGTTCGAGGTGGAGTTCGACGCGGTTGGTTCCCATGCGTCCTGCGGTGCGGACGGAGACGCCGGGGGTGAGGGTGACGTCGGGCCAGCGTGGTTCGTCAGTGTCGGTGGCCAGGGTGCGTTGGTAGAGCTCTGCGTGGATGGCGTTGATGGTGTCGTGGTCGATGCCTTTGTAGAGCTGCCACTGCTGGGGGAGAAGGCGGTCGCGTACGGGTTCGGGTAGTGCGTGGAAGTAGCGGGTGTAGTCGGGGGTGAAGTGTTCGAGGCCGAGTTTGCTGTATTCCATGGGGGCGAAGGCTGCGGTGCGGGCGATCCAGGTGAGGCCTTCGTGTCCTGGGGGGCGTCGGCGCAGGAGGTCGAGGAAGATCTCGGCGCCTGATTGGCCGGCTCCGACGATGGTGATGTGGCCTGCGGCGAGAAGTCGTTCGCGCTGGTCGAGGTAGTCGGCGGAGTGGAGTACGGGGACGGCGGGTGCGTCGGCGAGGGGGCGCAGGGCCTCGGGCACGTAGGGGGCGGTGCCGATGCCGATGGCGATGTTGCGGGCGTGGGCGCGGCCGAGGGCTTCTGCTTGGCCGCGGTGGTCGAGTTGCGTGAAGTCGACTTCGAACTGGGCGCGTTCGGGGTTCCAGCGGACGGCGTCGATTTGGTGGTTGAAGTGGCAGTGGGGCAGGGATGCGGCGACCCAGCGGCAGTAGGCGTCGTATTCGGTGCGGGGGATGTGGAAGCGTTCGGCGAAGTAGAAGGGAAAGAGGCGGTTGCGGTTTTTGAGGTAGGAGAGGAAGGACCAGGGGCTGGTGGGGTCGACGAGGGTGACGAGGTCGGCGAGGAAGGGGACTTGGAGGGTGGTGCCTTCGATGAGGAGTCCTGGGTGCCAGTGGAATGCGGGGCGTTGGTCGTAGAAGGCGGTGTGCAGGTGGGGGGTGGTGTCGGCGAGGGCGGCGAGGGAGAGGTTGAAGGGTCCGATGCCGATGCCGAGGAGGTCGAGGGATTGGCCTGAGGTTTCGGTGGTGGGGGGGTTGGTCATCGGGGGGTGGTTCCTTCCGGTTGGGGTGCGGTGGCTGTTTCGGCGACGACTTTGAGGAGGGAGGTGAGGTCGTCGTGGTGGGTGGCGGGGTTGAGGAGGGTGGCTTTGAGCCAGAGTCGGCCGTGGGTGTGGGCGCGTCCGAGTACGGCGGTGCCGTTGGTGATGAGGGTGCGGCGGATGGCCGCGACGTGGGCGTCGGTTGCGTGCGTGGGGCGGAAGAGGACGGTGCTGATGGTGGGGCGTGCGTGGAGGGTGAGGTGGGGGTGTTGGTCGATGAGGTCGGCGAGGTACTGGGCGTTGCGGCAGATGCGGTCGATGAGGTCGCCGAGTCCTTGTCGGCCGAGGGCGCGGAGTGTGACGGCGATCTTGAGGATGTCGGGGCGCCGTGTGGTGCGGAGGGAGCGGCCGAGGAGGTCGGGGATTCCGGCGTCGGTGTCGTCGTGGGCGTTGAGGTAGTCGGCGTGGGTGTGCAGGGGGCGCAGGGCGGTGGTGTCGGGGACGGCGAGCAGGCCGGCGGCGATGGGTTGCCAGCCGAGTTTGTGCAGGTCGAGGGTGACGGTTGTGGCGTTTTGGATGCCGTCGAGCAGGTGGCGGTGGTGGTTGCTGAGGAGCAGTGGGCCGCCGTATGAGGCGTCGATGTGGAGTTCGGCGGCGTGGGCGGTAGTGACGTCGGCGATGCGGGGCAGGGGGTCGATGGCTCCGGTGTCGGTGGTGCCGGCGGTGGCGACGACGGTGACGGGGCCGTGGAGTTGGCTGAGTGCGGTGTCGAGTGCGGCGGGGTCGAGGGTTCCGTCGGGGGCGGGGAGGATGACGGGTTCGGGGAGTCCGAGGAGCCAAGCGGCGCGGTGGATGCTGTGGTGGGTGGTGGTGGCGCAGACGATCCGGGTGGCGGGGGCTCCGGTGGCTCGGGCTCGTTCCCTGGCGAGGAGGAGGGCGAGGTGGTTGGAGTCGGTGCCGCCGGTGGTGACGAGGGCGTCGGGTGTGGAGTGGCCGGGGTAGACGAGGGCGGCGAGGGCGGTGGCGGTGTCGGTTTCGAGGGCGGAGGCGGCGGGGGCCTGGTCCCAGGAGTCCATGGAGGGGTTGAGGGCGCAGGCGGCGAGGTCCGCGGCGACGGCGAGGGCGAGCGGGGGGCAGTGGAGGTGGCCGGCGCAGTGGGGTTCTGCGGGGTCGGCGGAGCCTTCGGCGAGCGCGCGGACGAGGGTGTGGAGGGCTTCTTCGGCTCCGGTGCCGGTTTCGGGGAGCACGGGGGTCGCGGCGTGGCGCAGGCGTGAGGTGACGTGCTGGGGTCCGCCGGGTGGGATGGGGCCGCGGCGGGCGGTGGCTCCTTCGGTGAGGGCGTCGAGGACGGTGTCGAGGAGGGGGCGCAGCTGGTCGGGGCCTGTTGTGCCTCCGGCCAGGGCGGGGTGTTCGCCCCCTGCCTGCGGCGGGAGGTGCCCCCGGACCGCGGGGGTTCGGGTGGGGTCCGGGGTCGGCATGGTCGGGGTGCCTCTCGGTGGTGCGGTGTGGTGGTTTCGGGGGTCGTGGGGACACGTGACCGTGCCTCCACCGTGTGTGGTGATGCGGTGGAGGCGCGATCAAGTGTTGTGGTTGTGCGGCGAATGCACCCGGGGGCTGGGTGATGTCGACCCGAAAGTGGTACTGCGGCGGGCGTGTTCAGTGGGCGGCGCGTACGGTGATGGCGCGCCGCAGGTCGTCGAGCCGGTCGGTGAGCCAGCGCCGGAAGGCGGGTTGCAGGTCGTCGTAGGTGAGGCATGCTTCGCCGGCGCGGAGGACGGGTTCTTCGGCGGCGTGCTGGGGGAAGCCGTGGCGTACGAGGGCGGCGGCGATGGCGTTGCCGCGGCGGGCGGCGGCGTGGACCCCGGCCCGCGGTAGGTCGATGCGTACCGGGCGGTGGGCCTCGGCGCCGCCGGCCGAGCACACGGTGCCGCTGACGCGGATGCCGGTGCCGGACGCGTCGTGCACCAGCGCCCATCCGCCGAGCGCGGCGGCGAAGGCGAGCATGAGGCCGGCGGCGGCGTTGATGCGCCGCTGTGCGAAGCGCTGGGGGATCGGGTCACGCAGGCGCCTCGGGGAGGGAGGGTACGAGGTGGCCAGATGCACCGGCGTGCTGTTCACGCTACGCACGGCGCCGTGGCCGGGCCTCGCCCGTACGGCCACCGGGCATCGGCCGAAAATACGGTTCCGGCGTGCGTCCGCCCTGCCGCGGCAGGGCAGGCTTGAGCCATGATTGCGACGCTGCAGTGCACGGTCATCGACTGCCCCGACCCGGCCGCGCTCGCCCGGTTCTACGGCGAGATCCTCGGCTGGCCGACCCGTCAGCGCCATCCGGGGTGGGCGGATCTGAAGGCCCCCGACGGCAGTGCCACGATCTCCTTCCAGCTCGCCCCGGACCTGAAGCCGCCGCGCTGGCCGGACCCGCAGTTCCCGCAGCAGTTCCACCTCGACTTCGACGTGGAGGACGTCGAGGCGGCTCATGAGCAGGTCGTGGCGCTGGGGGCGCGTTTCCTGCACGATGCGAAGGACGCCGTCGGCGGGTTCCGTGTCTTCGCCGACCCTGCAGGGCACCCGTTCTGCCTCTGCTACGGCCAGGATCAGGATTAGGCTGCGGCCGTGGAGACCTCGACGCTCACTTCCCACACCGGTCCGGTGCGCGAACTCGGCCGCCGCTGGCTTCCGTCCGTGGCCGCGGACCCGGGTGTCCGGGCGGCGGGCGGGGATTTCGCGTGCTCGCCGACGGGGCTGTGGCTCGCCCTGGCGGCCGTGGCGGCGGGGGCCCGCGGTGCGACGGCCGAGGAGTTGCGGGCACTGCTCGGGGTGGCCGGGGACGAGGCGGCCCGGGCCGTCACCGATGCGGCGCGGGGACTGGCGCGCACCGACGCCCTTGCCGTGGCGACCGGGGTGTGGGCGCGCGTCCCGGTGCACGAGCGGCTGCGCGCCGCGCTGCCGGATGTCGGTTTCGGAACACTGGGCGTGTCGGGCACGCCCGATGCGGCGCCGTCGCCTCCCGTCGACGCGTGGGTGCGCGAGGCCACCGGCGGACTGATCGGCGGGCTGCCGGTGCACCTCTCCCCCGGTATCGCCCTGCTGCTGGTCAACGCCCTTGCCTTGAAGGCACGTTGGGCCGATCCGTTCGACGCGTCGGAGACCAGGGACCGGCCGTTCACGGACGCGTCGGGGGCGGTGCACCCGGTGCCGACCATGCACAAGCAGCTTCCGCCGTCCGCCGCGTGGCACGTGGGAGACGTGCGCGTGGTCGAGCTGCGCTGCGAGACGCGAGGGGATGCGCCGCCCGCGCTCGTACGGTTCGTGATCGGCTCCCCCGGACGCCCCGCGCCCGAGGTGCTGCCTGCCGGGTGGGCCCCCGCGCGGCTGCGCGCACCGGTCGATGCGGACAAGGTGGGCGTCGCCCTGCCCCGGCTGTCGCTGCGTACTCATCTCGACGTCACCGGGCACGGGCATGCGCAGGCGCTCGGCCTGGCGCGGTGCACCGGCGGCGACGCCGATTTCTCGGGCCTTTCGCCGGAGCCGCTCGCGGTGAGCGAGGTGGTGCAGGAGGCATTGGTGCGGGTCGCCGAGAAGGGGGTGGAGGCGGCCGCGGTGACGGCGGCGACGATGCGGGCGCTGGCATTCGTGCAGGCCCGGGTGGAGCGGATCGCGTTCGACCGGCCCTTCGGGGTGGTGGTGCTCGACGCGTCCGGCGAGGTGCCGCTCTTCGTGGCCTGGCAGGCCACGACACCGCTATCACCGTGAGCGACGCACGCGAGCAGGCGGAGGGGGTCCCCCGCGAAGCAGGGGGAGGCCGGCCGAGGAACGAGGCCGGTCGCGGAGCCTGGGAGCGGCGGAGAAGCGAGCAAAGAGTCCGGGGAGCCGGTGCCGGCGAGGGATGGACCGTACCCTCGTAAGCGAGGAGGGAGGCGCCGTGTCCCGTCAGGCCCCGTCCGCAGGGCGTCCCGTGGAGCGGGGCTTCCCGCACCTGGAGACGATCCACGCCTCACTCACCGCCCTGTACAAGCGCCTGTCGTACGACACGATCAGCACCTTCGCGGTGAGCGTCATGCCCGACGAGGTGCGCATACCGCCGGAGACCGACATCTACCTCGGCACCCAGCAGGTGGCCCACACGATCGTTCAGCACATGCACCTGCCGGACGCACGCGTGATCGTCGCGTTCCGCGACATGGTGCACGCCGCAAATGTGGAGCTGGCCGCGGGGCCCGAGTACTTCGTGGAGCTCAACGAGCGCTTCAAGTACGACCGCAGGGACATCGGTGCGGCCCTCGCGCACGAGATCATGCATGTGTATCTGCACCGGCTCGGCCTCGGCTTCCCCGGCACCCGCGACAACGAGATCCTCACCGACACCGCCGCCGCCTACCTCGGCACCGGCTGGCTGCTGCTCGACGCCTACCGTGAGGAGAGCAACGTACGCGGCGACCGGCTGGTGCGCTCGGCGTTCAAGCTCGGCTATCTCACCCCGGAGGAGTTCGGCTACGTCCTCGCCAAGCGGGCGCTCGTGTGGGGCGACGACATCGAGCCGTGGTTCACCAGCCCCGAGGCACGCGACTCCTACCGCACGGGGCTGCGGCGGGCCCATGAGGACCTGCGCCGGCCGCCACTGCTGCGGTCGGGCTGGGCGAGCCGCCGGCGCTATGTCGCAGACCGCCGCTTCGTGCAGTTGCAGCAGCGCACCGGAGCCGGGATGCCGCCCGAGGTGCACTCCGGTGGCTATGCCTTCGAGGGCAACTCCCAGCTACGGGTGTCGTTTCCGTGCCCCACCTGCCACCAGCGCATCCGGGTACCGGTGCGGGGGAGGCTGACGGCGCGCTGCACGTTGTGCCGCACCGAGTTGGAGTGCGACACGTAACGCGACGGCGCCTGCCCCCGGTCGGGGATGGGCAGACGCCGTCCATCCGTTCCGTACGTCTTTGTACGGCGGAGCACTTGATCGGCCGTCAGACCGCCAGGGCCCGGTCGGTCGGCCGGATCGGGGCGGGCAGAGCGCTTGCGCCCGTCAGGTAGCGGTCCACGGCGCGCGCCGCCGAGCGGCCCTCGGCGATCGCCCAGACGATGAGCGACTGACCGCGGCCCGCGTCACCGGCTACGAAGACGCCGTCGACGTTGGTGGTGAAGTCGGCGTCGCGGGCGACGTTTCCGCGTGCGTCGAGTTCCAGGCCGAGCTGGGCGACCAGGCCGTTGTCCTGGTCGGTGCCGGTGAAGCCCATGGCGAGCGTCACCAGCTGGGCCGGGATCTTCCGCTCGGTGCCGGGCTTCGGCTCGAACTTCCCGTCCTTGAACTCGACCTCGACCAGGTGCAGGAACTGGACGTTCCCGTCCTCGTCGCCCTCGAAGCGGGTGGTGTTGACCGCGTAGACGCGCTCGCCGCCCTCTTCGTGCGCGGAGGAGACCTTGTACGTCATCGGGTACGTCGGCCACGGCTGGTGGCCGGGCCGTTCGTCGGACGGCCGCGGCATGATCTCCAGCTGGGTGACGGAGGCCGCCCCCTGGCGGTGGGCGGTGCCCACGCAGTCCGCGCCGGTGTCGCCGCCGCCGATGACCACAACATGCTTGCCCTCAGCCGAAATCGGGGAGGCGACGTAGTCGCCCTCCTGGACCTTGTTGGCCAGCGGTAGGTACTCCATCGCCTGGTGGATGCCGTTCAGCTCGCGGCCCGGCACGGGCAGGTCGCGGGCGGTGGTGGCACCGGCGGCGATGACGACGGCGTCGTAGCGCTTGCGTAGCTTCGCACCGTCGATGTCCCGGCCGATCTCGACGCCGGTGCGGAACTTGGTGCCCTCCGCGCGCATCTGCTCGATGCGGCGGTTGATGTGCCGCTTCTCCATCTTGAACTCGGGGATGCCGTAGCGCAGCAGCCCGCCGATGCGGTCGGCACGCTCGTAGACGGCGACGGTGTGGCCGGCGCGCGTCAGCTGCTGGGCGGCGGCGAGCCCGGCCGGGCCGGAGCCGATCACGGCGACGGTCTTGCCCGAGAGCCGCTCGGGCGGCTGCGGGGTCACATCACCGGACTCCCACGCCTTGTCGACGATGGTGACCTCGACGTTCTTGATGGTCACCGGCGGCTGGTTGATGCCGAGCACGCAGGCCGCCTCACACGGAGCCGGGCACAACCGCCCGGTGAACTCCGGGAAGTTGTTGGTGGCGTGCAGCCGCTCGCTCGCCGCCTTCCAGTCGTCGCGGTAGGCGTAGTCGTTCCACTCGGGGATCAGGTTCCCCAGCGGACAGCCGTTGTGGCAGAAGGGGATGCCGCAGTCCATGCAGCGCCCCGCCTGCTTGCTGATGATCGGCAGCAGGGAGCCGGGAACGTAGACCTCGTTCCAGTCCTTGACCCGCTCCTCGACGGGCCGGGACGTGGCGACCTCACGCCCGGTGGTCAGGAAGCCCTTCGGGTCAGCCATGTGCCGCCTCCATCATCTTCTGAGTGGTCTCGGACTCCGAGAGTCCGGCTCGCTCGGCGGCGTCCTTGGCGGCGAGCACTGCCTTGTAGTCGCTCGGCATGATCTTGCCGAAGCGGTCGACGTTCGTGTCCCAGCGGGCGAGGAGCGCCTCGGCGACGGTGGACCCGGTCTCCTCGTGGTGGCGGCGCACCACGTCGTGCAGCCACCGCTTGTCGCTCTCCTCGAGCTCCTCGACGCCGACCATGCCGGTGTTGACGTTGTCCGGGTCGAGGTCGAGGACGTAGGCGATGCCGCCGGACATGCCGGCCGCGAAGTTGCGCCCGGTCTCGCCGAGCACCACCGCGCGTCCGCCGGTCATGTACTCGCAGCCGTGGTCGCCGACGCCCTCGGCCACCACCGTGGCACCGGAGTTGCGGACGCAGAAACGCTCGCCGACCCGGCCGCGCAGGAACATCTCACCGCCGGTGGCGCCGTACGCGAGGGTGTTGCCCGCGATGGTCGAGTACTCGGCGAGGTGATCCGCGCCGCGGTCCGGGCGGACGATGACGCGGCCGCCCGACAGGCCCTTGCCGACGTAGTCGTTGGCGTCGCCCTCCAGGCGCAGCGTGACGCCCTTGGGCACGAACGCGCCGAACGACTGGCCGGCGGAGCCGGTGAACGTGATGTCGATGGTGTCGTCGGGCAGGCCCGCGCCGCCGTACCGCTTGGTCACCTCGTGGCCGAGCATCGTTCCGACCGTGCGGTTGATGTTGCGGATCGGCAGCTGGGCGCGGACCGGCGCGCCGGTTTCCAGCGCGTCGGCGGCGAGCTTGATCAGCTCCTTGTCGAGCGCCTTCTCCAGGCCGTGGTCCTGGATGGTGACCTGGTGGCGGACGGCGCCCTCCGGCAGGTCCGGGACGTGCAGCAGCGGGGCGAGGTCGAGGCCCTGCGCCTTCCAGTGCTGCACGGCGCGGCTGGTGTCGATGAGCTCGGCGTGGCCGACGGCCTCCTCGATGGAGCGGAAGCCGAGCTCGGCGAGGAGCTCGCGGACCTCCTGCGCGATGAACTCGAAGAAGTTGACGACGAATTCGGCCTTGCCGTTGAAGCGCTCGCGCAGCACCGGGTTCTGGGTGGCGATGCCGACCGGGCAGGTGTCCAGGTGGCACACGCGCATCATCACGCAGCCGGAGACCACCAGCGGTGCGGTGGCGAAGCCGAACTCCTCGGCGCCGAGCAGCGCGGCGATGACCACGTCACGGCCGGTCTTCAGCTGGCCGTCGGTCTGCACGACGATGCGGTCGCGCAGGCCGTTGAGCAGCAGCGTCTGCTGGGTCTCGGCGAGGCCGAGCTCCCAGGGGCCGCCGGCGTGCTTGAGCGAGGTGAGCGGGGAGGCGCCGGTGCCGCCGTCGTGGCCCGAGATGAGCACGACGTCGGCATGGGCCTTGCTCACGCCCGCCGCGACCGTGCCGACGCCGACCTCGGAGACCAGCTTCACGTGGATGCGGGCCTGAGGGTTGGCGTTCTTCAGGTCGTGGATGAGCTGGGCGAGGTCCTCGATCGAGTAGATGTCGTGGTGCGGCGGCGGGGAGATCAGGCCCACGCCCGGTGTGGAGTGCCGGGTCTTGGCCACCCACGGGTACACCTTGTGGCCGGGCAGCTGGCCGCCCTCGCCGGGCTTGGCGCCCTGCGCCATCTTGATCTGGATGTCGTCGGCGTTGACGAGGTACTCGCTGGTGACGCCGAAGCGGCCGGAGGCGACCTGCTTGATGGCGCTGCGTCGGGACGGGTCGTAGAGGCGGTCCGGGTCCTCGCCGCCCTCACCGGTGTTGGACTTGCCGCCCAGCTGGTTCATGGCGACGGCGAGGGTCTCGTGCGCCTCGCGGCTGATCGAGCCGTACGACATCGCACCGGTGGAGAATCGCTTGACGATCTCGGAGACCGGCTCGACCTCCTCGATCGGGACGGCCGGCCGCTCGCCGGCCTTGAGGTTGAACAGGCCGCGCAGCGTCATCAGCCGCTCGGACTGCTCGTTGACCCGGTCGGTGTACTTCTTGAAGATGTCGTAGCGGCGCGAGCGCGTGGCGTGCTGCAGCCGGAAGACCGTCTCGGGGTCGAACAGGTGCGGCTCGCCTTCGCGGCGCCACTGGTACTCGCCGCCGATCTCCAGGCGTCGGTGGGCCGCGGCGATCCCGGAGGCCGGGTACGCCTTGGCGTGGCGCGCGGCGACCTCGTCGGCGATGACGTCGATGCCGACACCGCCGATCTTGGTGGTGGTGCCGTGGAAGTAGGTGTCGACGAACGAGGCGTCGAGGCCGATCGCCTCGAAGACCTGGGCGCCGCGATAGGAGGCGACGGTGGAGATGCCCATCTTGGACATCACCTTCAGCACGCCCTTGCCCAGTGCCTTGATGAGGTTCTTGATCGCTGCCTCGGCCTCGATCCCGTCGAGGAAGGTGCCGGCGCGCACCAGGTCCTCGACCGACTCCATGGCCAGGTACGGGTTGACGGCGGCCGCGCCGTAGCCGACGAGCAGCGCGACGTGGTGCACCTCGCGCACGTCACCGGCCTCGACGAGCAGGCCGACCTGGGTCCGCGTCTTGGTGCGGATCAGGTGGTGGTGGACGGCGGAGGTGAGCAGCAGCGAGGGGATCGGCGCGTGCTCGGCGTCCGAGTGACGGTCGGAGAGCACGATGAGGCGGGCGCCGTCCTCTATGGCGGCGTCGGCCTCGGCGCAGATCTCGGCGAGCCGCGCGGACAGCGCCTCGCCGCCGCCGCTGACCCGGTACAGGCCGGAGAGCGTGGCGGCCTTCAGGCCGGGCATGTCGCCGTCGGCGTTGATGTGGATGAGCTTGGCCAGCTCGTCGTTGTCGATCACCGGGAACGGCAGGGTGACGTTGCGGCAGGAGGCCGGGCTCGGCTCCAGCAGGTTGCCCTGCGGGCCGACCGCGGAGATCAGCGAGGTGACCAGTTCCTCGCGGATGGCATCCAGCGGCGGGTTGGTCACCTGCGCGAACAGCTGGGTGAAGTAGTCGAACAGCAGCCGCGGGCGCTCCGAGAGCGCGGCCATCGGCGAGTCGGTGCCCATCGAGCCGATCGGCTCGGCGCCCGCCTTGGCCATCGGCGCGAGGATGACGCGCAGTTCCTCCTCGGTGTAGCCGAAGGTCTGCTGGCGGCGGGTGACCGAGGCGTGGGTGTGCACGATGTGCTCGCGCTCGGGGAGGTCCTTGAGGTGGATGAGCCCGGCGTCGAGCCACTCGCCGTACGGCTTCTCGGCGGCGAGCTCGGCCTTGATCTCGTCGTCCTCGATGATCCGGTGCTGGGCGGTGTCGACCAGGAACATCCGGCCCGGCTGCAGGCGGCCCTTGCGGACCACCTTGCCGGGGGCGATGTCGAGGACGCCAACCTCGGAGGAGAGCACGACGAGGCCGTCGTCGGTGACCCAGTAGCGGCCGGGGCGCAGGCCGTTGCGGTCGAGCACGGCGCCGACAAGGGTGCCGTCGGTGAAGGTGACGCAGGCCGGGCCGTCCCAGGGCTCCATCATCGTGGAGTGGTACTGGTAGAAGGCGCGCCGGGCCGGGTCCATGGATTCGCTGAGAGTGGGGCTCTCCCACGCCTCGGGGATCATCATCAGCACGCTGTGCGGCAGCGAGCGGCCGCCGAGGTGCAGCAGCTCCAGCACCTCGTCGAAGGAGGCGGAGTCCGAGGCGCCCGGGGTGCAGATGGGGAAGATCCGCTCCAGGTCGCCCTTGATCAGCTCGGAGGCCAGCTGCGACTCGCGGGCACGCATCCAGTTGCGGTTGCCCTGGACGGTGTTGATCTCACCGTTGTGGGCGACGAACCGGTACGGGTGGGCCAGCGGCCAGCTGGGGAAGGTGTTGGTCGAGAAGCGCGAGTGGACGAGCGCGATCGCGGTGGCGAACCGCCGGTCGGACAGGTCCGGGAAGAACGGCTCCAGCTGCCCGGTGGTGAGCATGCCCTTGTAGACGATGGTGCGTGCGGACAGCGACGGGAAGTAGACGTCGACCTCCCGCTCGGCGCGCTTGCGCAGCACGAAGGCGCGCCTGTCGAGCTCGATGCCCTCCCGCTCGCCGGTCGCGTCGGCGACGAAGAGCTGGGAGAAGTAGGGCATCGTCGAGCGTGCGGTGGCGCCGAGCAGCTCGGGTGCGACGGGGACCTCGCGCCAGCCGAGGACCTGCAGGTTCTCCTCGGAGGCGATCCGCTCGACCGCGTCGAGGGCCTTGGCGCGGGCCTCGTCGTCCACCGGCAGGAAGCCGATGCCGACGGCGTAGCGGCCGGCCGCCGGGAGTTCGAAGTCGGTCACCTCATGCAGGAATGCGTCCGGAATCTGGAGCAGGATGCCCGCGCCGTCGCCGGAGTCCGGCTCGGAGCCGGTGGCGCCGCGGTGCTCCAGATTCCGCAGGACGGTCAGCGCCTGCTCCACGAGCGCGTGGCCTGCCTCGCCGGTGAGGTCTGCCACGAAGCCGACGCCGCAGGCGTCGTGCTCGTTGCGGGGGTCGTACATCCCCTGCGGGGCGGGACGCCCGTCCATGTGGGCCCAGCTGGCGCCGGGCTCGGAGTGCGTGGACGCGATCCGCATCGGCTCTCCCGTCGTCGTGGCTCTGTAGTGCCGGAAAGCACTGTGTGCCGGAACTGTGGAAACTGTCACGGCGCAACAGGGACGACGCTGGCCCTCTGCGATTTCGTGCAGGTTACATGATGACCGAGATCCCGAGAAGTGGATATCGGCTCTCACCATGTGGACTATGAGGTGTGCGACATGACCTGGACGGACCCGCGTCGCCCCGTGACAAGCGGGCGACACTGCCCGCAGCGTTACCCACTGATGCCCCGCCGCAAGCGCCCCGAAACGCACGGGTAACAAAAACGTCTGGGAGCGGTTGGGAGGGCTGCGGGCCCGCGACTCAGGAGACGGCGGTGCCGAACAAAGTGCCCAGAAGGAACGTAACGCCTGCGGCGGCCCCTCCCAAGACTAGCTGGCGAAGACCGCTGAACCACCACGAACGGGCGGTGACCCTGGCCACCACCGCACCGCACCCGAAAAGACCGATCAGGGCGAGTAGCAGCGCAGGCCACAGGCTGTGGGCCCCCAGCAGGTACGGCAGCACCGGCAGCAGCGCCCCGGCCGCGAACGAACCGAACGACGAGACGGCGGCGACCACCGGGGACGGCAGGTCGGACGGGTCCACCCCCAGCTCCTCGCGGGCGTGTATCTCCAGCGCCTTGTGCGGGTCGGTCGACAGCTGGCGTGCGACCTCGGCGGCCAGCTCGGGCTCGACGCCCCGCGCCTCGTAGAGCGCCGCGAGCTCGCGCTGCTCGTCGTGCGGGTTGCGGTGCAGCTCGCGCAGCTCCACCGCCAGCTCCGCCTCGACCAGCTCGCGCTGGGACGCCACCGAGGTGTACTCCCCCGCGGCCATGGAGAACGCGCCCGCCGCGAGTCCGACCAGGCCCGTGATCACGATGGTGCGCGTCGCGACATGGCCGCCCGCGACACCGGTGATCAGCGCCAGGTTGGACACCAGGCCGTCCATCGCCCCGAAGACCGCAGGACGGAGCCAGCCACCGTTGACGTCGCGGTGGCTGTGGTGGCTCACATGGAAGTCCAGAATGTTGGCATCGCTCCCGGCGTCCTCAGTGTTCTCAACGGCCGTGGACATGATCTATGGCTCCTTCCGGGCCGGGGTTCGCATTCCCGGCTCGCCTCCCCGACAGGTCGAAGATAAGCACGAGAGCGAGATCGCTGCCAGCAAGGAAAGCCTCTCCGAAGTGCGGAAACGACGACCGCCGGGCCCTTGTGGGGCCCGGCGGTGGTGGCTTCGTACAAGCCCGGTGCGGCCTTGGTACGACCGGCCGCTCAGGGTTTGTTGGACGCCCCTGCGTCGGCTTCCTCCTGCCCGGCACGGCTGTCGGAGCCTTCCTCCTCCTCGGCGTCCGGCCCGGTGCTCGCCGTGTCCGATCCGACCGCAGCCGGCTCGACCACGGTCTCGCGGCCCGGACGGCGCTTCGCGGAGATGACGATGTAGAGCACCGCGAGGACGAAGACGACGATCGAGGTCCAGTCGTTCAGCCGCAGGCCGAGGATGTGGTGGGCATAGTCGACGCGCATGTGCTCGATCCAGAACCGCCCGACGGTGTACGCGGCCGCGTACACCGCGAACGCCCGGCCGTGCCCGAGCTTGAACCTGCGATCCGCCCAGATCACCACGACGGCGACGATGCAGATGTCCCACAGCGATTCGTAGAGGAAGGTCGGCTGGTACAGGCCGATGTCCGGTGTGGCGAGCGGACGGTGCGCGGGGTCGATCTCGAGTGCCCACGGCAGGTGGGTGGGGCTGCCGTACAGCTCCTGGTTGAACCAGTTGCCCCAACGGCCGATGCCCTGCGCGATGGCGACACCGGGTGCCACGGCGTCCGCGTACGCGGGCAGCGGAATGCCCCGGCGACGGCAGCCGATCCACGCCCCGACGGCGCCGAGGGCGACCGCGCCCCAGATGCCGAGCCCTCCGTCCCAGACCTTGAAGGCGTTGACCCAGTCGCGGCCCGGCCCGAAGTAGAGCTCGTAGTCGGTGATGACGTGGTAGAGCCGCCCGCCGACCAGTCCGAACGGCACGGCCCAGACAGCGATGTCGGCGACGGTGGTCTTCTGGCCGCCACGGGCGGCCCAGCGCTTCCCGCCCAGCCAGACGGCGACGAAGACGCCGATGATGATGCAGAAGGCGTACCCGCGCAGCGGAATGGGGCCGAGGTAGAGCACGCCCCTCGACGGGCTGGGGATGTATGCGAGGTCCATGACGATGACGACGCTACCGCGCGCGGGCGGCCGCGTGGCAATCGGCTAGGCCATGGGTCGGTAAATCGGGCCGGTAAATCGCCCCTCAGGGGCCCCGGAGCTCTCCCGTTCGTCGCTCATGACGATGCTGATCGCCGCGATGACCACCAGCAGGACGAGGACGACCGACGCCAGCAGCCCGGTTCTGCGGCGCCTGGCAAGCACCCTCTCGCGCAGCTCGCGCTCGCGCTCCGCACGCTCCCGTGCGCGGTCGTGGTCGTTCCGGCTCACCCCCCGATTAACCCTCCGGAAGACGGCCCGGGACGCGGCTTCCCGCGCACCGGGCCGCCCATTCGCCCGAAGGGATCAACGGTTCAGCCGCGCTTGCGGACGCCTTGGGCCAGTTCCGCGGCGAGTGCGCGGATGCTGTCGAGACCGGAGGGCGTGTCGCGGGCGTCGAGCATCCGTTTGACGAATGCGGAGCCGACGATGACCCCGTCCGCGAAGCCGGCCACCTCGGCCGCCTGCTCGGCGTTGGAGACCCCGAGCCCGACGCACACCGGCAGTTCGGTGGTGGCGCGCGTACGCCGTACCAGGTCGGCGGCCTGCGCCCCGACCGACTCCCGCGTGCCGGTGACGCCCATCAGCGAAGCGGCGTAGACAAAGCCCGAGCCGGCCGCGGTGATGGTGGCCAGCCGCTCGTCGCGGCTGGACGGCGCGACGACGAAGACCGTGGCCAGGCCGTGACGCTCGGCGGCCTTCCGCCACACTTCGGACTCCTGCACCGGCAGGTCGGGCAGGATGCAGCCCGCTCCGCCGGCCTCGGCGAGATCGGCGGCGAAACGCTCGGGCCCGTAGTGGTCGACCGGGTTCCAGTAGGTCATCACCAGCACCGGCGCACCGGTGGCGGCGTGCACCTGCCGCACCGTCTCCACCACGTCCACGATCTTCACGCCGCCGCGCAGCGCGATGTCGTCTGCGGTCTGGATCACCGGACCGTCCAGCACCGGGTCGCTGTGCGGCAGGCCGATCTCGACGATGTCGCAGCCGCCCTCGATGATCGCCACCGCCGCGGCCACTGCGTCGGTGACGGTCGGGAAACCGGCCGGCAGATAGCCGACGAGCGCGGCCCGGCCCCCGGCCTTCGCCGCCGCCAACGACCGCTCCAACAGCTCGATGGTGCCGCTCACTTCGCCTCCACCCCTTCCTGCCCATCGGCCGGCTCGTTGTCGTACAGCCCGAAGTAGCGGGCCGCGGTGTCCATGTCCTTGTCGCCGCGCCCGGAGAGGTTGACCAGGATCAGGCCGTCCCTGCCGAGCTCACGACCGAGTTCGAGCGCGCCGGCCAGCGCGTGGGCGGACTCGATCGCCGGGATGATGCCCTCGGTCCGCGACAGCAGCCGCAACGCCTGCATCGCCTCGTCATCGGTGACCGGCCGGTACTCCGCCCGCCCGGTGTCCTTCAGATACGAGTGCTCCGGCCCGATCCCCGGATAGTCCAGCCCCGCCGAGATCGAGTACGGCTCGGTGATCTGACCGTCCTCGTCCTGCAGCACATACGACCGCGAACCGTGCAGGATGCCCGGGTCACCGGCGGTCAACGTCGCCGCATGCTCCCCGGAGGCCACCCCGCGCCCGGCCGCCTCCAGACCGACCAGCCGCACCCCCTCGTCCCCCAGGAACGCATGGAAGATCCCGATGGCGTTCGAGCCGCCGCCGACACACGCGGTGACCGCGTCCGGCAACCGGCCCGTGCGCTCCAGGATCTGGCGGCGCGCCTCGACACCGATGACCCGGTGGAAGTCACGCACCAGCGCCGGGAACGGGTGCGGGCCCGCAGCGGTGCCGAACAGGTAGTGCGTATGGTCGACGTTGGCGACCCAGTCACGGAACGCCTCATTGATGGCGTCCTTCAACGTCCGGCTGCCCGAGGTCACCGAGACGACCTCCGCGCCGAGCATCCGCATCCGCGCGACGTTGAGCGCCTGCCGCCGGGTGTCCACCTCGCCCATGTAGACGGTGCACTCCAGACCGAACAACGCACAGGCGGTGGCGGTGGCCACGCCGTGCTGCCCCGCGCCGGTCTCGGCGATCACCCGCGTCTTGCCCATCCGCTTGGTCAGCAGCGCCTGACCCAGCACATTGTTGATCTTGTGCGAGCCGGTGTGGTTCAAATCCTCACGCTTGAGGAAGACCCGTGCACCCCCCGCATGCTCGGCAAACCGCCTGACCTCCGTCAACGCGCTCGGCCGGCCGGCGTAATTCACCAGCAGATCAGACAGCTCCGCAGCGAAAGCAGGATCCGTCCTCGCCTTCTCGTACTCGGCGGCGACCTCATCAACGGCGGCAACGAGCGCCTCCGGGATGAACTTCCCGCCGTATGCGCCGAAATACCCCTCGGCACTGGGGACCCGACCCTCCGGGTCCGGGATGAACAAGTCGGTGGACATCCGGTCAACTCCTCGACGAGGCCCGTTCGCCCCGTGCGTCGTCATGATCAGCGTCTGCTGTGGTCCGGTTCCCGGTGATTGCGACACTAGCCCGCACGGCACGCCTGCGCGGCGCGCACCGACGCGCGCCGCGTGCGTCCGCTCCCGCCGGACGACCCGGGCGGGATGCGCCGGACGCGGCCATCCGCATGCTGCACAGCAGCCGCCCCTGCCGGGACGGAGCCGCACGTCAGGCCGTTGTCGCCTCGCGGCGCCATCGCCTGCCGTTCACCTGGCCGGGTTCGCAGCCGATCACGTAGCGCACGCGGCGTCCCAGCACGCGACGCGCGGGCGCACGGCAGCCACGCGGCCGGCAGCCGCGCCGCAGGGGCGCATGGGCGTGCCGGTCGGTGTCAGGGCAGACGGAACGGGCCACGGCGTCAGTCCCTGCCGTGGCGCAGGGCCGGGTGGGCACCCGCGGCGACCAGGTCGGCCACCGCCGCCTTCGGGTCACGGCCGGTGACCAGCGACTCGCCCACCAGGACCGCATCGGCGCCGTCGTTGGCATAGGCGATCAGGTCGTGCGGCCCCCGCACACCCGATTCGGCGACCTTCACGATGCGGTCGGGGATCTCCGGGGCCACCCGCGCGAACGCACCCCGGTCGACTTCGAGGGTCTTCAGGTCACGCGCGTTGACACCGATGACCTTCGCCCCGGCCGCCACCGCCCGGTCGACCTCCTCCTCGTCGTGCACCTCCACCAACGGCGTCAGACCGATCGATTCGGCACGCTCGACCAGCGAGACCAGTGCCTCCTGGTCCAAGGCCGCAACGATCAGCAGCGCCAGGTCCGCACCGTAGGCACGCGCCTCCCACAGCTGATACGAGGTGACGATGAAGTCCTTGCGCAGCACCGGGATGTTGACCTTGGCCCGGACCGCTTCCAGGTCGGCGAGCGAGCCGCCGAAGCGCCGCTGCTCGGTCAGCACACTGATCACCGCCGCGCCACCCGCCTCGTAGTCCGCGGCGAGCCCGGCCGGATCCGCGATCGCGGCCAGCGCACCCTTGCTCGGACTGGACCGCTTGACCTCGCAGATCACCTTGACGCCCTCGCCGCGCAGCGCCGCAACGCCATCCTTGGCCGCGGGAGCCTTGCCGGCCCGCTCCTTGAGCTCATCGAGGGATACCCGCGCCTGCCGCTCAGCAAGGTCGGCACGGACTCCATCGATGATCTCATCGAGCACACTCACGCGAGCGGTCCCCTTCCGGGCTGGTGGTGACGTAGCGGTTCCGACAACGCAGGTTCCGACAACGAACGGGCGGATCCGTGCTGCTCAGGTAGTGCGATGGTAGCCGCCGGAGGGCCGGGATCCGTCATCCGGTGGCCACGGTCCCACTTCGTGGACACGTGGCGACTTATCACCACATACATCCAATACAGCCGATACAGCCGGTCACGGCCACCCGGGCAGCGACCGCGGGCGCCTCTACGGTGCCAGGGCCGCGCCGAACGGCACATTCCGCACGACGGTGAAGATCAGGACGACCGCACCGAGTCCCCACCACACCGCCCGTGGCACCTGGATCCGCTGCGGGCGGCCACGCACCTCGCGGGAGAGCCAGAGGACCCAGAGCACCGCGGCGGCGCCGTACCCGATGACCGCGAGCACGTTGTCGTGGACCGCGGCGCCGAACTGGCCGTGCGCGACGGCATAGGCGCTGCGCAGACCGCCGCAGGCGGGGCAGTACCAGCCCGTCAGGTACAGGAACGGGCAGACCGGGTAGTGGCCCGGGTGGTTCGGATTGACCGTCGCAACGTACGCCCACGCCGCCGCCACCCCGGCGAGTGCGCCCAGCGGTGTGGCCGCCCGGCGCAGCACCGAGCCGTGCGGCGGCTCCGGCGGGGCTGCGGCGAAAGCGGGACCGGGATTGGGCGGCGTCGGCGACACGTGTCGATTCTCCCCCCTGATCGAAGCCTCCGGCAGGCCCGGCGGGTCAGTTGCCGCCGGCCGTACCCGTCGCGCGGGCCTTCTCGGGCAGCGGCTGGCCGAGGCCCATCTGCCGCATGACCATGCCCACGATGCCGCCGAGGGCAACCACGACAAGCCCGGCCCAGAAGCCGACCGGCTCCGCAGCCACCACAAAGACCGACGAGATGCAAAAGCCGATGAAGGCGATGGTGACCCCGGTCCAGGCGGCCGGGGTGTGTCCGTGGTGGTTTCCCGCCATGAGTGCTCCTTGAAATTCCGCTCTGCGCCGACTGGGTGGCGCGCGACACTTCCACCATTGTCACCCGGCCCCGGAACGCCTCGTCCCCGGGGCCCCTGAGATCTTGGCCTCAGAGGCGGTCGGTGGGGTCCTCGCCGCGGTCGAGAGCCTTCCACATCTCCTCCGGGCGCTCCGGGTCGGGTGTGCTCCGGGGGCTGCGGGTCTTGCCGGCCGCGCCGCCGCCCCGCTCGTAGCGTGCGGACATCGCAGGCCAGTGCGCGCCGCGCGCGAGGGCGAGCAGCCCGGCGGCCAGCAGCAGCACGCCGCCGAACACCGCAACCCACGGCCAGCCGGTGTGCGCGATGTGCTGGACGGTCGTACCGCTCAGCCCGCTCGCCTTGGCGGCGGCCGCATCGAGCGCGCTGGTGTCGCCCGCTCCGGCCGCGGCGGAGGCGATGGTGCCGGCGCCGCACAGCGCGAGCAGGAGGCAGACCACGAGCCGCCCCGCACGGCGTACGGCGAAGACGGCGACGAGTGCAGCAAGGCCGACCAGGGCGAGCGCGTCGGGAAGTCCGGTGACGGCCTTGCCGGTCGCGGTGACCTGCAGCTGTCCGCCCGCCGAGGCGGCGGCGCCGATCGTCCAGGTCCTGCCCGCGGCGAGGAGGACGAGTGCGGAGCCCGCGGCGCCCAGCAGCAACGCCGCGGCCAGGCTGCGGCGGCCGGATCCGCGGCTGCGGGAGGTTCCTGCTTCGGGTCCTGCTTCGGGTCCTGCTTCGGGTCCTGCTTCGGGTCCGTCAGCGGATCCTTCGGCGGAACGGGGCTGGGGAACGGCGGCGGCACTCACGCCCTCCACTATCGCAACTGCCCTGCCCGCGTTCGCGTGCGGGGCCCGAGTGCGTGCTCAGACCGCGCCGGGACGGGATGCGCCGCCGAGCCGGTTCGCCGTGGCGACCGCCCGCAGCACCGCCGCCGCCTTGTTGCGGCATTCGGTGTCCTCGGCCACCGGATCGGAGTCCGCGACGATGCCCGCGCCCGCTTGGACGTACGCCGTGCCGTCCCGCAGCAGCGCGGTGCGGATCGCGATCGCGGTGTCGGAGTCACCGGCGAAGTCCAGATAGCCGACGGCGCCGCCGTACACACCGCGCCTGGTCGGCTCCAGCTCGTCGATGATCTGCATGGCCCGCGGCTTGGGCGCGCCCGACAGGGTGCCGGCGGGGAAGCACGCGGTCAGCACGTCGAAGGCGGTGCGGCCCCCGCCGACCGTTCCGGTGACGGTGGAGACGATGTGCATCACATGGCTGTAGCGCTCGATGGACATGAAGTCCACGACCTCGACGCTGCCCGGCTCGCACACCCGCCCGAGGTCGTTGCGGCCGAGGTCGACGAGCATCAGGTGCTCGGCGCGCTCCTTGGGGTCGGCGAGAAGCTCGTCGGCGAGCGCCTGGTCCTCCTGGGGGGTGGCGCCGCGCGGCCGCGTCCCGGCGATGGGGTGCACCATCGCCCGGCCGTCCTCGACCTTGACCAGCGCCTCGGGAGAGGAGCCGACGACGTCGAAGACGCCTCCGTCCGCGCTGGGGAACCGC
The DNA here is from genome assembly GCF_024436035.1 of Streptomyces humicola. Classification (GTDB taxonomy): domain Bacteria; phylum Actinomycetota; class Actinomycetes; order Streptomycetales; family Streptomycetaceae; genus Streptantibioticus_B; species Streptantibioticus_B humicola. Next base: position 69,380 of record NZ_JANFNG010000008.1, read on the forward strand.
AGCAGGTACATGTACGGGCTCGGGTTGGTGGCGCGCAGCACGCGGTACACGTCGAGGGCGCTCGCCGGGCAGGGCGTCTCGAACCTCTGCGAGGGCACCACCTGGAACGCCTCGCCCGCCCGGATCCGCTCCTTGATGTCCTCGACCGCCTCCTGGAAAGCCGGGCCGCCCCACAGCGGGCTGAACTCCGGCAGCTGAGGCGGCGGCAGCTCGCACGCCGTCGTGTCGAGCGGGCGGGCGAGGTCGGCGGCCATGGCGTCGAGCCGGGCTACGGCGTCGGCGTACGCCTCGTCGACGCCGGTGTCCAGGTCGTTGTGGTTGATCGCGTTGGCGATCAGCAGCACGGTGCCGTCCCAGTGGTCGAGCACCGCGAGGTCGGAGGTGAGCAGCATCGTCAGCTCGGGCAGGTGCAAGTCGTCCTTGCCGTGGTCGCCGATGCGTTCGAGGCGGCGTACGACGTCGTAGCCCAGGTAGCCGACCATGCCGCCGGTGAACGGCGGCAGGGCGCCTGCGGAGTGCAGGTCGCGCGGGGTGTGCAGGGTCTCGACGGTGGCGCGCAGCGCCTTCAGCGGATCACCGTCGATGGGTACACCGATCGGCGGGGTCCCCAGCCAGTGCGCCTTCCCGTCCCGCTCCGTGAGCGCCGCGGAGCTGTGCACGCCGACGAAGGAGTAGCGCGACCAGGAACGGCCGTTCTCTGCGGACTCCAGCAGGAAGGTGCCCGGCCGCTCGGCGGCGAGTTTGCGGTAGAGCCCGATCGGTGTGTCACCGTCGGCGAGCAGCCGCCGGGTGACCGGGATGACTCGGCGGTCCCTGGCCAGGGCGCGGAATCCTGCAAGGTCGGGGGATGCGGTTCCCGTCGTCGTCATGGCAGCGCAGCCTAGCTGTACTGGTGATCGTCGAGTGGCAGCCGGTCGGCGTCGAAGCAGGTGCGGTCGCCGGTGTGGCAGGCGGCGCCGAGCTGGTCGACCTTGACGAGCACGGTGTCCCCGTCGCAGTCCAGGGACACCGACTTCACGTGCTGCACATGGCCGGAGGTGTCTCCCTTGACCCAGTACTCCTGGCGGCTGCGGCTCCAGTACGTGCAGCGGCCGGTGGTCAGGGTGCGGTGCAGCGCCTCGTCGTCCATCCAGCCGAGCATGAGCACCTCACCGGTGTCGTACTGCTGGGCGATGGCGGGGACCAGGCCGTCGGCGTTCCGCTTCAGGCGGGCGGCGACGGCGGGATCGAGGCGTGAGGCATCCGGCATGCCCCCTATTGTGGCCCGTCCGGGGGCCGATCGGGAAAAGCCCGCAAGCGCACTGTCGGCGGGCTGTGACCATGGGGCATGCTGCGCACATGGGTTTCCCGGCGTCCGGCGCAGGCGGTACGGGCAACGGCCCGGAGCGAAGCGAGCCCCCCGTTGGCGGGATCGTGGTCGGCGCGCTGCTGGTGCTCGCTGTCGTCATCGGCGGGATCGTGTGGCTCGGCCACGACGCCGGCACGGGCCCGGGCCCGACCGGGCACGGCCCGCCCCCGTCGTCCTCGGCGACGCCGCCCCCGTACGTGGCGCTGAAGCCGGGGACGTGCTTCGACACACCGGGGCTCAACAGCCATGTGGCACGCGAGACCGTGCGCCCCTGCACCGCGCCGCACGACGCGGAAGTGATCTCCGACGAGACGCTGACGGGCAGCTTCGCCACCGAGAAGCAGCTGCAGGTCAAGGTGCTCGCACTGTGCGACCCGGACACCAGGCAGCGAATGCGGAGCATCCCGGAAAACGGCAGGTCGTACTACGCGTATGCGATCTACCCGTCGCTGAGCACCTATCAGGTCCAGGGCGAGGACACCGTCTCCTGTGCGCTGACGCTCAGCAATTCGACGGACGGCAAGCAGCTGACCGACCGATTGCCGTAGCAGCTCCGCTCTTCACAGACGTAAGCTGACGCCATGTCGACTCATGCCCAGCGTGAACGTCTTCTCCTCGCCGATCTCCTCGAAAGCGCCGGTCCCGACGCGCCGACGCTGTGCGAGAACTGGACGGCGCGCGACCTGGCCGCCCACATCGTGGTGCGCGAACGGCGCGCCGACGCCGCAGGTCTGGTGATCCCCCAGCTGGCGGGGCGTCTGGAGAAGGCGCACCGGGAGTTCGCGGGCAAGCCGTACGAGGAGCTGATCCAGCTCATCCGCACCGGGCCGCCACGGATGTCGCCGTTCTCCCTCAAGCAGATCGACGAGGCAGCCAACACGGTCGAGTTCTACGTTCACGCCGAGGACGTCAGGCGCGCACAGCCCGACTGGTCCCCGCGCACGCTCGACCCGGTCTTCTCCGACGCGCTGTGGGCACGGCTGGAGAAGGGGGCGCGGGTGCTGGGGCGCAAGTCCCCGGTCGGCCTGGTGCTGCGCCGCCCGGACGGCCAGACCGTGGTCGCCCACCGCGGGACGCCCGTCGTCACCGTCACCGGGGAGCCGGGCGAACTGGTGCTCTTCGCCTTCGGCCGCCAGTCCGCCGCCCATGTCGAACTGGACGGCGACAAGGACGCGGTCGAACAGGTCAAGGAGGCGAAGCTCGGCATCTAGCCGAGCGTTCGGCCTCGCTAACGCACCAGGTGGCCGGCTTCGCGGAGCGTCTGCTTGACCTCGGCGATACGCAGGTCGCCGAAGTGGAAGACGCTCGCGGCGAGCACGGCGTCCGCGCCGGCCGCGATTGCGGGCGGGAAGTCGGCGAGCTTGCCGGCGCCTCCGCTGGCGATGACGGGTACGGTGACGTGCTTGCGCACGGCTTCGATCATCTCGGTGTCGTAGCCGTCCTTGGTGCCGTCGGCGTCCATGGAGTTGAGCAGGACCTCGCCCGCGCCGAGTTCGGCAGCGCGGTGCGCCCACTCGACCGCGTCGATGCCCGTGCCGCGGCGCCCGCCGTGCGTGGTGACCTCGAAGCCCGAGGGCGTCACCGTGCCCTCCGGGCAGCGCCTGGCGTCCACCGAGAGCACCAGCACCTGGCGGCCGAACCGCTCGGAGATCTCGCGGATCAGCTCGGGGCGGGCGATCGCGGCCGTGTTGACCCCGACCTTGTCGGCACCGGCCCGCAGCAGCCGGTCGACGTCCTCGGCGCTGCGCACCCCGCCGCCGACGGTGAGCGGGATGAAGACCTGCTCGGCGGTGCGGCGCACCACGTCGTACGTGGTCTCCCGGTTGCCGGACGAGGCGGTGATGTCGAGGAAGGTGAGCTCGTCGGCGCCCTCCGCGTCGTAGATCTTCGCCATCTCGACGGGGTCGCCGGCGTCCCGCAGGTGCTGGAAGTTGACGCCCTTGACGACACGGCCCTCCGTGACGTCGAGGCACGGGATGACCCGTACGGCCACGCTCATTGCGCTGCTCCTCTGTAAGCCTCTAGTTCGACCTCCACCAGCACGCGCGAGTCGACGAAGCCGGAGACCACGACGAGTGTCGCGGCCGGGCGAACGGAGTCGAACAGCTCCTTGTGCGCGCGGCCCACGGCGTCCACGTCGCGGGCGTGCGTGAGGTACATGCGGGTGCGGATGACGTCGGCGGGCCCGAGGCCGAACTCCTCCAGCGCGGCGAGCGCATTGCGGAAGGCCACCTTCGCCTGCTCGAACGGGTCTCCCTCGCCCTGGAGCACGCCGCCCACCAGCGGCATCGTGCCGGAGACCAGGACCCGGTCGCCGGCCGCCACCGCCCGGGCGAAGCCTATGGTCTCCTCCCACGGGCTGTCGGTCTGGTGGCGGCGCACCCCGGGGGTTCCGGTGGCGGCGGACGGCTGGACGGGCCCGGGTACGATCATGGCTGGGATGCCTCCGAAGCGGTCGACACGGCCTGCAACGCTTCTTCCAGGGTGAACGCGTTGGCATAGAGCGCCTTGCCCACGATGGCGCCTTCGACACCCTCGGGTACCAGCCTCGCGATCGCCCGCAGGTCGTCAAGGGATGAGACGCCGCCGGAGGCGACCACGGGCTTGTCGGTGGCGGCGCACACGTTCCGCAGCAGGTCGAGGTTGGGGCCCTGCAGGGTGCCGTCCTTGGCGATGTCGGTGACGACGTAGCGGGCGCAGCCCTCGGAGTCGAGCCGGGCGAGCGTCTCGTAAAGGTCGCCGCCGTCGCGCGTCCAGCCGCGGCCGCGCAGCGTGGTGCCGCGGACGTCGAGGCCGACGGCGATGCGGTCACCGTGCTCGGCGATCACCTTGGCGACCCACTCGGGGGACTCCAGGGCCGCGGTGCCGAGGTTGACGCGGGTGCAGCCGGTGGCCAGCGCGGCAGCCAGCGAGGCGTCGTCGCGGATGCCGCCGGAGAGCTCGACCTTGATGTCCATCGAGTGAGTGACCTCGGCGATCTGCGCACGGTTGTCGCCGGTGCCGAACGCCGCGTCGAGGTCCACCAGGTGCAGCCACTCGGCGCCGGCACGCTGCCAGGCGAGCGCCGCGGCCAGCGGGTCGCCGTACGACGTCTCGGAGCCGGACTCGCCATGGACCAGGCGGACGGCCTGGCCGTCGCGGACGTCCACGGCGGGGAGAAGTTCGAGGCGGTGCGTCGTCATGGTGTGCGTGGTCCTAGAGGGAGGTGATCCAGTTGGTGAGCAGCTGGGCGCCGGCGTCGCCGGACTTCTCGGGGTGGAACTGGGTGGCCCACAGCGGACCATTCTCCACAGCCGCCACGAACGGCTCGCCGTGCGTGGTCCAGGTGACCTTCGGGGGGTGGAAGGCGTCGCTCGTGGCGTCGAGCTCCCAGGCGTTCACCGCGTAGGAGTGGACGAAGTAGAAGCGCTCCTCCGGGTCCAGCCCGGCGAAAAGACGGGAGCCCTCGGGTGCCTTGACGGTGTTCCACCCCATGTGCGGCACGACGGGCGCCCGCAGCGGCTCCACGGTGCCGGGCCACTGGTCGCACCCCTCGGTCTCCACACCGTGCTCGACGCCGCGGGCGAAGAGGATCTGCATGCCGACGCAGATGCCCATCACCGCGCGGCCGCCGGCGAGCCGCCGACCGATGATCCAGTCGCCGCGTGCGGTCTTCAGCCCCGCCATGCAGGCGGCGAAGGCACCGACGCCGGGGACGAGCAGACCGTCGGCTGCCATCGCCTTGTCGTAGTCGGCGGTGATCTCCACGTCGGCTCCGACGCGGGCCAGCGCCCGCTCAGCGGAGCGGACGTTTCCGAAGCCGTAGTCGAAGACGACCACGCGCTTGCTCATCGGTGTTCCCTTCCCAGTCCGCAGGGGCCGGTCATGCGGCTACAGCCGCAGCAGACCGGCGGCGAGCGACATCACGGCGCCGGCGGCGAGCACCACGATCACGCTCTTGGGCATCTTCTGCTTCCAGAACGAGTAGACCCCGCCGAGAAGGAAGAGGCCGAGCAGGATCAGCAGTGTGGCGGCGGTACTCATCGTTTACAGGGCGCCCTTGGTCGAGGGGATTCCGGTCTGCCGCGGGTCGATCTCCGAGGCATAGCGCAGGGCTCGGGCGAGCGCCTTGAACTGGCATTCGACGATGTGGTGCGCGTTGCGTCCGTACGGCACGTGCACGTGCAGCGCGATCTGCGCCTGTGCGACGAAGGACTCCAGGATGTGCCGGGTCATGGTGGTGTCGTACGAGCCGATCATCGGCGCCATGCCCTCGGGCTCGGTGTGCACCAGGTACGGGCGGCCGGAGAGGTCGACCGTCACCTGGGCCAGCGACTCGTCCAGCGGGACGGAGGCATTGGCGAAGCGGACGATGCCGTGCTTGTCGCCGAGCGCCTGCTTGAAGGCGGCGCCGAGGGCGAGCGAGGTGTCCTCGATGGTGTGGTGGCTGTCGATGTGCAGGTCGCCGTCGGTCTTGACGGTGAGGTCGAAGAGGCCGTGGCGGCCGAGCTGGTCGAGCATGTGGTCGTAGAAGCCCACGCCTGTTGAAACAGCTACATCGCCCTTACCGTCGAGATTGATCTCGACGACAACGGAGGTCTCCTTGGTGGTGCGTTCCACGCGGCCCACGCGGGTCATGTGCTCGGGGTCTCCTTCTTGATCGCGCGCACCGCATCGAGGAACGCGTCGTTCTCGGCCGGGGTGCCAGCGGTGACCCGCAGCCAGCCCGGTACGCCGTTGTCCCGGACGAGGACGCCGTGGTCGAGGATGGCCTGCCAGGCGCTGTGGCTGTCCTCGAACCGCCCGAACTGCACGAAGTTGGCGTCGGAGTCGGTGACCTCGTAGCCGATGGCGCACAGCTCCTCGACGAGGCGGTCGCGCTCGGCCTTGAGCTCGTCGACGTACCCCAGCAGGGTATCGGTGTGCTCCAGGGCGGCGAGCGCGGTGGCCTGGGTGACGGCCGAGAGGTGGTAGGGCAGCCGCACCAGCTGGACGGCGTCGACGACGGCCGGGTCGGCGGCGAGGTAGCCGAGGCGCAGGCCCGCCGCGCCGAAGGCCTTGGACATGGTCCGGGAGAGCACCAGGTTGGGCCGGCCCTCGATCAGCGGCAGCAGCGACGGGCGGTGGCTGAACTCGACGTACGCCTCGTCGATCACCACGAGCGCCCCGGCGGTGTCCGCCTTGGCGGCCTGGGCGGCCTCGTAGAGGGCGAGGACGGTCCCGGCGTCCACGGCGGTGCCGGTCGGGTTGTTCGGGGAGCAGATGAAGACCACGTCGGGCCTGCGCGCCGCGATCTCCGCCGTGGCCGCCTCGACGTCGATGGTGAAGTCGGCGTTGCGCAGGCCGGAGATCCAGCCGGTGCCGGTGCCGCGCGCGATCAGGGCGTGCATCGAGTACGAGGGCTCGAAGCCGAGCGCGGTGCGGCCGGGCCCGCCGAAGGCCTGCAGCAGCTGCTGGATGATCTCGTTGGAGCCGTTGGCGGCCCAGACGTTGGCCGGGGCCACCTCGTACCCGCCGGTGCGGGTGAGGTACCTCGCCAGCTCGGTGCGCAGCTCGACCGCCTCCCGGTCCGGGTAACGGTTGAGCTCACGGGCGGCCTCCCGCACCCGCTCGGTGATCCGCTCGATGAGCGGCTCGGGCAGCGGGTAGGGGTTCTCGTTGGTGTTGAGGCGGACCGGGACGTCCAGCTGGGGTGCGCCGTAGGGGGACTTGCCGCGCAGCTCGTCCCGGATCGGCAGGTCGTCGATTCCGGTCACTGTCCGGGCACCTTCCACTCGCTGTGCCGGTCTTGTCCGCCTCCGGCAAAACGCGCCTTGATCGCCGCGCCGTGCGCCGGGAGGTCCTCGGCGTCGGCGAGGGTGACGACGTGGTGGGCGACCTCGGCGAGGGCGTCGCGCGAGTAGTCGACGACGTGGATGCCGCGGAGGAAGGACTGCACGGACAGGCCCGAGGAGTGGCAGGCGCAGCCGCCGGTGGGCAGGACGTGGTTGGAGCCGGCGCAGTAGTCGCCGAGCGAGACCGGGGCGTACGGCCCGACGAAGATCGCGCCGGCGTTGCGCACCCGGGCGGCGACCTCGCCGGCGTTCTCGGTCTGGATCTCCAGGTGCTCTGCGGCGTAGGCGTCGACGACCTTCAGCCCCTGGTCGAGCGTGTCGACGAGGACGGTCGCGGACTGGGTGCCGGACAGCGCCTCGGTGATCCTGGCGACGTGCTTGGCGGCCGCGACCTGGGCCTCCAGCTCCTTGTCGACCTGATCGGCGAGCTCGGTGGAGGTGGTGACCAGTACGGCGGCGGCGAGCGTGTCGTGCTCGGCCTGGCTGATCAGGTCGGAGGCGACGTGTGCGGGGTCGGCGGTCGCGTCGGCCAGGATGGCGATCTCGGTGGGGCCGGCCTCGGCGTCGATGCCGATACGGCCCTTGAGCAGGCGCTTGGCGGCCGCGACCCAGATGTTGCCGGGACCGGTGACCAGCTGCGCCGGGCGGCACTCGTCGGTGCCGTACGCGAACATGGCGATCGCCTGGGCGCCGCCGGCCGCGTACACCTCGTCGACGCCCAGCAGTGCGCAGGCCGCGAGGATCGTCGGGTGCGGGAGCCCGTCGAAATCACGCTGCGGCGGGCTGGCCACGGCGAGGGACTCGACGCCCGCCTCCTGGGCCGGGACGACGTTCATCACCACGGAGGAGGGGTAGACGGCCTTGCCGCCGGGCACATACAGGCCCACCCGCTCCACCGGCACCCACCGCTCGGTGACCGTGCCGCCGGGCACGACGTGGGTGGTGTGGTCGGTGCGCCGCTGCTCGCCGTGGACGAGCCGCGCCCTGCGGATCGACTCCTCCAGAGCCGTACGTACGGCCGGATCCAGACGGTCGAGGGCGCGGGTGAGCGCCTCGGCGGGCACGCGGACCCGCTCGATCTCGACACCGTCGAACCGCTGCGCATAGTCGATCAGCGCCGCGGTGCCGCGATGCTGCACGTCGTCGCAGATCGGCCGCACCTTCTCCAGGGCGGCCTCGACGTCGAGCTCGGCACGGGGCAGCAGGTCACGGTCGATGCCGCCTTCGGGGAAGGCGTCGCCGCGCAGATCGATTCGGGAGATCACGCCCTCAAGTGTAGAGATGCCGCGCGCCCGCCGTTGCGGAGCTCCACTGAGTGAGATGCGCCGCGTCCACCGGACGCCTGTCATGACCGCGGCACAGGAGTGGCCGGATCCGGCCATTCGGCGTACCCGTGGGAGGCGGGAACCGCTAGGTTGCCGATCGGGATGATCACCGTGTTCGGGGAGGGACGGCTGTGACCGAGCCGCAGGGCCTGACATCCACCGAGGAACATCTCTGGGAGACCTTCCGCCGTGGCGACCTGTGCGACGTGCGCACCGGCGACCCGGAGCTCGACGACCCCACCGCACAGCACGACTGGGGCCCCGAGCGCACCGTGCGAGCCGAGATCATCGCACGGCTGCTGCTCGACGGGCCGCCGCACGAGCCCGGCCGGGTGGCGGCGCTCAAGCTCGCGGGCGCCGCGATCACCGGCCTGCTCAACCTCGCCGGCGGCCGCGTCGTGCCCTATCTGGAGCTGCGCAACTGCCGTTTCGACACCGAAATCCGGCTGCCCGAGGCCCACTTCGCGACGATCCGGCTCATCCGCTGCGCGATTCCGCGGTTCGAGGCGGCGCGGCTGGCCACGGCAGGTGATCTTCATCTCGTGCAGTCGACGATCGAGGCCGGCATCCGCCTCACCGATGCGCACATCGGCACCGATCTTCTCCTCAACCAGATGACCGTGCGCCGGGACCGCAACGGACGCGCCGTCTCCGCCGACGGACTGACGGTGGGTCAGGACGTGGAGGCCGAACTGATCACCGCCGACGGGGAGATCAGCCTGCGCAGCGCCCGCATCGGCGGCCGGCTGAGCCTGCGCGGCAGCGAGTTGCGCAACCCGGGCGGGCGGTACGCGCTCAACGCGGCGCGCGTCACGGTCGAGCACACCCTCTACCTCAGTTCGGGCTGGACGAGCGGCTACTACGGGGGCGGCACACCGCCGATGGGCGTCCGCACCCGCCGTTTCGTCGCCGAGGGCGGAATCCGGCTCGACGACGGGCGGTTCGGCAACGGCATCATCGCCGACAAGGCCCGGTTCCTGCTCAGCGGCGCACAGCAGCTGTCGCTGCGCCGGATTCAGACGCCCGAACTGCGGCTCGCCCTCGAAGAACCTCCGTCGGGGCGGATCTCGCTCGCCGGTGCGCGGGTCGGCAATCTCACCGACGCCCAGTCGAGCTGGCCCAGCGCCGGGCGCATCGACCTCGCCGGGTTCACCTACGAGACGATCGCCGCCCACGGCTCGTTCCCGCTGCACCGCAGGATCGCCTGGCTCGCGGACGCCACCCCCGAGTACAACCCGGAGCCCTACGAGCACCTGGCGCAGGCGCTGCGCGGCGGCGGCGAGGACAACGATGCCCGCGAAGTGCTGCTGGCCAGGCAGCGCAGGCGGCGCGAGACGCTGCCGCTGGCCGGCACGGTGTGGGGCTATGTGCAGGACATCACGGTCGGATACGGCTACCGGCCGGGCCGGGCCGCGCTGTGGCTCGCGGTGCTGTGGGCGGTCGGTACGACGTATTTCGCGTGCGGTCCGGCGCCGCTGCCCGTCGACGAACACGCGTGGCCGCACTGGAACCCGGCGCTGTTCTCCCTCGACCTGCTGCTTCCGTTCGTCGATCTCGGGCAGAGCCATGCCTGGCGGCTGGCGGGGACGGCGCAGTGGGGGGCCACGGTGATGACGCTGGTGGGCTGGATCCTGGCGACGACGGTCGCGGCGGGAGCCTCGCGGCTGCTGCGCCGCGGCTGACGCCCGGCTCCTTACGGCTCCTGCGGCTCCGCCTGACTTCCCCGCCCGCGGGGCGCATAGGCTTGCGTGCTGTGACCGTTCGTCTGCCGCTCTTCCCCCTCGGCTCGGTGCTCTTCCCCGGGCTTGTGCTGCCGCTCAACATCTTCGAGGAGCGGTACCGGGCGCTCGCCCGCGATCTGCTGGCGATCCCCGAGGACGAGCCGCGGCAGTTCGGCGTCGTGGCGATCCGGGACGGTTCCGAGGTGGCGCCGAGCGGTCCGGGCGTCACGGACTCCGGGCCCGCGGCAGGCTTCGGACCGGACCTGAGCACGGCGCTGCACCAGGTCGGCTGCGTCGCCGACACGGCCTCGTTGAGCGAGCGGGAGGGCGGCGGCTACGAGCTGGTGGCCACCGGCACCACGCGCTTCCGGTTGCTGTCGGTGGACACCGGCGGACCGTATCTGGTGGGCGAGGTCGAGGAGTTGCCCGAGGAGCCGGGCGAGGGAGCGGGGTCACTGGCGGGCGCGGTCGAACGGGCCTTCCGCACCTACCAGAAGCAGCTCGCCGGTGCGCGTGAGCGCACCCTGTCCGCGTCGCAGGAGCTGCCCGACCGGCCCTCCGTGCTGTCGTATCTGGTGGCGGCCGCGACCGTGGTCGAAGTGCCGGTCAAGCAGCGGCTGTTGGAGGCTGCGGACACGGCGACGCGGCTGCGGGAGGAACTGAAACTCCTGCGCCTGGAGACCGCGGTGATCGGTAAGCTCCCGTCGCTGCCGGCGATCGAGCTGACCCGGCAGCCGACCAACCGCAACTGATCACCCACCGGAGGCGGCACCGTGGGCAGGAAGGCGAAGGCGAAGGCGAAGGAGGCCGGGTCGGGGTCCACGCCCGCGACGGCGGCGCTGGCTGCGGCCGGTGTGGAGTTCACCGTGCACTCCTACGACCACGATCCGGCAGCCGCGTCATACGGCGAGGAGGCCGCGCAGGCCATGGGTGCCGCCCCCGAGCGCGTCTTCAAGACCCTCGTCGCGGATGTGGACGGCGCGCTGACGGTCGGGGTGGTGCCGGTCGCGGGGTCGCTGGATCTGAAGGCACTTGCGGCGGCGGCCGGAGGCAAGCGCGCCGCGATGGCCGATCCTGCGGCAGCGGAGCGCACCACCGGTTACGTACGCGGTGGCATCTCACCGCTCGGGCAGCGCAAACGGCTGCGCACCGTCGTCGACGTCTCGGCGCTCGATCACGCGACCGTGTTCGTCTCGGCGGGACGGCGAGGTCTCGAGGTGGAACTGGCCCCGCAGCTCCTGATCGAGCTTACGGACGCCGTCACCGCCGCCATCGGCCGCGCCTGACCCTCGACAGCCTGGCAGGTGCGGCGCACGCTAGCAGCAGGAGCGCGGGCGAGCGCCCCGCGCGGAGAGGCGGGAACCGATGTCGAAGCGGACTCGCAAGCGCAAGTGGCGGCTGAAGAAGCGCCACGCCAACCACGGACACCGTCCCGCGTGACGTCACCCCTCGCGGGGCGGCTGCTCGCCCGGCGCAGGCGACGCAGGTGACGAGGACGAAGGCGCCGGTGGGGTGGACCAGCCGTCCCACCGCGTCGGCGCATGCTCGCCGTCCCGCTGTTCATCGCGCGGGCCGAAGGCCGAGGTGAGCGCCAGGAAGACACCGGTCGCCGCGATCGGCCAGGCGAGCAGCGCCGCCTTGGCGCGCAGTTGCAGCGGCGCGTAGAAGACCTTGCCCGCGCCCACCAGCTTGGCGTGCGCGACGACGTTCTGCGTCGGGCCGAGCAGGATGCCGATCCGCCACGCGATGAGCGAGGCGGCCACGGCGCCGACCGCGAGGCCGATGACGACGGCCACTCCCCCGGCGCGCCGCCACCAGAAGACCGCACCCGCGCTCAGCGCGCCGAAGCCCAAGCCCATCAGGGTGAACCAGCCGTCCGCGCCGACCGACTGCTCGCCCTCGGAGTCCTTCAGGTAGACCGCCGTGCCGTCGGAGATCAGCGGCACCTGCGGCGCCGCCCACCACCACACCACTGCGAGCACCACTCCGAGCACCGCCACGCCGAGCGCGATGAGGGCGCCGTCGCGCACCTCACGGCCGACGTCGGGACGCTCGTCGGGGCTGCCGACGCCGCCCGAGGGGACGGGCGGGTGCGGTGGCTGCTGGTCGTGCGGTGTAAGCGGTGCGGTCACTCGTCCATCGTGCCAGGTGCGGCCCGCCCGTCTCCCACCGCCACCCTCAGCGGAGGCGCTTCGCGCCCCTGTCATGCCTGCGGTCGCACGGGATCACCTGCAGGCGGCCCTGCGGTACGCCCATGTCGCGAGGGCGAGCGAGGCCATGCCCACCGCCGCGCACACGGCGAGGTCGCCGAGGACGGCGAACCAGTCCGGTGCGGCGGCAAACGTGCGGGCGAAGGCCTCGACCCCGTACGTGGACGGCAGCAGGTCGCGTGCGTAGGCGACGGGTGACGGCATGTGATCGGCGGGGAGCACCCCGAGCAGCAGCGCCGCCGACATCCCCAACTGGCCCGCGAGCGTGGCGAGTTCCTGGCGCGGCGCGAGCAGCCCGAGCGCCGCGCCGAGCCCGGAGAGGGCTGCACCGGCCAGCGGCACCACGGCGGCGAGCACCCACAGGTTGCCGAGCGGCAGATGGAACAGCAGGCAGCCGACGCCCGCCGTGACAAGCGTCCCCGGCACGGTGAACGACGCGTAGGCCGCCGCCGCCCCCAGCACCACGGAGGCAGGGGGCACCGGCAGCGTCGCGTAGTGGTCGAGGCCGCCGGAGGCCCGCAGCTGCCCGAAGTACTGGGCGAGCAGATTGAGCGCGACGAACGCGACGACCAGCACGCTGGAGCCGGAGACCACCGCGCGCGCCGCCTCGGAGCCCGCGCCGACGACACCGCGCATCAGGACCATGATCCCGACGGACTGGAATGTCGCCACGAAAAGCAGCGGGATGCGGGCCACCTTCGCCCGCGACAGCTGCGCCCGGTAGACGGCGCCGAGCGCGGGCAGCAGCCCGGCCCGCGGTGCGAGCGGCGCTGCGTGGTCCGCGGCCTCCCCGTCGTCGTGGTCGAGGCGGGGACCCGGCACCGCGGGCCACGGAGTCCGTGCGGACAGAGTGCTCACGCCTTCACCAGGCCCTTCCGGCGTCCGCCGAGCGCCAGGTAGACGTCCTCCAGGCTCGGCGTCGCGAGCGTGAAGTCGTCGAGCGCGGCGAAGGCGGGACCGCCGGTCACCGTCGCGACCACGCCTCGCGCCTCCTCCTGTGCCATCCGCAGCGTCCAGCGGCGCCCGGCCGCCTCCGCACTCTCCCCGAGCGCGGCAATCTCCGCCAGGTGCAGCGGCGGCTCGTCCCGCCACACCAGGTCCAGCCGCACGTCGCCTTCGACCATGGCCTTGAGACCGGAGGGGGTGTCGCATGCGATGACCCGCCCGTCGTCGATCACCGCGACCCGGTCCAGGACCGTCTCGGCCTCCAGCACGTTGTGGGTGACGAGCAGCACGGTGGTGCCGCGCTCGGCGCGCCGCCGGTCAATGGCCGCCCAGACCGCGCGGCGGGCGACCGGGTCCATTCCGGTGGTGGGCTCGTCGAGGACGAGCATCGGCCGGCCCCCCACGAGCGCGGCGGCGAAGCAGGCGAGCCGCCGCTGCCCGCCGGACAGCCGCTTCAGCGGGCGGCAGGCGAGCCCGGTGAGCTCCAGTTCCTCCAGCACGGCGTCGCGTTCGCTGCGTGCGGTACGCGGGTCGAGGCCGCGCAGCCGTCCGGTGGTCTCGGCGGCGAGGGCGACGGTCAGCTCGTCCAGCGCGGTCGACTCCTGCCCGAGGTATCCGATGAGGCGGGCGGCGCGGTCGGGGTGGGCGACCAGGTCGTGGCCGAAGAGCCGGATGGAGCCGGCGTCCGGCCGCAGCAGGCCGGTCAGCTGGCGCACCAGTGTCGTCTTCCCGGCACCGTTGGGCCCGAGCAGCCCGAAGATCTCGCCCTGGCCGACGTCGAGGTCGATGCCGTCGTTGGCACGGACGGCGGGCGGCGCGGCGGCCTTGCGACCGCGTCCGGCCGGGTATGTCTTGACCAGCCCGCGCACGGTCCACACCGTCCCGCGGTCGGTGGCCGCCGAGGGGACTGCGGCCGGTGGGGTGCCCGTACTCACGAGCAACGAGGGTACGCGCCGCTGCTGTGGCCCGTCCCTCCGGGGAAGGCCCTGGGCATCGGGCCCTACTCGCCGGCCGTGCTGTTCTCCGCGACCTGGCGTGCGTCGACCTCGCGCCAGAAGCCCGCCCGGATGGCGTAGCGGTCGTGCTCGTCGATCTGGTCGTCCTTGTGCGCGAGCAGACCGAAGCGGGCGGCGTAGCGAAGCAGTTCGCCGTCGATGCGGTGCGGGACACGCGGGTACTCGCCGGAGAGCTGCTGCAGCAGGGAGCGGTCGATGAGCCGGTCGATCCAGCGGCGGGCGAAGACCTGGCCGACCTCGAAGGGGTCACCGCTGACGGTGGTGATGTCCTCCTCGCGGTCCGCCCAGCGCTGTTCGGCGGTGGTGAGCTGGGCGAGGGTCGGCAGGCCGGCGTCGGCGGCCTCGCTCGCCGCCGCGCGTTCGATCCAGCCCTTCTCCGACGACCAGCGCAGCGTGGCGGCGGCCGGCCCGTGCCGGTCGGGCTGCGCGGTGGCCACGCCGCGGCTGAGCCCCGCCAGGTCCTTGGGCGTGGGGACGCCGGGCTTGCCGGCGGTGGCGCCCGTACCGGGCGCGGCTTCCTGGCCGTTGGCCGCCTTGGCTGCCTCGGCCGCCGCCGTGGTGGATGCGGACGGCTTCGCGGGCTCGGCGGGCAGCGCGGACTCCGGCAGCGGGGCGGAGAGGATCGCGGCGATCTCGGGACGCGGGCTGGGCGGCGCGCAGATACCGGGCGCCTCGCGGGCCTGCATCGCGCGGGTGATCCACTCGCGGTCGAGGACGCGCCGCTCGTCGGCCTCGGCGACGAGGTCCTCGGACTGGTTGTAGTCGCCGTCGGCGGCCTGCACCGCCCACAGGTGGACGGCGACGCCGTGTTCCTTGGCGGACATCATGCCGGGCAGCAGATCGCCGTCCCCGGTGACCAGCACGACATCGCTGCAGGCACGATTCCTCGCGAGTTCGGAGAGCTCGGCGTGCATGGCCGCATCGACGCCCTTTTGGGCCCAGCGGCCGTCGGAACGAGTGAGGGCACCCAGCCGTACCGTGACGCGCGGCATGACGCGCAGCCGCCGGTGCTCGGGCTGCGGCACCCGGTCGGGGGCACCGTCGAACCAGTAGATCCGCAGCAGCGGCCGGCCGGTCTCGCGCTCGGCGCGTTCCCGCAGGCCCTGGACGATCGCGGCGTGGTCCACGGTGATCCGGGACCGCGAGGGCTCTCCGGCAAGCAGGCTCGCGGCAGCGCCCAGGAGATAGCCGGCGTCCACGAGGACGACGCAGCGGTCCACTTTCCACCCTCTTTCGTACGTCCGGTCGCCCCCGGCAGCTATTCCTTGAGTCTGCCCGACCCGCCGGGGGATGTAAGCCGAACCCGATCATCGGCGTGGCGGACGAGGTGTCGCACGCCGGCGGAGTCAGCCCATACGGCGAGCCACTACCCGTCGTATGCCCATCGAACGACCGAAATGCGACTTTCGTTCCGTCGTGCAAGTCTGAGTTCGCGCAAGCAGGGGGTCGTCCCCGCGAAAGCGCCCCACAGGCCATCGTCCGAGATCCAACAGGAGGCACGATCATGGCCAAGAACAAGAACCAGAAGCAGGAACGCCGTCAGCAGCAGCCGATCGAGAACCGCAGCGCCGAGATGCGCGGCCAGGAGCAGGTCAAGGCCGCTTCCGCGGAGCCGCAGCAGGACGTTCTGTCGGCCGATGCGCCGAATATGTCGCGCAAGAAGCAGAAGAGACTCGGCCACAACTGACCGTTTTCACACGGCAGTCGTGGGGGCGCGCCCGCAACGGTCGAGGGCGCGCCCCCTCGCGCGTCAGCTCGCCCGGTCGGCGGCGCCGAGGCAGGCGGGGCCGAGCAGCTCCTTCAGGTCGCCGAAGAGAGCGGGGTCGGGGTCGACCCGGTGCCGGTCGAGGCGGAGCACGGTGGTCTTGCGGGCGCCCTGGAGCCGTACCCGTACCTCCGTACTGCCCTTGTGGCTGGCCAGCACCTCGCCCAGCCGCGCCACCAGCGGCGGAGTCACCTTCACCGTCGGGATGGAGATGGTCACCGGTGCGTTGACGGACGCCTCGGACAGGTCGGGGACCATCAGCTCCATCGCGACCAGCCTCGGCACGTCCTCACGCTTGTCCAGGCGGCCCTTGACGAAGACCACCGCGTCGTCGACCAACTGGGTGGAGACCAGCTGATAGGTGGCGGGGAAGAACATGCAGTCGATGGATCCGGCGAGGTCCTCGACGGTGGCGATGGCCCAGGCGTTGCCCTGCTTGGTCATCTTCCGCTGCAGTCCGGAGATGATGCCGCCGATCGTCACGATCGCACCGTCGGCGTAATCACCGCTGGTGAGCTGGCCGATGGCGGCGTCCGTCTTGTCGTTCAGCACATGCTCGATGCCGAAAAGCGGGTGGTCGGAGACGTACAGGCCGAGCATCTCGCGCTCCTGCGCGAGCAGATAGGCCTTCTCCCACTCGATGTCGGAGAAGGTGACGTCGAGCCCGAACCCCGGTTCGTCCTTGCCGTCGTCGTCGCCCATGCCGCCGAAGAGGTCGAACTGGCCCTCGGCCTCCTTGCGCTTGATCTGCACCACGTTGTCGATCATGGACTCGTAGTGCTCGGTCAGGCCGCGCCGGGTGTGACCCATCTCGTCGAACGCGCCCGCCTTGATGAGCGATTCGACGGTCCGCTTGTTGCAGACCACCGCCTCGACCTTGTCGAGGAAGTCGGGGAAGGAGGTGTACTTCCCCTTGGACTTGCGGCAGCGGATGATCGAATCGACCACGTTCTGGCCGACGTTGCGCACCGCCGTGAGGCCGAAGAGGATCACCTCGTCGCCCTGGGCGGTGAAGTTGGCGTCCGACTCGTTGACGTTGGGCGGCAGCACCTTGATGCCCATCCGCCGGCACTCGTTGAGGTAGATCGCCGACTTGTCCTTGTCGTCGCGCACCGAGGTGAGCAGTGCGGACATGTATTCGGCCGGGTAGTTCGCCTTCAGGTACGCCGTCCAGTACGTGACGAGGCCGTACGCGGAGGAGTGGGCCTTGTTGAAGGCGTATCCGGCGAACGGCACGAGCACGTCCCAGACCGCCTGGATCGCCTCGTCGGAGTAGCCGCGATCCCGCATGCCCTTCTGGAACGGGATGAACTCCTTGTCGAGGACTTCCTTCTTCTTCTTGCCCATGGCGCGGCGCAGCAGGTCGGCCTGGCCGAGCGTGTAGCCGGCGAGCACCTGTGCGGCCTTCTGCACCTGCTCCTGATACACGATCAGGCCGTAGGTGATGTCCAGGACCTCTTTGAGGGGCTCCTCCAGCTCCGGGTGGATCGGGGTGATCTCCTGCTGGCCGTTCTTTCGCAGCGCGTAGTTGATGTGCGAGTTCATGCCCATCGGGCCCGGCCGGTAGAGGGCCGAGACCGCGGAGATGTCCTCGAAGTTGTCGGGCTTCATCATGCGCAGCAGCGAGCGCATGGGGCCGCCGTCGAACTGGAAGACACCGAGCGTGTCACCGCGGCACAGCAGCTCATAGGTCTTGGGGTCGTCGAGCGGCAGCGAGAGCAGCTCGATGTCGATGCCCTTGTTGGCCTTGATGAGCTTGACCGCGTCATCCATGATCGTCAGGTTGCGCAGGCCGAGGAAGTCCATCTTCAGCAGGCCGAGCGACTCACAGCTCGGGTAGTCCCACTGCGTGACCTTCACGCCGTCGTTCTTCGGCTGGAAGATCGGCACGTGGTCGGTGATGGTCTCGCTGGACATGATCACACCAGCGGCGTGCATGCCCATCTGCCGGACCAGGCCCTCGATCCCCCGGGCACCGTCGATGATCTTCTTGGCGTCCGGCTCGTTCTCGTAGATCGACCGGATCTCGCCCGCCTCGCTGTAGCGGGGGTGGCTGGGGTCGGTGATGCCGGAGAGCGGGATGCCCTTGCCGAGCACGTCGGCGGGCATCGCCTTGGTGAGCCGGTCGCCGACCGCATACGGATAGCCGAGCACCCGCGACATGTCCTTGATCGCGGCCTTCGCCTTGATGGTGCCGTAGGTGCCGATCATCGCGACCTTGTCGGCGCCGTACTTCTCGGTGACGTAGCGGATCACCTCGCCGCGCCGGCGTTCGTCGAAGTCGATGTCGACATCGGGCATGGAGACGCGCTCGGGATTGAGGAACCGCTCGAAGATCAGGCCGTGGTCGATCGGGTCGAGGTCGGTGATGCCCATCGCGTAGGCGACGATCGAGCCCGCCGCCGAGCCACGGCCCGGGCCCACGGCGATGCCGTTGTTCTTCGCCCACATGATGAAGTCCGCGACCACCAGGAAGTAGCCGGGGAACCCCATCTGGATGATGATGTCCATCTCGTACTCGGCCTGCTTCTGCCGGTCCTCGGGGACACCGCCCGGGTAGCGGCGGGCCATGCCGCGCCGCACCTCCTCCTGGAACCAGCTGACCTCGGTGTAGCCCTCGGGCACGTCGAAGCGCGGCATAAGGTTCTTCGGTTCGAACCAGCCGGTCGTGTCGATCTGCTCGGCGACGAGCCGGGTGTTGGCGCACCCCTGCTGCCAGGCGTCGGAGGAGTCGATGGCGTACATCTCCTCCGCCGACTTCAGGTAGTAGCCGGTGCCGTCGAAGCGGAAGCGGTCGGGGTCGGAGATGTTCTTGCCGGTCTGGATGCACAGCAGCGCGTCGTGCGAGTCGGCCTCGCCGGCATACGTGTAGTGCGAGTCGTTGGTGACGATCGGCGGGATGCCGAGCTTCTTTCCGATCTCCAGCAGGCCCTCACGGACCCGGCGCTCGATCTCGATGCCGTGGTCCATCAGCTCCAGGAAGTAGCGGTCCTTGCCGAAGATGTCCTGGTACTCGGCGGCCGCCTTCAGCGCATCGTCGAACTGGCCCAGCCGCAGCCGCGTCTGCACCTCTCCCGAGGGGCAGCCGGTGGAGGCGATCAGCCCTTGCGACCACTGGGCGATGGACTCCTTGTCCATGCGCGGCCACTTGATGAGCCAGCCCTCGGTGTACGCGTCTGAGGAGAGCCGGAAGAGGTTGTGCAGGCCCGTCTTGTCGGCGGCCCAGATGGTCTTGTGCAGATACGAACCGCTCGCGGAGACGTC
Source organism: Streptomyces humicola (assembly GCF_024436035.1). Taxonomy (GTDB): domain Bacteria; phylum Actinomycetota; class Actinomycetes; order Streptomycetales; family Streptomycetaceae; genus Streptantibioticus_B; species Streptantibioticus_B humicola. The sequence continues at coordinate 88,787 of NZ_JANFNG010000008.1, forward strand.
ATCCCGCTTCTGGTGCGGCTGGCCCCAGGTGACCTTGCGCTTGTTGCGCCGCGACTCGGGGGCCACGTAGGCCTCGATCCCGATGATCGGCGTGACGCCGGCGCTCTTCGCCTGATGGAAGAAGTCGTACGCGCCGTGGAGGTTGCCATGGTCGGTCATGGCGATGTGCGACATGCCCATCTCCTGGCATGCCTCGAACATGTCCTTCAACCGTGCGGCACCGTCCAGCAGCGAGTACTGGGTGTGAACGTGCAGGTGCGTGAACGGCTGCTTGGTCACCAGGCGGGCCTTCCGTAGCGAGAACGGTCAATCGAAGAGCGCGACAGATTGACCCTACCGCTGCGGGCGCCCCGGTCGCCGCCATCCGACGCACGCCGCACGGCATGGCGTTTCCGCAGGTCAGCGACGGCCGGGCAGGGGCATGGCCGATAGATCGCGAGGTCAGGGCGGCGGTGCTCGGCACTCGCCCGAGGGATCGCCGCCGATCCTTAGGCGACGCCTACAGCAGGACATGGCACACTCTGCCCCATGGAGGGGACGCCACAGCTCAGGGAGGTGCGCGCCGCGCTGTTCGCCGCGGTGTGCACGACCCTGTCATGCACCTCTCACGTGATGCTGTCACGGATGCCCCTCCCGGTCACGACGGTGGCGGTCGTCTACGTCGCCGTCTTCGCGCTCGCCTACACGCTCGCCGGGCGCGAGCGCGGGTTCCGGCCGATCGCCGCGCTGCTCGTACCTCTGGAGCTGTGCGCGGACACGCTGTTCACCGCCGGGCAGCACACCTGCTACGGCCCTGCGGGCGGTCCCGTGACCGGGCCGCTCGCCTCCTTCGGCGCCGATCTGATCTGCAACGGCGGACGGGTCGGCACCCCGCTGGCGGGCGGCGCACCCGTCACCGCCGACCGCGCGCTGCCCTGGCTGCTGCTGAGCGCGCACGTCACCGTGGGGCTGCTCGCCTCCTGGTGGCTGCGGCGCGGTGAGGCCGCGGTGTACCGACTCCTGCGCGCCGCAGCCTCGTGCGCCTACCGGCCGCTCGCCCTGGCGGCCGCGGTGGTGCGTGCCCATGCGGGCGTCCCGCCCCGGCCGGCCGCGCGCTGCACGGGCGCCGCGCCCGCGGTGCCGGCGCTCCCGCTCCTGCTGCATTCCGTCATACGTCGCGGACCTCCCTGCCTGGCCACCGCCTAGGCCACAGGAACGTATCCGCGAAGCAACCACCACCTTGACGGAGTTTTGATCATCATGAGCAACAAGAACAGCTGGGAGAACAAGTCCTCGGCCCGCGAGCGCCTCAAGGCGGAGCGCGCGAAGCAGGCGAAGCGCGAGAAGGTGCGCCGCCAGCTCTTCGCAGTGGGCGGGGTCGTCGTCGTGATCGCGATCGCGGCCGGCGTCGCCGTTGCGGTGTCGAGCTCCGGGGGCTCCAAGACAGTGACCGTCCCCGCCAATGCCTCCGGCACCAACGGCACGACGGTGATCTACGGCAACGCCAGCGCCAAGCACACCCTGCACCTGTTCGAGGACCCGCGCTGCCCGATCTGCGCGCAGTTCGAGCAGCAGGACGGCCAGGCCGTGCTCGCCGGCGCCGACGCCGGCAAGTACAAGATCCAGTACACGTTCGGCACCTTCCTCGACGGCAACCTGGGCGGCACCGGCTCGATGAACGCGCTGAACGCCCTCGGCGCCGCGCTGAACGTCAGCCCGGACGCCTTCATCAAGTTCCACACCGCGATCTACTCGGCGAAGAACCACCCCGACGAGAAGACCGACAAGTTCAGCGACAACAACTACCTGCTGAACATCGCCGACCAGGTCCCCGCGCTCAAGGGCAACACCGTGTTCCAGAACGCGGTGAAGAACGGCACCTACAGCGGCTGGGCGAGCAAGATGTCCGACTCCTTCAACAGCAGCGGCGTGCAGGGCACTCCGACCGCTCAGCTCGACGGCAAGCAGCTGAACGTGGTGACCAACACCGGGATCATGCCGGCCGCTCAGCTGGAACAGAGCATCAACCAGCAGATCGGCTCGAAGTAGCGGCCGCCTAGAGGTCGGCGAGGAAGTCCAGGGCCGTGGACCAGGTGCGTTCCGCGGCCTCCTCGTCCCAGTCCGGCAGCTCGGGGTCGGTGTAGAGGTGGCCGGCGCCGCGATAGCGGTGCACCTCGACATCGGCCCCGGCCCGCCGCATTCGCAGGTACCAGGCGTTCAGCCAGTCGTCCGGCTCGAACGGATCGGGCTCGGCGACATGCAGCTGGACGGGGATGTCGGTGGCGGCGTCGTCGGCGATGTCGGACGTGCCGTGCAGCAGGAGCAGCCCGCGGGCGCGCTCGTCGGCGAGCGCGAGGTTCTGTGCGACCGAGCCGCCGAGCGAGAAACCCGCATAGACCAGACCCGCCCGTCGCCCCCTGGCCTCCGGAGGGGGCACCTCCCCTGCCCGGAGGGCCATGGGGGAGGCGGACCCCAAGTGCGGGGCAGCGGCCCTCACCGCGCGCGTCAGCAGCTCTTCACGTCCGATCTCGTCCTTGATCGCCACACCCTCCTCGGGCGTCTGCGCGGTGCGTCCGTCGAAGAGGTCGGGGACGTGCACCTCATGGCCGGCAGCGCGCAGCCGGTCGGCCGCAGCGTGCACCGCGGGCCGCAGCCCGTACATGGAGTGGAACAGGATGATCGTCTCGTTGGCGCCCATGGCGTGGCCCTCCTCCCCCGTCACGCGCTCTCCGCGCGCACCGTCTCCAGCGCGAACTCCAGGTCGTCCGGGTACGGGCTGACGAACTCCACCCAGCGGCCGTCCGCCGGGTGCTCGAAGCCTAGGCGCACGGCGTGCAGCCACTGGCGGGTGAGCTTCAGCCGCTTGGCCAGGGTCGGGTCGGCGCCGTAGGTGAGGTCGCCGACGCACGGGTGGCGGTGTGCGGCCATGTGGACCCGGATCTGGTGGGTGCGGCCCGTCTCCAGCTTGATGTCGAGCAGGCTGGCGGCGCGGAACGCCTCGATGAGGTCGTAGTGGGTGACGCTGGGCTTGCCGTCGGCGGTCACCGCCCACTTGTAGTCGTGGGTGGGGTGGCGGCCGATGGGGGCGTCGATGGTGCCGCTCAGCGGGTCGGGGTGGCCCTGTACGAGGGCGTGGTAGCGCTTGTCGACGGTGCGCTCCCGGAACTGCTGCTTGAGCACGGTGTACGCCAGCTCGGACTTGGCGACCACCATGAGACCGGAGGTGCCGACGTCGAGCCGGTGCACGATGCCCTGGCGCTCGGCGGCGCCGGAGGTCGAGACCCGGAAGCCGGCCGCGGCGAGCCCGCCGATGACTGTGGGGCCGCTCCAGCCGGGGCTGGGATGGGCGGCGACGCCCACGGGTTTGACGACGACGACGATGTCCTCGTCGTCGTGGACGATCTCCATGCCCTCGACAGGCTCGGCGACGACCTGCACCGGCGCCGCGGGGGCGGGCATCTCCACTTCCAGCCACGCGCCACCGTGCACCCGGTCGGACTTCCCCGCGGCAGCGCCGTCAACGAGCACCTTGCCCTCGGCTGCGAGCTCGGCGGCCTTGGTCCGGGAAAAGCCGAACATGCGGGCGAGGGCGGCGTCCAGGCGCTCGCCTTCGAGGCCGTCGGGAACGGGCAGGGTGCGGATCTCGGGAAGGGTGCTCACCCGAATGAGTATGCCGGAGGCTCTAGTCCCGGTTTACCGAGCCGTCCGGGTCGAGGCCGCGGAAGGAGAGCCAGACGATCAGGAAGCCGCCGCAGACGATCGCGGAGTCGGCGAGGTTGAAGACGGCGAAGTGCGCGGGTGCGATGAAGTCCACGACCTCGCCGCGGAAGATCCCCGGGGAGCGGAAGATCCGGTCGGTGAGATTGCCGAGCGCACCGCCGAGCAGCAGGCCGAGCGCGATCGCCCACGGCACGCTGTAGAGCTTGCGGGCGAGCCGGGCGATCACCGCGATCACCGCGAGGGCGATCAGCGTGAAGACGATCGTGTACGCCTGTCCGATGCCGAAGGCCGCGCCCGAGTTGCGCACCGCCTCCAGCTGCAGATACGTGCCCAGCACCTGGATCGCCGGATGGTTCTCCAGGTGCTGCACCACAACGGTCTTGCTGGCGAGGTCCAGGGCGTACGCGAGCGCCGCGATGGCGAGCAGCACGGGGATCTTCCGCCTGCCCTGTGGGGCAGGCTGTTCCGACTCCTCGTCCTCAGCCTGCGTAGGTTCGAAACCTGGCGTACCGATGGTGCGCTCCGCCTTCGTCACGTGAGTCCCTCAGCCTCGAGTCCCGCGCCAGGGGCTGGCCTGACGGGAACGAGCGTACGGCACCGCAGCGAGCTTGGTGTCCGGACCGGTCAGCGGCGCTCCTGCCGCTGCTTGCACTCGACGCACAGGGTGGCCCTGGGGAAGGCCTGCATCCGCGCCTTGCCGATCGGTTTGCCGCAGGACTCGCACAGCCCGTAGGTGCCGACGTCGAGGCGTTCCAGCGCGTGCTCGGTCTGTCGCAGCATCTCGCGCGCGTTGTTGGCGAGGGACATCTCGTGCTCACGGGAGATGTTCTTGGTGCCGACGTCCGCCTGGTCGTCGCCGGCTCCGTCGCCGGAGTCGCGCATCAGCCCGGAGATGGCCTCCTCGGAAGCGTGGATCTCACTGCGCAGCCGCTCCATCTCCTCGAGCAGCTCGCCGCGCGCCTCCGCGACCTCCTCGGGCGTCCATGGCTCCTCGCCCGGCCGTACGGCGAGGGCCCCGGGCTCCACGGGGACGACGGGCTCCGCGGCGGCACGTGCTGCCGGGAATGCGGACGCCTCGGTCGCGGCCGCGCGGGCCGCTGTCTTCTTCGCAACCACCGTCTTGGCTCCCGTCTTCTTCGCGGCCGCGCTCTTCTTCGCGGCCGTCGCCCTGGTGGAGGTGGTGCCCTTGCCCGCCGCCGGAGCGGCCCTCTTGGCAGCCGTTTTCTTCGCGGCGGACTTCACGGCGGTCTTCGCGGCCCCCGTTTTCTTGGCGGCCGTCTTCTTGGCGGCCGTCTTCTTCGCCGGCGCCGCCTTCTTCGCGGCTGTCGTCGTCGGCGTCTTCTTGGTGGCCACGGTCTTCTTGGTCGCGGCCTTCTTGGTCGCGGCCTTCTTGGTCACGGTCTTCTTTGCGGCCGCTTTCTTCGCCGGCGCCGCCGCCTTCTTCGCCTTCGCATGCGAGTCCGGGGTCGCGGTGGCCTTCTTCGAGCCCCTTGGGGCGGACGCCGCCTTCTTCGCCGCGGCCGACGCCTTCTGCGTCGGCCGCGTCGCCTTCGCGGCGGTCTTCTTCACCACCATGGACGCGGCCCCTTCACATTTTGTGACCTTGCGCGCGAATCGTGCCGGAACGATAAATCGACTCCGAGCCCGCGGCAACGGGGCACGCCGCCCGGTCGGCCTGCCATGGCCTGTCTCGTCAGGCAGGTCTGCATCCGTTGTGCCCAGCTCACCGTGGTGTAATCCGATACGCCCATGTAACGCCGTATACCGGACCCCTGGTTCCCGCATGTCGCCATTCGGGTCATGACACCACTTCCCCCGCTGCCTGCCATCCACTCCTCGATTGCGACCGAACCCCTCCTCCGGCCGGAAACCCGGAAGAGCATGCTCACGACTCGCCGTACACTGGGGCACAGCGAGAGGCGCGGAAGGGGACGAGTAGCGCCGTACGCAGCCATGAGCGACCCGGGGACGGTGCGAGCCCGGGGGTGTGCGCGGCGTGAACATCACCCCGGAGCCGCCGGAAGAAACCCGTCCCCCGGGACGGGCGAGTAGAACCGGCATCGCGACCCCAATGAGGGGGCCGTGGACGCAGTGCGCGTCCCGCGGCCAAGGAGGGTGGTACCGCGGGAGCAGACGCTCTCGTCCCTCCGACGGAAGACGCGAGTGACATCTCCGCCGGAGGACGATCCGATGCCGCAGTACCGACCGGTGCCCGCCCAGGTAGACCTGCCCGCCCTCGAACACGAGGTGCTCACGTTCTGGCAGGAGAACAAGGTCTTCGCCCGTTCCCTCGAGCAGAGCGAGGGCCGGCCGGAGTGGGTCTTCTACGAGGGTCCGCCGACCGCTAACGGCATGCCCGGCGCCCACCACATCGAGGCTCGCGTCTTCAAGGACGTCTTCCCCCGCTTCAAGACCATGCAGGGCCACCATGTGACCCGTAAAGCCGGCTGGGACTGCCACGGCCTGCCGGTCGAGCTCGCGGTCGAGAAGGAGCTGGGCTTCACCGGCAAACAGGACATCGAGGCCTACGGCATCGCCGAGTTCAATGCGAAGTGCCGCGAATCGGTCACCCGCCACACCGACGCCTTCGCCGAGCTCACCAGGCGCATGGGCTACTGGGTCGACCTCGACCAGGCCTACCGCACCATGGACCCCGACTACATCGAGTCCGTGTGGTGGTCGCTGAAGCAGATCTTCGACAAGGGCCTGCTCGTCCAGGACCACCGGGTGGCGCCCTGGTGCCCGCGGTGCGGCACCGGCCTGTCCGACCACGAGCTGGCGCAGGGCTACGAGACGGTGGTCGACCCCTCGGTCTTCGTCCGCTTCCCGCTCACCTCGGGGCCGCTCGCAGGCGAGGCGTCGCTGCTGGTCTGGACGACGACACCGTGGACCCTGGTCTCCAACACAGCGGTCGCCGCGCACCCCGACGTGACCTACGTCGTGGCCACCGACGGCGAGGAGAAGCTCGTCGTCGCCGAGCCGCTGCTCGGCAAGGCGCTGGGCGAGGGGTGGACGGCCACCGGCCAGTCGTTCACCGGGCGCGAGCTGGAACGCTGGACTTACCGGCGCCCCTTCGACCTCGTCGCCATCGAGGACGCCCACTACGTCGTCAACGCCGACTACGTCACCACCGAGGACGGCACCGGTCTCGTCCACCAGGCCCCGGCCTTCGGTGAGGACGACCTCAAGACCTGCCGCGCCTACGGCCTCCCGGTGGTCAACCCGGTCAATCCGGACGGCACGTTCGCCTCCGACGTCCCGCTCGTCGGCGGCCGGTTCTTCAAGAAGGCCGACGAGTCGCTCGTCGCCGACCTCGACGCGCGCGGCCTGCTCTTCAAGCACGTGCCGTACGAGCACAGTTACCCGCACTGCTGGCGCTGCCACACCGCGCTGCTGTACTACGCGCAGCCGTCCTGGTACATCCGCACCACCGCGATCAAGGACAAGCTGCTCCGAGAGAACGAGAAGACCAACTGGTACCCGGAGTCGGTCAAGCACGGCCGCTACGGCGACTGGCTCAACAACAACATCGACTGGGCGTTGTCGCGGAACCGCTACTGGGGCACCCCGCTGCCGATCTGGCGCTGCGAGGAGGGCCATCTGACGTGCGTCGGCTCGCTGGCTGAGCTTTCGGGGCTGACCGGCTCCGACCAGAGCGGACTCGACCCGCACCGCCCGTACGTCGACCACGTGACGTTCCCCTGTCCCACCTGCGGGACCACGGCGACGCGTGTCCCGGAGGTCATCGACGGCTGGTACGACTCCGGTTCGATGCCCTTCGCGCAGTGGGGGTACCCGTACCGCAACAAGGACGTCTTCGAGAAGAGCTACCCGGCCCAGTTCATCTCCGAGGCGATCGACCAGACCCGCGGCTGGTTCTACACGCTCATGGCGGTCGGCACCCTCGTCTTCGACAAGTCCTCGTACGAGAACGTCGTCTGCCTCGGCCACATCCTCGCCGAGGACGGCCGCAAGATGTCCAAGCACCTGGGCAACATCCTCCAGCCGATCCCGCTCATGGACCAGCACGGAGCGGACGCGGTGCGCTGGTTCATGGCCGCCGGCGGCTCGCCTTGGGCGGCACGGCGCGTCGGCCACGGCGCCATCCAGGAAGTGGTCCGCAAGACACTGCTCACCTACTGGAACACCGTCGCCTTCCAGGCGCTGTACGCCCGCACCTCGCAGTGGGCGCCCTCCGCGGCGGATCCCGCGCCCGGCGAGCGGCCGCTGCTCGACCGGTGGCTGCTGGGCGAGGTGAACATGCTCGTCCGCCAGGTCACCGAGGCACTGGAGAGCTTCGACACCCAGCGCGCGGGCAAGGCGCTCTCGTCGTTCGTCGACGACCTGTCCAACTGGTACGTACGCCGCTCGCGCCGCCGGTTCTGGCAGGGCGACAAGGCGGCGCTGCGCACCCTGCACGACGTCATCGAGACGGTGACGCGACTGCTCGCGCCGCTCGTCCCGTTCATCACCGAACGCGTCTGGCAGGACCTCGTGGTGCCGACCACCCCGAATGCCCCGGATTCGGTCCATTTGTCCACATGGCCCACGCCCGACGAGTCCCTCATCGACCCGGCGCTCTCCGCCCAAATGGCGCTGGCCCGGCGCCTGGTGGAGCTCGGACGGGCGACGCGTGCCGAGTCCGGTGTCAAGACACGCCAGCCGCTCTCCCGCGCCCTGATCGCGGCGAACGGATTCGAGACGCTCCCCGACGGGCTCCGCGAGCAGATCGCCGAAGAACTCAACGTCAGTGAGCTCGCGCCGCTCTCCTCCGTGGACGGTTCGCTCGTCGACACCACCGCAAAGGCCAACTTCCGCGCCCTGGGCAAGCGTTTCGGGAAGGGCACCCAGCCGGTGGCGAAGGCCATCGCGGCCGCCGACGCCGCCGCGCTCTCGCTCGCGCTGCGCGAGGGCACGGCCACCGTCGAGGTCGACGGTGAGACGATCACCCTTTCACCGGATGAGGTGATCATCACCGAAACCCCGCGTGAGGGATGGTCCGTTGCCTCCGAGTCGGGCGCAACGGTGGCCCTGGACCTGGAGATCACCCCGGAGCTGCGCCGCGCCGGACTCGCCCGCGACGCGATCCGCCTGGTCCAGGAGGCCCGCAAGAACTCCGGCCTCGACGTCGCCGACCGGATCGCCGTGCGGTGGGACACCGCCGACGGCGAACTGGCGGAGGCCCTCACCGAGCACGCGGCCCTCATCGCCGACGAGGTGCTGGCCCTGGACTTCGCCCGAGGCGAGGCGGACGACGGCTATGGCGAGCCCTTCACTGACGAGGCGCTCGGCTTGACGTTCCGGCTGCGCAAGACCGAGGGCTGACAACCGCAGCGAAGGGGCCGGGGCCTTCGGGCCTCGGCCCCTTCGACGTTTCCGGGTTCCCGGCGATGCGCAACCGTGCGCAACAACGGGCCGGGCCCCGAGGAGAGTCGATCCCCTGGGGCCCAGCCCGGCAGAACGTCCGAGGACTAGTTGTCGTCCTCGTCGATGAGGAACCCGCGCATCGGCGTCGGTGCCTGCTGCAGCGGCTGCGGGCCCTGTGGCCGCACCGGCGCCATCGGCTGCGTCATCGCCGGCGACATCTGCTGCTGCCCGCCGTACGTCTGGTTGCCGCCGTGGCCGCCCATCTGCTGGCCGCCGTAGGTCTGGTTGGACCCGGCCGAGTGCCCCATGGCGCCCGCACCGGCGCCGGCCGCGGCCAGCCCGCTGCCCATCGTGGAGCCGCCCATCGTGGACGAGGACGGCAGCGACGCGGTCGCCGGCGTCCGCGGCGGTGCAAGCGAGTCGTCCGCCTGGTTCTCCAACTGGCGCAGCTGGCTCTCCAGGTACGACTTCAGCCGCGTGCGGTACTCGCGCTCGAAACCGCGCAGGTCCTCGACCTTGCGCTCCAGCGTGGCGCGCGCGGACTCCAGCGAGCCCATCGCCACGCGGTGCTTCTCCTGCGCGTCCCGCTCGAGCGCGTCCGCCTTCGCACGGGCGTCACGCTCCAGACCCTCGGCCCGGCTGCGGGCCTCGCCGACGATCTTGTTCGCCTCGGAACGTGCCTCAGCGATGGCCTGGTCGGCGGTCTGCTGGGCGAGCGAGAGCACACGAGCGGCGCTGTCGCCGTGCGGGCCGCCCTGCTGCTGCATGGGGTGACCGCCCTGCTGCATCGGATGCCCCTGGCCCATCGGGCCGCCCATCGGCCCCTGGCCCATCGGACCGGGGCCCATCGGACCGGGGCCCATCGGACCGGGGCCCATGGGGCCCTGCGGGCCGTGCTGTCCGCTCGGCCCGGCCGGCAGCTGAGGTGCGCCGGACAGCTGGGGCGGGCCCATCTGCTGCTGCGGCGGCACCGGCTGCGGTCCGGATATGGCAGCGGGCACCGGAGCGCCCTGGCGATCCTGCGGCTCGGGCGGCTTGCGCATGCCCTGCTGCTGGTTCTGGGCGGCGGCCCGGGTGGCGGCGGCGAGTTTGGCGCGCAGGTCCTCGTTCTCCCGCAGCAGCCTGGTGAGCTCCGCCTCGACCTCGTCGAGGAAGGCGTCGACCTCGTCCTCGTCATAGCCTTCGCGGAGGCGGACGGTCGTGAACTGCTTGTTACGAACGTCCTCGGGGGTCAGCGGCATCTCTTCACCTCAACGTGATCGTCGGCAATTGGCAAGACCGTATCGTTCACAGCCTGGCCACGACGGAGATCAGGATGTAGACGATGATCATCAGTACGAAGAAGGACAGGTCGAGCGCCACGCCCCCGAGACGCAGCGGCGGGATGAACCGCCGCAGAAGCTTGAGTGGCGGATCGGTGACAGTGTAGGTGGCTTCGAGAATGACCACCATGGCCTTGCCAGGACGCCACGAACGTGCGAACTGGAAGACGTAGTCCATGACAAGTCGGAAAATCAGGATGATCAGGTAGCAGTACAACGCGATGTAGAGCACCTGCAGTGCGACGCCCATCGCGCTCCCCTCTTCCCTGCTCTCCGCCGGTCCTGTCGGTCCCGCCGGTCCGATTCCGCATGGTGTTCCGGTCTCAGCTTGTGCTCAGCTTCTCAGCTCTGGTTGAAGAACCCGCCCTCGGCGATCCGGGCCTTGTCCTCCGCCGTGACATCGACGTTAGCAGGCGACAGCAGGAAGACCTTCTGCGTCACCCGTTCAATGCTGCCGTGCAGACCAAAGACCAGACCCGCGGCGAAGTCGACAAGACGCTTCGCGTCCGTGTCGTCCATCTCCGTCAAGTTCATGATCACTGGGGTGCTCTCACGGAAGTGTTCCCCGATCGTACGGGCTTCGTTGTACGTACGGGGGTGGAGCGTCGTGATCCGGTAGGGCTCCCGTTCGGACACGACCTTGGGCATGATCACCGGTGCGTTCTTCTCCAGAGTGCGGCGTTCAGGTGTGATGGATGCCACTGGGGCGATCCGTGGCTCACGAGGCGCCGGCGCATGCACGATTCGCGCCGGTTCCTCCTGTTGCGGCTGGTGTTGCCGGCGTACCCGCTCGGGTTCCGGCTCGGGCTCGAACTCGTCGTCGGGGTCGAACCCCGGGCCGTCGTACCCATCGTCCTCCACGAGGCCGAGGTAGACCGCCATCTTGCGCATCGCGCCGGCCATGCTCTGCGTCCTCCGCTCTGTGGTGGATCAGCTCCTGGTGACCGGGCCGCCGGGAGCCGGGGATCCACGGGGTCGGCTCCGGCGGCCTGACTGCTTCTGCCGCGGGCCTAACCATATTTTCTGCTGTGGTCCGACTTGTTTGGTGACGTTACCCGAGCCTGGGACGGACTCCGAGCACCGCAGTCCCGACGCGTACATGTGTCGCACCCGCGGACACTGCCTCCTCGAGGTCCGAACTCATCCCTGCCGAGACCATGGTTGCAGCAGGATGACTCTCGCGCACCGAGGTTGAGATTTCCATCAGCCGGTCGAAGGCAGCGCGTGGATTTCCCGCGTACTCACCGGCAAGTGGCGCTACCGTCATCAGCCCGTCAATGCGCAGCCCCGGTGCCTGAGCTACGGCGTCGGCGACCGCGAGCACATCGGCGGGAGCGGCACCGCCTCTGCCGCCCAGCGATCCTGACGGGGCGTCAAGCGCGACCTGGACCAGGCATCCGATCTCTCGTCCCCGCCGCACCGCGGCCGATGACAACGCCTCGACGAGCCGCAACCGGTCGACCGAGTGCACCACATCGGCATAACCCATCACGGATCTCACCTTGTTTGTCTGCAATTGACCGACAAAGTGCCACTGAAGATCGAGGTCGGAGCAGTCGGCGGCCTTCGGCTTCGCTTCCTGGTCGCGGTTCTCCGCGACGTCCCGCACGCCGAGTTCCGCGAGAAACCTCACATCGCTCGCCGGATAGGTCTTGGTGACCACGATCAGGGTCACATCCTTGCGCTCCCGGCCCGCCGCCTCGCAGGCAGCGGCGATGCGCTCTTCGACCCGGGCCAGATTCGCGGCCAGTTGGGCCTTTCTCTCCGTCATCTCACGTCCACGTCCACGTCCACGTCCAGCCAGACATAACCGGCGAGCCGTCCCGTGGTGCGCTCCCTGCGGTACGAGAAGTGGTCCGCCGACTCCAGGGTGCAGACCCCGGCCCCGGTCACGTCCTGCACCCCGACCCCGGCGAGTTGCCCGTGCACCCCGGCGGCCACGTCCAGCGCCGGGGTCCCCCAGCTTGTCGTCGACCGGGCCTCGGGGGCGACAGCGGCGACCTGTTCGCGCATCGCCTCGGGCACCTCGTAGCAGTGTCCGCAGACGGCGGGGCCGGTGACGACGGTGATGCGTTCGGGTCTCGCGCCGAGGCCGGCCATCGCCTCGACGGCCGCAGGCACGACCCCCTTGACCAGACCCGGGCGACCCGCGTGCGCCGCGCCGACCACCCCGGCAACCGGATCGGCGAGCAGGACGGGAACGCAGTCCGCGGTCAGCACGGCGAGGGAGAGTCCGCGGCGCGTGGTGACGACGGCGTCCACCGCGGGAACTTCGCCGTCACCCCAGGGGGCGGCCACCACGGCCACATCGTTGCCGTGCACCTGGTTCATCCAGACCACGGCGGCCGGGTCGAGGCCGAGCGCCTTCGCGGCCAGTTCCCGGTTGGTGTGCACGGCGGCCGGGTCGTCGCCGACCGCGCCGCCGAGATTGAGCGTGTCGTACGGAGCGGCGCTCACCCCGCCCCACCGGTCGGTGAAGGCGAAGTGGGCGCCGCTGACGTCGTGTCTGTGTCCTATCACTACGGTCTCTGGGGCCGATCTACTTCAGGAAGTCCGGTACGTCCAGCTCCTCCGCCTGGCTGTCCGGGTACGACGGACGGGCCGGCGGCACGTGAGGCGGGCTGAGAGGAGCCGCGGGGGCCTCGGCGCTCGGCGTGGTCTCCGGCTCCTCCTCCCGGGGCGTGAGCGACCCGAGTCCGGCGAAGGACGGGCGGGCGGGCTCGGCCGGCTGGCTGCCGATCCGGGGCGGCGGGGTGGTCGCGCCCGCGCTGCCCGAGAGGTTCTCCTCGCGCCCGGCGTACGAACCCAGTACCTTGTCGCGGTTCTTGGGGGGCGGCTGCCCTCCGTCAAACCCGGCGGCGATGACGGTGACCCGCACCTCGTCGCCGAGGGCGTCGTCGATGACCGCACCGAAGATGATGTTCGCCTCGGGGTGCGCGGCCTCGCTCACCAGCTGGGCGGACTCGTTGATCTCGAACAAGCCGAGGTCGGAGCCGCCGGAGATGGAGAGCAGCACGCCCCGGGCGCCGTCGATCGACGCCTCCAGCAGCGGCGAGGAGATGGCCATCTCGGCCGCTGCCACCGCACGGTCGTCGCCGCGCGCCGAGCCGATGCCCATCAGCGCCGAACCGGCCTCCGACATCACGGACTTCACGTCCGCGAAGTCCAGGTTGATCAGGCCGGGTGTGGTGATGAGGTCGGTGATGCCCTGGACACCGGAGAGCAGCACCTGGTCCGCCGACTTGAAGGCGTCCAGCACGCTGACCTGACGGTCCGAGATGGACAGCAGCCGGTCGTTGGGGATGACGATGAGGGTGTCGACCTCGTCGCGCAGGTCCGCGATGCCGTCCTCGGCCTGGTTGGCGCGTCGGCGTCCCTCGAAGGTGAACGGCCGGGTGACCACGCCGATCGTCAACGCGCCCAGCGAACGGGCGATGTTGGCGACGACGGGTGCGCCGCCGGTGCCGGTGCCGCCGCCCTCGCCCGCGGTGACGAAGACCATGTCGGCCCCCTTGAGGACCTCCTCGATCTCCTCGCGGTGGTCCTCGGCGGCCTTGCGGCCGACATCGGGATTGGCGCCGGCGCCGAGGCCGCGGGTGAGTTCGCGGCCGACGTCGAGCTTGACGTCGGCGTCGCTCATGAGCAGGGCCTGCGCATCGGTGTTGATCGCGATGAACTCGACGCCCTTGAGCCCGACCTCGATCATCCGGTTGATGGCGTTGACGCCACCGCCGCCGATACCGACGACCTTGATGACTGCGAGGTAGTTCTGCGGTGCTGCCACGTCGAAGGCCTCTCGCCTCGAGTTACGTGTCGTCGCCTCGCGAAGTCGCGCTGCGCCGACGGATGCCGATGGGACGGTCCGGACGCCGACCCGAACCCTAACCCTGAGGTTTAGGGTTACCAGTATGTCTGTTCCTCGTGTCCTTTGGGACAGGACACTAAGTCGACAAGCGGTTCGCGTTCAACGAACACGCCGAACCTCCCGCTTTTCTTTTGACCCTATGTGATCACGCCCGAAGCGGACGAACCGGGGTGGCGGGCCTCCGTAGCACCCGCCGACGCAGTCCGCTGATGCAGCATTAACTCCCTGATGAAGCGGGATCACTGGGGGCGCTCACGTCGAAGTGCTTCGCACCTCCGGCCGCCTTCATCAATGCGAGGAGCGACGCCGCCTTCTGCGCGTCGTCCTGCGGGCTGCCCCACATCACCGTCCGGCCGCCGGACAGTTCCAGCGAGATGCCGTCGAAGGATTCCACTTGGATGGCTTGCGTCTGCTTCTGTACCGATTGGGGGAGATCGGCGATGACCTGTACCGCCGCATGGAGAAGGTTCTCCGTTCCGAAATAGCGGTTGGTCTCCGAGACTCCTGCGCCGGTCGTCGGCGCGGTCAATTCCACCTGCGGAACTCCGGGCGGAGCGGTGCTGTCCGTGGCATAACGGACACCCTGTGCGTCCACTTCGATGAAGTTTCCACCGTTTTTGAGAGCCACTTTTGGAGTTCGCTCGGTCACTTCCAGCGCGATGGTGCCGGGCCAGGAGCGCACCACGCCCACCGACGCGATCCTCGGCAGCCGCAACCGCAGCCGCGCCTCGACGGCGCCGGCGTCGATGGAGACCAGCGGGACGCCGAGCTTCACCGACGCCGCCGCCCTCACCTCGTCCTGGGTGAGCACCCGGACCCCGGTCACCTCGACCTTGCGAACGCGCAGCCAGGGTGAACCGTAGAGCAGCCAGCCGCACCCGGCGACCGCGATGACGAGCAGGAGCGCCAAGGCGGCGCGGCGCCGGGGCAGCGTGCGGCGTTCCGGGCCGTTCTCCGGCGGCCGCGGTCCCCGCCGGCGGACCCGGCCGACGTCACGTGGCTCCGCCTGCCTGACGCGGCCGCGGTCCCCGCGCTGCACTGTCGTCGGTCCGGCCACGCTGCCCTCCTACGGTTGCTGCCTGCCCGCGCTCCGTCGGCGGAATTCACCGTCCGCTTCTCCGGCCTCCCCCTGCCTCACGGCGGGGGACCCCCTTCGCCTGCTCGCGCGCGTCGCTCACCTATGCTGCCCGGCCGGCGGCGACAGCCTCGTGCACCATGCCGACGAGGAGTTCATCGGCATCACGACGGCCGAATTCCGCGGCGGCGCGGGACATCTCGTACAGCCGGTGCGGATCGGTGAGCACCGGCAGCACGTTGCCGAGCACCCACTCCGCGGTCAGCTCGGCGTCGTCGACGATCAGGCCGCCACCGGCCTTGACCAGCGGCTGGGCGTTGAGGCGCTGCTCGCCGTTGCCGATGGGAAGCGGTACGAACGCGGCCGGCAGCCCGACGGCGGAGAGTTCGGCCACCGTCATCGCGCCGGCCCGGCAGAGCATCATGTCGGCGGCGGCGTAGGCGAGGTCCATCCGGTCCACGTAACCGACCGGGATGTACGGGGGCATGCCGGGCATGTGCTCCACCCGGGGCAGCTCGTTCTTCGGGCCCACCGCGTGCAGGATCTGGATGCCCGACTGCTGCAGCCGCGGAGCGACTGCCTGGATCGTCTCGTTCAGCCGCCGCGCGCCCTGTGAGCCGCCGGAGACGAGGAGGGTCGGCAGGTTGGGGTCGAGCCCGAATGCGGCGCGCGCCTCGGGGCGCACGGCAGCGCGGTCGAGGGTGGCAATGGAGCGCCGCAGCGGGATGCCGATGTAGCGGGAGCCGCGCAGCTTGCTGTCCGGGGTGGACACGGCGACGGCGTGCGCGTACCGCGAGCCGATCTTGTTGGCCAGGCCGGGCCGGGCGTTGGCCTCGTGGACGACGATCGGCACGCCGAGCCGCTTGGCGGCGAGATAGCCGGGGAGCGCCACATAGCCGCCGAAGCCCACGACGCAGGAGGCCTTGGTGCGCTCCAGGACCTGCTCGGCCGCCTTGATGGTACCGCGCAGCCGTCCCGGGACGGTGATCAGCTCGGGGGTGGGCCTGCGGGGCAGGGGGACGGCGGGGATCAGGGCCAGTTCGTAGCCGCGCTCCGGGACGAGCCTGGTCTCCAGGCCCCGCTCCGTACCGAGTGCCGTGATCCCCACGGTCGGGTCCTGCCTGCGCAGGGCGTCCGCGAGGGCGAGCGCGGGCTCGATGTGACCGGCGGTCCCCCCGCCGGCGAGAACGACATGCACCGAAATTCACCGCTTCCTTGACGCCCGCCGCTTGACGAGACGTCTCATGCTCCGAGTCATTGCCCCCGTCGGAAAACGCTGCCCCCGCGCCGCCAGCGCCGCTCGCGCCGCAGGCTCGTTTCTCGCGAATGAGATCATCAGCCCGACCGCGAACATGGTCGGCAGCAGGGCCGACCCCCCGTAGGAGAACAGCGGGAGCGGGACCCCGGCGATCGGCAGCAGACCGAGCACCGACCCGATGTTGACCACGGCCTGGGCCGTGATCCAGGTGGTCACGCCACCCGCGGCGAACCTGACGAAGGGGTCCTCCGTGCGTCCGGCCACGCGGATACCCGCATAGCCTAGAGCCGCGAAGAGACCGAGTACCGACAGCGTCCCCGCGAGGCCGAGTTCCTCCCCGGTCACGGCGAAGATGAAGTCGGTATGCGGTTCGGGCAGTTGACCCCATTTTTCCACACTTGCGCCGAGCCCCTTGCCGAACCATCCGCCGGAGGCGAGTGCGTAGATTCCGTGCACCGCCTGCCAGCACTGGTCGTCGGGACCGACGTCGGTAGCGCCGATGCACGCAAACCGGCCCATTCGGTGCGGACTGGTCTTGATCAGCACGACGGCGACCGCCCCGGCGACGCCGAGCACCCCCGCGAACAGTCGCGTCGGGGCTCCCGCGAGCCACAGCAGCCCGAAGAGCATGGCGGCGAGGATGATGGCGGTGCCCATGTCGCCGCCGAGCAGCACGAGGCCGAGGATGAGGAAGACCATCGGCACCAGCGGCACGAGCAGGTGCTTCCACTGAGCGAGCAGGCGTTTGTCGTATTTACGTGCCAGCAGGTCCGCGCCCCACAGCACGACGGCGAGCTTGCCGAACTCGCTGGGCTGGACCTGGAACGAGCCGCCCAGCACCAGCCAGTTCTGGTTGCCGTTGACGGTCTTGCCGATCCCCGGTACCTGGACGAGCACCATCAGGAAAATCGATCCGGCGAGCAGCGGGTACGCCAGCGATCTAAGCAGCCGTACCGGCATCTTCGCGGCGGCCACCAGCAGTACGGCACCGATGGCCGCGGCGAGCAGCTGCTTGCGGAAGAAGAACGTGGACGGCAGTCCGTTCTGCAACGCCTCGATCTGTGAGGCGGAAAAGACCATGACCAGGCCGAGCACGATGATCAGCAGGCTGCCGCCGATGATCAGATAGTAGGCGGTCAGCGGCCGGTCCCAGGCCCGGCGGGCGCGGGCGAACGTCGTCCGGGCGCCGCGCAGTGCGCTGCCACGGCGCGGCGCCGGTCGGGCGGTCCGTGCGGAAGCGGGCCCCGTCATCCCGGGTCCGGCCGGCCGCGCCACGGTGCGGCCGCCCGCCATGACTTGTCCGTCGCTCACCCGCATCCGCTCGGCACCCGTCCGGGGCCGGCGTTCGCCGCTGCGGGCGGCGGAGCGGTCGGCCGTCATGCGCTCCCCTCCATCGGTGCGTCGCGCCGGGTCCTCGGCGACGCGGGGACGACCGGCTAGTGGTCCTGCTGTTGGTCCTGCTCTCCCTGCTGCGGTGCGGGCGGGCCCGCGATGGCGCGTACGGCGTCGGCGAAGGCGTCGCCGCGCTTGCCGTAGTTGGCGAACATGTCCATGGAAGCGCAGGCGGGGGCCAGCAGGACGGTGTCGCCGGGCCGGGCGAGTGCCCGCGCGGCGTCGACCGCCGCGGCCATCGCCCCAGTGTCGGTCCGTTCCAGGTCGACGACAGGGACCTCGGGCGCGTGTCGCCGAAGCGCTTCGGCGATCACAGCCCGGTCCGCGCCGATCAGGACGACGCCGCGCAGGCGCTTGGCGGATTTGATGACGATCTCGTCGAAGGCGGCGCCCTTGGCAAGGCCGCCCGCGATCCACACGATGGGCTCGTACGCGGCGAGCGACGCCTCGGCGGCATGGGTGTTGGTCGCCTTGGAGTCGTCGACGTAGTCGACGCCCTCCACGTGGCCGACGTGCGCGATGCGGTGGGCGTCGGGCCGGAAGGCGCGCAGCCCGTCGCGGACCGCCTTGGGCTCGACCCCGTACGCACGGGCGAGCGCGGCGGCGGCCAGCGCGTTGGCGATGTTGTGCGGGGCGGGCGGGGTCACGTCGGAGACCTCGGCGAGCTCCTGGGCGTTGCGCTGCCGGTTTTCGACAAACGCCCTGTCGACGAGAATCCCCTCGACGACGCCCAGTTCGGAGGGGCCGGGGGCGCCGAGGGTGAAGCCGACCGCGCGGCAGCCCTCCTCCACGTCGGCGGCGCGGACGAGTTCCTCGGTGGCGGGGTCGGCGGTGTTGTAGACGCAGGCGACCCGGTTGCCCTGGTAGATGCGGCCCTTGTCAGCGGCGTACGCGGCCATCGAACCGTGCCAGTCGAGGTGGTCGGGGGCGATGTTGAGCACGGCGGCGGAGTGGGCGCGCACCGAGGGGGCCCAGTGCAGCTGGTAGCTGGACAGCTCGACGGCGAGCACGTCGTACGGGACGCCGGAGAGCACCACGTCCAGGATCGGGGTCCCGATGTTGCCGACGGCGGCGGTGCGCAGACCCGCGGCGGCGAGGATCGAGGCGAGCATCTGGACGGTGGTGGTCTTGCCGTTGGTGCCGGTGACGGCGAGCCACGGCGCGGCACCCGTCCGCCGCCCGCCCCTGGCCTGCGGCATGGGGGACCCCGCGCCCTCAACCGAGGCGTTGCGCGCCGCTGCCACATCCTCGCGCAGCCGCCAGGCGAGCTCCACATCGCCCCACACGTCGATGCCCGCCTGCGCAGCGGCCGTGAACAGCGGGCTGCTGGGCTTCCAGCCGGGCGAGGTGACGATCAGGCCGGTGCCGTCCGGCAGGGTCTCGCCGTCGCCGAGTCGGACCGCGATCCCCTCCTTCTCCAGCTCGCGCGCGGTCTCCCGCTGCCGCTCGCCGTCACCGCCGTCGACCACCGTCACGCGGGCGCTGAGCCCCGCCAGGGCGCGCGCGGCGCTGACGCCGCTGACGCCGATGCCCGCGACGGTGACGTGCTTGCCGGAGAAGTCCATCGCGTCACTCACTTCGCTGCCACGAAGCCCGCGTAGAACAGGCCGAGGCCCACGGCCATGCACATGCCCTGGATGATCCAGAACCGGACGACGACCAGGACTTCGCTCCACCCCTTGAGTTCGAAGTGGTGCTGGAGCGGTGCCATGCGGAAGACGCGCTTGCCGGTGAGCCGGAAGGACCCGACCTGGATCACGACCGAGGCGGTGATCAGGACGAACAGGCCGCCGAGGATGGCGAGGAGCAGTTCGGTGCGCGAGCAGATGGCAAGGCCCGCGAGCGCGCCGCCGAGCGCCAGCGACCCGGTGTCACCCATGAAGATCTTGGCGGGTGAGGTGTTCCACCACAGGAAGCCGAAGCACGCACCCATCAACGCGGCCGCGACCACCGCCAGGTCGAGCGGATCTCGTACGTCGTAGCAGCCGGGTCCCGCGGTGAGCGGGTTGGCGCAGGACTGACCGTACTGCCACACCCCGATGACGGTGTACGCGGCGAAGACCATCACCGAGGCGCCGGTCGCCAGACCGTCGAGTCCGTCGGTGAGGTTCACGCCGTTCGACATCGCCAGGATCATGAACAGCGCCCAGATGACGAAGATCACCGGGCCGATCGACCAACCGAAGTCCTGGGTGAAGGAGAGCTTGGTGGAGGCGGGGGTGGCGCCGCGGGCGTCGGCGAAGTTCAGCGAGAGGATCGCGAAGGCGATGCCGACGATGAGCTGTCCCGCCATCTTCGCCTTGGCCCGCAGACCGAGGCTGCGCTGCTTGACGATCTTGATGTAGTCGTCGAGGAAGCCGACGAGCCCGAGACCGGCAAAGAGGAAGAGCACCAGCAGGCCGGAGAGGGTCGGTTTCTCGGAGGTGATGATCTTCGTTACGGCGTAGGCGACGAGCGTGGCCAGGATGAAGGCGATGCCCCCCATGGTGGGGGTACCGCGCTTGCTGTGGTGGGCCTTGGGGCCGTCGTCACGGATGAACTGCCCGTAGCCCTTGCTCGCCAGCAGTTTGATCAGCAGCGGGGTGCCGATGAGGGAGAGGAACAGTCCGAGCACGCCGGAGATGAGGATCTGCTTCATCACGCGATGACCTCGCCCTCGGTGGTCTCGACCAGCGCGTTCGCGACGCGCTCCAGGCCCACCGATCTCGATGCCTTCACCAGCACGACGTCCCCCGGGCGCAGCTCATTGCGCAACAGGTCGATCGCCGCCTCCGCGTCGGACACGTGCACCGACTCCTCACCCCACGAACCCTCGTTCTTGGCGCCCATGTCCAGCCAGGCTGCCGCCTGGCCGCCCACGGCCACGAGCTTGCTGACGTTGAGCCGAACGGCAAGCCGTCCGACCGCGTCGTGCTCGGCGAAGGACTCCTCGCCGAGCTCGGCCATCTCGCCGAGCACCGCCCACGTGCGTCCCCCCTGCCGCCGTGAGGCTCCGCTCATGGCGGCGAGGGCGCGCAGCGCGGCCCGCATGGAGTCGGGGTTGGCGTTGTAGGCGTCGTTGACGACCGTTACGCCGTCCGGCCGCTCGGTGACCTCCATGCGCCAGCGTGAGAGCGTACCGGCCTGCGAGAGGGCGGCGGCGATCTCCGGGACCGGCATACCGAGTTCACCGGCGACGGCGGCAGCGGCGAGCGCGTTCGACACGTGGTGCTCACCGTACAGGCGCAAGGTCACCTGGGCGCACCCGGAGGGTGTGCGCAGCGTGAACTCCGGGCGTCCGCGATCGTCCAGGCGGATGGACTCGGCGCGTACGTCCGCTTCGTCGGACTCGCCGAAGAAGACGGTGCGGGCCCGGGTACGGGAGGCCATCGCGCGCACCAGGGGGTCGTCGGCGTTGAGCACGGCGACGCCGCCGGACTCCGCGTCGGGCAGTGCCTCGACCAACTCGCCCTTCGCCCGGGCGATCTGCTCGCGGCCGCCGAATTCGCCGATGTGGGCGACGCCGACGTTGAGCACCACGCCGATGCGGGGCGGGGTCAGACGGGTGAGGTAGCTGATGTGGCCGATGCCGCGGGCGCCCATCTCCAGGACGAGGTGGCGTGTGGTCTCGTCCGCCCGCAGCGCGGTGAGCGGCAGCCCGAGCTCGTTGTTGAAGGAGCCCGGAGTCCACACGGTGGGGGCGAGCTTCTCCAGCAGCTGGGCCATCAGGTCCTTGGTGCTGGTCTTGCCGGACGAGCCGGTGAGCGCGACCACGGAGGTTCCGAGGCGCTCGATGACGTGGTTGGCGAGCGCGCCGAGCGCCGTCTGCACGTCGTCGACGACGATCGCCGGCACACCGACGGGCCGGGCGGCGAGTACGCCGACGGCTCCGGCGTCGACGGCGCGCTGCGCGAAGTCGTGCCCGTCCACGCGCTCACCGGGGAGCGCGGCGAACAGCCCGCCCGGCCGCGCCTCGCGGGAGTCGATCACCACCGGACCCGACACGCGGACCTGCGGGTGGGGTATGTCGTGCATGCTCCCGCCGATCGCCTGCGCGACCTCGGCGAGGGTGAGTGCGATCACTGCTGGTCCTGGTCCTTCGCTCGCAGGTGCTGACCCTGATGTCCGTGATGAGCGAGGGCCGAGTTCTTGATCGCCTCGCGCAGCACTTCCCGGTCGTCGAAGGGGCGAACCACTCCGGCGATGTCCTGGCCCTGCTCATGGCCCTTCCCTGCGACCAGCACCGTGTCGCCCGGCTGCGCGTTCGCGACGGCCACGGCGATGGCGGCGGCCCGGTCGGGCTCGACGGTGACATGGCCGCGCTCGTGCGCCGGCACCTCGGCGGCCCCGGCCAGCATCGCGGAGAGGATCGCGAGCGGGTCCTCGGAGCGCGGGTTGTCCGAGGTGAGGACGGCGGTGTCGGCGAGCCGAGCGCAGGCGGCGCCCATCGGCCCGCGCTTTTGTTGGTCGCGGTCGCCGCCGCAGCCCAGGACGATGTGGATGCGTCCCTCGGTCACCTTCCGCAGCGAGCGCAGCACGGACTCGACGGCGTCGGTCTTGTGGGCGTAGTCGACGACCGCGAGGTAGGGCTGGCCCTCGTCCACCCGCTCCAGCCGGCCGGGGACACCGGGCACAGCGGCGACGCCGTCGGCCGCGGTACGCGGGTCGATGCCGGCGGTGACCAGGGCGGTGACGGCGGCGAGTGCGTTGGCGACGTTGAACGGGCCGGGCAGCGGGGCACGGGCGGCGATGCGCTCGCCCTTCGGGCCGACGACGGTGAAGGTGGAGCCGACCGGGCCGAGGGCGACGTCCTCGGCGCGCCAGTCGGCGTCCGGGTGACCCTCGGCGGAGTAGGTGGTGACGGGGACGGAGGCCTCCTTGACCAGCCGCTGCCCGTACTCGTCGTCGAGGTTGACCACGCCGAGACGGCTTCGGCGCGGTGTGAACAGCTGTGCCTTGGCCTGGTAGTAGTCCTCCATCCCGGAGTGGAACTCCATGTGCTCCGGGCTGAGGTTGGTGAAGACGGCCACGTCGAAGACGGCGCCGTCGACGCGGCCGAGCACCAGTGCGTGGCTGGAGACCTCCATGGCCACCGCGCGGACGCCCCGTTCGCGCATCACCGCGAAGAGCGCCTGCAGGTCGGTGGCCTCGGGGGTGGTGCGCTCGCTCCTGAGCCGCTCCTCGCCGATGCGCGACTCGACGGTGCCGATCAGTCCCGTGCAGCGGCCGTAGGCGGCGCGCAGGCCACCCTCGACGAGGTAGGCGGTGGTGGTCTTGCCGGAGGTGCCGGTGATGCCGATCTGCAGCAGGTCGTGGCCGGGATCGTCGTAGATGGCGGCGGCGAGCGCTCCCATCCGGGCCCGCGGCTCGTCGGTGACGAGCACGGGCAGGCCGGTCGCGGCGGCGCGCTGGCGGCCCGCCGGGTCGGTCAGCACCGCCACCGCGCCGCGTTCGGCGGCCTGGGCGGCGAAATCCGCGCCGTGGAAGCGGGCGCCGGGCAGCGCAGCGTACAGGTCGCCGGGCCGCACGGCGCGCGAGTCGTGCGTGATGCCGGTCGCCGGGGCGCCGGCGGCTGGAATCGGCGTGCCGAGGTGCTCTGCCAGCTCCGCGAGCGGCTTGGGGCGCACCTGGGCCGGGCGGGGCGAGCCGGGGCGGGGCTCCGGGGCGTCCTGCCGGTGTGGGAACTGATCAGCGTGTGGCACGGCGGTGAGGTTACCCGTCTGTCGGGGTTCCCGGCCAAAAGGGCCCTGGTCCCGGGGGTCACCGCCGGTTCCACCTGGCGTCCCGTTTGTGATCGTTGTCACGCCTGTGTCACTGCTTCCACTGCGTACCGCTTCCGTACTGTTTCCGACTGCTTGGCCACTGTTCGACCGCTACTGGAACTCGACGGGCAGATTGGCCGACGGGGTTCCCGTCGGCGGGACCTGCAGCGATTTCAGGGCGAATTCCATCACCTGCTTGAAGACGGGCCCGCAGATGCTGCCGCCGAAGTGGCTGCCGACGGTGGGGTTCTGGATCACGCAGGAGATGGTCACGCGCGGGTCGTCGGCCGGGGCGAACCCCATGAACGAGGAGGTGTAGCCACGGTACGTCCCGGTGGCCGGGTCCACCCGGTTGGCCGTGCCGGTCTTGCCCGCGACGTTGTAGCCGTCGATCCGGGCCGAGATGCCGGTGCCCTCCTCGTTGCCGACCACGGACTCCAGCATCTGCGCCACCGCCTTGGCCGTCTGCTCGCTGACCACACGCCGCTCCGGCGGCGCCGGGGCCGGCGTGTACTGGCCGTCCGGGCCGACGGAGCCCTTGACCAGGCTCGGCTGGATCCGCACGCCCCCGTTGGCGATTGTCGAGTAGATCGAGGTGGCCTGCAGTGCGTTCACGGACAGGCCCTGACCGAAGGGGATGGTGTACTGCTGCGAATCGCTCCAGTCCTTGGGCTTCGCCAGGATGCCGGGGGTCTCGCCGGGGAAGTTCAGGCCGGTCGGCTGCCCGATCCCGAACTTCCGCAGATAGGAGTAGAGCACCTGGTTGGCCTGGGGCTGGGTGGGGCCGAGTTCGCCGGTGGCCTCGATGGTGCCGATGTTGCTGGACTTGGCGAGCACTCCGTTGAGGGTGAGGTCCCAGGTGCCGTGGTCGACGTCGTCGTGGAAGACATGGTCGCCGCGCTGGAGGGTGCCGGGGACGACGACGTGGGTCTCGGGGGTGGCGACGCCCTGGTTGATGATGGCGGACATCGACATCAGCTTGCTGACGCTGCCGGGCTCGTAGGCGTCCTGCACCGCAGCGTTGCCGAAGGCGGACGGGTCGGCGTGCGCGATGTCGTTGGGGTCGAAGCTGGGGGCGTCGGCCATGGCGAGGATCTGGCCGGTGCGCGGGTCCTGGACGACGACGTAGCCGCGGTCCGCGTGAGACGCCTTCACCTGGGCGGTGATCGCGCTCTGCGCGGCCCACTGGATGTTGCGGTCGATGGTGAGCTCGACGGTGCTGCCGGGCACGGGGGGCTTCTCCTGGCCGCCCGCGGTGGGGATCAGCTCGCCGCCGGACTGGGCGTAGGTGGCCTGGCCGGGCTGCCCCGCGAGTTCGCTGTTGAGCTCCTCCTCGAGCCCTCCCACGCCCTGGCCCTCGCCGTTGACGAATCCGATGACGGCTGCGGCCAGGTCGCCGTTGGGGTAGATGCGCTTGCTGGTGCTCTGCGCGATGATCCCGGCGAGCAGGCCGGGCGCGCCGCGCTGGGCCGCCTGCTCGGAGAGGGTGTTCTTCAGCTGCTTGATCCGGTCCCAGGCCTGCGGGGACTGGGCGCGGGCGAGCACGACATAGCGGGAGTCGGGGGTCGACAGCTGCCTGGCGATGGTGTCCTGGTCGCCGCCGATGATCGGGGCGAGCAGGCGTGCAGCCTGCTGCGGGGCGTCGCCGACCTTGGACTGGCCGGGGGTGAACAGGTAGGGGTCGGCAGTGATGTCGTATGCGTCGACGCTGGTGGCGAGAGGGGTGCCGTTGCGGTCGGTGATGTCGCCGCGCTTGGCCGGGAGTTCGATCGGCTGGTAGCGGTTGAGGTCGGCCTTGGCGGCGTACGCGGAGGCGTCGACCACCTGGACCTGGAAGAGCCGAGTGGTGAAGGCCGCGAGGACAAGCGTGAGCAGGGCGCTGACCAGGCGCAGGCGCGGCCGCGGCCGTCCCAGGCGCAGCGCGGGCTGCCCGCCGCCGGGGCGGCCGCGCGCCGGGGTGCGCGGGGGGTGGCCGCCGGGTTGCGGTCGGCCGGTTCCTCCCCGCCGCGGGCCCGCGGGACGCGGTACCTCGCCGCGTCCCGGCCGCTGCTGATCACTCATGCGCGTGCCTCACCTTCCGGTGGTCTCGCCGGTGGTCGTGGAGGTCAGGGAGCCGGTGCCGGTGCCGGTGCCGCTCAGGGTCCCGGTGCCGGTGGCGTCCGTGTGGGCGGCGGCCGGGTCCGGCCGGCCGGCCGATGCGTAGTCCGTCGGCTGGTCGGTGGGCGCGGGGGCCTCTGACGGCATCGGTGAGGGTTCAGCGGGACCGGCCGGGGACGGCGCGCCCGGCTGTGGGGTGGCGGACGAACTGGGCGGCGCCGGTACGCCGCGCACCTTGCCGTCGGGGCTCAGGAAGGCCGGGTTGCCACCCGGCACCATGCCGAGCTGCCGGGCCCGCTGTTCCAGGGTCTCCGGCGCGGAGAGCCGGTCGACGTCCTGTTGCAGGGCCTGCTCCTCGTCGGTGCTGGCCTTGGTCTGCTGCTGCAGCTTGGAGAGCTGGAAGGCGCCCTGGTTGATGGCGGAATTGAGCAGCAGCAGGGTTACCAGGCCACCGGAGAGCAGGACGACGACGAGCAGGACGAACGGGGTGCGTGCCGCGTTCGAGGAGCGGGTGGTCATCAGACGGCCGGCGCCCGGGCGACCGGTTCTCGCGGTCATGACGTGTCCTCACGGATGCGTTCTGCGGCGCGCAGGCGGGCAGGGGCGGCCCGCCGGTTGGCGGCGACCTCCTCGTCCGTCGGCAGCTCGGCGCCGCGGGTCAGCAGCTTCAGCCTCGGCTGGTAGCGCTCGGGCACGACAGGCAGTCCGGGCGGTGCGGTGTTGCTCGCGCCGGCCGCGAAGACCTGCTTGACCAGGCGGTCCTCCAGCGAGTGGTACGACAGGACGGCGATGCGACCGTGCACGGCGAGCGCGGCGACGGCGGCGGGGATCGCCCGTTCGAGCACCGCGAGCTCACCGTTGACCTCAATGCGCAACGCCTGGAATGTACGCTTTGCCGGGTTTCCGCCGGTGCGCTTGGCGGCCTGCGGGAGGGCGCCGCGGATCAGTTCGACGAGCCGGGCACTGTTGGTGAACGGTTCCCTCTCCCGCTCCCTGACGATCGCCTCGACGATCTTGCGCGCGTACTTCTCCTCGCCGTAGGTGCGCAGCACGCGCACCAGGTCACCGGGCGGATAGGTGTTGAGCACCTCGGCCGCGCTGATCCCCACATCCTGGTTCATCCGCATGTCGAGGGGGGCGTCCTGGGCGTAGGCGAAGCCGCGCTCGGCCTCGTCGAGCTGCATGGAGGAGACGCCGAGGTCGAACAGGACGCCCTGCACCTTCGGGACGGACAGCCGCTCGAGCACCTCGGGCAGCTCGTCGTAGACGGCGTGGACGAGGGTGGCCCGCTCGCCGTACGGCGCGAGCCGCTCCCCCGCCAGCTTCAGCGCGGCCGCGTCCCGGTCGATGGCGATCAGCCGAGCCGCGGGGAAGGTGGCGAGCAGGGCCTCACTGTGGCCACCGAGCCCGAGTGTCGCGTCGACGACGACGGCACCCGGCTCGGCGAGTGCGGGCGCGAGCAGGTCGAGGCAGCGCTCGAGCATGACGGGGACATGTCGAGCTTCCACCGTCACCGCCCCCTCCCGGCCTCGCCGGGCCACTGCCGCGGCGGCACGGGCCGCGACTGCACGGATGGAACGTAACGGGTGGTGCTCATGTGGGCCCTCTGGTCGGGGGCGGCTGGACGTACCGCCGGGTCCCCACCCGCTCGGAAGGGGAAGCAGCCATCTGGTGCCGGGGAAGGTGCACCAGCGGACCGGGGAGCGGGAGGAGGCCTGGCGTCACGTACGCGCCGCGTGGGCGTGCTCGCTGCGGGTCGGGATCAGGCGTCGGATGTCGGAGTCGGATGTCAGTCGTCGGTTGTCGGGCGAAGTCACAGTATTCCGGGCAGCACCTCCTGCGACAGCGCCGAGAAGGTCTCCTCCTGGGCGGCGAGATAGCGCTCCCAGGCGGCCACGTCCCACACCTCCACGCGGCGGCCGGCGCCGATGACCGCGCAGTCGCGGTCGAGCCCGGCGTACTCGCGCAGGTTCTGCGGGACGGAGATGCGGCCCTGCTTGTCCGGGACCTCGTCGCTCGCCCCCGCGAACAGCACCCGCATGTAGTCGCGTGCCGCCTTGGAGGTCAAAGGGGCCTGACGCAGCTGCTCGGTCAACGACCTGAACTCGGTCAACGACCATATGCACAGGCAGCGTTCCTGCCCCTTGGTGATGACCAGGCCGTCGGCGAGTTGCTCGCGGAACTTCGCGGGCAGGACCAGACGGTTCTTCTCGTCGAGCCGAGGCGCGTACGTCCCGAGGAACATCCGCACCTCCCGCGGTCATCCGCCACGACCGGCCACAGACTGGCCACAACAGCTCGCTGGGGGCATCTCGCCTCCCACTTCGCGCCACTTTACTCCACCGCACCCCACCGTCAATCAGCCACAGCACCCTCACACGGCCGACGCCGGGCAAGAAAGCGCAGGCCAGAGGGGTGGTCGTGGCTCCGTCCTGGCGCGCACCGGCGCGGCGACGACCACATCGTGCGCCCCATGCGCGCTCCTCGACGCCAGGGAGCCGACCCCGGGGCGGAAAAGCACTCGTTCGGCCCGTCATGCGTCCCACCTGTGGGTTAGCTCACAGGCTGGGTGATTGACGTCCTTTGGCGGAGATTGACCGCGCTCCCGTCGGTTGTCCCACGGAGACATCACGCCAGCCGCCGTCTACCGTCGAATCATGCCGATAACCGCGCCCCAGCCCCCCGAGCCCGCAACCGGTTCCGTCACAGACCGGCTCGTCGACGCCAACCGGCGCTACGCGGCCGCCTTCCACGACCCGGGCATGGATGCCCGCCCGGTGCTGAAGGTCGCCGTCGTCGCCTGCATGGACGCCCGTATCGACCTGCATGCGGCGCTCGGACTCGAACTCGGCGACTGCCACACCATCCGCAACGCCGGCGGCGTCGTCACCGACGACACCATCCGTTCCCTGACCATCAGCCAGCGGGCCCTCGGCACGCGGTCCGTCGTGCTGATCCATCACACCGGCTGCGGTCTGCAGACGATCACCGAGGACTTCCGCACCGAACTCGAACACGAGGTGGGTCAGCGCCCGACCTGGGCGGTCGAGGCCTTCACCGACGTCGACCAGGACGTACGTCAGTCCATGGCGCGCGTTCGCACCTCCCCGTTCCTCGCGCACACGGACGACGTCCGCGGATTCGTGTTCGACGTCCACACCGGGTTGCTCCGGGAAATCACGGCCCAGTAACGGAAGCCCGGTGACGCGGGCCCCGGCGTGAGGGGAGAATGCAACGAGCGACACCGGCTTCCCCGGTGCGCGACATCGGGGAGGGCCGGTCCTCGGGATGCGATGCGACAGGCCCTGTTGTGAGAGCCGCAGGCTTGAGCCTCAGTGCGAGAGCCGAAGGCTCCAAGGGCCTAGGAGGGCCGGGTGACCACCTACGAATCGCGAGCGAGCCTCGGCGATCTGACCACCACGGCGGCGCGTGTGCGGCGCAGCGTGGAGAATGTGATCGAGGGCAAGCCCGAGGTCGTACGGCTTTCGCTGACCGTGCTGCTCGCGGAGGGCCATCTGCTGATCGAGGACGTGCCGGGCGTGGGCAAGACCATGCTCGCCAAGGCACTTGCGCGGTCCATCGACTGCTCGGTGCGCCGGATCCAGTTCACGCCGGATCTGCTCCCCTCCGACATCACCGGGGTCAGCGTCTTCGACCAGCAGCGGCGGGACTTCGAGTTCAAGCCGGGTGCCGTCTTCGCGCAGATCGTCGTCGGTGACGAGATCAACCGCGCTTCACCGAAGACGCAGTCTGCGCTGCTGGAGTCGATGGAGGAGCGCCAGGTCACCGTCGACGGCGCCACGCACGTACTGCCCAGTCCCTTCATGGTGATCGCCACGCAGAACCCGGTGGAGATGGAGGGTACCTACCCGCTCCCCGAGGCACAGCGCGACCGCTTCATGGCACGAGTGTCGATCGGCTATCCCAGCCCGGACGCCGAGTTGCAGATGCTGGACGTGCACGGCGGCGCCGATCCGCTGGACGACCTGCAGCCGGTCGCGCACGCACACGAGATCGTCAAGCTGATCGAGGCGGTGCGGGCAGTCCATGTGGCCCCCGCGGTACGGCGGTATGCGGTGGATCTGGTGGGTGCGACCCGCGACCATCCGGATGTGCGGCTGGGGGCCTCACCGCGAGCGACGCTGCACCTGGTGCGGGCGGCACGCGCGGCCGCCGCGCTCGACGGGCGGGAGTTCGTGCTGCCCGACGACATCCAGGCGCTGGCGTCCTCCGTGCTGGCGCACCGGCTGCTCCCCACCGCGCAGGCCCAGTTGAACCGGCGTACGCCGGAGCAAGTGGTCGCGGAGATCGTCAAGCGCACGCACGTTCCTGATCCTTACGGGGGACGGCAGCCCGGGGTCCGGGGGCTGTGATGGAGCCCTCACCGGGGGCGGGCGACGAGGGGTTCCGGCGGGCGCTCGGCGGACTCACTACGCGGGGGCGCTCGTTCATCGCGGCCGGGCTCGCGGCCGGGGCGTGCGCCTACGTCCTTGGGCAGCAGGATCTGCTGCGGGTCGGGCTGTTGCTCGCCGCGCTGCCGCTGGTCTGCGTGGCCGTGCTCTGCCGGACCCGCTACCGCGTGGCCGGCAACCGCAGGCTCAGCCCCTCGCGGGTGCCGGCGATGGCGGAGGCGCGGGTGCATGTGCGCGTCGACAACGTCTCCCGCCTCTCGACCGGTCTGCTGATGCTGCAGGACCGGGTGCCGTACGTGCTCGGACCGCGGCCGCGGTTCATGCTCGACCGCGTGGAACCTGGCGGACACCGGGAGGTCTCCTACCGCGTGCGGTCCGATCTGCGCGGACGGTATCCGCTGGGGCCGCTGCAGCTGCGGCTCACCGACCCGTTCGGGATGTGCGAGCTGACGCGCTCGTTCGCCGCGCGGGACACGCTCACCGTGGTGCCGCGGATCGAGACGCTGCCCCCCGTCCGGCTGGCGGGCGAGGCGTCCGGCTACGGCGACAGCCGCCAGCGGGCGCTGGCGCTCGCCGGCGAGGACGACGTGATCCCGCGCGGCTACCGGCACGGTGACGACCTGCGGCGCGTCCACTGGCGATCGACGGCGCGGTACGGCGAGTTGATGGTGCGCCGCGAGGAGCAGCCGCATCGCGCGCGCTGCACCGTTCTGCTCGACACCCGACGCATCGCCTATCACGGGGCGGGCCCGGATTCGGCGTTCGAATGGGCGGTCACCGGCGCCGCGTCGGCGGCCGTGCACATGCTCGAACGCGGCTACGCCGCACGGCTGTTGACGGACAACGGCACATTGGTGCCGGGCCAGGACGGTACGACCGGCGGCTTCGGCGGGGATTCCTCGGAGGCGTCGGGGCTGCTGCTGGAGGCGTTGGCCGTCGTCGACCACTCGGACGGGGGAACCCTGACACCGGCGCACGACGTGCTGCGCGGCGGGAACGAGGGACTGCTCGTGGCGTTCCTCGGGGAACTCGACGACGAGCAGGCAGCAATCGTCGGGCGGATGCGGCAGCGCACGGGCGGCGCCGTGGCCTTCCTCCTCGACGGGCGCGAGGACGGCGCCGCGGTGCAGCGGCCCTTGCGGATGCTGCGCGAGGCGGGCTGGACGGCGCTCCCGGTGCGGCCGGGGGATCTTCTGGCCGATCTGTGGCGCCAGGCGGACCGCCAGCCCGACCAGCAGTCCGCCCGGGCCCGGGCCCGGCAGTCCGGAGCCCACGAGGCGATGACGCGCGAGGGAACAGGGGCCGGACTGTGAGCGACGCGCGCTGGGCCACCGGACCGCAGGCAACCACGACGCCCGCACCTGTGCGCCCGGTGCACGGAGAAGCGAACGGAAAAACGCCATGAGCGGACGCGGGCGTCTTACGGTGTGCGCGGCCGCGGCCACTTTGCTCACGGCGTGTGCGCTGCTGCCGCTGACCGCGGGGGCGGCCTGGCTGTTTCAGGCGGCGCTGCTGGTGGTGGTGGCGTCCGGAGTGGGCACGGTGGCGCGCCGGGTGCCGCTGGCGCGGGCGGTGACCGTCGCGGCGCAGGCGGCGGTGTCCGTGGTGCTGCTGACGCTCACGTTCGTCCCCGGGCAGGCGCTGCTCGGGCTGGTGCCGGGGCCGCGGGCGATTGCGGCTTTCGGGCAACTGCTGGGCCACGGTGTGCAGGACGTCGGGCAGTATGCGATCCCCGCGCCGGTGACGCCGGGCATCAGGCTGCTGCTGGTCGGCGGTGTGGTGGTGATCGGGCTGGCCGTGGATGCGCTCGCGGTGACCTACCGCAGCGCCGCGCCCGCGGGGCTGCCGCTGCTCGCGCTGTACTCGGTGGCCTCCGGTCTCGGTCAGGCCGGCGGGCACTGGCTGTTGTTCCTGTGCGCGGCCGGCGGCTATCTCCTGCTGCTGCTCGCGGAGGGACGGGACCGGCTGTCGCGCTGGGGACGCGTCTTCGGCCGCGCGCCGCTGCCGTCCGGCTACGCCACTGCCTCCCCCGCCGCGGTCAGCGCCGCCGTGGCGCCGGTGCGGACCGGACGAAGGATCGGGGCTGTCGTGCTGGGTATCGCGCTCGTCGCCCCGGCGCTGCTGCCCGCCATGGACGGCGGGCTGCTGGTGCGGGCACGCGACGGCGGGCTCGGCGGAGGCGGCACGATCACCGCCATCAATCCCCTGGTGTCGCTGCAGAACAGCCTCAACCAGCCTGACGATCGCGAGGTGTTGCGCTACCGGACCTCCTCCGACGATGCGCAGGACATGTACCTGCGCATCATCACCCTCGACACCTTCGACGGCACGTCGTGGAAGGCTGCACAGCGGCATGTGACCGATGTGCCGGGGACCCTGCCGCCGCCGGCGGGGCTGAACTCCGCGGTGCAGGCCGACCCGGTCGACACCTCGTTCTCCGCTGCTCAGGGATACGCACAGAACTATCTGCCGATGCCCTACCCCGCGAGCAGGGTGCAGGTCTCGGGCGACTGGCGGTTCGAGCCGGAGGGCCGGACGCTCGTCGGCGACCGCGGGCAGACCACCTCGGGCCTGCAGTACGAGGTGACGAGCCTGCAAGTGCAGCCGACCGCACAGCAGTTGGCCGACGCGGGGCCCGCACCGGCCGCGATCGAGCAGCAGTACACGCAGGTGCCCGACACGCTGCCCGCGATCGTCAAGGACACCGCGGAGCAGGTCACGAGCGGTGCGACCAACGCGTACGAGCAGGCCGTCAAGTTGCAGGACTGGTTCACCACGGCCGGTGGCTTCACCTACGACACCCGCGTCGCGGAGGGCAGCGGCACGGACGCGATCGTGCGTTTCCTCCGCGACAAGCGAGGATTCTGTGTGCACTTCGCCTTCACCATGGCGGCGATGGCCCGCACCCTCGGCATTCCGGCCCGGGTGGATGTGGGATTCGTCCCGGGCACCGAGCAGCCGGACGGCTCGTGGACGGTGGGGCTGAAGGACGCCCACGCCTGGCCCGAGCTGTACTTCCAGGGGGTCGGGTGGACACGGTTTGAGCCGACTCCGAGCCGGGGGACGGCCCCGGGCTACACCCGTGTCGACAGCACCTCGCCGGGCCCCGGCGGCGCGGCGGCACCGCACGGGGGGAGCACGGCGCTGCCGACGCCCGGTGCTTCCGCCTCGTCGCGTTGTGCCGCGGGCCCGCACCATGTGACCGGTTGTGACAACCAGTCGCAGATCACAACCGGTGGCCCCGGTGGGGGTGCCGGGCTGGGCGACGGGACCCTGCCGGTGCTCGTCGCCGCGGCGGTCGTGCTCGTGGCAGGTGCGGTGCCGATGCTCTGGCGCGCACGGGTGCGCGCGGTGCGGCTGGCCGCCGGCGGCGGGAAGCGCTGGAAGGCCGGGAAGGGGGACGAGGCCGGGGAGCACGCCGGGCGGACGCTGGCCGCGTGGCGTGAACTCCTCGACACCGCCTGGGATTACGGTGTGCGGCCGGACGCCTCCGAGACCCCGCGCGCAGCCGCCGGCCGGCTCATCCGGGAGGCGGGTCTTTCGGGGGCGGGCGCGGAGTCCGTCCAGCGGGTGGCGGTGGCGGTCGAGCAGGTGCTGTACGCCCCGCGGCCGGGGAGTGCGGAGGGCCTCGCCGACGACGTGCGGCAGGTCCGGGGTGCGCTGCGCGCCTCCGCCGGCCTGCGGGTCGGGGCCCGTGCCGTGCTGGCGCCGAGGTCCACGGTGCAGGTGGTGCGGCAGGTCTCGCAGCGGTGTGCGGCGCAGTCGCGGACGTGGCGCGTGATGCTCGGGCGCGTGCTCGCCCGGCATGCATGAGGGGCGGTTCCTCTCGGAACCGCCCCTCGTCGTTCGTGCGCCGTTCGGTCGCGGGTGGCGTCAGGGGCCCTGCTGTTCGTCACGGCGGCGCTGCCAGCGCTCCTCGATGCGGTCCATCAGCCGGCCCTTGCGGCGGAAGTGCGGGGTGTGGTGGCGTCCCGGCCGGCCCAGGGGGCGCGGGCCGGCTCCGGGCTGCTGTTCGGCGGGCCTGACAGCCCGCCGCCATCCGGTGACCCCGAGCACCGCACACCCGAGCATGACGAGGAATCCCACGACGCTGACCCAGATCAGTTGAGCGACCATCCCGCCCATCAGCAGCGCGATGCCGACCAGGAAGCCCGCCACCGCTTGGTAGAGACGCCGCCGGGTGAACGTGCGCAGCCCGCTTCCCTCAAGCGCCGACGCGAACTTGGGATCTTCGGCGTACAGCGCTCGCTCCATTTGCTCGAGCATGCGCTGCTCGTGCTCCGAGAGCGGCACGGAGTCCTCCTACTCGTCGGTCGCAGGGGGCGCGACCTGTACGGCCCTTTCAGGATAGGCAGGGATTCGCCCCCGTGAAACCCGCCCTCTGTGCCAATCCACTGCCGCTACGCCGGGGACGTAGCGGCATCGTGACGAGGAGTGCATTCCCCGCCCGCCGGTTGGTCATGCTGGCCAGCCTTTACCCAGATCATACGGTCCGGAGCGGCCGAAAGGGCGGGCTGTGACGCAGTCCCTTCGAACTGCTTCGCGGTGGGCGGCGGTCTCACGGCAGGGGTCAGCCACGCCGGGCGAGCACGTGCAGCTGGGTCGCGATGGAGTGGAAGGCGGGCAGTTCGGCCGCGGACAGCTCGAGCTGGAGCAGCGCTTCGAGGGCGCCGGGCTCGGTGTCGACGAGCACACCGGGGACGAGGTCGGCGAAGACCCGCACGCCGTGCACGGACGCCACGTCCAGGCCGGCCCCCTCGACGAGGGAGGTCAGGCCCTCGGTGGTGAAGCGGCGGGGCAGCGGGTCGCCCTCGCCCCAGCGCCCGTCCGGGTCGGCGAGCCCCCGCTGGGCCTCGGCGAAGTGCCCGGCGATCGCGCGGGCGAGCACGGCGCCGTTACGGCTGGCGGCGAGCAGGCTGAGGGTGCCGGAAGGACGCAGCGTGCTGGCCACGTTCCGCACGGCCGCGGCCGGGTCGTCGACGTACTCCAGCACGCCGTGGCAGAGCACGACGTCGTAGGAGCCCGCCTCCACCACGTCGAGCAGTCCGGTCGCGTCGCCCTGCACCCCGCGGACCCGCTCGGTGGCGCCGGCCTCGTCGGCCCGCCGCCCGAGGGCGAAGAGCGCGTCCGGGTTGGGATCGACCACCGTCACCCGGTGGCCGAGTGCCGCGACGGGCACAGCGAAGGCTCCGGTGCCGCCGCCGGTGTCGAGCACGTCGAGGACGCCGCCCTCCGGGCCTGCGGCCTTGACCTGGCGTTCGAGCGCGTCCTTGAGCACCTCCCAGACCACGGCGGTACGCAGGGACGCTCTGGGGCGCAGCGGGTCTGACACGGTGGGGCGGCTCCTCGGCGGGGCATCGCACCCTGATGGCCTGCGATGCGGAACTGACGTCGGCGGCCTCCACTTTATGCCTCCGGCGGCGCAGGACGCTTGACGTCCACGGGCGCCCCTCTATGCGGTCCGTATGTCACCGTCCGACGGCTGCTGCGGCAGCGTGGGCTGCAGGGCGAGGAGCCGTTCGACCAGGCGCAGGAACATGCCCGCGGCGCGCACCAGGTCGTCCGCGTCGCGCCAGCTGGCGGCGCCGGTTATGCCCGCCTCCGCCTTGGCCCGGCGCGGCGCGCCCGCGGCGAACAGCGCGCTCCATTCGGCGAGTTCGGGCGCGACTTCAGGCAGCACCTCCCAGGCGCTGCGGATCCGCTGCCTGCGCCGTGGCGTGGGCTCCGGCCGCGCCCGTACCGCGAGCACGGCGGCCGCCGTGCGCAGCGCGGCCAGGTGTGCGGTGGCATAGCGCTCGTTGGGGGTCTGGAGCACCGCGGCCTCGTCGAGGCCGGTGTGTGCCTGGGTGAGCAGGTCGAGGGCGGCGGGCGCGGCCGTCATCCTGCGCAGGACGGGATGGACATCGCTCGCGGGCCCGGGCTGCGGGCCGGTGGCGGCGCGGCGGCGGCGCGCGGCTGCTGTGGCGGCCATGGCGACCTCCTGTCTCCGGTCTTCGTACGACGGTTCGAGTCCGTTCACGCTCATAGTGGGGCACACCACTGACAATCGGCCCTGACCTGCGAAAACACCCTGAGACGGCATCAGGGCGACCCGGTGCGCGGTGCTCTGGCGCCATGCGGCATACTTTTGAACTGACTAGTCAGTTCAGGAGAGAAGGAAGAGAAAGAAGAGAGGGGAGGACACGTGGAGGCCACCACCGCACCAGGGGCGGCGGTCACCGCCGAGGGCCTCGGGCTCGACGGACCACACGGCCGGGTGTTCCGGGACGTCACGCTGAACGCACCGGCGGGGAGCCTGATCGCGATAGAGGGCCCGTCCGGCTCGGGGCGGACCTGCCTGCTGCTTACACTCACCGGCCGCATGCGCCCCACCATCGGTCATGCCACCGTGGCCGGCCTGCAGCTGCCCAGGCGTCTGGCCGCAGTCCGCAGCATCACCGGGCTCGGCCCGGTCGACGGCGTGTCCGAGCTCGACCCGGCGCTCACCGTCCAGGAGCACCTGCGTGAACGCGCGCTGCTGCACCGGCTGTTCACCGGGCCCGTCTCGCCGCGCGCCCTGTTCAGGCCGCGCGGCGAGCGCGCCGAACAGACCCGGGCGCGCATCGACGAGGCGCTGGCGGCCGCGGAGCTCGACCTCGGCCTCCTCCCCAAGGGCCCGCGCACCCACGTACGCGACCTGGAACGGACCGAGGCGCTGCGGCTCGGAGTTGCTCTCGCACTGCTCGGACGCCCGCGTCTGCTCGCAGTGGACGACGTGGACCACAAGCTGTCGAGCGCGGACCGGGCGGCCGCATGGACGACGCTTCGCGCCATCGCGGAGTCCGGCACGACGGTGCTCGCGGTGTGCACCGAGGCGCTCGAGGGGGCCGTCACCGTCCGCCTCGGCGCGGGCCGCCCGACCGACCACAACAACGACCACGAGACCGAGAACGAGACGAAGACGAAGGGGGCGGCGGCCGATGCGTACGCCGAGGCTGGCAGCGCTTGAGCTGCGGAAGTTCGGCAGGGGACGGCTGCCGCGGGCGGCGATGGCCGCCCTCCTGCTGCTCCCGCTGCTCTACGGCGCGCTGTACCTGTGCTCGTTCTGGGACCCGTACGGGAGGCTGAACAAGATCCCGGTGGCCCTGGTCAACGCCGACCGGGGAGCGACCGTGGACGGCCGGAAGGTCACGGCCGGCGACACGATCGCTGCCAACCTGCGCACCAACACCTCATCCTTCGACTGGCAGGTGACGGACGCGGCGCATGCGGCGAAAGGCGTCGAGGACGGCACGTACTACCTGTCGCTGACCATCCCCGCCGACTTCAGCAGCCGTGTCGCCTCGGCCTCGGGCACCGATCCCGAGACCGGTGCGCTCCAGGTCCGCACCAACGACGCCAACAACTACATCGTCGGGCAGATATCGCGCACGGTCTTCTCCGAAGTACGCGCCGCAGCCTCCGCCAACGCGTCCCGCTCCTTCTACGACAACATCTTCGTGGCGTTCTCCGACATCCACGACAGGACCCAGCAGGCCGCGCAGGGCGCCGACGACCTCAGCGCCGGGATCGGCGCGGCCAAGGACGGCGCCGGGCAGCTCGCGGACGGCCTCGGCACGGCCAAGCAGGGCAGCAGCGAGCTCGCGTCGAAGATGAACACCCTCGCCACCGGCCTGGGCACACTCGACACCGGCGCGGCCGACCTCGCAAGCGGCACCAGGAGCGCCGCCCGGGGCACCCAGGAGCTCGCCGACCAGGCGAACGCCATCGCCGGCAAGGCCGGTCCGTTCCTCAACAGCCACAGCAAGGAGATCGGCGACGCGGCCCAACTGGTCGCCGACGCCTCGCAGACCATCGCGGCCGACCTCGGCACGCTGCCCGCAGACGCCTCGCAGGCGGCGAGCGACGCCCAGTCCGCCCACGACAAGCTCGCCACCACCTACACGCAGGAGTGCGAAGGTCCGCTGCCGATGGGCACCGACTGCCCGGCGCTGAAGCAGGCCGTGGACGCCGCCAAGGAGGTGGCGGACGTCGCCCGGAACGTCGACGCCCTGGTGCAGCAGAACACCTCGTCGCTGACCGGCCTGCGCAACGACCTCGAACAGGTCCACGCATTCTCGCAGCAGCTCGCCGAAGAGGCACCGCACCTGTCGTCCGATCTCGACACCGCGGTCAGCAAGATCAACGCCCTCAACGCGGGCGTCCACGAGATCGCCGACGGTGCGGACGTGCTGCACAGCGGCCTGGCCACCGCCAAGTCCGGCTCCGACGCGCTCACCACGGGCGCCGGCAGCCTCGACTCGGGCATCGGCCGGCTCTCCACCGGCGCGCAGAGCCTGGACGGCGGCCTGTACAAGCTCTCCGACGGCTCCGGCCGACTCGCCTCGGGGCTGAAGAACGGCGTTGCGCAGATCCCCGACTACGACAAGCAGCAGCGCGACGCGCGCAGCGCCGTCATGTCCGACCCCGTACAGCTCGCCGCCCAGGCGCTGCACAAGGCGCCCAACTACGGGACGGGCTTCGCGCCCTACTTCATACCGCTGTCGCTGTGGGTCGGCGCCATGGTCTCGTACATGCTGCTGCAGCCGCTCAGCAAGCGGGCTCTGTCCGCCGGTGCCCCGGGGTGGCGGATCGCGCTCGCCGGCTGGCTGCCGGTGGCGGCGATCGGCATCGCACAGACGGCGGCGCTGATGGCCGTCCTGCACTGGGGGCTCGGGCTGCAGATGGTGCGCGCCGCGGGGACCATTGGTTTCCTGTCCCTGGTCACCTGCTGCTTCGCGGCGATCGTGCAGTGGCTGGGCGCCCGCTTCGGGCCTGCCGGGCGCGTGCTCGTCCTTGCGCTGCTGATGCTGCAGCTGACCTCGGCGGGCGGTACGTATCCCGTGCAGACCTCCCCGGGCTTCTTCAACTGGATCCACCCGTTCCTGCCGATGAGTTACGTGGTCGATGGGCTGCGCCATCTGATCACGGGAGGGGAGTTGTGGCCGGTGTGGCGTGCGTGCCTGGTGTTGCTCGCGTTCACCGCCGGGGCGCTGGCGCTCACCACGTGGACGGCACGGCGCAAGCAGGTGTGGACGGTGGACAGGCTGCATCCCGAGCTCACTTTGTGATCCCGGACATGGGCGTCCAAGGCGTGGGGCACGAGTAGGAGAATCAGCCCATGAACAGCCCACGACGCCAGGCCACCCGGCAGAAGCTCTACGAGGCCGCGGTCACCCTCATCGCCGAGAAGGGCTTCTCCTCCACCACGGTGGACGAGATCGCCGAGCGGGCGGGGGTCGCGAAAGGCACCGTCTACTACAACTTCGCGAGCAAGAACGATCTTTTCGAGGAGCTGTTGCGGCACGGTGTGGGGCTGCTGACCGCGTCGCTGCGGGAGGCCGCCGACAGCACGGAGGCGGCGGGCGGCAGCCAGGTCGACGCGCTGGACGCGATGATCAGGGCGGGCCTGGTCTTCATCGCCCGCTACCCGTCCTTCACGCAGCTGTACGTCGCCGAGTTGTGGCGCACCAACCGGGCGTGGCAGTCCACGCTGATGATGGTGCGGCAGGAGGCCGTCGCGGTGGTGGAGAAGGTGTTGCGCGAGGCAGTGGACGGCGGCGAGCTGAGCGACGAGATCGACGTTCCGCTGACCGCGTCCGCGCTGTTCGGGATGGTGCTGGTGGCCGCGCTCGACTGGCAGGCGTTCCAGCCGGACCGTGACATCGACGACGTGCACGCGGCGCTGTCCCGGCTGTTGCAGGGCCGGGTGGGAGGCGGTGCGCCTCGCTGACGAGAGCAGGCCGGGGGGAAGTGCGCGCCGGTCCGGCGCGGCTCGATCCCCCTTCGAGCCGCGCCGGACCGGCGTTTCCCCCGCACTCCCCCGATCCCCCGGGTGTCCCCGTTTTCCCCCATCCCACCCGTCCCCGTTTTCCCCCGTCCGGGCTGCGCCGTTCCGCCGCCCCGTGTCGGCGGTGCCGGCGCGGTGCCCCGTGTCGGCGGTGCCGGCGCGGTGCCCCGTGTCGGCGGTGCCGGCGCGGTGCCCGTTCGTTGCCTCTACTCTCCCGTCCGGAGCGGCGTCCGCCCATCCGCTCGGCTACTCAACTGGGTACCTGAGTACCCGTACTCACCCCGTGGGTGCGGATACGTGCGCGGCGGCGTTGTCAGTGGTGCCGGATAGAGTCATCGGCATGGCACGGATTGCGGTGGTCGGCGCGGGTATGGGCTCGCTGGCGACGGCCGCCCGGCTGGCCGCGCAGGGCCACCGGGTGGCGGTGTACGAACGCGCGGCGACGTACGGCGGGGGCGTCGGCCGGTTCGAACGGGAGGGGTTCGTCTTCGACACCGGCCCCGGCCTGCTGCACCTGCCCGCCGTCTACCGGGATCTGTTCGTCAAGACGGGCAAGGGGCTTGCCAAGGACGAGCGGACGCTGGAGCAGTGCGTCGAGTTGACGCAGATCGATCCCGCGGTCCGGCATCTCCTCCCGGACGGCAGGGACGTCTCGCTGCCCAACGCATCACGCGCCGGTGTGGTCGCGGCGCTCGACGAGGCCTTCGGCGCGGGCGCGGGCGAACGCTGGGGTGAGGTGATGAACCGGGCGCGAGAGGTCTGGGAGGTCACGCGCCGCCCCCTGTTGGAGGACACACTGAGCGACGCCGCCAGTGCGCTCGCCCGTGACCCGTACCCGGCGCGCAGAGGCGGTCTGCTGCGGCGCGACGCGCCCGTGCTCGACCGGACGGCCCGCTGCGAGCTGCGCGATCCGGGGCTCGTGGCGCTGCTCGGCAGCCATGCGCTGGCCTACGGGTACGACCCGCGCACGGCACCCGCGAGCGCGGCGATCCTCGCCTACGTCGAGCAGACCTTCGGTGCCTGGTATGTGCGCGGTGGTATACGGGCGCTGGCAGACGCGGTGCACCGGCGGTGCGTCGCGCACGGAGTGGAGTTCCACTTCGGGGCCGAGGTCACGGCGGTGGTCGAGAAGGACGGCCGGGCCACGGGGATCGAACTCGACGGCGGCATACGAGCGGAGGCTGATGCGGTGGTCGACGGCACCGCACGGCTCGACGGGGACGGCGCGGCCGAACCGCCCTCGGCGCTCGGCCGGTTCACCGTGCTGCTCGCCCTGCGCGGCGGAAGGTCCGCGGGGACCGTGCACCGCACCATAGTGCACGGATCGCCCACCGTCACCGTGCTGCGGCCGGACGACCCCGCGTTGCGCCCCGACGACGAGCACGAGGCGGTCACCGTCACCGTCGCCGTGCCCCCGCAGGGTCCGGTGGACTGGGCGGCGCCCGGGTATGCGGAAGGGTTCGCCGAGCGGGTGGTCGAGGCGGCGCAGGCAGCCGTGCCCGGGCTGGCCCAGCGGATCCTGTGGCGCGAGGTGCGCACCCCGCTGGACACCGAGCGGGAGACGGGTGTTCCGGGCGGGGCCGTTCCGGGGCCTGTACTCGCGGGCGCGGGCGGTGCGTTGCTGCGCCCCGGCAACCGTGGCGTGCTGGAAGGGCTCTATCGCGTCGGCGGCTGCGCACACCCAGGAGGCGGGCTGCCGCACTCGGGCATGTCGGGAGCGATCGTCGCCGACCTCATAGCGGGCGGGCCGGGCGGTAGCCGCTGACCCCCGCCCGGTCAGGTCCTAGTAACCGTACGGATCGGCGTGCTGCGGCTGGGGCTCGTCGTGTGTGGGCGGAGCCTGCTGCGGGATGTATGCGTGTTCGCCCTGATCAGGTTGGGGGGACCAGACACCCGCCGGCGGGCTGTCGTGTCCGTACGACGCGGCGTTCTGCTCGGCGTATGCGTCGTAGCCGTAGCCGTACCCCTGCGGCTGCTGGTAGGCGTCGAAGCCTTGGTAGGGCTGCTGCTGGTACCCGGACCAGCTCTCCTGGCCCTGATAGGGCTGCTGTTCGTAGCCGTAGGCGGCGAAGTCCTGCTGCTGGAAGGGGCCTTGGTAGGAGGCGGCGGGATTCGCGGCGCCCTGCCACTGCGGCTCCGGCTGCGGCTGCGGCTGCGGCTGCCACTCGGTGCCGTACCCCTGGGCGCCATAGCTCTCGTAACCTCCACCGGTGTAAGGGGTGGAGGCGTACGCGGCGCTATCGCCGTAGATCCCGTACTCGCCGGTGTCCTCGTGCATGGGCTCCGGGGAGTACACCTGCGTCTCCTGCAGGCCCGGCTCGTACTCCGCGCCGTAGGTTCCGAACTCGCCCGGCTCCTGGGCCGCGTAACCAAGGTCGCCCGTGCCGTATGCGGGGTCCGTACCGACGACCGGGGCGGCTTCCTCCTCCCCGGCTGCGGGTGCAGACGCCGTCGGCGTGCCGCCCTTGCGGCGCCTGCTGGAACCGGGGCGCCCACCGAGAGCCCAGCCGGTGGAGAAGCCGCGCCGGTAGGAGAGCGTGACAAGGGTCTGCCCGGTGCCGAATGCGGCCGCGCCCAGGATGATCACGACCACCTGCGGGAGGACGACCCCCACCACGACTCCGAGGAAGCCCACGAAGGCGAGCACGCGCCAGCGCAGACGCGCCTTGTACTGGAGCAGCACCTCGCCCAGCAACCACAGCGCGACAACGCCGAACGCGATGTAGAGGACCGTGTAGCCCATGTGCGCACTTCCTCACCGATCACCGTTGTCGCCCCCAGGCGGTGTCCCGCCTCCCTACGACCGTTGGTGCAATCCGAGATTCTCGTAGATTTCCAGAGACGCCGTGGAGTGATTCAGAGTAATGAAGTGCAGACCCGGAATGTCCTCATCCATGAGCTTCTGACACATCGCGGTCGCGAAGTCGACGCCGAGCCGCCGTACGGCGGCCGGGTCGTCGGCGACGGCGAGGACTCGTTCTGCCAGGTCAGGCGGGAAGGGGGCATTGCCGAGCTGTGAGAAGCGCTCGACCTGGCGGGCGTTGGTGACCGGCATGATCTCCGGGATGATCGGCGTTTCGCACCCTGCCGCCGCAACCCGGTCGCGCAGCCTCAAATAGTCGTCCGCATTGAAGAACATCTGTGTGATCGCGAAGTCGGCGCCGGCCCGGCATTTGTCGACAAAGTGACGAGCGTCCTCTTCCGGGTCCACCGACCGGGGGTGCATCTCCGTGAACGCCGCGACCCCGACGCAGAAATCGCCCGATTCCTTGATGAGCCGGACCAGCTCGGAGGCATAGGTGAGGCCCTGCGGGTGCGGAATCCATTCGCCCATGGGGTCGCCGGGCGGGTCACCGCGCACTGCGAGCATGTTGCGGATCCCTGCGTCCGCGTACTGCCCGATGATGTTGCGCAGCTCCGCGACCGAATGGTTCACCGCGGTGAGGTGGGCGCACGGGGTGAGCGTGGTGTCGGAGACGATCCGGTCGGTGGCGCGCACCGTGCCCTCGCGCGACGAGCCGCCCGCACCGTAAGTCACGGACACGAAGGTCGGCTGAACCGCCTCGATCCGGCGGATCGCGTTCCAGAGCGTCCGCTCA
Organism: Streptomyces humicola; assembly: GCF_024436035.1. Taxonomy (GTDB): domain Bacteria; phylum Actinomycetota; class Actinomycetes; order Streptomycetales; family Streptomycetaceae; genus Streptantibioticus_B; species Streptantibioticus_B humicola. The sequence goes on from NZ_JANFNG010000008.1 coordinate 132,422, forward strand.
CCCTTCTCGGTCTTCGGGGCGGCAAATTCGAACGAATAGGAGCGTTCACCGGACGCGAGGAGTTCACGAATGGTGACTGCTCGATCGGTCCTGGTGGAAGGGGTTCCAAGGGCCATACGCTTCAGGCTATCGGCCGGTGCGACAGTACGTAACCGGCTCGGTCGATATGTCCGCTATGATCAAATATTGGCTCGCCGCTCGTCCACGTTGCGGACGATTTCGGCGAGCCGCGCCGCCGCCTCCCCCGGATCGTCGGCCTCGGTGATCGCACGGACGACGACGATCCTGCGGGCGCCGGCCGCCAGCACCCGCCCGACATTGGACAGGTCGATCCCCCCGATGGCGAACCACGGCCTGTCGGTGCCGAGTCCTGCCGCGTACTCGACCAGCGGCAGCCCCGGCGCATGCCGTCCCGGCTTGGTCGGGGTGGGCCACACCGGCCCGGTGCAGAAGTAGTCCGCACCGGGCTCGGCGGCGGCCGCGGCCGCTTCGGATTCGGCGTGGCAGGAGCGCCCGATCACCACCTCGTCGCCCACGATGGCGCGGGCAGCGGGCACCGGCAGATCGCCCTGGCCGAGGTGGAGCACGTCCGCACCGGCAGCATGGGCCACATCGGCTCGGTCGTTGACGGCGAGGAGCTTGCCGTGCTTGCGGCAGGCGGCGGCCAAGACCTCGAGGTGCTCCAACTCCTCGCGCGCCTCCAGCCCCTTCTCCCGCAGCTGCACGATGTCGACGCCGCCCGCGGCTCCGCCGGCGAGCACCGCGTCCAGGAACTCGGCCAGGTCACCCTGGCGCTTACGGGCGTCGGTGCACAGGTAAACGCGGGCCTCGGCGAGCTTGGCCCGCCTCTGGCGCGCGGTGGCGGTGGCTGTGCCGGTGGAACCGGCGGCGACGTCGGCGGTCATGCGGTGGCGCTCCCCCCTGGTCGGGCCCCCTGCGGGGTGGTCAGACGGCGAGCGCCTGTGCGCGGCGCTTCACCTCGGTACCGCGATTCTCGCGCAACGCCTGTGCAGGGGTGCCGGGCAGGGTCGAGTCTTCGGTGAACAGCCACTCCAGCGCCTCTTCGTCGCTGAAGCCGTCGTCCTTGAGCAGGGTGAGGGTGCCGACGAGCCCCTTGATCACCTTGCCTTCGCCGACGAAGGCTGCGGGAACCATCAGAACCCGGTTCTCCCCCCGCCGCACCGCGATCAGCTGGCCCTCCTTGACCAGCTGCCGGACGCGCGTCACTTCGACGCCGAGCTTTTCGGCGACATCAGGGAGGGTGAGCCAGGACGGTACGAGGGCGTCAATCTTTGGGTCAATCGACGTGAAAGCAGTCACGGGGACAAGCCTGCCATCCCCTACCGACAACTGGTAGCCGGACGGGCCCGTACGGGCCGGACACCACCCCTGACCAGGCAAACCTGCCCGCGGCGCCCGCCCGGGGCGTCACCCCGGAACGCCACGCCCGCGACCTCGCCTACGCCGCGCTGCGCACCGCTGCCTTGAGCGGCACCCCGGGGTCGGCCGCCGTCGCGGCGTCGATCACCGCACCGCGCTCGATCAGCTTGCGCCCCTGCGCGAGGTCGCGCGGCCGCCCGACGGCGAGCAGCGCCACCAGCATGCCGTCCCTCAACCAGCACACCGACCAGGAGGCGCCGGCCGGGTCTCCCCGGTGCACCAGCTCGTCGGCGTCCACGTGATGCCCCGCGTACTGCACGAAGCGGCCGAACTGCTCCGACCAGAAGTACGGCACCGGGTCGTAGACCTCGTCACCGCCCAGCAGGTTCGCGGCAGCCGTGCGCGGCCCCTGCACCGCGTTGTCCCAGTGGTGGATCAGCAAGCGCTCGCCATAGCGCGCGGACGGGAACGAGGCGCAGTCGCCCACCGCGTACACACCGGGTACGGAGGTGCGCAGCCGGTCGTCGGCGAGCACCGCGCGGTCGGCGCCGAGCGCCACGCCCGATCCGGCGAGCCAGTCGGTGGCCGGGCGGGCACCGATCCCGACGACCGTGGCATCCGCAGCCAGGCTCCTGCCGTCCTCCAGGCGCACCGCGCCCGGCTCGACCTGCGAGACCTTCGCGCCCGTCATCAGATCGACCCCGGCCGCCGCGTACCAGTCGCGCATCGGCGCGGAGATCTCGGGCGGCAGCACCCCGGCGAGCGGCCGGTCGGCGGCCTCCACCACGGTCACCGGGCACCCCGACTCGCGCGCCGCGGTCGCGAACTCGGCGCCGATCCACCCCGCGCCCACCACCACGATCTCGCGCTTCTCGGAGAGCACCGGCCGCAGTGCGTCCGCGTCGTCGAGGGTGCGCAGCACATGTATCCCGGGCGCGCCCGCGGAGCCGGGCAGCATGATCGGCTCGGCACCGGTGGCGATCACCAGGCGGTCGTACGCCACCGGGCCCTCGGCCGTCACCACCCGGCGCTCGCCGGGGAGCAGCGCGTCGGCGCGCAGACCGAGCCGCAGCTCGATGCCGAGCCCGGCGAAGTCCACCTCGAACGCCGAACCGTCGGCCGCGCCGAGCAGCACGGACTTCGACAGCGGCGGCCGGTCGTACGGAGGGTGCCGCTCCGCCCCGAGCAGCACGATCTCCCCCGGGAAGCCTTGTTCGCGCAGGGACACCGCGGTCTGCACCCCGGCCATCCCCGCGCCGACCACCACGATCCGGCGCACACTGCGGTCATCGCTCACGCGATCACGGTAGCTCCGGAGGAACCGCTTTCCGTAGCCGTACACGACGAGATGTCTGACACATCGTCACCGTCATGGGCGGCCCTGCTGCCGCGCGCCGGCGCAATCGCTCCGTTCGCTTCTCCGCCCTCCCCCTGCTCCGCGGGGTATCCCCTCTCGCGTGCGTCGCTCGCAGTCGACCGCCTCTACTGCGGGCCTCCGGCACGTACTACAGTGACGGCGAAGTGCACTCGCGGGAGCCCGGACGCACCGGGCTGAGAGGGCGGCTGGGCGGCCGCCGACCGTACGAACCTGATCCGGGTCATGCCGGCGAAGGGAGGAGCGGGACAGTCATGCATTCATCTGCGGCGCCGCCGAGCTACGACGTGCTCGTGGTGGGCGGCGGGATCATCGGCCTGGTCACCGCTTGGCGGGCGGCGCAGCACGGGCTGCGCACCGCGGTGGCCGACCCGTCGCCCGGCGGCGGCGCGGCGCATGTGGCCGCCGGAATGCTCGCCGCCGTCACCGAGCTGCAGTACGGCGAGCAGACACTTCTCGACCTCAACCTCGCCTCCGCGCGGCGCTACCCCGACTTCGCCGAGGAACTGTCGCAGGCCACCGGACTCGACCTCGGCTACCGCCGGTGCGGCACCCTCGCCGTGGCCCTCGACGCCGACGACCGCGCGGCCCTGCGCGAACTCCACGCCTTCCAGCGCTCCTTGGGCCTGCAGGCCGAGTGGCTCAGCGGCCGCGACTGCCGTCGTCTCGAACCGATGCTGGCACCGGGCGTGCGCGGCGGACTGCGGGTGGACGGCGACCACCAGATCGACCCGCGGCGGCTGGCGAAGGCCCTGCTGAGCGCGGCGCAGCTGGCGGGTGTGGCCTTCCACCGCGACCCGGTCGAAAGGATCAGCGTCGTGCGGGGCATGGCCGCCGGCGCGGTGCTGCGCGGCGGTACGACGATCTGCGCGGGCCAGGTGGTGCTCGCCGCCGGCAGCCGCAGCGGCACCGTCGAAGGGCTCCCGGAGGAACTGCTGCCGCCGGTGCGCCCGGTCAAGGGGCAGGTGCTGCGGCTACGCGTCCCCGGTGCTCTGGCCCCGTTCCTCTCCCGCACGGTGCGCGCCGTGGTCCGCGGCGGTCACGTTTACCTCGTACCGCGCGAGAACGGCGAGCTGGTCGTCGGGGCCACCAGCGAGGAGCTCGGCTGGGACACCACCGTCACCGCGGGCGGCGTCTACGAGCTGCTGCGCGACGCCCACGAGCTCGTCCCCGGCATCACGGAACTGCCCCTCACCGAGACGCTCGCGGGCCTGCGCCCCGGCTCTCCCGACAACGCGCCGATGCTCGGCCCGACCGAGCTGCCGGGGCTCGTGCTCGCCACCGGCCACCACCGCAACGGAGTGCTGCTCACCCCCATCACCGGCGATGTGATGGCCGAGGTGCTCACCACCGGAGCCCTCCCGGCCGGCGCCCGCGCCTTCTCCCCGGCACGCTTCTCCTCCCGAACGCTCCAGGAGCAGCCAGCATGACCCCTGACCGTCTCCACGTATCGCTCAATGGCGAGCCCCGTGAGGTCCCCGACGGCCTCACCCTCGACCGGCTGGTCGCCACGTTGACCACCGCGCCCTCCGGAGTCGCCGCGGCCGTCAACGAGACGGTGATCCCGCGCAGCCGCTGGCACGACACCCGGCTGGGCGCGGGTGACCGCGTCGAGGTCCTCACCGCGGTCCAGGGAGGCTGACGCAACGATGGCTGATGATCCGCTGATCATCGCAGGGACGAGCTTCACCTCCCGCCTGATCATGGGTACCGGCGGTGCACCGAGCCTGGAGGTGCTCGAACGGTCGCTGCTCGCCTCCGGCACGCAGCTGACCACGGTCGCGATGCGCCGCCTCGACCCGACCGTCAAGGGGTCGGTGCTCTCCGTCCTCCACAAGCACGGCATCCGTGTGCTGCCCAACACGGCGGGCTGCTTCACGGCGGGCGAGGCCGTGCTCACCGCGCGCCTCGCGCGCGAAGCGCTCGGCACCGACTGGGTGAAGCTGGAGGTCGTCGCCGACGAGCGCACCCTGCTGCCCGATCCGGTCGAGCTGCTCGACGCCGCCGAGACGCTGGTCGACGACGGTTTCACGGTCCTGCCGTACACCAACGACGACCCGGTGCTCGCCCGCAGGCTGGAGGAGGCCGGCTGTGCGGCGATCATGCCGTTGGGCTCGCCCATCGGTTCCGGCCTCGGCATCCGCAATCCGCACAACTTCCAGCTGATCATCGAGCGCGCGGGTGTGCCGGTGATCCTCGACGCGGGAGCCGGCACGGCCTCCGACGCGGCGCTGGCGATGGAGCTCGGCTGCGAGGCCGTGATGCTCGCCTCCGCCGTGACCCGGGCGCAGGAGCCGGTGCTGATGGCGGAGGCGATGCGGCACGCGGTGGAGGCCGGGCGTCTCGCCCACCGCGCCGGCCGCATCCCGCGCCGTCACCATGCGCAGGCGTCCTCGCCGGTCGACGGTCTCGCCGCGTTCGACGGCACCGCCGGCGGGACCGAGGGAGCCGTCGAAGGGAGCTTCGATCCCGAGCGACCGGCATTCCGCTGAGCCGCGGCTCGTAAACTGCCGTTTCGTGGATACGACCCTGCAGGACCCCCTCGTCGGCCACGTCCTCGACGGGCGGTACCGGATCGAGTCGCGCATCGCCGTCGGCGGCATGGCCACGGTCTACCGGGCCGTGGACGCCCGACTCGACCGCGTGCTGGCGCTGAAGGTGATGCACCCGTCGCTCGCCGCGGACGGCGGCTTCGTCGAGCGGTTCATCCGCGAGGCGAAGGCCGCCGCACGGCTGGACCACACCAACGTCGTCGGGGTCTACGACCAGGGCACCGACGGCAGCTACGTCTACCTCGCCATGGAGTACGTCGCCGGGTGCACGCTGCGCGACGTGCTGCGCGAGCGCGGCGCCCTGCAGCCGCGCGCCGCCCTCGACATCCTGGAGCCGGTGCTCGCCGCGCTCGGCGCCGCCCACCGAGCGGGTCTCGTCCACCGCGACATGAAGCCGGAGAACGTCCTGATCGGCGACGACGGGCGGGTCAAGGTCGCGGACTTCGGCCTGGTGCGGGCGGTCGGCACCGACACCACCACCTCGACCGGCTCCGTCCTCGGCACGGTCTCGTACCTCGCCCCGGAACAGATCGAGCACAGCCATGCCGACCAGCGCTCCGACGTCTACGCGTGCGGGGTGCTGCTCTACGAGATGCTCACCGGCGCCAAGCCGCACGGCGGGGACACTCCCGCGCAGATCCTCTACCAGCACCTCCACCAGGACGTCCCGCCGCCGTCCGCCGCCGTCCCCGGGCTCGCCGCGGGGCTGGACTCCCTGGTGGCGGCGGCCACGGCGCGCGACCCGCAGGCGAGGCCCGCCGATGCCGTCGCGCTGCTCGCGCACCTGCGGACCGTGCGCGGCGCGCTGACGCAGGCGCAGCTCGACTCCGTACCGCCGCAGGCCTCGGGCACGGCGCTGGGCGTCGGCGCCGAGGATCCCACCACCGTCCTGAGCGCTGCCGGCGCCGGTTCCCGTAGCAGGGCGAAACGCACCGCACCGCCCCTCGACCGCACCAGCCGCTACCAGGTCCCGCCCGACCTCGTCAGGGACGAGGAGCCGCCCGTCGCGCACCGGCGCCGCGGCTCGTCGCGACGCGGGCTGATCGCGATCGTCAGCGTGCTCGCGGCGCTCTTCGGCGTGGGCGCGGTCGTCTGGTACGTCGGCGCGGGCCAGTTCACCAACGTCCCGGCGGTGCTGGCGATGAGCAGCGCCCAGGCCGAGCAGAGGCTGCACGCGGCCGGGCTCGGCGTGAACCTCTCCCAGGCCTACAGCGACACCGTGGCGGCCGATCATGTGATCTCCACCGACCCGGCGCCCGGCGCCCGGATCCGCGGCAACGGAACGGTACGCGTCGTGGTCTCCCGCGGCCCGGAGCAGATCGACGTACCCGACCTGAGCGGCAAGGCGCTGGCGCAGGCGCAACAGCAGCTGGCGGACGACGGTCTGACGGCGGGCGCCGTGACGAAGGCGTTCAGCGACACCGTCCCGGCGGGTTCGGTGATCTCCACCAACCCGCCGCCGGGGGCCCCGCGGCAGTCCGGCGACGCTGTCGCGCTCACGGTGAGCCGGGGCAAGGCGGTAACCGTCCCGGACGTGACGGGCTCCACGGTCAGCGACGCCCAGCAGACACTGGAGGCGGCCGGGTTCAAGGTGCAGATCTCCCCGACCCCGGTCTACTCGGACACCGTGCCGAAGGACTCGGTGGCCCAGGAGAGCCCGGCGGGCGGCGGCCAGGCGGCCGCGGGCGACACGATCACCCTCGCCGTCTCCAAGGGCCAGCAGCTGTTCAAGGTGCCCGATGTGACCGGGCAGGACGTCGGCGCCGCGACGAAGGAGCTGCAGGCGGCCGGGTTCAAGGTGTCGGTGATCCAGCTCTTCCTCACCGGCAAGGTCTTCAGCCAGACGCCCGGCGCGGACTCGATGCAGCCGCGCAACACTACGATCACCTTGTGGGCACGATGAGCGGCGCGATGACGAGCAGCGCGGCGGCGTGGACCGGCGATGCGCGGCTGCGGAATCCGGTCGGCGGCCATGTGCGGGTGGCGGGCGGGCTCGCCACCGCGGGCCTGACCCACGCCCGTGCGATGGGCGCCGAGGTGGTCCAGGTCTTCGTAGCCAATCCGCGCGGCTGGGCGACCCCGACCGGCAACCGGCGGCAGGACGAGGCGTTCCGCGCCGCATGCGCCGAGGAGAGCCTCCCCGCGTACGTCCACGCGCCCTATCTGATCAACTTCGGCTCGCACACCGCGGCGACGGTCGAGAAGTCGGTGGCCGCGCTGCGTCACTCGCTGCGACGGGGCCGCGAGATAGGTGCCTCGGGGGTCGTCGTGCACACCGGCTCGGCGACCGGCGGCCGGGCACGCTCCAAGGCCCTGTCCCAGGTGCGCGAGGAGATGCTGCCGCTGCTGGAGGAGTTGACGCACGACGACGACCCGTGGCTGCTGCTGGAACCGACCGCGGGCCAGGGCGCCTCGCTCTGCTCGCTCGCGGAGGATCTCGGCCCGTACTTCGACGCGCTCGACCGCCATCCACGGCTCGGGGTGTGCCTCGACACCTGCCACGCCTTCGCCGCCGGGCACGACCTGGCGGCGCCCGGCGGGACGAAGGCGCTCCTCGACGAGCTGGTCGAGGTGTGCGGGCAGGGGCGGCTGAAGCTCATCCACGCCAACGACTCCAAGGACGTCGTGGGTGCGCACCTGGACCGGCACGAGAACATCGGCGCCGGGCACATCGGCCTGCAGCCGTTCGCCGACCTGTTCAGCCACCCGGCGACCGACCGGGTGCCGCTGGTGATCGAGACCCCCGGCGCGCAGGCCCAGGACGCGGCCGACGTGGCCCGCCTGAAGGAGCTGCGGGCGCGCGCACACGCTCAGTAGAGCTCGGGACCGTCCCCGAGCTCCTCCTGGTAGGAGTAGCGCTGCTCCCGCCAGGGATCGCCGAGGTTGTGGTAGCCGCGCTCCTCCCAGAAGCCGCGCCGGTCGGCGACCATGTACTCCACGCCGCGGACCCACTTGGGCCCCTTCCACGCATAAAGGCGGGGAACGACGAGCCGGACGGGAAATCCGTGTTCCGCCGTGAGCGGTTCACCGCCCCGATGAGTGGCGAAAAGCGATTTGTCGTCGGCGAAGTCGGCGATCCGCAGGTTGGAGCTGAAGCCGTACTCGGCCCAGACCATCACGTGCGTCACCTCGGGCGCCGGCGGGGCCAGCTCAAGGATCGTGGACGTGGCGACGCCGCCCCATTCGACGCCGAGCATGGAGAACTTCGTGACGCAGTGGAAGTCGCCGATGACGGTGGTCTTGGTCAGCGCCGAGAACTCGTCATGATTCCAGCAGTGCTTCTCGCCGTCGGCGGTCGCGCCGAACACGCGGAATTCCCAGCGGTCAGGCTTGAACCTCGGGACCGGTCCGTAATGCAGCACCGGCCAGCCGCGCTGGAGACGCTGTCCCGGAGGAAGCTCTCCTTCGCGGCGTTCCGACTGACCCATGACTCCATGGTGACAGACCAGGAGGGATGGTCCCGACCATCCCCGGCGCAGATCGGGCATGCCATACCAACCCGCACTAAGCGTGTACTTACTGGATCGCCCCGGTCACCGGTGCCAGGATGCGCCCAATGCGTAGATCCGATGTGTGGTCCACCCGGGAAGGACGGCTTAGGCGATGCAGGGCGACCCCGAGGTCATCGAGTTCCTCAACGAGCAGCTCACGGCAGAACTGACCGCGATCAACCAGTACTTCCTGCATGCGAAGCTGCAGGAGAACAACGGCTGGACGAAGCTCGCGAAGTACACCCGCGCCGAGTCCTTCGACGAGATGCGGCACGCGGAGATCCTCACCGACCGGATCATCTTCCTGGAGGCCCTGCCGAACTACCAGCGGCTCTTCCACATCCGCACGGGCCAGACCGTCACCGAGATGTTCCAGGCGGACCGCCAGGTCGAGATCGAGGCGATCGACCGGCTGCGGCGGGGCATCAACGTGATGCGGGCCAAGGACGACATCACCTCGGCCAACATCTTCGAGTCGATCCTGGCCGACGAGGAGCACCACATCGACTACCTGGACACGCAGCTGGAGCTGGTGGAGAAGCTGGGTGAGCCGCTCTACATCGCCCAGCAGATCGAACAGCCCGACGAATCGTGACCGTCAGGCCGCGTCGGCGACGGCAGGGGCAGCGGGGACAGCGGCCGCCGTCGGCGTGAGGCGCGCCTGGAGCTCGGCGCGGGATGCGCAGCCGGCACCGCGTCCGAGGAGGGCCTGTATCCGGCGCACGCAGGACCCGCAGTCGGTGCCCGCCTTGCAGGCGGAGGCGACGTCGCGCGGGGTGCAGGCACCGGATTCCTTGTGCGCGTGCACCTGTGCCTCGGTGATGCCGAAGCAGTGGCAGACGTACACGCGGTTCACCCCCTGCGGGATCTCGGGCCTTGGCTGGAACGGATGACCTCTGACTGCTGAGGTTAACCTAACCTTACCCGTTGCCGCCAGGCCCGGAAAAGCGTCAAGGGGCGCGGACCGATGTGATCCGCGCCCCTTTTCACGTGTGCTCCCGGGGTCACTGCCCCCGGTACATCTCTGCCACCAGGAACGCCAGGTCCAGCGACTGGCTGCGGTTGAGCCGTGGGTCGCACGCCGTCTCGTAACGCTGGTGCAGGTCGTCGACGAAGATCTCGTCGCCGCCGCCGACGCACTCGGTGACGTCGTCACCGGTCAGCTCCACGTGGATGCCGCCCGGGTGGGTGCCGAGCCCCTTGTGCACCTCGAAGAAGCCCTTGACCTCGTCAAGCACGTCGTCGAAGCGGCGCGTCTTGTGTCCGGAGGCCGCCTCGAAGGTGTTGCCGTGCATCGGGTCGCACACCCATGCCACCTGCGCACCGGACGCGGTGATCTTGTCCACCAGGGCCGGGAGCCTGTCGCGGATCTTGTCCGCGCCCATCCGGGTGATGAAGGTGAGCCGCCCCGGCTCGCGCTCCGGGTCGAGCCGGTCGATCAGCGTCAGCGCTTCCTCGGGCGTCGTCATCGGACCGAGCTTCACCCCGATCGGATTGCGGATCTTCGAGGCGAACTCGATGTGCGCATGGTCCAGCTGCCGGGTGCGCTCGCCGATCCACACCATGTGCGCCGAGACGTCGTACAGGTTCCCGGTGCGCGAGTCGGTACGGGTGAGCGCCGACTCGTAGTCGAGAATGAGCGCCTCGTGCGAGGAGTAGAACTCGACGGTCTTGAACTCCTCAGGGTCCGTCCCGCAGGCCCGCATGAAGTTCAGCGCGTTGTCGATCTCGCGCGCCAGCGCCTCGTAGCGCTGCCCGGACGGCGAGGACTTCACGAAGTCCTGGTTCCAGGCGTGCACCTGGCGCAGGTCCGCGTAGCCACCGGTGGCGAACGCACGCACCAGGTTCAGCGTGGCCGCCGACGAGTGGTACATCCGCTTGAGCCGCTGCGGATCGGGCGTACGCGCCTCGGGCGTGAAGGCGAAGCCGTTGACGCTGTCGCCCCGGTACGTCGGCAGGGTCACCCCGTCGCGCGTCTCGGTCGGCTTCGAGCGCGGCTTGGAGTACTGCCCGGCGATCCGCCCGACCTTCACCACCGGCACGGAGGCCGCGTAGGTGAGCACCGCGCCCATCTGCAGCAGCGTCTTGAGCTTGTTGCGGATCTGGTCCGCGGAGACGGCGTCGAAGGCCTCGGCGCAGTCGCCGCCCTGCAGCAGGAACGCCTCACCACGGGCGACGGCGCCCATGCGGGCACGCAGCTGGTCGCACTCGCCCGCGAAGACGAGCGGCGGATACGACTCGAGGTCCGCGATCACATCGCGCAGAGCCTCGGGATCCGGCCACTCGGGCTGCTGCGCCGCGGGAAGGTCTCGCCAGCTCTTGGCACCGGCGTGGGTTTCGGCATTCACGGTCACATGGACAAGGTTACGGGGTGGTGACCGAGGCCTGGGTCTTGGCCCAGCAGGTGAGACGCGGCGCGGCGGCCGACGTTTGACGCACGCGCCAATCGGTGACCAGAATTCAGGTCATGACGACGATACCACTGGCGGACGCCAAGGCGCGGCTTTCTGCCGTACTGGACGAGGTGCGCGACACCCACGAACGTGTCGTGATCACTCGGAACGGCAGACCTGAAGCCGTGATCATGTCGGTGTCGGATTTGGAAGCGCTGGAAGAGACGCTGGACCTCCTGAGCACCCCCGGCGCACTCGGCCAGATCGCCGAGGCGGAGCAGGACATCGATCGAGGCGAAGGCACTGACGCCGAAGAGCTCCGACGCCTGATGCAAGAGCGGTCGCGCGCCGAGCAGGAGCGCGAGTGAGCGACGAGGCATACACCCTGGCGCTTGCACCTGCCGCGCGACGGGCCCTCACCGAACCGCCCCCAAAGGGACTCCCCTTCGCCGTAGCCACTGCGGTCACCGAGTTCATCACGGGCGCACTTGTGGACAATCCCCAACGCGTGGGCAAGCCCCTGATGCGTGAACTGGCCGGCTACCACTCGGTGCGACGAGGTGCGTACCGCGTCGTCTGCCGCATCCTCGAAGCCGAGCGCGTGGTGCGTGTTGTACGTATCGACCACCGCGCGGATGTCTACCACACCCGATAGGCGAAGCCACCGTCAACGCGGCACTGGAAGACTCCGGCAAGCGCCGTAAGCGCGAGGACTTCGCCGCATGGCTCGACGAGGGCGGTCTGCCCGACCTCACAGGTACCAGTTGACCAACGGGCGATCAGCGATCGGCGGTGTCATACAAAGAGCGAAACCTCTTCACCGACACGTTCCCTCCCGAGAAGACGACGCCGACGCGCTCGGGGAGCGGGGCGAGCCGGTCGGCGAGGAGCGCGGCGAGACCAACGGCTCCGCTGGGCTCGACGACGGTCTTGAGCCGCTCGAAGGCCAGCGTCATGGCGGACCGGATCTCGTCGTCGCTCACCACGACGATCTCGTCGACCAGACGGCGGACGACGGAGAAGGTCAGCTCGCCGGGCATGTCGATCGCCAGCCCGTCCGCGATGGTGCGCGGCACGTCGATCCGCACCCGCTCGCCTGCCGCGAGCGACCGCCGCGTGTCGTCGCCGTTCTCCGGCTCGACGCCGACGACACGGATCTGCGGGTGCAGCGCCTTGGCGACGGTGGCGCAGCCCGAGATCAGCCCGCCGCCGCCCACCGGGACGACCAGCACGTCGAGCGGTCCGGTCTCCTCCAGCAGCTCCAGGGCGACCGTCCCCTGCCCGGCCATCACGTCGGGGTGGTCGAACGGCGGGATCAGCGTCAGCCCGCGCTCGTCCGCGATCCGCTCGGCGACGGCCCGGCGGTCCTGGGTGTAACGCTCGTAGATCACGATCTCGGCGCCGTAGCCTCGCGTCGCAGCGAGCTTCTCCTGGGGCGCGTCCTCGGGCATGACGATCACGGCGTGCGTCCCGGCGAGCCGGGCGGCGAGTGCGACCGCCTGCGCATGGTTGCCGGAGGAGAACGCGGCCACGCCGCGCCGGAGTTGCTCCGGCGTGAGCCGGGAGATCGCGTTGTAGGCGCCGCGGAACTTGAACGCTCCGACACGCTGGAGGTTCTCGCACTTGAAGTACAGCTGCGCGCCGCCGCACGCTTCGTTCACGGTCCGCGAGGTCAGGACGGGGGTCCGGTGCGCGATCCCGTCGATCCGCTTTGCCGCATCCCGTACGTCGTCCAGCGTCAGCATCCCGGCATTGCTCCTCAGCGCTTGAGCTCGAACCAGACCGTCTTGCCGGGCCCGTCAGGCAGCGGCTCGGCGTCCCAAGCCTCACTGATCAGCGCGACCAACGCCAGCCCGCGCCCACTCTCGCAGAGCCCTTCCGGCTCGCGCGGCCCGGGCAGCGCGGGTGAGCTGTCGCTGACTTCCACCCGCGCCCCCTGCCGTTCCTCCTGCCGCGCGATGACGATCGTGCAGCGCCGGTCCGGGACGTGCTTGAGCACGTTGGTGACCAGCTCCGTGACGGCGAGCTCGGCGGCGTCCGCGAGCTCAAGAACAGCGACGGTCCCGTCCTCACCCTCGTCCCCGCCGCGTTCGCGGCGTTCGTCTCGGCTGCCGTGGCCGGCACGTTCACGCGGCCGGATTGGTCTTGACCTAACCAGCCCCTAGCCTCACACTCGCTCCTGTTGTGATCCTGCGTCGACCATTTCGTGAAGGTCCCGTGGGGTGGGGGGACTGCAGGGGGGCGTCGTGCGTCGCAGCGTCAGGATCGGGATACTCGTCGTCTGCCTTGCGCTGCTGACAATGGCAGGGCTCGGCGTCTACAACGTCTGGCACGGGCTGGCGGGGGACAACACCGCGTCGACCGCGCCGCCCACGGGTACGCGCACCGCGGCGCCCGTCGATCCGGTGCACTTCGCGCAGGCGTTTCTCAACTCCTGGGCGGCGGGGCACTACCAGGGTGCGGCCTCCGACACCAACGATCCCTCCGACGCGGCGGAAGCGCTGCAGGACTTTCATGACGAGTTGAAGCTGACGGGCCTGAGCTTCAGCCGTGTCGCCGCAGATGCGTCCGCTTCACCCCGTGTCACATTCCACGTCAGCGCCCAGCTCGCCGGGCATGGCACATGGTCGTACAACAGCGCGCTGAACGTGGTCGGCGGGGGCGGGCAGGACGCGGTGGACTGGTCGCCGTCCGTGATCAATCCGAAGCTGGCGGCGGGCACCGCCGTGGAGATCGGGGCGGTGCCGCCGTCCGGCGGCTTCACCGTTACCGACGAGAACGGCACGGTGCTCACTGCGGCCGCGTACCCGTCGCTGAGCGGCATCTTCAGCACCCTGGCGAGCCGGCCCGGTGAAGCCGGTCAGGGCCGCAACGGCACCGGGGTGATCGCGGTCAACGCCGACGGTGGGGGCTACGTCGCCACCCTCGACACGTTCACGCCTCCGGTCGCGGGGGCAATCAGGACCACCCTGGACGCGCACCTGCAAGCCGCGGCCGAACAGGCCGTCGCGCAGGCGTCGCACGGCGGCACGCTCGACACCGGGCTCGTCGCCATCGATCCGCGCAACGGCCACATCAAGGCCATCGCGGAGTCACCGGCTGGCGGCTTCGACTGGGCGCTGTCCGGCGCCTATCCGCCCGGCTCGACGATGAAGATCATCACCAGTGCGGCCCTGCTCGACAAGGGCGCCGTCACCGCCACGACCCCGCTTCCCTGCCCCTCGCACTACGCCGTCGACGGCAAGGACTTCACCAACTCCGAGGGCGAGGCGTCCCCGTCCTTCGACCTCACCGACGACTTCGCCCACTCCTGCAACACCGCTTTCATCTCGCTCCACGACAAGCTCACCGATGACGACCTGGCCACCACGGCCAGGAACGACTTCGGCATCGGGCTCGGCTGGAACATCGGTGTCGCCTCTGCCGAGGGGCAGATCCCCACTGCCGCCGGCGATGAGGTCGAAAAGGCCGCGGACATGATCGGGCAGGGGCAGGTGCTGATGAGCCCGCTTCTGATGGCCTCCGTCGGGGCGACCGTCCAATCGGGTACGTTCCGGCAGCCGATTCTCCTGCCGGGGCTCCCCCAGCAGTCCGCGCCCGGCGCACTTCCGCCCGGCACGGACGCGGCGCTCCAGCAGATGATGTCGGCCACCGCCGAGCGCGGCACCGCGGCACCGCGGATGCAGGGGATCGAGGGAGGCGGCGCCAAGACCGGCACGGCCGAGGTGCAGGGACAGAACCCCGACGGCTGGTTCGTCGCCTACGACCACAACCTCGCCGTGGCCGCCGTCGTCACCGGCGGAGGCTACGGCTACACCTCTGCGGGCTACCCCGTACGCGCCGTCCTCCTCGCGGGGCAATGACGCGGCGCGGTCTTGCGGCGTCGGCTCAGCCCGGGCAGATGAGCTCGACCCCGGGGAAGTACGTGCGGTACCTGGACACATCGCGGGTGAGCAGTCGGTGAGACCGGATCGCCGCGTGGGCGCCGATGTAGAAGTCGGGCAGCGGCGTTGCCTTCTGCCCGCCGCGCCTGCGATAGGCCAGGAATGCCTTGCCCGCGAGAAACCCCGCCTCGTAAGGGAGTTCCTCCCGCTGGAAGTCCGAGGGCGGTAGCGCTTCGTCGAGGTCCTCGATGGCGTCGTAGCCCACGGATACTTCGGCGTACACGATCGGGTTAATGACGACCACCCCTTCGTCACGCGCCCGCGCCAGCGCATCGTCGGACCATTGCGCCCACTTGGGATCGTCGGTCGCAATGTCGAGCAGGACGCAGGAGTCCACCAGGGTGGTCGGCTCAACCGTTCCGGAGCCGACAACACGCACGTGGTTACTCGCCACGCAGCAACTCCATGATCTCGTCGGTGCTCATCCGCGTCGTCGCCGTGCCGCGCAGGCGCCGGGTCGCACGCTGGCCACGGGTCAGGCTGCCTTGCCGGCGCACTATCCGCACGGCCCCGTCCTCGTCGATCAGCACGTCCACCTCGTCACCCGGCCGCCAACCGCACTTGTGCCTGATCTCGGCCGGGATCGTGACCTGGCCTTTGCTGTTGAGCCGCATAGTGTGCACCTCCGTATCCCGTATTACGCCCGCTACGTAATACTACCCTCATGTGGAATCCTCGGCCGTGCCTGGAGCCGTGGATCGGGTAAGGTGCGGAGCATGCCCGCGCCGACGATTCTGTTCTGGTGGTGGACCGCTCAACCGGCGGCCCACTGATCGCGCGCAACGAAAGACTTCCGCGAAGGCCGCCCGAGGGGCGGCCTTCGGCGTATCCGCGGGCCGCCCTTCCCCACCGAAGGAGTCCCGCATGACCCGTATGAACCACCCATCGGCCGCTGTCGTCGAGCGGCTGCTCAGCCCCGGCTGCCCGCCGTTCGCGCTGCTGCGGCGCGCGACGCCCGGGCGGGATCACGACATCGTCGAGGTGCTGATCGGGCCTGCCGACGAGGTGCCGCGGCTCGGGGAGATTCCGCTGCCCACGGGCGCGCCGGAGGGCGGGGCCGCGCTCGACGCGCTGGCGCTCGTGCCGTTCCGGCAGATCCGCGAGCGCGGGTTCGATGTGCGGGACGACGGGACGCCGCTGGTCGTGCTACGGCCCGAGGAGAGCCACGAACTGCCGCTCGACGAGCTGATGGACGCACTGCCCGCGCACGGCGTACGGGTCGAGGGCGGGGAGTTCGACATCGACGACGCGTCCTACGCCCGCATCGTCCGGCGGGTGATCGAGGACGAGATCGGGCGCGGCGAGGGCGCCAACTTCGTCATCCGGCGGACCTTCCACGGCACGATCCCGGGATTCGGCGCCCGGGACGCACTGGCGCTCTTCCGGCGGCTGCTCGCGGGTGAACGCGGCGCGTACTGGACCTATGTCGTACACATCGGAAACAACAAGCGGCCCGAAGGGCCTTCCTCGGACGGGCGGGGGCGGGAGACGGGCGGGAGCACGCTGGTCGGGGCGAGCCCCGAGGTCCATGTGCGGATGTCGGGAGGAACGGTGGTGATGAACCCGATCAGCGGGACCTACCGGTATCCGGCGAGCGGCCCTGATGCGGAGGGTCTGCTGGCGTTCCTGCACGACGCCAAGGAGGTCGAGGAGCTCACCATGGTCGTCGATGAGGAGCTGAAGATGATGTGCGCCGTCGGCGACCTCGGCGGGCAGGTGGTCGGGCCGCGGCTGAAGGAGATGGCCCACCTCGCGCACACCGAGTACGAGCTGCGCGGGAGGACGTCGATGGACGTGCGGGACGTGCTGCGCGAGACGATGTTCGCCGCGACCGTGACCGGCTCGCCCGTGCAGAATGCATGCCGGGTCATCGAGCGGTACGAGGCCGAGGGGCGTGGCTATTACGCCGGCGCGCTCGCGCTGATCGGGCGGGACGCGGGCGGGGCGCAGACACTCGATTCCCCGATTCTCATCCGTACCGCCGACATCGGCGCCGACGGGCGGCTGCGGGTTGCCGTGGGCGCGACGCTCGTGCGGCACTCGGACCCGGCCGGCGAGGTGGCCGAGACGCACGCCAAGGCGGCGGGCGTGCTCGCGGCGTTGGGCGTACGGCCCGCTCCCCCGCGCGCGGCGGCTGCACCCCACCCGCGGCTCGCCGACGATCACCGGGTGCGCGCCGCCCTCGACGCGCGGCGGGCGAACCTCGCGCCGTTCTGGCTGCGCATGCAGGTGCACGGTGATCGGCAGCAGGTCGCGCACGCGCTCGTCGTCGACGGCGAGGACAGCTTCACCGCGATGCTCGCCCACGTGCTGCGCTCGGCCGGTCTCGGGGTGACGGTGGTGCGGTACGACGCGCCCGGGTTGCGGGAGACGGTGCTCGCGCACGAGGGGCCGGTCGTGCTGGGGCCGGGTCCGGGCGACCCGAATGACGTGACGGATCCGAAGATGCGGCGACTGCGGGCGCTCGCCGCGGAGTTGGTGGCCGGGCACCGGGTGGGAGGTTTGCTGGGGGTGTGCCTGGGCAATGAGCTGATCGCGGCGGAGCTCGGGCTCGACATCGTCCGCAAGGACGTGCCGTTCCAGGGAGCGCAGGAGCGCATCGACCTGTTCGGGCGCCCCGAGACGGTCGGCTTCTACAACACGTTCACCGCGCGGTGCGACGAGGCGACCGTGCGCGAACTGGGCATGCACGGCATCGAGTTGAGCCGTGACCCGGTGAGCGGCGATGTGCACGCGATGCGCGGGCCGCACTTCGCGGGCGTGCAGTTCCACCCGGAGTCGGTGCTGACGATCAACGGGACGGCGATCGTCGCCGAGCTGCTGGCCGCGGTGGCGGTGCCGAGCCGCTGAGCGCCGGCGTCAGGGCGGTGCTGGACGCCCCGCCCTGACCCAGGGTCTTCCGTTCGCTTCTCCGCCGGCTCCCGCGCTCCGCGGGCAGCCTCGTCCCTCGGCCGGCCTCCCCCTGCCTGCGGCAGGAGGTGCCCCTCCACTTGCTCGCGTGCGAGTCGCTCACGTCATCCGAAGAAGACCTGAGCTTCCTCGTACAGGCTCGGGTCGACGGTCTTCAGCTTCGCGGTCGCCTCCGCGAGCGGCACGCGCACGATGTTCGTGCCGCGCAGCGCGACCATCTTCCCGAAGTCGCGCTCGTGCACGGCGTCGATCGCATGCAGCCCGAACCGGGTGGCGAGCCAGCGGTCGAACGCCGTCGGCGTGCCGCCGCGCTGGATGTGGCCGAGAACCGTCGTGCGTGCCTCCTTGCCGGTGCGCTTCTCGATCTCCTTGGCGAGCCAGTCGCCGATGCCCGACAGCCGTACGTGGCCGAAGGAGTCGAGCGTGCCGTCCTTCGTCACCATGTCGCCGTCCTTGGGCATGGCGCCCTCCGCGACGACGATGATCGGTGCGTACCGGACCTTGAAGCGGCTCTCCACCCACGCGCACACCTGGTCGATGTCGAAGCGGCGTTCGGGGATGAGGATGACGTTGGCGCCGCCCGCCAGGCCGGCATGCAGGGCGATCCAGCCCGCGTGGCGGCCCATCACCTCGATGACGAGGACCCGCATATGGGACTCGGCGGTGGTGTGCAGCCGGTCGATGGCCTCCGTCGCGATGTTGACGGCGGTGTCGAAGCCGAAGGTGTAGTCGGTGGCGTTGAGGTCGTTGTCGATGGTCTTCGGGACGCCGACGCAGGGGATGCCGTAGTCGTCCGAGAGGGTGGACGCCACGCCGAGAGTGTCCTCTCCGCCGATCGCGACGAGGGCGTCCACCTCGTGCTTGGCGAGGTTCTCCTTGACCCGGCGCACGCCGTCCTCCGCCTTGAGCGGATTGGTCCGGGAGGAGCCGAGGATGGTGCCGCCGCGGGGCAGGATGCCGCGGACGGCGGGGATGTCGAGCTTGCTGGTGTCGCCTTCCAGAGGGCCGCGCCAGCCGTCGCGAAAGCCGATGAATTCGTGACCGTACTGCTTCACGCCCTTACGGACCATGGCCCGCATGACGGCGTTGAGACCGGGGCAGTCGCCGCCGCCGGTCAGCACTCCGACCCGCATCGAATCTTTCCCTTCTGCCTGCCTGAGTCCGGACGACGGCAACGCTAGCCGTGATCAGGGTCACAGGGGACGGCGCGGTGTGCGGAATGCTGTCGATTCCCGCCGTTTCAGCGGACCTTGGCCGCCGTCTTCTCACCCGAACGGGTACAGCTCACACGTAGATCGCGCGATAGCTCACGCGTACCTCACGCGTCGTCGAGACCGCGCTCGATCGCATAGCGGACCAGCTCGACACGGTTGTGGAGGTGCAGCTTGCCGAGGGTGTTCTGGACGTGGTTCTGCACGGTGCGGTGCGAGATGACGAGCCGCTCGGCGATCTGGCGGTAGCTCAGCCCCTTGGCGACCAGGCGCAACACCTCCGTCTCGCGCTCGGTGAGCCGGGGCACGTCCGGCTCGTCCGGGGCGGCGGAGCTCTCGGGGGCGGCTGCGAGCCGCCGGTACTCACCGAGAACCAGGCCCGCGAGGCCGGGGGTGAAGACCGGCTCGCCGGCGGCCGTCCTGCGTACCGCGTCGATCAGCTCCTCGCGCGCCGCGGACTTGAGCAGATAGCCGGTGGCGCCGGACTTCACCGCCTCCAGCACGTCCTCGTGCTCACCGCTCGCCGACAGCACCAGCACCCGCAACCGCAACCGCGTGTCGCCGCCGACGAGCTCCTTGCACACCTGCACGCCGGGGACCCCGGGCAGATTGAGGTCGAGGACGAGGACGTGCGGGGCGGTGGCGCGGGCGCGCCTCACTGCTTCGTGGCCGTCGCCCGCGGTGGCCACGACCTCGTAACCGGCCTCGGCGAGGTCGCGGGCGACGGCGTCGCGCCACATGGGGTGGTCGTCGACCACCATCACCTTCACCGGGTCGTCCGACATGCCTCCGCTCCTCCCCGTCCTTTCAATGCGCTGCGCGGTACGCGCAGTTCGACCTCCGTGCCCTGTCCCGGGACGGAGGTGAGCTCGGCGGTGCCGCCGAGGTCGCGCAGCCGTCCACGGATGGACTGGGAGACGCCGAGCCGCCCTTCGCGCTCTGCGTCCGCGAGGCGGCCCTTCCGGATGCCGGGGCCGTCGTCGCGCACGCTCACCCTGACCTCCTGCGGCTCGTCCTCGACGAGGATCCACGCGCACGCATCCGGTCCCGCGTGCCGCGTCACGTTGTCGAGGGCCGCGGCCACGGCGGCGGCGAGCTCACGCGCCGCGTGGGGCGGCAGCAGGACGGGCTCGGCGGGTGCGGCGACGGTGACCTTCGCCCCGGCGTACGGGCGCATCAGGCTGCTCAGATCAACCGGCCCGGTCTCACGCTCGACGTCCTGCGCAAGCGGTGTCCGCTGGACCGGAACGCGCGCGTCGTCCCGTGCGGCGTTCTTCCCACCACCCCGCCCGGCGTTCTTCCCACCACCCCGCCCGGCGTTCTTCCCACCACCCCGCCCGGCCTCCCCCGCCACCAACGCCCGCAGCGCAACCTCCTGTTCGCCGGCCATCCGTCCCAGCTCGGCTGCCTCGCCGCCGACCTCGTTGCCGCGCCGCTGCACCATGGCGAGCACCTGCAGCACGCTGTCGTGGATGTCGCGGGCCAGCCGCTCGCGTTCGCGCGTTGCCGCCTCGATCTGCAGGGCGCGCGACAGCGCCCACTCGCTGCTGCGGGCCACCTCCATCACGTATCCGATGCCCGTGCTGACGAAGAAGAGCAGCACGATGCTGTGCACATTGCCCGCGGCGATCCGCCCGCGCTCGACGATGTTGGAGACCCCGACGATCGCCGAGGCCGCAGCCGCCCACCGCCAGCCGCCCTTGATCGCGAAGGCCAGCACCGGCCCCGCGGCCCAGAAGGACGGCAGGGTGGTGGCGCCGCCCACCACGCGGGCGTGGGTGTCGACGACGGGTGTGAGCAGGATTCCCGCGAGGGCGACGCACAGGTCGGCGATGAGGAACGGGCGGGTGCAGCGGGCCGCGGACGTCATGCGCGGCAAGGTGAGCAGTGTCCACAGGGTGAGTGCGATCATGTAGGCCCAGGCGCCGGCCGGGTGCGCGTACTGCTCGCTGTGGTAGACGTACTTGGCGAACGCGTAGACGAGCGCCAGCACGCGGAACCCGCCGAGTGCGCGCCACAGCGGCTGCTCGACCGATATGCGCGGGTGCGCCACCTCGGCCCCCTCCCCTGCCCTCGCGCTCAGGAGTCGGACGCCGCGGTGTCGTCGGCTGCTTCCTCCGCGGCCTTCACGGCTTCCTCCGCGCGCTTCTTCGCCTCGGCGATCTGGCGCTTGGCGGCGGTCGCGTAGATGTCCACGTACTCCTGGCCGGAGAGCTTCATGATCTCGTACATGACCTCGTCGGTCACCGAGCGGAGAATGTAGCGGTCGTTCTCCATGCCGCGATAGCGGCTGAAGTCCAGCGGCTTGCCGATGCGGATGCCGGGGCGCATCAGCTTGGGGATGACCTTGCCCGGTGGCTGGATCTTCTCGGTGTCGATCATCGCGACCGGGATGACGGGCGCGCCGGAGGCGAGCGCGACCCGTGCCAGGCCGCCGGGCTTACCGCGGTAGAGCCGCCCGTCCGGGGAGCGTGTGCCCTCCGGGTAGATGCCGAAGAGCTCACCGCGTGCCAGGACGGCCAGTCCGCTCTTGACCGCCGCCTCGCCCGCGCCGCGCGCGCCCGAGCGGTCGACCGGCAGCTGGCCGACGCCCTTGAAGAACGCCGCCGTCAACTTGCCCTTGACGCCGGGCGAGGTGAAGTACTCGGCCTTCGCGATGAAGGTGACCTTGCGGTCGAGCATCGCCGGCAGGAAGAAGGAGTCCGAGAAGGAGAGGTGGTTGCTGGCGAGGATCGCGGGACCCTCGCTGGGGATGTTCTCGATGCCCTCCACCCACGGGCGGAAGGCGAGCCTGAGCGAGCCGCCGATCGACACCTTCATGACGCCGTACAACAACCGAGGACCTCCTGTTGCGATGCCAAGACCTTATCCCGCCAAGGGCGTGTCATCTGCCTCGGTGCCGTGCGGTACTGGGCGACGCGCCTACCCGATTGCCCGGTCAGCCGCGTACTGTGAGGTATTCATCGGCCGCTGCCCGCCATACCCGCACCGCACCCTCACCAACCCCTCACCGGACCTCAGCGAACAGGAGACCCACGGTGCCGCTCATGCCCGGAGCCGAGCCGTACCGCCACGACGGCGGAGACGTCGGCGTGCTGCTCTGCCACGGTTTCACCGGATCGCCGCAGTCGATGCGCCCGTGGGGCGAGTACCTCGCCGGGCGCGGCCTGACCGTGAGCGTGCCCCTGCTGCCGGGTCACGGCACCCGCTGGCAGGACATGCAGGTCACGGGCTGGCAGGACTGGTACGCGGAGGTGGACCGCGAGCTGCGGGCGGTGTCCGAACGGTGTACCCGGGTCTTCGTCTTCGGCCTGTCGATGGGCGGTGCCCTCGCCCTGCACCTGGCCGCGAGGCACGGCGACGCGATCAGCGGGATCGCCCTGGTCAACCCGTCGGTGAAGTCCGACAGCGCACAGCTGAAGGCCGTGCCGCTGATCCGCCACTTCGTGCCGTCGGTGAAGGGGATCACCAGCGACTGCCTCAAGGAGGGCGCGCAGGAGCTCGGCTACGACCGCACGCCGCTGCATGCGGTGCATTCGCTGTCGAAATTCTGGAAGATCGTGCAGGCCGAACTGGCGCAGGTGACACAGCCGCTGCTGCTGATGCACAGCCGCGTCGACCATGTGGTCCATCCGTCGAACTCGGCGCTGGTACTCAGCCGCGTCTCGTCGGCCGACCTCACCGAGCGGGTGCTGGAGAACAGCTATCACGTGGCCACGCTCGACAACGACGCCGAGGAGATCTTCCGCTCGTCGTACGAGTTCGTGCAGCGGCTGGCGAAGGCCGAGGCGGAGGTCGAGGCCATCGAGAACGCGGACGGAGCGGCCAGTGGCGGAGCGTGACGAGCCGCACGACGGCACCGAGGACGGCACGGAGCCGCCCGAGCCGCCGGGCGTTCCGCTGGACGAGGACGCCGCCTGGGCGCAGCTCGTGGCCGCCTACGGTGTGGAGCCGGACACCGACGGACTGTGGCCGGACGCCGAGGACGTCAGCGGGGCCGATCCCGAGGGGGGGTCCGGCGACGATGACGACCGGCGCGGGCCCGGGTCCCTCAACTCCGGTTCGTCGATCACCTCCAGCGGCTTCGTCGTCCGGGCGCCGCGGCCCGGACCTCGCGACTACGAGCTGCCGGAGGAGGACGAGGGGCACTTCGTCCCGCCCGAGCCGCCGCCGCTGCCGCAGCCCGACGTGACGACGAAGTTCGCGTGGCTGGCAGTGGTCGGCGGGCCCCTGCTGCTCTTCGGCTTCGTGCTCCTCCAGCAGCCGATCACGTGGTGGGTCGTGGTGCTCGGAGTCGGCGGCTTCCTCGGCGGTTTCGCGACGCTCATCGGCCGGATGAAGGACCGTGACGACGAGGACGACGACCCGCACGGCGGCGCCGTCGTGTAGTCACGGCCGAGTGGTCACGGCGGGGTGGTCAGGTCCCGGCGGGAACCCGGAGCGCGGCGAGCACCGGCAGGTGGTCGGTGGCCGCCCGCAGGTCGCGGTCGGTGACTCCCGGAAGCCCGACCGGCACCCCGCACCCGAGCACCTCGACCTCTTTGCCGGCGAAGACCGCATCGAGGCGCTGGAACGGATCGCCGGGCCGCGAGGTGTATTCCGCACCCCACGGCCGTACCGCCCAGCAGTCCTGCAGTTCGGCGGCGATCCGGCGGAACGACCGCCCGTCGGGGTGGTCGTTGAAGTCCCCGCCGACGACCGTGTGCGCGCCGTCCGCCGCGGCGGCGACCCGGTCGAGCAGGAGGCCGGCCTGCTCGTAGCGCTCGTGGGCGTTGGTGCTCAGATGGGTGCTGATCACGGAGAGCCGGGCACCCCCGATGCGCAGTACGGCGGTGGCGAAGCCGCGCTGATGGAGACCGGGGGTGCGGGGCAGCAGGATGTCCTCCGTGTGCTCGACGTGCGCGCGCAGGCTGCTGAGGATCATCGGCCCGCAGGCGGTGGCCCCGCCGGTGACCCAGACCAGCCCGGACTCACGGGCGAGCAAGGAGGCGTGCTTGCGCCAGCGGAAGAAGCGCGGCGCCTCCTGGACGCAGACGACGTCCGGGGCGCAGGCCCTGATCACCCGGGCCAGCGCCCTGCGGTCGTCGCGCATCGAGCGGACGTTGTAGCTGAGCACGCGCACCACCGCCGAGCCGCTTCGCTTCGCCTCGCCTCTGCTCTGCTTTGAGTCCTCGGATGCAGAGCACGCCTCCGTACGGGATTCGGGCAGCGGCGAAAGTGCGTGCGGCTCAGCCGGCGTCATGTGCAGTCAGCCCTGCCGCGCCAAGTCGGCGGCGCCGACGAGTCCGGCCTTGCTGCCGAGTTGCGCGGCGAGCACCTGGGCGTGCGGGCGCCACTGGTTGCCGACGAGCCAGCGGCGGAAGGACTTGCGGATCGGGTCCAGGACCAGGTCGCCCTCGTCGGAGACTCCGCCGCCGACGATGAAGGCGGACGGGTCGAAGAGCGAGGCGAGGTCCGCCAGGCCCGCGCCCGCCCAGCGGGCCAGCTCGCGGAAGGAGTCGATGGCGACCGGGTCGCCCGCGCGGGCGGCCTCGCTGATGTGCTTGCCCTCGATGGCCGCGGGGGTGCCGTCGCCGAGGCCCAGGAGGATCTTCGCGTTCTCGGGGGTGGCGGCGGCGCGCTGCCGCGCGTAGCGGACGAGGGCCCGCCCGGAGGCGTACTGCTCCCAGCAGCCCTGGCTGCCGCACCCGCACAGCAGGCCGTCGGGGACGACCCGGATGTGGCCGAACTCGCCCGCAACGCCGAAGCGTCCGCGGTGCAGCTTGCCGCCGATGATGATGCCGCCGCCCAGGCCGGTGCCGAGCGTGATGCAGACGACGTCGTCGTGGCCCTGGCCGGCGCCGAAGCGGTACTCGCCCCAAGCGGCCGCGTTCGCGTCGTTCTCGACCACCACGGGGAGGCCCACGCGCTGCTCGACCTTGTCCTTGAGCGCCTCGTGGCGCCAGTTGATGTTCGGTGCGAACAGGACCGTGGCGCGCTTGTTGTCGACGTAGCCGGCCGCGCCGATGCCGACGGCGTGCACGTCGTATCCGGCGCTGACGCTCTGTACCGCGTCCGCAATGGCGTCGATGACGCCTTCCGGCGTTTCGGGGGTCGGCACCTTGCTGGTATCGAGGATCGTGCCCTCTTCGTCGACCACGCCGGCCGCGATCTTGGTGCCGCCGATGTCGACGCCGATGGTGAGTCCCATGTGTCCCTCAGATTCCGGTCGAACCCCGCCGTAGGCAACCGTACCCCGAGGCCGGGTCAGTCGGGCTTGTCGGTCGGGACCGTCAGTCCAGGTCGATGTGTTCCGGTCCTGCGCCGTCGGTGCGGCCCGGGTCGGGCTGCTGCGTCCAGCGGCGCTCCTGGCCCTCCACTGCCGCGCGGTAGGCCGCGAGCAGCTCGGAACCGGCGGCCGCGAGGTGCTCGAAGACCTCGGGGTTGCGCTCACGGATGGGGTCCACGGCCGCCTTCACCTGGGAGATCATGGCCTCAGCGGCCATCGAGGCCCCCGGCGAACGCAGCTCCGCGACCTTGTCGACGACGGCCTCCGCGAGCTTGCGCAACTCGTCGGCGGCGCTGCCCGGCCCGTAGCCGGCCTGGCGACGGCGGCGGGCGCGCTCGGCGGCGAGGTCCTCGGCGCACGCCTTGGCCCAGGCGTCGGCGTCGGTCTCCGGGCGCTCGGTCTCCAGGCGCTCGGTCTCCGGGCGCTGTGTGCCTTCGCTCATCGTGGGCTCCCTCGCGGCACTACGTCATGCACTACGTCATGTGTGTACGACGTTACCTGACCGCGGCCCGGCCCCACCGCTACGGCTTCGGTGCGCGGTCCGCCGGCCACAGCTCGGGGTCGGGGGTGAAGCGCACCAGGAGGGCGCCGTCCCGCAGCGCCGCGCCCGAGACAGTGCAGCGGCGCAGCGCGGACGTCAGCGGGATGATGCGGCGGAACGAGGCGGCGTCGACGACGAGTTCGTCGCCGCGTCGGACGAGGTCGAGGCGGTCGCGGGTGGTGCCGGGCAGCGGGAGCCTCCACAGCAGGTGGCCTTCGGTGCCGAGCCGGTCCTCCACGCTCCAGGGGCGCGCGGCCGGCCCGCGCCCGTCCGGTACGGGAGCGGGAGCCGGTACGCCGAGGGCCGCGAGGTCGTCGGCGCCGTGCGGGGCGTGGCCGAGGTGCGGCAGCTCGCACACCTCGGTGCCGCTCGTGCGGCCCGTGCCGAACTCGTCGTTCAGCGCCTTGAGGTGCTCCTGCTGGCCTCCGGACAGGCCGGCGAGGAACGGGTCGGCGGAGCCGGTCGGCAGGATGCGGTTGGCCAGCACGCACTCCACGCGGTGGCCGAAGAGGGCGAGCCCGGTACGGGCGTCCCGCAGCCGCTCGGCGGCGTGCGGGCCCGGCTCGACAACGAGCCGTACCGTCGTCGCCGCGGACTCGACGAGGCCCTGGACGGCGGCGAGTTCGACGTCCCAGCGCGCTGCGGCCTCGTAGAGCCACTGGGCAGGCATGGGGACGCCTGCGAGCTGGGCGAGGACCGGGCGCAGCGCGCGGGCGGCCTGACGCTCGGGCGGAAGCAACCGGGCGAGGTAGCGGCGCAGCTGCTCGGGGAGGGCGAGCAGGGTGACGGCCTGTGGTAGGGGCGGCAGATCCGCCACCACCGTGTCGGCGCGGCCCGCGGCGGCCTCGCCCAGTGCGTGCAGCAGCGCGAAGGAGCGGGCGCCGGGCAGTTCGGTGAACTCCTCGGCGTCGAGCGGTTCGGCGCCGAGCAGGTCGAGCACGGAGCCGAGGCGGGCCTGGAAGGCGTGCGCGCGGGCCCGGAAGGCGTGGCCGCCGTCGACGCGGGTAATGGTGAGGCCGGGTACGTCGTCGCAGGGCGCCGGGCCCTTCTCGGTGACGAGCACGGTGCGCGCCCCCGAGCGGGCGGCGGCGACGGCGGTGGCCGCCGCGGCGGTGCTGCGTCCCGCGCCGCCGAGCCCGGTGACGAGGACGATTCTCGGCGGCATCAGCTGCCCGCTGAGCGCTGTTCGACGCGCTGCTTCAGCCCGGCGAGCGCCCGGTCGATGATGACCTTCTCGGCCTTGCGCTTGATCATGCCGAGCATAGGGATCTTCACATCGACGGTGAGCTGGTAGGTGACCTCGGTGGTCTTGCCGCGGTCGTGGGTGACGAGCGTGTAGGAGCCGTCCAGGGCGCGCAGCATCTGGGACTTCACCAGCGACCAGCTGACCTCGGCGTCGCTGATCCAGGTGTAGGCGAGGGTGTGGTCGTCCTTGATCGCCCCGGCGTCGAGGACGAGCCGGACCTGTTCGGCACGGCCCTTGTCGTCGGTGGCGAGGATCTCGGCCTCCTTGACCTCACCGGTCCACTCCGGGTAGCGGGCGAAGTCCGAGATCACCCCCATGACCTCGGCCGGGGCCGCCTCGATCGTGATGCTCGACCTGGTGTGTTCCGCCATCGCCGTGGCCCCTCCGGGACTTCGCGTCGTGAGTGTCGTAAGTGTGGTGATGGTGCAGGTTATCGCGGGGAGTGCCCGGTGCCGACGCCCGGGCCGCTCACCATTGCAGGGCGTACGGGGTGCGGGTGGCGTTGAAGTGGCCGACGTTGACGCATTCGGTGGCGCCGATCCGCATCCGCCGGGTGAGGGGCTGGTGGACGTGGCCGAAGAGCGCGTACTTCGGGCGCACCGAGCGGATGGCGTCGAGCAACGCCTCACTGCCCCGCTCGAAGCGCCTGGCCACGACGTCGTAGCACAGCTCGGGCACGGCGGGCGGGATGTGCGAGCACAGCACGTCGACCTGGCCGAGGGCGGCCACCTTCGCCGCATACGTCTCGTCGTCGATCTCGTACGGCGTGTTCATGGGCGTGCGCAGTCCGCCGCCGACGAAGCCGAAGACGCGGCCGCCGATCTCGGCGGTGGCACCGTCGAGGACGGTGGTGCCGGGACCCGCGTACTCCGGCCACAGCGTGGGGATGTCGACGTTCCCGTAGGTGGCGTAGGTCGGCGTGGGCAGGACCGCGAACATCTCGGCGTACTGCGTGCGCACCGCCGACTCGATGGCCGCGCGGCGGTCGATGCCGTACCACAGCTGCTGGGAGAACTCGCGGGCCTCGTCGAACCGCCGGGCGGTGCGCATCTCGACGATCCGGTCGGCGTTCTCCGGGCCGAACAGGTCGGGGAAGATGCCGCGCGAATGATCGGCATAGTCCAGGAACAGCACGAGATCGCCGAGGCAGACCAGGGCGTCGGCTCCGTCACCCGCCTTCGCCAGCGCGTCGACCGCTCCATGGACGTCACTCACCACATGCACCCGCATGACGATCACCATACGGTCGTGGAGGATTGTGGGGGAGGCCTGTGAGTTGCCTGCGGCTCTTGGCGGAGCTGGACTATGGTGCGCACAGCACCCACATGGCTGCCTTACGTAAAAGACACAAGCGTATGTCAGGGGTGTGACACAGCGAACATATGAGCCCAACCCCCTACCCGCATGGGCTTACCCATGGGTAACGTCCGGGCAGTCCCCAACCGCTCTTGATCACGAGCGCAGCCGACGACGCAGCCGGCCGCCGACGAGGAGCAGCAGTCTTGCGCGAGTTCAGCCTTCCGGCCCTGTACGAGGTCCCCGCGGACGGCAATCTGACGGATCTCATCCGCCGCAACGCCGCTCAGCATCCCGATGTCGCCGTGCTGGCCCACAAGGTCGCCGGAGCGTGGCAGGACGTCACCGCCACTGCCTTCCTTGCGGAGGTGCGCGCCGCCGCCAAGGGGCTCATCGCCGCCGGCGTCGAGCCCGGCGACCGGGTCGCCGTGATGTCCCGCACACGGTACGAGTGGACGCTGCTCGACTTCGCGATCTGGACCGCCGGCGCGGTCTCGGTCCCGATCTACGAGACGTCGTCGGCCGAGCAGGTCGAGTGGGTGCTCACCGACTCCGGGGCAGTGGCGTGCGTCGTGGAACACGCCTCACACGAGGCCGTGGTGGAGTCGGTCCGCGAGCGACTGCCGTATCTGAAGCACGTGTGGCAGATCGAGGCGGGCGCGATCGAGACGCTCACGGCGACCGGCAGCGACGTCTCCGACGCCCAGGTCGGCCGGCGCACCACGATCGCCGACGCCGACTCCCCCGCCACGATCGTCTACACCTCGGGCACCACCGGTCGCCCCAAGGGGTGCGTCCTCACCCACCGCGCCTTCTTCGCCGAATGCGGCAACATCGTGGCGCGGATGACGCCATTGTTCGAGACCGGCGAGTCCTCCCTGCTGCTGTTCCTGCCACTCACCCACGTCTTCGGCCGGATGGTCGAGCTCGCCTGCGCGATGGCGCCGATCAAGCTCGGGCACGTCAGCGACGTGCAGAACCTCACCGACGAGCTTGCGGTGTTCCGGCCCACCCTGTTGCTGGGCGTGCCGCGCGTCTTCGAAAAGGTCTACAACTCGGCGCGGGCCCAGGCGCAGGCGGGCGGCAAGGGGAAAATCTTCGACAAGGCGGCCGACACCGCGATCGAGTACAGCCGGGCGCTCGGCACCAAGGCCGGGCCGAGCATCCCGCTGAAGTTCCGTCACAAGGTTTTCGACCGGCTGGTCTTCAGCAAGCTGCGTGCCGTGCTCGGCGGCCGTGCCACGCACGCCATCTCCGGCGGCGCACCGCTCGGCGAACGGCTGGGCCACTTCTACCGCGGCATCGGCTTCACGGTGCTGGAGGGCTACGGCCTCACCGAGTCCTGTGCGGCGACGGCCTTCAACCCGTGGGACCGCACGAAGATCGGCACGGTGGGGCAGCCGCTGCCGGGCAGCGTGGTGCGGATAGCCGACGACGGCGAGGTGATGCTCCACGGCGAGCACCTGTTCACCGGCTACTGGAACAACGAGGAGGCCACCCTCACCGCGCTCGCGGACGGCTGGTTCCACACCGGGGACATCGGCACGCTCGACGAAGACGGCTACCTCACCATCACCGGCCGCAAGAAGGAGATCATCGTCACGGCCGGCGGCAAGAACGTCGCACCCGCGGTCATCGAGGACCGCATCCGCGCGCACGCGCTGGTCGCGGAGTGCATGGTGGTGGGTGACGGCCGTCCGTTCGTCGGCGCACTGGTGACGCTGGACGAGGAGTTCCTGCCGCGCTGGGCCGAGCAGCACGGGAAGCCGGCCGGCACGCCGGTCGCGCAGCTGCGTGACGACCCGGAGCTGATCGCGGAGATCCAGGAGGCGATCGACTACGGCAACGCGGCGGTGTCGCGCGCCGAGGCGGTGAAGAAGTTCCGTATCCTCGCGACGCAGTTCACGGAGGAGTCGGGGTATGTGACGCCGTCGCTGAAGCTCAAGCGGAACGTGGTGGCGAAGGACTTCGCGGGGGAGATCGAGGCGCTGTACGCGTCGTAGCTCGTGCGTGAGCGTGGGCCGGGGTCCCGGGGCGCTTCCCGGGAACCCCGGTGGCATGTCAACCCGCTGCGGGGACGAACGGCATGCCCTGCGGGCTCTTGAAGCCCTTGCCGTGCGCGTTGAGGCTCAGCACGGTGGCGGTCAAAGCAGACCCTTCAGACGCTGCGCGAGCAGATCCCAGCGCCATGCGTCCTCGACCCATGAGCGACCGTGCTCGCCGAGGCGGCGCCGCAGGACCGGGTCGCCGAGCAGGGTGATGATCCGCTCCGCCGCCTCCTGCGGTGCCTGCGCGCCGCCGCCGCGCACCACCCAGCCCGTCTCCCCGTCGCGCACCGCGTCCGGCGCGCCGCCGGAATCGCCGGCCACCACCGGCAGGCCGGTCGCGGACGCCTCCAGGTAGACGATACCGAGCCCTTCCACGTCGAGACCCGCCCGCCGTGTGCGGCACGGCATCGCGAAGACGTCGCCGGCACCGTAGTGGGCGGGCAGCTCTCCCCACGGCACAGGGCCGGTGAAGCGCACGGCGTCGGCGACCCCGGTCTCGGCGGCGAGCCGCTCCAGGCCGGCACGGTACGGGCCGCCGCCGACGATGAGCAGGACCGCGTCGGGCGCCTGCCGCAGAATCGCCGGCATTGCCCGGATCAGCGTGTCCTGCCCCTTGCGCCGTACGAGACGAGAGACGCAGACGACGACCGGCCGGTCCGCCAGGCCCAGCCGCTCCCGTAGGGCGGCACCGCCCGAGCCCGGATGGAATGTCTTCTCGTCGACGCCGGGCGGCAGTTGAACCATGCGCGCGGCCGCCGCCGGGGTGAGCGCACGCGCGATCCGGGAGCGGGTGTACTCGCCCAGGTACGTCACGACATCCGTGGACTCGCCGATCCGGCGCAGCAGCTCACGCGAGACAGGCAGCCCGGCCCAGGCGGCCTCGTGCCCGTGGGTGGTCGCCACGATCCGCCGCGCCCCCGCCCGCCGCAGCGCCGGAGCCATCAGGCCGAGCGGCGCGGCCGCACCGAACCACACCGAGGAGCAGCCGTGCTCGCGCAGCAGCCGCACGGCGCGACGCGTCACCGCGGGGGTCGGCAGCAGCATCGTGGTGCGGTCTCGTACGACGGGGAAGGGCTGTTCGGCGTCGAACGCGGCGACCGCGTCGCGGTCCTTCCACGTTGAGGCGTAGACGACGACCTTCCCTGGGTCGAGGCGCAGCGCCATGCTGTGCACGAACGCCTGGATCCCGCCGGGGCGCGGCGGGAAGTCGTTGGTGACGATCAGGGTCTTCTCCATCGGCATAGACGGTACCCGCTGCGTACGCGGGCCCCGGTTGCCCGATCCCTGGGGCATCGTCGCGTAGCCTCGTGCCAGTGATCACCAGCTCGGACAGCCGCCCGCAGGACGCCCCCGCGAACGCCGCCGCCCGCGAGCCGGGCACGCTCCTGCGGCGCGCGGCGGTCACGGCACAGCCCGCGCTCGCGGTGTGGGCGGGAGCGGCGCTGTTGCAGTTCCTGATGGTGTGGTGGCTGCACTCCAGGCCGAGCGGCTGGCTCTACTCCGTCCTCACGCCCTGGGACAACCAGTGGTACGTACAGATCGCCGAGCAGGGCTATCCGCACACTTTCGCCTACGACGGCAGTGGCCTGCTGGCCGGGAACAACCTGGCGTTCTTCCCGCTCTACCCGCTGCTGATCAGGGCCGTTCACGCCGTCACCGGCCTCGACGCGGCCACGGCGTCCATCGCGGTCGCCTGGCTTGCATCGGCGGCCGCAGCCGTCGTCGTCCACCGGCTGGGCGTGCAGCTGTTCGGGCCGCGCACGGCGCTCGTCCTGCTGGTGCTGGTCTTCACCCAGCCGATGGCGATCACCTTGTGGATCGGCTACAGCGAGAGCCTGTTCCTCGCGCTCGCCGCGGGCTGTCTGCTCGCCGCGCGCCGCGAGGCGTGGCTGACCGCAGGGGGCTGCGCACTGCTCGCCGGACTGACCCGTTCCACGGGTACGGCGGTGGCGCTGGCCCTGGCGCTCGCTGCCGTCCTCGCCATGTGGCAGCAGCGTCGCATCGGCGGGCGGGCGGTGGCCGGGGTGGTGGTCGGGGCGCTCGGCGTGCCGGTGTATCTGCTCTGGGTCGGACTGCGGGTCGGCAGCATCGGCGCATGGCTGACGATTCAGCGGGAGGGCTGGCACACCGCGTGGGACTGGGGTGACGCCACCTGGCACTTCCTCACCTCGACGCTGCAGCGCGGCAGCGACTGGGTGCCGGTGGCCACCGCCGTGCTGCTGCTCGGGCTCGCCGCCGCCTGCGCGACGGCGGTGCTGCAGCGCCCCTGGCCGCCGCTGGCCGCGTACGGGCTGCTGGTCTTCGCCCTCACCGTCGGGCAGACCAACTACTACCATTCCAAGCTGCGTCTGCTGGTGCCCGCGCTGCTCACGCTCGTACCTCTGGCGCGCTCCTTCGGGCGGGCCCAGCCGCGCGCCGCGGTGCCGGCCCTGACCGCTTTCTCGCTCTTCGGCACTTGGTTCGGCGCCTACATGCTCACCGACTGGGTCTACGCGATCTAGGGAACCCGGTAGGCGCGGGCGGCGGCGATGCGCTGGACGGGCGTCGGGTGGGTGCCGAAGAGAAGGTGCAGCAGGCGCGGCGGGTCGGGGTCGGAGACGTTGGCGACCGTGAGCCGCCGCTGCATCCGGATGAACTCGGCGGGATCCGCGGTGAGTTCGAGTGCATGGCGGTCGGCGCGACGCTCGATGCGCCGGCTCACCGCACAGCCGGACGGCCCGGCGAGCACCGACAGCAGCGCCGCGACGGCGGCGAGCAGCGCCATCGACCGCGGGCCGGCGAAGCGGTGCGCACCGGACGCGTCGAGCAGCGGCTGCCACTGCACCGCGAGGGCGATCAGGCAGACCCCGGCGGCCGCGCCGAGCGCGCCGAGCGCCGTGCCGCGGCTCACATCACGGTGTTTGACGTGCCCCAGCTCGTGGGCGGTGACCAGTTCGATCTCGCCTGGCTGCGCGGTGCGCAGAAGCGTGTCGTAGACGACGACGCGCCGGGTGCGGCCGAATCCCGACACGTACGCGTTGAGCGCGGTGGTGCGGCGGGAGGCGTCCGCGACGAGCACCTCGCGCACCGCGATCCGGTCGCGCTCTGCGAGCGCGAGCAGCGCGTCGCGCAGCGGTCCCGGGTCCATCGGCGTGAAACGGTTGAAGACCGGTTCGAGGACGAGCGGGGCGAGCCAGGACAGCACGACGGCCGCGACCGCCGCCGCGACCGCCGCCCAGGCCCACCACACGGCGGTGGCGGCGGCGAGGGCGTAGACGGCGAAGAGCGCGCCGAGCGCGAGCGGAGCGGTCACCAGCAGTCCGCGCAGCACGTCGAGCCACCAGCCGGGCCATCCCTGCGTGACCAGGCCGAAGCGTGCCCGTACCCCGCGCACCCGTGCAGAGAACGGCAGTGTCACCGCGGTCTCGGCGAGCAGCAGCGCGAGCCCGCCGAACAGCACCTGCGCCCACCACGCCCCGCCACTGATCCGCCCGAGCGCCGTGACCAGGCCCGCTCCAGCCGGGGTGAGACCGAGCACGAGCAGCAGCGCGAGCGATGCGGCGCGCCCCGCGAGCAGCGGCGGCAACTGCGCGCGGCGCAGCGCACGGCCGCGTGCGATCTCCTCGGCGCTGAAGTCGTCCCCGTGCTCGGCGTGCCCGACAGCGGCTTCGCTCATCGCAACTCCTTTGCCACATAGGCCCGCCAGCGTGCGGTGAAGGCGTCGAGCCCGATCCCGAGCGTCGCGCGCAGCGCCGCGTCCGTCCCCTCCTTGCCCGCCGCCCGGTACAGCGACACCAGCGCGCCGCTCCCCCACTGCTCGGCGACCATCCGGCAGGCGAGCCAGGCGCCTTCGTAGGCCTGTGGGAGCCCGGCACTGGTCGTGGTGAAGTCGGCGCTCGACGGCAGCTGCTGCGGCGCCCGGCCTGCCCGTACGTCGGCTGCGAGTTCTTCGGCGGCCTTCGCCGGTGGGAGGCCGCTGGTGGAGTAGCCGACCCAGTCGGCGAAGCCCTCGGAGAGCCACAGCGGGGTGGTGGACGTGGTGGCGGTGCGGGTGGCGACGTGAGTGAGCTCATGGGTGAGGACGACCTGCCGGCCGAGCGGGCTGAGCTCCGCGAAGGCCTGCGGGTTGACGATGATCCGGTCCGCGGGCGCACTCCCGCGTCCGTGGAGTTCGGCCGTCGTCACCGCGGCGATGTCCTGGTAGGCGGAGGGCTCGGCGCCGAGCAGCGCCGCCATGCCCGCCTCGCTGCCCGGCACCTCGACCACCGCCTTGCCCGTCCAACTCCCGGGCCATGCGCGGTCGACCACGGGCACGGCGCGGTCGGCGAGCTCGGTGTACGGACCCAGGGCCTGCCGGCCGCCCTGGCCGAGCACGAGGCTGTGCGCACCGCTGACGACGGTGACCCTGCCCTGATCCCACAGCTGGACGTCGGTGTGGCGGCCCGCCGGTTCGCCGTCGGTCTGCGAGGCGAGGTACCAGTGGCCGCCGCGCTGCGTCATCGTCAGGTAGGCGGTCGAGCTGACCGGGGTGGAGTCGTAGCCGCGCAGTTCGTAGTCGAACTCGACGCGGGCGGCGACCTGGCGGGTG
Organism: Streptomyces humicola; assembly: GCF_024436035.1. Lineage (GTDB taxonomy): Bacteria > Actinomycetota > Actinomycetes > Streptomycetales > Streptomycetaceae > Streptantibioticus_B > Streptantibioticus_B humicola. The sequence continues at coordinate 167,644 of NZ_JANFNG010000008.1, forward strand.
GTGTCGGCGGCGGGTGCGAGCGGGAAGGCTCCGGTGCGCTGCAGCCGGTACGACCATGAGGCGAGCGGCACCTCGGCGAGGTTGCCGAACATCTGCTGCTGCGAGGCGCGGAATACGGTCGCCTCGGGGTCGACCGTGGCGAGGAAGGCCGTCTCGTCGTGGTGAAGCACGGCCTGCGCCCGCTGGTCGAGCACCGCCTGGATCGCCGCGTCGGGCTTCGCCGCGGAGGGTGCCGGGGCACCGGAGGCGCACCCCGCCGCCGCGGTGAGCGCCGCCGCACAGCACAGCGCGACGACGTCGCGCAGTCTGGGCGGCGTGAGGCGGAGGGACACGCCTTGATCGTACGGCGCCGCTGGAACCGCAGGAGTGTCGGCAGTGTCAGATCCGGGTGACTCCGGCGATCGGCATCATGTCCACCGGGTCGTAGCGCACCCTCGCCCCCGGGTACGGGGCATGAACGACCCTGCCGCCGCCCACGTACATCCCGACGTGGCTGGCGTTGTCCCGGTAGATCACCAGATCGCCGGGGCGGATCTGGCTGAGCGGCACCCGCTGCCCGGCGCCCAGCTGCCCCTGCGAGGTGCGCGGGAGCATGACGCCGGCGTGCTCGTAGGCCCAGTACATCAGCCCCGAGCAGTCGAAGGCATCAGGGCCGGCGGCGCCCCACGCGTACGGCAGGCCGACCGCGGACTCGGCCGCGGCGACGGCGGCGGCCGCGCGGCTCGACGACGGCCCCAGGTCGGGCAGATCCGGCAGCCTGCCGATCCCCGTCATCCGCCCGTCGGGCCCGAAGCCGAGCGCCGCCTGCTCCTTGTCGGTGAGCGCGCCGAGCAGCCGCTCCGCCTCCTTCAGTCGCTGCTCCACGATCCGTTTGTGTGCGGCGAGCGCGGCCCGGACCCGCTCCAGATCGGCGAGTTTGGCCGCGGCCTCGGCTCGCTCCTGCGCCAGGGCCCGCTCGGCTGCGCGGAGTTGGTGCAGCTCAGCCGCCTGTTCGCTGTCGATGCGGTCCAGGTCGGCGGCCCGCTCGAGGTAGTCGCTGGGGTTGGAGGAGAGCAGCAGAACGAGCATCGGGTCGATGCCGCCTTGCTGGTACTGGGCGGTGGCGACGGCGGCGAGTCCGTCGAGGAGCCGGTTGACCGCCTGACGGCTGCGGGCCACCTGGCCCTGGAGCGCGTCGATCTCGCCGCGCAGCTGCGCCTCCTGCTCCTGGGCGGCGTCGAACTTCTCCGTGGCCTGCTCGGCCTGCTCGTACAGCGTGTCCAGCCGGGACTTGATGGCGTCGGGGCCGGACTCCGCGGCCGCGCCCGCCGGTACGGCGGAGGTGAGCGCGGCCGCCGTGGCAACGGCGGCGGAGAGGGCGGCTACTGGGGTGGCGGTCGCGAAGGGGTGGCTCCGTTCGCTCCTCCGCCCTTCCCCTGCTGCACGGGGGGACCCTCCCCCTGCCCCGCGGGGGGACCCCCTCTCAGGCTCCGCGGACGGGCTGTCGTGCCGGAGGCGCTCCCCTCCATCGGAGCCTCGGCCGGCCTCCCCCTGCGCCGCGGGGGGACCCCCTTCGCCTGCTCGCGTGCGTCGCTCACGGAACTGCGCGGGACGTCGGTGTGACGCCATGTGCGGCCGCACTCCCTTCCGTGCGGCCCCTGCCGCCCGGAAGGGCGGTCGAGTGCAGAAGGGGTGCCGGGGCCGCGCGGGCCGAGGGTAGCCGCGCCATTACCGACCGTACAAATCCCTTCACCCACAGGTACGATGACGCCGCGTCGGATGTGCAGGTCACGGGCGGGCGACCGTCAGCGGCCGACACGCTGCGTCACCCTGGCGGCGTAGCGTGCCGGGGGCGGGGGTGCGCCTCAGGCGACGCGCACCCCGAAGTCGAACGTCACGTAGCCGTCGCTGAGCGACTCGTAGCGGACGGCGGCGCCGGTGTGCGGGGCATGCAGGATGTACCCGTTGCCCGCGTACAGGCCCACATGCTCGCCACCGTTCATGATCACCAGGTCGCCCGGCTCGAGCTGGTCCATCGTCAGGTGGGGACCGACGTTCTCCTGGTCGTACGAGGTGCGCGGCAGGGAGATGCCGGCCTGCGCATAGGCCCACTGGGTGAACCCGGAGCAGTCGAACGAGGACGGGCCGGTGGCCCCGTAGACGTACGGGTCGCCTATTCGGGTCTCGCCCGCCGCGAGGGCGGCGGCGGCGCGGCCCGAGGCGGCCACGGAGCTGCCCAGGTTGGGGTTGGAGACGGAACCGGCGTTCTCGATCGCCTGCCGCTCCTGCGCGGTGAGACTGTTGAGCAGGGACTGAGCCCTGGCCAACTTGGCCTGAATGTCCTGCTTCTGCTGCTGCAGCTCCTGGCGAGTCGTGTCGAGCTGCGCCAGCTTGGTGGCGGCCTCGGCGCGCTCCTGGTCCAGGACGCGCTTCTCCTGCTCCATCTGCTGGAGGGCGGCGGCCTGGCTGCTGCTCATCTGCTGGAGGTCGGAGGCCTTCTCCAGGTAGTCGTCGGGGTTGGACGACAGGAACAGCTGCATCGACGGGTCGATGCCGCCGGCGCGGTACTGGGCGCTGGCGAACGATCCGAACTGGTCGGCGAGCTTGTTCATCTGCGCCTGCTCGCGCGCCACCTGGTTCTGCAGGTCGTCGACCTGCTTCTGCAGCGTGGACTGCTGCTCCTGGGCGGCGTCGTACTTCTGGGTGGCCGCTTCCGCCTGGTTGTACAGGTCCTCGACCTGGGACTTGACCTGGCTCTCGGTCGGCTTGGGGTCGGCATTGGCGGCCTGGGACGCAAGAGCGACGGCTGCTGCTGCGGTCGCGGTGAGCACGGTGACCCGCGTGCGGCTTGCGGGTTTGGGGCGACGGTGGGACGCCACGGGAGGCGAGCTCCTTCTTCCTGCGGCCGCCTACCGGGTGAGCTGTCGGATTCGGGCCGGAAGTAGCCCTACGACGTCTCACCGTGCCCTGGCCGGCACGGCCTGACGCCGATTCACCCCGGGAACGTTGGTTCCCCGGCTCCGAGCGTCGGTGTCCCCCAGCATCAGTACCGGCGCATCGAACTCGGCGGTAACCCCCACTGTCATCCGGGTTGGATGATCGACGGCGAGGAGGTTCGAGCCCTGACCCTAGTAACCGAGTTGTGATCGGATCAAATCCCTCAGCGGAAAAACTTCGCTCGCTGGCAAGTTCTTTACACTGCTCGCACGCCCAGTGACGGGAATTAAACGGTGAGTTCGGCGAATGGGCCCACCAGGCCCCACCAGGTCCATCTCGTGTGATGGACGTCACACCAGCATTCCGCGCCGCTTTCATCGGCAACTCACAGCCGAAAAAGCCGCTTTGAGTGCCAGGACGCGCTAAACGTCCGAACTCGGACACTGGCGTCGCAGTTGGCTTTTCCTGACGCGAATGACCGTTTCTGCGCCACGGGGCGGGCCGAAGGGCGGAGAACCGACGGCAGATGACCGAAATTGGCCGAAAGCGAATGGCTGCAGGCCCGGATCACCCGCGGGCGAGACGCCTCAGCAGCAGGGTGGAGGCCACCGGCCGCGCCCCGGCCCGCGCCACACCGTCGGCCACCTCGCGATCGGCCGAGACGACGACGACCGGCCGCCCCGGCGGCTCGGCCCGCACCAGCCGGCGGATCAGCTCGTCCGCTGTCTCGCCCGGCTTGCTGAACAGCACCCGCACCCCGCGCGGCGGCGCCAGCAGCACCGGCGCCGACAGCTCCGCACCGTCGAAGACGCACGTCACCTCGGCCCCGGTCTGCGCGGCGAGCACCGCGAGCCCGCCGAGCAGCCGCAGCCGCTGCTTCTCCAGCGGCAGCGCCGGATAGCCGGTCTTCGTCACGTTGTAGCCGTCCACCACCAAATGCGCCTGAGGCAGTGCCAGCAGCTGGTCGAGAAGGGCGGGATCGTTCTCCGACAGCGCCCGCTGCGCGATGTCCTTCGGGCTTATCGTGCCCGGCTCGACCGCCTCCACCGAGTCGGCCGGGCGCCCTGCGACAGGCGGCAGCGCAAGCTCCCTGCGCAGCCCCTGCGCCGCGTCCAGCACCGTGTCGAGCAACAGCCGCAGCCGCATGTCCTCCAGGCTGCGCCCCTCGCGTACCGCCCGGCGGCTGGCTTCGAGCGCCGACTCGGCCTCCGCGAGCCTGGACCGCAGCCTACGCGCCTCGCCCTCGGCGGAGGCGATTTCGCTCGCCGCCGTGGCACGGGCCCGCGCCAGCTCCGCCTCGGCCTTGCGCAGCGCGGCCTGCCCCCGGCGGACGTCATTGGTGGCGCTGCGCAGCTTGCGCTGCAGGGAGTCGGCCTCCCGGCGCGCCTCCTCCAGCTCGGCGCGCACCTGCTGCACGTCGGACTGGGTGGTGGCGCGCAGCTGCGCCAGCTCCGCCTTGACCTGTTCCAGCTCCCTCGCGGTCTCCTCGCTCACCTGGTCGGCATGGGCGCGCTGCGCCTCCTCGCCCGCGGCGGCGACCAGCTTGGACCAGCCCGCGGGACGCAGCAGGTAGGCGGCGGCGGCGACGTCCAGCGGATCGGCGGCGGGCGGCGGGGTCCCGGCGTCGAGGGCACCGGTCAGCTCGGGCTGAGTCTCGCGCAGCCGGTCCGCGATGCGCTGCCGGAAGGCGGGATCGGTCTCGAGGGCGGAGGCGAGCGCGTTGGCGGCGAACTTCGCCCGCCGGGAGGGGGTGAACCGTGCGTACTGCCGCAGCTGGGCGGGGAGTTCGTTCGTGGTGAGCGAGCCGAAGGCGTCGGCCGCGAACGTCACCACCCGGTGGCGGACCCCTTCGGGCAGCGGCCGGTCGAGCGCCTCGTCAATGCCGCCGGCGCCTTCCGGCTCCGCCTGCGGATTGCCGCCCGTACGCTCCACCAGTCACTCCCGTCGTGTCCTCCCCCGCCGTACGTCCCTATTGTCCCGCCGGTTGTGCGTCAGGCCCGCCCCGGCCCGTCGCCCTCGTCCGCCCCACCGCTGTCCGCCCCCGTGCCGGGACGGTCCACGAGCTCCACCTGGTCGGCGGCATTGCACCAACGGCAGCGCACGGACTCCACGGTCTCGCTGAGCACCTCGCGCTCCTCGACCCTCGGCTCGCCCGCCAGGTCCAGGTGGACGTACTCGACCACCCGGGTAGAGCGGGTCACGTCGAATCGGGTGAGGTTGCCGCAGAGCGTGCAACGCCACCGCGTCGTGGCCGTCTGAAGGGGGACCGGCATCGCTTCGTCTCGCTTTCGTCGTCCCTGTGCGTACGTCTACATCACGTACGTCTACGTCCGTGTACGTGGCTCGGCGCCGCTGTCGCCCCTGCCGGCCGGCTTTGCGGCGGCAACCTCAGCTGGCCAGAAAAATGCGGTTGCGCTCCGGGTAACCCTACGGCCTGCGGCCGCCCTCGCGCTGGTGCACGTCGGCGAGGCTACCTATGACCGTTACGCCCGGTCCGTCATGATCGATGCATGCTGCCGCGTTTTCCGGCGGGACGGCCGGCAGGCCGGTCCGCGCCCCGCCGCCCTCCCGTGGTGACCTACGGCCTGATCGGCGTGTGCACGGTGGTCTTCGCGCTGAGCCCGGTCTCGGGGCTCGTACCGTCCCGTGGCTCCCCCCTCGCGCAGAGCTGTGCGCAGGCGATCTACTTCGACCGCTGGGGCGTCATCCCCGCCGAGCTGTGGCACGGCCTGCTCACCGGATCCGCGCTGGGGCTGCCGCGCGGCTGCGACACGCCACCGCATCTCGCCAAATCGCCGTTCCTCTCGGTGCTCACCGCGCTCTTCGTCCACGGCAGCTGGCTGCACCTGATGGGGAACATGCTGTTCCTGTACGTCTTCGGCGCCGGCGTCGAGCAGCGTCTCGGCCCGGTGCGCTACGCGGCCTTCTATCTGCTCGCCGGGTATCTGGCGACGTACGGCTACGCCGTCGCCAACGCCGGATCGACGCAGACGCTGGTGGGGGCGTCCGGCGCGATCGCGGGCGTGCTCGGCGCGTATCTGTATCTGCATCCCAGGGCCCAGGTGACGAGCGTCTTCCCGTTCCTGTTCTTCCTGCCACTGCGGTTCCCGGCCTGGCTGGTCCTGGGGTTCTGGTTCGTCCTGCAGTGGCTGGCGGCGCGCACCACCCAGACCGGCCCCGGCGTCGCCTACGTCGCGCACATCACCGGCTTCGCCTTCGGTTTCCTGTGCGCGGCGGCGTGCTACCGACAGCGGTCTAAGCTTGGCGGCGCGCGAGCCCCGACCCGAGGAGAGAGCCAGCCGTGATCACCGCGATCGTGCTCATCAAGACCAGCGTCGACAAGATCCCCGAGATCGCGGAGTCGATCGCCGCGCTCGACGGCGTCAGCGAGGTCTACTCGGTCACCGGAACCTACGACCTGGTCGCCATGGTGCGGGTGGGCCGCCACGACGACCTCGCGGACGTCATCCCGGGCCGGATCAACAAGATCCCCGGAGTGCAGTCGAGCGAGACCCACATCGCCTTCCGCACCTACTCCCAGCACGACCTGGAGGCGGCGTTCTCCATCGGCCTCGACAGCTGACGGTTCCCGTTCCCGTTCAGGACACCGGCACGCAACGGCCGTCCTCGGTGCGGTAGTTCCACTTGGCGCCGTCGCGCACCAGCTCGGCCACCGCGCCGAGGAACCGCTCCACGTGCTCGTCCGGCGTGCCGGCGCCGAAGCTCACCCGGATCGCGTTGAGCGAGCGCTCTCCCGGCTCCGCCTCGGGCGCCCCGCACTCGCCCGGCTCGTCGGGCTCGCTGCCGAGCAGAGTACGGACGAGCGGGTGCGCGCAGAACAGCCCGTCGCGCACCCCGATGCCGTACTCGGCGGAGAGCGCGGCCGCGAAGTGCGAACTGTTCCAGCCGTCCACCACGAAGCTGATCACGCCGACGCGCGGGCTGTCGTCGCCGAAGAGCGAGAGCACCCTCACCTGCCGGATGCGGGCGAGACCGGCGACGACGCGGCCGACCAGCTCCCGCTCGCGGGCGACGAGCGCGTCGAATCCGGCCTCGGTGAGCGCCCGGCAGGCGGAGGCGATCGCGTAGACGCCGATGACGTTGGGCGACCCGGCCTCGTGGCGGGCGGCGCTGGAATGCCACTCGACGTCCACGCCGCCGTCGTCCCGCCGCGCGACCTTCCTGCTGGCGCCGCCTCCGGCGAGGTACGGCTGCGCGACGCGCAGCCAGTCGGCGCGGCCCGCGAGCACTCCGGAGCCGAACGGGGCGTAGAGCTTGTGCCCGGAGAACGCCACGTAGTCCACGTCGAGTGCGGCGATGTCCACGGGGTGGTGCGGCGCCAGCTGGGCCGCGTCCAGCACGATCCGGGCACCGTGCGCATGGGCCGCGGCCGTCAGCTCCCGTACCGGCCACAGCTCGCCGGTCACGTTCGACGCACCCGTCACGCACACCAGCGCGGGGCCATGGGGCTCCCGGTCGGCGAGCGCCGCCTCCAGCGTCTCGACGGCCTGCCGCGGCGTGCGCGGCGCGGGCAGACAGGTGACGTCGCCGTCACGCCACGGCAGAAGCGACGCGTGGTGCTCGGTCTCGAAGACGTAGACGCGGGTCGCGTCCGGGATGACCGAGGCCAGCAGGTTGAGCGAGTCCGTCGTGGAGCGGGTGAAGATCACCTGGTCGTCCGGCCGGCAGCCGAGGAAGTCGGCGACCACGGCGCGGCTCTGCTCGAACAGGTCGGTCGACAGCTGCGACAGATAGCCTGCGCCGCGGTGCACGCTGCCGTAGTACGGGGCGTACGCGGCGACATCGTCCCACACCCGCTGCAGCGCGGGGGCGCTCGCCGCGTAGTCCAGTGCGGCATAGGTGACTTCGCCGCCGGTGACCAGCGGCACGAGAACATCACGCCCCAGAACGGGCAGCGGGGCACAAACCGTCCGGCCGGAGGCAGCGGAAACGTCGGAAACGGACATGGCGAACTCCAGAAGAAAGCAGGCGAATTCACAGAGGCGCCGCACGGCGGCGGCATCGGAGGTGTTGAGGCCGCGCCCGAATCCATGTCGCACGAACACCCGGCAGCGCCGGACTCAGGATTGGGCGAGGTCCTGGAAACGGGGGCCGTAGGCCCCTATCGCATTCGCTTGCTCAAGAAAAACTCCCGCGACAACCAGGACCCCTGGAGCTGCGCGAGGGGTCCGCGCTTGCCATAAGCCCTGCTGCTTACGGCCTGGTCATCACCCGGGGCACCCCGCCACGGACGGAGGGTTGCCGGACAGCGGGCCGGGGCCTTTTCGCTGTCGCTCGTGACCTGCGCAGAAGTATGCCATGTGATTGCGCGCCCGCAAGCGTGGTGTCCGCAGTGCGGACACCACGCGTACGTCGCACCGCCGCGCCTATGCGTTGCTCGCCGCCACCCAGCGCTCCAGCACGCGCTGGGCCGCGCCCGAGTCGATCGACTCGGCGGCACGGGCGATCCCCGCGGCGATCTGCTCTTCGAGCGCGCCCCCACCCACCTCCAACGCCACCAGCGCGGCAGCCGAGTTGAGCAGCACCGCGTCCCGTACCGGGCCCCGCTCGCCGGCGAGCAGCCGCCGCGCGACATCCGCGTTGTACGCGGCATCGGCTCCGCGCAGCGCCTCCACCGGGACGAGGTCGATGCCGACGTCCCTCGGGTCGAACGTGGTCGGCTCGACCTTGCCGTCCCGCACCTGCCACACATGCGAGGTGGCGGTGGTCGTCAGCTCGTCCAGGCCGTCGTCGCCGCGGAAGACCAGCGCCGAGGAGCCGCGCTCGGCGAGCACTCCGGCAAGGATCGGCGCCATCCGGGCATCGGCGACGCCGGTCGCCTGGGCGGTGACCCGAGCCGGGTTGGTAAGCGGGCCGAGGAAATTGAAGATGGTCGCGATGCCCAGCTCGCGGCGAGCGTTGATCACGTGCCGCAGTGCGGGATGGTGCTTCACCGCGAAGCAGAAGGTGATCCCGGCCTCCTGCGCGACCTGGACGACCCGCTGTGGGCTCAACTCCAGGTTGACGCCGAGTCGTTCGAGCACATCGGAGGCGCCGCTCGACGACGAGGCCGCCCGGTTTCCGTGCTTGACGACCTGCGTGCCGGTGCCGGCGACGACGATCGCCGACATCGTCGAGATGTTCACCGTCTTGGCCCGGTCACCTCCCGTGCCGACGATGTCGACGGCGGGACCGGGGACCTCGATGAGGTTCGCGTGTGCGTACATCGTCCGTACGATCCCGGAGACCTCCTCGACCGTCTCGCCCTTGGCTCGCAGGGCCACCGCGAAGCCTGCGATCTGGGCGTCGGTCGCCTCGCCGTTCATGATCCGATCCATCGCCCAGGCGGTGTCCTCGCCGCCCAGGTCCTGCCCTGCGAGCAGCGCGCTCAGCACGTCCGGCCAGGTGCGAGCCGCCATGGTGTCGCCTCCGGCTGGGGTCTGGGCGTTCATGGTCCACGCTCCTGGTCGTCGAGGTCTCCTGCCGGGGTCAGGCCCCGGGTGCTCCCGAGCCTAGCGGCGCGCACCCACCCGGCGACGCCACGCCCGCACTGCGGACCCGGGCCGAGTAGCCCGAGTAGTCGGGCAGGTCGAGAGCGGGACCGTCCGTCCGAGCGCGGCCCGGAGCAGCAACAGGTCCTCCACGGTGACATCGGGGCGCATCGCGCCAACGCCGACCTGGTGAGAGACTGCCGGCGGGTCGCCGTGCTGGCCCCGATTCCCAAGGCACCCGGCGCGAGCCCGAGCGCCGCCGAGCAGGTGGCCTCGCTGCGGCAGGGCGGCCGCGCACGCCGAGCAGATCCGCATCGTGTGGCACGGCTGAGTTCCCGGCCACACACCAGGGCCCGTGACCTTGAAGGTCACGGGCCCTGGTGTGTGGCGTCAGCCGGGCGGCCGTCGGTCAGTGGTGGCCGTGGCCGCTGGTGATCTCCTCGTGCTCCTCGACGGTCGGCTTCGGGATCTGGCTGCCCTCGCCGTAGAAGCCCTGCGACAGCTTCGCCCGCATCTTGGTCATCGTGCCGATCTTCCGCCGGACACCGTTCTCGTCGACCTCAGGCCCGACCTCGATCGGCTGCGGCTGCTCATGCTGGGTCAGCGTGTACAGCGTGTCCTGCGGCAGCGGCTCGTGCACCTCGATGAACTCACCATGGGGCAGCCGCTTGATCACACCGGTCTCCCGGCCGTGCAGCACCTTGTCCTTGTCACGCCGCTGCAGACCCAGGCAGATCCGCTTGGTGGCGACGAACGTCAGCAACGGCAGCAGGAAGAACCCGATCCGCACGAACCACGTCACCGCATTGATCGACAGGTGGAAGTGCGTGGCCACGATGTCGTTGCCGCCACCGAGCAGCAGCACCAGATACCAAGCGATCCACGCCGCACCCACACCCGTACGTACCGGGTGGTTCCGCGGACGGTCCAGGATGTGGTGCTCACGCTTGTCACCGGTCACCCACGACTCGATGAAGGGGTAGACAGCGATCGCCGCCAGTACGAGCGGGAAGATCATCAGCGGCACGAACACGCCCAACTGGAGCGTGTGGCCGAGGAAGTTGATCTCCCAGCCGGGCATGGCGCGGATCAGGCCCTCGGAAAAGCCCATGTACCAGTCGGGCTGGGCGCCGGTGGAGACCTGGTCCGGCCGGTACGGGCCGTACTCCCAGATCGGGTTGATCGACGCCAGCGCCGCCATCCCGGCGATCACGCCGAACACCAGGAAGAAGAAACCACCCGCCTTGGCCATGTACACCGGCAGCAGCGGCATGCCGACCACGTTCTTCTCCGTGCGGCCGGGACCGGGGAACTGCGTGTGCTTGTGGTAGAAGACCAGGATCAGGTGCGCCACCAGCAGACCCGCCATGATCCCCGGCAGCAGCAGGATGTGGATCGTGTAGAACCGCGCCACGAAGTCATGGCCCGGGAACTCCCCGCCGAACAGGAACATCGACAGGTAGGTGCCCACGATCGGCACCGACAGGATCGCGCCCTCCATGAACCGCACACCGGTACCGGAGAGCAGGTCGTCGGGGAGCGAGTAGCCGGTGAAGCCGGTGAACATGCCCAGCACCAGCAGCAGGAAGCCGAACAGCCAGTTGATCTCACGCGGCTTGCGGAACGCGCCGGTGAAGAACACCCGCATCATGTGAACCAGCATCGCGGCGATGAAGACGATCGCCGCCCAGTGGTGGATCTGGCGGATCAGCAGACCGCCGCGCACCTCGAAGCTGATGTTCATCGTCGAGGCGAACGCCTCGGACATGCGGATGCCCTGCAACGGCACATACGGCCCGCTGTAGACCACCTCGTTCATGCTCGGGTGGAAGAACAGCGTCAGGTACACACCCGTCAGGATGATGATGATGAAGCTGTAGAGCGCGACCTCACCCAGCATGAACGACCAGTGGTCGGGAAAGATCTTGCGCATGTTCGCCTTGGCCAGGCTGTAGATCCCCAGCCGGCCGTCGGCCCAGTCCGCCACCCGCTCACCGGCAGGAGCCTTCCCCCGCCTCGCAGTGGCGTCGTTCGTCGCGTGGCTTGCAGTGCTCATCCGCGCTCCCAGAAGCTCGGGCCGACGGGTTCGGTGAAGTCGCCGAGTGCCTCGAGGTTGCCCTGCGCGTTCACGCCGATCTGCAGCTGCGGCAGGGCGTGTCCGGCCGGGCCGAAGATCACGCGGCCGCCGTCGGAGAGGTCGAACGTCGACTGGTGGCAGGGGCAGAGCACGTGGTGGGTCTGCTGCTCGTAGAGGCTGATCGGGCAGCCGACGTGCGTGCAGATCTTGGAGAACGCCACGATGCCGTCGTGCGACCAGTCGAGCTCACGCTTGTCCTTGATGTCCTGCGGGTGCAGGCGGACGAGCATGAGCGCGGCCTTGGCCAGCTCGGTCTGGTAGTTGGGGTCGTCCTCGCTGAAGCCCTGCGGCTGCGCGAAGGTCAGTGAGCCGACCTGGATGTCCTCGGGGCGTAGCGGCTGATTGGTGTTCATGTTCATCAGCTCGAGGCCCTTGCGCCACGCGGTGTGGCGGAGCTTGTCCTCCGGCAGCGGGCCGAGGTCGCGCAGGAGCACGAGCCCGGAGAGCGGCACCATGGCCAGCGCGCCGAACATCGTGTTGCGGATCAGCTTGCGGCGGCCGAACTGGCTCTCCTTGGCGCCCTGCCTGAAGTCGGCCAGTACCTGGGCCTTGACCTCGGGCTCGGCCTCGATCGGGTGACGCTCTTGGGGCATCTCCTCGTCGGACATCAGCGTGCGGGCCCAGTGGACCGCGCCGGCGCCGATGCAGAACAGGGCGAGGCCCAGCGTGAGCCCGAGGGCGAAGTTCAGCGCGCTGACGTGCCCGAACGGGAAGATGTAGACGATCTTGTCGATCGGCAGGGCCACATACGACGCGATGAAGCCGACGGTGGCCAGCATCGAGATCGTGAACAGCAGCGCCACGGTGCGCTCTGAGCGCTTAGCGGCCTGCTCGTCGATGTCCTGGCGGCGCGGCTCGTGGGGCGGCAGACCAGGGTCGGCGAACGGGCCGTCCGTGACCGCTACCGTCCCCTCGTGCCCGCTTGTCCGCTCAGGGAACTTTTCTTCTGACATGTCCTCGTGGGATCCAGGCTGGCTACTCATGACTTCCTGGCCTTCGTGGTCCGAGCGGCGACCCAGACCGCCACGGCGATCATCGCGCCGAGACCGAAGATCCAGCCGAACAGGCCCTCACTCACCGGGCCGAGGCCACCGAGCTCCAGGCCGCCCTCGCTGGGCGAGCTGCTCGAGTCGACCTTGCCGAGGTAGGCGACGATGTCCTTCTTGTCCTTCTCCGGCATGGTGCTGTCGGGGAAGGACGGCATGTTCTGCGGGCCGGTGAGCATGGCCTCGTAGATGTACTTCGGCGGGATGCCGTTGAGGGTGGGGGCGAACTTGCCGTTCGACAGCGCACCACCCTTGCCGGACGCGTTGTGGCACTGCGCGCAGTTGGTGCGGAACAGCTGGCCGCCGTTGGCGATGTCCGCGCCGTCCGGGCTGTACTGCTGCTTCGTCGGGATCGACGGGCCGGGGCCGAGCGAGGCGATGTACGCAGCCAGCTGGTCGATCTGCGTCTGGTTGTAGATCGCCTTCTTACGCGGGATCTGCGCGCCGGGCTGCTGGGCGGGCATGCGGCCGGTGCCGACCTGGAAGTCGACCGCCGCGGAGCCGACGCCCACCAGGCTCGGGCCGGTGCTCGTTCCCTGCCCGGAGGCGCCGTGGCAGGTAGCGCAGCCGACGGAGTAGAGCTTCTTGCCCTCCTCGATGGCGAGGGACTGGGATGAGTCGGCCTGCGCCTTCTCAGCCGGCGCGAAAGCGGCGTACAGCCCCCCGGTGGCCGCGAGCGCGAAGAGTAGGACGACGAGCGCGGCCAGCGGGTGGCGCCGTCGTGCGGAGAGCTTTTTCACGGATTACCCCGGTGTCAGGATCTTCTACGTCGATGCTTCTGAAGGGGTCCCCCCGCTGAGCAGGGGGAGGGCCCGGTGCGAGCCCGTTACTTGATCAGGTAGATCGTGGCGAAGAGGCCGATCCAGACGACATCGACGAAGTGCCAGTAGTAGGACACGACAATCGCCGCCGTGGCCTGTTCATGGGTGAACCTCCTGGCCGCGTACGTCCTGCCGAGGACCAGCAGGAAGGCGATCAGACCGCCCGTCACGTGCAACCCGTGGAAGCCGGTGGTCAGGTAGAACACCGAGCCGTAAGGGCTGGAGCTGAGCGAGAGGCCGTCGTTCCTGACCAGGTCCGTGTACTCGAAGATCTGGCCGCCGATGAAGACCGCGCCCATGATGAAGGTGATCGTGAACCACCGGCGGAGCTTCTTCACGTCACCGCGCTCGGCGGCGAAGACGCCGAGCTGGCAGGTGAGCGAGGAGAGCACGAGCACCGTGGTGTTGCACGACGCGAACGGCACGTTCAGATGGTCGTTCTGGCTGTGCCAGAAGGCCGTCCCGGTCACAGACCGCAGGGTGAAGTACATCGCGAAGAGGGCCGCGAAGAACATCAGCTCGGAACTCAGCCAGATGATGGTTCCGACGCTGGTGAGGTTCGGCCGGTTGACCGACGGGTGCGCGTGCCCGGTTTCTACTGCTGTTGCTGTCGCCACGACCGACATTATGTCGGTCGCTTATCTCGTGCTGACTCCGGGGGGTACCCCTCGGTGTGTCAAGGCACTCCGGGGTACTCGCGTGGCGTATCGCAGGAGTCCCCCGAAGGAGCGAAGAGAGGCGGAAGCGCAGGTGGTGACGGGCCGTCGGCAAGGGCCCGGATCCGCGGCGCGGCGGTCGATGGTGCGGTTCCGGTGTGACCGAACCCTCCTCGGGCACGTTGTCCGGGGAGTAGCATCCAGGCGTCCGCGCTGCGAACCCTCAACGAGGAGGCACCGCCCATGGAGCAGGCACCCGCCACGGTGCTCGTCTACAGCGACGACAGGAACGTCCGTGAGCAGGTCCGTCTCGCCGCCGGGCGCAGGCCCGCCGCCGACGTGCCGCCGGTGGAGTTCCTCGAATGCGCGACCCAGCCCGCGGTGCTGGCCGCGCTCGACCGGGGCGGTATCGATGTCTGCGTGCTCGACGGCGAGGCCGTGCCGTCCGGGGGCATGGGCATCTGCCGCCAGATCAAGGACGAGATCTTCCACTGTCCTCCGGTGCTGGTGCTCATCGGGCGGCCGGAGGACGCGTGGCTTGCGACCTGGAGCCGGGCCGATGCCGTGGTGACGCACCCGATCGACCCGGTGGCCCTCGCGGACGCCCTCGCCGGCCTGCTGCGCAACCGCCTGACGGCCTCCAACAACGGCTAGGCCGGACGGGCAGGCCTGAGGGCTACCGCTGCGGTGTGAGGCGGGCGGGGGTTCCGCCGCGCCCCCCGACTGCGTTGCTGTGGGCGCTCAGCGCGGCCTGCTCGGCCGGGGTGCCGCGCGTGCTCTCACCGCTCTGGCCCTGTATCGCGCTGCCCTTCTTCCACTGGTCCCAGGACAGGTTCCAGTCACCGAAGCCGTTGCCGAACGGCTCCATCTTGGCGCCGTTGCTGTTGACGACCTGCACTATGTCGCCCGGCCGCACCTCGTTGAAGAACCAGTGCGCGTTGTCGGTGCTCATGCCCGTGCAGCCGTGGCTGACGTTGGCCGAGCCCTGGGAGCCCACCGACCAGGGTGCGGCATGCACGAACTCGCCGCTCCAGGTGAGCCGGACGGCCCAGTAGACCGGCAGGTCGTAGGAGTTGGAGCTGCCGTCGGGGATGCCGATGGTGCTGCTCTTCATCCGCACGAAGGCTTCCCGGTCGATGACCACCTTGATACCGTTGCGCGTCTCGAAGCCCGGTTTGCCGGTAGTGATGGGTATGGTCCGTTCCGTCTGGCCGTTGCGGCTGATGGTGAGTTCGTGTGCGCCGGCGTCGGTGACGGCTATGACCTTGTCGCCGGTGTGCATGGACAGCGGTGCGGAGGGGCCACCGTAGACCTTGCCCCAGATGCGCTGGCCCTCCAGGGAGCTGGAGACGTATATGTCCGTGTTCGCGGGCCAGTAGTCGCGCGGCCGGAAGTGCAGGGTGCGGTCGTCGACCCAGTACCAGGAGCCCACGACGGCCGGGGAGCTGGTGACGTGCAGCGAACGCTCGACGACGGCACGGGCTGCAGCGCCCTTGACCGGGCTGCTGAGCGCGGCGGTGATCGGCTGTCCGACCCCGTAGGTACCGGCGTCGGGGCCGAAGGTGACGCGGATGGTGTTGTCGGCCGCCTTGGTGTCGAAGCCGATGGTCTGCAGGCCCGGCCGGTGGTCGGAGTTCTCCGTGCTCACCCGGACGGTGTAATGCACCCCTGGGACGAGCTGAGAGGTGCTGTGCCACGACTTGTCGTCGGCGCCGAGTTCGCCCCGCACGTAGCGGCCTGTGCCGTCCGTGGCGGTGACGTCGGTGATCCGGTTGCCCCCCTTGATGGCTATCTGCAGCGGCTTGGTCGGGTCGGCCTGCTTGGCACCGTCCGGATCGCTGTAGGTGACCTGTCCGGTGGCGTCGTAGGGCTTCCCGGCCTGCGGGTTCCCCCCCGAACTGCTGCAAGAAGTGGTGAGCCCCGCCGTCAGAGGCGCGAGAAGCGCGAGATACGAGGCGCGGCAGAGCGCCGACCGGCATCGAGGAGTGTGGCTCATGGTCACACGGTAAGAAGAATCACCCCACTCGGCGCGTTGCGTACCGTCAAATGGGGCACGCCGCGCATCAGGGGGTTTCCGCTCCGGGCGCATCCCGCCGTTGCCGCCGTTGACGAGCACGCGCCGCCCGTACGGACGAGGCCGGGGCCCGGACGCCGTCGTGGCGCCCGGGCCCCGGCCCGGTGTACTAGTGGTGCAGGTGCGGGTGCGGATCAGTAGCGCTGGTCCTCGCCCCGGTAGTACTCGAAGACCCATCCCCACAGAGCGATCAGGATGACCGGCACGGAGAAGTAGAGCAGCCACCAGCCGAAGATGACGCCCATGAAGGCCAGCGCACCGCCGATCCCGAGGAAGAGCGGCTGCCAGCTGTGCGGGCTGAAGAAGCCCAGCTCACCGGCGTCGTCGGCGACATCTGCGTCCTCGCGGTCCTGTGCACCGGTGTCGGCGCGGCGCGCGGTGAAGGCCAGGTAGTAGCCGATCATCACGCTCAGGCCGAAGGCCATGAACAGGGCCGTAGTGCCGGCGGTCTCGTGCGACCACAGGCCGTAGATGATGGCGACGGCGAGGATGAACACCGCCAGCCACAGGAACATCTTGCCCTGGAGCTTCACTTGCCGGCCTCCTTGCCCTCGGCGCCGGCCAGGGCCGCCTCCTTGCCGTGCTGCTCCAACTGGTCGAGCGCGGCGATCTCCGGGTGATGGAGGTCGAACGCCGGGGATTCGGAGCGGATCCGCGGCAGGCTGGTGAAGTTGTGCCGCGGCGGCGGGCAGGAGGTTGCCCACTCCAGCGAACGGCCGTAACCCCACGGGTCGTCGACCTCGACCTTCTTGCCGTACTTCGCCGTCTTCCACACGTTGTAGAGGAACGGCAGGATCGACAGGCCGAGCAGGAACGAACCGATAGTGGAGACCGTGTTGAGCGTGGTGAACCCGTCGGAGGGCAGGTACGAGGCGTAGCGGCGCGGCATGCCCTCGACGCCCAGCCAGTGCTGGACGAGGAAGGTGGTGTGGAAGCCGATGAAGAGCGTCCAGAAGGTGATCTTGCCGAGCCGCTCGTCGAGCATCTTGCCGGTCATCTTCGGCCACCAGAAGTGGAAGCCGGCGAACATCGCGAAGACGACGGTACCGAAGACCACGTAGTGGAAGTGGGCCACCACGAAGTACGAGTCGGAGACGTGGAAGTCCAGCGGCGGCGCGGCCAGGATGACTCCGGTCAGACCGCCGAAGGTGAACGTGACCAGGAAGCCGATCGTCCACAGCATCGGGGTCTCGAAGCTCAAGGACCCCTTCCACATCGTGCCGATCCAGTTGAAGAACTTCACGCCGGTCGGCACCGCGATGAGGAACGTCATGAAGGAGAAGAACGGCAGGAGCACACCGCCCGTGACGTACATGTGGTGCGCCCAGACGGTGACCGACAGACCCGCGATGGTGATCGTCGCACCGATCAGGCCGATGTAGCCGAACATCGGCTTACGGCTGAAGACCGGGATCACCTCGGAGATGATGCCGAAGAACGGCAGCGCGATGATGTAGACCTCGGGATGGCCGAAGAACCAGAACAGGTGCTGCCACAGCAGCGCACCGCCGTTCGCCGCGTCGAAGACATGCGCCCCGAATTTGCGGTCCGCCTCCAGCGCCAGCAGCGCGGCGGCGAGCACCGGGAACGCGATCAGCACCAGCACACCGGTGAGCAGCACGTTCCACACGAAGATCGGCATACGGAACATCGTCATGCCGGGTGCGCGCATGCAGATGATCGTGGTGATGAAGTTGACCGAACCGAGAATGGTGCCGAAGCCGGAGAGGGCCAGACCCATGATCCACATATCGGCGCCGACGCCCGGCGAGCGGACCGCGTCCGACAGCGGGGAGTAGGCGAACCAGCCGAAGTCCGCGGCGCCCTGCGGGGTGAGGAAGCCGCCCACCGCGATCAGCGAGCCGAACAGGTAGAGCCAGTAGGCGAACATGTTCAGCCGCGGGAACGCCACATCGGGCGCACCGATCTGCAGCGGCATGATCCAGTTCGCGAAGCCGGCGAACAGCGGCGTCGCGAACATCAGCAGCATGATCGTGCCGTGCATCGTGAACGCCTGGTCGAACTGCTCGTTCGTCAGGATCGTGTTGTCCGGCTGCGCCAGCTGGGCGCGCATCAGCAGCGCCATGATGCCGCCGATGAGGAAGAACGCGAACGACGTCGTCAGGTACAGCGTGCCGATCGTCTTGTGGTCGGTGGTCGTCAACCACTTCACAGCCGCGATGCCCGGCTGCTTCCGCCGCACGGGCGGGTGGTCCGCGACAGCGGTTCCGCCCCCCGCCGCGGCACCCTGGGATTCGTTAAGGATGCTCACTTGTCAGCCTCCGACGGTGGTGGACACCGGCTGCTCGTTCGTCTTGGCGTCACGGGTGTTGCCCGTCGTCCCGATGCCCGCCGGGACGTATCCGGTCTGGCCCGCCTTCGCCAGGTCGGCCAGGTGCGCCTCGTACTGCGCGGGGGTCACGACCTTGACGTTGAACAGCATCCGGGAGTGGTCGACACCGCAAAGCTCGGCGCACTTCCCCCTGAAGGTGCCCAGCTTGTTCGGGGTGACCTGGAACTGGTTTGCGTGACCCGGGATGACGTCCATCTTCATCAGGAACGGAATGATCCAGAAGGAGTGGATGACGTCGCGCGAGGTCAGGATGAACTTGACCGACTGGCCCTCCGGAAGCCACAGCGTCGGGCCGGGGCTCGGGTTGCCCGGGGTCCACTCACCGGGGGTTCCGGTCTCGTAGACGCCACCGGCCTTGCCGTTGTCCGCCGATCCCTGCAGCAGGGCCGGAGGAATGGAGGACAGCTCGGCCGGGACGGTGCTGTGAGTCGGGCTGCCGGGCACGTTCTCGATGTAGTTGAAGCCCCAGCTCCACTGGTAGCCGACCACGTTGATGACGTGGTCGGGCTTCTTGGAGACTTCGAGGAGCTTGGACTCGTCGCGGGCGGTGAAGTAGAAGAGGACCGCGACGATGACGAGGGGGACCACGGTGTACAGCGCCTCGATGGGCATGTTGTACCGGGTCTGCGGGGGAACTTCCACCTTTGTCCGGCTGCGCCGGTGGAAGATCACGCTCCACATGATGAGGCCCCAGACGAGCGCACCGGTCGCCAGCGCGGCGGCCCAGGAGCCCTGCCAGAGCGAAAGGATCCGCGGTGCCTCTTCCGTGGCGGGGCTCGGCATGCCGAGGCGGGGGAAGTCCTTGTAGGAGCAACCGGTTGCGGTCACCAGGACCAGGCCCGCGGCCAACGCCTGCGGCAACCGCCGCCGCATCGGGCGCCGCGACTTGCGGTCGGAGCCGTTGGGACTCACGTAGCGCCTTCCCGAGAGTCTCGCCCGCGCGTCCGGGTACCCGGCCGGTTGCGATCGGTCGGCGCCCTGGCGCAGGCAGGGTGTGGATGTTTATGCGGACCAAACCCTACTGGACGCTTTTTGGGGCCCCGCATGGAGGGGTACCAACGCGCCGGTGCCGCGCGCGTAAGGCCCCCGAAGGAGTGGTGATGCGATGTCAGCCGGCTCCGGCGGCGGGCCTGACTCCGCACGCCATCCGGCACGGCGCCGCTCCCGGTTCCGTGTCTGTCCAGTGCGTGTCTGCCCAGCTTGCGAGGGGTGAGCGTGCTCGGCCGGGTGCACCCCGGAACGCTCGGCCAAGCGGAGCGCTAGCGTGAATGACGTGGTCTACTTCGATGCGGCGTCCACCGCCCCCCTCCATCCCGTGGCCCGCCAGGCGCTCCTCGCGGCGCTGGACGAGGGGTGGGCGGACCCCTCGCGGCTGTACCGCGAGGGGCGCCGCGCCCGCATGCTCCTGGACGCGGCACGTGAGACCGCCGCGGAGGCGGTCGGCTGCCGGGCGGACGAGGTGGTCTTCACCTCTTCGGGGACCCGCGCGGTCCACACCGGGATCGCCGGCGCGCTGGCGGGCCGCCGTCGTGCCGGCCGCCACCTCGTGGTCTCCGCCGTCGAACACTCGTCCGTGCTGCACGCCGCGGAGGCACACGAAGCCGCTGACGGCGGCGACGTCACCCGTATCGCTGTGGACCGCTCCGGCCGCGTCGCTGCTGACGATTACCGCTCGGCGCTGCGCGGCGACACCGCGTTGGCCTGTCTGCAGTCGGCCAACCACGAGGTGGGCACCGTCCAGCCGGTGGCCGAGGTCGCGGAGGTGTGCCGTGCGGCGGGGGTGCCGCTGCTGGTCGACGCGGCGCAGTCGCTCGGCTGGGAGCCCGTGGGCGGGGACTGGTCGCTGGTGGCCGCCAGCGCCCACAAGTGGGGCGGACCGGCCGGAGTCGGACTGCTCGCGGTGCGCAAGGGCGTGCGGTTCGCCGCACCAGCGCCGGCCGACGAGCGGGAACACGGGCGTGCGCCGGGGTTCGAAAACCTCCCGGCGATCGTCGCCGCCGCGGCCTCGCTGCGGGCCGTACGCGAGGAGGCGGTCGCGGAACGGGCGCGTCTGACCGCGCTGGTCGACCGCATCCGTGCGCGCGTTCCCGAGCTGGTGCCGGACGTGGAGGTCGTCGGCGACCCGGTGCGGCGGCTGCCGCATCTGGTGACGTTCTCTTGTCTCTATGTCGACGGCGAGGCCTTGTTGACGGAGCTGGACCGGGCCGGTTTCGCGGTCTCCTCCGGTTCGTCGTGCACGTCGAGCACGCTGACGCCCAGTCATGTGCTGCGGGCGATGGGCGCGCTGTCGGAGGGCAACGTCCGGGTGTCGCTGCCCCGCGGCGCCTCCGAGGCCGATGTCGACCGCTTCCTCGACGTGCTGCCGGGTGTCGTACGGCGGGTGCGGGAGCAGCTGGGGGCGCCGGCCGCCGCCGAGCCGGAGGTCACGGACGAGGAGTCCGGGCTGGTGATCGACACACTCGGCAAGCGGTGCCCCATCCCGGTGATCGAGCTCGCGAAGGTGATCGCGGACGTGCCGGTGGGCGGCCTGGTCACCGTGGTCTCCGACGACGAGGCGGCGCGTCTGGACATCCCCGCATGGTGCGAGATGCGCGACCAGGAGTACGTGGGCGAACGGGATGCGGTGCACTGGGAGCACCTCCCGCCGGAGGCAGCGGGAGTTGCGTACACCGTGCGCCGCCGCACATGACTCCAGGCTGATTCCGGGCTGATTCCGGGCTGATTCCGGCCCCGGTCCGGCGTGAATTCAGGCCAGGTGCGCGAGGACCTCGGCCGCCGCGTCGTGGCCGTAGGCCTTGGCGAAGCGCTCCATGAAGTGGCCGCGGCGCAGCTCGTACTCCTGGGTCCCCAACGTCTCGATGACCAACGTGGCGAGCATGCAGCCGAGTTGGGCCGACCGCTCCAGGCCGAGCTCCCAGGACAGGCCGGCGAGGAATCCGGCGCGGAAGGCGTCGCCGACGCCCGTCGGGTCGACCTTGCGCTCCTCCTCCGCGGTGCCGACTTCGATCGGGGGCTCGCCTGCGCGCTCGATCCGTACGCCGTTGGCGCCGAGCGTGGTGACGCGGGTGCCGACCTTCGCGAGGATCTCGTCGCTCGTCCAGCCGGTCTTGCCCTCGATGAGCGCGCTCTCGTACTCGTTCTCGAACAGGTACTCCGCGCCGTCGACGAGCACCCGGATGTCGTCCCCGTCGAGCCGGGCCAGCTGCTGGGACGGGTCGGCGGCGAAGGGGATGCCGCGCGTGCGGCACTCTTGCGTGTGGCGGATCATCGCCTGCGGGTCGTCGGCGCCGATCAGCACGAGGTCGAGCCCGCCGACACGGTCGGCGACCGGCTGCAGTTCGATCTGCCGGGCCTCGCTCATCGCCCCGGTGTAGAACGAGGCGATCTGGTTGTGGTCGGCGTCCGTCGTGCAGACGAAGCGCGCGGTGTGCTGCACCTCGGAGATGTGGACGGAGGCGGTGTCGACGTTGTGCCGGTCGAGCCAGGCCCGGTACTCGGTGAAGTCAGGGCCTGCGGCGCCGACCAGGACCGGCCGCAGTCCGAGGACGCCCATGCCGAAGCAGATGTTCGGCCCGACGCCGCCCCGCCGTACGTCGAGCGTGTCGACGAGGAAGGAGAGGGAGACGGTGTGCAGCTGTTCCGCGACCAGCTGGTCGGCGAATCGGCCGGGGAAGGTCATCAGGTGGTCGGTGGCGATGGAGCCGGTGACAGCGATGCGCACGGCGGTCTGCTCTCCTGGCGGTGGCCTGCGGGCTAATGGACCATGCAACGCTACCGGGTCCGCCCCCTTGCCGAGACCACGCCCGGCTTGTGCCGCGACGCACGCGAGCAGCCCCGGGGGTCCCGCTACTCCGTCCGGTTGGCGCCGCGCGACACCACGACATTACCGGAAAGTACAGCTTTCAGCCCGGGTGCCTGGTGCTTAGAGTCGGCTGTAGCAGGGCTTTCCCCAGGCCCTTTCGGATCGGGAGTCGCAATGTCCGAGCGCCCGCCCGCCGCCTCGGCGGCCCATGTCACGGCCTTTGATGTCACGCCCGAAGCCGCCAACGAGCTGCCAGGCTTCCCCGACCCCGGCGTTCCCGGAACGGAGCAGGGCACGTTCCCCGAACTCGTGCGGGACTGCCGCCGCATGGCGCCGAAATGGGCGGCCCCTCACTCAGCGGCGCACGCGCCCGTGACGCCGTCGAGCATTCACGGCACGAAGGTCCCGCAGGCGTCCTCGGACGTCGTCGCGGGGATGTCCGAGTACGGGAGCTGAGTACGGGAGGCTGACCGCCCACTGGTCCGACCCGTACGCCGAACCCGCACGGAACCGCACGGTCCCCGGCTCCGTCCAAGCTGCGTCCCCCCACGTATCCGCCATTGCCACGGAGTAGGTACGGAAGCCGAAGGAGCACAGGTGGGCATCGAGCGCACCCCGGCAGTGACATCAGCCGCTGACGCGGCGGGCAGCCCCGACGAGCGGGCCGACGGTCCGCCGGTGCACAGGCACAGGCACCGCCCGCCGCTGACGGCGGCACTGGTGGCGGGGGCGGTGCTGGTCGCCGGTGGCGGCGGTGCGTACTGGGCGGCGTCGGCGGCGGCCGGCGGCGCCCGTGCGTCGCACGGTTCGCAGGACACGGGCCCGGGCACCTCGGGCAAGGCGGGCGGGCCCCCTCCGCTGGCACTGAACGGCTGGACGGGCACCGATACGCCGTCGGACCCGGGCGGCTCCGCATACCGGGCGACCGGTGCACTGCCCGCGGGTCCCGGCTCCGCGCACGTCTACCGGGCCGTGGACCAGGTGCCGCGCGCGGATGTGGCGCGGCTGGCGGCGGCGCTCGGCGTCCGCGGGCCGGTCCGGCTCGACGGCGGGATCTGGCGGGCGGGCGCGGCCCCGGGCGCCCGGGGCCCTGCGCTCGAAGTGAGCCAGGACGCCCCGGGCAGCTGGGTCTTCTCCCGCTACGGGACGACGCCGCCGTGCAGGCCGAGGACGGCGCTGCCGCCGTCGGGCACGGCTGTCTGCTACTCCGCGGCGGACTCGACGATGGCATCGGGACCGGCGGGTACGGCGAGCCCCGCATCGCCCCAGCAGGCGATGCGTGCCGCGGCGCCCGTACTGGCGGCGCTCGGCCTGACCGGCCAGCCGACCGACACCTCTCAGACCGCGGGTTCCGACCGCACGATCGTGGTGGACCCGGTCTTCGACGGGCTGCCGACGCACGGATGGCGTACGTCGCTGCAGGTCGCCTCTGACGGCGGGCTGCTGAGCGCGACCGGGCGCCTCGCGCGGCTCGCCCAGGGCCCGGCGTATCCGGTGGTGAGCGCGGAACGGGCGCTCCAGGAGATGCAGGCGCCCGGCAGCAGCCGCGTCCCTGCCGCCTGCCCGACCTCGCACCCGGGCTCGGCCACGGGCACCACAGGTACCACGGGTGCGGGCGGCGTCAACCCGGGCGGCCCGATGCTGCGCCCGTCCGCATCGGCGAGCGATCCGAGCAACCCCGTCGACCGGCAGCGGCCGGCGATGGGGCCATGCGTGCCGGGCTGGGCTGCGCAGCCCCTCGAAGTGCGCGGCGCGACGTTCGGCCTCTCGGCCCAGTTCGTGAGCGGGCGGCCCGAGTTGGTGCCGTCGTGGCTGTTCCGGGTGGCGCGGTCCGGCGACGGCCAGGCTTACACCGTCGCCCAGCCTGCGGTCGACCCGCGGTTCCTCACTGCCCCGGGAGGAGCGGGAGCGGGCGACCCAAGCGCCCCGTCGCCCTCCCCCTCGCCCTCCGGTTCCCCGTCCGGCGTGGCCACGGCGACGCCGACGCGCGTCGATTCGTACTCGGCCACAGGAAGGACGTTGACGCTGCACTTCTACGGCGGTCTGTGCGACACGTACTCGGCGTCCGTCGTCCGCCAGTCGACCGGTTCCGTCGCCGTGCGGGTCACCGGGATGCGGAAGAATCCACGGCAGATCTGCCCGATGATCGCGAAACAGTTCACCGAACGGGTGACCTTGGCCCAGACGCTCGACGCCCGTCCGGTCTACGACGCCTCGGACGGGCACACCGTCGTCGAGCACTCCTGACGGCGGCAGAACAACGGCGGCGCGCCCCGGATGAGGGGCGCGCCGCCGCACGTATGAGGCGAAGACTCAGTGGAACGAGTCGCCGCAGGCGCAGGAGCCCGTGGCGTTCGGGTTGTCGATGGTGAAGCCCTGCTTCTCGATGGTGTCGACGAAGTCGATGGAGGCGCCGCCGAGGTAGGGGGCGCTCATGCGGTCGGTGACGACCTTCACACCGCCGAACTCCTTCACCACGTCGCCGTCGAGGGACCGCTCGTCGAAGAACAGCTGGTACCGCAGGCCGGAGCACCCGCCGGGCTGGACAGCGACACGCAGCGCCAGGTCGTCGCGGCCCTCCTGGTCGAGCAGAGCCTTCACCTTGGCTGCTGCAGCGTCGGACAGGATGATGCCCTCGCTCGCGGTGGTCTCGTCCTGAACCGTCATCTGTTCACTCCCGGGTATCGGTGACATCGCCGACTCCGTCGGCGGGGAATTACGGACATCTGCCGCCGAAGAACGGCGGGTCGGCCGGAAAAATTCCTGGCCCGCCAGGATCCGGTCTTCCGCTTCCGTCTTCATGCTCGCATACCGCGCGCGCAACGGTCACGCCAACGCCGCGGCGTCACATCCGGGTCTGGTAGTGATGCGTCACATCGACACTATGGCCATCGTCAATCTGACGCGAAGCAGCTATGATGGATAGCGTCATTTCGACGAAAAGTGCATGCCTGAGAAGAACGCGCTGAGAAGAAAGGGCGCCAAGCCCGTGACGACCACCGAAACCCTGGATGTCCAGCCGACGCCGCTCGCTCTGCTGCTGCTCGGCCGAGAGGCCGACGCCAAGAGCGAGCGCGGTGTGGAGTGCCCCGGCGAGCTGCCGGCCCCTTCCGACCCCGACCTGGTCGAACGTGCACGCGCGGCGAGGGCGAGACTCGGTGAGCGGGTCTTCGTGCTCGGACACCACTACCAGCGCGACGAGGTCATCGAGTTCGCGGACGTCACCGGCGACTCCTTCAAGCTCGCCCGGGACGCGGCGGCGCGCCCCCAGGCCGAGTACATCGTCTTCTGCGGTGTGCACTTCATGGCGGAGAGCGCCGACATCCTCACCACCGCCGACCAGCAGGTGATCCTGCCCGACCTCGCCGCGGGCTGTTCGATGGCCGACATGGCCACCGCCGAGCAGGTCGCGGAGTGCTGGGACGTGCTGACTGAGGCAGGCATAGCCGACGTCACCGTCCCCGTCTCGTACATGAACTCCTCCGCCGACATCAAGGCGTTCACCGGGCGGCACGGCGGCACCATCTGCACCTCGTCCAACGCCAAGCGGGCGCTGGAGTGGGCCTTCTCGCAGGGCCAGAAGGTGCTCTTCCTGCCCGACCAGCACCTCGGGCGCAACACGGCGGTGCGCGAGATGGGCTTCTCGCTCGATGACTGCATCGTCTACAACCCGCACAAGCCGGGCGGCGGGGTGACCGCCGAGCAGCTGCGGGCCGCGAAGATGATCCTTTGGCGCGGGCACTGCTCGGTACACGGGCGCTTCTCGCTCGACTCGGTCGAGGACGTGCGCTCCCGGATCCCCGGCGTGAACGTACTCGTCCACCCGGAGTGCAAGCACGAGGTGGTCTCCGCCGCCGACTACGTGGGCTCGACGGAGCTCATCATCAAGACCCTGGACGCGGCCCCCGCCGGATCCGCCTGGGCCATCGGCACCGAGCTGAACCTGGTGCGGCGCCTGGCCAAGGCCCACCCCGACAAGCAGATCGTCTTCCTCGACCGGACCGTCTGCTTCTGCTCGACCATGAACCGGATCGACCTGCCGCATCTGGTGTGGGCGCTGGAGTCGCTCGCGGACGGCACCGTCGTCAACCGGATCCAGGTCGACAAGGAGACCGAGCACTACGCCAAGGCCGCGCTGGAGCAAATGCTGGCACTACCGTAAAGACGCTGTGTGACGCGGCCGGGCGGCGGCACGATGGAGCGCATGATTGTGCGCCCGGTACGCGACAGCGAGGAGGACGCCGAGGTCGTGCGGGCCATAGCGGCCGCGGCCTTCGGTGCCTCGGATGTTCTCGAAGGTGAGGACGCCGCCGACGAGTGGACCCCGGAACGCATCGCACGCCACCACAGCCGGACCCGGCACATCGCCAGGAGCGATCGGGGCGGCTGCTGGATCGTGGAGGACGAGGCGGCAGGGCCGCTGGGCACGGTGCTGTCGACGAGACGTGAGGGCCTGTGGGGCCTCTCGCTCTTCGCCGTGGTGCCGCAGGCCCAGCACAAGGGGATCGGGACCGCCCTGCTGGCGCGTGCGCTCGACCACGGCCGGGGCTGTCTGCGCGGCATCATCTGCGGCTCGCGCCACCCGATGGCCGCCCGCGCCTACCGCCGGGCGGGGTTCACCCTCCATCCCACGATGCGGATGAGCGGCACCATCGATCCGGCCGGGCTCGACGCCCCGGACGGCGCGGTGCACGGGGGCACGCCTCGCCACCGCGATCTGATGGACTCCGTCGACCGGCGCATCCGCGGCGGGGCCCACGGACCCGACCACGAGGAGCTCATGCGGCATTTCCGGCTCTTCGTCGTCGACGACCTGGCAGGCAGCGGCTACTGCTACCTCGGCGGCGGCAAGGTCGAGCTGCTCGCCGCGACCTCCCGCCGACTCGCCACCCGGCTGCTCGCCACCGCGCTGCTCACCGTCCCGGAGGGCGAGAGGGCGCAGGTCCAGGACGTGACCGCGGAGCAGGAGTGGGCCGTGGACGTCGGCCTCGCGGCCGGGCTCGAGCTGGTCAACGCCGGATACGTCTGCCTGCGCGGCATGCGGCCGCCCTCTCCGTACATCCCCTCCGGCGCCTTCCTGTAACGGCGGCCTGTAACGGCGGCAAGAACGCCGCGCCCCGCACCCGGGGCTTCTCAGGTGCGGGGCGCGATGCGGTGATGCCGTGCGGTGCCGCTTCGGGTGCCTACGGACGGACGGGTCAGCCGGGGATGAGCCCGTCGTCGCGGAGCATCCTGCGCACCTCGTCCAGGGAGGCGTCCCTGGACGGGAGGATCAGGTCGGACGGCTCGAGCGAGTCGTCCGGGAGCGGCTCACCGACCTCGTGCACGGCGTCGAGCAGGACGCCGAGCGTCAGCCGGAATGCGGGCTCGTCGTCCTTCTCCATCGCCGCGAGCAGTTCGTCGTCGAGCTCGTTGAGCCGCGGCAGATGACTGTCGGACAGCTGCACCTGCCCCTCCCCCATGATCCGCGCGATCATGACAGTCTCCCTTCGAGGTGTGAACGTCGGTTCTTGACGTCAGTTCTTGTCGAAGCGGGGCTGGTCGTGCGGTTCCTGCTCCTCCTGCTTGCTCGCCCCCTCACCGGGCTTGCCGCCCTCGATGGCCTGCTGCTGCGCGCCGCTGCCGCCCGCCAGCTCGGCCTTCATCCGCTGCAGTTCCAGCTCGACGTCCGAGCCGCCGGAGAGGCGGTCGAGCTCCGCGGTGATGTCGTCCTTGGCCATGCCCGTCGGGTCGTCGAGCGCGCCCGAGGCGAGCAGTTCGTCGATGGCGCCGGCGCGTGCCTGCATCTGCGCCGTGCGATCCTCGGCGCGCTGGATCGCGAGGCCGACATCGCCCATCTCCTCGGAGATGCCCGAGAACGCCTCGCCGATCTTCGTCTGTGCCTGGGCCGCCGTGTAGGTGGCCTTGATGGTCTCCTTCTTGGTGCGGAAGGCGTCCACCTTCGCCTGCAGCCGCTGGGCCGCCAGGGTGAGCTTCTCCTCCTCGCCCTGCAGGGTCTGGTGCTGCGTCTCCAGGTCGGTCACCTGCTGCTGGAGGGCAGCCTTGCGGGACAGGGCTTCGCGCGCCAGGTCCTCACGACCGAGCGCCAGCGCCTTGCGCCCCTGCTCCTCCAGCTTGCTCGACTGCTGCTGCAAGCCGTTGAGCTGCAGTTCGAGACGCTTGCGCGAAGTGGCCACGTCGGCGACACCCCGTCGCACCTTCTGCAGCAGCTCGAGCTGCTTCTGGTACGAGTAGTCGAGCGTCTCGCGCGGGTCCTCGGCCCGGTCCAGGGCCTTGTTGGCCTTCGCGCGGAAGATCATCCCCATCCGCTTCATGACACCGCTCATGGGCCTCGCGCGCCCCCTTCTCGACTTGCTCCGGCACCTGTATTGACCCCTACAGTACGGGCCCCGCTTCCATTACCGCACCGTTCGGCAGCGGATGCGCTCATCCTGAGGGACGATCACTGATCCGCCGGGTCCCGCCCAAGGAGTAGCCTCCCCACCCCAAGGGTGCCGCAGACCCGACCTGTACCGCGGGTAGGGAGGCAGCCGGGCACCCCGTACCCTTGGACCTTGTGTTCCGACGTCGTTCCAAGGATGAGCAGGCCGCGACCTCGACGGTGACCGCAGAGCCGGTCGACCGCCGCCGCGACCCCCAGGCCCCGAAGGGCCGCCCCACGCCCAAGCGCAGCGAGGCGGAGAACCACCGCCGCTCCCGCGCCACCGTGCCGACCGACCGCAAGGAGGCCCAGAAGCGGGCCCGCGAGGCGCGCCGGATCGAGCTCGCGAAGCAGCGCGAGGCGCTGGCAGGAGGTGACGAGCGCTATCTGCCGGTGCGCGACCGGGGCCCGGTGCGCAGGCTGTCCCGGGACTTCATCGACTCCCGCTTCCACTTCGCCGAGTGGTTCCTGCCGCTGGCCGTGGCCATCCTCGTGCTGAGCCTCTTCCAGAACATGGGTCTGCAGAACATCACGTTGCTGCTGTGGCTCGTGGTGATCGTGCTCATCGTGGGGCAGTCGTTCATCACCGCGTTCCGGCTGCGGAAGCTGCTGAACCAGCGCTTCCCGAATGAGAACCTGCGCGGCGCTGTCGCCTACGGCCTGATGCGCACCCTCCAGATGCGCCGGATGCGGCTGCCGAAGCCGCAGGTCAAGCGCGGCGACAAGGTGTGAGCACGAGGGTGTGAGCGCGGCGACACGTCGCCCCTTGCACCGCCGGATCCTCGCCCGATAACCCTACAAAAGGGACACTCCGGGCATGACTGGATCCAGCACCCGCACCCCGCGGGCCCGGCTGCTTCTGCCCTGCACCGCCGCCATGTGCGCGACAGCGGTGCTCGCGGGCTGCTCGGGCTCGTCATCGCCCCCCGGTTCGTCCTCCTCGTCCTCGACGGGCTCGTCGACGGCTGCCGGCGGCCCGTCCGACGCGGGCGCCGCCGCGCCCACTGTGAGGAACGCCCTGGAGAACGACTACGAACGGACCGTCAAGGACGTGCTGCCGTCGGTCGTCCAGATCACCAGCGGCAGCTCCCTCGGGTCCGGCGTCGTCTACGACACGGCCGGACACATCGTCACCAACGCCCATGTAGTGGGCAATGCGCGCACCTTCCAGGTGGCTCTCGTCACGGGTGGCGCCTCCCTCAAGGCGAGCCTGGTCGGTTCCTTCCCCGCCGACGACCTCGCCGTCATCAAGCTGGACCGTCCGCCGTCCGGCCTCCGGCCGGCGACCTTCGGCGACACCTCCAAGGTCGACGTCGGCCAGATCACCCTCGCCATGGGCAACCCCCTCGGCCTGTCGAGCAGCGTGACCGAGGGCATCGTGTCGGCCGTCGGACGCACGGTCAGCGAGGGCGGCAACGGCGGCGGCACCGGCGCCACCATCCCGAACATGGTGCAGACCTCGGCCGCGATCAACCCCGGCAACAGCGGCGGCGCGCTGGTCAACCTCTCCAGCCAGGTGATCGGCATCCCGACGCTCGCCGCCAGCGACCCCGACCTCGGCGGCAGCGCGGCCCCTGGCATCGGATTCGCCATCCCTGTCTCGACCGTCACCGACATCGCCGGACAGCTCATCAAGAACGGCAAGGTCACCGCGTCCGGCCGCGCGGCACTCGGCCTCACCGCTCGCACCGTGCTCGGCCCCAACTACCAGCCCGCGGGCATCGCGGTGGTCAAAGTGGCCACGGGCGGCGCGGCCGACAAGGCGGGCATCCGCGACGGTGACGTCATCACCAAGGTGGGCAGCGCCGCGATCACCACCACGACCTCGCTCGCCGAGGCGCTCGCCTCCCACAGGCCGGGCGACAGGACGGATGTGACCTACGTCAGGAACGGCTCGAGCAGGACCGTCCCGGTCACGCTCGGGCAGCTGTGACGTGTGCGGGTGCGGATTCGGCCTATTCGGCCGCGCTGAGGCTCATCGGGCCGTAGATCCGTGTGCCGTCGTCGAAAAGTGTGACCTGTTCGACGCCGCCGTCGAGGAGCTCCCGCCACACCTCGCCGATCCAGGACTCCGCGTCGCCCTGGGTGGTGAACTCCTCGGGCTCGACCGCGGGGGCGGCCTCCGTCCCGTCGGCCTTCTCGAACCGCCACGTCCATGCCATGCGCAGCAGGTTACCCCGGACCTGCGGAGGTTACGCCAGGAGAACAATCACGCGTGTCCCATCCCTGCTCGCGCGCCCCGCGCGCGGCGTCGTGGCGCGGTGCGCGACGATGTGCGCATGGAGATCACGCTGCTCGGCACCGGAGGCCCCGACGGGCTGCCGGTGCCCGGCTGCCCATGCGCGGCCTGTTCGGCCGCGATCTGCGGCGCGGCCCGCAACCCGGCCTCCGTCCTGGTCGACGGGATGCTCCTGCTCGACCTCACACCGGGCCCCGCGCTCGCGGCGGCACGCGCGGGGCGGACGCTCAGCGGCGTACGGCAGGTGCTGCTCTCGCACCCACGGTCCGGGCCGCCGGTGAATCTGCCGCCGGGGCTCCCCGCGCCCGGCCGGGTCCCCGACGGCGAACAGCTCGCGCTGCTCACCGGCCACCGGGTGCGCGCGGTCGCGGTCGATGCGCCCGGCACCGGCTACGAGATCACCGGGCCGTCCGGCAACCGGCTGCTCTACCTGCCCGCGGGCTGCGGCCCGGCCGGCCTGGAAGCCGCCGAGCACGCCCCGCACCGCCCCGTCCCGTACGACATGGTGCTGCTCGACGTCGTGGGGCGGCCGGACGCCCTGGCCCGGCTGCGTGCGGCCGGGCTCGTCGGCCCGACGACGGACGTGATCGCCGTGCACATCGGCCACGAGGCGCCCCCTGAGCCGGAGTTGCACCGCAGACTCGGCGCGGACGGCGCCCGCGCGGTCCCCGACGGCAGGTCGCTGATCGTCGGCGAGTACGACGCCGTACCCGACGTACCGCGTCGCACCCTGGTACTCGGCGGCGCGCGATCGGGCAAGTCGGCCGAGGCGGAGCGCCGCCTTTCGGCCTTCCCGGGTGTGCTCTATGTGGCGACCGCGGGCGCGCGCGAGGGCGACCCGGAGTGGGAGCAGCGAGTGCACGCGCACCGCGAACGGCGTCCGGGGTCGTGGCGTACGGAGGAGACGTGCGACTTGGTGCCCCTGCTCGCCGAGGACGGGCCGCCCATGCTGGTCGACTGCCTGGCGCTGTGGCTGACCGACGCGATGGACCGGGTCGGGGCGTGGGACGACGAGCGCTGGGCCTCGGGCGGGCCCCGTGAACTCGCCGCGCGCATCGCGGAGTTGACGGCAGCGTGGCGGGCGACGCGGCGCACCGTGGTCGCCGTCAGCAACGAGGTGGGGTCCGGGGTGGTGCCCGCCACCGCGTCAGGGCGCAGGTTCCGCGACGAGTTGGGGAAGCTGAACGCGGCGATCGCCGCCGAGTCGGAACACGTCCTGCTGGTGACGGCGGGTGTCGCGCTGCCGCTGCGCGACTACGGCACTGGCCGTCCCGGCTGACCGACACGCTTCCGGCGAAGTAGTGTTCGGGCGTGAGCGGTGTAGACCTTGACGAATTCGCAGCCCTGATCGACCGGCCCGAGCCCAGCCTGCGCCATGACGCCAAGGCGCGGCGGCAGCGCACCGAGGCACCGGCCGGGACGCTCGGCAAGCTGGAGGAGCTGGGCGACTGGCTGGCCTCGGTGCAAGGGCAGGTGCCGGTGCGGCCGATCGAGCGGGCGCGGGTGGTGCTCTTCGCGGGCGACCACGGCATCGCGAAACGGGAGGTCTCCGCCCGCCCGGCCGGTACGGCGAGCGCCCTCGTACGGTCCGTGCTCGGCGGCGGGGGTGCGGTCAACGTGCTCGCCCGCCAGTACGGAGCCGTGGTCCGCGTGGTCGACATGGCGCTGGACTGCGACCCCGCCGAGCTGCCCGAGGACGTCGTACGCCACCGGGTGCGGCGCGGCTCGGGGATGATCGACGTCGAGGATGCCCTCACCGCCGACGAGGCCGAGGCGGCGTTCCGCGCCGGGGTCGCGATCGCCGACGAGGAGGCGGACTCCGGGACCGACCTGGTGCTGCTGGGGGATGTGAGCGTTGGCGGTACGACGGCGGCGGGGGTGCTGATCGCCGGGCTGTGCGGCACGGACGCCTCGGTGGTGACCGGGCGTGGCTCCGGCATCGACGACCTTGCATGGATGCGCAAGTGCGCGGCGATCCGCGACGCGCTGCGCCGGGCCCGGCCCGTCCTCGGCGACCAGCTGCCGCTGCTCGCGACCGTCGGCGGCGCAGACCTCACGGCAGCGACCGGCTTTCTGCTCCAGTGCGCGGTACGCAAGATGCCGGTGGTGCTGGACGGCGTGGTCTCCGCGGCGTGTGCGCTGACCGCGCAGCGCGTGGCGTTCCGGGCTCCGGACTGGTGGCTCGCCGGCCAGGCGGCGGGCGAGCCGGCGCAGGACAAGGCGCTGGACCGGCTGTCGCTGCAGCCGCTTGTCGATCACGGCGTCCGGCTCGGCGAGGGCACCGGTGCGCTGCTCGCGCTTCCGCTGCTCAAGGCGGCGGCCGCGCTCTCCGCGGAGCTTCCGGTGCGCGACTAGTCGCGGCCGGTCGGCGCGGTCGGTGCGGTCGCGTGCGAGCGGTACGGCCACTGGTCTGTACCTCCTGTACCCCGGCTGTCAGCTTCCTTTGAACGCGACATAAGATCGCTTTTCATGGGATTGCTGCCTACAAAGCGTGACGAATTGCATCAATCGCCTCAAGGGGGTCGCCCGGGCCGGTGGCAGCGGTACGGCGCCGGGTACGCCGTCTGGTACCTGCGGGCCGTCGCCGTCATCAATCTCCTGGGGGCGGTGTGGGCGTCGTTCGGGCAGAGCGTGCGGCGCCACAACGTCAATGAGCTCTACACCCCGTACCTGCTGACGGCGGGGTTCACCTCCACGCTTTTCGCGATCTTCCTCGCGGTGACGATGCGCCGCGGCAAGCGGGCCGCGTGGATCCTCAACCTGCTGCTGAACGGCCTGTTCGTGGTGGCTCTGGCGCTCGCCATGACATTCCCCGAGATCCGCGAGCACCGCCAGAACTGGGTCTCGCTCGTGCTCTCCGCGGCGTTCCTGCTCGCCCTGCTCGCCGGCCGCAAGGCGTTCCGCGCCAAGGGCGGCCGGTCCAACCCGGTGCTCGCGCTCGGCGTCGCGGTGTGCGGCACAGCGGTCTGCGTGCTGATCGGCACGTTCCTGGTGTCCGTCACCAACACGGGGTACGGCTCGACGCTGGGCGACAGGGTGGCCTACACCGGCCTGCGCGTGGTCACCCTCGCGTCGGGCGATACGAGTTCCGCCGCGATCACAACCCCGGACTGGGTGAATGTCGTCATCAACGTCATGAGCGCGTTCCTCTTCCTCCTCGTGCTGTACGCGGCGTTCCGGGCGCCGGGCGGGCGCGAACTCCTCGGTCCGCAGGACGAGTCACGCCTGCGCGAGCTGCTGGCCCAGCACGGCGGGAGGGACTCGCTCGGCTACTTCGCACTGCGGCGGGACAAGAGCGTCATCTGGTCCCCGACCGGCAAGGCCGCCATCGCCTACCGGGTCGTCGGCGGCGTGACTCTGGCCTCCGGCGATCCGATCGGCGACCCTGAGGCGTGGCCCGGTGCGATCGAGCCGTGGCTGGCGGAGGCGCGGATGCACGGCTGGACACCGGCCGTGATGGGCGCGAGCGAGGAGGGGGGAACGATCTACGCGCGACACGGCCTCGACGCGCTGGAGATCGGGGACGAGGCGATCGTGGAGACGGCCGAATTCACCCTGGAGGGGCGCGCGATGCGGACCGTGCGCCAGGCGTACAACCGGGTACGCCGCGCCGGTTACACCGTCCGCATCCGGCGCCACGAGGACATTCCCGAACAGGAGATGGCCGAACTCCTCGAACGCGCCGACCGCTGGCGCGGCTGCGAGACCGAGCGCGGCTTCTCGATGGCGCTCGGCCGGCTCGGCGACGCGGCCGACGGGCGCTGCGTGATGGTCGAGTGCCACGACGCTGACGGCGACGCGGCCGACGGCGCGCCGCGCGCGCTGCTGAGCTTCGTCCCGTGGGGCGAGACGGGGCTCTCCCTCGACCTGATGCGGCGTGACCGGGACTCCGACAACGGCCTGATCGAGTTCATGGTCATCGAACTGCTGCAGCGGGCCGGTGAGATCGGGGTCGAGCAGATCTCGCTCAACTTCGCCATGTTCCGCTCGGTGTTCGAGCGCGGCTCGCGGCTGGGCGCAGGGCCGGTGCTGCGCCTGTGGCGCTCGCTGCTGACGTTCTTCTCCCGCTGGTGGCAGATCGAGTCCCTGTACCGGGCCAACGCCAAGTACCGGCCGATCTGGGAACCTCGCTATGTGCTCTTCCGCACGTCGAGCGAGCTGCCCAGGATCGGCCTCGCCGCCGCGCGCGCCGAGGGATTCCTCGAAGCCCCCAGCCTGCCCGCGCTGTTGCGCCGCAGACACCGCTCCCCCGCTCCGGTTGCGGCTCCCGCCGGGTCGCGGTGAGCGGGTCAGCGGCGTGGCTGCGCCGTGCGGCGTACCGCGAGTGGGGGGATCTGGTCATGGACCTGCGCGACGCGCTCGCGCGCAGGGGCCGGCGGGCGGTCCCGCTGACCCTCGCCTCGGCAGCGCTCATCGCGATACTCCAGGCAGTGCAGCACCAGAGGTGGGGGGACGTCCTGGTCAACCGCCTCGGAGTGGTCGACGCCTCATTGCCGTGGTGGGTCGCCCTGCTGCGCACCCCGCTCTCGCTCTTCGTCCCCGCAGCGGACCTTCCCGTGTGGGGTGCGCTCGCCCAGGTGCTGCTGGTCTTCGGCATCGCCGAGATCACCCTCGGCCGCCGGCGCACTCTCGCAATCGCCTATCTGTCGACGCTCGCCGGAACGATGTACGCCCGGTGGGCGGTCGCCATGGGCCCGCACAGCCTGTTCGGGCTCACGCCCCTCGACGCGTTCACCCGGGACACCGGGCCCTCGGCCGCGGTCGTGGCACTCGCAGTGTGCGTCGCGTGGCGCTACAGGGCGTGGTGGACGGGGGGTGCGGTCGTCGTCTCGATGGCCGTTGAAGTCGCGGTCTGGCCCAACCTGGCGGGGTGGGAGCACCTGGCCGCGATCACCGCGGCGGTCGTGGCGTGCGTCCTGAGCACCGTCCGGCTGCGCACCGTCCGGCACACGTGACACGGCCGACCGGTACCGTGCCGCCCGTGACAGCACCGCATGGACTCCGCTTCGCCTTCGGCACGCTCACTGTGCTCCCCGTACGCATCGAACGCTGGGACCGGGAGGCCGCGCGGACGGGCATGTCGTGCGCCCCCGTCGTCGGGCTCGTCGTCGGGCTCTGTGCTGCCGCCGCCGGGGGCGCCCTGCTCGTCCTCGGCGGCGGAGCGCTGCTCGCCGCCGTGGCCACCGCTGCGGTCCCCGCCGTGCTCACCCGCGGACTGCACCTCGACGGGCTCGCCGACACCGCCGACGGGCTCGGCAGCTCCAAGCCTGCCGAGGACGCGCTGCGCATCATGAAGCAGTCGGACATCGGTCCTTTCGGTGTACTCACCCTGGTCTTCATGCTGCTCGCCCAAATCGCCGCGCTCAGCGGGCGATACGCCGCCGGCTGGACCGAGGGCGCCCTCGCCGCGACCGTCGCCGCGGTGACCGCGCGCACCGCGATGACGCTGGCCTGCCGACAACAGGTGGAGCCCGCACGCAAGGACGGCCTGGGAAGCGCCGTCGCCGGCAGCGTCCCGGAACGCACCGCCTGGGCCCTGGCGGCGCTCACCGTGCTCGCCGCCGCGCTCGGCGGCGCCCTGTTCGGCCCGTACGCCGCTGTGCACCACGCGCTCGCCGCGCTCGCCGGACTCGCCGCCGCGGAGCTGCTGTTGCGCCGCTGCCGCGCCCGCCTCGGCGGCGTCACCGGCGACGTCTTCGGCGCCCTCGCCGAGACCGCCGCTACGACGACGCTCGTGGCGCTTGCGATCACCTGACCACGCTCAGTCGCAGCCAGGCGTAGGCTCACGAATCCGAGGGCCGAACGGTCAGCGGCCGGACCACGCGGCATACGATGCAGCGAGCCCCCACAAGGGACAAAGGCGCCGGCCCACCCATCGGCCGATTGCGACAGGACCTCGACGGAAGAGGAATCCCAAGACCGTGACTGCACTGACTTTCAGCACTTCCTCCGCCGCGTCGTTGCGCGCGGACGCCGTCGTCGTGGGCGTGACCAAGGGTGCCAAGGGCCCGGTCGTGGCCCCCGGCGGGGAGGCGGTGGACAAGGCGTTTGACAACAAGCTGGCGGCCACCCTGGAGACCCTCGGCGCCACGGGCGGTGAGGGCGAGGTGACCAAGCTCCCGGCGCCTGCCGGTGTCAAGGCGCCGGTGGTGCTGGCGGTCGGTCTCGGCGAGGCTCCCGCCGACGGTCAGGCATGCTCGGCGGAGGTGCTGCGCCGCGCCGCCGGGGTCGCGGCCCGCACTCTCGCAGGGTCGAAGAAGGCCGCGTTCGCGCTCCCGGCCGAGGACGCGGCGTGCGCCGAGGCGATCGCGGAGGGCGCGCTGCTCGGCGCGTACGCCTTCACCGCTTACCGCAAGGTGAACGGCAACGGCAAGAGCGAAAACGGTGTCAAGGAGCCGCTCGCCGAGGTCGCGGTGATCGGCGCCAAGCCGCGCGACAAGGCGTACAAGGCCGCCGCTGAGCGGGCCGCCGCCGTGGCCGAGGAGGTCAACCGGGCCCGTGACCTGATCAACACCCCGTCGAACGACCTGTTCCCGAAGTCGTTCGCCACGACCGTCCAGGAAGCGGCCAAGGAACACGGCCTGAAGGTCGAGGTGCTGGACGAGAAGGCGCTGGCCAAGGGTGGTTACGGCGGCATCCTCGGCGTCGGCCAGGGCTCGGCGAACCCGCCGCGGCTGGTGAAGGTCGCGTACACGGGCGGCGGCAGGGGCGCCAAGCACCTCGCCTTCGTCGGCAAGGGCATCACGTACGACTCGGGCGGCATCTCGCTCAAGCCGGCCGGGCACAACGAGACGATGAAGTGCGACATGAGCGGCGCCGCCGCGGTCTTCGCCGCCGTCGTGGCCGCCGCCAAGCTGGGGCTCGCGGTCAACGTGACCGGATGGCTCGCGCTCGCCGAGAACATGCCGTCGGGCACCGCCATCCGCCCCGGCGACGTGCTGACCATGTACTCGGGCAAGACCGTCGAGGTGCTCAACACCGACGCCGAGGGCCGTCTGGTGCTTGCCGACGCGATCACCCGCGCCTGCGAGGAGCAGCCGGACGCGCTCATCGACGTGGCGACGCTGACCGGCGCGATGGTACTGGCGCTCGGCCACCGCACCTTCGGCATCATGGCGAACGACGACGACTTCCGCGGTGTGGTGCATGCCACCGCAGAGGAGGCCGGCGAGGCGTCCTGGCCGATGCCGCTCCCGACCGATCTGCGCAAGGGCATGGAGTCGCCGGTCGCCGACATCGCCAACATGGGTGAGCGGATGGGCGGCGGCCTGGTGGCGGGCCTCTTCCTGAAGGAGTTCGTCGGCGACGGCGTCACCTGGGCCCACCTGGACATCGCCGGTCCCGCGTTCAACGAGGCCGCCCCGTTCGGCTACACCCCCAAGGGCGGTACCGGTACGGCGGTGCGCACACTGGTGCGTCTCGCCGAGAAGGCGGCGGCGGGCGAGATCCTCTGACGTACGGCTGACGCGTACGGCTGAGAGGTACGGCTCACACTTGCGCGGCCCCGGGTATGGATCCCGGGGCCGCGTTTGTTCGCCCTGAGCGAGATCGCACATCGTTACCATCGGGTAATGCGTGTCCAGGGCATCTATGGCGTCCCACACCCCGGCCCCGCGTCCCGGCAGCCGTGAACAAGTGCGAAGATGTTGTCTCGGCACGACAGGGCCTTCTTCTAAAACAAGCGGCCGAACATAAAGCCGCCCGGTCAGTACGGTGACCGGCTCCGGCGCACCCATGCATGGAGGACGTGACGTGGCGAACGACGCCAGCACCGTTTTCGACCTAGTGATCCTCGGTGGCGGCAGTGGCGGCTACGCCGCTGCGCTGCGCGCGGCTCAGCTGGGCCTGGACGTCGCCCTGATCGAGAAGGACAAGCTCGGCGGCACCTGTCTGCACCGTGGCTGCATCCCCACGAAGGCTCTGCTGCACGCCGGTGAACTAGCGGACCAGGCGCGCGAGGGCGCCGAGTTCGGCGTCAAGTCCACCTTCGAGGGCATCGACATCGCCGGCGTCCACAAGTACAAGGACGGGGTGATCTCCGGCCTGTACAAGGGTCTGCAGGGCCTGGTGGCGAGCCGCAAGGTCACCTACGTCACCGGCGAGGGCCGGCTCTCCTCCCCCACCTCGGTCGACGTCAACGGTGAGCGTTACACCGGCCGCCACGTGCTGCTCGCCACCGGCTCCGTGCCGAAGTCCCTGCCGGGCCTGACGATCGACGGCGACCGGATCATCTCCTCCGACCACGCCCTCGTGCTCGACCGCGTGCCGAAGTCCGCGATCGTGCTGGGCGGCGGCGTCATCGGCGTCGAGTTCGCCTCCGCGTGGAAGTCGTTCGGCGTCGACGTCACGATCGTCGAGGCGCTCCCGCACCTGGTCCCCGTCGAGGACGAGAACAGCTCCAAGCTGCTGGAGCGCGCCTTCCGCAAGCGCGGCATCAACTTCTCCCTCGGCTCGCGCTTCTCCGGCGTGGAGTACACCGCCGACGGCGTGAAGGTCTCCCTGGAGAACGGCAAGACCTTCGAGGCCGAGGTGCTGCTCGTCGCCGTCGGCCGCGGCCCGGTCTCGCAGGGCCTGGGCTACGAGGAGGCCGGGGTCGCTATGGACCGCGGCTACGTCCTCGTCGACGAGTACATGCAGACCAACGTGCCGACCATCTCGGCCGTCGGCGACCTGGTCCCGACGCTCCAGCTCGCGCACGTCGGCTTCGCCGAGGGCATCCTGGTGGCGGAGCGACTGGCCGGCCTCAAGCCCGTGCCGATCGACTACGACGGCGTTCCCCGCGTCACGTACTGCCACCCGGAGGTCGCCTCCGTGGGCATCACCGAGGCGAAGGCCAAGGAGCTGTACGGTGCGGACAAGGTCGTCACCCTGAAGTACAACCTCGCGGGCAACGGCAAGAGCAAGATCCTCAAGACCGCGGGCGAGATCAAGCTCGTCCAGGTCCGGGACGGAGCCGTCGTCGGAGTCCACATGGTCGGTGACCGGATGGGTGAGCAGGTCGGCGAGGCCCAGCTGATCTACAACTGGGAGGCTCTGCCCGCCGAGGTCGCGCAGCTGATCCACGCGCACCCGACGCAGAACGAGGCGCTCGGCGAGGCCCACCTGGCCCTGGCCGGCAAGCCGCTGCACTCCCACGACTGACCCTCACGACACGCAGCACATCCGCACAGATCGATAGGAGCAACCGAAACCATGGCGGTTTCCGTAACCCTGCCGGCGCTCGGCGAGAGCGTGTCCGAGGGCACCGTCACCCGCTGGCTGAAGGCCGAGGGCGAGCGCGTCGAAGCCGACGAGCCGCTGCTCGAAGTGTCGACCGACAAGGTCGACACCGAGATCCCGGCCCCCGCGTCGGGCGTGCTCGCCTCCATCAAGGTGGCCGAGGACGAGACGGTCGAGGTCGGCTCCGAGCTGGCCATCATCGACGACGGCACGGGTGCTCCCGCTGCCGCCCCCGCGCCTGCGGCCGCCGCGGCCGAGGCGCCTGCCGCCCCGGCCCCGGCGGCCCCCGCCCCCGCACCGCAGGCCGAGGCCCCGGCACCGGCCCCCGCGGCCGCTCCGGCCGCCCCGGCCGCCCCGGCCGGTGGCGCCGAGGGCACCCCGGTGCTGCTGCCCGCGCTCGGCGAGTCGGTCACCGAGGGCACCGTCACCCGCTGGCTGAAGCAGGTCGGCGAGGAGGTCGCGGCGGACGAGCCGCTGCTCGAGGTCTCCACCGACAAGGTCGACACCGAGATCCCGGCCCCCGCGTCGGGCACCCTGCTCGAGATCCTCATCGGCGAGGACGAGACCGCTGAGGTCGGCGCGAAGCTGGCCGTCATCGGTGCGCCGGGCGCGGCCCCTGCCGCCGCTCCGGCTCCGGCCCCGGCGGCCCCCGCCCCTGCGCCGCAGGCCCAGGCCCCGGCACCCACCCCGGCCCCGGTCCAGGCGGCACCGGCACCGGCACCGGCTCCCGCTCCTCCCGTGGCCCCGACTCCGGCCCCGGCCGCGCCGGCCGCGCCGGCCGCACCGGCTGCTCCTGCCCCCGCCGCGCCGGTCGCCCCGGCGCCGGCTCCCGCCGGTGAGGCCGCGGGCGCCTACGTGACCCCCCTGGTCCGTAAGCTCGCCGCCGAAAGCGGCGTGGACCTGGCCGCAGTGAAGGGCACCGGCGTCGGCGGTCGCATCCGCAAGCAGGACGTCCTTGCCGCCGCCGAGGCGGCCAAGGCCGCACAGGCTCCGGCCGCCGCCGCTGCTCCGGCCGGCAAGGCCGCCGCGGTGACGCCGTCGCCGCTGCGCGGCCAGACGGTCCCGATGACCCGGGTGCGCAAGGCGATCGCCAAGCACATGGTCGAGTCGCTGCGGGTCTCCGCGCAGCTGACGACGGTGGTCGAGGCCGACGTCACCAAGATCATGAAGCTGCGCGAGAAGGCGAAGGCCGGCTTCCAGCAGCGCGAGGGCGTCAAGCTCTCGCCGATGCCGTTCTTCGTCAAGGCCGCGGCCGAGGCGCTGAAGGTCCACCCGATCGTCAACGCCCGGGTCAACGACGACGACACCATCACGTACCACGACGTCGAGAACATCGGCATCGCCGTGGACACCGAGAAGGGCCTGTTCGTCCCGGTCATCCACGGTGCGGGCGACCTCAACATCGCCGGTATCGCCAAGAAGACCGCCGACCTCGCGACCCGCACGCGTGAGGGCGGCCTCAAGCCGGACGAGCTGGCGGGCGGCACCTTCACCGTGACCAACACCGGTTCGCGCGGTGCCCTGTTCGACACCCCGATCCTCAACCAGCCGCAGGTCGCCATGCTGGGCATCGGCGCGACGGTCAAGCGGCCGGTCGTCATCGAGACCGACGAGGGCACGGCCATCGGGATCCGCGACATGGTCTACCTGGCCCTGTCGTACGACCACCGCATCGTCGACGGCGCCGACGCGGCGCGCTTCCTCGCCACCGTCAAGGCGCGCCTGGAGGCTGGTGAGTTCGAGGGCGACCTCGGGATCTGAGCGGACGCCTGCGCACGCCTGCGCGGCCCCCGTACGCATGACGCGTACGGGGGCTGTTCCGTATGCCCACTGCTGTCCGTTGCGTAACGACACGGCCGCATCCGAGGCACTCCGCGTGCACGGCGGCGCCGCGGCCGGGATGCTGTAGCCGTGATGGACGAGACGGAGTTCTGGGAGATCATCGACACGGCGCGCGAGACGGCCGACGGTGACCCCTACGAGCAGGCCGATCTGGTGGTCGAGAAGCTGGCGCAGCTCGACCCGGACGCCGTGCTGGACTTCGCCCGGCACTTCGAGACCCGGATGAACCGGGCCTACCGCTGGGACCTGTGGGGCGCGGCCGACATCCTGCTCGGTGGTGTGGACGAGGACGCCTTCGACTCCTTCCGCTGCTGGCTCATCAGCCGCGGCCGGCACGCCTACGAGGGCGCGCTGCACCAGCCCGACGACCTCGCGTCGCTGGTCAAGGGGTTCGACGAGGACGTGGACGGGGACGCCGAGGACCTGGGCTACGCGGCCGACGAGGCGTACGAGCAGCTGACCGGCGTCCGCCTGCCCGATCTGGGCCTGCGCCGACCCGCCGAACCCGCAGGTGCGCGCCTCGATCTCGACAACGACGCGGCGATGGCCGATCGGCTGCCCACGCTCTGGCAGCGTTACGGCAGGTGACGCAGGACGAGCCCCAAAACGAGCCCCGCAACGAGACGCAGAACGAGCAGAACAGGCGCACGCGCGGGCACTGGGCCAGGATGGCCCCATGCATATCGCGGTGACCGGCTCCTCCGGCCTGATCGGTTCTGCACTCGTGCGCTCGCTGCGCGGCGACTCGCACGAGGTGGTGCGTCTCGTCCGGCGAGTGCCGGACGCGCCGGACGAGGCCGAGTGGGACCCGAAGCGTTCCTATGTGGACACCGCCGCAATCGAGGGCTGCGACGCGGTCGTGCACCTTGCGGGTGCCGGGGTCGGCGACCGCCGATGGACCGCCCGCTACAAGCAGGAGATCCGCGAGAGCCGGGTGCTCGGCACGACGACGATCGCCGAGGCGCTGGCCGGTCTCGACAGGCCGCCACGGGTCTTCGTCAGCGGATCGGCCGTCGGCTACTACGGAGACACCGGCGACCGTGTCGTCGACGAGTCCGCGCCGCCCGGCGCGGGCTTTCTCGCCCGGGTCTGCCAGGACTGGGAAGGGGCGACGGCGGCGGCGCGCGATGCGGGGGTGCGCACCGTCATGGCCCGGACGGGCCTTGTCGTCGCCTCCGGCGGCGGGGCATGGGGGAGGCTCTTCCCGCTCTTCAAGGCAGGTCTCGGCGGACGTCTCGGCAGCGGGCGCCAGTACTGGAGCTTCATCGCACTGCACGACCACATCGCCGCGCTACGGCATCTGATCGACACCGAGGGGCTGTCGGGACCGGTGAATCTGACCGCGCCGGAGCCGGTCACCAACGCCGAGGCCACGGCCGCGATGGGCAGGGTGCTGCACCGTCCGACGGTGGCCACCGTCCCCGCACCCGTGCTGCGGATCGCGCTCGGCGACTTCGCGCAGGAGATCCTCACCGGCCAACGTGCCGTCCCCCGGCGGCTGTTGGACTCCGGATTCGCGTTCGCCTTCCCCCGGATCGACGACGCGATCCGGGCCGCTGCCGACGATCGGTCCTGATCCGGTATCAGTTCGCACGGATGCGGGCATGACCTCTCCAGCGAGCGGGGAGCCGTACCGAGCTCTGGGAGGGGCAGCGCCGTGCCGTTTCACGCACCTCATTCGGACACCGATGTCATCGTCGTCGGAGCAGGCCTGGCGGGCCTGAGCACCGCACATCATCTGGTCAACGCGGGGGTGACGGTCACCGTTCTCGAAGCAGCTCCACGGGTCGGCGGACGGATGTCGACGGAGAGCGTCGACGGGTTCCGGCTCGACCGCGGCAGCCAGCTGCTCGGCACCGCCTACCCCGAGC
The DNA here is from genome assembly GCF_024436035.1 of Streptomyces humicola. Taxonomy (GTDB): domain Bacteria; phylum Actinomycetota; class Actinomycetes; order Streptomycetales; family Streptomycetaceae; genus Streptantibioticus_B; species Streptantibioticus_B humicola. Next base: position 211,532 of record NZ_JANFNG010000008.1, read on the forward strand.
TGCGCCGCACCCCCGGACTCAAGGGGCTCAGACTGCTGCCGCTGACACCGGTCACCGCACCGGCCGCCCATCCGCGCGGCGCGCTCGGCGCCTTCCACAAGGCGCGGCTCGGCTCCGCGCTCGGCCGGTTCGCCGCGATCCCGCTGCCCCGCCTGCTGGCGCGTGCGGAGACCACGGCCGCGGAGGCCCTCGCCGCGCGCGGCTTTCCGCCGCGCATGGTCGACGGCTATCTGCGGCCGCTGCTCATCGCGCTCCTTCACGACGCGCAGCTGACCACCTCCAGCCGCTGCGCGGATCTCGTGCTGCGCGGCTTCGCCCGCGGGCGTCTGGCACTGCCCGCCGGGGGCTCGGGGGCCGTCCCCGAGCTGCTGGCCGCGGCGCTGCCGCCGGGGACCGTGCGGCTCGGGGCGCGTGCGATCTCGGTGTCGGCCAACGCCGTCACCACCGCCGACGGCGAGCGGATGCCCTGCCGCGCCGCGGTCGTGGCCACCGGCGCCCGTGATGCGGCGGCGCTGCTGCCGGGCCTGCGGGTGCCGTCGTTCCATCCGGTCACCGTGGTCCACCATGCGGCGGACGCGGCCGAGGCACCGCGGCTGCGCGAGCCGGCGCTGGTGCTCGGTTCGGACGGCCGCGGGCCCGTCGCGCACACGATGGTCGCCAGCGACGTCGACCGCTCGCGCGCGCCGGCCGGCCGGGTGCTGATCACCTCGACCGTCCTCGGCCCGGCCACGGCCGCCCCGCCCGAGCTGCTGGACCGCTCGGTGCGCGCGCACCTCGCCGAGCTGTACGGCACCCGCACCGACGGCTGGCAGCTGCTCGCCGTCCGCGACGACCCGCGGGCGGTCCCCGCGATGCCCGCCCCGCACGACCTGCGCCGCCCGGTGCGGGTGCTGTGCGGGCTGTATGTGTGCGGGGACCACCGGGACACCAGCACCGTGCAGGGCGCGCTGTTCTCCGGCCGTCGTGCCGCCCACCACGTGATGCGGGACTTCGGCATCCGCCCCGGCTACGGCGACACCGCCCGCGACCTCCCGGCGGCCGCCTGACCCCCCTGACCCGTACACGTAGAGTCGTTGAGCCATACAGCGATTCATGCAACCGTGACGCCCAGCGCCGCCGCGCGTTCGTGGAAGGCTCGGACGGTGGGGGCGTCGCGGTGCGCTTCGAGGCGGCGGGCGAGGTCGCGCACGTACTCCAGCGCCCGTAGCGAGCGCATCTCGGCCGCCTGCTGCATCGCCTCCGTACCGAGCGCGCACGCCTGTTCCACCTCGCCAAGGCCGAGGCGGGCGGTGGCGAGCACGACGCGGCAAAAGAGCCGACTGCGTGCGTAGGCCGGTCCTCGCAGCTGCAGCGAGCGCTCGGCGTGCTGTGCCGCCGTACGGTATTCGCGCAGGTCACGATGGCAGTGGGCGAACTCGTCGGCGAGCTGGGCCTCGTCGAAGAAGCGCGCCCAGGACGGCGTCTCGTCGCCGGGGCGGCCGGCTTCGAGCGCCCGTTCCGAGCGGGCGAGCGCCGCCGCGCACGCCCGCGCCTCGCCGAGCACTCCGTGCCCGCGCGCCTCGGCGGCGTACAGCAGCGCCTGGACGACGGGTGGCGCGCCCGTCCCGATGCCCTGCTGGGCAACGCGCGCCAGCTGCACCGCTTCGCGGCCGTGGCCGAGATAGACCGCTTGCCGGCTCATCGTGACCAGTACATACCCGCCGTAGGCGCGGTCGCCCGCGGCCTGGGTCAGGCGCAGCGACTGGACGAAGTAGCGCTGGGCGAGCCCGTGCGCCCCGATGTCGTACGAGGTCCAGCCCGCGAGCCGGGTCAGGTCGGCGGTGGCGGCGAAGAGCCGGCGGCCGAGGGTCTCCCCGTAGGCTCCGCGCAGCATCGGCTCGGCTTCGTGTTCGAGGTAGCGCACGAGCGCCTGGCGGGCGTGTCCGCCGCCGTAGGCGTGGTCGAGGGAGCGGAACAGCTCGCCGACCGAGCGCAGTGCGTGGACGTCCCCCATCGTCACCCGGCGGCCGGTCTCCCGCTCCCGGCCGCGGGGCGGCTGCGGGCGGCCCATGGCACCCGTACGCCCGCGGGTCTGCGGGGGCACCCGCGGCACGGACAGCGCCGGCCCGAGAGGTGGCATGCCCTTGACGCCGCCGGGCGGCAGCGCCTCCGGCCCGGACAGGGCCTCCGGCTCGGGGCCGTGGGCGACGCGCTCGTCGGGACGTCCGATCAGCCAGTCCCGGCTGGGGACGACGAGACCGGCCGGTGTGAAGGCGATTCTGCGCAGTTCGGCTTGACTGCCGGTGTCCTTGCGCCACAGTCCGGCGACGATGTCCACGGCCTCCTGGGGCGTCGCGGCGAATTCGAGTCCCGCGTAGACCGGGGCGCAGGCGTCGAGACCGAGGTCCTGCGCGGACAGACGGCGGCCGAGTCGCCGGGTGAACACTTCGGCTATCAGCGCGGGAGTGGTACCACGCGGCTGCTGGCCGCGCAGCCAGCGGGTTACCGAGGTCTTGTCGTACCGGAGATCGAGGCCGTGCTCGATGCCGAGCTGGTCGACGCGGCGCGCGAGGCCCGCGTTGGAGAAGCCTGCCTCGGCGATGAGCGCGGCGAGTTGGCGGTTGGGCGTGCGCTGCGATGCTCGTTCCGTCATGTGCTGTGCGGTCCCCTCCTCGGGAGGGATGGCGACGTGATCGGGCCTGGAACGGCGTGAATGTAACCGTCGCCAGCGTCCCGTTCGCCACACCTGCCCCGCGTTCGCCGGAATGGGTGAACTGCACCGGTGAGGCGCTACGGAATCCGTCCGTCCGCACTGGCCGTCGTGATAAAGGCAGCAGCCGCTTCACTCCCGTTCGAGCCGCCGCCGTACAGTGGCATACGGCGCCAAGAGCCAAAAACCTGAGGAGCCGAAATGGGGTATCCCCAGCACCGCGAGGGGACGAGCGACCTGCGCTTTGTCCACCTCGGATTCGGGGAGGACGCAGTCGAGTACCAGCAGGCATGGCAGGAACAGCGCCGGGTGCACTCCGCCCGCTTCGCGGACGAGATCCCGGACACCTGCCTGCTGCTGGAGCACCCGCCCGTCTACACGGCCGGCCGCCGCACCGAGGTGAGCGAGCGCCCGCTCGACGGCACTCCGGTGGTGGACGTGGACCGCGGCGGCAAGATCACTTGGCACGGCCCCGGCCAGCTCGTCGGCTACCCGATCCTGAAGCTTCCGCGCCCGGTGGACGTCGTGGCCCACGTGCGCCGCATCGAAGAGGCCCTGATCCGCGTCTGCGCCGAGCTGGGCCTTCAGACCACCCGCGTCGAGGGGCGCAGCGGAGTGTGGGTGCTGGGCGACCCTGTGGACCAGCGCCCGGCCGTCGGCGGCCTCACCCTCGACTTCGACCCTCGGCTGCACGACGAGGAGTTCGACCCGCGGCTGAGCGGCCCGGAGTACGCCCCGTCCAACGCAGGCCAGCGCCGCGAGGACCGCAAGCTCGCCGCGATCGGCATCCGCGTCGCCAAGGGCGTGACGATGCACGGCTTCGCGCTCAACTGCAACCCCGACAACACGTGGTTCGACCGGATCGTGCCGTGCGGGATCCGAGACGCCGGGGTGACCTCGCTCTCCGCCGAGCTGGGCCGCGAGGTGGCCGTGGGCGAGGTGCTCCCGCTCGTCGAGAAGCACCTGCGGGAGGTCATCGAGTCGTCCGAGCCGCTGCCGCGCGCGGTGTGAGCAGCGACAGCCGGGTGAGCAGTTCGGGGCGCCCCACAGGGAATGCACCCGCGACTGCAGGGGTTGGCACAACGCAGAGCGTGCAAATCCACGGGCGTACCCTGGGATGCGCCGAAGAAATGAATGCCGTGCCAGACGAAACGGAGCCGGACGTGTCCGCTGTCGCACCCGACGGGCGTAAGTTGCTGCGTCTGGAGGTCCGGAACAGCCAGACCCCCATCGAGCGCAAGCCCGAGTGGATCAAGACCCGGGCGAAGATGGGTCCGGAGTACCGCGAGCTGCAGAGCCTGGTCAAGCGCGAGGGTCTGCACACCGTGTGCCAGGAGGCCGGCTGTCCCAACATCTACGAATGCTGGGAGGACCGCGAGGCCACCTTCCTCATCGGCGGCGACCAGTGCACCCGGCGCTGCGACTTCTGCCAGATCGACACGGGCAAGCCGCAGCCTCTCGACCGCGACGAGCCGCGCCGCGTGGGCGAGTCCGTGGTCACCATGGACCTGAACTACGCCACCATCACCGGCGTCGCCCGCGACGACCTGGAGGACGGCGGGGCGTGGCTGTACGCGGAGACCGTGCGGCAGATCCATGCGATGACGGCGGAGCGCGAGGCCGGCCGCACCAAGGTCGAGCTGCTGATCCCGGACTTCAACGCGGTGCCCGGGCAACTCGCCGAGGTCTTCTCCTCCCGCCCCGAGGTGCTGGCGCACAACGTCGAGACGGTGCCACGGATCTTCAAGCGGATCCGCCCTGCCTTCCGGTACGAGCGCTCGCTCGAGGTCATCACGCGGGCCCGTGCGGCGGGTCTGGTCACCAAGTCCAACCTGATCCTGGGGATGGGCGAGGAGCGCGAGGAGATCAGCCAGGCGCTGCAGGACCTCCACGACGCGGGTTGCGAGCTGATCACCATCACCCAGTACCTGCGGCCGAGCGTGCGGCACCACCCGGTCGAGCGGTGGGTGAAGCCGGACGAGTTCATCGAGCTGAAGGAAGAGGCCGAGGAGATCGGTTTCGCGGGTGTCATGTCGGGGCCGCTGGTGCGTTCGTCGTACCGCGCGGGACGGCTCTACCAACAGGCGATCGACCGGCGCGCGCAGGCCGTCGCCGCCCGGGCGGTGTAACGGCCGTCCGGCCGGAAAGTGCGGCTGGACAGCGTAAGAGCCGCAACAGGGTTTCATGCGCGTTTGACCGGGCGGTCACCGACTGGTAACACAATGTGGTGACTCTGGGTACGAGCACACTCACGCCGTTCCTAGCCCTTAGGGGGATCGCTGATGCAGGCGCAGGCCGCGCGCGTATACCCGAGCTCCACCACAGGCAGCACCAGCACGCCGGGGCCAGTCACCGGCGCGTTGCGCGTGGTGGAGGCTTTCCTGCTGCGCGGCGGTCAGCAGACCGCTCGCCGCAATGCGTGGACCGCTGTGCTCGAGGACCGGCGGCGGGCCAAGGACCGCCGCGACGCCCAGCACGTGCTGGAGGCTCTCAGCAGCAAGCGCTCCGCGAACACCGGTCTCATCGACTTCGCCGACTTCACCGAACTGGGCGATCTGACGTAAAGGGCGCAACCGGCCGGTCCGCTGCCGTCCGGCGCGGTCGGGTGCGGTCCCCTCGCCGCCCGGTCCATCCGGGTGAGCCACAGCCTCCCAGGCCACGTATCCTGTGCGGCATGGCGAGGAAGGAAAACTCCAACGGCCCCGGGAGTGCCGAGAACCCCGGGCGGCTGAAGCAGATCGGCCTGACCTACAAGATGACCCGGCGGGCCGACCCGAAGGTCGGTCTCGTCGTCGCGGCGGTGGGCATCGTCACCTTCGGTGTGCTCCTCGCCATCGGCTTCGCGCTGGGTCATCCCGTATACGCAGGCATCCTCGGCTTCCTGCTGGCCTTCCTCGCGATGGCGATCGTCTTCGGCCGCCGGGCCGAGCGTGCCGCCTTCGGGCAGATGGAGGGGCAGCCGGGCGCCGCGGCCGCGGTGCTGGACAACGTGGGACGCGGCTGGACGGTGACGCCCGCCGTGGCGATGAACCGCAACCAGGACGTGGTGCACCGGGCGGTCGGCCGCGCCGGCATCGTGCTGGTCGGCGAGGGCAACCCGAACCGGGTCAAGGCACTGCTCGCGGCCGAGAAGAAGCGGATGGCTCGGGTCGTCTACGACACCCCGGTCACGGACATCATCGTGGGGACGGGCGAGGGCGAGGTGCCGCTGAAGAAGGTCCGCACCACGCTGCTGAAGCTCCCCCGCGTACTGCCGGGCCCGAAGGTGACCGAGGTCAACGACCGGCTGCGGGCGCTCGGCGACCTGATGAGCAACATGCCGATCCCCAAGGGCCCGATGCCGAAGGGTGTGCGGATGCCCAAGGGCGGCAAGCTGCGCTGACGCGAAGAAGGAAGAAGGAGAAGGGGCCCGGGGCGCGTTCGCCCCGGGCCCCTTCTCCTTCGGTTCTCATTCGGTCACATCCTGACCTGGACGGCGCCGGCTGCCTTGTCGTGCATCCCACGCGTGTCCCGGTCCCAGATCGCGGCGGGGATCACCAGGAGCAGCAGCACGGTACGCAGCACCACCGCGCCGATCCCGAGCCTGCCGCCGTCGACGCGGATCACCCGCAGGCGCATCAACCGCTTGCCCGGAGTGCTGCCGACGGTGGCGAGGGTCAGCAGGCTGACCACCCCGAAGAGTGCGAAGGTCCAGTTGTCCGCGGAGGTGGCGCGCCCGTGGGAGAGCAGCCCGTAAGCGATCAGAAGGCACAGCCCCCAGTCGACGAACAGCGCCGCGATCCGCCGCCCGACCGGGGCGATCGAGCCCGGCCCCTGCTGCGGCAGCCCGAGTCGTTCACCGCGGTGACCGAAGTCGGCGCCCATCTGCTCGGCGGCCGCCCGCGGCCCGGACAGCCACGATCCCAAAGCTTCCCTCTTGTCCACCCCCCTACGGTAGCCGCAGTGCATACGGTCGCCGCGGTGCGGGGGCGGGCAGGGCCCTGCTCGCTCACGTCAGGCGCGGTCCACGGCGCGCGTCGCGGTTAACGTCGGCGAAACAAATGGGTCATGCTTGGGAAATCCCCGATCTCTAAGGTCGGGAACAGCGTGCGCCACCGCACTGGCCGCACGGACGAGCAAACCCGTGCCGAGCCAGGCCCGGGCCGAGGAGGAGTTGGATGTTCCAGAACGCCGACGAGGCCAAGAAGTTCATTTCGGACGAGGACGTCAAGTTCATCGACGTCCGGTTCTGCGACCTGCCCGGCATCATGCAGCACTTCACGGTGCCGGTCGAGACGTTCGACCCGACCGAGGAGCTTGCCTTCGACGGCTCGTCGATCCGGGGCTTCCAGGCCATCCACGAGTCCGACATGGCGCTTCGTGCAGACCTCTCGACGGCTCGCGTCGACCCGTTCCGCAAGGACAAGACGCTCAACATCAACTTCTTCATCCACGACCCGATCACCGGCGAGCAGTACAGCCGTGACCCGCGGAACGTGGCCAAGAAGGCCGAGACGTACCTGGCGTCCACCGGTATCGCCGACACGGCGTTCTTCGGTCCCGAAGCCGAGTTCTACGTCTTCGACAGCGTGCGCTTCGAGACGAAGGAGAACGAGGCCTTCTACCACATCGACTCCGAGGCCGGCGCCTGGAACACCGGCGCGATCGAGGACAACCGTGGTTACAAGGTCCGTTACAAGGGCGGCTACTTCCCGGCCCCGCCGGTCGACCACTTCGCCGACCTGCGCGCCGAGATCTCGCTGGAGCTGATCAAGGCCGGCCTTCAGGTCGAGCGCCAGCACCACGAGGTGGGCACCGCCGGCCAGGCCGAGATCAACTACAAGTTCAACACGCTGCTGGCCGCCGCCGACGACCTGATGCTCTTCAAGTACATCGTGAAGAACGTCGCCTGGCGCAATGGCAAGACCGCCACCTTCATGCCGAAGCCGATCTTCGGCGACAACGGCTCGGGCATGCACTGCCACCAGTCGCTGTGGCTGGGCGGCGAGCCGCTCTTCTACGACGAGCAGGGCTACGCGGGCCTGTCCGACACCGCCCGCTACTACATCGGCGGCATCCTCAAGCACGCCCCGTCGCTGCTGGCCTTCACCAACCCGACGGTTAACTCCTACCACCGCCTGGTCCCCGGCTTCGAGGCCCCGGTCAACCTGGTCTACTCGCAGCGCAACCGCTCGGCGGCCATCCGCATCCCGATCACGGGTGCCAACCCGAAGGCCAAGCGCATCGAGTTCCGCGCTCCGGACTCCTCCGGCAACCCGTACCTCGCCTTCTCGGCGCTGCTGCTGGCCGGCCTCGACGGCATCAAGAACAAGATCGAGCCGGCCGAGCCGGTGGACAAGGACCTCTACGAGCTGGCTCCGGAGGAGCACGCGAACGTCCCGCAGGTCCCGACCAACCTCCCGGCCGTCCTCGAAGCCCTCGAAGAGGACCACGAGTACCTGCTCCAGGGCGGTGTCTTCACCCAGGACCTGATCGAGACCTGGATCGAGTACAAGCGCGAGAAGGAAATCGCGCCAATGCAGCTGCGTCCGCACCCGCACGAGTTCGAGCTGTACTTCGACGTGTGACAGGCAAGGACCGCGATCCGACGGCCGGGGCCGTCATCCTGCGACGCGCAGGGTGGCGGCCCCGGCCATTCGTGATTCGCGTCGTCACTCGCGGCGCCGCTCACCCCCTCTTGATCCGGCGGCCACGCGACGCGCCGACGCGTAATCTCCTCCTAGCCGGGGTGTCCCGGATCGCGCAAGGAGTGGCCCCCTGAACACGTCTGCCGCGGAGGCTCTGGCCGCCGCCCTGCTCGTCGTCGTGCTGGCCTGCGCGGTCGTACGGCCGTGGGGCCGGCCGGAAGCGGTGGTCGCGGTGCCCGCCGCAGGGCTGCTCGTCGGCACGGGAGCGATCACGCTGGATCACGCCCGTGCGGAGGCGGTGCGCCTGGGACCAGTGGCGGGCTTCCTGGCGGCAGTCCTGGTGCTCGCTCAACTCTGCGACGACGAAGGGCTGTTCAGGGCGTGCGGGGCGTGGATGGCCCGCGCCGCCACGGGACGGCCGTATGCGCTGCTGGGCTGGGTGTTCGCCACCGCCTCGGTGATCACGGCGGTGCTCAGCCTGGACGCGACGGTGGTACTTCTCACCCCGGTGGTCTTCGCCACGGCCGCCCGGCTGGGTGCCCGTCCCAAACCGCACGTCTACGCCTGCACGCATCTGTCGAACACAGCGTCGCTGCTGCTGCCGGTCTCCAATCTGACCAACCTGCTGGCGTTCGCCGCGAGCGGGCTGAGCTTCACCCGTTTCGCTTCGCTGATGGCGCTGCCGTGGGCGGTCACCATCGGCGTGGAGTACGTCGTCCTGCGGCGGTTCTTCCGCACCGACCTCGGTGCAGGCGCCGCCGGCGCCGGCGCCGCGGGCACGCAGGCGCCCCAGGTGCCGGTGTTCACGCTGGTCACCCTCGTCTGCACGCTGGGCGGTTTTGTGATCACCTCGGCGCTCGGGGTGAGTCCGGCGTGGGCGGCCGCGGCCGGAGCGCTGGTGCTCGCCTGCCGCGCGCTGGCTCAGCGCAGGACCACCGCGTTCGCCATCGCCCGCGCGGCCGCCGTGCCGTTTCTCGCCTTCGTCCTGGCGCTGGGGATCGTGGTGCGGGCGGTGATCGACAACGGGCTCGGTCCCGCTCTTGCGCACCTGGTACCGGGCGGCACCGGACTGCCCGCCCTGCTGGGCGTCGCGGCACTGGCTGCGGTGCTGGCGAACGTGATCAACAACCTGCCCGCCGTGCTGGTGCTGCTGCCGCTCACCACGCCCTCTGGCGCCGGTGCCGTGCTCGCGGTGCTGCTCGGCGTGAACATCGGCCCCAATCTCACGTATGCCGGGTCGTTGGCCACCCTGCTGTGGCGGCGCATCGTGCGCGAGCACGACACCGACGTGGACCTGGGCGAGTTCACCCGTCTGGGACTTCTCACGGTGCCTGCTGCGCTCGTCCTCGCGGTGATGGCACTGTGGGCTGCGCTGCACGTCATCGGAGGCTGAACCAGGCTGAACCGAGGCTGCTCAGTGTCGACCGGAGGCTCGAGCCGTGACCGTCATCGTCTGGATCGTCGAAGGCACATGGCCGGCGTGTGTGGATGCGGCCCGCGCCCATACGCCGGAGGGCGCCGACGTCGTGCTGCTCCACGTCACCGCGCACGACATCCCCGGAGCGGCGCACGGTGCGTACGCGGGGATGCTCGGCCGCGGCCACCCGGAGCGCGATCCCGGCACCCGGCTGGAGGACATGGCCGCCAGATCCGCCCGGGAACTGCTGCGGGCCGCGGCCGACCGGCTGGGGCGGGATTGCACTCGCATCGAGCGCATCGGGCGCATCGAGCGGGAGGTGGTCGCCGCCGCTGAGGGGGCCGATCTGCTCGTCGTGGCCCGCGACGGCGACCGTACGCACCTGGGTCCCAAGAGCCTCGGCCCGGCCAGCCGCTTCGTCGTCGACCACGCGCCGTGCCCGGTCCTGCTCGTCTGGCCCGAACCGGCGCCCGGGATTGCGACGATCCCGCCCCCGCCGCCGCATCCCCCGCACCCGCCGCATCCCCCGCACCATCGCTAGACGCGAAAAGGCCGTCGCCCGCGCCCCCCTCGCGGACGACGGTCGGTCAGCGTCCGGAACGGCCGACGGGCCGTCCGGATCAGTCGGTTGTCTCAGGTGGATTCCTCCGGATGGACTCAGACGGGCCTGGCCTTACTACTCCTCATCCCCATGGCCGCACCCGCCAGACCCAGCACGCAGATCACGGCGCCGGTGGCAATCTGGGTCGCCATGATCCCGGTGTCGGGCGAACGGGTGACCACCCACGGAGAGATGATCAACCAGACGCCGATCGCGCTCACGGCCCAGCTCAGGCCCAGCAGCCTCTCTGCCGCGATCGCGAGGCCGACGCCGAATGCCGCGACGGCGAGACCGGTGATCACGTTGTTGATCGCGAGGGGCGTCCGGAGGGTCGAGAAGTGGACCGTCCACGGCGAGACGGCGGCGTACAGACCGGCGAGGAGCAGCAGTCCGTCGACGGCCACTGCACGCCCGCCGAGCATGCGGGCGTAGCGCTCCCGCATCTCGTGCACGTCAGGGTGAGCGGTTATGTCACCTGGGCGGTGTGAGAGGTCGGCCATGCGACTCATCTCCTTCGCGTGACGCAAGCCTGACCGCGCTGTTACGGCGTATGCCGCATCACCATTGTGCGCTTCCTACCCCTATACCGGTAGATGTTTTCTTTCACCTTAATGTCCTGGATTACCAGGGATACTCTCCGGTAACAGCTGGGGGCGGTGCGGAGCCGGTTCGTCCGATTGGTGCGCCGATCGCGAAAGCGCGGTACAGGACGGCGCTGCGCGGCCACGAGGACAGCGGCGCGTCGTAGCGTCGTAACGCAGGCACGTTCCCACAGGGGGCATCCGATGGTCGTCGAGTACATCCGCTACCGCATCACCGAGCCCGAGCGCCGCGTCGCCTTCGAGAAGGCGTACGCGGCCGCGGCCGAGCAGTTGGATCTCGCACCGCAGTGCCGCGGATACGAACTGTCACACGCCATCGACGAGCCCGAACGGTACGTCCTGCGCATCGAGTGGGCCTCCGTCGAGGAGCACGAGCAGGGCTTCAGAGGAGGCCCGTACTTCCGCGCCTTCCTCGCCGAAATCCGCCCGTACATCGGCGACATCGACGAGATGCAGCACTACGCGCGCACCGCCGTCGTCTCGGGCGGCCGGCGCGAGGCGTGACGCGTCACGCGCGACGCGCCGGACTACGCCCGAAGCTGCGGCAGTTGCCGCAACTGCCGCAAGGCACCCGGCCGCAGCCCGCTGACGCCCACCGCGCGGGCGAGCAGGACGAACAGCACGGCCATCACCGCGCCGCCCGCGAGCAGTTCGAGCGCGGATCCGTCCGCCGCCCGGGCCACGGCCCAGCCAGCCACCGCGGCCGGAAGTGCGGCGCCGACGACCCTGCCGTACGTACGGCACAGCCGTCTGCCGTCAAGGCGTCCTTCCAGCCTGCGCCGCAGCAGCACCGCCGTGACCAGCAGCCCGGCGCCGTACGACAAGGTGTACGCGCCCGCCATCCCGGTCACCGCCCACCGCACCGGCAGCAGCAGGTGGCACGCGGTGGGAGGACGATGTCGGTGCGGAGATCCACACCGCCCATCCAGAACGGCGTGCGCGTGTTCTCGAACGCGTAGAAGCCGCGCAGCAGCAAGTACTGCGCCGAGAAAGGGATCAGCCCGAGCCCGAGCGCCTGCAGCATCCGCCCGCCCGGCAGCGTCGAATCCGCCGTCGCCGCGCCGTGCGCGAAGAGCAGCCCCGTGCCGAGGGCCGCGCCCTGCAGGGTGAGGCGTATCAGACCGGTGACACGCGAGACGAGCGTACCCAGGGCCATCGTGGCGGAAGAACGTGCTGCTGATCCCATCCCCGGAGGATATGGCCGGCGCAGCAGCCACGCGACGCCGTCACGAGTAGCCTCTACGTCCAGGACGTCACGGACATCAACAAGGCGATGAAGGACCATTCATGAGCACGTTCGCCTCGAACGCCGAGAGTCTGCAGGCCGAGTGGATTGCCTCTTCCGTCAGCAACAGTGGCCACAACTGCGTGCAGATCGCCGCCCTCGCGACAGGCGACATCGGGGTGCGCGACTCGAAGGATCCGTCCGGGCCGGCGCTGCTGCTGCGGCCCGAGGCGTGGTCGGTGTTCATCGCGGACGTACGGGCGGGGGAATTCGACCTGCTCTGAACGACCCATCTGATGTTCCCGTCGGGGTGTGCACGCGGCGAGTATCCCCGATCGGTGACCATCCCATGAACGGCTCGTTTGACGGTACGTGGACATGCAGCAAGCAACCGCCGCCGCGCAGCCGTCCGGTGGAGCAGGTCGAGAGCCCACGGACGCCGCAGAACCGCTCGCCGTGGAGGATGCGGAGGCCGCGCTCGTGGAGCACTATCCGCGGCTCGTGCGACTCGCCTACCTGATCCTGCCCGCCGGACTCGGGCGCCACAGGCGCGTGTTGCTCGCGCACCGGCTCGCGCAGCGGACGCTTCCGCGCTCCCGGCGCACCGTCCCAGGCAGCATCGCACACCCCGATCCGGCCTACGCTCTGCTGCGCCAGGAGGTGGTGCGCGGCGCGCTGGGGTACGGGCGGCCGCTGACCGGCTGGCGGCGCCGGCTGCGCTCGGCGCTCGTGGCAGCGCCGCTTCCGCCGATCGTGGTCGGCCTGCGGCTCTTCCCGCCCGCAGGCGGTGCGGAGGAGTTGGCGCTCGACCACAGGCTCGCGCGGCTCGACGCACCCGCCCGGGCCGCGTACGCGCTGCGTGGTCTGGAGGAGTTGGGCGAACGGGACGTGGCGGAGCTGCTGGGCGCTGCCGGGGTGAGCGAGCCGTTGAAGGCGGTGCGCGAGGCGGCGTCGGCGGCCGACGGTGCGGCGGACGCACGACTGCTCACCTCGGCCGAGTTCGACCCGTGCACCGTGCAGGCGCGGCCGACGGACCTGGTGCGCAGGCGCCAGCACATGCGCGCCGGGTCTGCAGCAGCGGCGGCGGTGGCGATCGCCCTGGTGGTGTTCGGGATGCCGGGTTCCGACGACGGCGGCTTCGGCTCGGCAACGCCGGAAGGGGCGGGACAGTCCGTGCTCGCCCAGGCGCTGGACCCGGCGAAGCTCGTGCGCGCGGCGCCCGATGCCTGGCTGCGCAGTTCGCGTCTCGACTTCTCCGCGTGGCCGGCACGCGGCAACCGCGTCGACGACACCGCGCTGCTGCGCCGCGCGCTCGACGCCTGGGCACAGCCGGGTGCTTCGGTGCATGTCTCGGTCACGCCGGGCACCGCGCAGACCCCGCCGACCGCCTCGCCGCAGCTGCTGTTCGCCGGTGACGTCGACGGCGCGGCCGTGGTGTTGATGTACGACGGCATGCGGATCGTGCGGTATGCCGAGCCGGACGGCGGCAACGGCGGAGGCGAGGCGCTGGACTTCGCCCGCGTCGACGGCGCCTGGGGGTCGTCGGCGTCCGCGGTGGTGATCGACCGCTCCGACTCCAACGCCCGTTATCTGACGGCTCCGTGGGTCACCGGCGTGCAGCTGCGCGACCTGCTCAAGCCGGACGCAAGCGTGCACGAAGTGAAGCGGTCCGTGGAGGGCGTGACGGGTCCGGTGCCAGGACCCGTCCCCGCCTCCGCAGCCGCCTCCGCCTCCGCCTCCGCAGCCGGCGCCGGCGCCGGCGCCACGTCCGACGGCGCGTGCGGTACTGCGGGCGTCAGCTGGCCGGTGATGCAGCTGACCCCTCACTCCGGACTCCCCGGCCTGCAGCCCTTCCTCCTCACCGATCTCGGCGACCTCACGCCCGTCCACCTCACCTATGCCACCGGTGACGGCACCCAGCAGGGCGAGGCCACCGGGCAGCAAGCACTGGCGAGTTGGGCGCACTCCGCGTGCCGGTTGGACTCGGTGCGCGGGGAGGGCGTCCGTTCCGTCTCCACGTGGGACTTCGCCGACCAGCAGCTCCCGGAGGGCGGCGGGAGCGCGAGCTGGCTGTGCACGCGCGCTGACACCTGGGCGGGTACGGGGCATGTGCTGATCCAGTTCCTGCCGCCCGGCGCCGCGGCGGCCACGCCGGCCTCGGTGGTTGCGGGCTCGCAGGATTCGCGGGCCTGCGGCCGGTATTCGCCCGATGTGCTCTCCGGCGCGCTGTGGAAGGCCCCTTCAGGGCGCTGGTATCTGCTGGCGGCGGGCAGCGCGGGCGTGCAGTCCATCAGCGCCACCGGCGGCCTGCAGCACTCCCAGAACGGGCGCATGCTCGCCGTTCCGGCGCAGCGGTCCACCCATGCTCAGCTGTCCGCCGGTCTCTCGGACGGCTCGACGCTGCCGGCCTTGAGGTAGCCCCTCGTCCCTGTCCATTTCTCGTCTGTGCCGGTTCCTCGGCACAGAGGTGTCACACGTCGCGCTTACGCTAAGGACTCGATGAGCAGCTCGATGAGCAGTCAGCACCTCGCAGGCGTGCCCCGGCCCGCCGAGGCCGACGACCGCGCTCCCCACCGCGCCGGTGTCCGTGCTCCCGGCGGCTGGTGGCGCGACGCGGTGATCTACCAGGTGTACCCGCGCAGCTTCGCCGACGGCGACGGGGACGGCGTCGGCGACCTGCCCGGCATCCGCTCCCGCCTGCCGTACCTGAAACAGCTCGGGGTCGACGCGGTCTGGCTCTCCCCCTTCTACGCCTCCCCTCAGGCCGACGCCGGCTACGACGTCACCGACTACCGCGCCGTCGACCCGATGTTCGGCACCCTCAGCGACGCCGACGACCTGGTCCGCGACGCGCACGCGCTCGGGCTGCGCATCATCGTCGACATCGTCCCCAACCACTGCTCCGACCAGCACCCCTGGTTCCGGCAGGCGCTGCGCGAAGGCCCCGGCTCACCACTGCGGAGCCGTTTCCACTTCCGCTCCGGCAAGGGCCCGGACGGCCAACTGCCGCCCAGTGACTGGGAGTCGGTCTTCGGCGGCCCGGCCTGGACACGTGTAGCGGAACCTGACGGACCTTCCGGCGAGTGGTACCTGCACCTGTTCGCCCCCGAACAACCCGACTTCAACTGGGACCACCCCGCCGTCCACGACGAGTTCCGCTCCGTCCTGCGCTTCTGGCTCGACCTCGGCGTCGACGGCTTCCGCATCGACGTCGCCCACGGCCTGGTCAAGGCCGCAGGCCTGCCCGACATCGGACACAGCGAACAGCTGAAGCTGCTGGGCGCCCAGGTGCTGCCCTTCTTCGACCAGGACGGCGTCCACGACATCTACCGCACCTGGCGCACCATCCTCGACGAGTACCCGGGCGAGCGGATCGCCGTCGCCGAGGCCTGGACGCCGACGATCGAACGCAGCGCCCTGTATTTGCGCCCCGACGAGCTGCACCAGGCCTTCAACTTCCAGTATCTGAAAACCGGGTGGGACGGCGAGGCGCTACGTCACGTCATCGACAGCTCGCTCACCGCAATGGGCGCGGTCGGTGCACCGGCCACCTGGGTGCTCTCCAACCACGACGTGGTCCGCCACACCACCCGGCTGGGCGCCGGCGACGAGGTGCGCGGGCTGCGGCGCGCCCGTGCCGCCACCCTGCTGATGCTCGCCCTCCCCGGCTCCGCCTACCTCTACCAGGGCGAGGAGCTGGGCCTGCCCGAGGTGACCGACCTGCCCGACGAGGTGCGCCAGGACCCGGCGTTCTTCCGCAGCGCGGGGCAGGACGGTACGCGCGACGGGTGCCGGGTGCCGATCCCGTGGTCGGGCGGCAAGGCGCCGTACGGCTTCGGTCCGCGCGCAGGCGGGCCGAGCTGGCTGCCGCAGCCCGAGGGGTGGGCGAGGCTGAGCGTCGAGGCGCAGACCGGCGACCCTTCCTCCACCCTGGAGTTCTACCGGGCGGCGCTGGCGATCCGGCGCGCACATCCGGCCTTGGGCGCGGGTACCGACGTGACATGGCTGGAGGCGCCGCAGGGCATGCTGTGCTTCCGGCGGGACAGCGATCAAGGCTCGCTGGTCTGCACCGTCAATCTCACCGAGGAGCCCGTGCAATACCACTGCCCAGGACGTCCATTGATCGCGAGCGGTGACGGTGCGTCGGGCCATGACCAAAGCTCGGGACGTGTCGTGATTCCGGGCGATACGACGGTGTGGTGGTCGGCCTGACCGTGTGGCGAGTGGTGGCGGCGCCCGCCGCGGCGCGCGGTCGACTACCGATGCAGGATTGAGCCGCATATCACTCGTTCAGCTGAATCAACCCATGATCGAATAAAGTCAGGCCCCCTCCGATCCCTCAAGGGATCCGCACAGCACATTCGAATCGGATCCGAAAACGGCACGGCATCCGTGATCCGCAGTTCAACCGCTGACGCCTCAAAACACCAGGCCACAAGGACCTTCGACGGAGAGTGGGCCTTGAGGAGTACATGAGATGTCGAAGACCCGACCAGGGGATGATCGGTGGGCGTCGTCCGTCTGGCAGACTATCGCCCTATGGGGGAACCGACAGCGAAGATCCTGGAAGGCCGTGCGGCCGCCCCTCCGCGCTCCACCGGTTCCATCGACCCCGTCGTCGAGGCCGGTGGAGCATCGCGTGAGGACCGCCGCACGGAGAGCCGTCATACCCTCGTCGGCTGGGCCCGCAAGCCCCGCAGACCGCGGCTGTGGTTCGAGATCGCGCTGATCGGCGCGAGCTACTGGGTGTATTCGCTGGTACGCAACGCGGTTCCCAAACAGGCAGCCGCCGCGATGCGGCACGCACACCAGATCTGGCATCTCGAGCAGTCGCTCGGCATCGCCGTGGAGAACCGGATCAACCACGCCATCGATTCCGTGACGTGGCTGATCGTGGGCATGAACTACTACTACGCCACGCTGCACTTCATCATGACGATCGGCGTGCTGGTGTGGCTCTATCGCAAGCATCCTGGCAGGTACGCGTCGGCCCGGCTGACCATCTTCGCCACCACCGGCATCGCACTGGTCGGCTTCTACTTCTATCCGCTGGCGCCGCCACGGCTGATGGCAGGCGGCAATTTCATCGACACCGTCGCGGTCCATCACACCTGGGGTTCGATGGCCTCCGGTGACCTCGCCCACGTCTCCAACCAGTACGCGGCGATGCCGTCCATGCACATCGGCTGGTCACTGTGGTGCGGGATCACCATCGCGACGCTGGCACGGCCGCTGTGGGCGAGGGCGCTCGGCATCCTCTACCCGGTGACGACACTGGTGGTGATCATCTCCACGGCGAACCACTTCTGGCTGGACGCCGGCGGCGGCATCGTCACGCTCAGCTTCGGCTTCACGGTGTCGTTCCTCGTCTACGGCAGACTGACCTACCGCCTGCCGCGGTACGTTGCCTTGGCCACCGCTGCCCATTAGGCCTCGTAGAACAGTCTTTCGACGACAGCACGGGCACGGCGCGTCGTACGGCGGTAGTCGTCGACCAGCTCACCGACATGTCCCGGCCCGTAGCCGAGGTAGCGGGCGACGGCGGCCATCTCGCGCCCGTCGGTGGGGAAGGTGTCGCCGGGACGGCCCCGCACCAGCATGACGGCGTTGCGCACGCGTGTGGCCAGCACCCACGCCTCGTCGAGCACGGCGGCGTCCTCGACGTCCACCAGGCCCTCGGCGGCGGCCGCGGCCAGCGCCCGCCGGGTGTGGGTGGTCCGCAGTCCCGGCTCGGCCCAGCCGTGCTGCATCTGCAGCAGCTGCACCGTCCACTCCACGTCCGAAAGGCCACCACGGCCGATCTTGGTGTGCGTGGTCGGGTCGGCCCCACGCGGCAGCCGCTCGGCCTCCATACGCGCCTTGAGCCGCCGTATCTCGCGTACCGCGTCGTCCCCGAGCCCCTCGGCGGGGTACCGCAGCGGATCGATCAGCTCGACGAAGCGTGCGCCGAGCGCTGTGTCGCCCGCGGCCGGCTCGGCGCGCAACAGCGCCTGGCTCTCCCACACCAGCGACCAGCGGCGGTAGTAGGCCGCGTACGAGGCGAGCGACCGCACCAGCGGGCCGCTCTTGCCCTCGGGACGCAGATCCGCGTCCACCACCAGGGGCGGGTCGGCGGTCGGGATCTGCAACAGGCGGCGCAGCTCGTTGGCGACCTGGAGGGCGGCGCGCGCGGCCTCGGTCTCGCCGGCGCCCTCGACGGGTTCATGGACGAACAGGACGTCGGCGTCCGAACCGTACCCGAGTTCGCGCCCGCCGAAGCGGCCCATGCCGATCACGGCGATCCGGGTCGGCAGGTCGCCCCGCAGCTCGGCCCTGACGGCGTTCATGGCTGCCTGCAGGGCGCCGGCGATGGTAGCCGTGGTGACGTCGGAGAGCGCGGTGCCCACCGCATCGACCGCCGCTCCCGCGTCGTGCTCCGGCTGGAAGGCACCGGTCAGGTCGGCGGCCGCGATACGGAACAGCTCACGGCGGCGCACCCCGCGCACCGCCGTGACCGCGGCCTCCGGGCTGTCCGCACGGTTCACCGCGGCCAGCACCTCCTGTTCGAGGGCGAGGCGGGAGCGCGGCCTCAACCCCTCGGGGTCGCCCAGCAGCGCCACCGCCTCGGGCGCGCGGAGCAGCAGGTCGGGGGCGAGCCGGCCGGAGGAGAGGATGCGGGCGAGGTTCTCGGCTGCGGCGCCCTCGTCCCGCAGCAGCCGCAGGTACCACGGCGTACGGCCGAGCGCATCGGAGACCTTCCGGAAGTTGAGCAGGCCGGCGTCCGGCTCGGCGGAGTCGGCGAACCAGCCGAGCAACACCGGCAGCAGGGTCCGCTGGATCGCCGCCTTGCGGCTCACCCCGGAGGCGAGCGCCTCCAGGTGGCGCAGGGCCGTGGCCGGATCGGCGTAGCCGAGCGCTTCGAGACGCTCGCGGGCGGCTGCGGGACTGAGCCGCGCGGCGGTCGGTTCGAGCGCGGCGACGGCGTCGAGCAGCGGCCGGTAGAAGAGCTTCTCGTGCAGTCGCCGGACCTCGACGGTGTGCCGCTTCCACTCCCTGGTGAGCTCGGCGACGGGTTCCGCGCGCAGTCCCAGCGAGCGCCCGAGGCGGCGCAGATCGGCCTCGTCGTCGGGGACCAGATGGGTGCGGCGCAGCTTGTGCAGTTGGATCCGGTGCTCCATCGAGCGCAGGAAGCGGTACGCGGCATCGAGCGCTGCTGCGTCGGCGCGGCCCACGTAGCCGCCCCGGGCGAGCTGGCCGAGCGCGGTCAAGGTGGTGGCGCTGCGCAGGGACAGGTCGGTACGGCCGTGCACCAACTGCAGCAGCTGGACGGCGAATTCCACGTCGCGCAGGCCGCCGGGGCCGAGCTTGAGCTCGCGGTCGAGGTGGGCGGCGGGGATGTTCTCGATCACACGGCGGCGCATCTGCTGCACGTCGGCGACGAAGTGGTCGCGATCCGCGGCCTGCCACACCATGGGCGAGAGCGCGTCGATGTAGCGCCGGCCCAGCTCGGCGTCGCCTGCGACCGGGCGCGCCTTCAGCAGCGCCTGGAACTCCCAGGTCTTCGCCCAGCGCTTGTAGTACGCGATATGGCTGGACAAGGTGCGCACGAGGGGGCCGTTCTTGCCCTCGGGGCGCAGATTGGCGTCGACCTCCCAGATGGTGCCTTCGGCGGTGGTGTCCGAGCAGACCCTCATCATGCGGCTTGCGAGGCGGGTCGCCGCCTGCAGCGAGCGGGCCTCGTCCACGGCTTCACCACCCGCGTCCGGCACGTCCGCAACGAAGATCACGTCCACGTCTGAGACGTAGTTGAGCTCCTGGCCGCCCGCCTTGCCCATCGCGATCACGGCGAGCCTGCAGGCAGCCGTGTCCTGCGGCGCCTCCGCCTGGGCTATGGCAAGTGCGGCCCGCAGGGTGGCCGTGGCGAGGTCGGCGAGCTCGGCGGCGGTCTGGGCGAGATCGCTCGTCCCGCAGACATCGCGCGCGGCGATCGTCAGCAGGCAGCGCCGGTAGGCGGCGCGCAGCGCATCGGCGGGCGGCGCGGAGGATTCCGCCATCGCCTTGCGCAGCCCGCGTTCGAAGTCCTCCACCCCCGGATGGAGATCGTTCGACTCGTACGTGACCAGCGCGTGCCAGTCGTGCGGGTGGCGCGCCAGGTGGTCGCCGAGCGCGGCGGAGGCGCCGAGCACGCCGAGCAGCCGGTCACGCAGCGGCTTGGCGGTGGTGAGGGTGTCGAGCAGCACATGGCGCTCGTCGCCGTCCTGGGCCTCGACCAGCCTGACCAGGCCGCGCAGCGCAAGATCGGGGTCGGCGGTGGCGCCGAGGGCGTCGAGCAGCACCGGATCGCTGCGTACGGCCGCCAGCTCCGGAGCATCGAGCAGCCGCGCGGCCGCGGCCGGATCGGTGAACCCGTGCCGCAGCAACCTGGTGAACGTACTGCTGCGCCGCCCTTCCAGCATGGGCCACCCTCCTCGTGATCCGCATCAGCGAGCGTAACCGCGGCGTCGCCCTTGCGGTACGCCGCGGCGGTATCCGTAGCGTTCCCCAGATCTTCACTCTCCCTGCACGGACCGCGCCATCCTCCCGCTCCTACGCTGGCTGCGCTCAGCACCGCACAGCACTTCTCGGATCGCCCCCCAATCTGTCCGACCGACGGAGGCCAGCAGTGCACAGCACCACAAGGACCAGAGCCGCAGCCCTCGCATCCGCCCTCGGCCTCGCCGCGGCGTGGGCAGGGCTCGGCGGCGCGGCTCCGGCGCGGGCCGCGAGCGTACCGACCCCGGACCACATCATCGTGGTGATCGAGGAGAACCACGCGTACGACCAGATCATCGGCAGCTCCCAGGCCCCGTACATCAACTCGCTCGCGAGCGGCGGCGCGAACCTGACGAACATGACGGCCGAGACCCACCCGAGCCAGCCGAACTACTACGACCTGTTCTCGGGTGACACCCAGGGCATCACCGACGACTCCTGCATCACGCCGGGTTTCAGCTCAGCCGCCAACCTGGGCTCGGAACTGATCGCCGCGGGCAAGACCTGGACCAGCTACAACGAGACCCTGCCCAGCCAGGGCTCGACGGTGTGCACCAGCGGCTTGTACGCGCAAAAGCACAACCCGTGGTTCGGCTTCAGCAACGTCCCGACATCCACGGCGGACACGTTCAAGCAATTCCCCACCGACTACTCCCAGTTGCCGCCCGTCTCGTTCGTGGTCCCGAACCTGGACGACGACATGCACGACGGCACGGTGCAGCAGGGCGACACATGGCTGAAGAACAACCTCGGCGCGTACGCGACGTGGGCGCAGACCCACAACAGCCTCCTCGTCGTCACCTGGGACGAGGACGACGACACGACGGCCAACCAGATCCCGACCGTGCTCTACGGGCAGCCGGTCACACCGGGCAGCAGCTCTTCGACCGCCTACAACCACTTCGACCTGCTGCGCACCATCGAGGACATGGAGGGCCTGCCGGCAGCGGGCGCCTCGTCGTCGGCATCGGACGTCACCGGCATCTGGACGTCCTGACACCCGGCCCGGTCGGCCGGCCCAGCCCCGGGTTCGGGCCTGGGCCGGCCTGCCTTGCTCGATCTGCCGGCCCTGCGAGGTGATCTCCCACATGTCGGGCCCGTTCGGGTTGATTGGACCCTGGTTGATCGGCTCGTCGTAGAGCACGCTCCAGCTGATCCGGCGGCGCTGCCGGATCGCCACCCACACCACGCCCACGAAGCCGGTGACCAGGGCGATCAGCAGCGCACTCAGTACCTCGCGGCTGTCGATCAACGAATTCAGGGTGCCCAGCAGTCCTGATGCCTCGAAAGCTCCGCCTAATACCTCGCCGCGCATCGCGATCCCCCGTCCTTCCGCGCCTGCAACCCGGTACAGGCGTGATCGGACAATATGAAGAAGCTGGGCCGGCCGACGGGCGAGAACGATCTGTACGTCGCGTGAATGACAGGCCACGTTCCTCGGACGACACCGTGGGCCGGCGACCGAGGTCGCCGGCCCGGAGATCCCGTCCCCCTGAGCTGCGCCTACAGCACCGGCAGGTTCTTCTTCAGCTCGAACGGCGTGGCCTCGGAGCGGTACTCCCCCCACTCCCGCTTCTTGTTGCGCAGGAACTTATGCGGCTCCGGGGCGGTCTGGGGCAATCCGCGTGGAAACCTGCACGACCAGCGCCCCGGCGGTCGTCAATGGTCGTCGTTGGTCACTCTGGGCCGCCGATCGACGGCCCACAGACGGCCCCGGGTAGCGTCCTACCGACCGGCCACCAGCGACGCACACTACGGATCACCCGCCCGCCGAGGCGTGTGGGCCCCAAGTGGCGCATCAACTCGTTCGTGAACCGGATCACCGGATGCTCTGCCATGCGTACAGAACAACGCGCCCCACGACCGTGCGCGACAGTGGGTCCAGGGGAGACGGTATGGCCGGTGCGCGCCCCCCGTCGGCCTAACGTGACGAGCTGCCCAGTGCTGCCTGTGGTGGTGTTGATCCCGTCGAAGTCGTACAGCTACCGCAGGGAGTATCCATGCATGCTCAACGAATCATTGGCGTGACGGTCGCATCCATCGCTCTGGCGATGACCGGGATGGCCGGTGCCACCGCGGCCCAGGCCGACGACGGCCATGGCCACCGGCAGCACCACAACGGGCAGGGGTACAACGGCCGGGACGACAACGGGCAGGGGTACAACGGCCGCGACGACAACGGGCAGGAGTACAACGGCCGCGACGACAACGGG
>NZ_JANFNG010000009.1 GCF_024436035.1 Streptomyces humicola
TAGAGCATCACCTTGCCAAGGTGAGGGTCGCGGGTTCGAATCCCGTCGTCCGCTCCACTCCCGAAAGGCCCCGGTCACCGACTGGGGCCTTTCTCCTTTTCGCAATGTTCCACCGGACCGCATCCGCCGGCGAACCGCAGGGGACGCGTAGGGGTGCCCCCGCAGGCGACGAGAACAACTCCACGGCGCACAAACTGCTCACGCGACGTTCGAGCTCGAGGGCCGAGGCACCCCAGAGCGGCACCGGCCCCGCACGGCGCGACAGCGCACGTGCCCCCGGGGACGTGAGCCGGCCCGGTCACGCCACGACACCGGGCCGGCGCGCGAGCACTCACCCGGCCCAGGGCGTCCCCGTCAGCCGTTCGAACGCCTCGACGTACCGGGCACGGGTCTGCTCGACTACGCGCTCCGGCAGCGCGGGCGGCGGCTGGTCCGCAGCACGGTCCCACCCCGCCTCCGACGACGTGAGCCAGTCCCGCACGAACTGCTTGTCGTACGAGGGCTGCGCCCTCCCCGGTTCCCAGAGATCGGCCGGCCAGAAGCGCGAGGAGTCCGGGGTGAGGACCTCGTCCGCGAGGATCAACTCGTCCCCGTCGTGGCCGAATTCGAACTTTGTGTCCGCGAGGATGATCCCCCGCTCCCGTGCGATGTCCCGCGCCCGCGAATACACCGCCAGCGTCATCTGTCGCAGCTGCGCGGCGGTCTCCACCCCGATCCGGTGGGCCACCTCCTCGTAGCTCACGTTCTCGTCGTGCTCGCCGACTTCGGCCTTCGTTGCCGGGGTGAAGATCGGGGCGGGCAGCTCGGACCCGTCGACGAGGCCCTCGGGGAGGGCGAGCCCGCATACCGTGCGGTCGCGGCGGTACTCGGCAAGACCGGAGCCGGTGAGGTAGCCGCGGGCGACGCACTCGACGGGCACCATCCGCAGCGAGCGGCAGACCATCGTGCGGCCCTCCCACTCGGCGGGGGCGCCGTCCGGCACGTCGGTGGAGATGACGTGGTTGGCCGCGAGATCGGCGAGCTGGTCGAACCACCACATCGACAGCTGGGTCAGGATCCGGCCCTTCTCCGGGATCTCGGTGGGCAGCACCCAGTCGTAGGCGGACACGCGGTCGCTGGCGACCATCACCAGGTGCCCGGCCGCGTCCTGGTACAGGTCCCGCACCTTCCCTGTGTGCAGGTGCACCAAGCCCGGCACCTGTACGGGCTCGGGCTTTTCGACGAATCCGGACACGGTTCCTCCCCGTGGTGTGGTCCAAGCGCTTCGATTCTCGCTTATGGGGTGGGCAGCCGCGCCATGCGGGTCAGTCGCTCTGTTCGGTCGCTCTGTTCGGTCGCTCTGTTCGGTCGCTCTTGTTCAGTCGCTCTTGCAGATGCGGTCGAGGAGGTTGGCCGTGGCGCGCTGGATGCGCGGGTCGACGTGGCCGGGGCGGTCGAGCGTGGGCGACCAGGCGAAGGTGCCGGAGGCGAAGACGTACGCCCCGCTGGGCGCCCGGTACAGCGACGTCTCCTGGTGGCGGCGCACCCCCGAGGTGTCCTGGTACGGCGAGTGGGCGAGCAGGATCCGCCCGGTGTACTCGGGCAGCGCGGTGCGCGGGAAGTAACGATCAGCCTCACCGGCGACCAGGCCGGGCAGTTCGTCCCCCTCGCCCGCGCCGGTGGCCTGCCACAGCCAGTGGTCGGCATTGCGTACGACGAGCGGGGACGGTTCGGGGACCCGGCCCGCGTACTGCACGCCGATCAGCTGCTGCTCCGGCTCGCCCACATCCCGCCAGAGCGCGGTGCGGCCGTGGCGGTCGCGGCGGCGCTTGCGGCAGGTGAGCAGCCGGTCCGGCTCCCCGGTCGGGGACGGGCCCAACTCCACCTGCCAGTACATGGTGTTGGCGGAGAGGAAGACGGCCGAGGTGCCGGAGGCGCGGGCGCGTTCGACCGCCCTGCGCATCGGCACCGACCAGTATTCGTCGTGCCCGGGGAAGATCAGACCGCGGTACCGGGTGGGGTCGATGCGGCCCGCGTGCAGATCGCGGGTGTCGGCGTAGGCCAGGTCGTAGCCGTAGCGCTCCGCCCAGCGGATGAAGTCGTAGGCATGGCCGACGTGCAGCGGGAGCCCGGCGCCGGCGTACGGGCGGTCGAAGGAGACGGTGACGGCGGCGCCCTCCTCGCCGAGCAGCCGGCCCTGCTCGTCCCACGCGTGGTAGAGGCTCGCACCGGTGTGGCCGTCCTCCGGGTAGAGGTTGTACGCCTGCCAGGTCACGTCGGGCAGGATCAGCAGCAGGTCGGCGGTGCGCTCGTCACGGACGGTGAACGGGATGTGGCTACGGTAGCCGTCGGCGGTGGTCAGCACGGCCACGTAGGCTCCGGTGCTCCAGTACGAAGGCACCTGAAGCCGCCACGAGAGCCACCAGTGGTGGCAGGAGACCGTGCGGCCGGCGGCGAGGGGCGGCGGCTGGACGATGCCGGAGAGCCTCGGGCTGGTGGTGATGTGGGCGGCGCCGTCGCCGCCGTAGTGACCGATCCGGTAGATGTCGACGCTGAACTGCTGGGGCGGGTCGACGGTGATGTGGAAGTCGGCCGAGCCGCCGGGGGTGATGGAGCCGGGCGAGACGAAGCCCTTGATCTGCAGGTGGACGTCGTCGGCGTTGCGCGGGCCCGGGACGCGGTGGTGGGCCGAGCGCGGGGCGGGGACGCGGCCGTCGGCCGTGGCGCCGATTTCGTCGATGCCGTCGCTACCGTCGCTACCGTCGAGGCTGTCGATGACGGAGGGATCGACGTACCAGGGCAGCAACTGGCCGGAGTCGTCGAGATATTGCTCGCTTTCGCGCAGCCAGGGCAGCGGGCCCTGGCCGAAGGGGTCCGTCACGGCGTGCGCCAGGGCTCCGGAGTCCCAGCGCCGACGGTGGCAACCGGCCGCTGCCGCGGCATGGCGGTCCGTTCCCATGAATGTCCCCTCCCTCGCATCATCGCCGGGTCGGGTGGTCCCCCTGCCGACGGCGGGAGGTGTCCTCTGGTGTCTGTAGCCAGCACATCACACAACGCACCCTATCCGTCACCCTTCGTGGCTAATTATCTGAACAGATTAACTATGGGTAAGGCGGATTCCGGTCACCCGTGTCTTTCGTTGCGTCACGTCACATGGGACATCACGTCACACGAGACATCACACAAGACGTACGGGCTTCTCCAGGCGCACGCCGACCGCTGTCAGCCACGCGCGCAGCGGTCCCGCGTCACCGTGCTCCACCAGACGCAGAACCGGCCGGGCGAGGTCGGAGCGGCGGGCACCACCGATGAGCAGGGTAGGGCCGTCCAGCCAGTCGAGTCCGGGAGCCGCGCCCGCCGTGTCCACGGCGGCGCAGCAGACCATCGCGGTGACGTGGTCGGTGAGCAGTTCGCGGCCGGTGCGCGGCGGCAGCAGTTCGTAGACGGGGGCCGGAGGTTCGCCGTCCGGGCCGAACGAGGTCGCCGACGGCGCGGCAGGGGTGGCGGAGGCGGCGTCGCGCTCCCGCTCCTCGCGTTCCTCGCGCTGCTGGTGGGCGCTGATCCTGGCGGCGAGTTCCTCACTGCCGCCCTGCGAAAGCCGGTCGAGCACACGGGCGAGTGTGGCCTTGGCGGGGCCGTCGGAGAGCCGCGTGTCGGAGGGGTGCGGGGAGAGTTCGTCGAGCACACGGTGGAGGCGGGCGGCCTCGCTGCGCCATATGCGGTCCACCACCTCTTCGGGGTATTCCTCCCAGGCGACGGGCGACCAGTCGGGACCCGGCCGTGACGGTCCGCCGTGGAAGAGCCGGGCGGCGAGAAGGGACGCGGCCTCGTCCACTGCGCCGGGCTCTTCGAGCAGATCGCACGCGGGCCGCTCGCCCAGACGGCTCTCGAACCCCTCGGCGAGCCGGTCGCGGCGGGAGAGCTCGGTGAGGGCGGAGACGACGCCCGCGTCGAGCCGGGACGGCCACCGGCCCATCCGCCAGGCAGGCAGTGCGACACGGGTCAGCAGCCGGTCCCAGCCCGCGTAGGCGAGGCCCACCTGCTCCTGGGCGACGATCCGCAGGCCGTAGTCGACGGCCTGGGCGCGCTCCGAGGCCGCCGCGGCGACTGCGCGCTCCATCTCGGCGACGTGGCCCCGACAGCCGCGCAGCAGGAGTCTGGCGACCCAGCCGATGAAGGCGAGCCCAGGTCTGCGCACCAGCCCGGCCAGCGCGGCCCCCGGCGCGCGTGGACCGTCCCGGCCGCCGCCGGTGACCGCGGGGGCCGCTCCCTGAGCGGCGACCGCGACGGCCGCGTCCAAGCCGCGCACGAAGCGGCGTGCCGCGGCTATGTCGGGGTCGGCGGACGGGCCCGTACCGGCGACGACGGGTGCCAGCAGGGCGCGCAGCTCGGCCACCCGCATCCACCACATGAACGGCGATCCGATCACCAGCACCGGTGCCTGCGACGCGCGCCGCGGTATCCCCCGCAAGGGCGGGGCTCCGCTCGCCGCCCCGCCGAACGCCGTGGCCGGGCCGTCGCGACCGGAGCCGCGGCGCCGGTGACTGCGGTCCTCCAGCCAGCTGTCGCAGTCGGGCGTGAGCTCTATCGCCGAAGGCGCCGGCACCTGGAGCCGGCCCGCCAGGTCGCGGACCATCCGGTACAGCTCGGGCGCGGCCTGTTCGGCGACCGGGACGGTGGGGCTCACCGCGGGCCGGGCCCGTGCGATCACTGCGGCAACGCCTCCGGCGAGCAGCAGCACGATCAGCGCGCCCGCGACCACCGCCCAGCGCAGTGCATCCCATCCCGCGCCGCCGATCCGCCCGGTCGCTCCGCCGACCAGCAGCACCACCGCCACAGCTGCGGGCAGCAGGGCGACGGCCAGCGCGGCACCGCGAATGCGGAGCACCGCGAGGGCGCGGGTACGGGCTGCATCCTCACCGGCCACCGAGCTGTTCACCCCCTAGCTGAGACGGCCCCGCAACGGACGGGACGCCGACGGCGTTGCTCATGCCCCCACTGTGGCACCGCCCACTGACAACGCAATGTCCGTACGGCCAGTTGCCTGAAGCCCTCGGTGGGCGCCACGGAGGAACCGGCGACGTCTCCCGCAGGCCGCTTGCGCGGCACCCTAGTTGGGTGCCAGCCCCGCGTCAGCCGGATAAGGCATCCCCTCACCCGATGGAATGGCTTTGGTCAAAGCCGGGAACCAGATCCGGCTTCAGCTGCTCTGCGCGGTGGCGATGTCCTGCGCCGCCGCGTACGCAATGTCCGTGCGGTGGTGTGAGCCGTCCAGGTGGATCCGGGCCACTCGCGCATAGGCGCGCTCCCGTGCTGTGGCCAGGTCGGGTCCTGCCGCGGTGACCGACAGCACACGTCCACCGGCGCTCACGACGCGGCCGTCCGGTTCACGCCTGGTTCCCGCGTGCAACACGTACGCGTGAGGATCGTCGTTCACGGCGTCCAGACCCTCGATCGGGTCACCGGTGCGCGGCGTCCCCGGGTAGTTGTGGGACGCGATGACCACCGTGACGGCGGCGTCGTCGCTCCAGCGCAGCGAAGGCTCGTCGTGCAGGCTCCCGGTCGCGGCGTTCAACAGGACACTCGCCAGCGGGGTCTTCAGCCGTGCGAGCACGACCTGCGTCTCCGGGTCACCGAAGCGCGCGTTGAACTCGATCACCCGCACTCCGCGCGAGGTGATGGCGAGCCCCGCGTAGAGCAGCCCGGAGAACGGTGTGCCCCGGTGGCGCATCTCGTCGACTGTGGGCTGGAGGACCGTTTCCAGCACCTCGTCGACGAGCTTCGGGTCGGCCCACGGCAGCGGCGAGTACGCGCCCATGCCCCCGGTGTTCGGTCCCTCGTCCTCGTCGTAGGCCCGCTTGAAGTCCTGCGCGGGCTGCAGCGGCAGGACGGTCTCGCCGTCGGTGATCGCGAAGAGCGAGACCTCAGGGCCGTCGAGGTACTCCTCGATCACGACGCGGTCGCAGGCGAGCGCGTGAATGCGGGCGGTGTCGAGCTCCTCGGTGACGACGACCCCCTTGCCCGCGGCGAGCCCGTCGTCCTTCACCACGTACGGCGGGCCGAAGGCGCCGAGCGCCACATCGACTTCCTCGGGCGTGGTGCAGACGTATGAGCGAGCGGTGGGCACGCCGGCCGCGGCCATGACGTCCTTGGCGAACGCCTTCGATCCTTCGAGCTGTGCGGCCTCGCGGGACGGGCCGAAGCACGGGATGCCACGGGCGCGCACGGCGTCGGCGACACCGGCGACCAGCGGCGCCTCTGGGCCGATGACGACCAGTTGGACGCCCAGCTCCGCGGCGAGCTCGGCGACGGCGGCGCCGTCGAGCGGATCGACGGCGTGGAGCTCGGCGATCTCCGCGATTCCGGCGTTGCCGGGCGCGCAGTGCAGCGAGGTCACGTCGGGGTCGAGGGAGAGGGCACGGCACAGGGCGTGTTCGCGGGCGCCGCCACCGATGACTAGGAGCTTCACGGGCCCCAGCCTACGGCCCGCCGGGTGCGCCCGAACGAGCCGTCCCCGGAAACCGCATGGCAGCACTCGCGTCACACTTTCGGGTGGATTGCATGGCGCCCTCTACCTGATGGCGCGGCTCCTTCGGGCGGTTTTCCGTTGACCCCGCGCACACGGTCAGCCGTTCGGCGGTAAGAAGGGGGTTTCGGGCGTGAGGCGTGATCGGACTGCGAGGGTGCGAGGGAGTTCGCTGGTGAGCCAACCGGACAAGCACCCCGAGGGGGCCCCTCGGGACGGAAGCCCGCGCGGCCACGGGATCGGGCCGCTCGGCTGGCAGGCGAGGACAGGAAGGGACGAGCGAGACGGACGAGAGGGCCGCGATGGCCGCGACGGTCGGCACGACGACGGGGACAGCGCCGACGGCAGGCCCGCAAGGGCCTGGTGGCGGGTGAACGGCAACCCCCGGCGCCCGTCGTGGCGCCCGCCGCGCCGCACCCCGCGCGGGGATCTGCACGGTGTGCCGTTCCCACTCGGGGACTGGGGGCATCCGGCCGCCCGGCTCGACGAGCTCTACCGCTGGGCGGAGGACGGCGCCATCCGCACGATCGAGTGGTATCTCGGCGACCGCCTCTGGAAGCGCCGGGTCGCACGGGTGCTGAGGGCGGGCGCCGTGCTCGGCACGGCCGCGGGCGTGGGGCTGCCGCTGCTGGGGCTGGCGGACGGGCAGCCGGGCCTGGCGCGCTGGGGGTACGTGTGGCTGCTGGTCGCCGTGGCGTGCGTCGGCATTGACCGGTGGTTCGGGCTGACGTCCGGCTGGATGCGGGACGTGGCGACGGCGCAGGCCGTGCAGCGCAGGCTCGAAGCGCTGCGCTTCGACTGGGCGTCGGAGAGCGTGCGGGAGGTGCTCGGCCCGACCGAGGGCACCGCAAGCGAGGCGGCGGAACGTTGCCTCGCTGTGCTGCGCCGGTTCTGCGAGGACGTCTCCGAGCTGGTGCGGGACGAAACGATGGACTGGATGGTGGAGTTCCGCGCCGGCCCCGCACCGCTGCACACACAGGCGCTCGTCGGCTGGGGGCGGCACTGCGACGGCGGGCAGCAGCAGCACCGGTTCCCGCTGCCGCCGGGCAACCGCCCCAACATGCCGCGTCAGCGCCCTCCCGAGGGCCCCGGCCGCTGACCGGAACCGGCCGGCGTCGGCTGCCGGCACCGTCCACGAGCTCCTCGAGCTCCTCTGGCTCCACTAGCTGAAGACGATCATCGAGCCCTGGGCCAGGCTACGCGTGGCGGCCGCGTGCAGTCCGAGCCATACGTGGCGTTCACGGGCGAACGGGTGGTTTTCGTCCGGGGGTTGGGCGGCCGGCTCCTCGAGGGTCGTGTGGTGCGCGGGCGGTGCGGGCGCCGCGGGCGGGCAGGCCGGATCGATGCCGATGGCCGGGGCCACGGATTCGAGCTCCCGCAGCAGACCATGACACGACCCCAAGGGGCCGCTTCCCGCCAGCAGTTCGTCGTTGGCGACAGGCACGGGGAAGTCGAGGGGGATGTACGCGCCGGCGTGGTCGTAGTGCCAGACCAGGTGCGACTGTTGCGCGGCCGACTCGAACATCTCCAGCAACTGCTCGTAGTCACTGCCGAGTTCGTCGACCGGGGTCACCTCGAGCCCGCACAGCCGCAGCATGTGCGCCCTGCGCAGGAAGTGCAGTGCGTCGTAGTCGAATCCCGCGACCGGCGCGACATCGCCCGACAGGCCCGGCATGTAACCGTAGACCGGGACCGGCGGCAGGCCCGCTTCGCCGAGTGCCTTGTCGTAGGCCGCGATCTCGTCGGCGAAGGGGTTGTCAGGGCTGTGGCAGAGTACGTCCACGAGGGGGACCAGCCACAAGTCGCAGGCCACAGGCGAACTCCCGGGGATTGAGGGTGATCGGGACGCCTAGCGTAGTGGCCTGACCGCGTTCGGTCAGGAGTGCCGCCCGGCGAGCTTCTCCATCAGCGCGAGCGAGTGCTCGTTGTACGAGGTGACGATGCGCACCGCCAGCTGGGCGTCGCCGTCGCGTACGGCGTCGGCGAGTGCCACGTGCTCGGCCCAGCACAGCCCGGAAAGATCCGTTTCTGCACGCAGATAGGGAACCCCGAACACCCACGACTGGACCCGCAGTCGGTCCAGGAATTCGCTCACCTGGGGATTTCCGGCAAGCGCGCAGAGTTCGCGCCAGAAACGCAGGTCGCAGCCGATGAGCACGTCGAGCGCTCCGGCCCGCGCGGCACTCGACGCCGCCTCCGCCCTGCGCCGCACCGACGCCAGCGCCGGCTCCGGGATGTGTCCCATCCCGCCCGTCTCGATCCGGCGGAAGATCCCGTCGGTGACGAGGATGCGGGCCTCGACCATGCTGCGGTAGTCGCGGTAGGTGAACTCGTGCACCTGGAAGCCACGGTGGTGCTCGACGTCGAGCAGCCCTTGCGCGGCGAGGTCGACGAGCGCCTCGCGCACAGGAGTGGCGGACACGCCGTAGTGCTCGCCGATCTCCTTGACCGTGAAGCGCCGTCCGGCGGCGAGGCGACCGGTGACGATCTCGTCGCGCAGCGCGTCGGCGAGCTGCTGTCGCAGGCTGCTGCGCCGCACCGGTGTACCGCCTGCACCGCCTGTACTACTCGTACTGCCCGAATTGCCGGTACTGCCCGTAACGCCGGACATCCGGTCTCCCTTCGCCGGACTTCGCCACCCCACAAGATATGCGAGGGCGGCGAGCCCGATCAGCCCTTGGGCCCGGCAGCCGAAGGATCAGAAGCCGACGGAGGTGTGCGCCTTCGCCAGCAGCTTCATCGGGTCGCCGAGGCGCGGCACGCGTCCGAGCTCCGCCATGAGGTCGGAGGGCGGGACGGCAGTGACGGCGCAGCGCGCGCGGGCGAGGCAGTAGCGGCTGACGGAGCCGCGGAAGAGACGCTGCAGACGGTTGCCGCGCTTGCCTGTGCCCACCACGAGGATGTCGCCGGGGTGGTCGGCCGCGTCGACGAGAGCGGGGCCGGGTTCGCCCCGCACCGTGAGCGGGCGGATGCGCACGTCGTCCGGGTAACCGCCGAAGGCCTGCTCAAAGGCGGTGTCGAGCTGCTGGACGGCGGCCTGCTCCCACTGCTTCAGCAGCGGCGGGCAGGGGCTGCGACGGTAGGCGGCCTCGCCGCCGGGCGGGGTCCAGGCCAGGACCGGGACGAGCAGTGCGTCCCTGCGGCGCGCCTCGTCCATCGCGTGATGCAGGGCCGCCAGACTGCTCAGCGACCCGCTGACTCCGACGATGACCCGCGTCCCCATGACTGTTCGCTTCCCTCTGTTGTCGTGTGCGGCCTATCTGATGGCAACGACCTGCGATTCTTAGGATAATCGTCGTCGCTCCCAACGATTGTACCGCTTGCGGCGAGCGGACCCCTCGCATTTATCGGAACCCTTGACAGATCTCTGACGGCGAGCACGCATACAAAAGGCGACGGCCGGGCAAAGCCCGGCCGTCGCTCCTGCCGCTGGGGGCGCGCTGTCAGGCGCAGTAGGCGTCGGTCACCGTCAGCGCCTCGTCGAGAATCGCCAGGCCCTCCTTGGCCTCCGATTCGGTGATCGTGCACGCGGGGACGACGTGGGTGCGGTTCATGTTGACGAACGGCCACAGGCCGCGCCGCTTGCACGCGGCAGCGAACTCCGCCATCGGCGCGTTGTCGGCACCGGCCGCGTTGTAGGGGACCAGCGGCTCGCGCGTGGCCTTGTCCTTGACCAGCTCCACCGCCCAGAAGACACCCCTGCCGCGCACGTCCCCGACGCATGGGTGCCGCTCGGCGATGTCGCGCAGCTCGGGGCCGATGACCTTCTCCCCGATCTCGGCGGCGTTCTCGACGACCTTCTCCTCGCGCATCGCATTGATCGTCGCCACGGCGGAGGCGCAGGCCAGCACGTGTCCGGAGTAGGTCAGGCCGCCAGGGTACGGGCGGGTGGCGAAGGTCTCGGCGATCTTCTCGGATATCGCGACGCCGCCCAGCGGTACATAACCGGAGTTGACGCCCTTGGCGAAGGTCAACAGGTCCGGAGTCACGCCCCAGTGGTCGGCGGCGAACCATGCCCCCGTACGACCGAACCCCGCCATGACCTCGTCGAGGATGAAAACGATCCCGTACCGGTCGCAGATCTCGCGCACACCCGCGAGGTAGCCGGGCGGCGGGACGAGGATGCCCGCCGTGCCGACGACCGTCTCCAGGATGATCGCGGCGATGGACTGCGGCCCCTCGAAGGCGATCAGGTCATCGAGGTGCTTCAGGGCGCGCTCGCACTCCTCTTCCTCGGTGGTCGCGTGGAACGGCGAGCGGTAGAGGAACGGACCCCAGAAGTGCACGACCCCGGCCGTGGCGGTGTCCGAGGCCCAACGCCGTGGATCACCCGTCAGATTGATCGCCGCAGCGGTGGCGCCGTGGTAGGAGCGATAGGTGCTGAGCACCTTCGGGCGGCCGGTGTGCAGCCGCGCCATGCGCACCGCGTTCTCGACCGCCTCGGCGCCGGCGTTGGTGAAGAAGATCTTGTTCAGGTCGCCCGGGGTCAGCTCGGCGATCAGCCGCGCAGCCTCGGAGCGCACGTCGACTGCGAAGCCGGGCGCGAGCGTGGTGAGCCTGCCCGCCTGTTCCTGGATGGCGGCGACCACCTTGGGGTGCTGGTGGCCGATGTTGGTGTTCACCAGCTGGGATGAAAAGTCCAGATAGCGGTGGCCGTCGTAGTCCCAGAAATACGAACCTTCCGCACCGGCAACGGCGAGCGGATCGATCGCGGCCTGCGCGGACCAGGAGTGGAAGACATGCGCGCGGTCGGCCGCCTTGACGGCGGCGCCTGCCTCGGGATCGGCGTGAGGGGTCATGGCTCCAGCGTAGGTAGGGGGCGGGCGGCCGTTAATGGACAACCTGTATGCGCCGAGCCGCTCGCGCCGACACAGTGTCGGCGCGAGCGGGCGCGTGCCGGCTTGCAGCCTGTGCTTACAGGAAGGAGTTGATCTCGATGGTCTCGTCACGGCCGGGGCCGACGCCGATCGCCGAGATCGGCGCCCCCGACATCTCCTCCAGCGCCTTCACATAGGACCTCGCGTTCTTCGGCAGGTCCTCGAAGCTTTTCGCCTTCGTGATGTCCTCGCTCCAGCCCGGCAGCATCTCGTAGACCGGCTTGGCGTGGTGGAAGTCACTCTGGCTGTACGGCAGCTCCTCGACCCGCTTCCCGTCGATCTCGTACGCGACGCAGACCGGGATCTGCTCCCAGCCGGTGAGCACGTCGAGCTTGGTGAGGAAGAAGTCGGTCAGGCCGTTGACCCGCGTCGCGTAGCGCGCGATCACCGCGTCGAACCAGCCGCAGCGCCGGTCGCGGCCGGTGGTCACACCGCGCTCGCCGCCGATGGTGCGCAGCGCCTCGCCGTCCTCGTCGAACAGCTCGGTCGGGAACGGACCGGCGCCGACGCGCGTCGTATAGGCCTTGAGGATGCCGATGGTGCGGGTGATACGTGTGGGGCCGATACCGGAGCCCGTGCAGGCACCCCCGGCGGTCGGGTTGGACGAGGTCACGAAGGGGTACGTGCCGTGGTCGACGTCGAGGAGCGTGCCCTGGCCACCTTCGAGGAGGACGACCTTGTTCTCGTCGAGCGCCTGGTTGAGCACCAGGGTGGTGTCGGCGACGTAGTCCTTGATCTGGTCCGCGTAGCCGAGGTACTCCTCGACGACCTGGTCGGCGGAGATCGCCCGGCGGTTGAAGATCTTGACGAGGATCTGGTTCTTGTCGTGCAGCGCCGCCTCGACCTTCTGGCGAAGGATCGACTCGTCGAACAGGTCCTGCACCCGGATGCCGACCCGGTTGATCTTGTCGGCGTAGGTGGGGCCGATGCCGCGCCCGGTGGTGCCGATCCGCCGCTTACCAAGGAACCGTTCCGTCACCTTGTCGAGCGTCTGGTGGTACGGCGTGATGAGATGGGCGTTTCCGCTGATCAGAAGCTTGGAGGTGTCAACGCCGCGCTCGTCGAGGCCGCTCAGCTCGGAGAGCAGGACCGCCGGGTCGACGACGACACCATTGCCGATCACCGGGGTGCACCCCGGTGAGAGGATTCCGGAGGGGAGCAGGTGCAGCGCGTACTTCTGGTCGCCGACGACGACCGTGTGGCCGGCGTTGTTGCCGCCCTGGTATCGCACCACGTAGTCGACCGATCCACCGAGCAGGTCGGTGGCCTTCCCCTTGCCCTCGTCACCCCACTGAGCACCGAGCAGCACAAGTGCGGGCACAGGCGTACACCCCTTCCGGGCGGGGCATGTCCAACGTGCGTAAGAGCCGTCGAACCGGTGCCCCGGAATAGACGAAGCCCCTGGCGCAAAGGCGCAAGGGGCTCTTGCACCGAGATTTTACCTGAGGAAGGACGAAGGTGTCGGCTCCAGCCTCGGCCGAACGCCCGCTACTGGTGGTCATCGACCCGCTTGCCCGCACGATGGACGGCGAATCCGTGCGGATCGCGAAAGACGTCCTGCAGGCCGGCGCGCCCTCGCTGAAAATCTGTCTTCCGGAATCGCACGAGGAGCTGGAGCGGGCGCTGGCCCACCGGGGCAGACGGCGTCCTGTGGTCGTCGGCGACGACCGGGCCCTATTGCGGACGGTTCGCATACTGCACCGGGAGCGCGCGCTGGACGAGGCCGTGCTGTCGCTGGTTCCGGTCGGGCAGCGGCCGGCGCTTGCGCTCGCGCGGGCGCTGGGCGTGCCGCTGTCGACGGTGTCGGCGGCGCGGGCCGTGCTCGGCGGGACCGAGCGGTCGCTTGATCTGCTGGTGGACGACAGCGGCGGGATCGTGGTGGGCGCACTGCGGATTCCCGGGAGCCCCGGCGAGGCCGGCGACGGCGGCTGCGCGGAGGCGTGCGGGCGGGCCGAGGGACGTTGGCTGGAGCGCGGTGCCCGCAATCTGGTACGGGCACTCACCGCACCGCTGCCCTCGCTGCCCCTTCCCCTGCCGCTGCCGCTGCTCGGCCGGCCCGGTCCGGGTGGGCCGGGTGCGGCGAACGGGGACGGCGCGGGCCACCGGCTGCGGGTCGAGGCGGACGGTGTGGTCCTCGCCGACCTGGACCGTCCGGTGCACGAGGTGTCGGTGCGCTCCACGGCAGGCGGCCTCGCGGAGGTCTTCGTACGGCACCCGGAGAGCCGGGGGCCGCTGAGGGTGCGTGCGCGGGTCCTCACCGTCTCCGGGCGGGATTTCCGCTACCGGGCGGACGAATCGGACGCGGGCCCGGTGCGCAGGCGTACGTGGACGGTGCAGCCGAGGGCCTGGCGGCTGACAGTACCGCGCTGACAGTGCCAGGCCGACGGTGCCGGGGTGACAGTGCCGCGCTGACAGTGCCCGGGCCGACGTCCGCCGCGTCACCCCTCGCGCTGGGCGCGCCACCGTTGCATCAGTTCGGACGCTTCCTTCTTCAGGAACGCGAAGAAATCGGCCGTCTCGGCGAGGCGACGGCCGGCCGGACTGGACGATCCGACCGCCTCGACGCCCACCGCCAGGGTCGCCTCCCAGCGGCTGAGCATCTGGTCGCGGCGGCTGAAGGTCTCGTACCAGGTGTCGCTGTGCACGCTGTAACGCTCGCGGCGGGAGCCCGGCTCGCGCTCACGGGCGACCATCCCGAGCTGTGCGAGATAGCGCACCGCGCCCGACACGGCAGCCGGGCTGACCCGCAGCTGTTCGCCCAGCTCGGCCGATGTGAGAGCTCCGGAATCGGAGGCGAGCAGCGCTGCGAAGACGCGGGACGGCATCCGCGGCATGCCCGCCTCGACCAGCCCCGATGCGAACCGCTCGACGAAGCGGGCGACCGCGTCCTCGTCCCGCTCCTCGTCCCGCCTCTCGTCGTCTGACATGGCGATCACTATACGGTTCCTTAACTTCACAAATTTGTGAAACTAGCGTACGTTCAGAATCATGGCGAAGGCAATCGAGGTAGTCGGGCTCCGCAAGTCATTCGGCCGCATCCGCGCACTCGACGGGCTCGACCTCACCGTCGAGGAAGGCGAGGTGCACGGCTTTCTCGGCCCCAACGGTGCCGGGAAGTCCACCACCATCCGGGTTCTCCTCGGCCTGCTGCGCCCCGACGCGGGCGAGGCGAGGCTGCTCGGAGGTGACCCGTGGCGCGACGCGGTCAGGCTGCACCGTCGTCTGGCATACGTCCCCGGGGACGTCACGCTGTGGCGCAACCTGTCCGGCGGCGAGGTCATCGACCTGCTCGGACGGCTGCGCGGAGGGCTCGACCAGCGGCGCAAGCAGGAACTGCTGCGCCGCTTCGAACTCGATCCGACGAAGAAGGGCCGTACCTACTCCAAGGGCAACCGGCAGAAGGTCGCCCTCGTCGCCGCGCTCGCCTCCGACGCCGAGCTGCTGATCCTCGACGAACCGACCTCCGGGCTCGACCCGTTGATGGAGTCGGTCTTCCGCGAGTGCGTCCGCGAGGAACGCGACCGTGGCCGGACCGTGCTGCTCTCCAGCCACATCCTCAGCGAGGTCGAAGCCCTCTGCGACCGGGTCAGCATCATCCGCAAGGGGCGCACGGTCGAGACCGGCACCCTGACCGGGCTGCGCCACCTCACCCGCACCTCGATCACCGCCGAGCTCGCGGGCCCGCCCAACGGGCTCGCACAGCTGCCCGGCGTCCACGACGTCGACATCCGCGGCGACCGCGTCACCCTGCAGGTCGACACCGACCAGCTCGACGCGGTGCTCCGGCAGATCAGCGCGACGGGCGTGCGGAGCCTGACCAGCACACCGCCCACGCTCGAAGAGCTCTTCCTCCGCCACTACGAGGACGACCTCGCCGCGTCGGGGGCGACGGCATGATGCGCACCTTCACGGGCACCTTCACGGGCACGCCCAGCCTGGTGCGTCTGGCGCTGCGGCGTGACCGGATCATGATCCCGGCGTGGGTGCTCTCGCTCGCGGTGATCGTCATCGGGACCGCATCGTCGATCAGCACCCTCTACCCCACGGAGGCCGGGCGCGCCTCACTCGCCGCGAGCATGGCCGCCAACGGTTCGCTGCGCGCGCTCTACGGACCGGTGTACGGCACCAGCATCGGCGGCCTCACGGCCTGGCGCATGGGATCGATGGGGCCCGCGCTCGCGGGTCTGATGACGTTGCTGCTCGTGGTGCGCCACACCCGCGAGGAAGAGGAGGCCGGACGCCTGGAGTTGGTGGGTGCGGGCGTCGTCGGGCGGCGGGCCCCGCTGACCGCCTCGCTGATCACGGGATGCGGCGCCTCCTTGCTGCTTGCGCTGCTCATCACGCTCGGTCTGCTCACCCAAGGCGCCGTGGGCGCGGTGGCGTTCGGACTCGCCTTCGGCGCCGTGGGGTGCGTTTTCGCGGCCGTCGCGGCGGTCACGGCACAACTCACCGAGAGCGCCCGGGCCGCCAAGGGCATCGCGGGCGCCCTGCTGGGCGTGGCCTTCCTCGTGCGGGCCACGGGAGACGCCGCGGCGCCGGGCGGCCCGGAGTGGGTCGCATGGCTCTCCCCGCTCGGCTGGGCGGAGCGGTTGCATCCGTATGCGCACGAACGGTGGTGGGTGCTCGCACTCTTCGCCGGCGTCATCGTGCTTCTCGTCACGGCGGCCTACGCGCTCGTGGCCGGGCGCGACCTGGACGCCGGTCTGCTGCCGTCGCGGCCCGGTCCCGAGCGGGCCGGGAGGCGGCTGCGCGGCGCCTACGGACTGGCCTGGCGGCTGCAGCGCGGATCGCTGTGGGGCTGGGCCTTCGGCTACGCCGTGTCGGGCCTGGTGTTCGGGGCGACGGGCAAGGGCATCGCAGACCTGGGCAGGACCAACAAGTCGATCGCCGACGAGATCAACCATCTGGGCGGGACGCACAGCCTCGTCGACTCCTTCCTCGCCGCCATGATCAATTTCCTGGGCATGCTCGCTGCCGTCTACATCGTCCAGGCCGTGCTGCGGCTGCGCGGCGAGGAGTCGGACGGCCGGGCGGAGCCGGTGCTCGCCACCGCCGTGGGACGACTGCGGTGGGCCGCGAGCCATCTGGTGATCGCGGCGGCGGGCTCGGTGGTGCTGATGGTCGCCGGCGGGATCGCCATGGGCATCGGCTACGGGGCATCGGTCAGCGACGTGAGCGGGCAGGTGCCGCGCATGACGGGGGCCGGGCTGGTCCAGCTGCCGGCGGTGCTGTTCGTCGGCGCCCTCGCCGTACTGATCCTCGGAGCGGCACCGAAGATGGCCATGGCGAGCTGGAGCGCGGCCTCGCTCACGCTCGCCATCGGGCTCTACGGGCCGTTGCTGAAGCTCAGCCGCTGGGTGCTGGATCTGTCCGCCTTCACCCACCTGCCGAAGGTGCCGACTGCACCGGCGACCGCGACACCGCTGCTGTGGCTGCTCGTGCTCACCGCGGCGCTGACGGCATCCGGACTCGCCGCCCTGCGCCACCGTGACATGGGGTGATGGCGCCCGCCCTACACCTCGACCAGCAGCTCCTTCAGGCCGCGTATGACATAGCCGGACGCCCACTCGGGTTCGCGGACCGGCCGGAGGGTGGGCGCCCGGCGAATCAACGCGGAGAACGATGCCGTCAGTTCGATACGGGCGAGCGGCGCGCCGAGACAGTAGTGGATGCCGGCGCCGAAGCTGATGTGCGGGTTGTCGGCGCGTGCGAGGTCGAGGCGGTCGGGGTCGGGGAAGCGGACCGGATCGCGATTGGCGGAGCCGAAGAGCAGGGCGATCTCACTGCCGCGGGGGACAGTGGTCCCGTCGACCTCGATGTCGTCGAGCACCCATCGCTCGAACATCTGCAGCGGTGTGTCGAAGCGCAGCAGCTCCTCGATCGCGGTGGGCAGCATCTGCGGCGCGGCGCGGAGCAGTTCGAGCTGGTCGGGGTGGCGGAACAGCGTCCACCAGCCGCCCGCGGTGGTGTTGACCGTCGCCTCGTGGCCCGCGTTGAGAAGGAGCACGCAGGTGGAGATCATCTCCTGCTCGCTGAGCCGGTCCCCCTCCTCATGGGCGGCGATCAGGGCGGTGATCAGGTCGTCCCCGGGGTGCTTGCGGCGCTCGGCGATCACTTCTCGCAGATAGGCGGAGAATTCCCGGCTCGCCCGGACCGCCCGGCGCGCGGTCTCCTCGTCCGGGTTGAGCTCGAACATCCCGCAGATCGCGGCCGACCAGGGGCGCAGCAGACCACGGTCGGCGGGCGGTATGCCGAGCATCTCGGCGATCACGGCGACCGGGAGAGGCTCCGCGACGGTGGTGAGCAGATCACCGCCACCGTCCGCGAGCAGGTCGTCGACGAGGCCGGCGGCGATCCGCTCGACGGTCGGCACCAGCCGTTCGACGGTGCGAGGGGTGAACGCCTTGGAGACCAGCCGCCGGATGCGGGTGTGGTCGGGGGCTTCGAGGTCGAGCAGCCCGTTGCCGTTGAGGGTGTGGAACGGCTCGTGCTCGGGCGGTGGCGCGGTGCGGCCGAACTCCTCGTGGCCGAAACGGTGCAGGTAGGTACGGCCGAGACGGCGGTCGCGCAACAGCGCGCTGACGTCCGCGTAGTGCGGGACGAGCCACTGCCGGCTCGGCTCGTACCAGTGCACCCGCCCCTCCTCGCGCAACTGCACGTACGCGGGGTAGGGGTCGGCGACGAAGGCCGGGTTCCACGGGTCGAAGTCCATGGCGTTCATGTCCGAAGACTACGACCGGGGTCTGACAGCGCCCGGAACCCCGACGAGCCGCCGCAGCTCATCGACCACCGTTGCGCAGGCGGCGGTGTCCGGGTCGATCAGCGCGTAGTGCCCGACACCGTCCAGCCACACCCGCCGGACGGATTGGCCCGCCGCCTCCGCCGTGGCCGCGAAACCCTCCGCGACCTGCGGCGGGACCGTGCTGTCAGTGGTGCCGTGCACGATGGTCGTGGCGATACCGGTCGGCAGCAGTCCCGCCGGGTCGGCGTGCGGCAGCCGCTGTGCCAACCGTCCGGCATCGCCAAGGAATTGGACGGCGGCGTTGTCGTCGAGCGCCAGGTCGACCGTGGCCCGCAGGTCCGCGACCGGCGCAAGGGCGACGACACCGCGCACGGGGAGGGGGAGACAGCGATGCCATGGCGCATCCTGGGGCAGCCGGTGCCTGGCTGCCGACCACAGCACGAGATGGCCACCGGCCGAGTGCCCGGTGAGCACGACCGAGTCAGGATCGGCGACGCCGGCTCCGAGCGACTTCACGGCCGCCTCGGCCACCGCGTCGACGGCCGCGGCGATGTCGTCGAGCGTCTCCGGATAACCCCCTGCTCCGCCCACCCTGCGGTACTCGACGGAGGCGACTGCGAAGCCCGCTGCGGCGAGGCGGCCGGCGAACGGCGAGGCGTGGACACGGTCGTACTCCTGGCGCCAGAAGCCGCCGTGCACCAGCACGGCGAGCGGCGCGGGCCGCCCGGGCACGGCGTCATGTGGCGCGTAGAGGTCGATGACTTGGTCGGGGTGACCGCCGTAGGCCACGGTCGCATCCGGCGGGACCGGCCGGCGACCGAGGGCCGCCGCCATCTCTTCGGCATCCGTGGAGGTCATCCGTCACTCCGCCCCGGCCGCCACATCCGCGAGCACGCGCGACGCGTGCAAGGCATCGACGAAGCGCGTGTACAGCGGCGTGAAGCCGAAGCGCAGCACATCGGGGGGGCGGAAGTCGCCGACGACCCCGCGCTCGACGAGCGCCCCCATCACCTCACCGGCCCGCTCGCAGCGCAGCGAAACCTGGCTGCCGCGCAGGGCGTGCTCGGCAGGGGTCACCGATGCGACCCGGCCCGGCTGCACCAGCCGCGTGACGCACTCCAGGAAGAAGTCCGTCAGCGCGAGGCTCTTGGCGCGCACCTGCTCGATGCGCACCCCGTCCCACACCTCCAGCGCGGCGTCGAGGGCGAGCAGCGAGAGGATCTCGGGGGTGCCGACGCGGCCGCGCACCACGCCGTCGGCCGCCTCGTACCCCGGTCGCATCGCGAACGGGTCGGTGTGCGAGTTCCAACCGGGCAGCGGCGAGTCGAAACGCGGTTGCAGATCGCGGCGGATGTAGAGGTACGCAGGGGCCCCCGGCCCCCCGTTGAGGTATTTGTACGTGCAGCCAACGGCCATGTCCACGCCGTCCGCGTCGACCGCCACCGGCAGCGCACCCGCGCTGTGACAGAGGTCCCAGACGGCGAGGGCTCCCGCCTCGTGCAGGGCCCGGGTCGTGCCGGGCAGGTCACCCAGCCGCCCGGTGCGGTAGTCGACGTGGTTGACCAGCGCCACGGCAGTGCGTGGACCGGCCTGTGCCGCCATTGCACTGGCGTCCACCGCGCGGAGGGTGCACCCGGTCAGCCGTGCCGCGGAGGCGGCGATGTATCCGTCGGTGGGGAACGTGGCCGCGTCGACGAGTATCTCGTCGCGCCCCTCCCCCGCGAGCCGCACCGCGGCGACGAGCGCCTTGAAGACGTTCACGCTCGTCGAGTCGCCGACCACCACCTGGCCGGGCGCAGCGCCGATCAGCGGCGCGATCCGGTCGCCGACCCGCTCCGGTGCCGTCCACCAGCCGCTCTCGTCCCACGAGCGGATCCGCAACCGCCCCCATTCGCGCTCCACGACGTCGGCGAGACGCCGGGAAACGCCTCGCGGCAGCGCCCCGAGCGAATTCCCGTCGAGGTAGACCACGTCGTCCTCGAGGACGAAGCGGTCGCGCACCTTGGCCAGTTCATCGGCGGCGTCGAGCAGCGCGGCCTTCTCCCCCAGCTCTCTCACTGCCTCAGACATGACTACGGGCCGTCCAGATCTCCGGGAACGGGTTCTTCTGCACACGCTTCTCCAGCCACGCCACACCCGCGGAGCCGCCGGTGCCCGTCTTGGCGCCCATCGCCCGCCGGGTCGCCACCAGGTGATCGTTGCGCCAGCGCCACACCAGCTCGGCGACATCGGTCAACGCCTCGCCGAGCCGGACCAGTTCGCTGTCCTGGTCACCGGCGTAGATCTGCTGCCAGACCCGTTCGACCTGCGGATCCGGTTCGTACCGCAGCGCCGGGTTGCGTTCGAGCACGGCCGTCGGGATGGCGTAGCCGCGGCGGTGGAGCAGACGCAGCACCTCGTCGTACAGGCTCGGCTCCTGCAGCGCCTTCTCCAGCTCGTCGTGGGCGCGCGGCGTGCCGCGGTGCGGCACGAGCATGGAGGCGGACTTCTCGCCGAGCAGGAACTCCAGCCGCCGGTACATCCCCGACTGGAAGCCGGAGCCCTCGCCGAGCGCCGCCCGGTAGGAGTTGAACTGCGCCGGGGTGAGATGCGAGATCGGCCGCCAGGAGGCGTTGAGCGACTCCAGCTCATGCGTGCTGCGTCCGAGCGCCGCCATTGCGGTCGGCAGGTCGTCCTCGCGCAGTGCCCGCGCGGCCGTGGTCCATTCGTGGACCAGCACGGTGAACCACAGCTCCATCACCTGTGTGGTCACCAGGAAGACCATCTCGCCGGGATCGTCAGAGAGCGGGTGCTGGAGGTGGGTGAGGACGTCGGCCTGGACGTAGTCCTCGTACGGCGTGGTGCCCTTGAAGTCGAGGTTCGGGGTCTCCGGACCGTCCTCGGGCATGTGCGACATCGGCTGCGACATCACTGTCTCCTCATGATTCGCCCGGGATCGCCGGGCCCACCGCGATCATCTTCGGCCCGGCCGGATACGGCAAGAGGCCGGACGCCGTAGGGCATCCGGCCCCCGGGGCCGCGGTCG
This sequence comes from Streptomyces humicola, assembly GCF_024436035.1. Taxonomy (GTDB): domain Bacteria; phylum Actinomycetota; class Actinomycetes; order Streptomycetales; family Streptomycetaceae; genus Streptantibioticus_B; species Streptantibioticus_B humicola. Next base: position 21,150 of record NZ_JANFNG010000009.1, read on the forward strand.
GGAGGGATCAGGAGAGCGTGTCGGCGGCCGTGGGCGAGGATTCGCGCAGGAAGGCGGCGCAGCGCTCGTACTCCTCGTTCTCGCCGATCGACTGCGCGGCCCGGGCGAGCGCATGCAGTGCCCGCAGGAAGCCGCGGTTCGGCTCGTGCTCCCACGGCACCGGACCGTGCCCCTTCCAGCCGTTGCGGCGCAGGGCGTCCAGGCCCCGGTGATAGCCGGTCCTGGCGTACGCGTACGACTCGATGACCCGGCCGGCCTCGAAGGCGTCGTCGGCGAGCTGCGCCCACGCGAGCGACGAGGCCGGGTACTTCGCGGCGACCTCGGCCGGGGCGGCCCCGGAGGCGATCAGCTCGCGCGGCTCGGGATCGTCGGGCAGATGGGTCGGGGGCGGTCCCCCGAGCAGGTTCTCGTGAATGGCCATGGGTTCCAGTCTGCCCCGTCGACGGGCCGTCCGGCGGTGCCGGTGCGCCCGCGGGCCCGGCAACAGCCGGGCCCGCGCGCATCACAACCGGGAATTCACTTGAGCTTCTTGCCCGCGGAGCGCAGGTTCTCGGCGGCGACGCCGACACGCGCGGCCATGCCCGCCTCGGCGGACTTGCCCCACGTCCGCGGGTCGTAGGCCTTCTTGTTGCCGACCTCTCCGTCGACCTTCAGCACACCGTCGTAGTTCTTGAACATGTGCGCGGCCACCGGGCGGGTGAAGGCGTACTGGGTGTCGGTGTCGATGTTCATCTTGACGACGCCGTTGTCCAGGGCCTCGTTGATCTCCTCGATCGTGGAGCCGGAGCCGCCGTGGAAGACGAAGTCGAACGGGTCGGTCTTGCCGTACTTCTGGCCGACGGCGTCCTGCAGCTCACGCAGGATCGAGGGGCGCAGCACGACGTTGCCCGGCTTGTACACACCGTGCACGTTGCCGAAGGAGGCGGCCAGCAGGTAGCGGCCCTTCTCTCCCAGGCCGACGGCCTCGGCGGTGCGGAAACCGTCCTCGACGGAGGTGTAGAGCTTGTCGTTGATCTCGTGCGAGACGCCGTCCTCCTCACCGCCGGTCGGGGTGATCTCCATCTCGAGGATGATCTTGGCCTTGACGGCCTCGGCGAGCAGTTCCTGCGCGATGGCGAGGTTGTCGGCGAGGATCTCCGCGGAGCCGTCCCACATGTGGGACTGGAAGAGCGGGTTCTGGCCCTTGGCGACGCGCTCCTGGGAGATCGCGAGCAGCGGGCGCACGTAGCCGTCCAGCTTGTCCTTCGGGCAGTGGTCGGTATGCAGGGCGACATGAACCGGGTACTTGTCGGCGACGATGTGCGCGAACTCGGCGAGCGCGACGGCGCCGGTGACCATGTCCTTGCTGTACTGACCGCCCAGGAACTCCGCACCGCCGGTGGAGATCTGGATGATGCCGTCGCTCTCCGCCTCGGCGAGGCCGCGCAGCGCGGCGTGCAGCGTCTGCGACGAGGTCACGTTGATGGCCGGGTAGGCGAACTTGCCTGCCTTCGCCCGGTCGAGCATCTCGTTGTAGACCTCGGGGGTTGCGATGGGCATATGTCCGCTCCTTGTGGTGTGCGGGGTCGTACGGCGGGGGGACGCGTCAACGTCGAAGCGTCCCGACGTCATCGTCGTCCTCATCTTCGCAGACTCCGCGCAAAGCTCCACACTGCCCGCACCACAGGCACGGGCGGCCGCCCCAGGTTTCACGTGAAACCTCGAACGACCGCCCGAACACGCAGGTCAGAGGGGGTTCAGGAGAGTCCGAGATCCTTCAACCCGTACGCCTGGTAGTACGGCAGACCCGCCTCCGCGATCGCCGGCGCGGCGCCACGCTCGACGATCACCGCAACGCCGACGACCTCCGCGCCCGCCTCGCGCAGCGCCTCGACGGCGGTCAGCACGGAGCCGCCGGTGGTCGAGGTGTCCTCCACCGCCAGCACCCGCCGGCCCTTCACATCCGGGCCCTCGATCCGCCGCTGCAGGCCGTGCGCCTTGCCCGCCTTGCGAACGACGAAGGCATCCAGCCGCCTGCCGCGTGCGGCCGCCGCGTGGAGCATCGCCGTGGCGACCGGGTCGGCGCCCAGCGTCAGCCCGCCCACCGCGTCGTAGTCCACAGCGGCGGTCACGTCGAGCATGACCTGACCGACCAGCGGCGCGGCCTCGCCGTCCAGCGTGATCCTCCGCAGATCGACGTAGTAGTCGGCCTCTTTGCCGGAGGAGAGGGTCACCTTGCCGTGCACCACGGCCTTGTCCTTGATCTGCTGCAGCAGGGCGTCACGCGCGTCGGTCATGTCCACGAGACTAGCCGAGCCGTTCCCACGACCAGACCGTCGTGATCTCCAGCGGCTCGATGAGGGTGACCAGCCGCGGAGCGATGTTCAGGCCGTTGGGCGGCCCGGACTGCGGCTCGACGCAGATCGCCTCCGGCTGCTCGTCGTAGACCACCACCCATTCGGCCGGGCTCTTCACCCGCAGCCGCAGCTGTTCGGGCCAGGTGAGCGTGACGTCGACACCGTCGGGCATGCCGAAGCAGTCGTCCCAGGGGCCCGGCTGCGGCCCGATCCGCTTGCCTGTGGGCAGATGGTCGGCGCCGCGCTCCTCCTGCCAGGCCGGCGCGAAGTCGATCACGGCATCCTTCCCGCCGCCTCCAAGATTCCGCAGAAACCACGGGTGCCAGCCGGCCTGCGCCGGAAAGGACTCCTTCGCCGTCTCGACGTCCATGCTGATGCGCAGCTCGTTCTCGGTGAGCTCGAACGCCTGGGTGACCCGGCCCTCATACGGCCAGGGGTCGGCGAGGTCGAAGTAGAACGCGGCAGTGGACGGCGTGGCACCGGCCACCTTGTGCCAGACGGTGTCCCGGCCCGTGCCGTGGATGGCGTGCGGGGCGGCGTTGACGGGGAGTTGGTGGGTTACGGCACCGTTGCGGAAGCGGCCGTTCTCGGTGCGCCCGCACCACGGCACCATGGGGAACGATCCGTAGTGCAGGCCTTGGCGCAGCAGTTCGGTACCACCGATGCGCAGGCTGCCGATCCGGCAGCCCGCCTCCGGCAGCACGGTCACTTCGGCGTCGCCCGCCGTCAGGCGAACAGGTTGTGGTGTCTCGTCCATGGGGACGAATCTATCGGCGCCGCCTCAGCACACGTCCGACCACGACGGCCGACGCGATCAGCGCCGCGGCCGCGGGAGCCGCCCAGCGCAGGGTGTCGCCCGTGGTGGAGATCTCCGGCGCCGGGACAGGGGCATAGCGGCCGCGCGGCGGGGCGTGGTCGACCTCCTCGGCGCTACGGCCGATCATCGTACGGCGGGCGTGCGCGGCCTCTGCAGGCGGCGCAGGGGGTTCCTCCTCGAGGCCCGCCACCGTCTCCGGAACTTCCACCTCGACGACGTCCAAGTCGTCCTCGTCCTCGGGGACTCCGGTGTCGACGACGTCGGCGTCCTCCGGGGGCGCGACGGGGGGCTCGGCGCGCAGGTCGGTGGCGAGGTCCGCGGAGAAACGGTCCAGCAGGCGGCGGCCCGCAGCCTCCGCCGTCGCGTCGTCGCACTCGGCGAGGCGACCGTCGGCCTTCACGGCGGCGGAGAATCTCATCCGCGTGCCGTCGAGCGGGGCGTCCGCGGCGCTGAGGGCGACGACCATCGCCAGCTGCGCCGAGCCCGTGCCGCGGGCCTCGGTGCCGTCGCCTTCGACGCCGATGCCCCCGTCCTCGCGTGACGCGATGCGCAGGCTGCCGCGGTAGGTGATGGTGGATCCCCCGAGCCGGAGCCGGAGGCGGCCGACGAGCGCGCCGCCATGGCCCGCGGCCGGATCGACGTCACGTTGCAGCCCCGCCACGCAGCGGGCAACGCGCTCCGGGTCGGCGAGGGCCCGGCGCACGGTATCGACCGGAAACGGAACGAACGCCTCGTGCTCCATACCTGGGCAGCCTACCGATCCGCTCGGCCGCGGGGGCCGGTACGCGAGGTGTTTTTCCGTGATGGTGCTCGAACGGCAGCGATCACGTCCATGGACGTCCATCACGTCACAGATAGCGCGGCCGCATCAGTGACGAGGGCACCGCATCCGTTCTCCGCGCCGCCGCGGCCTGCGCCGCCTCCCGCAGGCTCCAATCCGTCAGGGAGCGCAGCCGCGGTCCGTCCGCCGCGAGCCGCACCACCGGCCGCTGCCATCCCGCGAGGACGAAGCCCTGACCCCACGTCCAGTAGTCCGCCGTGCGCAGCCCCGCGGCCCGTACCGTCGCATCGACGGTCCAGAACTCCTCGCCGGGCGAGCCCGCGTGCACCACCAGGCGCCCGTCCGGCGCGAGCACGCCCGACACCAGCCCGTAGAACTCCTGCGAATACAGCTTCGAGCTGCGCGAGATGCACGGCGCCGGTAGGTCCGAGATGACCACGTCGTACGTACCGCGCGCCGGCGCGCGCAACCAGTCGAACGCGTCAGCGATCACCACCCTCACCCGCCGGTCCGCGAAGGAGTGATGGCCCAGCGCGGCGAGCCCCGGATCCGTACGGGCCACCCGCACCAGTTCGGGATCGAGCTCGACGACGGTCACCGATCCGACGTCCGGGTAGCGCAGCACCTCGCGCAGGGCGAGCCCGTCGCCGCCGCCGAGCAGCAGCACCCGCCGGTGCGGGCCGGCCATCGCGGGGTGCACCAGCGCCTCGTGGTAACGGAATTCGTCACGCGCCGAGGCGCTGAGCCTACCGTCGAGATAGAGCCGCAGGCTCGGCCCCGTCTCCCGTCCGGCGAGGACGATCTGCTGCACGCCCGACTGCTCCGCGAGCCGCACATCACCCCCGTACACCGCCTGCCCCGCGGCCCGTTCGAACGGTCCCGCGTAGGCGGCCGCAGCCGCAAGCACCCCGAGGACGGCGAGGTTGACCAGGAGCAGCCGGCCCCGCGCCCGGCAGCTCAGGTCCCGGCGGAACAGGCCGAGCACCATCGCCGCACCCGCCACCGCATTGACCGCACCCGTCAGCAGCGCCCCGTTCAACTGTCCGAGGAACGGCAGCAGCACGAAGGGGAAGGCGAGCCCTCCCGCGAGCGCGCCCACGTAGTCGGCGGCGAACAGATCGGCGACCGCGCCGCCCGCGTCCTGCTTGCGGATCCGCTGAATCAGCGTCATCAGCAGCGGCACCTCGGCCCCGATGAGCAGCCCGATGGTGAACGCGAACACCGTCATCACACCGCGCGACTGGCCCAGCCACGCGAAACTGGCGTAGAGGGCCATCGCCGAAAGGCCGCCGATCAGCGCCAGCGCCGCCTCGACCAGGGCGAAGCCGACCGCCGCCTTGCACCGCATCCGCTTGGCGATCAGCGAGCCGGCACCCATCGCGAAGACCATTACGGAGAGCACGATCGAGGTCTGGGTGACCGAATCCCCGACCAAGTACGAGGCCATGGCAACGAGTTCGAGTTCGTAGACCAGCCCGCACGCGGCGCAGACGAAGACCGAGGCGAGCACCAGCGCGCGGCCCAAGGCTGCCGGTACGGGCAGCCGCAGCGCCGGCTGGTAGTGGTCGACCTCGATCATGAAGTCACGCTACGTCACGCCGCGAACGCCCGCTGCCACCGGTGCGGCGCGATTTCCGCGGCCCGCGGCCTGCCGCCTCCACGCCCGCTCCCACGCCCGCTCCCACGCCCGCTCTCACGCCAGTCCGGTCACCCGCGAACGCGTCGTCACCAGGCGCCCCTCCTGTGGATACGCGTGCCACGTACGCCAGTGCACCTCGCCTCCGGCGCCCCCGGCCGGATCACGCTGGACGAGCATCGCGGTGAACGCATGCGGGTCGCCGGGAAACCGCCCGGCGAGCCCGTTGGGGTGGTCTGCCACGAGCGCGAGCAACTCCTGTGCACGGCCGGCGAATGCACTGCGGGACAACTCCTCAACGCGCGCCGCGAACTCGTACTCCCAGTCGCCGATGCGTTTGGCGACCCCGAGCGGCAGCGGGGTGCTGCTGCCTGTCATGCACGCGACCGTCTCGGAGCACCCGCCGCCGGAGGCGTCGAGCAGCACCTGGTGGGAGGCCCCGAGCAGCCTCATCTGCACGTTGATCGTCTTCGCCCGAGGGCCCGTCAGGTCGAGGTCGACGGTGGCGAGCGCAGGCAGTGGTTCTTTCCCCAAACACCAGGCCAAGTCCCCGGCGCGGGTATCGGTATAAGCAGTCTGGAGAGTCGTGAGCATGGGTCGGCTCCGCAAGCACGCAGAAGTGGTTGGTGGGCCGGCCCGCCCCCTGATCCCCCTCGCGCGCGGGGGAGTGTGGAGGACGGACCCAGGGAACGTCCGCCGGCTCGAGTCCACTTGGGTCCGGGGAATACGGAATCATGAAAATAGGGGCGCCCACAGCGCTTTTACCCATTCACGCCCCGTTTACATCCCCACGAGCAGGTGGCTGTTCATGTGTTCACACCGCAGGCTCCGATGTGGGTCGTGACCAGCGATGCGCATATGCGAAAGGGCATGGGACAAGCGCAGTTGGCCACGTCATGAGGAGGCCCGCCATGAGGGCGGGGGCGCTCAGGACGGCCGCCGGGCGCCGCCGGCGCCCCGCCGTGACCGGCGCTCCATGTGCTCCGCGGGTTCCGTTGGCCCAGGGCGCGACGCCGAGACGATCGCCGCCACCACCACTGCCGCAATGCAGATACAGATGATCAGTCCGCCAGGGAAGGGCATCCTCCCCACCTCACCTTCTGCTCCCCCGAGGCATCCCCCGTCGCGAGGCGCTCCGTGTCAGCCCTGTCCGTCCACCCCAGGACATGCCCCGTGGCGCGACCGGTTATGAGGAGTTGAGGAATTCCTGAGGTTCGCCGGAGGATGGCGGGCATGACACGGCCTTTGCTCAACCGTCGCCTCGACGGCTTCGGCACGACGATCTTCGCCGAGATGTCCGCGCTTGCCACCCGCACCGGATCTATCAACCTCGGGCAGGGTTTCCCGGACACCGACGGCCCCGAGGAGGTGCGCGAGGCCGCCGTACGGGCGCTGCGCGACGGCCGGGGCAATCAGTACCCGCCCGGCCCCGGCATCCCTGAGCTGCGCAGCGCGATCAGCGAGCACCAGGCACGCCGCTACGGGCTGGCCTTCGACCCGGACACGGAGGTGCTGGTGACCGCCGGTGCCACGGAGGCGATCGCGGCGGCACTGCTCGCCCTCCTCGAACCGGGTGACGAGGTGATCGCGCTGGAGCCGTACTACGACTCGTACGCCGCATGCATCGCGATGGCCGGCGGACGGCGGGTGCCGGTCACCCTCCGGCCGTCCGCGGGCCGCGACCGCTTCGTGCTCGATCTCGACGAGCTGCGCGCCGCCGTCACGGACCGCACCCGGCTGATCCTGCTCAACACTCCGCACAACCCGACCGGCACCGTGCTCACCCGGGCGGAGCTCGCCGCGATCGCCCAGCTGGCGGTCGAGCGTGATCTTCTGGTGGTCACCGACGAGGTCTACGAGCACCTCGTCTTCGACGGGGAGCATGTGCCGCTCGTCACATTCCCCGGAATGCGTGACCGAACCGTGACCATCAGTTCCGCCGGCAAGACCTTTTCCTTCACCGGGTGGAAGGTGGGCTGGGTCACCGCATCACCCGGGTTGGTGAACGCCGTCAGAACGGCGAAGCAATTTCTGACCTATGTCGCGTCGGGGCCGTTCCAATACGCGGTTGCCGAGGCCCTCCGCCTGCCGGACACATATTTCTCACATCTCGCCGACGATCTCCGCGCGAAGCGCGACCTGCTGTCGAACGGCCTGGTGGAGGCGGGTTTCGACGTCTTCCGACCGGCGGGTACGTACTTCGTGACCACCGACATCCGCCCTCTCGGCGACGACGACGGCTTCGCCTTCTGCCGCTCCCTGCCTGCGCGCTGCGGCGTGGTGGCGATCCCCAACGCGGTCTTCTACAACGATACGAATGGAGGAACAGCCTTTGTACGTTTCGCGTTCTGCAAGCGAACAGAAGTGCTTCACGATGCGATCTCCCGCCTCAAACAGCTACGCTCCTGAGGCAACCCACTCCGCCTTACTGCCGTCTGTCACCCATGGGGGTGGATTGCGGCGCAGCGCGGCCCATCGGTTCCGTATGTCCCGACAATGCCCGCATAGCCAGACAGACCAAAGCTTGTCGTCACAGTACGGTCGCCGGTAGAAAACGGTCGCACCGGGAGGAGCGGAACAGGTGTACACGGCCGAGCCAGTCTCGACCCCTCCTCGTCCGTCGTCTGGAGGAGCCACTGCCCCGCAGGCTGTGGTCCGCACCACCGTCGAGCGGGCGAAGGCCTCGCTGCGGCGTGCGGCACCCGCGCTGTGGATCTACGCGGCGGTCCGCGGCTGCGGGCTGCTGGCACTGTGGGCCTACGCCTGGTACCAGGGCTCGCACCCGCGCAACCTGATCGGCCTCGGGTGGGACGCCCGCTGGTACAACCGCATCGCGGAGTACGGGTACGGGACGATCATCCCGGCCGCCGACCAGCACCAGATCATCTACAACGACCTGTCGTTCTTCCCGTTGTACCCGGAGACGGTCCGGCTCATCTCGGCCGTGGTGCCGATCGGTGCGGTCAATGTCGCGTTGCTGGTCGCCTGGGTGGCCACGCTGCTGTCGGCCTGGGCGATCTACCTGATAGGCGCACGGCTGTACGGCCACCGCGTCGGCATCGCGCTCGTCCTGCTGTACGCGCTGCTGCCCAGCGCCGTCATCCAGACGATGGCGTACACCGAACCGGTGATGACGGCGTTCGCCGCATGGTCGCTGTACGCCGTGCTCACCCGCCGCTGGCTGTGGGCCGGCTCACTCGCCGCGCTCGCGGGCCTGTCGCGGCCGAACGGCTGTGCGGTCGCTGCCGCGGTCTGCGTGGGCATGCTGGTGGACGCCTGGCGGCGCCGGAACGCCGGGCGGGGCCAGAACTGGCGGGCCTGGGTGGGAGCGCTGATCTCGCCGCTCGGCTGGTTCGGCTATGTGCTGTGGGTGGGGTACGAGACCGGCACCCCCACCGGTTACTTCAAGATCCAGGCCGGGTGGGGCTCGAAGTTCGACTTCGGGCTGAGCGCGGCGCGCTTCTTCAAGCACCTGGTCAGCCACCCGGACTACTTTGCCTACTACGTTGCGGCGTTCATCGTGGCGGCGTTCGTGATCCTCTTCGCGCTGTGCATCACCGACCGCATCCCGCTGACGCTGCTCGCCTACTGCGCGGTGCTGCTGCTCATCGGCATCGGCGGGGCCGGGTTCTTCAACTCCAAGCCGCGGTTCCTGATGCCGGCCTTCCCCCTGCTGATCCCGGCGGCGATCGCGCTGGCAAGGGCCAGGCCGCGCACCGCCTGGGTGGCGGTCATCTCGCTCGCCGGGTTCTCGTTCTTCTACGGGACGTACCTGCTCACGATCTCCAGGATCGCGATCTGAAGCCGGTCCCGGGGGCCGAAGCCCCCCGGAAACCGCTTCTCGTCGCTGCTACTCGGCGCTACTCGTCGTCGCCCTCGCCGATCTCACCGTCGGGGCTCTCGGCGTCCTTCTCCAGGCCGAGCTGCTCGATCACCCACCGGTCGAACTCGATCGAAGCACGCACCCAGCTGACCGTGCTGGAGACAAAGTGCTCCAGCCCGACGCCGAGGCCAATCAGCATCTGTGCCTCGCCGATCAGGCGGACCGAGCCGTCGTCATGGGTGTGGGTGTAGACCTTCGGCCACAGCGTCTGCCGGTTCCACCCGTCGGCAATTTCGAGCAGCTTGCCCTTGTCGTCGATGGAGTACGCCCGGTCGTAGAACGTGCGCACGGCGAAAACCTGCTGTTCGGACTCGCCGCGGAACATGAAGTACGTACGGAAGTCCTCCCACGGCGCCGCGAGGTCCCCCTCGTCGTCGACGACGTATTTGAGCTCCATCTGTTCGAGGAGCTGCTTGACCAGGTCCTGGTCGGGCTGGACCACCCCGCCGGACGGACCGGCCGACCCCTTGGGCGGTTCCTGGCCGAAGTTCGGGATCGAGGATGGGTCAATGCTCACCGTAGGGTTCCCTTCATAGCGATATTCGCCATCCTCCCCCATCATCGACCCCGTCTGGCAACCCCCGGCTCATCGCGCGGGTCGCACCACCAACTGCTCGCCGCCGTCCGTTGCCGCCGTCTCGACGAGCACGGTGTCGCCGTCCCGTACCTCACCGGCCAGGATCTCGCGGGCGAGCTGGTCGCCGATGGCCGTCTGGACGAGCCGGCGCAGCGGCCGGGCGCCGTACGCCGGGTCGTTGCCCTCGCGGGCCAGCCAGTCGAGCGCGGCGTCGGTGACGTCGAGCTCCAAGCGGCGGTCCTTGAGCCGGTCGGCGAGGCGGTCGACCTGCAGCCGGGCGATCCGACGCAGCTCGTCCTCACTGAGCGCGGTGAAGACGACGATGTCGTCGAGACGGTTGAGGAACTCCGGCTTGAAGGACTGCCGGACCGTCTCCAGCACGGCGTCGCGCTTCCGCGCGGCCGTCAGCTCCGGGTTGACCAGGTACTGCGAGCCTAGGTTGGAGGTGAGGATGAGGATGGTGTTACGGAAGTCCACCGTCCGTCCCTGCCCGTCGGTGAGCCGCCCGTCGTCGAGCACCTGCAGCAGCATGTCGAAGACCTCGGGGTGGGCCTTCTCGACCTCGTCCAGCAGCACGACGGTGTACGGGCGGCGGCGCACCGCCTCGGTCAGCTGGCCGCCCTCCTCGTAGCCGACGTACCCGGGCGGGGCGCCGACGAGGCGGGCCACGGAGTGCTTCTCGCCGTACTCGCTCATGTCGATGCGGACCATGGCCCGCTCGTCGTCGAAGAGGAAGTCGGCGAGCGCCTTGGCCAGTTCGGTCTTGCCGACGCCGGTCGGGCCGAGGAAGAGGAACGACCCGGTGGGCCGGTCGGGGTCGGCGATGCCCGAGCGCGAGCGGCGCACGGCGTCCGAGACGGCCCGGACGGCTTCCGTCTGGCCGATCAGCCGCTTGCCGAGCTCCTCCTCCATGCGCAGCAGCTTCTGCGTCTCGCCTTCGAGCAGCCGGCCCGCCGGAATCCCCGTCCAGGAGGCGACCACCTGGGCGATGTCGTCCGGGGTGACCTCCTCACCGACCATGCCTTCGAGCTCGCGCTGCGCCTCGACGGCCGCGGCGAGCTCCTTCTCGGCCTCCGGGATGAGCTCGGTCCTGATCTTGCCGGGGGTCACCCAGTCGCCGGTCTCCGGGGCCTTCAGCTCGGCGCGCTGGAACTCGCTCTCCAGCTCGTCCAGGCGCTTCTTCAGCTCACCGACGCGGTTGTGGACCTCGCGCTCCTTGTTCCAGCGCGCGGTCAGGCCCCGCAGCTGCTCCTCCTTCTCCTCGCGCGACCTGCGCAGATCGTCGAGGCGCTCGCGGGCCTGCGGGTCGAGCGTTTCCTCGTTCTCGGATTGCTTCTTCTGCTTCTTGTCCTTGGCTCCCGTCGTCGCCAGCAGCGACTCCTCCTCCATCCGCAGCCGGTCGACGGCGCGCTGCAGCTCGTCGATCTCCACGGGCGAGGAGTCGATCTCCATGTGAAGCCGGGAGGCCGCCTCGTCGACGAGGTCGATGGCCTTGTCGGGGAGGAAGCGGGAGGTGATGTAGCGGTGCGAGAGGTTGGCGGCGGCCACCAGCGCGGAGTCGGCGATACGGACCTCGTGGTGGGCCTCGTAGCGCGGCTTGAGGCCGCGCAGGATCGCCACGGTGTCCTCGACGCTCGGCTCGGCGACGAGCACCTGCTGGAAGCGGCGCTCCAGCGCCGGGTCCTTCTCGATGCGCTCGCGGTACTCGTCGAGTGTGGTCGCGCCGACCATGCGCAGCTCGCCGCGGGCCAGCATGGGCTTGAGCATGTTGCCCGCGTCCATCGCCGAGTCGCCGCCGGCGCCCGCGCCGACGACGGTGTGCAGCTCGTCGATGAAGGTGATGATGCGGCCGTCGCTCTCCTTGATCTCGGCGAGCACGGCCTTCAGCCGCTCCTCGAACTCACCGCGGTACTTCGCGCCCGCGACCATCGCGCCCAGGTCCAGCTGGACGAGGCGCTTGTCCTTCAGGGAGCCGGGCACGTCGCCCTTGACGATGCGCTGGGCCAGGCCCTCGACGACGGCGGTCTTGCCGACGCCGGGCTCGCCGATGAGCACCGGGTTGTTCTTGGTACGGCGGGAGAGCACCTGCACGACGCGGCGGATCTCGTTGTCCCGGCCGATGACGGGGTCGAGCCTGCCCTCACGGGCGATCGCCGTGAAGTCCGTGCCGTACTTCTCCAGCGCCTTGTAGGTGGCCTCGGGGTCGGGGTTGGTCACGCGCGTCCCTCCGCGGGCGGTTTCGAAGGCGTCGAGCAGGGCAGCGGCCGTGGCGCCCTGGCGGTCGAGCAGCTCAGCCATGGCGCCGCCCTTGGCAGCGAGGCCGATGAGCAGGTGTTCGGTCGAGACATAGGCGTCGCCGAGTTCGCGGGCCCGCCGGCTCGCGTCGGCGATCACGGCGAGCAGTTCGCGGTTCGCCTGCGGCGGGGCGACGGTCGAGCCCTGGACGCTGGGCACCGTGGCGAGCTGGGCCTGCGCGCCCTTGAGCAGGGAGTCGCCGTCGGCGCCGACGGCGGTGAGCAGGTCCTTGATGTTGTCGTTCTCCGGCGCTTCGAGGAGCGCCACGAGCAGATGGGCAGGGGTGAGATCCGGGTGTCCCGCGGACACCGCCCTGCTGTTGGCGCTGCTCAGCGCCTCCTGGCTCTTGTTGGTCAACTCTGCGTTCATCTGCGGGGTGACCTCCTCGTCGGCTCAACGCCTACACCACCGATGCTGCCAGATACAGCATAAAACAAGTTGAGCCTATACCGCTCAACTTCCGCCGCCTTCCGTGACGCCGCTTTTGGATACCGTCCGACCATGGCGATCAACCCTTCGCAGCCGAGCGCCGGCTTCCTGAGCTTCTGGCGCGAGTACCACCTGTGCACCCTCACGACGCCCCGCCTCGACGGCACCCCGCATGTCGTGCCGGTCGGCGCCACCTACGACCCGCAGGCCGGTCTCGCCCGGGTGATCACACGCAAGGACAGCATCAAGGTGGCCAACGTCCTCGCCGCCGGCCCGTCGGGCGCCCGCGTCGCCGTCTGCCAGGTGGACCGCGGCCGCTGGGCGACGCTCGAAGGCGTCGCCACCATCGCCACCGACCCGGACGCGGTCGCCGAGGCCGAGCGCCGCTACGCCGAGCGCTACCGGACGCCGGACGCGAACCCGGACCGCGTCGTCATCGAGATCGCGCTGACGTCCGCGATGGGCCGCGTGTGACACGACTGCCGAAGACAACGGGCCCGCCACTGCTGTCACAGCGGCGGGCCCGTCCCCATATCCGTATACCCGTCAGGTCATCCGTCACCGTCAGGTGTCGCGCTTGGGGCGCCAGACCACCAGCGCACTGGCCTGCTGCACGTCCTCGTACGGCACCAGATCACGGCGGTACGAGGCGTGCACCGCCTGCTCACGCTGCCGCATCGCCGCCGCTGCCCCCTCCAGGCCGGCCTGGAGCTCGGCGACGCGCGCCTGCAGCGCAGCCACCTGGTTCTCCAGTTCGATGATCCGCTTGATCCCGGCGAGGTTGATGCCGTCCTGGCTCAACTGCTGCACCTGACGCAGGAGTTCGATGTCCCGCGCGGAGTAGCGGCGGCCCCGGCCGGCGGTGCGGTCCGGCGACACGAGACCGAGCCGGTCGTACTGCCGCAGCGTCTGCGGGTGCAGTCCGGACAGCTGGGCCGCAACGGAGATCACGTACACCGGTGACTCGTCGGTCAGCTCATACGGATTGCGGCGTGCGCCACGGCCGTCCATCTCAAGCTCCCTTCGCGGCCTTGAACAGCTCTGCCCGCGGATCCGTACCCGCGGTTGCCTCGCGATACGACTCAAGCGCGTCCAGCGCCTTGCCGCCCACCGTCGGCGGGACGACGACCTCGACGGTGACCAGCAGGTCGCCACGGGTGCCGTCCTTGCGTACCGCGCCCTTGCCGCGGGCGCGCATCGTCCGCCCGTTCGGCGTACCCGGGGGGAGCTTGAGCGTTACTGCAGGCCCGCCGAGCGTCGGCACCTTGATCTCCGCGCCCAGCGCCGCCTCCGGGAAGGTGACCGGCACAGTGACCGTCAGATTGTCGCCGCGGCGCCCGAACACCGGGTGCGGCTTGACGTGGACGACGACGTACAGATCGCCCGCCGGGCCGCCCCGCTCGCCCGGAGCGCCCTTGCCGCGCAACCGGATCCGCTGCCCGTCGCTGACGCCTGCCGGGATGCGCACCTGCATGGTGCGCGAACTGCGCGCCCGGCCACTGCCCTTGCACTCGTCGCACGGATCCTGGGCGATCAGCCCGCGGCCCTTGCACTCCGCACACGGGTCGGTGAGCGAGAAGCCCCCGCCCGCGCCGCGCGAGACCTGACCGGTGCCCACACAGGTCGGGCAGACCCGCGGGGTGCCGTTCTTGTCGCCGGTGCCGGAGCACCGCTTGCACGGCGCCTGGCTCGACATGCGCAGCGGGACCGTGGCCCCGTCCACCGCTTCGGTGAAGCTCAGCGTCACCTCGGACTCGACGTCCTGGCCGCGGCGCGGCTGGGTGCGCGTCGTGCCGCGGTTGAACAGCCCGCCGAAGACGTCGCCGAGCCCGCCGCCGAAGCCGCCGCCTGCGCCGCCGCCTGCGCCACCGCCGCTCGGCGCCCCGCCGAACAGGTCGCCCAGGTCGAAGCCGAAGCCGCCGGGGCCCGTCGCACCGCCCGGGCCGCGGAAGCCGCCGTTGGCGAAGAGCGTGCGTGCCTCGTCGTACTCCTTGCGCCGCTTGGGGTCGGAGAGCACGTCGTTGGCCTCGGAAATCTCCTTGAAGCGCTCCTCGGCCTTGGGGTTGCCCTTGTTGGCGTCCGGATGGTTCTCGCGGGCGAGCTTCCGGTACGCCTTCTTGATCTCTGCCTCGGTCGCGTCCTTGGGGACGCCGAGGACCTTGTAGTAGTCCTTCTCGATGAAGTCCTTGGTGCTCATCCCCGGCGTCCCTCCTCTCCCGCGATCACGACCATCATGACGTCAGCCCTGTTCCGGGCCACCGTTCTCCTCGTCGGACGCCTCTTCCGCCTTGTTCTGCGCACCGGGCTGCGCACCGGGCTGGGGCTCGGCGACCGCGACCCGCGCCGGGCGGATCGTACGCTCGCCGATCCGATACCCCGGCTGCAGGATCTGCACGCACGTGGTTTCGCTGACGTCCGGCGAGTAACTGTGCATCAGGGCCTCGTGCACCAGCGGGTCGAAGGGCTCGCCCTCCTTGCCGAACTGCTGCAGGCCCATCTTGGCCACCACGGTCTCGAGCGACTCGCCGACCGACTTGAAGCCGCCCACCAGCTCGCCGTGCTCCCGTGCGCGCCCGATGTCGTCGAGCACGGGCAGCAGCTCGCCCAGCAGGTTGGCGATCGCGACCTCACGGACCGCGATGCGGTCGCGCTCCACCCGTCGGCGGTAGTTCTGGTACTCCGCCTGGAGGCGCTGAAGATCCGCGGTGCGCTCCGCCAGCTGTCCGCGCAGCGACTCCAGGTCCTTGTTGTTCGCCCTTTCGTCCCCGGCCGGGGCGCCCGGGCCCGCCTGCTCGGCGGGCCCGGCGCCCTGCGCCGCTTCTTCCGCGGCGGATTCCACGGCGTCGACGGGGACGTCAGAGGGCTTCTGCTGGAAACCCTGCGACTCCTCCGTCACGCGGCACCACCCTCACGCTTCGATCCCTCGTCGTCGACGATCTCGGCGTCGACGACGTCCTCGCCGGCCTCGTCCTTCGCCTCGTGGGCACCGGCCCCGGCACCGGCACCGGCCGCCGCACCCGCGCCGTCGGCGCCGGCCTGGGCGTACATCGCCTGGCCGAGCTTCTGGCTGGTCGCGGCCACCTTCTCGGTCGCCTCACGGATCGCGGCGATGTCCTCGCCCTTCAGCTTCTCCTTCAGCTCGCCCACCGCGGTCTCGACCTCGGTCTTGACCTCACCCGGAACCTTGTCCTCGTTGTCCTTGAGGAACTTCTCCGTCTGGTAGACCAGCTGCTCGGCCTGGTTACGGGTCTCCGCAGCCTCGCGACGCTTGTGGTCCTCCTCCGCGTACTGCTCGGCCTCCCGCATCATCCGGTCGATGTCCTCCTTCGGCAACGCCGAACCACCGGTCACCGTCATCCGCTGCTCCTTGCCGGTACCCAGGTCCTTGGCGGAGACATGCATGATGCCGTTGGCGTCGATGTCGAAGGTCACCTCGATCTGCGGCACACCACGCGGCGCCGGCGGCAGACCGGTCAGCTCGAACATCCCCAGCTTCTTGTTGTACGCAGCGATCTCACGCTCACCCTGGTACACCTGGATCTGCACCGACGGCTGGTTGTCCTCCGCCGTGGTGAAGATCTCCGAACGCTTCGTCGGGATCGTGGTGTTCCGCTCGATCAGCTTGGTCATGATGCCGCCCTTGGTCTCGATACCGAGCGACAGCGGCGTCACATCGAGCAGCAGGACGTCCTTGACCTCACCCTTGAGCACACCCGCCTGCAGCGACGCACCCACCGCGACGACCTCGTCCGGGTTGACGCCCTTGTTCGCCTCCTTGCCGCCGGTCAGCTCCTTGACCAGGTCGGCGACGGCCGGCATACGGGTCGAGCCGCCGACGAGCACCACGTGGTGGATGTCGGAGAGCTGGATGCCCGCGTCCTTGATCACGTTGTGGAACGGGGTCTTGCAGCGCTCCAGCAGGTCGGCGGTGAGCTGCTGGAACTGCGCCCGGGTCAGCTTCTCGTCCAGGTGCAGCGGGCCCTCGGCCGACGCGGTGATGTAGGGCAGGTTGATCGAGGTCTCGGTGGAGCTGGACAGCTCGATCTTCGCCTTCTCGGCGGCCTCGCGGAGCCGCTGCAGCGCCATCTTGTCCTTGGACAGGTCCACGCCGTGGCCGGAGTGGAACTGCTTGACCAGGTAGTCGACGATCCGCTGGTCCCAGTCGTCGCCACCGAGGTGGTTGTCGCCGTTGGTGGCCTTCACCTCGACGACGCCGTCGCCGATCTCCAGCAGCGACACGTCGAAGGTGCCGCCACCGAGGTCGAAGACGAGAATGGTCTGGTCTTCCTTGTCGAGCCCGTAGGCCAGGGCGGCCGCCGTGGGCTCGTTGACAATCCGCAGGACGTTGAGGCCCGCGATCTCACCGGCTTCCTTGGTGGCCTGACGCTCGGCGTCGTTGAAGTACGCCGGGACGGTGACGACCGCGTCCGTGACCTTCTCGCCCAGGTACGCCTCGGCGTCCCGCTTCAGCTTCTGCAGAATGAAGGCAGAGATCTGCTGCGGGGTGAAGTCCTTGCCGTCGATACCGATCTTCCAGTCGGTGCCCATGTGGCGCTTGACCGACCGGATGGTCCGCTCCACGTTGGTGACAGCCTGGCGCTTGGCCACCTCGCCGACGAGCACCTCGCCGTTCTTCGCGAAAGCGACGACGGACGGCGTGGTCCTGGCGCCCTCGGCGTTGGTGATGACGGTGGGCTCACCGCCTTCGAGAACACTGACGACGGAGTTCGTCGTGCCCAGGTCGATGCCGACCGCACGTGCCATGGTTGATCCTCCAGTGGACTTGAGTGGAACTGACTCAAGAGTGCCGGAGCGCTCGATGGGTGTCAACAGAGGTGAGTCAGTCAGACTCAAGTCTTCTATAAGTAAGTGACGCATAAAGATACCGGGACGACCTGGGAGAGGGGCGACGCAGATCACCGAGTGAGCGCCTGTATGACCCCGCGCGAAGCGGGTAATCTCGGAAGACCACACAAGTTACTGCTTAGTAATCCCGCTCTCGCAGGCCCGAGGAGCCCCCATGCAACTCGCCGCGATCGTCGTTTCGCTGGTGCTAGCCGCGGTCGGCGTTGCGCTGTTCGCCCGAGCCATCGGGCAGATCTACCGCTACGTACGGCTCGGACAGCCGGTGCCCGCCGGAACCCGCACCGACGACCCGAAGCAGCGCACCGTCACCGTGGTCAAGGAGTTCCTCGGTCACACCCGGATGAACCGCTGGGGCATCGTGGGCTTCGCGCACTGGTTCGTCGCGGTCGGCTTCTTCACCCTCGTCCTGACGCTCGTCAACGCCTTCGGCCAGCTGTTCAAGGCCGACTGGACGCTGCCGATCATTGGCACGTGGCTGCCGTACGAGATCTTCGTCGAGGTCGTCGGCACCACGACCACGCTCGGCATCCTGACCCTGATCATCATCCGCCAGCTCAGCCGGCCGGGTAAGGCGGGCCGCAAGTCCCGCTTCGCAGGCTCCAACTTCGGCCAGGCGTACTTCGTCGAGGCCGTCATCCTCATCATCGGCGTCTGCATCATGACACTGCGCGGCCTCGAGGGTGCCCTGAACCACGTCGGAGGCTACGGGCCGGCCTACCTCGTCTCGTATCCGCTGGCCGTGGCCTTCAAGGGCCTGAGCGTGAGCACGCTGCAGAACCTGATCTACCTCTTCGCGATGATCAAGATCGCGACCTCCTTCATCTGGATGATCACGGTCTCCCTCATCACCGACATGGGAGTCGCCTGGCACCGCTTCCTCGCCTTCCCCAACATCTGGTTCAAGCGCGAGTCGAGCGGTGATGTGGCGCTGGGTGCACTGCAGCCGATGACCAGCGGCGGCAAGCCGATCGACTTCGAGGACCCGGGCGAGGAGGACGTCTTCGGTGTCTCGCAGGTCGAACAGTTCTCCTGGAAGGGCATCCTCGACTTCTCCACCTGCACCGAGTGCGGCCGCTGCCAGTCTCAGTGCCCGGCATGGAACACCGGCAAGCCGCTCTCCCCGAAGCTGCTGATCATGAGCCTGCGCGAGCACGCCCACAACAAGGCGCCATACTTGCTCGCCGGCGGCGGCAAGACCATGGAGGGCGAGGAGAAGGCCTCCGCCGAGCAGCTCGCCGGTGTGCCGGCATCGGCCCTCGCCGAGGCCGAGCGCCCGCTGATCGGCACCGCCGGGGAGAACGGCGTCATCGACCCGGACGTGCTGTGGTCCTGCACCACCTGCGGCGCCTGCGTCGAGCAGTGCCCCGTCGACATCGAACATGTCGACCACATCGTCGACATGCGCCGCTACCAGGTGATGATCGAGTCCTCGTTCCCCTCCGAGGCCGGCACGATGCTCAAGAACCTGGAGAAGAAGGGCAACCCGTGGGGCCTGCCGAAGAAGCAGCGCCTGGCGTGGGTCAAGGAGGTCGACTTCCCCGTCCCGGTCGTCGGCGAGGACGTCGAGGACCTCACCGAGGTCGAGTACCTGTACTGGGTCGGCTGCGCCGGCGCCCTGGAGGACCGGGCCAAGAAGACCACCAAGGCCTTCGCCGAGCTGCTGCACATCGCGGGCGTCAACTTCGCGATCATGGGCGGTGACGAGAACTGCACCGGCGACTCCCCGCGCCGCCTCGGCAACGAGTTCCTCTTCCAGCAGCTCGGCGCCGAGAACGTCGCGATGCTCAACATGGCCTTCGGCGAGGACGACGAGGACCCCGCGACGAAGAAGCCGAAGTCGGCGAAGAAGATCGTCGCCACCTGCCCGCACTGCTTCAACACCATCGCCAACGAGTACCCGCAACTGGGCGGCGAGTACGAGGTCATCCACCACACCCAGCTGCTCCAGCACCTCGTCGACGAGGGCAAGCTGGTGCCGGTCACCCCGGTCGAGGGCCTGATCACCTACCACGACCCCTGCTACCTGGGTCGCCACAACAAGGTCTACACGCCGCCGCGCGAGATCATCGCCAAGGTGCCGGGACTGCGCAACGAGGAGATGCACCGGCACAAGGAGCGCGGCTTCTGCTGCGGCGCGGGCGGCGCGCGCATGTGGATGGAAGAGCGGATCGGCAAGCGCATCAACGACGAGCGCGTCGACGAGGCCCTGTCGCTCGACCCGGACATCGTCTCCACCGCCTGCCCGTTCTGCCTCGTCATGCTCACCGACTCGGTCAACGGCAAGAAGAACGCGGGGAAGGCGAAGGAGTCGGTGCAGGTCGTCGACGTCGCCCAGCTGCTGCTCGACTCCGTGAAGACCCCGGCCGACCCGGCAGGCGACGCCGACGCGGTCAACGAACCGGAGTCCGAGCCGGCGAAGTAGCCCGTACCGGCGGCGGACGCGACAGAAGCGGCGGAAGGCCGGAGCCCCCTGATCGGGCACCGGCCTTCCGCCGTACATGTCACAGCTTCGCTCTGAAACCGCACCAATCGCCCCCCGGCCGGACCGGCACCGTTCACGACCGGGTACGTTCGACGACGTGGCTGGATTCAGGATCGGACGCGGACGGGGCCGGCAATCCCCTCGTATGCCGTCCCCTCGCACTCAGTACGGGCAGGACTACGCACCCCAAGGCCCGCCGTCGTACAACGGCTACGGCAGCCACGGCGGCTACAGCGGGCACGACGACGCACCGGGCCACACCGTCTCCTTCACCGTGGGAGAGGCTCCGGACGCCTACGCGTACGGGGATGAGCCGGGCCACGTCGCCACCTATCGCGCCGGACAGCCGAGCGCCCCGCCGTCCGGTCCGAGGCTGCACTGGAAGGAACTGCTGAGAGGAATCGTGCTGCGGCCCGGACGCACCTTCTGGCAGATGCGCGACTACCAGGTGTGGGGCCCGGCACTGCTCGTCACCTTCGTCTACGGCCTGCTGGCCGTCTTCGGCTTCGACTCCGCGCGCAAGGAGATCCTCAGCTCCAGCTTCTCCAACAGCATCCCTTGGGTGCTGACCACGGGAGTGGCGGTGGTGTTGAGCGGGCTGATGACGGGCGCGGTGACCCATGCGCTTGCCCGCCAGTTCGGCGGGGACGGCGGCTGGGCGCCGACCATCGGCCTGGCGATGCTGATCACGTCCATCACCGACGCGCCTCGGCTGCTCTTCGCGATCTTCCTCGGCGGCGCCAACGGCCTCGTCCAGATCCTCGGGTGGGTGACGTGGCTGGCGTGCGCGGCGCTGCTCACCTCGATGGTGAGCAAGTCGCACGATCTGCCGTGGCAGAAGGCGCTGGGAGCGGCCTCGGTCCAACTGGTGCTGCTGCTGGTGCTGTTCAAGCTCCCGACGCTGTGAGATACCGGTGCCGGGTGTTCGTGCCTACGCGTCGAGCACCTGGCCGTCCCGGCTCACCACGGGTGGCTGGGCGCTCCACGGGAAGTTGATCCACCTGTCCGTGCGCTTCCAGACGTACTCGCACTTCACGAGCGATTGCGGCTTCTCGTAAATGACCGCACACCGTACGTCCGCGACGTGCCCCGCACAGAAGTCATGCACCAGCTTGAGCGTCTTGCCCGTGTCGGCGACGTCATCCGCGACGAGGACCTTCTTCTCGTTCAGCGCGACGACGTCCGGCACCGGCGGCAGCATGACGGGCATGTCGAGCGTGGCGCCCACACCGACGTAGAACTCCACGTTCATGACATGGAGGTTCTTCACGTCCAGCGCGTAGCCGAGCCCGCCCGCGACGAAGAGCCCGCCACGGGCTATGGACAGGATGATGTCGGGCTCGAAGCCGTCGTCCACGATGGTCTGCGCCAGCTCGCGGACCGCCTGCCCGAACAGAGGATACGTCAGATTCTCGCGCTCGTCGCCGCCGGCCACCGAGGTCACACCTTGGTCCGGTGGAAGTTCACGTAGGAGCGCGAGGGCGTCGGGCCGCGCTGTCCCTGGTAGCGGGAGCCGTAACGGCCGGACCCGTACGGGAATTCGGCCGCCGAGGTCAGCCGGAACATGCACAGCTGCCCGATCTTCATCCCCGGCCAGAGCTTGATCGGGAGCGTGGCCACGTTCGACAGTTCGAGCGTGACGTGTCCGGAGAACCCTGGGTCGATGAAGCCGGCGGTCGAGTGCGTGAGCAGCCCGAGCCGGCCGAGGCTGGACTTGCCTTCCAGGCGGGAGGCAACGTCCTCCGGCAGCGTGATGACCTCATACGTCGAGGCGAGGACGAACTCACCGGGGTGGAGGATGAAGGCGTCGTCAGCGTCCGGCTCGACCAGTCGCGTCAGGTCGGGCTGCTCGACGGCCGGATCGATGTGCGGATAACGGTGGTTTTCGAAAACCCTGAAGAACCGGTCGAGCCGGACGTCGATGCTCGACGGCTGGATCATCGACTCGTCGAAGGGATCGATCCGCACCCGGCCGGAGTCGATCTCGGCCCGGATGTCCTTGTCTGAGAGCAGCACGTGACGAGGATACGTGGAGAGTGAGGCACGGAACCGCAGCGGGCCCGGCCCGATCCGGACCGGGCCCGCACGCCCTTCATCGACTCATCGACCCTCGGCTCATCGCCCCTCAGCTCATCGACGTGCTTGGCGCACGAGCGTGCCCGCGTCGTCCACCGGCACGGCGTGACGCAACCGCGCACACTGCGGACAGCGGATGAGCCGCCCCGGGCCCAGCCGGTCGGCGCCCAGATTCTGCATCGGGAACGTCGTGGTGCTGAACACGTGCCCATCGGCACAACGAACGACGGTGCGCTCCATCGCTCCCCTTTTCTCTCCCCGCGGACTCGCCCCGCCGCATCGTCGCGGCGAGGACAAAAGCCACATTAGGGGATGAGTCCCCCCACGTCCCACATGGCACTCCGCCCCCACGGTACGCCCCAACCCCCTTGCCCCGCACTCACGTCCGCGCTTGCCCGCACACCCCCCTGGACAGCACGAAACCCCCGGCGCTGTGTGCGTCGGAGGCGAACGATGGGGTACAGTGTGCGACGATGCGAAGGGCCCGAAGGGCGACTTACGCGGGTGTAGTTTAATGGTAGAACATGAGCTTCCCAAGCTCAGAGCGCGGGTTCGATTCCCGTCACCCGCTCCACGACAAAGGCCCAGGTCACAGACCCGGGCCTTGTTTGTTGTCTAGACCGCGCTAAGCCTCGCGTGCCCGTTCCGTGCGGAATGACTCTGAGTGGCCTCGCCGTGTGCCCGTAGGCGGGCGTCAAGGCGGCTCGCTCCGGCTCGCCGCGCGCGCCCCCGGCTCACCGCCGGGCGCGCGGCTAGAGCGATCACGCCATGAGTGAGGAGACCCGATGGGGCCGGGGCGGCCGGCTCCACGGCTTTGGGCAGCCGCCATGGGGCGAGCCTCGGAGATCACGACCCCAGATCGGGCCATTGCGGGCGGGCGAGGAGCCAGCAAAGTTCTGCTCAGGGGGCCATTTTCACCGCTCTACCGGCGGAGGGTGTGGGATTTGAACCCACGGTGACGTAGCCCCACGAAAGTTTTCAAGAGAATGCCGCGATCGCCCAATCACCGCCTCTGACCCGGCGCTTGCCGTATGCGAGGCTCGTTGAACCCGGCTCCTGGCCCACGCATGGCCCATGAGACTGCCAGAGTGCCCGGTCACCGGAGCCACATCGGCATATCCGATCCCTGCTTCCCGGCTTCCCACTTGCCCCGGAGCCGCGTCGACGATGACTACGACTCTTGACGCTTGATCGTCAGTCAGCGGCGGTGCCGGCAACCAAGGTGGACGCAGCCGGACGCCGGCGGCTGCCCACGGAAGGTGTTCCGTCTGGGAGGGCCTGACAGAGGATGTCGCCGGTGTCTTCTAAGTTAACGTCGGCCCGCGCTAAACCGACGTGAACCCGTTCGGCGGGCACTGCGCGAAGTCTGCACGGCCGTGCACTTGCCCGCTGTTCGAGACGGGCCGTCCGAGTGAAAGCCTCCGACCGAGGTGAACATGTCGAAAGCGTCCGTTAGATTCCTTGATGGCTCGACGATGATTCAGGCGACCGGCGTCATCGGTCGCGTGTTCGGGAATACGTGAACGCGTTCGGGCGAGGTGACCTCGGCGCCGCAATGACAGGCGCCGCTCTCGCCAGCGGCCTTTGTTGAACGCATCGACCAGCCCCTGCCGCAACCTCTCACGCCACGCGGCATATACCCCACAAGCCACGCGCCGGTGGCAGCTTTCGCCGCGGGTTATCCGCGGCCGGGCGAGGTGACCACAAGGAGTGGCAATGCCTGCGAAGCCCAGCTTGGCCCTCGCGTTCGTGGCGGCGGTCGTGTACGCGTCGATCGCCGGTTGCACGACGCCCAGAGCGCAGCAAATGGCGGCCTCCCACCTGGGTCCGGTGCCGAGACCCACGGTGGGGTCAATGGCCGGCCCCTCGCGGACGGGCAGAGCGGTTCCGTTCTCTGAGCCAGTGCGTGGCACGCTGATCGAACCCCCGGCGCTGCCCGGGGCGCAGCCGATCTCGGGTAACGACCGGGTGTACACCGCCGACCAGGACTCCAACACGGTCAGTGTCATCAATCCGGCGACGAACACGGTGCTGGGCACGATCGCTCTGGGCCAGCCGCGGTTGAGCCCCAGCAAGGATGTGCTGGGGGCGATGTACGACGGGCAGATCGACGTGCACGGCCTGGGCTTCTCCCGGGACGGGAAGTGGCTCGACGTGATCGACGTGACCACCAACGCCGTCCATGTCATTGATACCGCAACCAACCAAGTAGTGCGCACCATGTACCTCGGCCGGGCGCCGCACGAGGGATTCTTCTCGCCGGACGGCACGCGGCTGTGGGTGGCGGTGCGCGGCCAGGACTACATCTCGGTGATCGACTGGCGGGCCGGCAGAGAGGTCGACCGGATCCACACCGAGGACGGGCCGTCGAAGGTGTTTTTCAGCCCGGACGGCAAACTCGCCTATGTCAACCATCTGCGCGCCTTGGTGCTGGACGTGATTGATGTGGCCTCCCGCCGGATCATCAGGCGCGTGCCGATCCCCGCGCAGGCGGGTGGGTCCTCCGACGAGGCCGTCTCACCCGACGGCCGGGAGATCTGGCTCGGCATGCCCACCAACGGCCGGACCACTGCTGTGCTCAATGCACGCACCTACCGTGTGGAAGCGGTGCTGCGCACGGGGCCGCGCACCAACCACCCCAACTTCGTCACGGTCGGCGGCGTCGACTACGCCTACCAGACCGTGGGCGGACTCAACGAGACCTTGGTCTACCGCCGGTCGCCCAACGGCACCCGGCCGGTCCTGGTCAAGACTATCCACAACCACGGCCACGGCTCCCACGGCGTCTGGCCGAGCCCCGACAACACCAGGGTCTACGTCGCCCTGCAGAACTCCGATGCGGTCGACGTCATCGACACGCACACAATGTCGGTGATCAAGACCCTTCGCGTCGGCCAGTCACCGATGGCGCTGGTGTACGTGGCGCGCAACACCCCGGCCACCAGCACAAACAACCTGGGCAGGCAAGGTCTGGACATGCCCACGCAGAACCTCGCCCTGCGCGTCCTCGGTAGCTCCGGCCAGGGCACGGCCCTGATCCGGGCACTCCCAGGCATCGACGAAGTCACCATCGGAGCCACTGGACTGCCACCCAACCAGCACTTCACCGCCTACGCCAGCGACGGCACCCGCACTACAGCGCTGATGACCATGATGAGCAACCAGTTCGGCAACATCGACGAAGGCCTGTCCTACTCATACTTCTTCGCCAACCACTACACCTCCGTCATCCTCAGGCCTGGAACTCCGTCCAGCGGGCAGGCGCCGGGCCCGGCAGCCCTCCAGGCATGACGGACCAAGGGCGCCGGGCGGCGCAGTCGGTGTGGTCAGGGCGTGATCGATGACCGTGCCAGAGGGTCTGGGAGCAGGTCAGATGGGTCTTTTCCCCACCTGACGGAGCGTTGATTACCAAGCCCAGAGCGCGAGTTCGCGGGGCCCGGCTTAGCCACTAAGCGGCCCTCGCAATCCGACTGCCCGGTCAAGCCTCCCGCCTGTCTGACCCGTTGGTCTCGGGCATGCACGCGCGGCGGCAGAACGGGGAGACAGTACACGCCTGTTACGGCTACGGGTTAGTGCCGCGCAGCGGCCTTGCGGCGGTGGACGGTGAACAGCGCGCCACCACCGATGACGATCAGGACACCGGCGAGTCCGGCGATCACGCCGCTATTGCTGCCGCCACCGGTCTTGGCGAGCGATGCGCCTTGAGCCGACGCCGAAGCGGATGGGGCGGGGGCACCGCCGGCGGCGGTCGACGGCGCGGCCGAGCTGGGCGCGGGGGCAGGTGTCGCGCTGCTGGTCGGCTTGCTGGACGGCACCGGGGTCTTCGACGGCGCCGACGACGGGACGGTGCACGGCTTGTCAGCGGACGTGGGGTACGGGGTGATGGGCTGGTCCCTGATCGGTCCGGCTGTCACCCGGACGTCCCATTGGGCACCGGGCACCCAGTCCACGTAGAAGGTGTGGCTGACTCCGGCGGCCGTGGGGTGGGGGAAGTCCCACTGGTCGAGCACCTGACCGGGCAGGCCGGACGCCAGGTGCGGGCCGATGGTGACGTGGGCAGTCGTGCCCGAGCTGTCTTTGTCGGTGACCGTGATCGCGGCCTTGGCGACACCGGAGCTGGTGTCACAACTGGCCACGGGGGTCACCGAGAAGTCGTTTATGTTGCAGGCAAAGGCGGCACCGCTGAACAGCACAGCGGCGCCCGCTCCGGTTGCGGTAGCGGCGAACAGGCCGCGCTTGGAGATCACAACTTCCTCCGATGGGCGGGATGAGGACTGCTGCGCGCGGGGAGGCCTCAGGCACTCGCCGCGGCCGCGCCTCTTGGCGACGTGAGGACGGAGTGGGCCTGTGCGACGCAGGCAGCTGCGAGGCCCGCCGGAACCGTGGCGGAGGCGATGGCGTGCGAGGCGGTTGCCGCCTGGGCACCGGACAGCTTCACTACGACCTCGTGGGCTCAGGACAAGGATGAGAGAAGAGTGCAGATGCCGTCGCGATTGCACGCGATGCGGCAGGACGCAGATGCTATTCCCCCGGGCGGGTTTCTGGGTGGCCCTGCGGCGGACGCGGTCGGGCCGTGGGGCGCGGTCAGCGGGGCAGAACCGATCACAGCTGGACAGTTGCGCTAACCCTGCGATAAATCTATGTGACCATACTCACAGTCTTCTCAGGATTCCCAAGCTCAGAGCGCGGGTTGACGGCGGCGGCTCGGCCTGCCGGTCGGGCCATCAGATGGCGTCCATTTGCTGGTTGTTGGTGCGCGGCCCGAGCAGCCGGACGGCGACGGCCATGGCGCCCGGCAACAGCGCGCCGCAGGTGTAGAGCCGCCGGCTCCGATGGCGGACAGCAGGGTGAGCGAGCCGAGCGGCAGCAGCGCGCTGACCAGGCGGGAGGCTGCATAGGGGATGCCGATGGGCGTCGGTACCGCCCGGCCGGGAGGGGCTCTGAGGTTGACTTGGAACAGGGTGCGGCGGCCGAGCCGGTCGGCCAGCGGTGCCAGCAGGATCGACCCGATCATGCTGGGAGTTCCCTACATAGCCTCGACTGCGTTCTTCCTCGTTGCGCTCGCTGCGATCTTCGCCGGCTGGTACTGGAGCGAGAAAACCCTGTCGATCCACAGCATCCAAACCCGTCGTCGAGAGTCGTTCTACTGGGCAACAGTGCTGGCGACGTTCGCGGTGCGCACGGCGGCCGGTGACATGACAGCGAAGACCATGAACATGGGCTACCTCTCGTCTGCCGTCGCCTTCGGCATGGTGATAGCGGTACCCCTGGTCGCCCACCGCCGGTTCAGGCTCAACGCGATCGCCGCGTTCTGGTTCGCGTACGTCATCACCAGGCCGCTGGGCGCGTCCTTCGCGGACTGGTTCGCCTCACCGAAGAAGACGGCCGGCCTGGGCTGGAACACCAGGCCGATCACCCTGGTTCTGATGATCGCGATCACAGCACGGCGCCGACTCGCCGCCGATGGAGGCTGTGGTTACGCTTCGTCGGCTGAGGAGCAGGCGTGGGCGTAGGCGGTCCATGCTCAATGGATGGCCCTGGTGTACAGGCCCGGAGTGGTGCCCATGATCCGCTTGAAGTGCCGGGTGAGGTGAGACTGGTCATGGAAGCCTGCGGCGGCCGCCACCTCGCGCGGCGGCTGTCCGTCGAGCAGTAGACGGCGGGCCAGGTCGACGCGGCGCGACACCACGTACTGGTGCGGGGCGATGCCGAAGGCACCGCTGAAGGCACGTACGAGATGCGCGGGGTGGGCGTGGAGCAAGCGCGCGGCCTCGTCCAAGGTGATCCCTTCGATCAGTCGTTCGTCGAGGAGGTCTCGCAGGCTCCGGGCGGCGCTGCGGTCGGGCGCTGCGCTTCCAGAGGCCGGGCCGGGGCGCAAGTGCATGCGCAGGCGCTCGCCGATGAGAGCCAGGCGGCTCTCCGTTTCCAACTCCTCGCCCCGGTTCGCTAGGACAGTGTGCAGCTGTCCGACACGTCTGCGCAGAAGAGGGTCGGTGAGGTCTGGTCCGTCCACCGCCGGCCCGATGAAACGCTCGTCCAGCTGCGTCATGTCGAGATAGAGCACGCGTTTACGAAAGCCGTGAGGGGTGGCGGGTGAGCCGTTGTGCGGGACCTGCGGCGGGAGCAGGCTCACGGTGTCCTTCGGTGTGCCGTGCTGGTGGCGGGCCAGGTCGTAGCGGACCGCGCCGTCGTCGACGATCAGCAAAGTCCAGGCGTCGTGGACGTGCATGGGGTACGCGTGCTCGGTGAAGCGGGCGTGGAACACCTCCACGACACCCGCGACCGGCGGGCGCCAGGCTGAGATCTCCTGCCGTGGCATCACGCAAAGAACGTACAAGACGGCAAAGACGTGCACCCCGCAGTCTCACAGCATGAGAACCAAGAGCGAAGCCGAGGCCGGAGCCTGCGTTGGGACTGAGGTCGGGGCCGGGACCGGTGCAGGGGACAAGGACATGCCTGTCCGCTTCGGCACCAAGATCGCCGTTCTGCTGCGCGACGACCTTGAGCCCTGGCAGCGGCTGAACGTGACCGCCTTCCTGGTCAGCGGCCTCGGCACGGCGTCACCCGAGGTGATCGGCGAGCCGTACACGGACGCCGACGACACCGCGTATCTGCCGATGTTCCGCCAGCCCGTGCTGGTCTTCGAGGGAACGAAGGAGACACTGACCGCCGCACACAGGCGTGCGCTGTCCCGCTCGCTCCCAAGGGCCGTGTTCACATCGGATCTTTTCGGCACGGGCAATGACCGGGACAACCGGGCGGCGGTACGAGCCGTGGGCAAGGACCGGCTCGATCTGGTGGGGGTGGCCGTATACGGGCCGCGCAACGCGGTGGACAAGGTGCTCAAGGGCGCACGCATGCACCCCTGAGCAAACGGGGCCTTATCGCAGAGAGCTTGCCCACGGGCGCCGACCGCTTCGGTCGGCGGCCGTAGGCGGTAACCACAAACTCGCAACCGGGGTGATCCCAGCCGCGGGCCGGGGCGCTCGACGCGATGTCTGGCGACGCTGCCTGGATTGATGGTCCCGCCGCCACACCACCGTTCAGTTGACAGCTGCAACGGCCATCATCAGGTGCCCGCCGGCCGCGAAGTGCTCCCGGGCGAGCGGCGACGCTCGGCCGCGCGGAACCACCCTTGGCGGTCAGGCAGGAATGAGGCGCGTGAGCTCGTCGGCGACGATACGGGCGGCCGGGGCGACCCAGCGCCGGCGGTGCTGGGCGAGCTGCACCGGCACCGGTGGAATCTCCGGAGCATCGACCATGGCCAGGACCCCGTCGCGCAGTTGCTGCTCGACGGTGGCCCGAGGCAGCAGCGTGAGCCCGAGTCCCGCGGCCACGCACGAGCGGGCGGCCTCGATACTGCCGAACCGCGTGAGTCGGGGCTGCGGCCCGGGGAGCGCGAGCAGGGTGCGCACCAGGTGATCGCTGTACGAACACCCTTCCTCGTGTACGAAGAAGCTCTCCCCGGCCAGCTCCTCCCACCCGACCGTGCGCCCGGCGAGCGGGTGGTCCGGGGATGCCGCGTACACGAGTGGTTCGCGCGCTATGGGCCGAGCGACCAGGTCGGCGGCGTTCACCTCGGGTTCCAGGAGCAGCGCAATGTCGAGTCGTCCCGCGCGCAGCCCCTCCACGGCCGCAGCGCTGCCCACGGGGCGCAGATGGACGTCGATTCCGGGGTGGGTACGTCGCAGCGAGGCGATCACTCCGGGCAGCCGTGACGCGCACAGCGACTCACCCGCCCCTACGGCGACCTGCCCCTCGACCGCTCCGTCGCCGTTACCGGCAGCCGCGGTGGCTCGCAGCCGAGCCTCTGCGTCGAGCATCGTCTCGGCTTCTTCGAGCAGCCGCCGCCCGGCGCTGGTCAGCAGCGCGCCCGTGGGCAGCCTGTCGAACAGCCGTGTTCCCAGCTCCCGTTCCAGCGAGCGGACCTGAACGGTGACGGTGGACTGGGCGAGATGCAGCTCGGCGGCCGCGGCGGTGAAACTCCCCGCCTTCGCCAGGGCCGTGAAGGTTCTCAGAAGTCTGGTCTCCACCACCTGATGGTATCGATTTCTCCGATCGCCGTAAGCGATAAGAATCGTTGGACGCGATGTCGCGTCGGGTGCGAGCGTTGACCCATGACCGAACGGGTAGAAAAAACCACACCGCAAACGTGCGCGGACACCGTCGAAGTCCTGCGCTACTCCGCCTTCACCACCGACCCATCGGGCGGCAACCCCGCCGGCGTCGTCCTCGACGCCGAAACGCTCGACGACAGCGTGATGCTGGCCGTCGCCGCCCGGCTCGGCTACTCCGAGACCGCGTTCGTCACCGCACGGGACCGGCCGGCGCGCCGCTATCGGCTGCGCTACTTCAGCCCCCGCGCCGAAGTCTCCTTCTGCGGACACGCCACGGTGGCAACGGCCGTCGCCCTCGCCGGGCGTGACGGCGCCGGCGAGTTCGTCTTCGACACGCGAGCGGGTGAGATCCGCGTGGCGACCAGCACCGGCGACGGTCCACCCCGCGCGACCCTCACCAGCGTTCCCGCCCGCTCCCGCCCCGCCGACGACGCAGAAATCGAGCCGGCGCTGAAAGCCCTGGGCTGGACACGGCAAGACCTTGACCCGGCTCTTCCTCCGCACATCGCCTTCGCGGGCAACCACCACCTCGTCCTCGCCGCCGGCACACGGGGGCGGCTCACCGCCCTCGACTACGACTTCGACGCGTTGGACGACGTCATGCGGCGCCACGGCTGGACCACCGTCCACCTGGTGTGGCGCGAGGACGCCAACTGCTTCGACTTCCACGCCCGTGACCCGTTCCCGGTCGGCGGCGTCGTGGAGGACCCGGCCACCGGCGCCGCGGCCGCCGCCTTCGGCGGCTACCTGCGCTCCCTGGGGTTGGTCGAGGAGCCGACCCGAGTCCGCATCCGGCAGGGGGAGGACATGGGCCGCCCGAGCGACCTCCTCGTCGACGTGACCCCCGACGACCCCCGCGTCCGCGTCACCGGCCAGGCCGTCCGGATCCCGGAGGAGTGAAAGCGTGATGAAGACGAGGTACTACCACCTGCCGCACTTCACCGGAGCAGACGCCCTACGGCTGGACGAACGCGACGTGCCCGCTCCCGGACCGCACGAGGTGCTTGTCCGGATGCGAGCGTGGTCGCTGAACTACCGCGACCTGATGATCGCCGCGAACGCCTACGGACGCGCACTGAAACCCGGGGTCATTCCACTGTCCGACGGCGCAGGCGAAGTGGTCGAAACCGGCACCGAGGTCACACGGTGGGAGCCAGGCGACCGGGTCATGAGCGTCTTCATGCCCGGATGGCTCTCCGGCCCGCCCAGCGCGGAGAAGACCTCGGGCGCTCTGGGCGGCACGGCCGACGGTGTTCTCGCTGAACACGTGCTCTTCGACCAGGAAGCCGTCGTCGCCGTCCCCCCGCACCTGGACTTCGCCGAGGCCGCGACACTGCCGTGCGCCGCGGTGACCGCATGGCACGCAGTGGCGGCGGTGCACGGCGGGCTCAACCCCGGCCAGACCGTCCTGACGCTGGGAAGCGGTGGCGTATCGCTGTTCGCGCTGCGGTTCGCCGCCCTGGGTGGCGCTCGGGTGATCGCCACCTCCAGCAGCGACGCCAAACTGGAGCGGCTGCGCTCACTCGGAGCCTCAGACGGGGTGAACTACTCCCGGACACCCGAATGGGGTGAGGTGGTTCACGAGTTGGCCGGGGGTGGAGTCGACCACGTCATCGAGGTGGGCGGGGCGGGCACGGTGCAGCAGTCGCTCACAGCCGTACGCACGGGCGGTCGCATCAGCCTCATCGGGGTGCTGGCGGCCAGGGGCGGCGGCATTGATCCATCGTTGGTGCTCCGCAAAGGCATCACCCTCCAAGGGCTGTTCGTGGGCAGCCGGGAGATGTTCGAGCAGATGAACCGCGCGATCGAGCAACACCGGATCCGCCCCGTCATCGACAGCACCTTTCCCTTCTCGGACGCGGTCGCCGCCTACCGCCACTTCGAGAGCAGGGGCCACTTCGGCAAGGTGGTCATCACGGACGACTGACGGAGCGGGCATGGCCCTGGCCGTTCGACGAATTCCGCAGCAGTCCCGTTCACCGGCCTGGCGGCACGTCACCTTCGCCACCGACAGCACGGGAACTCAAGGAAAGTGTTACAAGAACCACCCGATCACTTCCGGCCATCGTCCTATAAAGTGACTGCCCGCACGGTCTGGTGTGCGACCGTACGTCAGGTCGCCATCGTCCCCCGTCCCCAAGCGGCATCGTCAGCACAGGAAGATCGCAGATGGACTACTGCCCCACCTGCCGTCGGCACCTCAACGGGGCACTGTGTTGCCCAGGGTGCGGCGCTTTCGTTGGCACCGGCCTCGTAACGGATACGACGATGCCTCAGGCCGTGGCTGACCACTATCCCCATTACCCCGGGGACCTTCTTCGCGAGGAGTTCACCGCTCCGGCCCCCTTCGATGTGCCCGTCGCCGGCGCCACGCCGCCAGGCCCGGCGGGGCGGCGTCGGCGACGGGCACGCAAGAAGAACAGCCGGCGGCGGGCCGTGGCAGTGACCGCCATGGCGCTGTTGGGCGGCGGCCTGACCGCCGCAGCGCTGCCCAACGGATTGACTTCCGGCTCCGCGCGTGCGGCCTCGATGCCGGATCTGGCTGATCCCGAGGTCACGGCGGCGCAGAATCCGATCGCGCTCGCCTCGGCGGAGACGAACACACCCGTTGCGACACCCGCGTCACCTCACGCGGCCGCCGGCGGAAGCCGGCAGCCGTACATGCCCGGCACCAGCTCCCCGACTGCGACGGCAGATGCGCAACCGGACGCGACCGCCGGCGGGCCCACCACCACGCAGGCCCGGACACACAGCCCGCGGGCGGAAACCGGCCGGCCCGCCGGACGGCAGATTCACCCGCCCTCCGGCTACCCCACGCACGACACGTCCCCGCCCTCGCCTGCGCCCACCTCCACGTCGACCGGCGACCCGGGCGCGGGAGCCTCCGAATCCCCAGCACCCAGTCCCACGCCACGAGGTGACCAGTCTGCAGCGCCCCGGCATGCGGCCGGTCATCACGAAGGGCGACGGGAGCACGGTCGGATGCACTCCGGCGGCGAGTGAACCGCCCCGCCCCGCCCCGCTCAGCCTCGGGCGAGGGAATGTGAGCTAGGCATCGTCGTCAGCGATGGCCCAGGTCGGGCGGGTGAACGATGGCGGGCGGTTCCGTTTGGGGCGCACTGCACTGCCGTTGTCGGATGCGCCATCGGCGGGCCCCGGTCCCGGTCCCGGTCGCGGACGCCGATACCGGGGCGCAGACCGTCCCGTATCGCTGCTTGTGCCGGTAGCCGGGACTGGTGCGCCCGCCGCGGGCAGTGGGTTGCGATGCCGTGGACGGGAGCCGCCGGCTGGAAGGAACTGTGCCACCTGTTCGGGAGAGGCGCCAAGCAGACGGCAGGCATCGCTCTGGGTTACGCCCATGTCCTCGAACAGCACGCGGGCGGCATCGGCGAGAGCCTGCCGTTCGGCATCGGCCGCTTCGGCGGCGCGCCTTCTTGCCTCCAGCACACCGTGCAGCAGCGACGCGACTTCCGGAACCACCAGATCCACGGCAATCGTGTGGGACGGAACGGCAAGGACCGCGGCGATGGCGTCGCGCGCCATGTCCTCGGCCTCGTCGAGCGTGCGTCCCTGGGTGTGGATGTCGAGCGCTGCGACGTCGACGGCCCACCACCGGCCCATTCTGCGGAGCAGCGCTTCATAGGGGGTACTCACAGGGACTCGACCTCCTTGATGATGTCCCGGCCTTGAGGGCGTCCCGGCGGTGCGTTCGACGGTGGTGCGTTCGGCAGTTCCGTGGGCGTGGGGCCGGGCAGCGCAGAGGGCCTGCCTCGTGCTGTGCTCATGTGATGGTTGGCTCGCGGCGCCTGTCGCCGCTACTCGCCGAACTGGTGCGGATGCGAACAGGGTTCGCCACACCGGTCGGCAGGTCGTCGGTGCGTGAACACTCCTACCACTCGCGAGATTCGTACGCGGCTTGCCGGTACTGCTGCCGCGACCGCGATCGTGCTCCGTTGGCCACGCTCGTCAGCAGCGTGGTGATGGCCAGCCCGATGAGGGCGTTCAGCACGGTAGTGGCGATGATCTCGGTGCTGGTCCCGATGACCTTCAAGGGGATCACCACGGCGACCACGGTCAGCAGCCCCATGATCCAGCCAAAGAACACGGTGCCGCTCGGCGTGGTCCCGACCAGGAGGTGCAGCAGGCCGGTCGCGGCCAGCGCGATGACACCGACCCCTATCGCGTAGGTGGTGTTGTTGGCGTCGCCCCACAACCCGTCACCTATGGGCGCGAAGACCGCCAGGTGCAGCAGTCCCCTCGCGACCAGAATGCCGACCTCCGCGACCAGTGCGGCCACCACGGCCGTCGCCAGCCCGCCCGCCCACAACCGTCCGGCATCGATCTGTGGTGCGTCGGGCTCGGGGTAGCTGCTCGTCACTGGGTTCTCCTCTTTCGCGTCCGATGATGGCCGCATCAATCGCCCGGCCAGCGGTGTCCCCCGGCAGGGCGCCTGGCCGCATGAGGGCGTCATCCTGTGATCGTCCTCATCGGTGGGCACACGCGCCCGCGGAGCGGCGGTCCATCTCGCCCTCTCTGTCTCTGTTGCCTCTGTTGCCTCTGTTGCCTCTGTTCACTGCGCCGCCGGGGACGTCGGCATGGTTCACGTCGGCACTCGGGATCGAGTGGCCAGCAACGCTAACGAGGCTTCCCGAAGGCGCTACGCAGCTCTTGTGACGCTCTTGCAAAGATTGCTTGCCGGTGAAGCGGCTCCGGCGCCGCCGCCGTGCTGCGGCGTCCGGTCCAAGCGGATCTTGCAGACACCAGCGCGCCCCTTGAGCTGAGGTGCAGCGATGACCGCAGGAGCTCAAGGGGCGACGGGGGCGATTCTGTGGCGAGGGTGTTACCAGGTCACGGGAAGCCGTTCCGGAATGCGCTTCATGAAGCCCGTACGCCAAACGAGCTGTTCGATCGGCACGGCCAGGTCGAGGCCGGGCATGCGTTCCAAGAGGGTTTCCAGGGCGATTTCCGCGTGCTTGCGGCCGAGTGCGGTGGCAGGACAGTAGTGAGGTCCTCCGCCGAAGGAGAGGTGGGCGCCGGCGTTGGGGCGGCCGAGGACGACGTCGGTCGGGTCCGTGAATTCCTCGGGGTCGAAATTGGCGCCCTCGACCAGCACCAGTACCAGTTCATCCTTCTTCACCTCCGCGTCGCCGAGCCGGACGTCCTCGAGCGCGAGACGCGGCAGCGCGTCACCGATCGAAAGGTTGATCCTCAGCAGTTCCTCGACGGCCGCCGGTATTTTCGCCGGGTCGGCGAGCAGTTCGGCCTTCAGCTCGGGATGCTGGATGAGCGACACGAGCGCCATCGTCAGAAAACCGGACGTGCTGATGACACCGGCGCCGAACATCGTGACGCCGACCGTGGCCAGCATCTCGTCCGTGAGGTGGTCGTAGTCGGGATCCTCGCGCAGCTCGGCGAGCTCGGCCATGAGTCCGGTGGTGGCCGGGTCGTCGAGCCGCTCCACCATGTAGGCGATGTCGCGGTCCCAGTTGAGCTTCGCCCCCGTGATCGGGCACGCCGAGTTCATGAACGCGATGTCGAGGGACCGCATCAGCTTCGGCGCATCCGTCTGCGGGATGCCGAGGAGATGGCAGTGCATCCCGGCCGAGTAGGGGTCGGCGAAGGAGCCCCGCAGATCCACGGGCGCGCCGTCGGCCATGGCTGCGTCGATCAGAGCGGCGGCGTTCGCGCGCATCCAGTCCACCATGCCGGGCGACTTCGGGTTGAGCGCCTTCAGCACGGCTTTGCGCAGCCCCGCGCCGGTGATGTTGCCCATGTTGTTGACGACCTCCGGCGGGATCGTCAGGGCATACTGCCGGGGCACCCCTGGTGCGGAGGTGTCCTTGAGAGAGAAGCGGACGTCTTCGAGCACCTGCTTGCACAGGCGATAGGACGAAACCAGCCACGCTTCGTCCCCTGCGATCGTCCGCACGCGGCGTACGGGGGTCTTCTCCCGCAGTTCCTCGACCTCGGACGGGATCCGGCTCCCGTTCCATGAGAACGGGAAATCGATCAGGTCAGGCAGCGTTTCGACGGTCACTGTCGGCTCCTTCGGCGGGGGTGACGATGGCATGGCCCTGGTTGCGCGAGGCACGCAGCCCGGCTCCGCGGGAGTAGAGCAGTTCGGCCATCGGGAGAAGCTGGTGGTAGCAGTTGAGCGAGGACGGCACGCCCAGGATCGCGGGGGTGTCGAGGAACAGCGGCGCCTCCGCGCAGACGTATTCCAGACACACCGAGCGCTGCTGGGCGGTGGGCGATTTTCCACCAAGGACCTTCGAGGAGAGGAAGGTGCTCACCAGAGCGTCGCAGGCGAAGCGGAATTCCTCGTCGGTCTCCAGTCGGCCTCGCAGGTCCCGGTGGATCTCCTGGTAGGCGGCGCCGGTCTGGAACTCCGACATCGGGTGTGCCCGCAGGCGCGTTCCCTCGGGGTCGGCCTCGGCAGCCGCGTTGGTCACCTTCGCCCGTACCCCGCGCAGGTTCTTCACCGCTTTTCTGCGGGCGTCATCGACCGTGTAGCCGGAGGCCGCGTACATCTCTGCCACGTACAGGTCGGTGTACACGAAATCGACCTGGTCGAAGTGGGCCAGACCCCAAGCCGCGAGGTCGTGGAGGCGCTGGGCCGAGAAGTAGCTGTTACCGGGCGAGACGCCGATGACGGCGTGAGCGCCCTCGTCATAGATCACCTGGCAATGTGGCGTATACGGCTGGACTGCGAATGTGTCGGCCATCAGCACGGAGGCTGTGGTCACGGGGGTAACCCTCCGCCGCGCGCTAGTCCCAGCAGGGCCCTGCGCCCCGGGTGTGGCTGCGCGACGCCCTCACGCTATCCGTCCCATGCGAACACGAGCAGTTACCGCAGAGTTTTGGCTGAAATTGATCGGTGGATCATACAGATCGCCTGGTCGGGGCCGGGAAGGGCCTTGGTTGTGGTGGCGACGAGCGGGCCCGCTGTCGCGCAGCGCCAGGCGGCGAAGACCTGGGAGTCTTCGGTGCCCACCCTCACCCGATGGGCAGGCAGGTCCAGTGGGGTGCCCGCCCTCACCCGATGGTGCGTTGGGCCAGGCAGTCCCCCCATGCCGTGGCCAGGCCGGACGGGATCTGGCTGATCGCCGCGCATCCGAGCGGACTTGCCGGGAGTCCGTCGCCGGCCACGAAGATCCAGGTGCCGCCGGGTCGTTGGACGAAGTACTTCATCGCGCCGCCTGCGTCCTGCAGCGCGACCTGCTCGGCGAGCGTGGAGCCGGCCGCGGGCATGAAGCGGGTGCCCGCGTATGTGACGCCGCCGCACGTGCCGTAGTAGAACGTGCCCTTGACCGGTTCGATGTGAACGAGCCCCTGCTGTGACTGACGGTAGGCCGCCGTGACGGCGTCCTTCACGGCGGGTGACGCCACGAGCGACCGGCAGGAGGCGGTGCTGTTGCCGGCGCCGTTGGCGCTCGGTGAGGGCACGACAGACGCACGACCCGACGGTGGGGTGGTCACGTCCGACGGGTTGGACGGCGCGCTCGTCGCCGGGTGCGTGGTGACGGTCGACGACGGGCCGCTGCGACCGGGCAGACCGGTCGCGGCGAATGCCCCGCCCCCGACCGCGGCCGCAGCAACGACGGCCAGCGCCGTCGTGACGACGGAGTGCCGGCGCCGCAGCTGATCGCCGCGCGCACGGACCGCGCCGGCCGGCCGTGGGCTGGTCCGCGCCGCAAGCTCCGCCGACCCTGACCGCAGGATGGTCTCGAAGTCCTCACGCATGGTGGCGCACCTCCTGGTCGGTGGGGCCGAGGCCGAAGGTCCGGCCGACTCCGGCCGCACTGGGTGCGGGTGCGGTGTCGGGTGCGAGGTCGGAGTCGGGGTCGGACAGATGAGGCGCCATCGCCTGACGCCCGCGTGAGAGCCGGGCCTTGACCGTGCCGACCGCGGCCCCGGTCTCCCGCGCGATCTCCTCCACGGACAGGCCGACCAGGTGGTGCAACACGATCGCCCGGCGCTGCTCGGCGGGGATGCGCCGCAGCGCCGCGACGATCGCCACGTAGTCCGGGCTCGCTCCGGGGACGTCCTCGGGCATGCCATGGCGGCGATGGGCCGCCAATCGGTTGACCGCCTTGCGCCATGCGCTCACCCTGATGCGGCAGGCGACCGTACGTACCCATGCCTCGGGATCGGCGTAGCCGGACACCTTCTCCCAGCGCTGCCAGGCGCGAGCGAACGCCTCGTGCACTAGGTCCTCCGCCTCGGCACGGCTGCCCGTCATCGCATACATCTGGCTGGTCAGCCGACGCACGCTGCCGGCGTAAAACGTGTCGAAGTCGCTTTGGTCGCGCATACGCCCCCCTCCACATCACGGGTTCGAGGGGCATGACGCCCTCAACCACTTGTCACGCCCGACTGCCGGACCGGGTTGCACCATCATGCCGGGCGGTGGCTCCGTGGATCAGTGGATCAGTGGCTCAGTGGATCAGTGGCTCAGTGGAGCGCGGCGAGGGCCGTCCTGGTGGCGTCCGCGATCAGGGCGTCGTCGGAGGGCACGTGCGGGAGACCGCGGTCGGACAGGACGGCGATGGCAATCGGGGCGCCGCCGGCCGGCCAGGCGATCGCGATGTCGTTGCGCGTGCCGTATCCGCCGTTGCCGGTCTTGTCGCCGACCCTCCATCCGGTGGGAACGCCAGCCCGGATGTAGGGCCCGCCGGTGGTGTTCCCCACGAGCCAGTTTGTCAGCAGCTGCTGTCGGCTCCGGGACAGCGCGTCGCCGAGGACGAACAGCCGCAGATCGGTACTGAGCGCCCGCGGGGTGCTGGTGTCCCGGATGTCGCCGGGCGTCGCGTCGTTGAGCGCGGGTTCGGTGCGGTCGACGTGAGTGGTGGCGTCTCCCAGGCCGCGGAGCGCCGTTCGGATCCCGGCGGGGCCGCCAAGCCGGTCCAGGAGCAGGTTCGCGGCCGTGTTGTCGCTGAACTGCAGCGCGGACGCGATGAGATCGCGGAGCGTCATTCCTGTGCCGACGTGCTCGGAAGTGATCGGCGAGTAACCGACGAGGTCCGAGGCACGGCCCTACGGAGCCGGCAGGCGGCTGTATCTGGAGCCCGGCTCCGCGCAGGCCTGCCGCTGGGGCGCCTACGTCACCGTCGGGCGGCCCGAGCGCTGACCGCGCCCGCCGGCATCTTGCTCGCAGCCAGCGCCGTCGGCAGCATCGGTATTCGGTATGCAGCTCGCGCACCGCCGGTGAGAGATGGGAAGAGACGATGCAGGAACCGATCGTCAGCACCGCGTACGGCTCAGTGCGCGGCACCCTCACCGGGGAACGGGTCGCGGCATTCAAGGGCATCCCGTACGCGGCGGCGCCGGTCGGCGCCAACCGCTTCCGCCCGCCGCAGCGGCCAGCTCCGTGGCCAGGGGTGCGTGATGCCGCCGCGTACGGGCCGACCGCGCCGAAGGCCCCGTACGGCCCGCCCTTCGACGAGCTGCTGCACGAGGTCGACATCCCCGGCGAGGAGTATCTGAATCTCAACATCTGGACCCCGGACACCAGCGGAGATCTGCCGGTGATGGTGTGGGTGCACGGCGGCGCGTTCGTCAACGGCTCCGGCTCGGCGTCCGTCTACGACGGCACGCGCTTCGCCCACCACGGCGTCGTCCTGGTCACCCTCAACTACCGTCTCGGCGCCGACGGATTCCTCCACCTCGGCGGCCTCGCCGACGAGTCGAGCGCCAACCTCGGGCTGCTCGACCAGATCGCCGCCCTGGAATGGATCGCCGAGAACATCGCCGCCTTCGGCGGAGACCCCGGCAACGTCACCGTCTTCGGCGAATCCGCCGGAGCGATGAGCATCGGCACGCTGCTCGCCATGGAGCGCGCCGCGGGTCTCTTCCGCCGCGCGATCCTGCAGAGCGGCGCCGCCCACCACACGCTCACCCCCACCACCGCCCGCCTCATCGGCCGGCACCTGGCGGCCCTCCTCGACGTCGAGCCCACCCGCCAGGCCATCGCCGCCGTCCCGCTCGACCGACTCGTCGCGGCCCAGCAGCAGCTGCGCGCCGCGATCTCGGCCAACCCCGACCCGGCCCGCTGGAACGAGGCCGCGTTCAACCTGATGCCCTTCGAGCCCGTCATCGACGGCGAGCTGATCCCGGCCGCACCGATCGAGGCGATCGGGAGCGGCGCCGGTGCGGACGTCGACGTCCTCATCGGCACCAACAGCGACGAGTACCGCTTCTTCCTCACCCCCACCGGCGCCATCGACCACATAACCGATACCGTGCTGCGCCGCAGCACCACCGCCTACGGACTCGACCCCGACCTGGCCCTCCCCGTCTACCGCGCCAACCAGCCGGGCGCCACGCCGGGCGACCTGCTCGCCACGGTCAGCACCGACTGGTTCTACCGCATCCCGGCCGTCCGCCTCGCCGAGGCCCACACCGCGCACCGCGCCGCCTCGACCTACGTGTACGAGTTCGCCTGGCAACCGGCCACCTACGACGGCCGCCTCGGCGCCTGCCACGCCGCCGAACTCCCTTTCGTCTTCGACAACCTCCACGACAAGTCCCTCGCCGGAATCACCGGCACCGAGCCGCCGCAGCACCTCGCCGACGCGATGCACAGCGCCTGGATCGCCTTCGCCACCACCGGCGCCCCGGGCTGGGCGCCTTACGACACCACGAACCGGCCCGTCATGCGCTTCGACACCGCATCGGACGTCGTCCTCGACCCCCACCGCCAAGAACGCCGCCTGTGGGACGGCCGCCGCTGGAGCGGCCACGCCACCTGACGGTTCGCGAGTGCCCAACGGCTCACGAGGCCGAGCCGGCCCCGTTGCTGCCCGCCCCCGCCGACTGCCAGGCCTGGATGCCCGCCTGGGAGGCCTGCTTGGCCTGCTGCAGTTTGGCGGCTGCCAGCTGTGACGGGGGCACTTCCATCTGCCGCACCCACCGCCGTCCCGCGGTCACCAGGGCGAAGCCGACGAGCGTCATGCCTGCGAACGCCAGTGTCGCTCCGACCCCGGTGAGGACCGCTCCGGCCGCGATGAGCCGCGTGTCGATCTCGAGAGACCGCCGGGAGTCGTTGACGTCGTTCATAGGTTCACGATGGGACACCGCGGCCGTCAGCGCATCCCGGGACGGGCACCCGTGGTGCGTCGGGTGCACCGGCCGGCGAGACGTGGACCCGGAAGCCGTTCGGGACCGCCGTTCCGGACAGCGGGTCGACCAGGGTGCCGTCCAGAAACTGGTTGACGTTGGCACCGGGCTCCCGAGAGGCGACGGTGAAACATACCGACCGGTTGGCATGCCAGGAAGGCCCCCGCCGCATGCACGCGCCCGACCTGCCTGACCGTCCCTGCCCGCCTCGCCTCAGCCTCCCGTCGGCAGCGCCGAGGAGTGGTGGCTGACGATGAGCCACCGGCCCCCGCGCAGCTCGTAGACGAAGGTGTAGCGGGCGTCGACCGTCGAGGTGGTGCCGTCCTTGCCGGTCAGCGTGAACCGGTACAGGCCGGTGTCGACGGCGCTGGTGGCGTCCAGTACGTCGATGACCCGTTGCTGGATCCGGGCCACCGGCCTGCTTTCGAGGAAGTGGGCGAAGTAGTCGACGATCCCGGCCCGGGTGGTGCGCATACGAGCCGACAGCGTCGGCAGCAACACGGCGTCGGGGGCGTAGAGATCGGCGACCCGGTCCGCGTCGCCGGTGGCCAGAGCCGCGTTCCACCGGTCGAAGAGACCGGCGATCTGCATCCGCGTGGGCAACGCGGGCAGCACGGCCGAGGTGACCGCGCGAGCCGTGGCCGTGTGTCCGGCGGTGGTCCGGGGGCGAGGTCCGGCCGCGTACGTCGATGACGTCGATGCCGTGCCGGCGAGCAGAGCGGCGGTTGCGGCGACCGCAACCCCCGCGGAGTACGTGCGCCTCATCGGGCACCTCCCGCGTCTCGGCGAATCTGCACATCCGTAGCATCAGCCTCTCCCATCACACACGCTCCGGCATTTCGAGGATGTGCCGGAACAACGTGATCCACTGATCGGGGTGGACGAATCCCACCACCGTTCCCCGTACCATCCCGGCCGCCCCGAACGCGGCGTCCACGCGCGCTCGCGGGAACTCGCGCCGCAACGAGGCGTGCAGCGTGCCTCCGACGCCGCTGAAACCGACCTCGACGAACTGCCGGTAGCGCGGCAGCACGGCAGCGGGGAGCAGGCCGTTCCCCCTGTGCGTCAGCCGCAGGATCCCGGAGTCGACACGGGGTACGGGACGGAACGCCCCGCGGTCGATGCGCCCGGCGAGCCGCCAGTCGAACCGCGGCCAGCTCTCCACCGTCACGCGGCTCCAGCTGCCGAAGTCGCCGGTGCGTTTGCGTGCGTACTCCCACTGCGTGACCAGCGTCGCCGACGTCAGGCCCGGTGCGTTCAGGCACCAGTTGACGATGGGCGAGGTCACCGCGTACGGAATGCAGGCGGCCACGGCGAACGGCTGTCGCGGGGGAGTGCTGTTCAGGAAGTCGCCGACCACGCACCGGACGTTGGGCAGATCGCGGCAGCGGGCACGCAGCCGCGCCGCCATGAACGGATCGATTTCGTGGGCCACGACGCAGGCCGCGCGGGCCGCGAGTGCGGCGGTGAGCCGGCCGTCACCGGCGCCGATCTCCACGACGAGACCTGCGGGGTCGATCCGTGCGGTGCGCACGATGCGGTCGATGGCTGTGCGGTCCTTGATGAAGTTCTGCGAGAACGAACGCCGTCGCTGGTCGCGCAGGCTGAGTCGATTGCGGGGCACGATCGCTGTCCTTGACACCGGGATGGGTACGGGCACGTGAGGCCCTGGACAGGCGAAGGCGCCACCGAAAGCACGCAGGACTCAGCGTCCGGCCGGAAGCCGGAGACCGGAGCCGGAGACAGACGGGGAAGTCGCGGAGGCGATCGGACGATCAGGCGTCGACGATCAGGCGTCGCGGCGGCCTGGCTGACCCAGGGCAGGGCGACGCTCGCGCGGGCGGCGGAAAGCGACGGCGCGAGCGGCCACGGCAGCGACCACGCCGCACGTACCGAACGTTGCAGACATAGCTGCGACCCTACGGCCTGGCCCGCGCGCAGCCAACCGGTTTTCCGCCGCGGGCCAGGGCCGGACTGAACCGGGTGACGTGCCCGGAGACGTCGTTGAGAAGACGCCGCGGCCGCTGGACCACCGGGTGCGGCGACCCGATGTCCAGGGAGCCCAGCAGCCGTTCGGGGGCGACGAGACCCAGCAGCTCACGAGCCGCCGAGCTGGCGCAGAGCCGTCCGGTTCGCCAGATGCTGCCGTAGCCGCGCGCGTGCAGCAGCAGCATCAGCGCGTGGACCATACAACTGGTCGCCGCCAGCTGCTCCCACTCCGGGATGCGGTGCCCGGGACGTGGTGCGAACACCAACGCCGCCACGAGCGGAGCACGCAGCACCTTGGCCTTCACCACCTCACCGGAGATCTTCTCGGTCTCGGCCTCCACCTCGGCGGCGAGGCAGGAGCCGAGGACGTCGCGGTCGCCGTCGCGTAACAGCACCCACCGCCACGGCCGGAGGTTCCCGTGGTCGGGCGCGGTGCTCGCGCCCTGCAACAGGTAGGTGAACTCCGCGTCACCGGGGGCCGGTTCCGACAGCATCTGTTCGCTGCGGCGGGTCAGTATCGCCGTCATGACGTCCACGTCGCCTCCCGTGCTGGGTTTGCTGGGTTTGCTGCTGCTGGGTTTGCCGGGCGCCTCCTATACGCCCTGGGCACGACGGCGGTTCACCTGACGCCCCGTGGTGAACCGCCGCCCCTCGG
Source organism: Streptomyces humicola (assembly GCF_024436035.1). GTDB lineage: Bacteria > Actinomycetota > Actinomycetes > Streptomycetales > Streptomycetaceae > Streptantibioticus_B > Streptantibioticus_B humicola. The sequence goes on from NZ_JANFNG010000009.1 coordinate 65,207, forward strand.
TTCCCGTTGATGAATCCGAACCCCCAGATGAGGTCCGCCGACTGCGGAGGTAGAGGTGGCTGCAGACACGCAATGGCTCCCGTACGCCGACTCGCAAGTGGAGGGGCGGCGCGACTGGCAGCCCGGATGGCAGCCCGGGTGGGAACCCCACCGTGACGCGGCCCCGGACCCGGCTCTCGTCCCGGCTCCGGTGTTCACCGTCGAGCCGCCCGTCCACCGGGAACAGGGACGGCACAGAGCGCTGCGGCATCGCGACGTCTCCGGCGGCTGGCTGCGGCCGGCCGTGTTCGGTGCCATGGACGGCCTGGTCACCAACGCCTCGCTCATCGCGGGCGTCGGCGGCGGAGGAGCCGCCAACCACACCATCGCCCTCACCGGTCTTGCGGGGCTCGTCGCCGGGGCCTTCTCCATGGCGACCGGCGAATTCATCTCGGTCACCTCGCAGAACGACCTCACCGTAGCCGAGGTGGCCGTCGAGGAGCTTCAGCACGCGCGCAATCCCCAGGCGGAGGAACGGGAACTCGCCGAGGTCTTCGTCAACCGCGGGGTGGCGCCCGAGCTCGCGGAGGCCGTCGCGCAGCAGATCTCCGCCAATCCACGCCAGGCCCTGGCGGTGCATGTGCGCGAAGAGCTCGGCGTCGATCCCGACGACCTGCCCTCGCCCTGGACGGCGGCGGGCGCCTCCTTCGCCTCCTTCACCGTCGGCGCGCTCATCCCGCTCCTGCCCTACCTCATCGGCTTCCCCGCCTTCGTGGTGGCGCTCACCCTCGCCGGGCTCGCCGCCTTCGCGGGCGGCGCCGCCGTCGCACAGCTCACCGGCCGCCCGGCCCTCCTGGGCGGGCTGCGCCAATTCGCCCTCGGCGCGCTGGCCACCGGCATGACGTTCGTCGTCGGGCACGTCCTCGGCACCCACATCTCGTAGCCGTCCAGGCAACGGCGAGCGGTTCAGGGGCTGGACACAAGCGCGGCCAGGCGCGGGCCGAGCCATGGCTTGCGCCCGCCGGCCCGGACCCGGCCGGTGGCGATCGCCTTCCACAACGGCATGCGCCGATAGCTGACCAGCAGGAATGGGGTGGGCGCCGCCATGATCCGGCAGTCGTAGCGGCGAGGTGACGCGTCGCGGGTCACCGTCGCCGTCCCGTCGTCGACGACGACCGCCAGCCGTGGACCGCCCGTGATGGCGAGGTCGAACGCGATGCTGACTCCTTGCGCCTTCGCCGTGTTCACAACGAGCGGCATCATCGCGGGCATCGTCCGACCGAGCACCAGGCGGGCTTCGCCGGGTGCGATCGTCCACGGGAGCCGTGCGCCGCGCGCGATGTCGAGGCCGTGGAGGAGGCTCTCGCTGAGCACCAGGCCGGTCGCCGTGCCCAGCGTGATCACGAGCTGCTTGCCGTACCAGGGGACGTTGACAGGGGTGTCGGGCGCGAGTCCCTCGGTGGCCTGCAGGAACATCTCGCCGTGCTCGGCGACGAAGTCGCCCGCGTGGAGGCGCTGGTCCGTACCGAACAGCGCGACCGCCCGGGCATTCACCTCCGTGATCCGCTCGATGAGCGGGCTGTCGCCGGGCGGCAGGAGGCGGTCCCAATCGATGAACTCATGGGTGAAGGCCGAGCAGTAAGCGAGATAGCACGCACGCAGATGCGCACCGACGTCGCCCACCGTCCACGGCGGTACGCCGGAGGGCGCGTCCATGTCGGCGATGCTGCGCAGCAGTTGGGCCAGACGCGGGATCACGGCGCGCAGGGCGGCGCGGGTAGCTTCGTGCTCGGCGTGCTCGGCGGCCATGCGCGCGTCCTTCACGCCCACAGTCCCAGATCGCGGGCTTCCTGCAGGGGCGTGCTCGTGCTGCACGAGCCGTAGGCCGCAAATCCCCGCCGTGTCGCCGCCACCGCTGCGGGGTCGAGCCCGGCGGCCCGCTTCACCAGGGCGGCCGGGTCGGTCACCCTCAGTGTCGCGGCCACCTGGTCGACGCCGGCCCCGGCCACTGCGTCGGCCGTGGCGAGAAGGAGGTTGAGGAAGCCGTGGTGGGTGAATCCGGTCCGCGGATCGGTGTGGCGGACCGCGTGGTGAAGGCCCGCCGTGGCCTTGACGGTGACGTGGTCCGAGGCTGCCACCACCAGTGCGGCGGCCAGGTCATCCGGCTGCGGGAAGAGGTCGGCGCGCACTCCTCCGCAGCGTAGTTTCATCCCGAGCCTCGTCCCTTCGTCGTGGGCGGCCATGGCCGCGGCGAGGCTTACGGCGTCGGCGAGCCGGGACGGCTCGACGAACACCGATACGTCCGCGTCCACTTGTGCCGCAATCACGTCAAGAACCGTGTCGAGATCCGTGTCGAGGACCGCGTCCAGCGCCCCCGCGGGCTCTGCCCGGCCGGCGGCCTTGGCGAGCGGGAACTCCAGCACGGACAGGGCAAGGCGCGGGTCGGCGGCGACCGCGGCCACCGCCGGGGCGAGCCCTGCCGCTCCGGTGTCGGCGATCAGCCCGACCCGGATCCGGTCACCCGCCTGCAGCAGCTCGCGCAGTTCGGCGATCCGCGACGCCGGGCACAGAAACCGGTGGGTCAGCATGCCGCTGCTCTCCGCCTGGTCGGCGCGGTGCCGCGCGAGGGCCGCGGCCATGGTCAGCTGTGTGGGCGGGAACAGTCCGGCGTCGTCGACCAGCCGCTCCAGCAGCGCCCGTTCGGCGGTCACCGCCCTGCCTCGCCCGGCTCCGGCGGGTGGCGGTCGGAGTTGCGCGATACGAGGTTGCAGATCACAGAGCCAGTCGTACCGCATCCCGGTGGTGTCGGCCAGAGCGCGTCAGGTGGGCTCGCCCAGCTGTACGGAGATCTTCGCGAGCTGTTCGAGGCGGCGCTCCAGGCTGGGGTGGGTGGAGAACAGGTTGAACAGCGTGGCACCGTCGCCGAGGGCCGGGGTGAAGAAGAAGGCGTTGAAGGGCTGCGCGGTGCGCAGGTCCTCCGTCGGGATGCGGGCGATATCACCGCTGACCTTGGTCAGAGCGGAGGCGAGCGCCGAGGGGCGTGCGGTGAGCATCGCCGCCGCGCGGTCGGCGGCGAGCTCCCGGTACCGGGACAGGGCCCTGATCAGCAGGAAGCTGATGGCGTACACGACGGCGGAGACCGCCATGATCAGAGCGAGCAGAAGCGCGGTGTTCTGGTCGTTGCGCCGCCCGCCGAACAGTTCCGAGTAGAACGCGAACCGGACCAGCAGCCCGGCAAGGACACCGAGGAACGAGGCGATCGTGATCACCGCGACGTCACGGTGGGCGACGTGGGAGAGCTCGTGGGCAAGCACGCCTTCCAGCTCATCGGTCTCGAGACGCCGCAGCAGGCCGGTGGTGACACACAGGACCGCGTGGTCGGCATTGCGGCCGGTGGCGAAGGCGTTGGGCATGTCCATCCGGGAGATGGCCACCCGCGGCTTGGGCATGTCGGCGGTGGCGCACAGGCGGTCGACGACGCCGTGCAGATGCGGCTGCTCCTGCGCGCTGACCTCCTGGGCGTGCATGGCGAACAGGGCGATCCTGTCCGAGTACCAGTACTGGGCGGCCAGCAACCCGCCGGCGACGACCACGACCAGGATCCAGGACCTCAGCAGGGCGACCAGCGCCGCGATGAACGCGACGTAGAGCAGGCCGAGCAGGAACATGGTGATCACCATGCGGACGCTCAGCTGCCGGTCGGGGCGGAAGCGGTTTTGCATGGCGCTCAATCCGGAATCAGTCTCGCGATACTGCAATGGTCCGCTGTGCGGACGGCGGCTGCAAGGGTCGGATGGTCCGTGCCCTGGATCGCCCGGCCCCGACGGGGTAGGCGCGCATCTGCGGAAACCAACCGGGACCGACCGGGACCGACCGGAACCCACCGGAACCCACCGGAACCGAAGGAGGATCGCATGATCGCTCTGGAGACCATCGGATTCGCGCTGGGCGTGATGATCTTCACGGTCGGCCTCCTGCTCTTCATGATCGGCGGCCCGTCCTACTCACATCCCAGCCGGGCGGCCGCACGCCGTGCGGCGCAGCAGCGCCCGCGGGCCGATCGGGAACGGGCCGATCGGGAACGGACAGACACCATGAGCTGATGAACAAGGCACTGCCGGGACCGGCAGCCGATCGCCGGTCCCGGCAGGGAGGAGCTCATGCCTCAGAGCAGGTCAGAGCAGGTCGGGGCAGGTCACGACGGGTCAGGGCACGACCTTGTACGTGCCGGTCGACCACAGCGCGCCACCGGTGCTCGGCCCGCCGCCGCTCTTGTAGACGACGAAGTTCCCGTCGCTCTGCATGATGGCGTAGGCGCCGGAGTGACCGGAGGTGCCGCTGGCCCACAGCGCACCGCCGCTGCTCGGCCCGCCGCCGCTCTTGTACACCACCAGGTTCCCGTCGCTCTGCATGTACGCGTACGCGCCGGAGTGGCCGGAGGTGCCGCTGGCCCAGATGGCCTTGCCATCACTGTTGCGGTACATCACGAAGTTGCCGTCGAGCTGCATCACCAGCCGGGTGTACTGCGCCTGCGTCCACCATCCGGGCTTGAGCTGCTGGCCCGAGCCGATGGTCTGGGAGTGGTCGTAGGTGCCGGTGGACCACAGCGCACCGCCGGTGCTCGGCCCGCCGCCGCTGCCGTAGACGACGAAGTTGCCGTCGCTCTGCAAGGTGGCGTAGGCGCCGGAGTGACCGGAGGTGCCGCTGGCCCACAGCGCACCGCCGCTGCTCGGCCCGCCGCCGCTCTTGTACACCACCAGGTTCCCGTCGCTCTGCATGTACGCGTACGCGCCGGAGTGGCCGGAGGTGTTGCTCGCCCACACGGCCGGACCCGTACCGCTGGGGCCCGTCTTGAGGTAGGCGACCAGGTTGCCGTCGGTCTGCATCGTCAGCGTCATGCTCGTGGTGACGAGGCTCTGCCCCGGGGTGAGCTGCTGGCCCGGCTGCAACGTGGTGCCGGTGCTCGACGCGTTGGTGAACGCGGCGGTGCCGTTGGGGGTGCCCCAGCCGGTGGGCCCGTCGTAGCCGGGGCCCGCGGTGCACAGGTAGCTCGGCGAGCAGGAGCCGTTGGAGCCCGAGGTGACGTCGTTCAGCGCCGAGGTGCGGGCGTACGGGTACGAGGACGGGTAGCTGTTCGCGGCCGGGGTGCCGGCGAGGGCGTAGACGGACGCGATGATCGGCGACGAGGCGCTGGTACCACCGTAGACGTTCCAGCCGGACTGACCGTAGGAGTCGTAGACGGCGACGCCGGTGTTCGGGTCGGCGACGGCCGAGACGTCGGCGATGGTGCGCATGGCGCAGCCGGTGTCGGTCTGCCAGCTGGGCTTCGGGTCGTAGCCGGAGCAGCCGGAGCCGGTGCCTTCGGGCGTTTGGCTGGTAGGGGTGTACCAGGCGCTCTCGCTCCAGCCCCGGGAGGTGCTCGCGCGACTGAGCGAGGTGCCGCCGACGGAGGTGACGTACTGGGACGCCGCCGGGTACTGGGCGCCGTAGCCGCTGTCGCCGGAGCTGGCGGTGATGGCGACGCCGGGGTGGTCGAAGTAGGTGGTGTCGGCGGTGAGCTCGCTGGAGTCCTCTGGGCCGCCGTAGGAGTTGGAGACGTACTTCGCACCGAGCGAGACGGCCTCATTGACGGCCGTGCCCAGGTCCGGCATGTTCGCGGAGCTCGCCTCGACGAGGAGGATGTGGCACTGCGGGCAGACGGCGCTGACCATGTCGAGGTCGAGCGATATCTCACCGGCCCAACCGGAGTCGGCCGCCGGGTAGTTGGTGCCACCGGTCTGGTCAACCTTGTGGAAGCAGCCGTTGGCCGTGGTGCAGGAGGGCAGCCCGTACTGCGAGCGATAGGTGGCGAGGTCGGACTCGGCGTTGGGGTCGTCCATGGCGTCGACGACGGCCACCGTCTGGCCCGAACCCGCGGTCGAGGAAGGCAGGTTGTAGGCGCTCTGCAGATCGGAGGGGCCGTAGCCAGGCGGGACGGCCATCGGGCTGAGGCTCATGTGCTGCACGACGTCGGTGCGTGCCTCGGCGAGGCAGGCCATCTGGCCGGGCTTGGTCGCCTGCGCGCACAAGCGCTTGACGTGTGCCGACGAGGCGGACGAGCCGGATGCGGGGGAGGCGGAGGCGGCGGACGGAGTCGCCGCAAGCACTCCGCCGGAGACGAGCGCCACGGTGGACACCGCAGTGGTCACCAAGAGTCTTCGTCTGCCGCCGGGTTCCTTCGTCGATCGTTCAGTCCTTGGGTGCAAGGAATTCCCCTCCTGTGGTGTGGCTGACGCGCCCATGACCGATCAGGTCATGGCAAACGCGACAAAACGCTGCAAGTGCGGGTCGTGCGAGAACAGCGGCGCGTCAGCGCTGAGTGCTGCGCGGTGAGGATCGTGTGGTGCGGGGCGGGCGCCGGGAGTGAGGAATCCTTTCTGCCACCCCACTGCCGACGGTTCGACAGTGAACGGCAGTGCGACTACCGCGGGGGCTGTCCGGGCGCGCAGCGCGCGACAGACCGGACATCGCAGGTAACACCGCGTCCACCAGGAGCGCTTCGGCAGAACCGCAACACGCCAACGTCTTCCACGCCCCCAGCATGAAGGTCAGCGATCCTCTCAACTCTGGCCGCTGCTGGCGAAGAAATTAATCAACCTGTCAACCACGAACAACCAGGATGAGGTAAATCCTTGCCCCAAACCGCTCACCCGCAGCCGCCGTTGCCGATCACGCCGGTCACGCTGCTCGCGCCGATGACGCCGATCACGCGCTCACGCCGGGTTCGTCCACGTCCCGGTGCGGGCGGACCGGATCATGGCGTCCAGTACGGCAGCGCTGCGCACGGCGTCGGCCGGCGTGGCGCCGTAGGGGCGCTGCTCCGCTACCGAACGCAGGAAGTGATACGCCTCGATGACCTTCAGGTCGTCGTAGCCCATGGCGTTCGCAGCGCCCGGCTGGAAAGCCGCGTACTCGCCATGACCAGGGCCGACGTACACGGTGCTGACGGGCTGGTCCTGGTAGGACGTGCCCCGGCTGACGCCGAGTTCGCCCATGCGGCGGAAGTCCCAGAAGAGCGCGCCCTTCGTGCCGTGGATCTCGAAGCCGTAGTTGTTCTGCTCGCCCACCGAGACCCTGCACGCCTCCAGGACACCGCGCGCGCCGGAGGCGAAACGCAACAGGCAGGAGACATAGTCCTCGTTCTCCACGGGACCGAGTTCGCCGCCCTCCGCACGGATGTGGCCCGCGGTCGCGCCTGCCGGGCGGGCGCGCTCCGGCACGAAGACGGCGGTGTCGGCGGTGAGTGAGGCGATATCCCCCAGCAGGTACATGGCCAGGTCGACGCCGTGCGAGGCCAGGTCACCGAGGACTCCGCTGCCGCCGCGCTCGCGCTCGTACCGCCAGGTCAGTGCGCCTTCGGGATGGGCGGCGTAGTCGCTGAACAGGCGGATGCGGGCGTGTGTGACCGCGCCGATCTCCCCGGCCTCGATCATGGCGCGGGCGCAGTCGACGGCCGGGGCGTTGCGGTAGTTGAAGCCGACCGTGCCCTGGACCCCGGCCTTGGCGACCGCATCGGCGACGGCTGCTGCGTCGGCTGCGGTGAGCCCGACGGGCTTCTCGATCCAGATGTGCTTGCCCGCCTCTGCCATGACGACACCGATCTCGCGGTGCAGGAAGTTCGGGGCGGCGATGCTCACCGCCTGGACGCGGGTGTCGGCGGCCACCGCCCGCCAGTCCCGGGTCGCCGTGGCGAAGCCGTACTGCGTTGCAGCCCCCTCCGCCCGGCCGGGCACCTCGTCGGCGACGACGACCGGCTCCGGCCGTACCGGCAGCTGCGGGAAGTGGTGCAGCACGCGCGCATACGCCTGGGTGTGCACCCGGCCCATCCACCCGAAGCCGACCACCGCGACCCCCAGCGGACGCCGTGACGTGACGCCGTCGAACTCCATGACCCACCTCTTTAGACCGGTCCAAACGCTGCCCGGAGCCACCCTGAGGGTCATCCACGGCGAATGTCAAGCACGCAGGCGTGAGCCAGCGGGACGCAGTCCGCACAGGTACACTGCATCGCATGTGGAGCGGTCCAAATCATGGGTGAGTCCGGGCGTGAATCCGGCCGGCCGCCGACGATCCGCGACGTCGCCGATCGCGCCGGGGTCTCGAAGTCGCTGGTCTCCCTCGTACTGCGCGGCTCCGACCAGGTACGGGACGGGAAGCGGCAGGCCGTCCTCACCGCCATCGAGGAGCTCGGCTACCGGCCCAATGCCGCCGCACGCAGCCTCAGCGAGCGACGCACCCGCACGGTCGGGGTGCTCCTCAACGACATGCGCAACCCGTGGTTCGTCGAACTGCTCGACGGGCTCAACTCCCTGCTTCACGACCGCGGCCTGCACATGCTCCTCGCCGACGGCCACCTCAACCGGCGCATAGGGGAGGACCTCACCCGTACCTTCACCGAGCTGCGAGTCGACGGCATCGTCGCCGTCGGCACCCTGCCCGATCCCTCCGCCCTGCGGACGGCCGCCGACCGGGTCCCGACCGTCGTCGCGGGCACCCGTGAGCCCCAACTGCCCAGGGTGGACGTCGTCGCCGGCGACGACGAGCACGGCGCCCGCCTCGCGACCGAACACCTCATCGGCCTCGGCCACCGGCGCATCGCCCACATCGCCGGTCAGGGAGCCGTCGGCGAACTGCGCCGCCGCAGCTTCGAGTCGACCATGCGCGAGCACAGCGCGGCGGGGCCGGCCGTTGTGGAGCAGGGCGACCTGACCGAGGAGGGCGGCTACCGGGCCACCGTCCGGCTGCTCAGCTCCCCCGAACGCCCCACCGCCATCTTCGCCTTCAACGACATCGCCTGCGTCGGTGCGCTGTCGGCCGCGGAGGAACTCGGCCTCCAGGTGCCCCGCGACCTGTCCCTCGTCGGCTACGACAACACCTATCTCTCGCGCCTGCGCCATCTGTGGCTCACCACCGTCGACAACGCCAGCCACGACGTGGGCCGCCGCGCCGCGCAGTGCCTGCTCGACCGGATCGCCGACCCCGCCCGCCCCGCCGAGGTAGTGCTGACCACGCCCGGCCTCGAAGTCCGCGGCACCACCGCGCCACCGCGCTGACGTCAAGGGTGGATTGACGAAGAGCGAATTCACGCCTGAGGAGCGGCCAAGCCGGGCATATATGGAGTGAAGGCCCGGTGGCCGGCACCGCCCGGCCGCCAGCCGGCCTCCGGAGGTGAAAGGCGATGATGTTCTGGTACGGCCACGGCATGAGCGGCTGGGGCTGGTTCACGATGTCGATCGGCACCGTCGCGTTCTGGGCGCTGATCATCACGGTGGTGGCCCTGCTCTTCCGCGCCCTCGCCCCCACCGGCAACGACGGCATCGACCGCACCCCGCCGCCCGACTGGCGCACCCCCGAGCAGCTGCTCGCCGAGCGGTTCGCCAGCGGCGAGATCGACGAGGACGAATACCGGCGCCGCCTGGACGTCCTGCGCGGCTCGGCCTCGCACACCACCCCGACCACCCCGACCACCCCGACGTAGCAGGCCGTCCCGGCGGGTCAGCCCGTTCCGCCGGTCCCGCCGGTCCCGATGGCTCAGCCGATGACGCGAAGCGGGGAACCGTCGAGGAAGGCCCGGATGCGCCTCGCCCTCCCCAACACGATCACCGGGGCGGATCTTCCCGCGAAGGGTCTCAACAGACCGCCGACCAGGCCCTCCCTCCCCCGCGGGGAGGGCCTGCGGCAGGCCGAACCCATCGTTCCCAAGTGCGGGGCCCTCATCAAGACCGTTCTTCTGTACGATCGGTAAGTGACGTTTACCGAACTTGGGGAGATAGAGGCATTCCTGACGCTCGCCGAGGAACTGCACTTCGCCAAGGCGGCGGAGCGGCTCGGGCTCTCGCGGCCGCGAGTGAGCCAGCTCATCCAGTCGCTCGAACGACGCATCGGCGGCAGGCTCTTCGACCGCACAAGCCGCCGCGTGACGCTCACACCCACCGGTCACTTCCTTCTGGAACGAGCGAAGCCCAGCTTCGAGGGGCTGCAGCGCGCCGTCGAGGAGACCCGGGCTTTCGCGCACGAGCTGCGCATCGGCTTTCTCGGCCCGTTCGCCGGCGCCGTCGACGCCTCGGTGGCCGGCTTCCGCCGCGCCCACCCGAAGTCGTCGATCAGCACGGTCGAAACACGCTGGAGTGACTTCTTCGGACCGCTGCGGAGGGCCGAGGTGGACATTCAGGTGACCCTCTGGCCGGTCCATCAGCCCGATCTGACGCGCGGCCCGGTGATTGCCGAGTACCCGCGCGTGCTCGCCCTCGCCGCAGGCCATCCGCTGGCGACGAGGTCGTCGGTCGACGCGGAGGAGCTCGCCGAGCTCACGATGGTCGACACGCCGCCTTCCGCCCCGAAGGAGGTACGCGAGGGGTTCTTCCCGACGCACACGCCCGCGGGGCGGCCCATCCGCAGGGGACGGCCGGTCACGACCCAGCCCGAGATGCTCAGCCGGGTCGCCACGAGCAACGAGGTCTGCGCGACTTCCACCGCGCTCATGCTGCTCTACCGCCACCCCGAGGTGGTGTTCGTACCGATGACCGGGCTTCCGCCCGCCAGGGCCGTGGCGATCTGGCGCGGCGCCGACGAGAACGCCAAGATCAGGGACTTTGCCGCGTCGTTGCCGTCTGTGTCATCGCACGCCCGGTGAGGGGCGCCACCACGGGATGGCGGCACCCCCTGCGCGCGGCAGACGTCAGCCGGCATGCAGCGTGATCGCCGCGGTGTGCAGCGTGCCTGCGGTCTGGAACTGCAGGAACAGCCGCCAGTCGCCGGACTTGGGCAGCTCGGCGTTGAAGGTGAGCGCGGGCCCGCCATGATCACCGTCGACTGCGTTGGTGGGGTGGAGGTGAGCGAAGGCCTGGTCGCCCTGATGGAACGCGGTCAGGTGCGCATAGGTGCTCAAATAAGGCTGCAGGTCGGTCACGGAACGCCCGTCCCGGGTGATGGTGACCGTGAGGGAGCGAGCCACCGCAGCCCTCAACGTACCGTTGACGGTGACCGTGTAGCCGTCGGCCGTCGCGGACGAGGCGGGCGCGGGCAGCGCCGTCGTGGACGCCGTACCGGGAACGGTGACGGTGCGGCTGAGCACGAAGTCCTGCCCCCCGCCGGGACCGGAGTCCGGGGTGAACTGGGCGAAAAGCCGCCAGGATCCAGGCCGCAGAGCCGCAAGCCCCGCCGTCCACGTGCCGTCAGCGGCCATGGTGGGGTGGGTGTGCTGGAAGCCGGTGAGGTCCGAGCGGACGGCGTAGAAGTGCAGGCGCTTGGTCTGGTCGACGGCGAAGCCGGTGACCGGCTTGCCGTTCGGGCCGCTGATGGTGAACCGGTAGCCGACCTCCTTCCCGGCCGGAAGGGTCGTGGTAGCCGAGGTGAACGCGTAGCCGTCCTGTGCGGAGGCCAGGCCGTCGCCGGTGGCCATGGCGGCCATGCCCGGCATGGGCATGGCCGAGTCGTGGTGGCCCACGCCCGGCGCCGCCGCATGGTCGGAGGAGCCTGAGGAACTGGAGCCGCAGGCGGTCAGCCCCAGCGCCAGCGCCACCGCGACGGAAGCGGCGGCGCAGGTACGCCGGGAGGGGGATGTGATGGCGAGCAGTGCGGAAACAACAGACATGAGGAAAGGCCTTCCGGGGTGCGATGAACAGGACGCTGCGCCCGGACCGCGGATACTGCGGATCCGGGTGGCCTCGTCACGTCCGCGCAACGCACACCCGTGACAACAGGCTTCGCCCACCCATCGGTGGTCCCCGCCACCGCACACCCCCCGATCCGGGCCGCCGGCCGAAGACCGCCCAACCCGCCGCCGTCACGACCGCCGACAGCCCCGCGGCCCCGACCGGCACCGGATCGTGCGCCGGGGTGGACACGCACGACCCGCCGTGCACGCCTGCGGGAGACAGGCGCGGCGCTTGCTCGTCATGAACGGCGACGGCATGCGACAGGTGCGCTACGGGCGCCATGTGGGCCATGTTTGCCATCGGCATGGTGGCCACGGGCATGGATCCGTGACAGCCGCCCGCCGCACCCGACGGGGCACCGTGCATCAGGAACAGGCCGACGAGGACGGCGCACACGGCGAGCAGCCGGGCCGCCTGCGGCCTGCGGTCTGCCCGGGTGCGGTCCGTCATGGCGACGACGATACCCCCGCCCGGTACCCGAGACGGGCCTACCGCCGCGCGAGCGCCCGCCGCACGCCGTACCAGGCCGCCCCCGCCACCAGCACCCCCGCGCCGATGCCCACCGAGACCACCGGCAGCGAGAAGGCCAGCGCGACGCAGCCGACCAGGCCCGCCACCGGGACGATGCGCGGCGGCCGCCCCTCCTGTGGAGTGAGCGTCCACGCCGAGGCGTTGGCAATCGCGTAGTAGGCGAGCACGCCGAAGGAGGAGAAGCCGATTGCCCCGCGCACGTCCACGGTCGCCGCGAGCACCGCCACCACCGCCCCGGCGGCGAGCTCCGCATGGTGCGGCACCTTGAACCGCGGGTGGACGGCGGCGAGTACGCGCGGCAGGTGCCGGTCACGCGCCATCGCCAGCGTGGTGCGCGAGACGCCCAGGATCAGCGCGAGCAGCGAGCCCAGTGCCGCCACCGCAGCCCCCGCACGCACCACCGGGAGCAGCGCCGGCACCCCTGCCGTGCGCACCGCGTCGGCAAGCGGCGCCGAGGCCGTGCCCAGCCCCCCGGCCCCCAGCACGCTCAACGCGGCCACCGCCACAGCGGCGTAGACCGCCAGGGTGATGGCCAGGGCGATCGGGACGGCCCGCGGGATGGTGCGCCGCGGTTCGCGCACCTCCTCGCCGAGGGTGGCGATGCGCGCGTACCCGGCGAAGGCGAAGAACAGCAGACCGGCCGCCTGCAGCACGCCGCCCGCGGTGGCGTCCCCGCCGACGTCGAGGCGCCCGGCATCCGACGCGTCCGAGGTGAGCGAGGCGACCACCACTGCGACGAGCACCGCGAGCACGACGGCGACGATCACCCGGTTGAGCCACGCGGCCTTCTGCACCCCGGCGTAGCCCACGGCGACCAGCACCACCACCGCACCCACCGCCACGGCGTGCGCGTGCGCCGGCCACACATACGAGCCCACGGTCAGCGCCATCGCCGCGCACGAGGCCGTCTTGCCGACGACGAACCCCCAACCCGCCAGGTATCCCCAGAAGGGGCCGAGCCGTTCGCGGCCGTAGACGTAGGTGCCGCCCGACGCCGGGTAGCGCGCGGCCAGTCGCGCCGATGAGGTCGCATTGCAGTAGGCCACCACCGCGGCGACCGCAAGCCCCAGCAGCAGACCCGAACCGGCCGCCCGTGCCGCCGGAGCCAGCGCCGCGAAGATCCCCGCGCCGATCATCGACCCGAGTCCGATCACGACCGCGTCGAAGACACCGAGCCGGCGCTGCAGCGCCGGCGTCTGCTGCGTCATGCAGATGACTTCCTGGCCTGCCGCCTGCGCAGCACAGTGCGGACGACCAGAGCGACGACGAGCACGCCAACGGCGGCGAGCACATAGGTCGAGTAGCGGTTGATCTGGGTGTAGATGGCGGTGATGTGGTTGCCCGCCGCGTAGCCGACACCGGCCCACAGACCGACCCACAGCGCGGCGCCGAGCGCGTTGAAGGCGAGGAAGCGGAGCCAGGGCATCTGGGTGGTGCCGGCGATGATGCCGTTGGCCTGGCGCAGCCCTTCGAAGAAGCGCGCAACGGTGACGATCTTCCCGCCGTGGCGGGTGAAGAACTTCTCGGCCTTCTCGTACCGTTCGGGGGTCAGAAAGATGTATTTGCCGTAGCGCTGAACCAGGGCGTGCCCGCCGGTGCGGCCGATGAGATAGCCGACGTTGTCGCCGAGTATGGCGGCGACGATGCCGATGGCGATGACGGCGACGATGTTGAGCTGGCCCGCTCCCGCATACAGCGCCGCGGCGATCAGGATCGTCTCGCCCGGGGAGGGGACACCGAAGTCCTCGACGAAGATCAGACCGCCCACGGCCCAGTAGCCCCAGTGTTCCAGGATCGGTGCGATGTCACCAAGCACCCCGGGAAGCGGTGGCGCGCTCATGCGGATCTGGTCCCTTCTGCGACGGGCACCCGATCACGCTACTAGGTTGCCGCCACCTCGCCGTTGCCGACGGGACCGGGCAGCCGCACCTGGAAGACGGTGCGCCCGGGCATGCTCTCCACCCCGACCCGGCCGCCGTGGGCGACGGTCACGGCATGCACGATCGCAAGACCGAGCCCGGTGGATCCGGCGTGACGGGAGCGTGAGGCGTCGCCGCGCGCGAACCGCTCGAAGATGTACGGCAGCAACTCGCCGGGAATGCCAGGGCCATCGTCCTCGATCTCGACGAGAACGTCGTCACGCCGGTCGGTGACGCGGGCGGTGACGGTGGTGCCCTGCGGAGTGTGGTTGCGTGCGTTGCCCAGCAGGTTGAGCAGTACCTGGTGCAGGCGTTCCTGGTCGCCGAGGATCACCACCGGTTCGTCGGGCAGTTCGAGACGCCAGTGGTGACCGGGCCCGGCAGCGCGCGCGTCGCTGACGGCGTCCACCACCAGGGGCGAGATGTCCAGGGGCGCGAGGGTGAGCGGGCGCCCGGCGTCGAGGCGGGCGAGCAGCAGCAGGTCCTCGACGAGTGTGCTCATCCGTCCCGCCTCGGACTCGATACGCCCAAGTGCGTGGCGGGTGTCGGGGCCGATCTCCTCACTGCCTCGCCGCGTCAGCTCGGCATAGCCGCGGATCGACGCGAGCGGCGTGCGCAGCTCGTGGCTGGCGTCGGCGACAAACCGGCGTACGTTCATCTCGCTTGCGTGCCGCGCCTCCAGCGCCGAGGCGACATGGTCCAGGAGCCGGTTGAGCGCCGCACCGACCTGCCCGGCCTCGGTACGCGAGTCGGTGTCCACCTCGGCCACGCGCTCATCGAGCATCACCTCGCCCCGGTGCAGCCGCAGTTCGGAGACACGGCCGGCGGTCGCGGCGACGCGGCGCAGCGGGCGCAGCGCCGAGTTGGTAAGCGCGATGCCGGCGACAGCGGCGACGATCAGGCCGCCCGCCGTCACCAGGACCTCCGCGAGGATCAGCCGGTCCATGGTGCCCTCGACGCCGGACGCGGACTGGCCGACGAGGAGACCGACCCCGTCGTCGTTGTGTATGTACGCGACGTGGTAGGTGCCGAGTCCCGGCAGGTCGACGGAGTGCGGCCGGCCGTCCTCGGAGACGCGGGCGAGCGCCGCGGCCTGGGCGGCGTCCAGCACATCGGTCACGGCCCGCTGGTTGGAGCTGGGGCGGCTGTACTCGCCTTTCGCCACCTGCCCGTTCTGGACGACTGCGCCGAGTGTGCCGAGCTGCTGACCGGGGCCGGTGACGAAGTCGAGCGGGTCCGTGCCGCCCGCCGGCGGGAACTGGCCGGGCGGCCGGGGATGCCGGGCGCGCAGTGCCACGCCGCCCAGCTGCTTGTCCAGTTGCTCGTAGAGCTTGGCGTGCAGCGCCAGTGCGGTGACCACCCCGACCGTGGCGCAGACCACGGCGATCAGCGAGATGGAGGAGACCAGCAGCCGGGTGCGCAGGGACCAGCAACGGCGCGGGATGGGCGCCCTGCCGCCCGTCACGCGGTTTCTGCGGGCTTGATGAGGTAGCCGGCGCCGCGCCTGGTGTGGATCATCGGGGCCCGTCCCGCATCGATCTTCCTGCGCAGATACGAGATGTACAGCTCGACGACGTTGGCCTGGCCACCGAAGTCGTAGGACCACACCCGGTCCAGGATCTGCGCCTTGCTCAGCACCCGGCGCGGATTGCGCATCAGATAGCGCAACAACTCGAACTCGGTCGCCGTCAGATGGATCGACTGCCCCGCCCGGCACACCTCGTGACTGTCCTCGTCAAGCACCAGATCACCCACCACGAGCTGCGATTCGCTGCGGGCGGCCGTCATCCCGGCGCGGCGCAGCAGCCCACGCAGCCGCGCGACCACCTCTTCGAGGCTGAAGGGCTTGGTGACGTAGTCGTCGCCGCCCGCGGTGAGCCCGGCGATCCGGTCCTCCAGGCTGTCCTTGGCGGTGAGGAAGAGCACGGGCACGTCGGGTATCTCGCGGCGCAGCATCAGCAGCAGGTTGAGCCCGTCCACGTCCGGCAGCATGATGTCGAGGACGACGACGTCCGGCCGGAATGCGCGGGCGGTGCGCAGCGCGCTGTTGCCGTCGCCCTCGGTGCGGACGTCCCAGCCCTCGTAGCGCAGCGCCATCGACATCAGCTCGGCGAGAGCGGACTCGTCGTCGACGACGAGGACGCGGATGGGGGCCCCGTCGGGACGGGAGAGCCCGGCACGGACGGCGGACGAGGTCGATGGAAGTGCAGCCATGGATGTCACCTTCTACGGCCTGCCTGAAAGTGAGCTTTCGCGTACCTGTGAGTTGTCTGAGAATCCGGCCGGCCGCGCACAAGGACCCGCGGCGGCGCGCCGCAGCATCGCAGATCACCTCACCGCGCCCTCGGCGAGCGAGAGCGCCACGTCGGCCAGGCCCCCGCACCCGAGGGCTCGGGGGCCATCACCTGTCGGGCTGCTGTGCATCCCTTGGCCTGGGCTACGTGTCTGACTCATCGAGAGTGCACACGGCACTGCGCGAAGGGTGAGCTGTGACCGACATATCGCACCGTCCGGATGAACTGGCCTCGGATGGCCCGTCGGACGGCGGATCCGACGGGCGGCGGGCAGTGGCCCGCGGCGGCCGCGCGCGGCACATACGGCGGATCATCGCACGGCTCGCGGCGATCGCGGTCTGCACACTCGTCCTGATCGTCGCGGGGGCGGGAGCGTTGCTCTTCGAGCAGTTCAACAGCAACCTGGAGAAGGTGCCGATCACCGGCAACGGGACGGAGAAACCGGACGCGTTCGGCCGCACCCCGATCAACGTCCTGGTGATCGGGACCGATTCCCGTACCACCGCCCAGGACTGCAGGCTCGGCGGCGACTGCGGCAGCGGACCGGGCAATGCGGACGTCGAGATGATCGTGCACGTGGCGGCGGACCGCTCCAACGCCACGGTGATGAGCATCCCCCGCGACACAGTGACCGAACTGCCGGCGTGCACGGACCCCACGACTGGGCGCACCGTCCCCGCCAGGGCCGGAATGATCAACAGCGCGCTCGCCTACGGGCCGGCCTGCCAGGTGGCCGCAGTCCACCAGGTCACGGGCATCCCTGTCGACCACTTCATGATGGCCGACTTCTCCGGCGTGGTGAACATGTCCAACACCGTCGGCGGCGTGCCGCTCTGCGTCAACGCCGACGTCTATGACACCTATTCACACCTGAAGCTCTCCAAGGGCACCCATACCCTCAAGGGCGTCTCGGCGCTGGAGTTCCTGCGCACCCGGCACGGCTTCGGCGACGGCAGCGACCTCGGACGTACGGTCGCCCAGCACACCTATCTCGCGTCGCTGATCCGCACCCTGGAAAGCGCGGGCACGCTCACCGACCCCGCCGCGCTCTACGGTGTTGTGAACGCCGCGAGCAAGGCGCTGACCGTGGACAACGGACTCGGCAGCATCACCAAACTGCTCGGATTCGCATCGGATGTGAGCAAGGTGCCCTCCGGTCGCATCACGTTCGTCACCATGCAGACGCTGCCGGACCCGGACAACGCCGACAGGGTCGTCGTCGCCCCTGCCGCGAAGAGCCTGTTCGACGCGATCGCCAACGACCAGCCGCTGACGACCGGCGCCTCCGCGAGCCCCAGCCCCAGCCCGTCCGGAGGGTCTCACGCACAGGCGGCCATGCGTCCGGACGCCGCGAACTCGACGAGCAGCGCGTCACCGTCCACGTCACCGTCCGCATCACCGTCCCCGTCAGTCGCCGCGACGGCGGTGACCGCGGGATCCAGCGCGCAGACGGGCGATCAGAACACATGCGCCCAGGTCGGCACCGAGGACACGGTCGAGGTGAACGGCGTGTCGATGACCCCGTCTCAGGCCTATGCGGCGAGCCCCGGTGTGCCCAACTCCGCGCCGTGACCGCCACGTGGGGCAGGGATGGCCCCCGTGGACGCGGACGTGGATGCCGTACCGGCCACGTCAGCGCTGCCGCGGCAGATGCGTCGGGCCGTCGGCGTGGAGCCGTGAGCCTCCGCGCGGATGCGCTGTTTGATCGTCGGGGGGAGAAACCCCTCGTACGGCAGCCCGTACGGCAGTTCGCACGGTGGCGGATCCGCGGCGGCCGGGATGAAGGGCGCGGGCGACTGCACGCCCCGCTGCGTGTCCGGCTGCGCGGCGGGCTGCTGCGCCGCCGGCTGCCGGTCGGACGCCGCGCTCTTGAGGCCCAGCGCGGAAAGGAACTTGAGGAAGGCGAAGACGAAGACGGTCCACATCTTCGTGACCCTGGTGGTAGCCACGGTCCCTCGCTTTCAATCGGAGCGGTCTATATACCTTTCTCATGATGAGTGTGCAATTCGGGACCAGTGGGACCGACGCCCGATATGCGCCGATCTTCTGATGAACACCACTCCGATGGCTCAGCCCGCACGGGCGGCGGCGAGCCGACAGGCACATATCTCCCCTTGCCGGCGGCTCCGGCCGCCGACGGGCGCACTCAGCGGGACGAGCGCTAGTGCCGCGGACCCGGGTAGGAGTCCCTAAGCTCGTACGGCATGCGGCGCCTCCCGTCGTGCGGCACCTCCTCCGGAGGACTGCTTCCCTTCTCGTATTCGACCGGCTCCCCCTCCTGGTGCCCCGGGCCATGGTCGGCCGGGGGCTCTTGCCCCAGTTCATCGGGGGTCTGCCAGGCCCCTGCACGCGGTTGCGGCTCCTTCAGCCTCGACGGCCGTGACCGCTGCGGGCCGCTCCTGAGCCAGCCGTAGAAGATCCCGACAAGGCCCAGACCCACGACGAGGGCGATGCCCATGAGAAGCGGACCGGCGTCGAAGGAACCTCCGGCGGCGGCGTACATCGCGCTGATCGTCACCATGACAACCATTTACCCGCATTCGGGTGGAAAACGCGACAGGCCGCGCCAAGATCCTTGACGTCTCATGTCTCGCGCCTCCGACACAGGCCGCATCGCCGTCGGCCACCGCGCTGGCCCCCTGGTCGTCGGCGGCGCCCCGCTCACCGATCTGGACTCCCTGCGCGACGTGCGATTCGTCGTTGCGGCGGCCGCCCGCACGTGCCGTCCCGTGCAGCCGTCGCCGTCAGGGAGTCAGCAGCAGCCTGATCGTGGAGCCCCGGGCGAGGCGGCTACCGGAGACGGGGATCTGCGCGCAGACCCGCCGCACCAGCCCGGTGCCGGTCGCCGCGCAGTCACCCATCCCGGCGCGCACGACGTGCAGCCCGGCGGCGAAGGCCGCGGTCCTCGCCTGCACGACGGTCTTGCCGGCCAGGTCAGGCACCTGCACCGTTGCGGAGCGGGAGCCGAAGCCGGAGCCGAAGCCGGAGCCGAAGGCGGTCCCCGGAGCGGTGGCGATGTACGCGCCCGCCCCCACCACCGCCAGGATCCCGGCGAGCACGGCCACCACCGGCCACAGGCGGCGGGAGGTGCGCCGCGGCGCCTCCGCGATCCGGGCGGTTTCTGTCTCTGTTTCCGCCCCTGCGGTTTCCTCGCGCTCGTGCACCTCGCGCTCGTGCACCTCGCGCTCGTGCACCTCGCGCTCGTGGACCGGACTCGCCTGGGTCTCGGGTGCGTCGAGCGCACGCAGCGCCTGCTCGACGGCGGCGCGCATCTCCTCGGCGCTGCCGTAACGGCGATCCCTGTCCTTGGTGAGCGCCGTGAGCACGACGGAATCGCATGCGGACGTGAGCCCGGACGCGCGCGCCGACGGCGGTTCCGGCTCCTCCCCCAGATGCTTGTAGGCCACGGCGAGCGGCGTGTCGTCGGTGAACGGCGATCCCCCGGTGAGCAGTTCGTAGAGCAGACAGCCCGTGGAGTACAGGTCGGAGCGGGCGTCCACCGTCTGGCCGCGGGCTTGCTCGGGGGAGAGGTATTCGGCCGTTCCGATGACCATGGAAGTCTGGGTGAGCGTCGCGCCGCTCACCCCGAGGGGCCGGGCGATGCCGAAGTCCATGACCTTGACCGTCCCGTCGGCGGTCACCATGACGTTGGCCGGCTTGATGTCACGGTGCACGATGCCGCTGCGGTGGGCGTGCCCGAGAGCGTCGAGCACGCCCGCTGTCAGCTCCAGCGCCTGACGGGGCGTCGGCCGCGGGCCGGAACGGACGAGGTCGAGCAGGGTCCGGCCCTCGACGTACTCCATCACGATGTACGGCAGGCCGAAGCCCGGCTCGCCGTCCTCACCCGTGTCGTACACGGCAACGATCCCTGGGTGGTTGAGCGACGCGACCGACTGCGCCTCCCTCAGGAAACGCGCCCGGTACGTCGGGTCCCCCGCCAGTTCCGGCCGCAGCGTCTTCACCGCCACCGTCCGGTCCAGCCTGAGGTCGTCGGCGAGATGGACCTCGGCCATCCCGCCGCGACCCAGCTCCTCACGCACCGCGTACCGGCCGCCGACGATCCGGCGCCCCCGCTCCGCCACCTGTTCCAGCGTCATCTCAGGCCGTCGGTCAGGCGTTGGTGCCGGTCTGGGGGTGGGCAGCGGTCGGGGCGAAGATCCGGCCGGCGTCGTTGGCCGAACCGCTCTGCTTGCCCACGACGAGAACGGTGTCGCCGTCCTTCAGCACGGACTCGCTGATCTTCTTGCCGTCGCGGGTGATCTTGGAGTTCTGCGCCACCGCCCAGGTCCAGCTGACCCCGTCGGCGCTCTTGACCGTCACGTCGGCGCCCGAGACCGCGGTGACCTGGCCGCGCTGCCACTCGCGGACCACGTACTGGCCGGTCTTGGCGTTCTTCACGGTGGCCTGACCGTGCACGCCCAGCAGGTGCAGTCTGCGGAGGCGAGGGTGCTTGCCGTGGTGCTTGTGGGCGGCTGTGGGGACGGACGCCTGCGTCGATGTCGACGTCGACGGCGATGTGGCGGCGAATGCGGTCGCACCGCCGACCGCCAGGGCGCCCGCCAGAACGACTCCGGCCACCACGGTCCCGCGCCTGCGCAGCGAAAGCTTCCTCATCACGATGTCGTCCTTCCGGTGTTGTCGACGGGGGCACCGTAGGACGGGTCTTTGTGGAAACTCTGTGGGACGTGGAGCATCACGCCACGCCCTGCGAGGCGGCGGCCTCGGGGCGCAGGTCGTCGAGGGTGAGCAGCTGGGCGGGCGGCTCCGGCAAGGCGACGCGGGAGGTGACGCGGGGGCCGGGGCCTGCGTGCAGGAGCTCGCCGGAGCGCAGCAGCCGCCAGTGCGGATTGTCGTCGAGCCGTTCACTGGCGACCACCACTGCCGGGACCTCGGCCAGCTCCCGCGAGTGGACGCGCAGTCGGCCTCCGCTGCCGGCGTGGTCGAGACGGCGGTCGCCGTGGTGGCCGCCGGTGGTTCGTTCGAGGACGTACAGCTCATGGGTGCCGGGATAGCGCAGCGCCCACAGTTCACCGGGGGTGGTCAGCACGAGGTTGAGGGCGTAGACGGGCAAATGGCCGGCGATCCAGCGGGCGGCGCTCTCGATCGCCGCGCCGACGTCACCGCCGTTCGACTCGGCCTCACGCGTGATCAGGGCGAAGAAGCGCTCCGAGTCGGTGTCGCCGCCGACGAGGGACAGGTCGGCGCCCAGGTGGGCGTCGAGCCTGCCGAGGTCCTCGATGACGCCGTTGTGCGCGAACAGCCGCCCGCGCTGGAGGAAGGGATGGGTGTTGCGCGCTTCGAGGCCGCCGGTCGAGGCATAGCGCACATGGGCGATGAACGTGGCCGACTCCACCTCCCGCGCCTCCTCGGCGAAGGCGCGGTCCTCGTATGCGGCGATCGGCGCCTTGTGCACCATCGGTGCGCCGGAGGCGTCGAAGTACCCGAGGCCCGTGCCGTCGGGGTCACGGCGGCTCTGGTTGCTGAGGTTGTCCGGCGCTTGGAGCAGCCAGAAGGTCGCGCGCACCCGTCGCGGCGCGCTGCTCATCCCGAAGAGCCGGCACATGGGCTCATTGTCTCCCGCCGGTCCGCTCCTCACGCGCGTCGGCGGCCGCCGCGGTATTGCGTGCCGCTGCTCGTGCTCGCCGACCGTGCGCGACCTCGCCGACCAGCGGCAGCAGGGAGACGGACACGATGAGGCCGACCAGCGGCAGCAGATAGTGGTCGACGTGCGGGACGGACGCGCCCAGCGCATACCCTGCGAGCACAAGCCCCTGGGACCAGGCGACACCGCCGATCGCCTGCCACAGGAGGAAGGTTCGTGCGGGCACCTCGAGCGCCCCGGCCACGGGATTGAGCACCGTCCGCAGCATGGGGACGAAGCGGCCGAGCACGATGGCCTTG
This sequence comes from Streptomyces humicola, assembly GCF_024436035.1. Classification (GTDB taxonomy): domain Bacteria; phylum Actinomycetota; class Actinomycetes; order Streptomycetales; family Streptomycetaceae; genus Streptantibioticus_B; species Streptantibioticus_B humicola. Next base: position 87,527 of record NZ_JANFNG010000009.1, read on the forward strand.
CCGTATCCGTAGCGCGCGAGCACCTCCTCCGCCCGGGTGATGCCCCGTTTCAATTGCCGGTTGGAGCTGCGGGCGAGCAGCGCCCTGCCTCCCCGCCGGCCTATCTCGTAACCGGCCTGCGCGCCCGTCACCGCCCCCACCGCGGCGCACACCAGCACCTGCCCCAGCTGCAGGTGGGGTCCGTGGCCGCCGCTGCACAGCAGTCCGGCCGGGAAGAGCAGCGTGTCGCCGGGGAGGAAGAAGCCCACCACGATCAGCCCGGACTCTGCGAAGATCACCACCAGTACGCCGAGCGCGCCGAAGGCCGACAGCACCGCAGCGCTGTTCATCGGGTTGACCGCGTGCACCGCTTCGAGCCCCACCGCACCGCCCCATCGCCGTCGCGAGCGCCACGTCGCGCCCACGCCATCTTCGCCGGATTACTTCTACAGCGTGTAGTAGTTGAGCGTGCTACCGCCCCCCTCTGGGGCCATCATGCGGCCGGCGGGCTCGCTTGCATCGCCTCAGAAGACGGACCAGTCCGTCGCGGTGGTGAAGGCGTCGAGTGCGGCCACACCGCCGACGGAGTTGCCCGCGGGGTCGAGCGCTGGGCTCCAGACGCACAGGGTGCCGCGGCCGGGGACGACGGCGAGGATCCCGCCACCGACGCCGCTCTTGCCCGGCAGGCCCACACGGAACGCGAACTCCCCGGCCGCGTCGTACATCCCGCACGTCAGCAGCACCGCGTTGATGCGCTTGGCGTCGCTGCGGGAGAGCAGCCGGCTGGCGTCCGCGCGCAGACCGTGGCGGGCGAGGAAGCGGCCCGCCAGGGCCAGGTCACGGCAGCTCGCCGCCGTCGCACAGTGCGCGTAGTAGTGCTCCAGAACAGTGTCGACGGGGTTGTCGAGGTTGCCGTAGCTGGCGAGGAAGTGGGCGAGGGCGGCGTTGCGGTGGCCGTTGTCGGCCTCGGACGCGGCCACTACGGAGTCGGTCTCCAGCAGAGGATTGCCGGACTCGGCGCGCAGGAAGTCGCGCACGGCACCGCGGGCGTCGCCGGTGAGGCTGTGCAGCTGGTCGGTGACGACGATGGCGCCCGCGTTGATGAACGGGTTGCGCGGGATGCCGTGCTCCGTCTCCAGCTGGATCAGCGAGTTGAACGGGGTGCCCGACGGCTCCCGGCCGACCCGCTTCCAGATGGACTCACCGCCGACGGCAAGGGTGAGGGCGAGCGTGAAGAGCTTGGAGATGCTCTGGATGGAGAACGGCTGCTCCCAGTCGCCGACCCCGAAGACCTCGCCGTCGGTGGTGGCGAGCGCCATGCCGAAGGCCTCGGGGTCGGCCGCAGCGAGCGCCGGTATGTAGTCGGCGACCCGGCCGGTGGTGGCGACGCGGAGCGCCGCGTCCCGGGCACGCTCCAGCTCCCGCTGGTAATCGACGTCCGCATGCTGCACCGGGTCATTGTCACCCGAGTGCCGCCCTCATGCTGCGGTCACCAGTCGCCGCCCCCGAAGCCGCCGCCCGAGTCACCACCCCCGCCGAAGTCCCCGAACCCACCGGAGTCTCCGACATCGCCGAAGCCGCCGGAGAAGTCGGCCGGGTTGAAGTCGGCTCCCGAATAGTCGCCGCCCTGGGGCCCGCCCGCGTCGCCCCAGCCGTCGCCCCCGTTGTCCCAGCCGCCGTCGAATCCCGGCCCGGTGTCCGCGTAGGCGTACGGGGCGCTCATCGCGCTGCCCAGCATCGTGCCCACCAGCAGCCCGGGCAGCAGCCCGCCCCCGAAGCCGCCGAAGTAGCCGCCCGCCCAGGGCGCGTACGCGGGACCGGCGTCCCAGTACGGCTGCGGGCCCGACGCGGTCTGGACGGTACGGGTCATCGGCTCCTCGCCGTCGGCCAGCCGGGCGGCGTCCGCCGCGCAGGCCGGGACGCTGCGGACCGCCCCGCCGGCCGGTGCCCACTCCACGTCACGCACCGACGGCCCGTGCCGCGGGTCGAAGAAGCACGGCAGGCGACGCTCCGGCAGCGGTGCCCCGCTGCGCCTGGCCTCCAGCGTGGCCAGCGAGAAGCGGCCGTCCTCGAGCGCCTCGGTGACCTGCTGGACGTCGTCCGGACGGCGGGCAGCGGCCATCGCCGCCTTGGCACGGTCGTAGCAGTCGAGGGCGTGCTCGTAATCGCGCCGCATCGCGTCGTCGGAGGTGGTGGCGGAGGGGTTGAAGTCCAGTCTGTCGAGCTCCTCGCCGAAGGCGGTGATGTCCTCGTCGATGACGGTCCGCAGCCTGTCCAGCGCCGCCTGCTCCCGCTCGGCCTTCCGCTTGCGGCTGCGGCGGTAGAGCGCGTATCCGCCGCCCGCACCGGCCACGACCACCACACCCGCGGCGATCGCCGCGCCGCTGCCACCGCCTCCGCCGGACGAGCCCCAGCTGTCCGGGGCGTGGCCGGCGGCCTGCTGATCGGCCTGGTCGGCAAAGGCGTTGAGCAGCCCCGCCGTATCACTGCCGTACGACCGCTTGAGGGCGCCGGTGAGATTGAGCACAGCGGTGTGCGGCATGACCTGAGGGTCCGCCCCCGCGTTGAACCCGTTGCCCAGGTGAACGGCGTAGACACCGGTGATGCCGACCTCGGCGCGCAGATCCTGCAGAAGCGTCTTGGGCGGGAACTCCGGCGCGGCGGGGAGCACGGCGACGAAGACCGGCTTGCCGGAGTCCTTGATCTTCTTGGCGAGGGCTTCGGCGTCGGAGGAGGTGAGCTGCGACGAGGCGCGCGGGTCCACGTAGACCGGGTTCTTCTTCAGCGCGTCCGCCACGGCCGGGATACCGCTCCCGCTGCCGCTCGCCGCGTGCGCGGCGGGCTCCGCCGCCATCAGCGCAAGGGCCGCGAGAAGCAGGGCTGGGAGCAGCGCGAGCAGCCCACGGCTCGCTCTGGTCAGGGACGCGCCCACATGGTCCTCCGGTGTGCCTTTACGTTCTACGTTCCGGTACGTCCTACAAGGATTACCAAGACTACGTAAAGACACGACGCACAGGCGTCACCGGGGGTTGAGCCCGACCCGGGTCATTTCTTCGCGTCGCCCTCGACCGGCTCCTTGTCCACGACGGGACGCGCGGTCGTGCTGTCCCCCGGCGCGTTGGAAATCGTCCGCTGAGCAGGCGCGTCCTGCTTCTCGGACGCCTGAGGCTCGTCGGAGGCGGCCTCCTTGAAGTCGTCCTTCAGCGCCCTCGTCTCGCTCTTGAGGATCCGCAGCGACTTACCGAGGGCACGCGCGGTGTCGGGCAGCCGCTTCGCGCCGAACAGCAGAAACACCACGAGCACAACAATGACCAGGTGCCACGGTTCCAGACCGTTGCGTAGCATCGGCGCCCCACCTCTTCTCCTCTGAGTGCGGCCCGTAGGCCCTCTCCAGCAGTATCGCCGATCGGCGTCGAACGGGGTCGCGGAAAAACCCCGTACGCCCTTGCGGGTGCTCACGTAAGGTTCCGGTGTGCTGGTCCGACTTTTGCGGGCTCACCTGAGGCCCTACACCAAACCCGTCGCGCTGATCGTGCTTCTGCAGCTTGTGCAGACGCTCGCAACCCTGTATTTGCCGACCCTGAACGCCGACATCATCGACAACGGTGTCGTCAAGGGCAACACCGGCTACATCCTCTCCACCGGCGGCTGGATGATCGCCGTCACCCTCGCGCAGATCGTCTGCGCGATCGGCGCGGTGTATTTCGGCGCCCGCACCTCGATGGCGCTGGGCCGCGACATACGTGCCTGCGTCTTCGACCGTGTGCAGTCCTTCTCCGCCCGCGAGATGGGTCGTTTCGGCGCACCGTCGCTGATCACCCGGACCACCAATGACGTCCAGCAGGTCCAGATGCTGGTTCTGATGACGTTCACGCTCATGGTGTCGGCGCCGATCATGTGCGTCGGCGGCATTCTGATGGCGCTCAACCAGGACGTGCCGCTCTCCTCGCTGCTGCTGGTCATCGTCCCGGTGCTGGGCATCCTGGTCTCGCTGATCGTGCGGCGCATGCGGCCGCTGTTCCGCGGGATGCAGGAACGTATCGACAACGTCAACCGCATCCTGCGCGAGCAGATCACCGGCATCCGGGTGATTCGCGCCTTCGTGCGCGACACCCACGAGCGCGAGCGGTTCGAGAAGGCCAACACCGAGCTGATGGACGTGGCTGTCAGGGCCGGCCGGCTGATGTCGATGATGTTCCCGGTCGTGATGCTGGTGGTGAACGCCTCCAGCGTCGCCGTCCTGTGGTTCGGCGGGGAGCGCATCAACAGCGGACACATGCAGATCGGAGCACTGACCGCATTCCTCAGTTATCTGATGCAGATCCTGATGTCGGTGATGATGGCCACCTTCATGTTCATGATGGTGCCGCGCGCCGAGGTGTGCGCCGAGCGCATCCAGGACGTGCTCGCCACCGACACCAGCGTCGTGCCGCCCGTCACCCCCATCCGCTCCGTCGCCCGCCACGGCCATCTGGAGCTGCGGGACGTCGAGTTCCGCTACCCGGGTGCCGAGGAACCGGTGCTCAAGGACGTCTCGTTCACCGCCCGCCCCGGCGAGACCACCGCCGTCATCGGATCCACCGGCAGCGGCAAGTCCACCCTGATCGGCCTGGTCCCGCGGCTCTTCGACGCGACCGGGGGTGCCGTGCTCGTCGACGACGTGGACGTACGGGAGTTGGACGCGGACACGATGGCCGAGGTGGTCGGCCTGGTGCCGCAGAAGCCGTACCTGTTCACCGGCACCGTCGCCTCCAACCTCCGCTACGGCAAGCCCGACGCGACCGACGAGGAGCTATGGCACGCGCTGGAGGTCGCTCAGGCCCGTGACTTCGTCGAGAAGATGCCCGAGGGCCTGGACGCACCCATCGCGCAGGGCGGCACCAACGTCTCCGGAGGCCAGCGCCAACGTCTTGCGATCGCCCGCGCGCTGGTCCGCAAACCCGAGGTCTACCTCTTCGACGACTCCTTCTCGGCGCTCGACTACGCCACGGACGCGCGGCTGCGCGCCGCGCTGTCACGCGAGACTCGCGAGGCGACCGTGATCATCGTCGCCCAGCGCGTCAGCACCATCCGCGACGCCGACCGCATCGTGGTCCTCGACGAAGGCCGGATCGTCGGCACCGGCACCCACAGCGAACTGATGGCCGACAACGAGACGTACCGGGAGATCGTGCTCTCCCAGCTCACGGAAGAGGAGGCGGCGTGAGCGACGCACGCGAGGCCACCCCGCGCAGGGGGCCCGCGCCGGCCGCTGGGCCGGCGAGATGGATGGGCGGTCAACCCGCCGAGAAGTCCATGAACTTCAAGGGTTCGAGCCAACGGCTGCTGCGTGAGCTGCGCCCCGAGCGCGGCATCGTCGCGCTCGTCCTCTTTCTGGCCACCGGCAGCGTCGCACTATCCGTGCTCGGCCCGAAGATCCTCGGCCACGCCACGGACCTGATCTTCGCGGGGGTCATCGGCCGCATGCTGCCCTCCGGCACCACCCTGGCCGAGGCCGTCGCCGGGATGCGCGCCCACGGGCAGGGCAAGCTCGCCGACATGCTCGCGTCGATGCACGGCGTCATCCCGGGCAAGGGCATCGACTTCCACGCCGTCGGCGTCGTGCTGCTGTGGGTGCTGCTGATCTACGTGGGCGCCGCCGCCTTCGGCTTCGTCCAGGCGCGCATTGCCACCCGGATCGTGCAGCGCGCGGTCTTCCGGCTGCGCAAACAGGTCGAGGAGAAGCTCGCCAAGCTGCCGCTGAGCTATTTCGACCGGCAGCCGCGCGGTGAGGTGCTCAGCCGCGCCACCAACGACATCGACAACATCGCGCAGACGCTGCAGCAGACCCTCAGCCAGATCGTCGCCTCGCTGCTGACCATCGTCGGCGTGCTGACGATGATGTTCTGGATCTCGTGGCTGCTCGCGCTGGTCGCCCTGGTGACGGTGCCGGTCTCGGTGGTCGTCGCCACCCGCGTCGGCAAGCGCGCCCAGCCGCAGTTCGTCGCGCAGTGGAAGACGACGGGCAAGCTCAACGCTCACATCGAGGAGATGTACACCGGGCACTCGCTGGTCAAGGTCTTCGGCCGGCAGCGTGAGTCCGCGGCGATCTTCCGCGAGCAGAACCAGGCGCTCTACGAGGCCGGGTTCCGGGCCCAGTTCATCTCCGGGACCATCCAGCCCGCGATGATGTTCATCGGCAACCTCAACTACGTGCTCGTCGCCGTGATCGGCGGGCTGCGGGTCGCCTCCGGTGCGCTGTCGATCGGCGATGTGCAGGCGTTCGTCCAGTACTCGCGCCAGTTCAGCCAGCCGCTGACGCAGGTGGCCTCGATGGCCAACCTGGTCCAGTCGGGTGTGGCCTCCGCCGAGCGGGTCTTCGAGCTGCTCGACGCGGCCGAGCAGGAGCCGGACCCCGCCCCCGAGGAGGCGCCGCGCCCGGAAGTGGTGCGCGGGCAGGTCGAGTTCAAGGGCGTCTCGTTCCGCTACGAGGAAGACAAGCCCCTCATCGAGGACCTGTCGCTCGCGGTCAAGCCGGGCCAGACCGTCGCCATCGTCGGGCCCACCGGCGCCGGGAAGACGACGCTCGTCAACCTCCTCATGCGGTTCTACGAGGTGACGGGCGGCCGGATCACCCTGGACGGCGTCGAGATCGCCGGGATGTCGCGCGAGGAACTGCGCAGCAACATCGGCATGGTGTTGCAGGACACCTGGCTCTTCGGTGGCACGATCGCCGACAACATCGCTTACGGCGTCGAGGGAGCCACCCGGGAGCGGCTCGTGGAGGCGGCGAAGGCCACCCACGTCGACCGCTTCGTGCGCACCCTCCCCGACGGCTACGACACGGTGATCGACGAGGAGGGCTCCAACGTCAGCGCGGGCGAGCGTCAGCTGATCACCATCGCCCGCGCGTTCCTCGCCGAGCCCGCGATCCTCGTGCTCGACGAGGCGACGAGCTCCGTCGACACCCGTACCGAGGTGCTGATCCAGCACGCGATGAACCAACTGCGCGCCGGCCGGACCAGCTTCGTCATCGCGCACCGGCTCTCCACCATCCGCGACGCCGACGTCATCCTGGTGATGGAGTCCGGGCAGATCGTCGAACAGGGTACGCACGAGGACCTGCTGGAGTCGGGCGGCGCGTACGCGAAGCTGTACGCCGCGCAGTTCGCCGAACCCGTCGCGGAGGCGGGCTGACGGGCCGCCCGTCCCCCGGCCCGCCGGCGTACCGGCAAGCGGGCCGGGGGACGGGCGGCTACGCTCACCATCAGGATGAAGACGAACCTCGCGCCGCTCGGCCCCAAGGCGGGCAAGGAGTCGGTGCGCAGCCACAATCTCAGCCTGGTGCTGCGAGCCGTCCTCGACGAGGGCGAGGCGACGCGGGCCGGTATCGCCTCCCGGGTGGGGCTCACCAGGGCCGCCGTCTCCTCGCTCGTCGACGAACTGATCGACGCCGGCTATCTCACCGAGCACGGCAAGGCGTTCAGCGGCCAGGCGGGGCGTCCCGGCACGGTGCTGCGCATGAGCCGTACCGGCCCGGCGGGGCTCGGGGTCGAGATCAACGTCGACTACATCTCGGCGAGCGTCGTCGACCTCTCGGGAGCGGACCGGTTCCGGCTCACCGAGCACACCGACAACCGCGGCGGACCCCCGGCGGACGCGCTCGGGCGTGCCGCGCAGCTGGCCGCCAGGGCCCTCGCCTCCGCCGAGGAGCACGGGCTGCACGCCGTGGCGGCCGAGCTCGCGCTGCCCGGCCTGGTCTCCGGCGGCACGGTACGCCAGGCGCCCAACCTCGGCTGGAGCCAGGTCGCCGCCGAGGGCGTCTTCGCGCAGGCGCTGGCGGCGGCACGTCCCGGCCACCGGGCGCTGCCGGTGACGGCCGAGAACGAGGCGAACCTCGCCGCCCTCGCCGAGTTGTGGTTCGGCGGCCTCGGACCGCGGCGCAGCTTCCTCTACGTCAGCGGGGAGATCGGCATCGGCGGCGCGCTCGTGGTGGACGGCGAGCTCTTCCGTGGCGCGCACGGCTTCGCCGGGGAGATCGGCCATGTCGTGGTCCGGCCGGATGGCCCGCGATGCCGGTGCGGGGCGAATGGGTGCCTGGAGCAGTACGCGGGCCAGGCAGCGCTGCTGCGCGCCGTCGGCCTGGACGAGAAGGCGGGGCTCGACGGCGTCGAGGAGCTGGCCCGCAGGGCCGCCGCCGGTGACGAGGCGACGGTCGGCGCGCTGGAGGACGCCGGGCAGATGCTGGGCCTGGCGCTCTCGGGCGCGGTGAATCTGCTGGACCCGGACGCCGTGGTGCTGGGCGGGATCTATCGCGGTCTTGCGCGGTGGCTCGCGGCGGCCGCGGGCCGTGAGCTCGCTCAGCGCGTCGTCTCCGGTCTCTGGGCCGAGGACCGCCTGTTGGCCGCGTCGCTCGCGGGCACCACGGTCGCCGCGCGGGGCGCGGCGGCCCACGCTGTGTGGGCATCACTGCCGAGGGGTGCCGAGTCCCGCCTGCGGTGACGCTGCGCCGCGGGGCGGCATGGTGCCTCGGCGGGTGCGCGTCTCGTCTCGCGCCTCCGGGCGACAAGGAGGCGAGCTGCGACGGAGGCGCCGGGCGGCGAAGCACCGCGCCGCCCCGCACCGCGAGGTAGCGCAGCGCCAGAGCCTTGGGCGCAGCGCCCGGACGGGCTCCGTCAGCGAACCCCGAGCAGATGGTCGAGCGCCAGCTGGTCGAGCCGTTCGAAGGCGAGCCCCCGCCGTCCGGCCGCCTCGACGCCGAACTCCTCGAACGCGTCCCGGTCCGCCCGCAACGCGGCAGGCGTCTCACCGGGAGCGAGCGTGGGAGCTGCCAACTGGTCCAGCCGGGAGGCCCGCAGCGCCTCCTGGACCTCCGGGTCCGCGCGGAACGCCCGCGCCTTCTCCCGCAGGATCAGGTAGTTGCGCATGCATCCCGCCGCCGACGCCCACACACCGTCGAAGTCCTCGGTGCGCGGCGGCTTGAAGTCGAAGTGGCGCGGGCCCTCGTACCCCGCCGATTCGAGCAGGTCGACCAGCCAGAAGGCGGACCGCAGGTCCCCCGCCCCGAAGCGCAGGTCCTGGTCGTACTTGATGCCCGACTGCCCGTTGAGGTCGATGTGGAAGAGCTTGCCCGCCCACAGCGCCTGGGCGATGCCGTGCGCGAAGTTGAGCCCTGCCATCTGCTCGTGGCCGACCTCGGGGTTGACCCCGAACAGCTCCGGCCGCTCCAGCTTCTCGATGAACGCGAGTGCGTGGCCGACGGTCGGCAGCAGGATGTCGCCGCGCGGCTCGTTCGGCTTGGGTTCGAGCGCGAAGCGCAGCCCGTACCTCTGCTCGGTGACGTATTCGGCGAGGACGTCGAACGCCTCCTTGAGCCGTTCGAGTGCTGCGCGTACGTCCTTGGCGGCGCCGGACTCGGCGCCCTCGCGGCCGCCCCAGGCGACGTAGACGGAGGCGCCGAGCTCGGCGGCGAGGTCGATGTTGCGCATCGTCTTGCGCAGTGCGTACCGGCGGATGTCGCGGTCGTTGGCGGTGAACGCGCCGTCCTTGAAGACCGGGTGGGTGAACAGGTTGGTGGTGGCCATCGGCACCTTCATGCCGGTGGCTTCGAGCGCCTGGCGGAACCGCTTGACGTGCGCCTCGCGCTCGGTGTCGGTGGAGCCGAAGGGGATGAGGTCGTCGTCGTGGAAGGTGACGCCGTGGGCGCCGAGCTCGGCGAGGCGGTGGACGGACTCGACGGGGTCGAGCGCCGGGCGGGTGGCGTCGCCGAACGGGTCGCGCCCTTGCCAGCCGACGGTCCACAGGCCGAACGTGAACTTGTCCTCGGAGGTGGGGGCGAAGGGATCGGCACTATGGGCACTGGATTTGTTTTGCGGCATGACTAATTATGGAGCGCAACAACGTGATCCACACAAGGGGTCCGCACAAGGGTCCGCGGAAGCGAGGTGCCGACATGCATGAGTCCTCCCCCTCCCTTCCGGGGGTACCCCCTGTCGTCATCGGCGTGGACAGCTCCACGCAGTCCACCAAGGCCGCCCTCGTCGCAGCGGAGAGCGGCACGCTGCTCGCCGTCGGACGGGCACCGCACAGCGTCAGCGGTGTCGGCGGGGCGCGTGAGAGCGACCCCGAGCAGTGGTGGCAGGCGCTGCGGCTCGCCGTGGCCGACGGGCTGGCCGCCGCCGGGGTGCCCGCCTCCTGCGTATCCGGGATCGCGGTCGCCGGGCAGCAGCACGGGCTCGTCGTCCTCGGAGTGGACGGCGGACCGCTGCGGCCCGCCGTGCTCTGGAACGACGTGCGCGCCGCCCCGCAGGCCACAGCGCTCACCCGGGCGCTGGGCGGCCCGAACGCCTGGGCGGCCAGGACCGGAAGCGCGCCCGTCGCCGCGATGACCGCCGCCAAGTGGGCGTGGCTGCGCGAGCACGAGCCGCGGACGGCGTCCCGGGTCGTCGCCGTGCGGCTGCCGCACGACTTCCTCACCGAGCGGCTGAGCGGGACCGGGGTCACCGATCCGGGCGACGCGTCGGGGACATGCTGGTACGACACCGGGAAACGCGCCTACGACGAGGAGCTTCTCGCCCTCATCGGCCTCGACGCCGGGCTGCTCCCCGAGGTCGCGGCGAGCGGCGGCGCACGGGTCGGCGCCCTCACCCCGGCCGCGGCCGGCCACCTGAGGCTGCCCGCCGGGATCCCAGTCGCCGCCGGAACCGGCGACAACATGGCCGCGGCGGTGGGCCTCGGACTCGGCCATGCCGGACTGCTCGACCATCCGGTGGTGAGCCTCGGCACCTCGGGCACGGTCTTCGCCGCCACCGATGCCCGCGCCACGGACCCCGCGATCTGCGGATTCGCGGCGGCAGACGGCTCGTACCTGCCGCTCGCCTGCACACTCAACTGCACGCTCGCCGTCGACAGGGTCGCGTCCTTGCTGGGCCTGGAGCGCGAGGACGCGGTGCCGGGCGGCGAGGCCGTTCTGCTGCCGTACCTCGACGGCGAACGCACCCCCGACCTGCCGACCGCCTCCGGCCTCTTGGTCGGGCTGCGGCATGCGACCACCCCCCAGCAGCTGCTCGGCGCCGCGTACGAGGGTGCGGTCGTCACCGTGCTGCGCGCCCTCGACGACCTGCTGCGCGCCTGCGGCCTGGACCCGGCGGACCCGGCGGTGGCCGCGCAACCGCTGCGGCTGGTCGGCGGCGGTGCGCGCGGCCGGGTGTGGCAGGAGGCGGTACGGAGGTTGTCCGGGCGGCCCGTGGTCGTACCGCGCCAGAGCGAACTGGTCGCGCTGGGTGCTGCCGCGCTCGCCGCATCGGCCGCGGGCGGCGGCGATCCGGTCGCTGTGGCCACCGGGTGGGGGAGCGGCGAGGGCGATCAGCTGGACGCTGTCGAACGGGACACGGCGACCTGGGAGCGGGTCACTTCGGTGCTGGACCGGGCGGCGCCTTCGCTGCTCCGTTGACGGCGCTACCGTAGACCGCGCCGTGTGCGGCGTGGTCGGCGCGGCCGGTCCCGTCGGCCCGATCGCTCTCGCCGGTCGGGCGAGGTGGCACCCGTGACGGGTGACGCGGCCGCGGGCCCCGCTGGCGTGCCGTGGGCGTCAGCGCGTAACAGGCGAGCCCGAGCAGCATCGCGGTGAAGTGGCCCAGGTCGGTGAAGGTACGGCCGTTGATCACCGACCAGCCGAAGAAGCCGATGATCAGCACGGCATAGCCCCAGCGCCAGGGCCGCGGCACCAGGTAGGTGAGCACCCCGATCACCCCGGCGAGCCCGTAGCTGACCCCGATGTCGACGGTATGCGCCATCGAGCGGGGCAGCCGCTCGTACTGGATGCCGAGCCGCACCGCCTGCTGGCTGACGAGCGTCGCCCCGACGTGCGCGATCGCCACCGTCAGCAGCCAGCGCCAGGTGCCGAGCCAGCGCTCGGCCGGCGCGTGGACCAGCTCGTAGAAGACGAAGTAGAACGCGAAACCGGACGGCGACTCGATCCACAACGCGCTGACGAAAAGCACCCGAATGGGGTGGTCGCGCAGCTGCACGAGGTTGGTGCTGTTGTGGTGCAGCAGGAAGTTGCGGACGCTCGGCGAGGCTGTGGCGATCACTCCGCTGGTGATCGCGAGGATCACCAGCCAGGTGTGCGTGCCCGGGGAGTGCCGTACCCAGTCCAGCACGGCGTGCAGCCCCGTACGCGCCGCCTCGCGCGGAGTGATGCGGCGCCGTCCTCGGCTGGACTCGTCGGGCTCGTGGTGTGCGGCCATCGCTCACATGATGGCCGCATTCGCTGTGCGGATACAGCTCGCCTTCGCCCGTCGCCTTTGCCCGCTGCCCGCCGCTCGCTCGCTACTCCTCCCCCGCGAGCGTGAGGGTACGGAGCTTGCGGCCGGCGAACCACGTGGCCGCCAGCATCACGCCTATCAGCAGCACCACCGCGGTCGGCAGGCCGACCGACGACGAGACGGCGCCCGGGTCCGCGACCTTCTGCGCCAGCGCGAGCGCCCACTGCTGAACGCTGAGGGTGCGTGCGCCGGGCACCAGGTTGCCGATCAGCGACTCCCACACCAGCGCATAGACGAGACCGGCCACCACTGCGTGCCGCGTGACCACGCCCAGCAGCAGGAAGATCGCGCTGTACGCGAGCGACGCAACGGCCGCGGCGACCCCGAAGGCGACGGCGAGGTGCTGGCCGTTGCCGTCCAGGATCAGCCCCGCGAAGAAGGTGGGTATCGCGGCGAAGGTGACCGACACCCCCATCGCCACCAGTAGCTTGGTGACGATGATCGTCGGGCGTTTCACCGGCTTGGCCAGCAGATAGAGGATCGAGCCGTCGTCGATCTCGGGACCGATCGCGCCCGTGCCGGCTATGACGCCGATCAACGGCACCATGGTGGCGAGCGCGAAGCCGGAGAGCACGTCGCCGGCCGTCTGGTCGTCGGCGCCGCTCAGCGCCCGTACGGCGGCCGAGATCACGAGCAGCAGCAGCGGCAGTGCGAAGAGGATCAGCGCACGGCGGCGGCCGAGCAGCGCCCGGTAGGTGAGCCGGGCGACCGTCGGGTTGTAGGTCGCGGAGGCGACGGACATCGCTCGGAGCTCCTTTCTGGCCGCTCAGGCCGCTACGAGGTAGGAGAAGACGCTTTCCAGCGACTCGTCGGAGGGTGATACCTCGTAGAGCCGGATACCGTGCTCGCGGGCGACGCGCGGCAGCAGTTCGGTGAAGCGCGCGAAGTCGACGGCCTGGATACGCAACGCCTTTTCGTGGGCGTCGAGTTCGAGGCCGGTCGTGGACCCGTCGGCGATGAGCGCGGAGGCGAGCGTCCGGTCGTCGCTGGAGCGGACGAGGTAGCGGTGCGGCCGGTCGGTCATCAGGCGGCGGATCTTGCGGAAGTCGCCCGATGCCGCGTGCCGCCCGGCCACGATCACCTCGATGTGGTGGGCGAGTTGCTCGACCTCCTCCAGGATGTGGGAGGAAAACAGCACCGTACGGCCGTCGGCGCCCATCCGCCGCAGCAGGCCCATCAGTTGCAGCCGCTGGCGCGGGTCCATGCCGTTGAACGGCTCGTCGAGCAGGAGCACGGACGGATCGTGGACGAGGGCAGAGGCCATCTTCACCCGCTGCCGCATGCCCTTGCTGTAGGTGTCGATGCGCCGGTTCTGCGCGTACTCCATCTCGACCGTGGCCAGCGCCCTCTTCGCGGCGGCACCGGGCTCGTGCAGGCCGTGCAGCTCGGCGTTGGCACGGACGAACTCGGCACCGGTGAGGAAGTCGTACATCGCCTCGCGCTCAGGGACGATGCCGATGTGCCGGTAGGCCTCCTCGTTCCGCCAGATGGTGGCGCCGTCGAGGGTGACGCTGCCGGTCGAGGGGGCGAGGAACCCGCCCATCATGTTGATCAGAGTGGACTTGCCGGCGCCGTTGGGCCCGAGCAGGCCCGTCACGCCGGGGCCGATGGCCATCGTGACGTCGTTGACCGCGACCACGTTCCCGAACCAGCGCGAGACATTGTCGATGGCGATGGTGGTCATCCCAGCCCGACCTTTCGGTAACGGCGCATCAGCAGCGCGAAACATCCGGCGATCAGGCCGAGCACGACGAGGAGGTAGACGAACCCTGCTGCCGCGTCAGGCGGACCGTAGCCGCGGACGAAGGAGGAGGTGGCGCCGAGCCACCAGCTCTGCACCCCGTCGATCAAGGTGATCGGCGAGAAGAGCCCGAGCCAGCCGATCGCGCCGGTGTGACCCTGCCGGTACGCGACGGCCTGCACGCTGCTCACGGCGGCGTACGAGATGGTGAGCACCGCGATCACCGCGGCCACGCCGAAGCCTCGGCGCGGCGTCAGCGCGGCTATGACCAGCCCGATGCCGCCGAAGAGCAGCGACAGCAGCGCGGCGGCAAGCAGCCCCTTGCCGAAGCCGGTGCTCTGAGTGGCGAAGTCGAGCTTGGCCAGGAGCGCGCCCATGTACAGGATCACGAGTGGCACCCCGGTGAGGATGAACAGCGCCGAGGCCATGGCGCCGTACTTGGCGATGACATAGTCGATGCGCTCCATCGGGCGGGAGAAGTAGAGCGGGACGGTCTTGAAGCGCAGGTCGCGGGAGACCGCCTGCGGGGCCTGCGCCGCCGTGAACAGGCCGATGACGGCCTGAAGAAAGATCGCGTAACGCGTGTACTCGACCGGAAGCTTGGTCAGGTGCGCATAGACCGTGACGGCGACCATGATGCCCGCGGGCAGGCACATCACGGCGAAGAGGATCACCGGCAGGATCTTGGACTTCGCCGATCGGCCGAGCCCGTACGCACCGCGCAGGCTCTGCGTATAGAGGGAGCGGCGCACATAGCCGCGGCCGAGCCGCGCCCCGTCGTAGTGGCGGTAGCCGATGTCGTAGACGCAAGCCCCCGTTGGTGGCTCACTGGTGGGAACGGTCACGATCAGCCCCTCCGGCCCTGCTCGCCACTTGGTTGATGATGCTCACGGGCCTACTGTCTCGCGTCCACGGTGCCTAGGTCGTCAGCCCGGAGGGTGACGGTTATGGGTGAGGGTCAGCCGAGAGAGGTAGGGGCTGCCCGTACCCGCCCGCTCGGTACGCTGCCTGCCCGGGCGCCGGGGGAACGCAGGGAGGGCCGAACGAGGTTCCAACGGCGAAGACGCTCTCTTACAGACCACACGGGAAAGCCCCCGCTGGCTG
This sequence comes from Streptomyces humicola, assembly GCF_024436035.1. Lineage (GTDB taxonomy): Bacteria > Actinomycetota > Actinomycetes > Streptomycetales > Streptomycetaceae > Streptantibioticus_B > Streptantibioticus_B humicola. The sequence continues at coordinate 102,656 of NZ_JANFNG010000009.1, forward strand.
AGGCCGGCCGGGGCTGGCCGGGCTGAACGCGGGCGTGGTGGCGGATGGGTGCTGGGTCGGTCCGCGCGCAAAGGTGGCCCCGCGAGCTGGGGGAGTCTCGCGGGGCCGGTGGGCGATCGGTGTGGGAAGGCGCCTGACGTGCTGTGCGACGCACCGATCGCCGCAGTGTGAACCGCTGGTGATGCTGTGACGTCGATTCAGTGGCGGCGGTTGCGGGCCAGTCGGGTCGTGGACACGGAGCCGAGTCCGACGAGCAGCAGGACGGCGCCGATGGCGAGCCAGGTCATGGCGGAGGTACCGGTGTGAGCGAGGTTCCCGCTCGGTGCCGGGCTCGCGCTGGACGCCGGGGCGGACGGGCTGGTGGGTGACGGTGGGGCCGACGCGCCGTGGCTTGGTGTGCCGGTCGGTGCGGGGCTGGTCGGTGCAGGTGCCGTCGTGGGGGCGGTGACCGGGGTGGGGGTGAGGTCGACGGTGGGGCTTTCGGAGGCACCGCATACGTCGGCCGGGTGCTGGATGCCGTCCGCGCAGTCGATGTTGCCCTTGCCCTTGGCAGCGGGGACGCGGTAGTGGAACTGGACCGCGATCGGGTCGTGGGTGTTGGTGGAGTGCACGTCGGCTGCGAAGGTGGCGCCACCGGAGGCGGCGTCGTCGTACATCGGGCCGCCACCGCACAGGTCGGGTGCCTTCACCCCACCTTGGTAGGCGGCCGGTGCGCCCTGGTCGGACCAGGGGTGCAGGTCACCGTCGCCCGGGCGCACGGTCCACGGACCGGTGGCCAGCGGGACGGTGATGTCGCCGGCAACGGACTTGCTGCCCGCCGAGCAGCTGACCGGCAGGCGGACCTCGGCCTGGGCGAAGGTGTAGGTGCCACCGCTCTTGGCGCCCTGGACGCGGAAGTGGTAGCCGGCGGCGACCCAGTCCCCGGGGTGGATCTGGAGGGCGCCTTCCATCGATCCGGACACGCTGATCGGGGCGGCCTGGGCTATGCCCGCCGTACTGAGGCTGAGCGCCGCGGTGGCGCAGGTGACGACGGCCGCGGTGGTGGCGATGGCGCCGAGCCGCGAGCGTGGGATGGTGCGAGTCATTTCCGCAGGACCCCCAAGGGGAGAGTCGGGGCATCAATACAAGGGGAGTGGGGGGATGGCCATGCGAGGAAGATGCCTGCTCAGGTGCGAACGCGGCGCGAAGGTACCGGCGTTACGAGCGGTGGATCGCTGTCCCTGCGTGAGGCGGCATCACTGTGGCGGACTCTTACACATCCCGTCAAGTTCTGCCTCTTGAATAACTTCTGTTGGTCTGGACCTCGGCTTTCACATGGCCAGCCGGAAGGCCACCAGGGACGGTCCGACGTCGCGCGGATGCGATCAGTGGTGGGCACCGCCCGCGTAGACAATCTTCCCGAAGTGGTGGTGGCCGGAGTGGGGGGCGGGCGTGCGGAGGACCGCGACGATGGCGGCGTCGTCACCGAGGCATCCCTCGGTATGGGCAAGGAGATCCCGGCGGATGTGGTGCAGGAGGGTCGCGGGGCTGCTCTCGGTCCACCGTCCGACCTGTTCCGCGAACGGGTAGAAGGCTCCGCTGCGGTCGCGGGCCTCGATGACGCCATCGATGTAGAGGAGGAGCGTGTCACCGGGCTCGAAGGAGAACACGTCGACGGTGGGGCCCGCGGGGCCCAACCTGCCTACGCCGAGCGGGGCACGGGGTGGGAGCATTCAATGGGTATGACGTAATTCCCCCTGAGCAGGAGTAGCGGAGGGGAGACCGCAGCTGGTCATCTCGACTACAGGGTCGCGGTCAGGGGATGTCCACCAGCAGGGCTGGTGATGTCGGTGCGTGTAGCGGTGTACAGATCCTCGCCGATGTCGGCTTCGTCTTCGGCGGCAAGGTACAAAGCAGCGATCTGCAGCGGGCCGATTCGGTGAGGAAGCGGACGCAGCAGGGCCCTTTGCGCGGCCTCAGCCACTGATTGCGCCTGCGCCAGTTTGAGCATGCGGCGTTCACGCGTCGCGCAGAAGAACACGACCGAGAGCGCGGCGAGCGCGGTCAGCTGCGCCAGGTGGTTGGTCGTCGCCAGCCCGCCGTGGAACACCGAGATGATCATCTGGGCCGCTAGGGCCAGAGCCCCATGAAGCCCGTCAGGCATGGGCCTGCGAACGTACCGGTGAGGGCGGTCGCAATGACCAGCAACGATCCCAGATGGACGTCTGCAGCAGAGTGGATGTCCGCCACAGTGATGACCACGATGAGCGTGACGGGAACAGCCACGAGGTACGGCGCCCCACAGGTTTGAGCAGACTCACACGAGATCACAGACTCGGCGACCTTGTGCATTACCCGCCCGGAAAAGGCATAGAATTTTCACAGAATCTCGCTACGTGGCGCGACCGCCCAACCTTAGGGACGCATATGTCCCATCGGCATCAACGTCCAGGCCAACTCCAAGAGTGTCGACCGCCGAAAAACGCGTGGAGGAGTTGTCGGCACCCAGTGGAGGCTTCTGCACGTTGACATGTCGCAATACCGGAACATCTATGGGAATGCCCGATTGGCCAGGTAGTGGGGCAGCTCGGCGATGTGGTTTGATCTCGCGCCAAGCAGGTGTCCCGCACATTCGGTGACGCCCAAAGCCATGAAGGGAAGGGTCGGTCATGCGTAAAGACTTCACACCCGAGGTCGAGACACGCGAGATCGCCGAGAGCGATCTGGACAACGTTTCCGGCGGCCACCACCACGCCATTCACCGTCTCGCACACGCGATCCATCACGTCGAGTCCGAGCTGGCCGCTTCGTCGGTTTCTGGCGGAGCGGGCCTCCAGGCTACCGGCCTCATCCCGGGCCAGGCCGGTTTTTCCGGGTCCGCCGGTTCCTGACCCGATATTCGATATGAGGGCGTCTTAGCCGGAACCAGTACCGACTGTGCCGCTAATCCCGGTTTCCAGCGGGCGTGTCACGGGCCCCGAAACTTCCCGGACGCTGTTGGTTAATCGGGGGCTTGGTGTGACGTCGGCCTTTGAGACTTGGTTGTGGTCTTGAAGGCCGACGTTGTCGTGTGGGGATGGGTGCGGATGTCGTTGCAGCCCAAGGGACCCAGCGAGGTCCTGGCGGAGACGGTGCGGGTGGCGCGGGCCGCGTTGCCGAACGCCGCTGCAGCCGTCTCAGGCGGCATCGCGATCGCCCCCTTCCTCGTCGGGCTGGTCGGTCTCGTCGGTGAAGAGTTCGGCGATGCGGTGGCGGCGCTGTTCCATCCGGATCAGGCCGACGCCCAGCTCGGCGACGGTGTCGCGGACGGTGTCGTAGGTGGATTCGTCCCGGATGTCGACGAGCAGCAGATGGCCGTCGGCACGGGCCGTCAGGCCGGCCGCCGCCAGCGCGTCGAGCGTCGCACGGGTGCCGTCCGGGTGGCGGTCGGTGTCGGTGACCTCGACCGCGAGCGACCCGGTGGCCTGTGTGAACTCCTGTGTGGAGGAGGAGCGCAGGAGACGGCCGCCGTCGATGACCACGACCTGGTCGCTGGTGCGCTCCAACTCGCCGAGCAGGTGGGAGGTGACGAGCACGGAGATGCCGAAGTCGGTGTGGACGCGGCGGATCAGGCCGAGCATCTCGTCGCGCCCCGCCGGGTCGAGGCCGTTGGTCGGCTCGTCGAGCAGCACCAGCTGCGGGTCGTGGACCAGCGCCTGGGCGAGCTTGACGCGCTGCTTCATACCCATCGAGTAGCCGCCGATCGGCCGGTAGCGCTCCTCGTAGAGGCCGACGTGGCGCAGTGTGTCGGCGGTGCGCTCACGGGCCGCTGTCGGCGGCAGCCCGGACATGCGCGCCATGTGGACGACGAACTCGGTGGCCGAGACGTCGGGCGGCAGGCAGTCGTGCTCGGGCATGTAACCCACGTGCGCGCGGATGGCCGGCCCGTCGGTGCGCGAGTCGAGGCCGAGGACGGATGCCGTGCCCTCGGTCGCCGGGGAGAGCCCGAGCAGGATCTTGATCAGGGTGGATTTGCCGGCGCCGTTGGCGCCGACGAGTCCCGTCACACCGGGGGCGATCTCCACGGTGAGCCGGTCCAGAGCGGTCACCCGTGGATACCGCTTGGTCAGGCTTTCGGTCGCGATCACAGTCACGTCCTCGACGGTAGTGGTGCGAGCCACAGCAGTCGTCACTCCTGGGTCGTGGCCGTACGTACTCCTGCGGGCTGATACCGCGTGGCTCACCGTAGGGGGCACATAGGGGGACGGTGGGCGGGCACTGCGTGATCGGGAGTTTTCCACAGGGCCCGGCGGACCTCTTGACGCAGCCATGGAGCGTTGTCACATTCGTTGATGTCAGCTTCGTCGGAGGACGGGACGGCACCATGAGCGGTGTACGCGGTGTGCAGCCAGACGCTCTCGACGGCTTCCGGGACGTGCAGCGGCTGGCGTACGCCTGCGCGGAGGCGGTCGCCGCCCAGCTGCGGCCGGGAATGACCGAACGGGACGCCGCCCGCGCGATGCGGGAGTGGGCGGTCGAGCGCGGGGTGCGGGACTGGTTCCATCTGCCGTTCGCCTGGTTCGGCGACCGCACGGCGTTCGTAGGCTTCAAGATCCCCACGCAGTTCTTCCCGACGCACCGCAGGCTGGAGGCGGGGATGCCCTTCATCCTCGACCTGGCGCCCATACACCGCGGCTTCACCGCCGACATCGGCTACTCCGGATGTCTGGGGCCCAACCCCGTCCATGACCGGCTCCTCGCCGATCTGCGGGACCACCGCGACCTGATCCTGCGCGAGGTACGCGAACGGCGTTCGCTGCAGCGGATCTACGAGGACGTGGACCGCCTCATGGCCAGACAGGGCTACACCAACCGCCACCGTGCCTACCCGTTCGGGGTGATCGCGCACAAGGTCGACCGAGTCAAGGAGCACCGCTGGTCGCCGCACATAGCGGGGTTCGGCACGCAGAGTCTGCGCGGCCTGGCCAAGGACGCGCTGCACGGGCACCGGGAGGGCTGGTCGCCCCTGTGGAGTCCGTACCGGATGTCGGACCACCCTCCGCAGCCGGGGCTGTGGGCGGTCGAGCCGCATCTGGGATTCCGCGGCACGGGCGCGAAGTTCGAGGAGATCCTCGTGGTCACCGAGGACGACGCCTTCTGGCTGGACGACGAACTGCCGCACGTGAAGCGGTGGCAGGAAACCGACAAGGGGGCGGCGGCATGAACGGGAACGGAGAGGCGCGGGAGCGCTGGGTGCGGTCGGGCGACGTGGAGCTGTGCGTCGCCGAGTACGGGATGGAGGGGAAGGAGGAGGACGCCCGCCGGCCGACGGTGGTGCTGGTCCACGGCTACCCCGACAGCAAGGAGGTGTGGTCGTCCGTCGCCGAGCGCCTCGCGGACCGCTTCCATGTTGTGCTGTACGACGTGCGCGGCCACGGACGCTCCAGCGCGCCCCGGCCGCTGCGCGGGGGCTTCCGCCTCGAGAAGCTCACCGACGACTTCCTGGCGGTGGCCGACGCGGTGAGCCCGGACAGGCCGGTCCATCTGGTCGGGCACGACTGGGGATCGGTGCAGGGCTGGGAGTTCGCCACAGCCAAGCGCACCGAGGGCCGGATCGTGTCGTTCACCTCCGTCTCCGGGCCGTCGCTCGACCACTTCGGCCATTGGATCAAGCACCGGATGCGGCACCCCACTCCGCGCCGGGTCGCCCAACTCCTCGGACAGGGCGCCCGTTCCTGGTACGTGTACGCGCTTCACACGCCCGTCCTTCCCGAACTGGCCTGGCGCGGGGCACTGGGACGGCAGTGGCCCAGGATGCTGGCCCGCGTGGAGAAACTCCCACCGGGCGAGTACCCGACCCCGTCGCTTCCGCAGGACGCGGCTCATGGCGCCTGGCTGTACCGGGACAACGTCCGTGAACGGCTGGCGCACCCGCGCGCCGATGCCTATGCCCATGCCCCCGTCCAGCTGATCACGCCGTCCGGCGATCCGTTCCTCTCCGAGCGGCTCTACGACGACCTGGACCGGTGGGCTCCCGGACTGCGACGCCGCACCGTCCCCGCCAAGCACTGGCTGCCCCGCACCAGGCCCGGTCAACTCGCCGAATGGATCACGGAGTTCGTCACCGCCACCGAGGATGCGGGCGGCGGGACCACCAGCCCCGCCAAAGGGTTGACCGGCGATTGCGGCCCTTTCGCTGAGCGCTTCGGCGGACAGCTCGTCCTGGTGACGGGGGCGGGCAGCGGCATCGGCCGTGCCACGGCGTTCGCGTTCGCCGAGGCCGGGGCGCGGATTGTCGCCGTCGACCGGGATGCGGAAACGGCCTCCCGAACCGCGGAGCTGGCCCGTCTGCTGGGCGCGCCCGGCGCATGGGCCGAGACGGTGGACGTCTCCGACGAGCAGGCGATGGAGAAGCTCGCAGAGAAGGTCCGCACCGAACACGGCGTCGTCGACGTGCTGGTGAACAATGCGGGGATCGGTCTGTCCGGCACCTTCCTCGACACCTCGCCCGAGGAGTGGCGCCGGGTGCTCGACGTCAACCTGTGGGGCGTCATCCACGGCTGTCGGCTGTTCGCCCGGCAGATGGTCGACCGCGGGCAGGGCGGGCACATCGTCAACACCGCGTCGGCCGCCGCCTATCTGCCCTCCCGCGCCTTGCCCGCGTACAGCACGTCGAAGGCGGCCGTCCTGATGCTCAGCGAGTGCCTGCGTGCCGAGCTGGCCGAGCACGGCATCGGTGTGACGGCCGTCTGTCCCGGCTTCGTCAACACCAACATCACCGCGACTGCGCGCTTCGCCGGGGTGACCGAAAAGGAGCAGGAGCGTCTGCGGTCGAAGTCCTCGCGGCTGTACCGGATACGCAACTACCCACCGGAGAAGGTCGCCGGCGCGCTGCTGCACGGCGTGCTGCGCAATGCGGCCGTGGTCCCGGTGACCCCGGAGGCACGCGGCGCACGGCTGCTGGCCCGGCTCTCCCCCAGGGCTCTGCGCGCGATGGCCCGTCTCGACCCGCCCTTGTAGGAGCTCACCGATGAATGCCACGTACGAGATCAAACCTAGGCGCGTCTCCTTCGACTGGGAGCGCACCCCGCTGCACTGGATACCCGGCGAACCGACCGCCACGCATGTGATCAACGTGCTGCATCTGCTGCTGCCCGCCGGTGAGCGCTGGTTCGTCAAGGTCTTCAAGGAGGCGCTGCCGCTGGTCACGGACGACGAGCTGCTGGCGGACGTCAAGGGCTTCATGGGCCAGGAAGCCACGCACAGCGTCCAGCACTCCTACGTCCTCGACCACCTCGCCGAGCAGGGGCTGGACACCAAGCCGTACACCAGGCACGTGGACTGGATCTTCGACGTGCTGCTCGGCGAGAAGCCGCCGGTGTGGGCGCCGGTGCCGGCGAATGAGTGGCTGCGCTTCCGGCTGTCGCTGATCGCCGCGATCGAGCAGTTCACCGCCGTGCTCGGCGACTGGGTGCTCAGCGCCGAGAGCCTCGACGCCGCCGACCCCGACCCCGTTATGCTCGACCTGCTGCGCTGGCACGGCGCGGAAGAGGTGGAACACCGCTCGGTGGCCTTCGACATGTACCAGCACACCGGCGGCAGCGGTCTTCCGCGCTATGTCCGCCGGATCGAGGGGATGGCCGTCACTGCGCCCGTGCTGCTGTGGCTGTGGGCCGCAGGCGCTTCGTATCTGATACGCCACGATCCGCAGCTGCGCGGCAGCATCCGCTACTCGCTGCGCGAGCACAACAAGGCCGTGAAGAAGGGGCTCCTCCCCACCTGGCGCGAGTTGGGTGCAGCCATACCCCGCTATCTGCGCCGGTCGTACCATCCCTCGCAGGAGGGCTCGATGCGAGCGGCCGTCGAATACCTGGCCACGTCGCCCGCGGCGAGGGCCGCTGCGGCCGCAATGCGGCGGGCCGCCACCTCCTGACGCCGTGCGAAGCCAAGAGCGGAGTGATCGCTTGTCCACCGTCACCGACGACCGCGCCGCGCCCGCCTACCCGGCGTACCGGATCGACGATCTGGCCCGCGAGTCCGGCACCACGGTCCGTACGATCCGCGCCTACCAGGACCGCGGCCTGCTGCCGAAGCCGGAACGGCGCGGCCGCGCCAATCTCTACAGCGAGGTGCACCTCGGCCGCCTCCACCAGATAGCCGAACTGCTCGAACGCGGCTATACCTTGGCCAGCATCAAGGAGCTGCTCGAAGCCTGGGACGCCGGCACGGGGCTCGGAGGAGTGCTGGGTCTCGTCAGCGAGGTCGACCGGCCGTGGTCGGACGAACGGCCGGCCCGGATCGGCCGTGCCGAGCTGGTGGCAAGGTTCGGCGGGGTGGACGACGACGGTGCGATCGCGGAGGCGGTCGAGCTCGGTGTCCTGGAACCGGTGCCGGATGCCGAGGACGAATTCCTCGTCCCCAGCCCCCAGGAGCTGGCAGTCGCAGCGGAGCTGCACGCGGCGGGCGTGCCGCTGCGTGCCATATCCGGCCATCTCAGAGAGTTGCGCGGCCAGGTCGAGCACATCGCCCAGCGTTTCCTGCAGTTCACCAGCGAGCACGTCTTCCGCCGCTACCTCGACCACCCGCCGTCGGATGCCGAGGCGACGGAGGCCGCCGCGCTCGTCCGCAGGCTGCGACCGCTCGCCCAGCAGACCGTCGACGCCGAGCTGGCCCGCGCCATGCGGATGCTGGCGACCGAGCTCGTCCAGCGCCATCTCGGGGAGGCGGCCCAGCCTCAGCGGCCTCGGCCTGCGGCTCGACCAGGGGAGGCCGAGCACATCACGGTCACCCTGCCCGCGTCCACGGTCCGCTCCGTCCGGGCGCTGACCGGCCCCCGCCATACTGCGGCCTTCATCGCCGCGGCCACCGAACGCGAGGTGCGGGCCCGCACGATGGACGCGCTCACCAAGGACGCACCCCACCCGGCGCCACACCCTCAGTGACCAGCAGTGGGGCACGCGCGGGACACGACGGGACAGGAGTGTCACAGGGTCGGCGTAGGGTCGGCCTCATGCGTCTGAGCACTGTGATCCTGCCCGTGTACCGCTGGAAGGAGGGGCGCCAGGTGTGGCGCCGGGCCGAGGAGCTGGGGTTCCACACCGCCTACACCTACGACCACCTCTCCTGGCGGGTCCCGTTCCGCGACGGCCCCTGGTTCGGTGCCGTACCCACGCTGACCGCCGCCGCGACGGCGACCGCATGGCTGCGCCTCGGCACCATGGTCACCTCAGTCGAGCCTTGTTCACCCATCTCATCCTGACCTGCGGCGATGATGCCACACAGTCTCAGCCGAGCTGTTTGAGCCCTTCGGTGGCGATGCGTTCGAAGACGGTCTGGTCGGCGGCGAAGCGGGTGTCGGGGACGGGCCAGTGCAGGACGATCTCGTCGATGCCGAGCTCGCCGTAGGTGCCGGCGAAGTCGACGAAGGCGTCGAGGGACTGCCAGGGCTCCTCGGGGGCGAAGCCGAGCAGGAAGGTCCGCCGCAGCTGCTGCGGGTCCCGACCGGCGGCGGCGCACGCGGCGTCGAGCTTTTCCAGTTGCGCGCGGATCGAGGCCGGCCCGGGGTCGGGGCGCTGGGCGGCGACCGCCTCCGCGTAGCCCTTGGGGTTGCCGGTGGTGACCCATGACTCGCCGTACCTCGCCGCGAGGGCCATGCCGCGCGGCCCGTTCCCGGCGACGGTGAAGGGGATACGGGGGCGTTGCACGCAGCCGGGGATGTTGCGGGCCTCGTGGGCCGAGTAGAAGCGGCCCTCGGAGGTGGTGCTGTCCCCCGTGAGCAGCGCGTCGAGCAGGGAGAGGAACTCGGCGAACCGGTCGGCCCGTTCGCCTGCCGTCCACTCCTGCTGGCCGAGCACGGCAGCGTCGAAGCCGTTGGTGCCGGCCCCGATGCCCAGCGTGATCCGGCCGTCGGAGATGTCGTCGAGCGTCATCAGCTCCTTGGCGAGCGTCACCGGGTGCCGGAAATTTGGGGACGTAACCATGGTCCCAAGCCGCAACCCCTCAGTCGCCGTTGCAGCGGCGGTCAGCGTAGGCACGGCGCCAAACCAGGGGGTATCGCGGAACGGGACCCGCCAGGAGAGGTGGTCGTAGGTGTAGGCGGTGTGGAACCCCAGCTCCTCGGCCCGCCGCCACACCTCCCCTCCCTCGTTCCAGCGGTAAACGGGCAGGATGACAGTGCTCAGACGCATGCTGTCGACCCTACGGGCAAAAAGGGCTCCGGCCGACGAAGCCGGTACGTACCGGACAGCCGGGTACGAGCACGACCGGCGAGGCGTCCGCCAGTAGTATTGCAGGTAGTCCGGTGGGTGCGACCTTCTGTTCGCGGAGTCGCTGACCTGCGTAAACGTGGCAGTGAGGGCCTCAATAACCGGTCCCGGACGTGCCCTCATCGACCGTGGTTTACCGACCTTTAGGGCACGCGGAGAGCGCGGCCCCGAGCCCTAGCAGCAGGAGTCCCGCGTGTGCCCTGTACATACAGGTCCGGGCAAGGCCGTTCGTCCCGCCTTCGCAGGCGCAAATACTTATGTACAGGCGTGGAGCCCAGGAACATCTGGGCTGAGGCGTGGCCCGTGCTATAGCGGCCCCGTCAAGGCCGCGCAGTCTGCTGCAGCCCTTCATGCGGCCCGGTGCGGGAGGGTTACGCGGACGGTTTTGCCGTGCCGGTCCGGGTCAGCGGGCATTTCGACGGTGCCACCCGACTCCGTGGTCAGATCGGTAACCATCTTCAGTCCCCAGCCTCCTCCGTCCGGGCGGCATGCGGGAAGTACGCGGGGGCGGTGAGGGTGCCGATCGTGGACCGCGATCACGAGGTGGTCTGACCGGACCGCGACGGCGATATCGACGCGGGGCGACAGGTCGGACGCGTGGATGACTGCGTTGGTGACAAGCTCGGTGAGGATGAGCAGGGCTGTATCCGTTGAGGGTGGGTCGAGCCCGTATCGGGCGAGGGCGGCCCCTACCTGGTGGCGGGCCTTGGGTACTGAGGTATCTGTGGTCGGCAGGCTAAAGGTCACCTGGTGCACTGTGTGAGTCGGCGCGGCGGAAGCAACGGCTGCTGCGAAGGCGGTTGGCGGCGCTCCTCTCGGGCTGCTAGGTCCAGGGGAGTTGGGACCTGTGGGTCCAGTAGGTGTGCGGGGTTTCTGCGAGGCCGGCGAGCTGGGCGACTTCGTCGGTGCCGAGGTGGACAGTGGTGGCGAGCAGGTTGGAGGTGAGCTGGCAGGTGGTTGCTGCTCCGGAAAGGACGATGTCGGCCCAGGGCTGGCGGAGAGCGGCGGCCAGGGCGATAGCGTCGAAGGAGACGCCGGTGTCGTCCGCGATCGGAGCGAGGACGCGGCGGAGGTGGGGCTGGTGGTGGCGTTGGGCGAGTTGGCCATTGGCTAGCGCTTCCTTGATGATGACCATGCGGCCGGCGTCGTGCGCTTCGGCCAGTGCTGGTCCGGCGGATGGTTCGAGTAGGTTCCAGGTGGCCTGCACGCTGTGGAAGAGCGGCTCGCCATCGATGGTGATGTCGAGGGCGGCGCGGATGGCGTCGCTCTGGTTCGGGCCGGTGGTGGTCAGGCCCACGGTGATGCCTTCGGCGGCGAGGGCAGCGAGCCGGTGGTGCAGGGCGGTGTCGGTGAGGGCGGCGCTGTCCGGGGTGACGGAGTGCACCTGGTAGAGGTCGAGATGGCCGCCGAGGAGGGATCGGGTCTCGGCGAGTTGTCGGTCGTAGGTGCGGATGCTGTGGTCCTTGACCTCGTGGGTCTGGGCGTGGATGTGCCAGTCGGCGGTGTAGGCGTAGCCCCACTTGCTGGCTATGAACACGTCACGGAGGTCGCCGCCGTTTTTCATCCAGTCGGCGAGGAACTCCTCGGCGCGGCCGTAGGAGCGGGCAGTGTCGATGTAGCGGATGCCACGGGAGTAGGCGAGGTCGAGGAGCTCGTGCGTGTGGCGGCGCATCGCGGCGGCGGTACGCTCCGGCGGCAGGTCGTCTGTACGGCCTGGGGTGATGTAGCCGGGTCGGCCGACCGCGGCCAGGCCCAGCCCCATCCGTTGGATGGGCGCGTCGGGGAGTCGGGCGTCCGTGGCCATGGTCGGCGGCTCCTTCGGTGTGTGCGGTTCGGTTATTCGGCGGTGGCGAGGATGTCTGCCAGGGCGGCGACGGCCTGGTCTGCGTCGGGGCCTTCGGCGCGGACGGTGACGGTGGCGCCGGCGGTGGCACCCAGGCCCATGACGGCGAGGACACCGGTGGGGTTGACGGTGCGGCCGGCGTACTCGAGTTGTACGGAGCTGGTGAATCCGGCAGCGGCTTTGGCGAGTCGGCCGGCCGGGCGGGCGTGCAGGTTGGCGGACAGGACGACGACGATCTCGTGGTTCGCCGCGGTGGTCGATTCCGTGGCGGTGGACTCAGAGCTTGAGGACATGGCGGGCCTCCTTGGCTGCGTTGGCGACGGTCTGCAGGTCGGCGCCGGATGCGGCAGTGACGACAGCCGCGACGGCTCCTTCGACGAAGGGGGCGTCGACGATCGTGATGTCGGAGCGGGGGTTGTCTTCCAGGACAGCGCGGGCGGTGAGGACGGAGCTGCCGAGGTCTGGTAGGACGACGACACCGCCTCCGCGGTCGGCGTGCCGGATTGCGGCGAGGACGAGGTGGTAGCTGGTACCGATCCGGCCGTCGTCGGTGCCTCCGGCGGTGGCGAGGGGGACATCATCGGAGCCGATCTGCTGCACCAGAGAGCCAAGGCCCTTGGCGAGTTCGGCGCTGTGGGACACGAGTACGATGCCGACAGGTGCGCTCATGAACGCTTACGTTAAATCTCGGAACGCAGTTCAGCAATAGTGAACGGGAGATTATTTATGGTGCAGGCAGTGCAGCGGGCGGTGCAGATCCTGCGCGAGCTCGCGTCCACCGGTCCGCGGCTCGGTGTCACGGAGCTGGCCGACCGCCTGGGCGTGGCCAAGCCGACCGTTCACGCGCTGCTGCGCACGCTGGAGGCCGAGGGTCTTGTAGTGCAGGACCGGGACAGTTCCAAGTACCAGCTCGGCCCGGATCTGGTGTCGCTGGGGAATGCCTACCTGGACACCCAGGAGCTGCGGACGCGCTCGCTGACCTGGGCGGATCAGCTCGCCACCCGCGCGGGCGAGGCGGTCTGGGTGGCGGTACTCACCGGTGACCACGTCCTGGTGGTGCACCACGCCTTCCGCCCGGAGGGCGCCGTGCAGATCCTGGAGGTGGGCGCCAGCATCCCGTGGAACACTTGCGCCCTGGGCAAGGCCATCGTGGCCTTCGCTCCCGCCGCCGAACGCGAAGCGCTGCTCGCCACCCAACAGGCCGTTCTCACCGGCGCCAGCATCACCGACCCCAGGGAGCTGGCCAGGCAACTGGAGGAAATCCTCAGGACGGGGTACGCGATCGAGGACCAGGAATCCGCCATCGGCGACGCCGGCATCGCCGCCCCCGTCTTCGACCGCTCCGGCGAGGTGGTGGGCGCCATCGGAATCGTCGGCCCCGTCGAGCGTCTGCTCGCCGAAACAGCACGTCAGGACCTCGCCGTTGCCGTCCGCGAGACCGCCCGCAACCTCTCTCGCGACCTCGGCGCCCCCCGCGGATCCTCCCGGCGCGCCATCGCCTGACCTGCCCACCGCGTCCGCTCTCCCGAGCCCGCGGAGGGCGCTCGCACGCCCGACCGCACACCTTTGACTCGGCCCACGGCACCCGCCGCGGGCCGTTTTTCACATCCGGGGCAAGTCGCCGTTCCAGACCTCTTGACAGGTGCGAAACGTAGGCTTAACTTCCCGAACAACGTTCACCAATGGTGAACGGGCTGCCGGACGACTTTCCCTCCGGCCCTGTTGAGCCGGCCGCCAGGTTGCCCGACCCTGACCACCTGGCGGCCACCTTCCCGAACGTCCTCCCCTGTCCCCTTGAGAGCCGGCCGCCAGGTTGCCTTCCCTGATCACCGCCTGGCGGCCACCTCCCTTCACAGCCCGCTCCGCGCGGAGGAGGTGAGACGCCCAATCGCCGCTCGGCGCTGGGCGCCATCATGGAAGAGAACACCTACCCTCAGAAATTGCTCGCCGAGGTGCTGGGCACCGCGATGCTGGTGTTCATCGGCGTCGGTTCGGTCCCCGCAACGCTCATCGTCAACGGCCAGACCCCCTTCACCTTCGCCGATCTGGGGATGATCTCGCTGGCGTTCGCCACGGTCGTCATCGCCATGATCTACGCGATCGGCCATATCTCCGGCTGTCAGATCAACCCGGCCGTCACCCTGGCACTGGCCGCGACCAAGAAGATGCCCTGGCGGGACGTCCCCGGCTACATCGCCGCCCAGGTTATCGGCGCGCTCGTGGGAGCCCTGGCGATCATCGGCGTGCTCGGCCACAAGGCCGTGACCGTCGGGCTGGGCATCGCCGCCTACGGCCCCCAAGTCAGTGCCGGCCAGGCCCTCCTCGCCGAAGCCATCGGCACGTTCATCCTCGCCTTCGTCGTCTTCGGCGCCATCGACCGCCGCTCGGCCGGCGGCTTCGCCGGGCTCGCCATCGGCCTGGCCGTGTTCGCGATCATCATGGTGGTCGGGCCCGCCACCGACTCCGCCATCAACCCGGCACGCGTCATCGGCCCCATGGTCGCCGGCCAGCTGTTCAGCGGCACGGTCCACTGGAACCAGCTGCCCGTCTACCTGATCGGCGATGTCGCCGGCGCGGTTGCCGCCGGGTTCCTCTACACCGTCTTGAACGCCCGCCGCGCCGCCGCCACCGCAGCCGGGGAAGCGGCCGAGTCGGAGCCGGTTGCGGCTCCCGAAGGAGCCCTGTCGTGAAGAAATTGATCAACGCTCCCGAGGCGGTCCTGGAAGACGCCCTGGCCGGGATCGCCGCCGCCCACCCCACCCTGCGCGTGGATGCGGAGAACAAAGTGATCGCTCGGGCCGACGCCACCAGACCGGGCAAGGTCGCCCTGGTCTCCGGCGGCGGCTCCGGGCACGAGCCCCTGCACGGCGGCTTCGTCGGCCTCGGCATGCTCGACGCCGCTTGCCCCGGAGAGGTGTTCACCTCTCCCGTCCCCGGTCAGATGCTCGCCGCAGCTCAGGCCGTCGACGGCGGCGCGGGCGTGCTGTTCATCGTGAAGAACTACACCGGCGATGTTCTCAACTTCCAGATGGCCGCCGAACTGGCCGCCGAGGAGGGCATCACGGTCGCCACCGTTCTGATCGACGACGACGTCGCGGTCCAGGACTCCACCTGGACCGCCGGACGGCGCGGCACCGGCGCCACCGTCTTCGTCGAGAAGATCGCCGGGGCCCTCGCCGAGCAGGGGGCCGACCTCGCCGAGGTGGCCGAGATGGGACGCCGTGTCAACGACAACTCCCGGTCATTCGCCGTCGCCCTGACCGCCTGTACCACCCCCGCCTCCGGCAAGCCCGGCTTCGACCTGCCCGACGACGAAATGGAGATCGGCGTCGGCATCCATGGCGAACCCGGGCGCAGCAGGGAGCAGCTCCGCCCCGCCAAGGAGATCGTGGCCACAGCCCTGGACGCGATCCTCGCCGACCAGCCCCTTAACACCGGTGACGAGACCATCGTGATGGTCAACGGTCTGGGCGGCACACCGCTGCTGGAGCTGTACGTCGTCTTCAACGAGGTCGCCGCCGTCCTCGCGGACAAGGACATTGTCATCGCCCGCAACCTCGTCGGAAGCTACGTCACCAGCCTGGACATGGCCGGTGTTTCCCTCACCGTGTGCAAGGCCGATGCCGACATCCTGTCCCTGTGGGACGCACCCGTGAACACCCCCGCCCTGCGCTGGGGTACCTGAAAAGAGCGGGGTGGGCCCGGCTTATGGGGGCCCGGGCCCGCCTCCCCCACCACTGACAGCACCCATCGAAGAACGGAGATCCCGTGGACATCGACCTCGCCCGCACCTGGGTGCAGGCCATCGCCGCCGCCGTGGACAAGCACAAGGACCACCTCACCCAGCTCGACTCGGCCATCGGCGACGCCGACCACGGCGTCAACATGCACCGCGGCTTCTCCGCCGCCACCACCGCCCTGACCGACTACACACCGCCAACCGTCGGCGCCGTCCTGGTCAAAACAGGTACCACCCTCATCTCCAGCGTCGGCGGCGCCTCCGGCCCGCTGTACGGCAGCGCCTTCCGCGCCATCGGCAAGGCACTGGACACACCCACCGCCGACACCCAGCAGTTCGCCGCCGCTCTGGCCGCCGGACTGGCAAGCGTCCAGCAACTCGGCGCGGCCGCACCCGGCGACAAGACCATGATCGACGCCTACGCCCCCGCCCTGGCCGCCTTCCAACAGCAGGCCAACTCCGGCAGCGACTTCGCCACCGCGGCCCGCGCCGCCGCCGACGCCGCCGAGGACGGTATGCGCGCCACCATTCCCCTGCAGGCGCGCAAGGGCCGTGCCTCCTACCTCGGTGCCCGCAGTATCGGCCACCAGGACCCCGGAGCCACCTCCACCGCCCTGATCTTCCGCGCCCTCGCCGAGACGGTGACTGCCCGGTGACCCGCCGCACCTATCCCGGCCGCCTTGCCTCGGGCGGCATAGCCCTCGGCTTCCTCCACCGCACCGACCGACCCCACACCCGCACCACGCTCCCCCACCGCACCAGCGGCGATGCCATCCATCAGATCACCGACGCCTTCGACGCCGTCGCGGCCCGCCTGCTGGAGCTGTCCACCTCTCTGCGCGAGCAGGGCAAGGACGAGCAGGCCGACATCATGGAGGTCAACAGCTACATTGCCCAAGACCACGACCTGCGAGGAAAGGCGATCGAGCGAGCGCACCACGGCCAGCCGGCAGCCATCGCCATCCGGCAAGCCGTCGACACCTATGCGCGAGCCATCGCCGCCCTGGACGACCCGACCCTTGCCGAACGCGCCGCCGACGTCCGGCAAGTCGGCCGCCGCGCCCTGAACTGGCTGCACGGCGAGGTCGGCCCCGCACCCGACCAGCCCCTCGTCCTGGTCGCCCACGAAATCGGCGCAGCCGACCTGCTGGAACCCGGACAGACGGTCACCGCCGCCATCTCCGTCACCGGCGGCCCGAATTCGCACGCCGCCATCGTCGCCCGCTCACTCGGCATCCCCCTGCTCCTGGCCGTGGACCCCCAGCTTCTCGACCTGCCGGACGGGCAGGAAATACTGCTCGACGCCGACCGGGCCGCAGCGGTTACCCATCCCGACGACGACGAACGCACCAGGGCCCTGCACGCAATGGAGACCGCCCGCACTCGCAGGCTCGCCCTAGCCGAAGAGCGCCACCTGCCCGCCGAGACACTCGACGAGCACCGCATCGTTTTGCGGGCCAACGTGGCCACCCCGGCCGAGGCCCGCGCGGCCCTGACTACGGGCGCCGAGGGTGTCGGCCTGCTCCGCACCGAGTTGCCCTTCCTCAACCATCCCGCCTGGCCCACCCGCAATCAGCACGCGGCCACCCTCGTCCCCGTCCTTCGCACGCTCACCGGTCAGGTCGTCACGGCTCGCACTCTCGACTTCGCCGACGACAAACTGCCGCCGTTCCTGTCCCAAGGCCGCAAGGGCGCGCGGCTCGGCCGCGGCCTGCCTCTCATGCTCGCCCAACCGGAGGCTTTCGCCGACCAGTTCCGCAGCCTGCTCAGCGCCGGAGCCGACACCGACCTGCGCATCATGATCCCTATGGTCGCGAGCATCGACGAACTACGCGCCTGCCGACGCCTCCTCCAGACCGTAGCCGCCGAAGCCGGCGTCCCGACGCCACCCCTGGGCATCATGGTGGAACTCCCCGAAGCCGTCGCCGCAGCCGACCACCTCGCCCGCGAAGCCTCCTTCCTCTCCATCGGCAGCAACGACCTCACCTGCCAGCTCCTGGGCCTGGACCGGCGCGACCCCACCGCCACCCCCGCCATGGCGGCACACCCCGCCGTACTCGACGCCATCGCCCGCGTCGTCACCGCCGCCCACCGCCACAATCGTCAGGTCTCCGTCTGCGGCGACGCCGCGGCACACCCCCTCGTGACCCCCCTCCTCATCGGCATCGGCTGCGACAGCCTCTCGGTCGCCCCCGCTGCCCTCGACGAGGTCCGCGCCCGCATCCGCCGACTCCGCCATGACACCTGCGCCTCCCTGGCCGCCGTCGCCCTCAGCCGCGAAACCCCCGAAGAGGTCTGGCGACTCGTCGAGCAGTGCTGCCAGCCGTCGCTGCCCTGACCCGAGCCGCGCACATGGCGCGATGACTCGAGCGTGGGCAGGTCCGACCGGACCGGCCCACCAGAGCACTTGTGTTTACGCGAAGGTGATGTCCTAACAAATCCCACTGATCCATACCGTTGATGGGTTTTCGCTGATGTTCTTATCCAGTCGAGAAGGGGCCTGAACCGTGAAGAAGCTCATCAACTCGCCCGATGAGGTGCTTGCCGATGCTCTCGTCGGCGTGGCCGCCGCGCACCCCTCGCTGACGGTCAACACGTCCGACCGCTACATCGTCCGCGCGGGCGGGCCGACCGCTGGGAAGGTCGGCCTGGTGTCAGGTGGCGGGTCTGGTCACGAGCCGTTGCACGGCGGGTTCGTCGGGTACGGGATGCTGGACGCGGCCTGTCCCGGTGAGGTGTTCACATCTCCCGTGCCGGACCAGATCCTGGCCGCCACGCGGGCCGTTGAGAGCGGGGCGGGGGTGCTGCACATCGTGAAGAACTACACCGGCGACGTGCTGAACTTCCAGATGGCCGCCGAGTTGGCCGCCGACGACGGCGTGCGGGTGGAGGGCGTCGTGGTCAATGACGATGTCGCCGTGGAGAACAGTACGTGGACGGCGGGCCGGCGGGGCACCGGGGCGGCCGTGTTCGTGGAGAAGATCGTCGGTGCGGCTGCCGAGCTTGGCGCGGACCTGGGCACGACCGCGGCTTTGGGCCAGGAGGTCAACGACCGGTCCCGTTCGTTCGGGGTGGCGCTCACACCGTGCACGGTGCCCGCGTCGGGCAAACCCGGTTTCGAGCTGGGCGAGGATGAGGTCGAGCTGGGCGTCGGCATCCACGGCGAGCCCGGTCGCGCCCGCAGCAGGCTCGCCTCCGCCAAGGAGATCGTCGGTGTCGCATTGGACGCCATCCACGCCGACATGCCGCTCTCAGGCGAAGTGCTCGTGATGGTCAACAGCCTGGGTGGCACCCCGCTGATCGAGCTGTACGTGGTGTATGCCGCGGTTGCCGAGTGGCTCGCCGGCCATGGCGTGTGGATCACCCGCAACCTGGTCGGCAACTACATCACCAGCCTGGAGATGGCCGGTTGCACGATCACGGTGTGCCGGCTCACGCCACAGCTCACCTATCTGTGGGATGCCCCGGTCGAGACCCCCGCGCTGCGCTGGGGGCGCTGAGCGGCCTCGGACACCGACGACAAACCCCACGAGGGAGAAGGACGACGATGGACGCGAGCATGTTCCGGGCCTGGATCCATGAAGCCGCCGACTGGTGGCCGAGAACGCCGATCATCTGACCCGCCTCGACTCCGCTATCGGTGACGCCGACCACGGCATCAACATGCGCCGTGGCCTGCAGGCGGCGGTGGCAATGCTGGACGAAACCGACCCGTCCACCCCCGGCGCGGTACTCGCCACCGTCGGCCGGGCAGCCACGCGCGTGAGGTGCGGAGGCGGTGTCGGAATGACGAATTTCATCACCGAACGGATGCACCATTGAGGCATGGGATCGCCGGTAATCGATAGGCCGGAAGCGCTTGGCGCCGAGATGCAGGACTATCGATTCGACATCACGGATGCCGCAGTCGTGGTGGTCGATTCGCACGGTCTGGTCCAGCAGTGGAACAGCGGGGCCGAGTCGCTTTTCGGCTACCCGTCGACGCAGGTGGCAGCACGCTCTTCGCGGACGTGCTGGGGCTCCCGGAGGCCTGGCTGACATCGGCGATGGCCGAGCGGCACAGGGTCGGAGGAGGGTGGGCGGGCTCGCTCACGGTGAAACACCGTGATGGCCGCCGTCTGGAGATCGGGGCGCAGGTCTGCCCGCTGGCACCTGATCACGGTGCCAGCTGGCTCATCGTGGCCACGCACCTGGCCACCATGCAGGCATGGGGGCGTGAGCAGGCGATTCTGCGCGGACTGTTCACCCAGTCTCCGTTCGGGCTGGCCGTTGTGGACCCGCAACTAAGGTTCCTGATGATCAACCCGGCCCTGGAGCGCATGGACGGCGTCCCCGCACGGCTGCGGCTGGGCCTCCCACTGCGCGACACCGTGCCCGAGACGGCTGGTCCGATGGCAGAAGCCCGGGCCCGGGAGGTACTGGAGACCGGTGAGCCGCAGGTCGCCGTCTCGCACGTCGACTCCCCAGGCGCCTCTCCGCACCTGCCCCACGTGCGCTCCCGCTCCTCCTTCAGGCTTCAGGACCCCGCCGGCCGGACCCTGGGCATGGGCCAAGCGGTGCTCGATGTCACCAGCTACTACCGCGCGCGCCGGCGCCTCGCCCTGATCAACGAGGCCGGTGTTCGTATCGGCAGCACACTGGATCTGGACCGTACCGTCCAGGAACTCGCCGAGGTGCTGGTTCCAGAGGTCGCCGACTTCGTCGCCGTCGACTTGTCGACTGCTGTCATCCATGGCCAAGAACCTGATCCGGTCCTCACCGCCGGATCCACCGAACTGCTCCGGGGCGCTCAACGGTCCATCCGAGAAGACCTCCCGGAGGCCGTGGTTCCCGTGGGGGCAGCGGTCACCTACTCCGAGATGTCACCTCAGTACCGTTGCGTCGCCACCGGTCGCCCAGTGCTGGACCCCGTCGTGGACCTGTCAACCCCTTGGCTTTCCCAGGATCCGGCGCGCTCGGCCAAGCTGAAGGAATTCGGCATCCACTCCCACATGGTCGTACCCTTGCGTGCCCGCGGAATCACGATGGGTGTGGCAACGCTGGTGCGCTGGAAGTATCCGGAAACCTTCGACGCCGATGACCTGCTCCTTGTGGAGGAACTCGCTGCTCGCGCGGCGGTCTGCATTGACAACGCTCGGCGCTTCGCACGCGAACACCGCGCTGCCTTGTCCCTCCAGCGCGCCCTGCTCCCGAAGGACCTGCCGACATCGACCGCTGTGGAAGTCGCCTACCGCTATCTACCGGCCGACACTCATGCAGGTGTTGGCGGAGACTGGTTCGACGTGCTGCCGCTGTCCGGCGCCCGCGTCGGACTGGTCGTCGGCGATGTCGTCGGCCACGGAATGAATGCGGCCGCCACTATGGGACGGCTGCGTACCGCCGTCCATACCTTGGCCGATCTCGACCTGCCGCCCGATGAACTTCTCGCCCACCTCGACGACCTCGTCGTCAACCTCGACACCGAAGAAGAGAGAGCAGGCCGCCACGAGTCAGGGGTGGTCGGGGCCACCTGTCTGTACTGCGTGTACGACCCCGTCTCGCGCACCGCCGCTTTCGCCCGCGCGGGACACTGCCCACCCGCCATCGCCCACGCCGACAAAGCGGTCGAATTCCTTGAGATACCGGCAGGCCCCCCACTCGGCCTTGGCGGCCTGCCGTTCGAATGCACCGAAGTGCCCATCCCGGACCGATGCGTCCTCGCCTTCTACACCGACGGCCTGATCACCGCATCTCCCGACCGCGACGTCGAATTCGGCTTTGCACGGTTGGCGTTCGCGCTGGCCCACCCGGATCGCCCGCTGGAAGAAATCTGCGACACTATGGAGCGCCTCCTGCTGCCGGACCATCCCCGCGACGACGTCGCCTTCCTCGTCGCGCGCCCGCGCTCCCTCAGCGAAGAGGACGTCGCGACATGGTCGCTGACCCGGGAGCTCACAGTCGTCGGAGAAGCGCGGACCCTCGCCAGCGAGCAACTCGCCTCCTGGGGGCTGGAAGAACTCGCCTTCACCACCGAACTGATCGTCAGCGAGCTCGTCACCAACGCCATCCGCCACGCCTCCGGGCCGGTCAACCTGCGACTCATCCGCGACGTCAGTCTGATCTGCGAGGTCTCCGACGGCAGCCACACCTCCCCCCACCTACGGCGCGCTCGCAGCAACGACGAAGGCGGGCGAGGACTTTTCCTGGTCGCGCAGTTCGCCCAACGCTGGGGTACCCGCTACACCACGGACGGCAAGACCATCTGGGCCGAACAACCTCTACCCGTAAGCCTTTCTTGACGCGCAATGCTGCGCGAGCACGACGACGACCACCCACAGCCTGAACGTCACTGTCAGCTGCATGCCACTTCCCCCTGGCTTCCGGACCGGGGCCCTGTGCGAGTCTGGCAGTGGATCGAGGATTGATGCACGATTGGCCAAGCTCGCCCTGCTGCGCTTTCCCGAGCGCGCCGTGCCGGGTGACCTGCACCGCACGATCCTGGAGATGGGGCAGCTCGCACAGCGGCTGATGACCCAGGCCGCCGAAGTCCTCATCACCAACGACGTCGATGCGGCACTGCAGCTTGAGCAGGACGATGACCGCATGGACGAGCTGCACCGCACGCTCTTCCAGCACCTGCTGGACGACCGGTGGAAGCACGGCGTGGAGACGGCCGTAGACGTCACCTTGGTCGGCCGCTACTACGAGCGGTTCGCCGACCACGCAGTCTCAGTCGCCAAGCGCGTGGTGTACCTGGCCACCGGCGAGTACGCGGATGAGCTGGACCCAGGCTCCTGGCCTGCCCCGGCCACTGCTGCCGCACGCCCGGCCACGTCATCGAGGCGTTGCGTCGTTCACAGCGGGGCGCCGGTCAGCCCCTCCTCCTCGCCCGGACAACATGACCCGACACCGCCCCCACCGCCTAGCGGCCCGGGGGTTGCGGTAGGAGCATCGGAACCACGAGTACAAAGGTGGTTGTGATGGGCATACCGGCGACCCCGTTCAGCGAGAGTCCGGAGGACCCCTTCGCGCTGGGCCACGCCGCCTCCGCGGTGCTGGACGAGCACGGGAGGGTGGTTGGCTGGAGCACACGGGCCCAGGAGCTGTTGGGCTACCCCGGCAAGGAGGTGATCGGCCGGCTGTGGCAGGAGTTCCTGATCGACCCCGGCGACTTGCCGACCGCCCGGGCCGCGGTGGCGGACTGCCTGAGCGCAGGGGGCTGGTTCGGGGTGATGCCGCTGCGCCACCGCGACGGTCGGCGTGTGGAGATGGGATTCCGGTCCACCGCGGTCGTGCGGAACGAGATCGCCCGGGAGTGGTTTCTCGTCGGCGCGCCGGCCGAGGAGGTCATCGCATGGCAGCGGGACCGTGCGCTGCTGGACGGCCTGTACCACCGGTCGCCGATCGGTCTCGTCGTCCACAGCCCGGACCTGCACATCATCCGGGTCAACCGGGCGGTGGAGACGACCAGCGGGATGACGGCCAAGGAACACCGGGGCCGTCGCACCGGCGAGGTGCTGGTCAGCGAGGACGCCGGGCCGTCCGAGGACCGGGTACGCCGGGTGCTGGAGACCGGCAAGCCGATGGTCTTCACCGAGCAGTCCTGCCGGCTGCGCAGGGATCCCAGCCGGGAGCGGTGGGTGTCCGCCTCCGCGTTCCGGATGGAGGACTCCGCCGGACGGATCCTGGGCGTGGCCGAGACCATCGAGGACGTCACCGACCGTCACCGGGCCCGGCGCAGGCTTGCGCTGCTCAACGAGGCCGGTGCCCGGATCGGCACCACACTGGATGTGCAGCGGACCGCCCGGGAGCTGGCCGAGGCGGCCGTGCCCGGACTGGCGGACTACGTCTCGGTGGACCTGCTGCAGCCGGTGACACGGGGTGACCAGCCGCGCCCCGATGCCGCCGGGCCGCTGCTCCGCGTGGCCTTCTCGCCCGGGGAACCGCGGGTCGCGTACCCGGAGGGCGAGGCGGTCCCCCTCGCACCGGAGTCACCGCAGGCCAGGTGCCTGGCCGCGGGTCGGCCGATGCTGGAAACGGTGGAGCTCATCCACCCCGAGTGGTACTCGCTGGACCGGCGGCGGGCCGAAGAGGCTCTCGGTCTCGGCGTGCACTCGATGATCGTGGTGCCGTTGACCGCGCGCGGCCTGGTACTGGGGGTGGTGAGCCTGTGGCGGTCGCGGCGCCCGGAGCCGTTCGAGGAGGACGATCTGACCGTGGCGCAGGAGTTCGCCGCGCGCGCCGCCGTCTGTATCGACAACGCCCGCCGCTTCACCCAGCAGCAGCGCACCGCGCTCACCCTGCAGCGCAGCCTGCTGCCGTCCGCGGTGCCGGCCCAGCGGGCCGTCGAGGTGGCGCACCGCTATCTGCCGGCCAGCGCCGAACCGGGTATCGGCGGCGACTGGTTCGACGTCATCCCCCTCTCTGGCGCCCGTGTCGCGCTCGTCGTGGGGGACGTGGTCGGTCACGGCATCCACGCCGCCGCCACGATGGGCCGGCTGCGGACCGCGGTGCACACCCTGGCCAGCCTCGACCTGGAACCCGATGAGGTACTCGCGCGGCTGGACGACCTGGTGAACCTGCTGGCGGCGGAGCGCGAGGCGTACGGCGACCAGCCGCCGGGCGAGCAAGTAGTGGGCGCGACCTGCCTGTACGCGGTCTACGACCCCGTCTCCCGGCACTGCTCCCTGGCACGCGCCGGCCACCCGCCGCCGGTCGTGGCTACCCCGGACGGCCAGGTGCGCCTTCCCGACCTGCCCGCGGGCCCGCCGCTCGGCCTCGGCGGGCTGCCGTTCGAGGCGTACGAGCTCGACCTGCCCGAGGGCAGCCTGCTCGCCCTCTACACCAACGGGCTCGTGGAGGAGCGCAACGGCGACATCGACGTCGCGCTCACGCGCCTGTGCGCGGAGCTCACCCGGTCCGCCGGCCCCCTGGAACGCACCTGCCAGGCGGTGGTGGACGCGCTGGTCCCCGAGCGACCCACCGACGACATCGCGCTGCTGATCGCCCGCACCCGGGTGCTTGTCCAGGAGAATGTCGCCTCCTGGGACCTTGCCCGGGAGCCGACCGCCGCCGCCCGGGCCCGGAATTTGACCGCGGCCAAGCTGACCGAGTGGGGGTTGGAGGAACTCGCCTTCACCACCGAGCTCATCGCGAGCGAGTTGGTCACCAACGCCTACCGGTACGCCGACGGCCCCATCACGCTGCGGCTGATCCGCACCGAACACCTCATCTGCGAGGTCTCCGACCCCAGCCACACCTCCCCGCATCTGCGCCGGGCCCGCATCACCGACGAAGGCGGCCGCGGCCTCTTCCTGGTGGCCCAACTCACCGAGCGATGGGGCACCCGTTACACCCAGGCCGGCAAGACCGTATGGACCGAACAACCGCTCGGCTCGCCCGGTGGCTGACCAGTCGCCCACCTCATCCGTCGACCGGCAGATAGCGCGGCTCCTCGATCCGTTTTCATCAACGATCTGCGAGTTGACCAATCAGGGTGAAACAGACATCGCCGATGCTTCTTCATCCGCTCCGTCATCCGCCCCACGAACCGGCCGGACCACGCCCCAACAGGCCCTCGTCGCACCCCGGTTCGCGCACCGCCA
Source organism: Streptomyces humicola (assembly GCF_024436035.1). Classification (GTDB taxonomy): domain Bacteria; phylum Actinomycetota; class Actinomycetes; order Streptomycetales; family Streptomycetaceae; genus Streptantibioticus_B; species Streptantibioticus_B humicola. The sequence continues at coordinate 128,045 of NZ_JANFNG010000009.1, forward strand.
CCAAGGCAAAAATGCGAAACACGAGAGGTCATCAGACGCAGGTGGGGGTCACCCCCAGAGTGCGGCACAGCAGCGCCACGCACTCCTTCGTCAACGGCCTCCGCCGGGACCAAGACGCGGTGACCGCAGGGTTGTCCACCCCCTGGAGATCCGGCCAGGTCGAGGGCCAGGTTACGAGAGTCAAGCTCCCCAAGCGGCAGGGATTCGGCCGGGCCAACCTCGATCTTCTGCGAAAGCGCGTACTCCTCGCCACGCAACCCACCCGATCACAAGATCGTCGACAAGGCCGAGTTACGTGACGCCCAACCCGTCCCACCTGGGGAATTTCGTGACCGCCGACACCACCCCGTCGCCATCCGCCCAGTGCGGAACCTTCCATCGTGGATTCGCAGGTGGGAGGCGCTGGACTGCGGATTCGGCCGAGCAGGTTGAGTCTTCGAGTTATCCGCCTCTCGTATGTCTGAGAGCGGCCCCCACGGGGATTGCAAAATGCCGTGATGACGGTCCGGTGGGGGGAACGTCTCGGCCCGCCTGGGAGTGGCTCGCACGATCCGGGTGCCCGTTCACAATGGGACGCCGGAGAGCCCACAACTGAGCCGTGCGAATGAATTTGACGGATGATCAGCTTTTTTCGGCGGGTTACCGACCACATAGCCGTACCAGATGCCGCACGATTAGGCCCGCAGGAGCGTATTCAGAGGATGGTGAGCTTTGTGAGAAGAGTCGCGCAGGCCGTGACCGTCGTCGGCACCTGTGGGCTGGTGATGTGTGGCGCCGGAACCGCGCACGCGCAACCCGCGCCGCAGCCGTCGCCACAATCCCTGCTCTCCTCACTGGTGGGTCTCGACGTGGGCACGCTGGGCAGGATGGTCTCCGGCGTGCTGTGCAACAACCACCTCGTCGACTACAACTACAAATCGCCTGTGAGCAGTTCTCCGCACCCCTGCATCAACGGCCCGGCGCACAGCGACAACCGCCTGAACAGCGGGAATTTCTCCAACCAGGGAAATCCCTATCACACGGGTAACATCTCGGACGTGAACGGTGCGGCAGACAGTGGTAACAGCCAGAACAGCGGGAACTTCCTCAACCGGGGGAATCCGGCCAGCAGCGGAAACATTGCGAACACGAACGGTTCCACGAACAGTGGAGACTCCGTCATGGGCGCTCACGCCGACCCGCCCCCCGGCGGTGCCGCCCCCGCCGGGGGGTTGTCGCAGGGTGCGGCCGAACCGCCGCAGGCGGTGCGGCAGAAGGCGAGGGGCCACAACTGACCTGATCACGCTCGCCTTGGACGCCGTCCGTGATCGCCCGGAAGGACTGGCCGGGCGATCACGGCGGTGTATCTGACCTGCGTCCTAGCGGACGGTTTGAATGTCCTTGGGGCCCTGCGGACCGTGGGTCTCGATGTGGCCGTTGGTGTTGCCGTTGGTGTTGGTGGGGCTGCCGCTGTCGACGGCGGCGCCGGACTTCCACCAGAGGTTCTGGGAACCCCAGAGGTTGCCGCTGTCCACCGGCCCGTTGATGCACGTTCGGGAGGACGACGAGCAGTGGAAGAAGATGCGGAAGTCGGCGATCGTGTCGCTGTCGATGGACTTCAACCCGTCCCAGCCGCCGGAGCCAAAGCCGCCGGTGGGTGCGCGCTGGGTCTGGGCGAACGACGGTCCGGCCGCGGCCAGCAAAAGGCCACACGCTCCGGTTATCAAGGCGCTCGCGCGCAGGGTCTTTCTCACTTTGACGCTCCTCGGGGTTGACGGGGCACGACACCCACGCCACCGCATGTAACCGGAACCGTCGAACAGATACCATGACACGCACGCATTCACTCAATAGGGCCGGATATTTCGCCCTGATAAACCAGAGCTCGAGTGGGCGTGTTCCACGTGCCGTAGTGAACCATGCTCTGCAGTGGCCGCGGCCGGGCCCGCAGATCGCGCTCGCGCACATCGGCGACGGCCCCGCGTTCTGGGCGCACGTTGCCGCTACCGACGGCTTCGCCTGCCAACCCAAAGACGCCGCCTCACGGGCCGTGGAGGTCGACCCACGCAGCACGCCACTCCTCCTTTGGGACCGGGGATACCCGCCTCTGGGCCTGCACCGGTTCGTGACCGGCCAGCTCGCCGTCGACGAGGTGATGGAACAGCTCGCCGCCCGAACCGATCCTGCCTGCCACGAGGCGTCCGTCTCAGGCGAGCAAACATGGCTGCGCGCCTACCGTTATGGCATCTTGCCGGAACTCCAGGTACTCCTCGCCTCTACGGGTACCCGCTCCAGCCCTTTGTCCCATGCGGGGGCACGCGGCGCGCAGCTGCAGCGCAGCGGCGGTAGTCGCTGATCCGCTCGGCTCAAAGATCAACAAGGCCATCTTCTGGGCGCATGAGGGAGCCGCGTGATCAACATGTCCCTCGTCCAATGGAGGACAGCACCGCGAGCTGGAGTTGCGATAGCTGCGGACGAGCCGGCGTGGACGTGGTGCGCAACATGTACGGCAAGCGGCTCACAGCATCGACAAGGGCACTGACTTCGCCACCGCCGCCGTGCTGCCACACCGTGGCGGACAGCTCGCTCAGGCATGCCTCGCAGAGGTACAGCGGGGCGTGCACGACGATGATCTGCACGGAGCCGACCCACATCACGGGCAATCCGGTCGGCGGCAGTACAGCCAGCAGCGGCCGGTCGTCCACGCGGGCGCGGTCATGCCGTGATCGGGGCCGTGGTGAGGCGGGCGCGTTGTACCCAGGTGCCGTCCGGGCGGCGCTGCTCGCCGCAGCAGGTTTCGACCCACGCACCGAGGTGCAGCACGCGGCGTGTCAGCAGCCCGCGCGCCTCCTGGTCGCGAGAGAGCCGGTCCCAGTCGTAGGCGAGGCACACCCGCGGAGTGTCGACCCCGGCCACGCGGATGGTGTTGAGCATCGCCTCGAACGCGGGCCGCCTGTCGTTGGTGAGGGCGTCGTCGCCCTCGTCGACAAACCATCCACCGATCATCCAGCCCTGCGCCTCCGCATACTGCGCACAGACCTGTAGCCGCAGGCGCAGTACGACCGTGTTGGCCGTGGCATGTCTGTCGTACACGTAGGCGAGGGCGGGCTGTTCGGCGGTCATGAGATCGTCCCCCCGGCATCGGCGGCTGGTTCGATCTCGACCGTAGGAGCGCCACATCCGAAGAAGGGGCACAGTTTGTGCACCTTGCTCACGCTGCGATCATCACGCCGCCAACATGCCGATTTTCATTGCGAGTTCTGATGCTCGCTGCCGCCGTGACGGCGTCTTGGATTCCGCCTCCTCCAACACGATCCGGCGGGCGAAGCCGTTCCATCGGATCGTCTCCGGCGCGGCTTCGTGCGCCTGCTCCAACGTGGCCAGGGCTACGTCCGGCTGCCCATCGAGGTGGTAGGCGCGGGCCTGCTCGATCCGGTGCCTGGAGCGGCGTGGCCGGGACGGGATCACGTCGGCTTCCGCCCGTGTGACCTGCCGTACCGACTCGCCGCCGGCGTGCAGCTCGACCGCGACGGTGACGGCATGTGCGCCCATGATGGCCTGCCCGAACGAGGTGACCGGATGGTAGTAGCCGTCCGGCAGACGGGCAGCCATGGCACGGGCGGTGTCCCAATACCCCCAGGCGGAACCGGTGTCGCCGCGGCGTGCAGCGGTGTAGCCGGCCTCGAACTGCAACGCACCGGTGATGGCCAGCACATCGTCCGAAGCGTCCGGCAGCAGCGGTGTCAGGTAGCCGAGCACGTCGAGGTTGACGGCGTCCGCGGCGTCGAAGTGACCAGGCCCGCTGTCGCGGTGCGCCTGTGCGAGTAGCCACGCCGCCACGCCGATCGCGTGCGGATCCTCCGACTCCTGCGCAGCGACCATGCCGCGCTCGGCGACGCGCCACAGCAGCGAGGCGTCGGGCTGGTAGGCGACGAAGAACTGCGCCAGCGAGTACGCCTCGGACAAGAGGGCCTGCGCGGCACGCCTCTCGGCGGATGTGTCGGCCTGGTGCACGGCGAGTTGTGCGTCACGGATCAGGTCGGGCAGCAGGGCGCCGATGACGTCCCGGTGGTTCGGCGCCTGGTGGCGGGCGGCCCATGAGCGGGCGAGGCGGGCCTTGAGGTGCTCGATCGGCGGCGCTTCCCGGTCGGCTGTCAGCGGGAGGGCGTTGATGGCCGTGGCAACTGCGGGCAGACGGGCATGCCCAGGTCCGACGAACAGCTCGACGGGCTGTGGCTGTCCGGTGAGGTCGGCGAGGTTGCGGACACGCAGGGCTTCGGCGATGGCCAGGATCATGTCCAGTTTCGGGGTCTTGAGCCGCCCGTTTTCGATCTGCTTCACCCACGACGGGGACTTGCCGAGCAGCCCGGCGAGCACCTCGCGGGTCATGCCGCGCCGGGTGCGGAGCAGCTGCATGCGCTGGCCGAAGGCGACCGGCTCGGCGAACGGGTCCGAGGTAGCATCAAATGACACGGCCTTGCCCCTCTCTGAACAGCTCGTCACTGTCAGAGTAGGCGGCAAGGCCGCATCGGTAGGTAGAGCTTCCGCGGATTACTTCTCTGAGCGATCTTGGGTGATGCCCCGGAGCTTGGTGGCGACGGAGACTTGCCGAGCAGCACTGCGACGAGGGCCATGCCGATGAACGGCGCGACCCCGTAACAGCCCGCCACCCTCACAAACCGATCGACAGCGACCCTATGCAGATGCAGCCGCAACCTGAACCACAGGTGCCACGCCCGGAAAGCCCCCAGGCGCGGGCCGATCGCAACCTGGTGGAGCTCCTGCAGGAGCTGCGTGTAGTCCAGGCCGGCGTACAGATCGTCTTCGCTTTCCTGCTCGGCGTAGCCTTCACTAATCGCTTCGCGCAGCTCAACGCGTTCCAGCGCGACACCTACGTGGTCACGCTGCTGATGACGGATGTCGCCTCTGCCGTCCTTGCCACACCGGTTGCTTTGCACCGTGTCCTGTTCCACCGCGGCCTGAAGCCGCGCATCGTGGCCCTGTCCACACGGCTCGCCCAGACCGGCCTGGTCTTCCTGGCGCTAGCGCTCAACGGCGCGGTCTTGCTGCTGATGGACGTCGTCCTGGGCCTCGTTGCCGCCGTTGCCACCACCGCCGTCACTGTTGCGCATACCCGCGCCCCGGACGCCGCTGCCGCCTTCGTCGCCCGGCGTGTCAAGTACCTCCCGGATCGGGGGGCCGGCTCTCCGGGGTATAGACGTGCTCCATCCCCTACTCGTGCCGTTCGCTTCTGCCAGAGCCTCGGGGGAAGCCATTACCGTGGATGATCTTTGCGTGGTGGTGGCCCGGGTGGGTGGGGGCGGGGGGGGGCGGGGGGGCGGTGGATCGCGATGAGGGCGGCGTCGTCGTCGAGGCGTCCGCCGGCGTGGGCGAGGAGATCGCGCCGGATGTGGTGGAGGAGTATCTCGGGGCTGCTGTCGGCCCACTGGGCGGCCCGTACCGCGAACGGGTAGAAGCCGCCGCTCGCGTCGCGGGCTTCGATGACGCCGTCGGTGTAGAGCAAGAGGGTGTCTCCGGGTTCGAAGGAGAACACATCGACGGTATAGTCCGTCGGTCCGATCCCGCCGAGCCCCAGCGGGGGCGCGGGGTGCACGCTCGGGACGGTGACGGCGTTGCCGGGGCTGAGCAGCAGGGGAGGGGGATGGCCGCAGCTGGTCAGCCGGGTGATGTGGCCTTCGTCGGGGATCTCCAGCAGCAGGGCGGTGACGAAGCGTTCCCCGGCCTCTTCGTCCGGCTCGGGGAACTCGGCCTGGTAGCGGTCGATGCTGCCTTCCAGGGCAGTGGCCAGCGCGGGCAGGGTGGCGTGCTGGTGGGCGGCCTCGCGGAAGGCGCCCAGCAGGAGGGCGGCCTCTCCGATGGCGGCCAGACCCTTGCCCCGCACGTCGCCGATCAGCACGAGGGCTCCGTCCTCGGTGCGGGTGGCCGCGTACAGGTCGCCGCCGATCTGGGCCTCGTCCTCTGCGGCGAGGTACAGGCAGGCGGTGCGCAGCGGGCCGATCCGGTTCGGGAGCGGCCACAGCAGGACGTGCTGCGCGGCCTCGGCGACTGATCGCACCTGGGCGAGCTCCCGTCTGCGCCGCTCGCGTACCACGCAGAAGAACACGATCAGGCACGAGAGCACTGCCAGGGCGAGGATCTGATTCATCACGTTTCGGGAGGACAGTGCGCCGAAGTGCCAGCCGATGTACGCCTGGGCCGCAACTGCCAGGACCCCGACCAGCCCGGTCAGCCGGGGACCGGCGAACGAGGCGGTGATCGCGGGCGCGATGACCAGCAGCGGACTCAGGTGGACATCGACCGGGACCAAGATGTCCACGATCGTGATCACCACGATGAGCACAACAGGGATCGCCAGCAGCCCGTGGGCCGACTGCCATGGCTGCCGCCACCCGGCAAGACGCTGCCCGGGACCCATGTCCTCCACCATGCGCCATTCGAGCGCGACTGGCGAGCGGCAGCCACATCCGGATGGTCTGCCCCGGGATACCAGGGCGTCGGCTCGTTGCCGCAGCCCGCCGGTCGCAAGCCCTGGCGTCATGCCCGATTAAGCTACCCGGCGGTCACCTTCCCCCCGGGGACACAGCTGAGATTCCAGGGCCAACTCCGGTGCGAGGACTGACGCGGAAGCAGGAACCGCCAACTAAACGCTCAGCCCGCTCTACCTAGTGAAGCGCTCACGACAACTTACGTGTGGCCGGGCACGCGGTGCCGGGTACGGCGCCCAGACGCCATTTGTCGAGCGAAGTCACATGGTGCCTAGGGAGCCGACCACCGGTGGCGGTGGGTGGCTCCCGTGTGGATGGGGTCAGCGTGCGCGTGGTCGTGCAGTGCCCGGGGTCGGCGGTGGCACGGTGCGGGTGGTCGCTGCTGTGGCTGGCGTCGTCGGGGCCAGTCGCCGGTTGGGTGGTGGCTTCGGCAGGTCGACCGAGGCGGGCAGGTTTCCGAGTCGGCGCAATCGCCAGACCAGGACGTCGCTGATGTGGTTGGCGGTGCCCAGCTCCCTGATCTCCCCTGTCTGTTTAAGGAGGGCGGCGGGGTTGTGTCCGGCGCGTACGGCCTCGTCGAGCGAGGCCGCCAGCGCATCCCCGCCGCGGCCGAGGGCGGGTCCCCCGGAGACGATCTCGCGGGCGGCGCGGCGCAGGGCTCGCAGTTCGGCCTGTTCGGTGCGGATGTGCGAGCGGGTGGCACGCTCGAAGAACCGGGCGCCTTGTCGTAGCTCGGCTTTCGTGTCGGCGGATGAGGTCTGGACAAGGGCATCCAGCACCTCGCCGACTCCGATCAGCTGGGCGGCCGCTGCCGCATCGTCGTCGGATTCAAGCGTGAGGTTCGCGTGGTCGGTGGCGTCGGCGGCGTCCCGGCGGGCTCGGGCCGCACGCTGGTTGCGCAGGGGAATTACCGCTTCACCGGTCTCGACATCCGGGGTGGCGATGAGGCTCCTTCTCGATCTTGCGGCATTCGGCCTGAGCGCGGATGCCGTCCTTGCGGTGGCGAGGCCGGGTGCGGTCCGCGCGTACCAGGGTGGCGACGATGTGGATGTGGTCTGGGGCGTGGCGCACCGCGATCCACCGGCATGCCCTCTCGTCGCCTTCGGGGGCGACGCCGCTGGCGTACAGGATGCGCCGGGCGACCTGGGCCCACTCGTCGTCGGACAGGATGCGGTCGCCGGGGGCCGTGCGCACCGGGCAGTGCCACACGTGCTTGGCCGGGACCTTGTCGCCGAGGGCCTTGACCCACAGGTCCAGCTCGTCGGCGAGGTCCTGCCCGGTGACCTGCGGGTCGCGGCCGGGGTCGGGGGTGAAGAAGGGCGACCACGTGCGGGCGCGGGCGACAGTGGCGCGGGTGACCGGAGACGCGGGAGCGCATTGGCTTGCACGCGCCCCTACTCCACGCGTGTGCGCCGTTGTGCGCCAGTATGGACCCCGTGACCACGACCTACCGGACTCCCCGGTCCCCGGAGCCCCAGGCCAGTCCCCCCAAACCACGGCTCATCGCCACCGACCTCGACGGCACCCTGCTACGCAACGACAAGACCGTCTCCGCCCGCACCATCGCCGCCCTCACCGCCGCTGAGGACGCGGGCATCGAGGTCTTCTTCGTCACCGGCCGCCCGGCCCGCTGGATGGACGTCGTCGCCGCCCATACCGCGCGCCACGGCGTCGCCATCTGCGCCAACGGTGCGGCCGTCTACGACCTGCACCGCGACCTCCTGCTGGCCGCTTACCCGCTGGCCGTACGCGACGCCCTCAGCGTCGTGGCCGAGCTGCGCGCCGCGGCCCCCGGCACGGCCTTCGCGGTCGAGCGGACGCGCGGCTTCCACTACGAGCCCGGGTACACGGCGTTCTTCGCCGAACCCGACTCGGTGAGCGCCCCCATAGAGGAACTGCTGGCGTGGGCCACGGACCAGCCGGTGCTCAAGCTCCTCGCCAAGCACCCGACCGCCGACCCCGACGCATTCCTCGCCACAGCCCGCCGTGCTGCGGGCGGCCACGCCGAGTTCACCCGGTCCAGTCCCTCCGCGCTGCTGGAGATCAGCGGCGCGGGTGTCAGCAAGGCCACGACCCTGGCCCGCTGTTGCGCCGAGCGCGGGATCTCCGCCGACGAGGTCGTCGCCTTCGGCGACATGCCGAACGATCTGGCGATGCTGTCGTGGGCCGGCACGTCGTACGCCGTCGCCAACGCCCATCCCGACGTGCTCGCCGCCACGACGCATCGCACCGCCGCCAACGACGACGACGGCGTCGCGCTCGCCATCGAACGCGTCATCGCCGGCGGATGACCGCCCCGCCGGGCCACGGCTGGGCCCCGCCACGCCGGCTACAGCGGCGCCTCCCACACCACCGTCGTCCCGGCGCCGTCCGGCCCCGGCCCGTACGAGCACGTCCCGCCCATCGCCTCCGCGCGCCGCGGCCCTCGGGGAAGCCGAGCCACGGCCGCTGCACCTCGCGGAGGGCGCCGAGCCGCCTCGTCGACTCCATGGGTGACGAAGTCCGCGAGGCCGTTGCCGTCGGCTTTGATCACGCCCAGCCCGGCGTAGCGGGCGCCGGCGAGATCGGCGGCGGTCTCGACGATGGGGCGCAGCGTTTCGTGCACGTCGAGCCCGGTGGTGAGGGTGACGACGGCTTCGAGCAGATGGGGCAGGCGTTCGCTCAGCTCGGTGAGGTCAGGGGCGAGGGAGGGCAAGCCGAGAGCGCTCAGCGCGGCGCTGCGCCCGGGCCGTGCATCCGGCTGAGGATCTGCCATGACCCTGAGTCTAATTTGTGCATTTTTATACGGAAAGCGGTGCGGAAAGCTCTGCGCGCAGCCGTCCGGGCTCGGCCGCACGCTCACGGTCGAGCAGGCGGCGGAACGGTCCGTCGGCGGCGGCCAGCTCCTCGTAGCTGCCGCGCTGCACCGTCCGTCCGTGGTCGAGGACGACGATCTCGTCGACCGCCCCGGGCGTGGCGAGCCCGGCCAGCCGGTGGGTGATCAGCACGGTGGCCCGGCCGCCCGCGGCCCGTCCCTCGGTGGCCCGCAGCAGGTCGGCGGTGAGAGCGTCGGCGGTGGGCAGGTCGAGGTGCTCGGCCGGCTCGTCGAGGACGAGGACGGGAAACTCTGCGAGGAGTGCGCGGGCGAGCGCGAGGCGCTGCCGCTGGCCGCCGGACATGCGTGCCCCGTGCTCTCCCACGAGTGTGTCCAGACCGTCGGGGAGTGAATCCACCCATCCGAGCAAGCGCGCGTCACGGAGGGCGGCGCGCAGTTGTTCGTCACTCGCGCCGGGGCGCGCCAGGCGCAGGTTTTCCCGCACCGAGCTGTCGAAGATGTGCGCGTCCTGGGCGCACAGGCCGACGAGGCGGCGGACCGCGTCGCCGTCGAGCGTGGCGGCGTCGGTGCCGTCGAGCGTGTACGCGCCGGATTCCCGGTCCACGAACCGCAGCAGCACCTGCGCCAGCGTCGTCTTTCCCGCGCCGGACGGGCCGACGACGGCGATGCGGCGGCCGGGGGTGAGGTCGAGGCCGAAGCCGTCGAGTGCGGGCTGCTCCATGCCTGGGTGACGTACCGTCACATCGCGCAGGCGCAGCGGATAGGGGGTCTGCGGAACGGCCGCCGGCCGCTCCGGCTCGGCGACAGGTGCGGGCGCGTCCAGCACCTCGTGCACCCGCTCCGCCGCTCGCCGCGCCCGCCTCCGGTACTGGACGGCGAGTGGCATCCCGGCCACCGCCTCGAACGCGGCAAGCGGAGTGAACACCACGACGGCGAGCGCCACCCATGCCAGGCGCCCGTCGTGCACGGCGCGCACTCCGGCGTAGGCGCAGGCGGCCACGGTGAGGCCGGTGAAGAGCGCGGTCAGTGCCGAGCCGAGGGCGGCCGTGGCGGCGGACCGGGAGGCGATCCGGGTGAGCGCGCGGTCGGAGTCGTCGGTGGCGCGCAGCCGTGCGGTCAGGGCGCCCGCGGCGGTCAGCTCCGCCGTCCCGGAGAGCAGGTCGACCAACTCGGTGGACAGCCGTCCGCGGGCCGGCGCGAGCCTCGACTCGGTACGGCGGGAGAGCATGGCGGAGAGCGCGGGAACGGCGGCTCCCGCCGCGAACAACCCCACGGCCAGGGCCGCTCCCGCGGCGGGCAGCAGCCAGGCAGTGAACGCGACGGCCGCGGCGCTGACGACCGCCGCGGTGGCGGCCGGCAGCAGCCAGCGCAGGAAGTAGTCCTGGAGCGAGTCGACGTCGGCGACGAGACGGGAGAGCAGGTCGCCGCGCCGGGTGTCGCGCAGCCCGGCGGGCGCGAGGCGTTCGAGGCGGCGGTAGACGGCGGCCCGCAGGTCGGCGAGGGCGCGGAAGACGGCGTCGTGGGAGACGAGACGCTCGGCATAGCGGAAGACTGCACGGCCGATGCCGAAGGCGCGGGTGGCCGTGACCGCTACCATCAGGTAGAGGATCGGCGGCTGTTGGGAAGCGCGCGAGATCAGCCATCCGGATGTGGCCATGAGCCCGATGGCGCTGCCGAGCGCGAGCGCGCCGAGCGCGGCTGCCAGGACGAAGCGGGGGCGCAGCGGGCCCGCCATGCGGCGCACGCGCCGGAGCGCGGGCACGGCCACGGTGGCGGGCGTCGGCGGCATGGAGGTGTCGGCGTGCGCGGAGGCGGGCACGGGCGCTGCAACGCGTGCCGGCGCCGGCTCCCGGGCGGCCGAGCCGCCGGCAGCCGCAGCCGCGGGCGGCTGCGCAGCCGACGGGGCCTCGATGCGGACGACCCGTTCGGCGAGGTCCAGCAGCGCGGGCCGGTGGACGACGAGGATCACGGTGCGGCCCGCGGCGAGGCGGCGGATGGCGTCGACGACGTCGGCCTCGGTCGTGGAGTCGAGGTTGGCGGTGGGCTCGTCGAGGAGGAGCAGCGGCCGGTCGGCGAGGAACGCACGGGCGAGCGCGAGGCGTTGGCGCTGGCCCGCGGAGAGCCCCGCGCCGCCTTCGCCGAGGCGAGTGTCAGTGCCTCGTGCGAGGCTGTTCACGAAGTCGAGGGCGTGGGCGTCGGCCAGCGCCGTACGCAGTTCGTCGTCGGTCGCGTCGGGGCGGGCGAGGCGGACGTTGTCGGCGATGGATCCGGCGAAGAGGTAGGGGTGTTGGGGGACCCAGGCGATCTGGTCGCGCCAGGTCTGAGGATCGAGGGAGGTGAGGTCCTGGCCGCCGACGGTGATACGGCCGGCTGTCGGGGCAGTGAAGCCGAGCAGCGTGCTGAGCACAGTGGTCTTGCCGGCCCCTGACGCACCGGTCAGGGCCACGATCTCACCGGGCGAGAGGGTGAACGAGGTGGCGGGAAGGGAGGGGCCGTGGCGGTCGTCGTGGGTGACGGTCAGGTCCTCGACGCGCAGAGGGGCGTGACGGATGTCGGGGGCCGGGGTCGATCCAGGGGTGCGGACGGGCGTCTCCAGGATCGCGAAGACCTCGTCCGCTGCCGCCAGGCCCTCCGCCGCGGCGTGGTACTGCGCGCCGACCTGGCGCAGCGGCAGATATGCCTCGGGGGCGAGGACGAGGACGAGCAGCCCGGTGTAGAGGGCGAGCGAGCCGTCGACGAGGCGGAAGCCGATCCCGACGGCGACGAGAGCGACCGAGATGGTGGAGAGGAGTTCGAGTGCGAAGGAGGAGAGGAAGGCGACACGGAGCGTCTTGAGCGTCGCCCGGCGGTAGTCGTCGGTGATCCTTCGGATCGATGCGGCCTGCGCCTTGGCGCGGCCGAAGACCTTCAGGGTGGGCAGGCCTTCGACCACATCGAGGAAGTGGCCGGAGAGCCGTGCGAGCAGCCGCCACTGGCGCTTCATCCGGGCCTCGGTGTACCAGCCGATGAGGGCCATGAAGACGGGGATGAGCGGCAGCGTCACCACGATCACCAGCGCCGACTCCCAGTCGGCGGTGGCGATCCTGGCCAGTACGGCGGCGGGCACGACGACGGCGAGCCCGAGTTGCGGCAGATAGCGGGCGAAGTAGTCGTCGAGGGCGTCGATGCCGCGCAGCGCGAGGGTGGTGAGTTCACCGGTGCGCTGTGAGCCCAGCCAGGAGGGGCCGAGGCCGGTGGCGTGACGCAGCAGGCGGCTGCGCAACTCCGATTTGACGGCCGCGCTGGTGCGGTGGGCGGCGAGCTCGGTGAGCCAGGTGACCAGGGCGCGGCCCGCCGCGACCGCGGCGAGCAGCGCGATGTCCTGGGTGAGGTGTCGGGGGGAGTCATGGTGCCGGAAAGCACCGACCGTGCCGGTGACGATGCCGGCGATGAGCATGGCCTGGGCCACGACCAGGCCCGCTCCGGCAAGGCCGAGGGCCACGGTCGCGGCGAGGAAGACACGCGTGGTGCGTGCGTACGTCAGCAGGCGCGGGTCGATGGGTCGCATGGGCGTGCCTCAGTGTGCGCCGGGGATGTGGTGGGCGCCGATGCGCTTGCGGAACACCCAGTAGGTCCATGCCTGATAGGCGATGACGACGGGCGTCATGAAGCCGGCCACCCACGTCATGATCGTCAACGTGTAGGGGCTGGAGGAGGCGTTGGAGACGGTCAGGCTCCAGGCCGGGTCGGTGGTCGACGGCATGACGTCGGGGAAGAGCGCGAGGAAGAGCATCGCGACGGAGGCCGCGATCGTCACCCCGGAGAACGCGAAGGCCCAGCCCTCCCGTCCCAGCCGGTTGAAGACCAGGGCGAGGACGAGTGCGGTGACGGCGAGGACCAGCGCGCCGAGGCTGCGTGCATTCCCCGAGTGGAGCTGCGTCCACAGCAGGAATGCGGCGGCGACGACGGCGGCGACCAGACCCAGCACGGTGGCGAACGAACGCGCCCGTGCGCGGATGTCTCCGAGGGTCTTGAGCGCGGCGAACACCGATCCGTGGAAGGTGAACAGGACGAGCGTCATCACCCCGCCGAGCAGCGCGTAGGGGTTGAGCAGGTCGAGCACGCTGCCGGTGAAGTTCTTCGCCGCGTCGATCGGCACACCGCGCACGATGTTGGCGAACGCCACTCCCCACAGGAATGCGGGGAGCAGGGAGGTCCAGAAGATGGCGTTCTCCCAGTTGCGCTTCCACCGTTCGTCGTCCCGCTTGGCTCGGTACTCGAAGGCCACACCGCGCACGATGAGGCAGACGAGGATCAGCAGCAGCGGCAGGTAGAAGCCGCTGAAGAGGGTGGCGTACCAGTCGGGGAAGGCGGCGAAGGTCGCACCGCCCGCGGTGAGCAGCCAGACCTCGTTGCCGTCCCACACCGGGCCGATGGTGTTGATCAGCACCCGGCGTTCGGTCTCGTCCCGCGCGAGCAGCTTGGTGAGGATGCCGATTCCGAAGTCGAAACCCTCGAGGAAGAAGTAGCCGGTCCACAGAACGGCGATCAGCACGAACCAGAGGTCGTGAAGGTGCATGGTCGATCTCTCCCTGCGGCCGGATCAGTAGGCGAAGGCCATGGGCTTGTCGGACTCCTCGCCGGAGCCCGGCCCGAACGGGCCGCCCAGACGCGGGTCCTCGGCGGGCGGCTGCTCCTCGACGTTCGGTCCGGCCTTGGCGTAGCGGGCCATCAGCCGTACCTCGACGAACGCGAGGATCGCGTAGAGCGCGGTGAACACCGACATCGAGATGATCACCTCGGCCTGGCTGACGCCCGGCGAGACGGCGTTGTGGGTCTTCATCAGCCCGTAGACCACCCAGGGCTGGCGGCCCATCTCGGTGAAGACCCAGCCGAAGGAGTTGGCCATGAGCGGGAATCCCATGGTGAGGATGCCGATCCGCCAGGACCACTTGGTGAAGAACGTGCTCATCTCACGGTTGGGTGTGAGCATCAGCCGCGGCACCTCGTCGTCGCCGGTGCGGTGCTCGGGTGCAAGCCAGAGCTTGCGGCGCGTTGTCCACAGGCCGATGAGCCCGGCGACGAATGAGGACATTCCGAAGCCGATCATCAGCCGGAAGCCCCAGAAGGTAATGAAGATGTTGGGGATGTAGTCCTTCGGGTTCCCGCCGTACTTGGCGGCCTCCATCTTCGCGACGTTGTTGATGCCGGGCACGGCCTCGTGGAAGTTGCTGTGCGACAGGAAGGAGAGCAGTCCCGGTATCGACAGCTCGACCGAGTTGTGGCCCTTGGCGACATCACCGATCGCGAAGACCGAGAAGGGCGCAGGCGCCTGGGTGTCCCACAGCGCCTCCGCCGCGGCCATCTTCATCGGCTGCTGCTCGAACATCACCTTGCCGAGGGTGTCGCCGCTGATCGCGGTCCCCAGGCCGAATATCACCGCGAGGACGAGGCCGGTGCGCAGCGAGCTGCGCATGACGCCGATCTTCCTTGCGTCGGTCGGCTCGCCCGCGGCCTGCCCCCGCTTGGCCTTCCACAGGTGGAACGAGGCGATGCCGACGACGAATGCGGCTCCGGTGAGGAAGGAGGCCGTCATGGTGTGGAACATCTGCACCTGGGTGGTGTTCTGGGTGAGGACGGCCCAGATGGAATCGAGCCTCGCCTTGTGGGTGTGCGGGTCGATCGTGTAGCCGACCGGGTGCTGCATCCAGGAGTTGGCGGAAAGGATGAAGTAGGCGGAAAGGATCGTGCCGAGCGAGACGACCCAGATGCAGGCGCAGTGCAGCTTCTTCGGCAGCTTGTCCCAGCCGAAGATCCACAGGCCGATGAAGGTGGACTCGAAGAAGAAGGCGACCAGCGCCTCCATGGCGAGCGGGGCGCCGAAGACGTCGCCGACGAAGCGGGAGTAGTCGGACCAGTTCATGCCGAACTGGAATTCCTGCACGATGCCGGTGACCACGCCCATGGCGATGTTGATCAAGAAGAGCTTGCCCCAGAACTTGCTGGCATGGAAGTACCTCTCCTTGCCCGTGCGCACCCACGCCGTCTCGAAGCCGGCGGTGACGGCGGACAGGCTGATCGTGAGGGGGACGAAGAGGAAGTGGTAGACGGTCGTGATGCCGAACTGCCACCGTGCCAGGGTCTCGGGCGCCAGGGCCAGGTTCACGTCGCGCCTCCTTCGAATAGCTTGTGAATGCATTCACATTCACAAGCATTATTGCGCACACAGTTTCGCCCCTGCCCACCGGGGGGTGGGCAGGGGCGAAACGAGATGTAACCGGGCCAACCCGGCCGCTGCCGGAGACGTGTCCGCGGCTGCGCTCACAGCTCCTTGCGGAACGCCTCCGCAGCCTGCAGGAACAGATCATTCGCCGCCCGCTCACCGATGGTGGCCCGGATCCCCTCCCCCGGGAACGGCCGGACGATCACCCCGGCCCGCTCGCATGCGGCGGCGAAGTCCACCGTCCGGTCGCCGAGCCGCAACCAGACAAAGTTCGCCTGCGTCTCCGGCACGGTCCAGCCCTGGGCCTGCAGAGCCTCCACCACCCGGGTGCGCTCCGCGACCAGCGCCTCCACCCGCTCGAACAGCGCCTCCTCCGAGCGCAGCGAGGCCACCGCCGCGTCCTGCGCCAGCTGGCTCACCCCGAACGGCACCGCCGTCTTGCGCAGCGCCGCCGCCACCGGCTCATGGGCGATGGCGAAGCCCACCCGCAGCCCGGCCAACCCGTACGCCTTGGAGAAGGTCCGCAGCACGCAGACGTTCGGGCGGTCCCGGTACAGCTCGGTGCCGTCAGGCACATCGGCGTCCCGGATGAACTCGCGGTATGCCTCGTCCAGGACGACGAGCACGTCGCCCGGCACGCGGTCAAGGAAGCGCTCCAGCTCCGCGCGTCGCACGACCGTGCCCGTCGGGTTGTTCGGATTGCAGACGAAGATCAGCCGCGTACGCTCGGTGACCGCATCTGCCATCGCGTCGAGGTCATGGACCTCGCCGCTGGTCAGCGGGGTCCGCACGGAGCGCGCTCCGGAAATCTGGGTGATGATCGGGTAGGCCTCGAAGGAGCGCCACGCGTAGATCACCTCGTCGCCCGGCCCCGCCGTGGCCTGAAGCAGCTGCTGGGCCACCCCGACCGAGCCGGTCCCTGTCGCGATATGCGTCTCCGGCACGCCGAAACGGTTCGCCAGCTCGGCGACGAGACCGGCGCACGCCATGTCCGGGTAGCGGTTGAACGACCTGGCCGCCTCACTCGCCGCCTCCAGCACACCGGGCAGCGGCGGGTACGGATTCTCATTGGAGGAGATCTTGTATGCGGGTGCGCCGTCCACCGACGCTGCGGGCTTGCCGGGCTTGTACACCGGAATGCCGTCCAACGCCGACCGCAGCCTCGGGTTCGCGCCTGCCTTCGTCACCGTGCTCCTCCTTGAGCGCTCAGAGATCCGCACCGGGGTCGCCGGGACGCGGCTCCCTTGATCTCGCCTGATCTCGCGTGATCTCCCCAGATCCCCTGGTCACACCTTAAGAGGGGGCGTGGGCCAATGGACAGGGGTCACGCCGCACCGCGCACGCCGGTGGCGCGCGCCCTAGCGCGCATCCCCCGTAAAGGTGAGGTGATACGTCTTCGAAGACTGGACCACTGAGCGCCCGAGCGCTGCCCCACAACCCATGCCTCGGCTCAAATCCCGCCTCTCACCTGGCATTTCAAGGGCATACCGGCACAGTGTTCATGCAGAAACGTCACTGTCCACAACCGTACTCACGGCCCCGCGCCTGGACCACCCGAGCCCTACTATCGGCCTGCCATGACAGCAGCAGGTAACCATCAGGCGAGCCGGTCCACCGGACGCCGGTTGGAGCGGGCAGGGATCCGGGACGTGGCCGCCGCGGCCGGGGTCTCGATCACGACCGTCTCCGACGCACTCAACGGTAAGGGGCGGCTCCCCGATGCCACCCGCCGCCACGTCCGCGAGGTCGCCAACCGGCTCGGCTACCGCCCCTCGGCGGCGGCCCGCACCCTCCGTACCGGCAGATCGGGCCTCATCGGCCTGACCGTGACGACGTACGGGGAAGAACCTTTCACCTTCACCGAATTCGCATACTTCGCCGAGATGGCCCGCGCAGCCACCTCCGCCGCACTCGCCCGCGGCTACGCCCTGGTGATCCTGCCGGCGTCCTCGCGCCACGACGTGTGGAGCAACGTCGCGCTCGACGGCACGGTCGTCATCGACCCCTCCGAACACGACCCCGTGGTCACCGATCTCGTCCGCCAGGGCATCCCGGTGGTCAGCGACGGCCGCCCCACAGGCAACCTGCCGGTCCACGCATGGGTCGACAACGATCACGAGGACGCGGTGCGCCGCATCCTCGACCATCTCGCCGAGGCCGGCGCACGCCGCATCGGACTGCTCACCGGCACCAGCACGGACACGTACACCCGGCTGTCCACCACCGCCTACCTCGAGTGGTGCGAACGCGTCGGCCAGGAACCGGTCTACGAGTCCTACCCCGCACACGACCCGTGCGCGGGCGCCGTCGCTGCCGACCGGCTGCTCGCACGCCCGGACCGGCCGGACGCCGTCTACGGTCTGTTCGACCCCAACGGCACCGATCTGCTCGCCGCCGCCCGGCGCTACGGCCTGCGGGTCCCGGAGGATCTGCTGCTGGTCTGCTGCAGCGAACGTGCCGCCTATGCGACGACGGAACCACCGATCAGCACCCTGTCCCTCAAACCCGGCCGGATCGGCACGGCGGTGGTGCAGCTGCTGATCGACGCGATCGAAGGAATCGGCGGCGGACAACCGGTGCACCGGGTGATGCCGACCGATCTGATCGTCCGAGCCTCCTCCCAGCGCCGCCCTCCGCGAACGACGGTGAGCGCACCACGCTCTCCGTCCAGTGGCTGAACGGGGGCAGGCTGGACGCACACGGGAATTTTTCGCGGAGATTGTCGGTCGCGCCCCAATTGGCAGGCGACAGGTGCGTCGCAACCCGAGACGGTCATTCCTATGATGGGCGGATGACACCGGAGGTCGCGTTGGCGCAGGCTGCGCCGGATGCGGCGAGGGTGGACGGCGGCGCGAAGGTGGAGGGGTCGATGACTCAGGGGGCCGGTCAGGGACCCGTGGTGAATGCGTCGGTGAGCTGGCACCCCCCGCAGCGGCAGCCGACGTCGCCCGAGCCCGCCGCACCAGTTGCACCAGCCGGACCTGCCGCGGCACCGTTGGTGCCCGCACAGCCTACGGCTCCCGCGCCGGGTACTCCGGTCGCATTCCCGGATGTCTCGTTGCCCGAGGCATCCTTCCCCGGGGGAGGCGTACCGTTCCCGCAGACGCAGACGCAGACGCAGACGCAGGCGCAGGCGCCGTTGCCCGACGCACCCGTGGCACCGGCGTCACCCGAGCCCCCGTCCCCGTCCGCCGGGTACACACCGACCGCTCACGACCTGCCCGTGGTCGGCCGCCGCGCCCAGGACAGCCCGACGGTGCAGCTCACCAGCCTCCCGGACCCCGAGGACGACCCGCCCGGCCCGCTCTACGTCGTCGGCGACGTCCACGGCTATCTCGACGAACTGCACGCCGCGCTGGAGGCGCAGGGCCTCATCGATGCCGAAGGCCGCTGGTCGGCGGGGCGCGCCCGGCTGTGGTTCCTCGGCGACTTCACCGACCGCGGCCCCGACGGCGTCGGCGTCATCGACCTCGTGATGCGCCTGTCCGCCGAAGCCGCAGCCGCCGGCGGTTACGCCAAAGCCCTCATGGGCAATCACGAGCTCCTCCTCATCGGTGCCAAGAAGTTCGGCGACACTCCCGTCAACTCCGCTGCGGGGACTGCCTCGTTCCTCGCGGCCTGGCGGCTCAACGGCGGCCAGCCGAGCGACATGGAGCGGCTCGAGGACCACCATCTGGCGTGGATGTCACGCCTCGACGCCGTCGCTCTCGAGGATGATCACCTGCTCCTGCACTCCGACACCACCGCCTATCTCGACTACGGAACCACGATCGATGCGGTCAACGACGCCGTCACCAACGTCCTGCAGCGGGGCGACGCCGACGAATGCTGGGAGCTGTTCCGCAAGTTCACCAAGCGCTTCGCCTTCCGCGGGGAGAGCGGCACGACGGCGGCGCGCGAGCTGCTTCATGCGTACGGCGGCCGTCAAGTCGTCCACGGCCACAGCCCGATCCCGTACCTGCTCGGCGAGGTCGGCGCGGAGGACGACGCCGATGGCGGCAAGCCCGCCGTCTCCGGGCCGCACCTGTACGCCGACGATCTCGCGCTCGCGATGGACGGCGGAGTGACGATGGAGGGCCGACTGCTCGTGGCCCAACTCCCGCTGGCTGTCTGATCGTTTCCGCGACATTGGCCTGGACCGCAGCTCGACCAGGCGTTCCGGATGCCCTCTGGCGGATGAGGCATTTTCCGGAAACACTCTGTCACCGTGTCACTCAGCCGCTCTACCATCGGGTTATCCGTCACAGGTTCGCCTCCGCTTCCGCTCAACTGCCCCGCGGCCGGACGACCCTGGGCAGGAAACCTCGGAGAACGGAGCATCGGGGGATGTACATGAACAGCGCTCCGCACCTGCTGACCGAGGACCGCCCGGAGTTCGAGCGCGTCCTCGACGAAGCGCTGCGGGCTGCAGCCGATGGACCCGGCGCGAGCGCGTCGACGCTCAACTCCGAGCAGTTGCGCACGATGGCGCTCAGCGCCGCAGCCGCGATCTCCGCCTGCGCGGCCGCCGAGTACGACCACTACATCAAGGTCAGGCGCCGCCAGCGTGCCGCGCGCAACACCACCACGTATGCGACGGCTGGCGGCGGCGCGGGCGATGCGGCGTCCGGAGCAGGGCTGTTCGCGATCGCCGCCGTCCTCACCCCGATCCTCGCCGGCACCGCAGCGCTGATCTTCCTGCTCGTGGGATACCTGCTGGCGGCGATGACGCCCGAGCCCGCGATCGCTTCGCCCCTGCGCACCGCGGGCTGGCTCTTCGCGGCGATCGCCGCCACCGGCATCCTGGTCGGGATGGTGGGCCTGGTGGTCACGGCGCTGCGGGACGGCTCGTCGGCGATACGCGCCTCGAACGGCGACCCGGCCGACGTGACGGCGGCCAAGGAAGCCTGGCTGGCGGCGCTCAGGGATCGCGGCATGCTGCCGTTCCTCGCCGAGGCACAGGCGTCCAGCGCCGGGCACGGCGCCGCCGGACGTACACCGATCCGCATCGACGACCCGGACGCTGCGCGCACGCCGCGGCTCGGCTATTCACGCCCCGGCTTTTCGAGCCCGTCCGGCGAACAACCTGGTGACGGCGACGGCGACGGCGACGGCGACCGGCAGCCGCGCTTCAGCAGCCCCGACTTCTCCAGCCCCGATTTCGGCGGGTCCGAATTCAACGGTCCTGACACTGAGCCGAGTTGATTCCTCCCCGCGCCACCGGCCCGATATCCACAAATCCGACCGCATGACCCTAATGGCGTACGCGGAGAGCCATGGCTTGCAGACCCTCTGTCACACCCTTGGCGTCGATGGTGCACACAGTTCGACCGATTCGTAAATGGACCGTAACGGACGGTATGCATACGCCTCGTCGCCGGGCATCGCCGCCTGGCTGGCGCGCGATTTTTAGGCCTACCGGGGGTGGGCCTTCCCTCGCACTCTGCCTCGCAAGCGGTGCTCTCGCCG
This sequence comes from Streptomyces humicola, assembly GCF_024436035.1. GTDB lineage: Bacteria > Actinomycetota > Actinomycetes > Streptomycetales > Streptomycetaceae > Streptantibioticus_B > Streptantibioticus_B humicola. The sequence continues at coordinate 148,995 of NZ_JANFNG010000009.1, forward strand.
CCGCCGCGTCGGCCGGAACCGCTCTCGCCGACACCTCCTCCGACGCCGACTCGGGCGGCCACCACCACGGTCATCACCACAACCGCAGCCACCACCAAGCTGGCGGGACGGCACGTACGCCTGGGCAACCGCCCGCTACATCAAGAACCTCGGCCCTGCGCCGCGCTGGTGCGGCCAACGCCACGGACACAGCCGTCGCTGACGAGATCACCTCACAGACGTTTCGCCGCTGAGCACAGCGCAATGCCCGCCGAAGCCGACGCGACACCCTGAGTCCAGGCTCCGACCGGAATGTCGATAAGTTCACCCTCGGAAGGGCCGCCACGGCCGACACGGGATGAGGACCAGACCGACCGCGCCGGCCTGGTCCTCCAGGCCCTCGCTAGTCCGCCAGCGGCAGGTACACCCGGTTCCCCGCCTCCGCGAACTCCTTCGACTTCTGCCGCATGCCCGCCTCGATCTCCTCAGCGGTGCCGCCGTGTTCGCGGCGGATGTCATGGCTGATCTTCATCGAGCAGAACTTCGGCCCGCACATCGAGCAGAAGTGCGCCGTCTTCGCGGGCTCCGCCGGGAGCGTCTCGTCGTGGAAGGCGCGTGCCGTGTCCGGGTCGAGCGCCAGGTTGAACTGGTCCTCCCAGCGGAACTCGAAACGGGCGTCCGACAGCGCGTCGTCCCAGTCCTGGGCGCCCTCATGGCCCTTGGCCACGTCCGCCGCGTGTGCGGCGATCTTGTAGGTGATGACGCCGGTCTTGACGTCGTCACGGTCCGGCAGGCCCAAGTGCTCCTTGGGGGTGACGTAGCAGAGCATCGCCGTGCCCCACCAGCCGATCATCGCCGCGCCGATGCCTGACGTGATGTGGTCGTAGCCGGGCGCGACATCCGTCGTCAGCGGGCCGAGCGTGTAGAAGGGGGCTTCCTCGCAGATCTCCTGCTGGAGGTCGATGTTCTCCTTGATCTTGTGCATCGGGACGTGGCCCGGGCCCTCGATCATCGTCTGGACGTCGTGCGCCTTGGCGATGGTGTTGAGCTCGCCGAGTGTACGCAGCTCCGCGAACTGCGCCTCGTCGTTGGCGTCCGCGATCGATCCCGGGCGCAGGCCGTCGCCCAGCGAGAACGTCACGTCGTAGCTGCGCAGGACCTCGCAGAGCTCCTCGAAGTTCTCGTAGAGGAAGCTCTCCTTGTGGTGCGCCAGGCACCACGCAGCCATGATCGAGCCGCCGCGCGAGACGATGCCGGTCTTGCGGCGGGCGGTGAGCGGCACGTAGCGCAGCAGCACGCCCGCGTGCACGGTCATGTAGTCGACGCCCTGCTCGCACTGCTCGATGACGGTGTCCTTGTAGATCTCCCAGGTCAGTTCCTCGGCCTTGCCGTCGACCTTCTCCAGCGCCTGGTAGAGCGGCACCGTGCCGATGGGTACGGGAGAGTTGCGCAGCACCCACTCGCGCGTGGTGTGGATGTTGCGGCCGGTGGACAGGTCCATGACCGTATCGGCGCCCCACCGGGTGGCCCAGGTCATCTTGTCCACCTCCTCCTCGATCGAGGAAGTGACCGCGGAGTTCCCGATGTTGGCGTTGACCTTCACCAGGAAGCGCTTCCCGATGATCATCGGCTCGATCTCGGGATGGTTGACGTTGGCCGGCAGCACGGCGCGCCCCGCCGCGATCTCGTCGCGCACCACCTCCGGGGAGACGCCCTCGCGCAGCGCGACGTACTCCATCTCGGCGGTGATCTCGCCCCGCTTGGCGTACGCGAGTTGGGTCACCGACAGGCCGTCGCGACCGCGCCGGGGCAGCCGCGGACGGCCGGGGAAGACCGCGTCGAGGTTCTTCAGCCCGCCCCGCGGTGAGGTGTGCTTGATCCCGTCGTCCTCGGGGCGCATCTCACGGCCGGCGTACTCCTCGGTGTCGCCACGCCCGATGATCCAGTTCTCCCGGAGCGGCGCGAGGCCGCGCCGCACGTCCGTCTCGATGTTGGGATCGGTGTACGGGCCGGACGTGTCGTACAACGTCACGTGCCGACCGTTGGTGAGGTGCACTCGCCGTACGGGCACCCGCAGATCCGGACGGGGTCCTTCGAGGTAGCCCTTGTGCCAACCGATCTTCACGGCGCCAGCAGACTCAGGCGTGCGTGCATCCTGCATGGTCATGGGACCCACTCCCTACGCCGGCATTACCCGGTAACAGGTTCAGCGGTCGACGCAGCGGTGTCCGCATGTACGTACATTCGTACGTCCCGTGCGGAGGTCAGCGCCCTCTCAGCCCGGTGCTCCGAGCTCCCGCGATTGCAAAGGTATCCACACGCTAGCGGGTCATCGCCGGGTGACGCCAGGGGGGCTTGCGATGATCTGTCCGTGGATCCGTCACATGCACACAGCCACAGCCATGCTCACACTCCGGCACACCCCGTGTCCGCACACTTGCGCATGGTGATCGCCGCGATCCTGGTGCCCTTCGCGGGCGCCGTGGTCGGCGGGCTGATAGCCCTGTGGCCAGGGGGAGTTCCAGCGCATACGCGCACCGGGGTCGGCTTCGACCAGCCGACGCGGGAGGGCCGTGTCACCGCGGTCGCGCAACTGCCCTGCGCTCAGGCGGCGGGGGACGGTGCCGCGGCCGACACGCCGGAGACGGCGAGCTCGGGGACGTGTCTGCGGGCCACCGTCGAGGTCATCTCGGGCCCGGACAAAGGAAGTACATTTCCTGACATCGTCCAGCCGGGGCAGGCGCGCCGCTTGGTGCCCGGTCAGCGCGTCGTCCTCACCTATGCGCCCAACGCCCCGCCCGGACTGCGCTATTCGGTCAGCGATGCCGACCGGCGACTGCCCATGGCGCTGCTCGCCGCCGTCTTCGCGCTCGCCGTCGTCGCGGTCGGGCGGATGCGCGGGGTCACGGCGCTCGTCGCGCTGGTGATCAGCTTCGCCGTGCTGTCCCTGTTCATCCTGCCGGCGATCCTGCGGGGCGACGATCCGCTGCTGGTCGCCGTGGTCGGCGGCAGCGCCATCATGCTGTTCGCGCTCTACTCCTGCCACGGCCTGAACGCCCGTACCTCCGTCGCCGTGCTCGGCACGCTCTGCTCGATGATGCTGATCGGCCTGCTCGGCTCGCTCTTCATCGGCTGGACGTGGCTGACCGGGAACACCGACGACGAGACCGGCCTCGTGCACACCCTCTACCCGGGCATCGACACCCGTGGCCTGCTGCTCGCCGGGATCATCATCGGATCGCTCGGCGTGCTCGATGATGTGACGGTGACCCAGACCTCGGCCGTCTGGGAGCTCAAGGAGGCGGATCCGTCGGCGGGTTGGCGCAGGCTGTACGGTGCCGGGATGCGGATCGGCCGCGACCACATCGCGTCCGTCGTCAACACGCTGGTCATGGCCTATGCGGGAGCCGCACTACCGCTGCTGCTGCTCTTCTCGATCGCGCGCAGCGGCATCGGCACGGTGGCGAACAGCGAGATCGTCGCTGAGGAGATCGTGCGGACCCTGGTGGGCAGCATCGGCCTCGTCGCATCGGTGCCCGTGACGACGCTGCTCGCCGCGCTCGTGGTGTGCGCCGACCGGCGGCCGGCTGAGCCGGCGCACACCGCCTCCGTCCCCTCGCACCGCAGCGGGGGCCGTCGCCGCAAACCGCGGTTCGGGCTGGTGCAGAGGCTGGTACAGAGGTGAGCACACGGATCGGGGTGGCGGCGACACCGTGTGCCGCCGCCACCCCGACGTATGACCCGTGAGGTGTACCCCTACCAGTCGTTACGCGACGACGTCGAGGACGAGGTGAACTTGCGCACCACCCACACCAGACCACCGACCAGCGCTGCGAACAGCAGCACCTTGAAGAGCAGGCCGATCATGAAGCCGATCACGCTCGCGATCAGGCCTCCGAAGACGACCAGCGCGATCACCGGGACGGCGACCCACTTCACCCACCACGGCAGGCCCTCCAACACTTCCTTCATGATCCGACTCCCCTTGCCCTTCCGACGCCCTTCCGGCTGCTGCGTTCTGCTTCGAGCTTAAGGGCGCCGCAGCCCGCAGTGGCGCCCCGGCGGACCCCATCCATCCCTGAACGGTCCCCTACGGGGCCCCGGGGCCGGCGCTCATCCCCGGGGGTCATCCATCAGGGTCATGCGCCGGGGTCATGCCTCGGGCGGGGAGAACACCACCATGACCCGCAGCTCTTCGGTGATGTGGTGGAACCGGTGCGGGACCCCGGCCGGTACGTAGACGACGCTGCCGCGCGCCACGTACGTCGTCTCCTCGCCGACGGTGATCGAGGCCCGGCCGCTCACCACCAGGTAGATCTCGTCCTGGCGGTGCGGCTTCTGCGGGTCGGCCGCGCCCGCGGGAAGCGCGTAGAGCCCGGCCGACATGGTCCGCTCGCGAAGGAACTGCAGATACGCACCGTCATTGGCCGCGCGCTCCGCGTCCAGATCGTCCAGCCGGAACACCTTCATGCCCCTGCGCCCTGCCTCTCTCCCGGCGATTGTCTTGGCGATCTCTTGGAGATCTCCCGCCGGCCTCTTGCCCAGCGGATCATTTCTGCGACGATCCCACCATGAAGAAGTTCGTAGTCAAGACGCTGGCCAATGCCGTCGCGCTGGGTGTGGCCGTTTGGTTGATCAGGGGAATCACGCTCACTGGCACGTCCACCGGGCACAAGGCGCTCACACTCGTGCTCGTCGCCCTCGTCTTCGGCGTGGTCAACTGGCTCGTCAAGCCGATCGTGAAACTGCTCTCCTTTCCGCTCTTCATCCTCACGCTGGGCCTGTTCACACTGGTCGTGAACGCTCTGATGCTGCTGCTCACCTCCTATCTGGCAGACAAGCTGAACCTTTCCTTCCATGTGACCGGCTTCCTGCCCGCGCTGATCGGCGGCCTGGTGGTGAGCATCGTGGCCTGGGCAATGCACATCGTCCTGCCCGATGAGGACGGTCGTTGATGGGTGACTCCGGCGGTCACGTCGGGCGTGGCGGACGTGGCGGCCGCGGCGACAGCACGCGCAGCGTGCACGCCGGGCGCCCGCCCGCCGTCGCATACGAGCCGTCGCTGCCGGGGCCGGTCTTCGTCTCGCACTACCACCTGCCGGGCGAGCCGGCGGGGCCCTACCTCTACGGGCGCGACGAGAACCCGACCTGGACCCGGTTGGAGGAGGCGCTCTCGCAGCTGGAATCGCCGGACGCGGCGGCCGAGGCCGTTGTCTTCTCCTCCGGTATGGCGGCGATCTCCTCGGTGGTGCTGGCGCACGTGCGCTCCGGCGACACCGTCGTCCTGCCCTCCGACTGCTACCAGACCACCCGCGCGCTTCGTGACCGATTGGAGTCCTACGGCGTACGCGTACGGCTCGCGCCCACCGCGGGCGAGGCACAGCTGGACGTCCTCGACGGCGCGAAGCTGTTGTGGATCGAGACGCCCTCCAACCCGGAGCTCGACGTGTGCGACGTGCGGCGGCTCGCGGAGACGGCGCACGCGGCGGGAGCGCTCGTGGCCGTGGACAACACACTGGCCACCCCGCTCGGCCAGCGCCCGCTGAATCTGGGCGCGGATTTTGCGGTGGCGAGCGGTACCAAGGCGCTGACCGGCCACGGCGACCTGCTCCTCGGCTATGTGGTGGTGCGGGACGCAGAACTCGCGGCCTCCGTACGGCTGTGGCGCAAGACGGTGGGCGCGATCCCGGGGCCGATGGAGGCATGGCTGGCCCATCGCTCGCTGGCGACGCTGCAGCTGAGGGTGGAGAGGCAGGCGGCGAACGCACTTGCGCTCGCGGCGGCATTGAAGGAGCGCGACGAGGTGAGCGGCGTGCGCCACCCGGGGTTGCCTGACGACCCGGCGCACCGGGTCGCCGCCGCCCAGATGCGGTGGTTCGGGTCCGTGGTCTCGTTCGTCCTGCCGGACCAGGACCACGCGGATCGTTTCCTCACGGCGCTGCGGCTGACGAGCGAGGCGACGAGCTTCGGTTCGGTGCTGAGCACGGCGGAACGGCGTGGCAGGTGGGGCGGGGACTCGGTACCCGACGGCTTCATCCGCTTCTCGGTGGGGGTGGAGGACGCCGACGACATCGTGGCGGACGTGCTGCAGGCGCTGGACGCGGCGAAATGACCACCGGGCAGCGCCCGGCGGCGCACCGGCCGTCTCAGGCGTAGCACCAGCCGGACCACCGGGTCACGGTGATCGCGACCACCGGTCCGTTCGGCGGCTGCTCCCGGTACTGCGGGTATTTCGCGCGGAGCAGCCCGATCGCGTGGTCGCGCTGCGCTTCGTCGTCGACGACGACGGCGTGGCCGTCCGCGCGTACCCACCACAACGCGGTCCAGTCGTCGGCGTAGTGGTCGGCGAGGACGGCGACCTGAGGGTTCTCGCCGATGTTGCGCAGCCGCCGCAGATCGTGGGTTCGTTTGGGTTTGTGGTCGACGGCGAAGTAGAGCGTGGCGTCGTCGAGCGCGAAGGTGACGGGGACGGCGTGCGGCAGACCGCGTGCGCTCGACGTCGCGAGGCGCGCGACGCGTGCCGCCTCGAAGCGGCGGCGCGATTCATCGAGCCCGAGCCTCACGGACCGATCATATCGGGACACACCGGGCGGGTGGGCCGAGAAGGACGGAGAGGGGATACGCGGCGCGGCCGGAGCCTCCCCCTCCTGGCTCCGACCGCCCGCCGACCCCTCTTCGGAATGGCCCTACGAGCAAGGCCAGTTGACGTTGAGTCAGTATTCCACCACAGACATCGAACCGCATGGATGCACACAAGGTGAGTGGAAGGTTACCAAGCGGTGGCACCGCGTTGCGCCTCCACTGCGCCTCCCCACGCATCCGCACGCCCCCGGGGGCAGCCGCCCCGGGAATGACTCGTTCCGATTGACCGTCCCGGCGGCGTTTCACGGCGTCCCGCATGCGGCACCTTTCCTGCATGCCAGCGGACTCCCCTGAACCGCACCCGCACCCCCACGCACACCCGCGCCCGGTGGTCAAACGCACCGCCCGCGCGATCCTGCTCGACGCGGCCGAGCTGCTGCTGATCAAGCGCACCAAGCCCGGCGAGCCGCCCTACTGGATCACTCCCGGCGGCGGCGTCGAGCCCGAGGACGCGACGGTCGTCGACGCCCTGCACCGCGAGGTCGACGAGGAGCTCGGTGCCAAGATCACCGATGTGGTACCGGCCTTCGTCGACACGGTCGAACACCTCCATGACGACGGCACGCTCGGCGTCAAGGTGCAGCACTTCTTCGTCTGCCGCCTGGAGTCGATGGACCTGGGGCGGCGCCACGGCCCGGAGGTGGACGAGCCGGTCGGCACGTATGAGATCGTCCGCATCCCGTTCACCCGCGCCGGCATCGCCTCCGTCGAGGTGGTCCCACCCTCGCTGAGGGCCTACCTGGACGCCAACATCGAGGGCGTACGGGCGCTGCTCGCCACCGACCTCGGCTGAGCCTCCGGTCCACCTGCGCTCAGGTGAACCAGCCGCGGAAGTCATGCCGTTCGCCGTCGGCCGACGCCTCCGTGGCCGCCCGCGCCTCGGCGAGCGCGCGCTCGGCCTCGCGCCGCCAGATATCGCCGTCACCGGTCTGCAGCGCGCGCACCCGGCGGATCGTACGGACGGCGCCGTCCAGACCTTCGGACGCCGGCGGATCATCGGCCCGCTGCGCACGGCCGATGACCGGGCGCTCGCCCGCGCGAGCCTGAGCGGCGGCACCGAAGTAGTCACCGCCCTTGCGCTTGACGTCGTCCGTCCCCCAGGCCTGCTCGCCGTCGCCCTCGCCGACCCCTTCGCCCGCGGCACCCGTCCGTATCGGCGCCTTCGCGAGCCGCGGGATGTGCTTCGAGCAGTGGATGTACGCCTCCTCGACCCCCACCTCGACCCACACCTGCGGCCTGCGGCCCGGCACCGGATCGACGGGCAGATGGGGGTGGATGGCGCGCATCACGTCGTCACTGACGAGCCGGGCGTGGCCGTTGACGTGCAGACCGATGCGGTCCCGGAAGAAATCGATCATCAGGATGCCGACATGCGGGTTCTCCCGGATGTTCCCGAGCGAGGCCATCACGCCGTTGCCGCGGTACTCGGGGTAGGCGAGCGTCTTCTCGTTCAGGACCTGGAGAAAGCCGGTCGGACCGGCCCGGAAGGTACTGTCGCACTCGCCGTTCCGGTCCGCGGTCGACAGAAAGAACATCTCCTGCCGGGCCACGAACTCCTGCATGCGCGGGTTGAGTCTGTCGAGGACCTGCTCGTCGTAGAACCGGTCGGCACGCGCGATGGTGCCGAGTTCCTCCTGGACCCGGTGTTCACCGTCGCTCCCGGGCCTGGCTGCCCGGCCGGCCGACACAGGGAGCTCGGGATGGTCTTGGTTCAACGATTCTCCTGAGCGGATCAGGGGCCAGTGAATTTGCCCATCAGTCCCCGGCTGCCACGAGCTCTTCGAGCGAGTCATGACGTATTCGGTCGTACGGCATGCCTATGCCCACCAGCGCGTCCACACCGCTGCGGATCATTCCGGGCGGACCGGACAGGTAGGCGTCGTAGGAGTGCCAAGGGCCGTACTTACGTACCATCTCCGGCAGCTGGCCCGCCAGACCGTCCGTCGGTCCATCGGAGACCACAGGCCGGACGGAAAGCCACGAATGCTGCTGTTCCAGGCGCTGCATCGTGTCGAGGTCGTACAGGTCACGGTCGTTGCGGGCGCCGTAGAAGACCTCCATCACCCGCTTGCGGCCGTGCTTCGCCACGTCCTCGACCATCGCCTTGATCGGCGCGATCCCGGTGCCGCCACCCAGGCACAGCAGCCCGTTGTCGGTGCCGTGGTCGACCGTCATGGAACCGCCAGGGGGGCCGAGCTTGATCACGTCCCCGGTCCGGGCGCGGTTGACGAGTGCCGAGCTGACCCAGCCGGCCGGCACGGCCTTGATGTGGAAGGAGAGCAGTCCGTCCGGGCGCGGCGCGGACGCAAAGGAGTAGTGGCGCCAGACCCGGGGCCACCACGGGGTCTCCAGGCTCGTGTACTGCCCGGCGAGGAAGGGATAGGGCTGGTCTGGCCGGACGGTGATGACGGCGATGTCATGTGTGCGGCGTTCATGGGAGACGATCTCGGCCTCCCACCAGGCAGGCGCGCTGCGTTCGTCGGCAGCTGCGGCATCGATCATGATCTGCGAGATGGCGGTGTACGCGCGCACCCACGCCGCCTCCATCTGCGCGCTCCACACATCGGAGGCGTAACGGGTGAGCGCACCGATGAGGCACTCGCCGACGGCGGGGTAGTGCTCGGGCTTGGTGCCGTACTTGCGGTGGCCGCGGCCGAGGTGGGAGAGGTACTCGGTGAGGACGTCGGCGTCGTCGACGAGCTTGGCGGCAGTGAGCAACGCCTTGAAGAGCCGGTCCCGCTGGGCGTCCATCGCGGCCGGGAAGAGATCGCGCAGCTCGGGATGCTGGAGGAACAGCAGCGCGTAGAAGTACGCGGTCGTCTTGTCCGCGACGGGCTCGATCGCCGCCATCGCGCGACGGATGAGGATGGCGTCGGGTGATGCCTGCGCTTCCTCGAAGACGGATGCGGCCGCCTGGGGCGGCGCGGCAGGCGCATCGGGCGGGGCCGGTCTTGCCGTCCCGGCTGCGGGCTTCTGCGGCGTGGCCTCACTGGTCGGCTCGAACCAGGAACCCTGGCCCGGAGCCGGGGTGTCGTCGGCCTGGTATTCACCGGTGGGCGCGGACGGCTGACGCGGAACGGTCGCGGCCGGGCCTTCTGGGCCCCCTGGGCCGGGCGTGGGGGCGGCGGAGCCCGGGGAGAACCACGACGCCGCGGGCGCCTCCTCTTGCGCCCCGGGCACGTGAGGATCGTCCCACGCCGCGTCCGGGCGCTGCTGCTCGCTCCCTCGCGCGCCCACGGGACGTATCTGCGACGGCACGCGGCGCGGCGCGTCGGACTCCTCGCCGTCGGCGGCCCGTTGGTGCGGTTCCGTCGTGGAGCGCGGCTGCGTCGGCGCGAACCAGCTCCAGTCGCCCTGGCCGTCCACCTGGCCACTGCCCTGGTCGTGCCCCTGGCTCTCCGTCCGGGGAACGGCGTTCGCTTCGGCGGAACGACCGCTGCCCGAGCCGGTCTCCCGGTGGTCGGCCGAACTGGTGGTCAGAGCGTCCATCGTCTGCCTCGCCTCGAACATCTCCCGGTCATTTTCCATACGTCAACACACCAACAGCCAGTTCGTGTCAGCGTTGCTGCTGCTTCCCCCCGCTCGATGCCCCTCAATGCCATTGCCGGTGGCCGATGGCGAATGCCCTAGGCACTTCCCGTCGGGTAGAGGGTGCCACACCCTGCTGACGGTCCGGACAAATAGCCGGAAGTCCGCGAATCCGGAAGGCCGTTCACGTTAGGGTGACCCGACGCACGTGTCCGGCAATGCCCACGGAACCTCCCCCACTTGAGCATCTCATTCCACCTGACGGAACTTTCCTGTCGCCGGACGTGCCCCCACACCCGCCGCAAGTGCGGCATGCGTTCGAACGCAGTCGACCATACCGGGCGCGGCTGAATGCACAACCCCCGGCTTGCGTCATCAGCCGAGGTTCCGTCAATTCCCGTGATTCTTCCCACAAACCAGCAGAATTCACGAATGAAGCGCTCATATCGGGCCCGCGAATTCTCGAACGGACGGTCGACCGCGGCATCAGCCGACTCCGCCGCCCGGGGCTACGCACGCAGGACGATTTCGTACGCCTCACGCAGATCAAGTCCGGCATACGAGAAAGTAGCAAGCTCGCTCACGTTGTGATCGCCATTGACCGACACCGAGGTCGGCACCGCCGCAAAGAGCGCCGCATCCGACATCGAGTCGCCGTAGGCCACGCAGTCCGCGCGCCCGACCCCGTACCGAGCGCACAGCGAATCGGCTATCCCTACCTTCGACTCGGGGCCGAGCAAGCCCGACACGTCCAAGGCCTTGCCGCGAAAGGGCAGCGCCGGAAAGCGCGCGCCATACGCCGCATGCACACCCCACTCCAACAGCCGCCGGACGAAGAAGTCCGGTGAGAGCGAGATCACGGCGCAGTGCTCGCCGCGGGCCCGGATGTCCGCCCACACCTCGCGGATGCCCTTCAGCCACGGCGCGCCCTCGAAGGCCGTGGCCACCTGCTCCTCGGTGAGGTCCTGCCACAACTCGTAGGCCCGTCGCGCGTACTGCGGTGAATCGATCCGCCTTGCCCCGAACTCCTCGTCCAGCTGCTTGAACTCCTCGACGAGCCCCAGCCCCCGCGCGATCTCCACATTGGACGACGATCCGTGCAGCAGCGTCCCGTCCATGTCGAACAGGTGAAGCTTCCCCACCCTTGCTCCCCTTGCAGGCGTCAGCCGTTCCCGGCCATGTCCACGAAGCGCGAGTAGTGGCCCTGGAAGGCCACTGTGATCGTGGCAGTGGGCCCGTTGCGGTGTTTGGCCACGATCAGATCTGCTTCGCCTGCGCGCGGGGATTCCTTTTCATAGGCGTCCTCGCGATGCAGGAGGATGACCATATCGGCGTCCTGCTCGATCGAGCCCGATTCGCGGAGGTCGGAGACCATCGGCTTCTTGTCCGTGCGCTGCTCGGGGCCACGGTTCAGCTGGGAGAGCGCGATGACCGGTACTTCGAGCTCCTTCGCGAGCAGCTTGAGGTTCCGGGACATCTCCGAGACCTCCTGCTGACGGCTCTCCGGACGGCGTGATCCGCCCGACTGCATCAGCTGCAGATAGTCGATGACGATGAGGCGCAGATCGTTGCGCTGCTTGAGCCGGCGGCACTTGGCCCGGATCTCCATCATCGTCAGGTTCGGCGAGTCGTCGATGTAGAGCGGGCCCGCCGAGACCTCCGGCATCCGTCGCGCGAGGCGCGTCCAGTCGTCGTCGGTCATGTTGCCCGACCGCATGTGATGCAGCGCCACGCGCGCCTCCGCGGACAGCAGGCGCATGGCGATCTCGTTGCGCCCCATCTCGAGCGAGAAGAAGACGCTGGGCAGTCCGTACGCGATCGAGCACGATCGCGCGAAGTCCAGTGCCAAGGTGGACTTGCCCATCGCCGGACGAGCGGCGATCACGATCATCTGACCGGGATGGAGGCCGTTGGTGAGGGCGTCGAGATCGGTGAAGCCCGTCGGGACTCCCGTCATCTGCCCGCTGCGGGAGCCGATCGCCTCGATCTCGTCGAGGGCGCCTTCCATGATCTCGCTGAGCGGGAGGTAGTCCTCCGACGTGCGCTGCTCGGTGACGGCATAGATCTCTGCCTGGGCCGAATTGACGATCTCGTCGACGTCGCCGTCGGCCGCATAGCCCATCTGCGTGATGCGCGTGCCGGCCTCGACGAGGCGGCGCAGCACGGCCCGTTCGTGGACGATCTCCGCGTAGTACTCGGCGTTGGCTGCGGTGGGGACCGCGTTGACGAGGGTGTGCAGGTACGCCGCACCGCCCACGCGGGTGATCTCGCCACGCTTGGTCAGCTCGGCGGCCAGGGTGATCGGGTCGGCGGGTTCGCCCCGCGCGTACAGGTCGAGGATGGCGTTGTAGATCGTCTCGTGGGCGGGACGATAGAAGTCCGTGCCCTTGAGCACCTCCACGACGTCGGCGATCGCGTCCTTGGACAGCAGCATGCCGCCGAGCACCGACTGCTCGGCGTCGAGATCCTGCGGCGGCACGCGTTCGAAGCCGCCCTCGGCCCATCCGCCACCACTGCCACCACCGCGGCCGCCGCGGTCGCCGTCCCGGTCGTTGTCGCGCCGGAAGCGGCTGACCGGCGCGCGGTCGGCCGGGCCTTCGGGGAACGGCGCACCGTCCGGAGGCGACTCGTCCCAGTGAACGTCCACGGGCTCGGGCTGGCTCACCGCCGCCACCTCCTCCCGGTCCTTCGGACCCCCGTTGCGTGCCCTTCTTTCTTACGGCACGGGTCTGACAAACGAAGCACCCGACTCCGGTTCCGGCGCGTCGAGTTCGAGGACGGGACGGGAGGAGGGTGCCGGACAACGGTAGGCCCGCGGACACCGTCAGCCAAGATGGTTATCCACAGGCCATGTGGATGAACGACACAACCCTGTGGAGAAGCCTGCCAAACCTGTGTACAGAGCGGGGGACAGCGCTGTGGACAAGGACGACGCCACGTCAGGACACCGCATGTGACCTGCAGTTTCACCATCCACTGGCTGTGCAGGAGAAAAACTTCCCCAGCAGTTTCAAGATCGCGACAAACTGCCCGGACATGCGTACGGAAGCGACCTCTCTGTAATGGACACTTACCGTTTGCATCTATTACTTGTGGACGGTTAGGCTGCCCCTGTGAAATCGGCCGCCATCACCTCCCCGAGACCCGGTACAGCGCGTTCCGCCCGGCTCTCCAAGGACGTCCGCAGGCGCCACGACCGGGAGATCATCGCGCTCGCCGTACCGGCCTTCGGAGCCCTGGTCGCCGAGCCGCTCTTCGTCATGGCCGACAGCGCCATCGTCGGGCACCTCGGCACCATCCAGCTCGCCGGGCTCGGCGTCGCCGCCGCGCTGCTCACCACCTCGGTCAACGTCTTCGTCTTCCTCGCCTACGCGACCACGGCGGCCGTGGCCCGCCGCGTCGGCGCCGCAGATCTACGGTCCGCGATCCGCCAGGGAATCGACGGCATCTGGCTGGCCCTGCTCCTCGGCGCCCTCGTCGTCGCCGTCGTCATGCCCACCGCACCCGCGCTCGCAGGACTCTTCGGAGCCTCCGGCGAGGCGACCTCGTACGCCGTCACCTATCTGCGGATCAGTGCGCTCGGCACCCCCGCAATGCTCGTCGTGCTCGCCTCGACCGGCGTGCTGCGCGGGCTCCAGGACACCCGCACGCCGCTGACCGTCGCGGTGGCGGGGTTCACCGCCAACCTCGGCCTCAACGCCGGCCTGGTCTTCGGCGCCGGGCTGGGCATCGCAGGATCCGCCCTCGGCACCGTGCTGGCCCAGTGCGGCATGGCCGCCGCCTACCTCATTGTCGTCGTACGGGGAGCCCGCAGGCACGGCGCCCCGCTGCGGCCGGACATGGCCGGGATCCGGGCGTGCGCGACGGCCGGTGTTCCCCTGCTGGTGCGCACGCTCAGCCTGCGCGCCAGCCTTGTGATCGCCACCGCCATCGCCGCCCACCTGGGGGACGCCGATGTCGCGGCCCACCAGATCCTGCTCACCCTGTGGAGCCTGCTGGCGTTCGCCCTGGACGCTATCGCCATCGCCGGTCAGGCGATCATCGGCCGCTATCTGGGCGCCGACGACTCCGAGGGGGCACGGGCTTCGTCCCGGCGCATGGTCCAGTGGGGGATCGCCGCCGGTCTCCTCCTCGGCCTGCTCGTGGTGGCCTCACGCCCGCTGTTCATCCCGATGTTCACCTCCGACCCGGTGGTGCGGGACCATCTGCTGCCCGCGCTGCTCGTGGTGGCGGCCACCCAGCCGGTGTGCGGCGTCGTCTTCGTGCTCGACGGCGTGCTGATGGGCGCGGGCGACGGCCCGTATCTCGCGTGGGCAATGCTCGCGACGCTGGCCGTCTTCGCACCCGCGGCGATCGGAATCCCCGCGGTCGGCGGCGGGCTGACCATGCTGTGGTGGGCGATGGGGCTGTTCATGCTCACCCGGATGGTCTTCCTCTGGGTCCGGGCACGCTCGGGGCGCTGGGTGGTGACCGGCGCCGTCCGCGCGTGACGTGATGTTTCACGTGAAACGCCCGCCGACGTCTCAGGGGTGGCGTTTCACGTGAAACATCACCAACGCGAAGGGCCGGTGTCCCACAAGGGATACCGGCCCTTCGTGCAGTGCCGCAAGGGCAGCGCGTCAGGCAGCCACGACCTCGAGGTCGAGCTTGACCGAGACCTCCGGATGGAGGCTGACGGTCACCTGATGCGAGCCCACGGTCTTGATCGGCGCGACCAGCGCGACACGGCGCTTGTCAACGACCGGGCCGCCCGCGTCCTTGATCGCCGAGGCGATGTCGGCCGGGGTGACCGAGCCGAAGAGACGGCCGGTGTCACCGGCGCGGGTCTGCAGCTTGATCTTGACGGCTTCGAGCTGACCCTTGACCTCGTTGGCCTGCTCCAGCGTGGCGATCTCGCGGATCCGGCGCGCACGGCGGATCTGCTCGACGTCCTTCTCGCCGCCCTTGGTCCAGCGCATGGCGAAGCCGCGCGGGATCAGGTAGTTGCGGGCGTACCCGTCCTTGACCTCGACGACATCGCCGGCGGAGCCGAGGCCATTGACCTCGTTGGTGAGGATGATCTTCATGCTTCGGTCACCCTCTCTCAGCGAGCAGTGGAGGTGTAGGGCAGCAGCGCCATCTCACGGCTGTTCTTCACGGCCGTGGCGACGTCACGCTGGTGCTGGGTGCAGTTGCCGGTGACCCGGCGGGCACGGATCTTGCCGCGGTCGGAGATGTACTTCCGCAGCAGGTTCGTGTCCTTGTAGTCGACGTAGCCGACCTTGTCCTTGCAGAACGCGCAGACCTTTTTCTTAGGCTTGCGCACTGGCGCCTTCGCCATGGTGTGTCTCCTGTGTGATCAAGAAGTTCGTGTCGGCGCCCTTTAGAAGGGCGGCTCGTCCGAGTAGCCGCCGCCGGAGCTTCCGCCCCAGCCACCACCGCCGCCTTGCTGGCCGCCGCCGCCTTGCTGGCCACCACCGGCCGGGGCGCTGGTGGCCCAGGGGTCGTCGGCCGGGGCACCGCCCTGGCCACCGCCCTGCGGGCCGCCGCCCCAGCCACCGCCCTGGCCGCCTCCGCCGCCGTAGCCGCCCTGACCGCTGCGACCGGTGGTCTTGGTGACCTTGGCTGTCGCGTTCCTCAGGGAGGCGCCGACCTCGTCGACGTCGAGTTCGTAGACCGTCCGCTTCACGCCCTCACGGTCCTCGTAGGACCGCTGCTTCAGGCGGCCCTGGACGATGACGCGCATGCCGCGCTGCAGCGACTCGGCGACGTTCTCCGCCGCCTGCCGCCAGACCGAGCACGTCAGGAACAGGCTCTCGCCGTCCTTCCACTCGTTGGTCTGCCGGTCGAAGGTGCGGGGAGTGGACGCGACACGGAACTTCGCGACCGCCGCACCGGACGGGGTGAAACGCAGCTCGGGGTCGTCGACGAGATTGCCGACGACCGTGATGACGGTCTCGCCTGCCATGGTGGGTGACCTCTCGGCGGGTTTGCTGTGCTGCTGGCTGCTCGGTTACCCGGCTGTCTGCTCAGCCCGTGGGCTCAGCGACCGGCCGGACGGAGGACCTTGGTCCGGAGGACCGACTCGTTCAGGTTGAGCTGACGGTCGAGCTCCTTGACGACCTCAGGCGTAGCGTTGAGGTCGATGACCGAGTAGATGCCTTCGGGCTTCTTCTTGATCTCGTACGCGAGACGACGACGGCCCCAGGTGTCGACCTTCTCGACCTTTCCATTGCCCTCACGGACGACGGAGAGGAAGTTCTCGATCAGCGGGGAGACAGCGCGCTCCTCGAGATCGGGGTCGAGGATGACCATCACCTCGTAGTGACGCATGTGGAACCCACCTCCTTTGGACTCAGCGGCCACGGCGCTTCCGTGGCAGGAGGGTTTGCGTGCAGACGGTACACACTACCTGCTCACCGCCTTCCGCTTGAAATCCGCTGGTTAAGCGGGAGAATCTGTACGCAACGGGTGTGTGCGGCGCTACAGTGCGCCACTTTCCGCTCACGGAGGTGCCACATGGCACAGACGGTCCGGCCGCAGCGGGTGCTCTCGCTGCTGAACACCGACGGCAAGGCCCATCCACGCGAGAACTCCTTCGTCGCAGTATCGGCGGTACTCGGCGTGGTCTCGGTCATCACGTCGATCTTCGCAAGCCTCCATCTGCTCACCTCGTGGACCGGTCTGGTGGGGATCCTCACCGCCGCGTACGGCCAGTTCATCTCGGCCACCACGAGCGAACGGTTCGTCCTGATCCTCGCGCTCGGCGCATCCGGGATCGGCTTCTTCATCGGCGTCGCACACGGCGGGCTGTGGGGCGGCCTGTAGCGGGCGGGGTCCTGCCAGGCGTATCCAGAGCACTCGGTCGGGGCGCGGCCCTCTCACAGTAGGCTTCGCCGGGAAGTCCGGTAGAACCCGCAGCGATGGGGAGCGCCCCGAATGAGCCTGACCTTGAGGACGATCAGCCGAGAGCAGCATCTGGCGTACATCCGGAGCCTGCCGGAGGCGAGCCACATGCAGGTTCCGGCCTGGGCGGACGTCAAGGCCGAATGGCGCTCGGAGAACCTCGGCTGGTTCAACGGGCACGGCGAGCTGGTCGGCGTCGGCCTGGTCCTCTACCGCCAGCTGCCCAAGGTCAAGCGGTATCTGGCGTACCTGCCCGAGGGGCCGGTGATCAACTGGTTCGCGCCCAACCTGGACGAGTGGCTCCAGCCGATGCTCGCCCACCTCAAGCAGCAGGGCGCGTTCTCGGTGAAGATGGGTCCGCCTGTCGTCATCCGCCGCTGGGATGCGGCCGCCATCAAGACGGGCATGGGCGACCCGGACGTCAAGCGACTGCGCGACATCGAGGCATCGGTGATCGAGCCGCGCGCCTTCGAGGTCGCCGACCGGCTGCGCCGCATGGGCTGGCAGCAGGGCGAGGACACCGGTGCCGGCTTCGGCGACGTCCAGCCGCGCTACGTCTTCCAGGTGCCGCTCGCCGGCCGCAGCCTGGAGGAGATCCACAAGGGCTTCAACCAGCTGTGGCGCCGCAACATCAAGAAGGCGGAGAAGGCGGGCGTCCAGGTCGTCCAGGGCGGCTACGACCAACTCCCCATCTGGCAGCAGCTGTACGAGATCACCGCGGAGCGCGACCACTTCCGGCCGCGCCCGCTGTCGTACTTCCAGCGCATGTGGACGGCGCTCAACACCGAGGACCCGGACAGGATGCGGCTGTACTTCGCCACGCACGAGGGCGAGGCGGTGGCGGCGGCGACGATGCTGATCGTCGGCGGCCATGTCTGGTACTCCTACGGTGCCTCGGCCAACCACAAGCGTGAGGTGCGGCCGAGCAACGCCATGCAGTGGCGGATGCTGCAGGACGCCCAGGCGCTGGGCGCGAGCGTGTACGACCTGCGGGGGATCAGCGATTCGCTGGACGAGAACGACCACCTCTTCGGCCTGATCCAGTTCAAGGTGGGAACGGGCGGTCAGGCCGCGGAGTATCTGGGCGAGTGGGACTTCCCGCTCAACAAGCTGCTGCACAAGGCGCTCGACATCTACATGTCGCGCCGCTGATCATCCGCCGACCTCGGCATCCCACTCCCGACGACGAGAAAGGTTCTGACCCGGCCATGGCGCTCACCCTGTACGTCGACACCGCGCGCTGGCGTGCGCACCACAAGAGCGTGGTCGACCAGTTCCCCGGCATCGTCCCGGTCTGCAAGGGCAACGGCTACGGTTTCGGTCACGAGCGGCTCGCCGACGAGGCGACCCGGATGGGCTCCGATGTCCTCGCGGTCGGCACGACGTACGAGGCAGCCCGGATGAAGGACTGGTTCGGCGGCGATCTGCTGGTGCTGACCCCGTACCGGGTGGGCGAGGAGCCGGTGCCACTGCCCGACCGGGCGATCCGCTCGGTCTCCTCCGTCGAGGGCGTACGCGGCATGGTCGGCGCACGGGTCGTCATCGAGGTGATGAGCAGCATGCGGCGGCACGGCATCCGTGAGGACGATCTGCAGAAGCTGCACGGCACGATCGACGACGTACGCCTCGAAGGCTTCGCGATCCATCTGCCGCTGGACCGCACCGACGGTTCTGACGCGGTGGAAGAGGTCTTCGGCTGGATGGAGCGGCTGCGCACCGCCCGGCTGCCGCTGCACACGATGTTCGTCAGCCACGTCAAGGCCAATGAACTGGCCCAGTTGCAGCAGCAGTTCCCCCAGACACGGTTTCGTCCGCGCATCGGCACCCGGCTGTGGCTCGGCGACCACGAGGCGACCGAATACCGCGGCGCCGTGCTGGACGTCACCCGCGTGGCCAAGGGTGACCGCTACGGCTACCGGCAGCAGAGGGCCGCGAGCGACGGCCACCTGGTGGTGGTCGCCGGCGGTACGTCGCACGGGGTGGGCCTGGAGGCGCCGAAGGCGGTGCACGGGGTGATGCCGCGGGCGAAGGGCGTTGCCCGGGCGGGTCTCGCCACGGTGAACCGCAATCTGTCACCGTTCGTGTGGGCGGGAAAGCAGCGCTGGTTCGCCGAGCCGCCGCACATGCAGGTGTCGATCCTCTTCCTGCCGGGTGACGTGGCGCCGCCCGCGGTCGGGGACGAGCTGGTGGCCCACCTGAGGCACACGACGACCCAGTTCGACCGCGTCGTCGACCGCTGACCGGCGCAATCGCTCAATCGCCCGTTCGTCAGGAGGGGCGCGGCCGCGGACCGGCGGGAGCCGCGTGCCGCGCGGGACGCGCCGTCCGGCCCAGGACGAAGGTGTCGGGCGCGCCGTCGAGCAGGCCGCCCGACGGATCGTCGGAGCCGTCCCATCGCACTGGGTCGTACTCAGGGAAGAGCGCGTCGCGCACCACCATGACGCACAGGAACGCCGTGCCCAGCAGGTGCAGCGCGATCGCGAAGTCGTACCCGCCCTGTGGCAGGCCCTTGTTGTTGCCGCCCGTGGTGTAGGCCAGGTACTCCCAGATGCCGAGGAAGTACATCACCTCGCAGGCCTGCCACACCAGGAAGTCGCGCCAGCGCGGCCTGGCGAGCGCGGCGAGCGGGATGAGCCACAGCACGTACTGCGGTGAGTAGACCTTGTTGGTGAGCACGAACGCGGCGATCACGAGGAACGCGACCTGGGCGAAGCGCGGCCGCTTCGGTGCGTAGAGGATCAGCGCCGCGATGCCCGCGCACAGCAGCAGCATCAGCGCGACGGCGTAGGCGTTGGCGGAGGTCATCGGGTTGCCGGTCTGCTGGGAGATCATCAGCCACAGCGAGCCGAAGTCGATGCCGCGTGACTGGCTGTAGCTGTAGAACTTCTCCCAGCCATTCCAGGCGAAGGCCATCACGGGGACGTTGACCACGAGCCACGCGCCGGCGGCGGCGCCGAGCGCCTTCCAATACGGCCGCATCCTCCCCGCCCGCAGGCACAGCAGCAGCAGCGGTCCGAGCAGCAGCACGGGGTAGAGCTTGGCGGCGGTCGCGAGTCCGACCAGTACACCGGCGGCGACGGGGCGGCTGCGCGCCCACATCAGCATGCCGAGGGCGGTGAGGGCAACCGCGAGCAGGTCCCAGTTGATGGTCGCCGTGAGAGCAAAGGCCGGCGCGAGCGCGACGAGCAATGCGTCCCACGGACGGCGGCGGTGGGTGCGGGCGACCGCGACGGCCGTGACGGCCGCGCACGCCAGCAGCATCCCCGCGTTGACCAGCCAGTAGAACTGCTCCCGGTGCACCAGGTCGCTGCCGTGCGGCGTGACCCAGGAGGCGACCTCCATGAACAGACCGGTCAGCACCGGGTATTCGAGGTAGCTCATACCGCCGGAGACGGCGTCCGGGATCCGGTGGAAATAGGGGACCAGGTCGGTGGAGAAGCCACGGGCGTAGAACAGGTGCGGGATGTCGGAGTAGCACGCGTGCACGTACTGGGCATTGGCGCCGTAGAACCAGCCGGTGTCGTAGCAGGGCAGCTTCTGCACCATGCCGAGCGCGAACATCCCGATGGCGACCAGCACGATCACCCTGAGCGGGTTCCACCAGCCGCGGCGGCCGAGCGCCAGGCGCCGTCCGGCCGGTCCGCCGATCAGCTCGCTGCCTGCTGCGGCGACCGGGTCCTCGGCAGTGGGCGGGACGAAGGCCGGCTGCTCGGTCGAGGCGCTCTCGTCGTTCTCGCGCACGGTCGTCATGCGGGTCAGTCTGCCGTACGCGGTCGGGGCACGACCGTACAAGGTGGCGAAAGGGCTGCCGAATGGGCCGCGGCCGTACGGGGAGCATCCCCCGCACGGCCGCGGCCGGTGCGTCGGCCCGGCGCTGGCCGGCCCGCGTGATCAGCCCATGCCGCCGCCGAAGAGGCCGCCGCCTCCGCCGTTGCCGCCCCCGCCGGGCCCGCCGCCACCGGTGGTGCCGGAGGTCGGCGTGGAGGTGCTGCCGCCCGTTCCGGTACCACCGCCGGTTCCGGTGGTGCCGCCGTTGCTGCAGCCGAAGATGCCGCAGGTGTTGGTCGCCGACGGTGACGGGCCGGACGGAGTGGCGGTCGGGCTCGCCGTGGAGCTCGGCGCGGTGGACGGCGTCGGAGCGGCCGACGGCGTCGGCGACGGGCTGGCGCCCGGCCCGTAGACCTTCTGGCCGATGCTCGGTGCCGGGGCGAAGGACTCGACCGGCTGGCCGGCCAGCACCGCCTTCATGTAGTCGGTCCAGATCTCGGTCGGGAACGACGCACCGAAGACCTTCTGCATGCCGCCGAGGCCGTACATCGGCAGGAACTGCGGATTCTTGGACTGGTCGTCCATCCGGTACATGCCGATCGACGTGGACAGCTGCGGGGTGTAGCCGGTGAACCACGCGGACTTGTTGCTGTCCGTGGTGCCGGTCTTCCCGCCCGCCGGGCGGCCGAGGTTCTTGGCGTAGGTGCCCGTGCCCTCTTGGACGACACCCTGCAGCACTCCGGTCACGTTGTCCGCGACCGCCGGGGCGAAGGCGGCCTTGGGCTGCGTCTGGTGCTGGAAGATGACGTTGCCATTGGCGCTCTGCACGACCTTGCTGACCGAATACGGCTCGACCGACGTGCCGTGGTTGGCGAAGGTGCCGTAGGCGTTGGCCATGCGGATGGCGCTCGGCGCCGAGGTGCCGATCGAGAACGAGGGCACACTGGTCTCGGCGAAGCTGCTCTCGTCGACCCCTGCGTCGAGCGCGGCCTGCTTGACCTTGTCGAGCCCCACGTCCATGCCGAGCTGGACATAGGTGGAGTTGACCGACTGCTCCATCGCCTTCTTCAAGGTGATGGTCTTGAAGTTGTCGTTGTTGTCGTTCTGCTGCAACCACTGGTTCCCGTGGCTGTCCTGCCAGACGGACCCGTCGTAGTTGAGCACCTTCCAGTTGTTGAGACCTGGATACATGCTGTCCGGCGACACCTGGGTGCGTCCGCCCTGCGGATTGCGCACGCCGTCGCGCATAGCGGCGGCAAGGACGAACGGCTTGAAGGTAGACCCGACCTGGGCACCGGTGTAGTCGGCGTTGTCGGTGAAGTGTTTGAGGTAGTCCTCACCACCGTAGATCGCCACGATCGCCCCGTCGCCGGGTTTGACCGATGCCCCGCCGAACTGGACGTACTTGTCCGTGTCCGGGCGCAGCGTGGGGTTGATGCTGGCCTTGGAGACAGTCTGCACGGCCTTCTGCAACGCGTCCACGTCCTTCTTGACGAAGGTCGTGTAGATCGAATAGCCGCCCTTGTCCAACTGCTCCTTCGAGATGCCGGTGTTGGCCGTGACGTAGTTGTCGGCGAGGTTGACGAGGTAGCCGATCTGCCCGCCCTGGTCCTCGGACGGCTTCGGCGGCTGCGGCATCGGGAAGGTCTTGTACTGGATTCGCTCGGCCTGCGTCATATGGCCGGTGGCCACCTCGCGGTCGAGGATCCAGGACCAGCGGGCGGTGCCGCGTGCCAGGTTCTCGCTCGGGGTGGCGCCGGGACCCACACCGCCCGCGGGGTCGTAGATGTTCGGGCCGTTGACGAGCGCTGCGAGGAACGCGGATTGGTCCGGCTTGAGCTCCTGGGCGTTGACACCGTAGTAAGCCTGTGCGGCAGCCTGGATGCCGTAGGCGCCACGGCCGAAGTAGGCGGTATTGAGGTAGCCGGCGAGGATCTTCTGCTTGCTCTGGGTCGCGCCGACCTTCACCGAGATGAGCAGTTCCTTGAACTTCCGGGTGACGGTCTGGCTCTGGTCCAGGTACGTGTTCTTCACATACTGCTGGGTGATGGTCGAGCCGCTCTGGGTCTCGCCGCCCTCGGCCATCTTCAGGATCGCGCGGGCGATGCCCTGCGGGTCGACGCCCGAGTCGGTGTAGAAGGAGGCGTTCTCCGCCGAGATCACCGCGTCCTGCATGGACTGCGGGATCTCCGAGAGGGGTACGACCTGCCGGTTGAGGTCGCCGCCGCCGGAGACCACCATTCGGGTGCCGTCGGCCCAGTAGTAGACGTTCTTCTGCGTCTGCGCGGCGGCGTTCGGGTCGGGGACGGTGACCATGGCGTAGGCGACGCCGACCAGGCCCACGAGAGTGCCGGCGAACGCTACGCAGATGCCCCCGATCTGCTTCCACGAGGGCATCCAGCGGCGCCACCCCTGCCTGCCCCAGCGTGGATAGTCGATGAAGCGCTTCGGGCGCGGCCCGCCCGGCCCGCCCGGCCCGCCGCCGGTGCCCGAGGGCCCACCGGTTCTGCGGCGCCCTCCGCCCCCACTCCCGCCTGCGGCGCCTCCCGCACGGCGCCTGCCGCTCGCCTTCGCTGCCCAGCGTGCTTCCGCGCGCCCCCCGTACGGGCGCTCCGGGATCGCCTCGCCGTGGCTTGTGGAGGCGGCGGTCGGGCGGGCGGTACCGGTCCCGTACGAGGTGGGGCTCGCGTATCCGCCGGCGCCGCCCCGGGGTGGGGCGGCTCGTCGTCCGGGATCGGGCGGGGGCGCTCCGCGCCGGGCAGCGGCGCGCCCGCCACCCTTCGACTGCGGCGGCTTTCGGCGGTGCTCGCTCATGCTTCCAGCTACTCCTCGGACAGGCGGCTTCGCCTGAAGGCGGCGATGGACATCCGGTCCCCCCGGACTGCGGCCCCGCCGGGCCACAGGGCACCCGGGATCATGACGCCCTCTGGCGCCACGCGGTTCCCGGGGATCCCGATGGTCTGCATGGCGAACAGAGTACGCACCGTCAAAGGGTGAACTTCGTCAAACTTCCATGTCATACCGGACAGTTGAAATCGCTCGATCCTGTGAAGCCTCTGTCGAAACTTCATCCGAATGTGACACCGCTCACCGCCTGCCGCCTTGCCAGATCATCCTCGCCGTTTTATCGTCACGATGTATCGAGTCGATACATCAGAACGACATAAGTAAACAGTCAAGGGCAGACCAACAGCCGAGGAGGCGATGATGAGCAGGCGCTCCGGCGTGCTCGAGTTCGCGATCCTCGGTCTGCTCCGTGAGTCGCCGATGCACGGCTACGAGCTGCGCAAGCGGCTCAACACCTCGCTCGGCGTCTTCCGTGCCTTCAGCTACGGCAGCCTCTACCCATGTCTGAAGACCCTGGTCACCCAGGGGTGGCTGGTGGAGGAGCACTCCTCCGAAGAACCGCTCACCGCGGCATCGCTCGCCGGGCGCCGGGCGAAGATCGTCTACCGGCTGACGGCCGCCGGCAAGGAGCACTTCGAGGAACTGCTCGCCCACTCCGGTCCCGATGCCTGGGAGGACGAGCAGTTCGGTGTCCGTTTCGCCTTCTTCGGACACACGGAGCGGGACGTACGGATGCGGGTCCTCGAAGGCCGCCGCAGCCGTCTCGAGGAACGCCTCGAGAAGATGCGCGCCTCGCTGGCGCGCACCCGCGAACGGCTCGACGACTACACGCTCGAGCTGCAACGCCACGGCATGGAGTCGGTGGAGCGCGAGGTCCGCTGGCTGAACGAGCTGATCGAGACGGAGCGGGCGGGCCGAGGCCGGGCCACGGGCCGCCACGCCGACCAAGGTCGCGACGATACGGATCCGACCGACACGACCTACTGAGGCCCCGCACCCCCGTTGGGCCTCATCGAGTAACCGAGTACACAGGGAGCAACCGGAATGGGTTCGGTTCGCGTAGCCATTGTTGGCGTGGGCAACTGCGCCGCGTCGCTGGTGCAGGGCGTCGAGTACTACAAGGACGCCGACCCCGACAGCCGCGTGCCCGGCCTGATGCACGTGCAGTTCGGCGACTACCACGTGCGTGACGTCGAGTTCGTGGCCGCCTTCGATGTCGACGCGAAGAAGGTCGGTCACGACCTCGCGGACGCCATCGGGGCCAGCGAGAACAACACCATCAAGATCTGCGACGTCCCGCCGACGGGCGTCACCGTCCAGCGGGGCCACACTCTCGACGGCCTCGGCAAGTACTACCGCGAGACCATCGAGGAGTCGGACGCCGACCCGGTCGACATCGTCCAGGTCCTCAAGGACAAGCAGGTCGACGTCCTGGTCTGCTACCTGCCGGTGGGCTCCGAGGAGGCCGCCAAGTTCTACGCCCAGTGCGCCATCGACGCGAAGGTCGCCTTCGTCAACGCGCTGCCGGTCTTCATCGCCGGCACCAAGGAGTGGGCCGACAAGTTCACCGAGGCCGGCGTGCCGATCGTCGGTGACGACATCAAGTCCCAGGTGGGCGCCACCATCACGCACCGCGTGCTGGCCAAGCTCTTCGAGGACCGCGGTGTCATCCTCGACCGCACGATGCAGCTGAATGTCGGCGGCAACATGGACTTCAAGAACATGCTCGAGCGTGAGCGCCTGGAGTCCAAGAAGATCTCCAAGACGCAGGCCGTCACCTCCCAGATCCCCGACCGCGAGCTGGGTGCCAAGAACGTCCACATCGGCCCGTCGGACTACGTGGCCTGGCTCGACGACCGCAAGTGGGCCTACGTGCGCCTCGAAGGCCGCGCCTTCGGCGACGTCCCGCTGAACCTGGAGTACAAGCTGGAGGTCTGGGACTCCCCGAACTCCGCCGGCGTCATCATCGACGCGCTGCGCGCCGCGAAGATCGCCAAGGACCGCGGCATCGGCGGCCCGGTGCTCTCCGCGTCCTCGTACTTCATGAAGTCCCCGCCGGTGCAGTACTTCGACGACGAGGCGCGTGACAACGTCGAGAAGTTCATCAAGGGTGAGGTCGAGCGCTAGCGGGACACAGCGCGGCGCGCCGGCCGCGACTACAACGTCCTGATCACGGGCCCCCGGGCAATGCGCCCGGGGGCCCGGTGCATGTGTGAGGCTGTGACCATGGCCGTCGTACGGGATCTTCGCGTGCTGGTGCGGCTCCGCGATTTCCGGCGGCTGCTGGTGGTCCGGCTGCTCTCGCAGCTCTCCGACGGCGTCTATCAGGTCGCCCTCGCCGCGTATGTGGTCTTCACCCCGCAGAAGCAGGCGTCCGCGACGGCCATCGCGGCCGCGATGGCGGTGCTGCTGCTGCCGTACTCGCTCGTCGGGCCATTCACGGGGGTACTGCTCGACCGGTGGCGGCGCCGCCAGGTGCTCCTCTACTGCAATGTGGCGCGTGCCGTGCTCGCCGCCTGCACCGCAGGGCTGATTCTCGCCCGAGCACCCGACTGGCTCTTCTACCTCTCCGCGCTGGCGGTCACCGGCATCAACCGCTTCGTCCTCGCGGGACTCTCCGCCGCGCTGCCGCGCGTGGTCGACGGCGAACGGCTGGTCATCGCCAACTCCGTCTCCCCGACGGCCGGGACCATCGCCGCCACCGCGGGCGGCGCTGCCGCCTTCCTCGTCCACCTCGTGATGGCGGCGGGCGTGGGCGCCGACGCCGTGGTGGTCGGCGTCGCCGCCGTGCTGTACCTGGGTGCGGGACTGTCCGCCCGGACCATGCCGGTGGGGCTGCTCGGCCCGGACCCCGGAGCCCTGCAGCCCCGTATCGGGGCCGCACTGGCGAGCACGGCGTTCGGCCTCGTGGAGGGGGTGCGGCACCTCGCCGAGCGCCGTCCCGCCGCGTACAGCTTGGGCGCGATCACGGTGATGCGGTTCTGCTACGGGGCGCTCACCGTCACCCTGCTGATCCTTGCCCGGTACCTGTGGTCGCCGCCGTCCGACACGGCTCGCGGACTGGCGCTGTTCGGGCTGGCCGTCGGCGTCTCCGGTGCCGGGTTCTTCGCCGCTGCCGTCACCACCCCATGGGGTGCGGGCCGGTTCGGGCGGACCGGGTGGATCGTCGTCTGTGCCGCGTCGTCCACCGTGCTCGAACCCGCACTCGGCCTGCCCTTCGAACCCGGTCCGATGCTGGCCGCC
This sequence comes from Streptomyces humicola, assembly GCF_024436035.1. Classification (GTDB taxonomy): domain Bacteria; phylum Actinomycetota; class Actinomycetes; order Streptomycetales; family Streptomycetaceae; genus Streptantibioticus_B; species Streptantibioticus_B humicola. The sequence goes on from NZ_JANFNG010000009.1 coordinate 175,887, forward strand.
GCCTTTCTGCTGGGCCTCACCACCCAGGGCGCGAAGATCGCCACCGACACGGTCGTCCAGACCTCGATCGACGACTCCTTCCGCGGGCGCGTCTTCTCGATCTACGACATGCTCTTCAACGTCGCCTTCGTGATCTCGGCCGGAGTCGCCGCCCTGCTGCTGCCGGCTGACGGGCGCTCACCGCAACTGCTCATCGTGATCGCCGTGCTCTACGGGGCAGTCGCGGCCGCCATGGCACGCTTCCGTCGCACCCGGCATGCGCCGACTACGCATCCGGCCCGTCCGGCGCCGTGAAACCAGGAGACGTGAAACCGCGAATCGGGGCGATGTTTCACGTGAAACATCGCATCGCTATCCCTGCTCGGCCCACCACGCCTTGAGCGCCGCCACCGCGTCGTCGTGCTCCATCGGCCCGTGCTCCAGGCGCAGCTCCAGCAGGTGCTTGTACGCCTTCCCGACGAGCGGGCCCGGAGGGATACCGAGGATCTCCATGATCTGGTTCCCGTCCAGGTCCGGACGGATGGCGTCCAGCTCCTCCTGTTCCTTCAGCTGTGCGATCCGCTGCTCCAGAGAGTCGTACGTGCGCGCCAGCGCCGCTGCCTTCTTCTTGTTGCGGGTCGTGCAGTCGGAGCGGGTCAGCTTGTGCAGCCGGTCGAGCAGCGGCCCGGCATCGCGCACGTAGCGCCGCACCGCCGAGTCGGTCCACTCGCCCGTGCCGTAGCCGTGGAAGCGCAGGTGCAGTTCGACCAGGCGTGCGACATCCTTGATCACGTCGCCCGGATACTTCAGCTCCGTCATCCGGGACTTGGTCATCTTCGCCCCCACCACCTCGTGGTGATGGAAGGAGACACGACCGTCAGGCTCAAAACGACGCGTCTTCGGCTTTCCGATGTCATGGAGTAGGGCGGCGAGCCGCAGCACCAGATCCGGTCCCTCGTCCTCGAGGGCGATCGCCTGCTCCAGGACGGTCAGCGAGTGCTCGTAGACGTCCTTGTGCCGGTGGTGCTCATCGCTCTCCAGGCGCAGCGCGGGGAGTTCGGGGAGCACATGCCCGGCGAGGCCGGTGTCAACGAGGAGCCCGAGCCCCTTGCGCGGATGCTCAGCGAGAACGATCTTGTTGAGCTCGTCCCGTACCCGCTCCGCCGAGACGATCTCGATACGGCCCGCCATCGCCTTCATCGCGGCGACCACGTCGGGAGCCACGTCGAAGTCGAGTTGCGCGGCGAACCGCGCGGCGCGCATCATCCGCAGCGGATCGTCGGAGAACGACTCCTCCGGTGTGCTCGGGGTCTTCAGCGCCCCCCGCGCCAGATCCTCCAGGCCGCCGTACGGGTCGACGAACTCGATCCCCGGCAGGGAGACCGCCATCGCGTTCACCGTGAAGTCCCGGCGGACCAGGTCCTCCTCGATCGTGTCGCCGTAGGAGACCTCGGGCTTGCGCGAGTTCCGGTCGTACGCCTCGGAGCGGTACGTCGTCACCTCGATCTGGAAGGCAGCGCCTTGGGAGTCCGTCTTCCTGCAGGCGACGGTGCCGAAGGCGATCCCGACATCCCAGATCGCGTCCGCCCAGCCGCGCACGATCTTCAGCACCTGCTCGGGGCGCGCGTCCGTGGTGAAGTCCAGATCATTGCCGAGCCGGCCGAGCAATGCATCGCGGACCGAACCGCCGACGAGCGCGAGCTGGAATCCGGCCTCCTGGAACCGTCGGGCGAGGTCATCGGCGACCGGCGAGACACGGAGCAGCTCGCCCACGGCTCGGCGCTGCACATGATTCAGCGCATTCGCTTCCGCGGACGGCGACGAGTGAGAGACATTGGCATTCGGCACAACAGAACAGGGTACGTGGCCGCGGCGGGACGAGTCTTCCGGTTAGTCCTTCATGCGACGATCTTGTGCGGGACTCCGCAGCACTTTGCCTCAGCAGCCATCGTTACCATGCCAGGACGCACATCCGATGGCAGCCGATTGCGACGAGGGACGGACGGACGAGGGCGTGGGAGACGCGGCAGAGCACTCCGGAACCACCCCAGCGCGCTCATGGCTGCGACGCACCGCGACGGCCCTGGCAGGTACCGCCCTGCTCGCCGCTCTCGTCCAGCTCCCGACGGCGCCCGCCGGCTACGCGGACGCCCAGGAGGCGGCGAGCGGACCAGGTGCCGCGTCCCTGAATGTGGACTCCCTCACTCCTCAGGTCCCCACCCAGCACGACACCGTCAAGGTGACCGGCACCGTCACCAACCACGGCGACGAATCCATCACCGACGCACACGTGGGTGTCGAGGTCGCCCCCAACGGGCCGTTCACCAGCCGCAGCGCGATCAGCGACACCCAGGCGAACGGCAACTACTCGGAGACCTCCGACGGCACCGAGATCTCCGGCCACACCGTACGCATCCCCTACATCCCGCCCGGCATCAGCCGCTCCTTCACTCTGGATGTACCGGTCAGTGCCCTCGGCCTGGGCTCCGACGGCGTCTACCAACTCGGTGTCAGCGCATCCGGCCGGACAAGGAGCGCGCCCTTCGACCAGGTGCTCGGCATCACACGCACCTTTCTGCCCTGGTACCCGCGGCCGGACGGCCAGAAGACCCGCACCACCTTCCTGTGGCCACTGATCGACCGGCCGCATCTGGAGACCCGTACCTCCGGTGACGGATCGCAGACCCCGCTCCTTCGCGACGACGACCTCGCCGCCGAGCTGGCACCCGGCGGACGCCTGCAGCAGATGGTGGCTCTCGGCAAGAACCTGCCGGTCACCTGGGTCATCGATCCGGACCTGCTGGCCACCGTCGACGAGATGACCAAGCCGTACATGGTCGACGGTCCGGGCGGCGACACCACGCACACCACGCCGGGCACCGGCACCGCCTACGCCAAACAGTGGCTCAACGAGCTGCAGCAGGCCGTCCAGGGCGGCGAAGTGGTGGCCCTGCCGTTCGGCGACCCGGACATCGCCTCCATCGCCCACCACGGCGCCGGCGTCTCCGGCACCATCGCCCATTTGAAGGACGCCACCGACCTCGCCACCACCACCGTCCAAACGGTGCTCGGTGTCACCCCGCGGACCGATTTCGCCTGGCCTGCGGACGGGCAGATCGACCCGTCCATCGTGGGGGTGGCCACCTCGGCGGGCGCCGACAACATCATCGCCCGCAGCGACAGCCTGCGGGAGACCGGCGCCCTCAGCTACACGCCCACGGCCGCCCGGCCGATCGGCGGAGGCACCACGGCGGTCGTCGCCGACGCCGTCCTGTCCAAGGCGTTCATGGGCGACATGACCACTGCCAACGCCTCGACGCTCGCCGCCCAGACGTTCCTCGCCCAGTCCCTGATGATCACCGAGCAGGCGCCGCAGCAGCAGCGCAGCATCGTGATCGCCCCGCAGCGCATGCCCACGACCAGCCAGGCCCAGGCGATGGCCGCGGCGATCTCCGCACAGAACGGCGGTGGCTGGAGCCAGCCGGCCTCCCTGGAGGAGGCGGCCAAGGCGACCCCGGACCCCGCGGCCAACCGCACGGTGCCCGGCAGCGGCTCCTACCCCTCCTCGCTGCGGCGGCAGGAGATGAGCACCGCGGCCTTCCAGCAGATCCAGTCCGTTCAGGACTCCCTCAACAGCTTCCTGGTGATCCTCACCCGCAAGGACCGGGTCACCATCCCCTTCACCACCGGCGTGCTGCGCTCGATGTCGACCCAGTGGCGCGGCAACGACGCCGGAGCGGCCGCCTTCCGGGACGACGTCGCCGCCTACCTCAGCGACCTCACCCAGGCCGTGCGGATCATCAACAAGGAATCGATCACACTCTCCGGACGGGGCGCGACGATCCCCGTCACGGTGGAGAACGACCTGGTCCAGCCGGTGACCGGCCTCCAGCTGCGGCTCACCTCCAGCCAGCCCAACCGGCTCGAGGTCAGCGGCCCGCAGACCATCGACATCGATGGTGAGCACAACCGCTCGCTGAAGTTCTCGACACAGGCCAACGCCAACGGCAAGGCGTGGGTGACGGCACAGCTCTACACGCAGGACGGAACCCCGTACGGCCATCCGATGGTCTTCCAGGTGAACGTCACCTCCATCACCGCGACCGTGATGCTGGTCATCGGCGGCGGCCTGCTGCTGCTCGTGCTGGCCGGTGTCCGTATGTACCGGCAGCGCAAGCGCGTGGCCGAGCGGCGCGCGGCCGAGGGAGCCGAGGAGGCCGAGGAACCGGCCGAGGCCGAGGAGCACGAGGGGCGTGTGCCGAAGCAGTCGGGTGACCCTCTCGCGGACACCTCCCCTGAAAGCGCCGACCCTCCGGTAGCAGGTGAGAAGGTGGAGCGATAGCCAGGAGCCGGTCTCGCACGGCGGACATTAAGGTGGTGCAGTGATGAACGCGCCGTACGACGGTGAGCGTGACCGCCCAGCACCGTTCGACGACGTGGCGGCCGCGAGCCCGCCACCTCCGCCCGAGCCCCGCTCAGCACCGGACCCGTATCCGCAGGAGGCGTACGCCCAGTACCCGTACGCTCAGCAGTCCTATGGCTACCAGGAGTCTCCGCAGCAGCCGCATCCGCAGCCGGAGGGCCGTCAGCCGCACGACGCGTACGCGTACCTCTTCCGCGACCAGCGCGACGGTACGGCACCGCAGCAGTCCTACGGCTACCCCGGCCAGGAGCACCCCCCGCAGGGGTACCCGCAGCAGCCGTACGAGCAGTACCAGGAGCTCCCCCAGCAAGCTCCCGCGGTCCCCCAGCAGCCTCCCCTCGGACCTCCCGCGGAGCCCGAGCCCGAGCCCGGGCTCGAGCCGGAGCCACAGCCGCAGGCGGAAGCCGCCCCCGCACAGGAGCCCGCACGCGCCGGGGGCCGCGCGAGCAGCCTGCTCAAGTCGAGCGCCGTCATGGCGGCCGGCACCCTCGTCTCCCGGCTCACCGGCTTTCTGCGCACCCTCGTGATCGGCGGTGCGATCGGCGTCTCCACCCTCGGCGACAGCTACCAGGTCGCCAACACGCTGCCCACGATGATCTACATCCTGGTCGGCGGCGGCGCGCTCAACGCCGTGTTCGTCCCGCAGCTGGTCAGGGCGATGAAGGACGACGAGGACGGCGGCGAGGCCTACGCCAACCGCCTGCTGACCCTCGTCGTCGTCGGGCTCGCCGCCGTCACCGCGGTGATGGTGATCGGGGCGCCGGTCCTGGTGCGTCTGATGTCGGACAGCATCGCCTCCGACCCGGTGCGGATGAGCGTCACCGTCTCCTTCACGCGCTACTGCCTGCCGACCATGTTCTTCATGGGCGTGCACGTCGTGCTCGGCCAGATCCTCAACGCGCGCGGCAGATTCGGCGCAATGATGTGGACCCCGGTCCTCAACAACATCGTCGTCATCGCCACCTTCGGCGCATTCATCTGGGTCTACGGCACCGCCCGCACCTCGGGAGTGGACGCCGCCACGATCTCCCCCGAAGGCGTACGGCTGCTCGGTATCGGCACCCTGCTCGGCCTCACCGTCCAGGCACTGGCCATGGTCCCGTACCTGCGCGAGGCGGGGCTGCGCATCCGCCCACGCTTCGACTGGCGCGGCCACGGCCTGGGCCACGCCGCCAAGCTCGCCAAGTGGACCTTCTTCTTCGTGCTGGCCAACCAGGCCGGCATGCTCGTCGTCATCCAGCTCGCCACCTGGGCCGGTTCGGTCGCCGACAAGCAGGGCTACCCGGGCACTGGCATCACCGCCTACAACTACGCACTGCTGCTATGGCAGATGCCGCAGGCCATCATCACCGTCTCCGTCATGACTGCGGTGCTGCCGCGGATCTCGCGCGCCGCGGTCGACGGCGACTCCTCGGCCGTGCGTGACGACCTGTCGTACGGCCTGCGCACCTCGGCCGTCGCGATCGTGCCGTGCGCCTTCGCCTTCCTTGCGCTCGGCGTGCCGATGGCCACGATGATGTACTCCAGCTCCGGGGAGTCCGGCGCCCGCAGCATCGGATTCGTGCTGATGGCGTTCGGCCTCGGCCTGATTCCGTACTCGGTGCAGTACGTCGTGCTCCGTGGCTTCTACGCCTACGAGGACACCCGCACCCCCTTCTACAACACAGTGATCGTCGCCGTCGTCAACGCCGCCGCCTCGGGAGTCTGCTTCCTCCTGCTGCCCGCCCGCTGGGCCGTGGTCGGCATGGCCGCCTCGTACGGGATCGCCTACGCCGTCGGCGTCAGTGTGGCTGTCAGACGGCTGCGCAGGCGGATCGGCGACGACCTCGACGGCGCCCACGTCGTACGCACCTACGCCCGCCTCATCGGCGCCAGCCTCCCCGCCGCCCTCGTCGGCGGCGCCACCGCTTACGCCATTACGGGGACCCTGGGCAACGGCTTCGTCGGTTCGCTCGCCGCACTGGTCGGCGGGGGACTCGTCCTGATCGCCATCTTCTACGTGGCAGCCAAGCGCATGCGCATCGAGGAGATGACCGCCATGGTGGGAATGGTGCGGGGCCGTCTGGGCCGCTGATATGGCGCCCGCTGCGCAACCATCGCGCGCCGTCGTGTGTCGTGCATAGCGGCGGCTGTGGGCAACAATTGTCCTTGGCTTGGATGTCAGAGCGTGGCAACGGATGGGGAGGCAGGAACGCCGGTGGCGGAGCGGAGCACGGCTGCCGTCGACGTGGCCAACGAGAGCGGCCGGCCGCCGCTCACCGCCGACGAGGGCGAGGCCATGACCGACGGTGCGAACGCCCAGGACGCGTCGAAGGATGCGAAGCAGCAGAGCCCCGGGGTGACTGCACCCTCCACACCGACCGCTGAGCCGCCCGAGCTCCACAGCGGTCACAAACTCGCCAGACGCTACCGCCTGGAGGAGTGCCTCACCCGCCGCGACGGATTCAGCAGCTGGCGTGCGGTGGACGAGAAGCTGCGCCGGGCCGTCGGCGTCCACATCCTGCCCGCCGACCACTCACGGGCCCGCAGTGTCCTCGCCGCCGCCCGCTCGGCGGCGCTCCTCGGCGACCCCCGCTTCGTCCAGGTCCTCGACGCGGTCGAGGAGAACGACCTGGTCTACGTCGTCCACGAGTGGCTGCCCGACGCCACGGAACTGACCCCGCTGCTCACCGCAGGGCCCTTCGAGGCCCATGAGGCCTATCAGCTCGTCAGCCAGGTCTCGCAGGCCATGGCCGCGGCGAACCGCGAAGGTCTCGCACACCTGCAGCTCGGACCCGGCTCGGTGCTGCGGACGGAGAGCGGCCAGTACCGCATCCGCGGGCTGGCCGTCAGCGCAGCGCTGCACGGCATCGAATCCGACCGTCCCAAGCGCCAGGACACCGAAGCCATCGGGGCGCTTCTCTACGCCGCCCTCACCCGCCGCTGGCCCTACCCGCACGACGCCCACGGGCTCACCGGACTGCCCAAGAACCTGGGGCTGGTCGCGCCCGAGCAGGTACGGGCGGGGGTGCACCGTGGCCTGTCCGACCTAGCCATGCGCGCCCTCGTCAACGACGGAGCCACCCCGTCCCGCCAGGAACAGCCCTGCACCACCCCCGAGGAGCTCACCAAGGCCGTAGCAGAGCTCCCGAAGATCCGGCCCCCGGAGCCGGAGGTCCCGGCCTACCGGCCGGCCTCCTATCGCCAACCCCCCGCACGCCCAGCCCAGTCCAGCCCGGCCCGGCCGGCCCCCACCGCGCCGGCTCCGCCGCCGGCGCTGCCGGGACGCGCCGGGAGGGCCCTCAAGTGGGGTGTGGCCGCTTTGCTGATCACCGCGCTCGGCCTCGGCAGCTGGCAGGTCGCCGACACCCTGATGAACCGCCATGACCAGGGCACGGGCTCCTCGGGACAGTCGCAGCGGACATCGGGCGGCGGTGGGTCGCACGTCGTCAACGGCAAGCCCCTGACCATCCAGGGCGCCGCGGAGTACACCCCGTTCGGCTATACTCCCCAGCACGCCGATCAGGTGAAGAACACCTACGACAACGATCCCTCCACGGTGTGGCGAACCAAGTCCTTCATCGGGGGTCCGACGCTCGCGCCGTACCGTCAGGGCGTCGGCATCGTCTACGACCTGGGCTCCAAGCAGAAGCTCACCGGAGCGACCATCAACTTCCTCTACGGCGGGGACCATACGACGGTCACGCTCTACGCGGCCCCCTCCCTCTCGTCCACGACGCCGCCGTCGCAGATGCAACAGCTCGCCACGACGACCACGACCACCAAGTCCGCCAAGCTCACGGTCAACAACCCGACCGCGACGCAATATGTTGTGGTGTGGTTGACGGCTCTGCCGTATTCCGGCCAGGACAGCTACAACGACCCCGGATACAAGCAGGGCATCTCAGAGGTGGCATTCACCGGATGAGGGGCCCGACGCAGGAGAGGGCGTGACCTTGGGCGACGGTGCGCACGAGGAGGCCAGCGACCTGGACCTCCTCTCCCGGCACATCGGGGGGGACCCCGATGCGTTCGGGGAGCTCGTGCGCCGCCACCGCGACCGCCTGTGGGCCGTCGCCGTGCGCACCCTCGGCGACCGCGAAGAGGCGGCGGACGCCGTTCAGGACGCCCTCGTCTCGGCCTTCCGCTCCGCGCACACCTTCCGCGGTCAGTCCGCCGTCACCACCTGGCTGCACCGCATCACCGTCAACGCCTGCCTGGACCGCGCCCGCAGAGCTGCGTCACGCCGCACGTCGTCCGTCTCCGACGCCGAGCGACTGGACGTACTCCTCGAACCGCACGAGTCCGCCGAGGCCCCCACGGAGCGCGACGAGCTCCATCGCGAGCTCATCGCCGCTCTCGCCACCCTCCCCCCGGACCAGCGCGCCGCGCTGGTCCTCGTCGACATGCAGGGCTACCCGGTCGCCGAGGCCGCCGAGGTGCTCGATGTAGCGGTCGGGACGGTCAAGAGCAGATGTGCGCGCGGGCGCGCCCGGCTCCTGCCCCTCCTCACCCACCTGCGGCACGGTGACCGGGACGGCACCAGGTCGGGCCGGGGAAGGAACCGAGCCGAGACGGCATCCGTCCCAGAGACGGCGATGGAGAAGGCGAAGGACGCCGTGAAGGGCGGAGGTGGTCAGCAGTGACATCCACGGCCGACACGGGCGAGTACACGGAGGGCCACCCGGAGGCCGCCGAGATCTCGGCACTCACCGAAGGAATCCTCCCTGCGGACCGCTCCGCGGCCCTGCGCAATCACCTCGCCTCCTGCGGACTGTGCACCGATGTCCGTGACTCCCTCGACGTGATCCGTGGGCTCCTCGGCACCTTTCCCGGCCCGATGCGGATCCCCGACGACGTCGCCGGTCGTATCGACGCCGCCCTCGCTGCCGAGGCTCTCATCGGCGCCACCGCCCCCGGAATACCGGCTGCGGAGACCGGCGGGGCGCGTGTTTCACGTGAAACATCGACCCGGCCGACTGGGCATGCCACCGCTCCGACCGGACCCGGACGCCCGCGACGCCGTCGGTGGACCCGGGTCGTGCTCGCCACCGTCTGTGCTGCCGCCGCACTGGGTGTCGGATCGGTCTACGTCCAGTCCCTCGTCTCGTCGAACGGCATCCCGCACATCTCGGCCACCGGTACTGCCCCGGTTCCGGGAACGTTCTCCGGCACCGCTCTGGCGACGCGCGTCCACGAGCTGATCGCCGCGGCCGGCCCCTCCAATGGCCCCAAGGGAGGGGTGCGACCCGAGAACACCCCGATGAGCACCGCCGGCACCAGCACCCATACGGGAAGCTCCTCCGTGCCCCCCTGCGTCCTGAACGGCACGGGCCGCACCGATCAGCCCCTGGGTTCCACGCGCGGTACCTACGACGGGCGTGCCGCCTATCTCCTCGTCCTGCCGCACCCTTCCGACCCCTCTCGCGTCGATGCCTTCGTCGTCGACGCCTCATGCGCTTCCGCTGCCGCCTCGGCGCCCGGTCACGTCATGGCGCGGGCGACGTACACCAGGTGACGGCCATCCCGGACTGCCCCGGGCGCGCGGGGACGGTGGCGCTCAGGTCCGAGGGAATGCCCGAGTCGTAGGATCCGTTAGGCGGGGTGAGACCGAGACCTCCCCGTAGGGTCCCCAGCAGTCGGCAGAGACGAGGAAGACAGCCGTGAGCGACGTCCGCAACGTGATCATCATCGGGTCCGGACCGGCAGGCTATACCGCCGCGCTCTACACCGCCCGTGCCTCCCTCAATCCCCTCGTCTTCGAGGGCTCTGTTACGGCGGGCGGCGCGCTGATGAACACCACCGAGGTGGAGAACTTCCCGGGCTTCCGCGACGGCATCATGGGCCCCGACCTGATGGACAACATGCGTGCGCAGGCCGAGCGCTTCGGCGCCGAGCTCGTCGCAGACGATGTCGTCGAGGTCGACCTCGGCGGGGAGATCAAGACGGTCACCGATTCCGCCGGGACCGTGCACCGCGCGAAGGCCGTGATCATCGCCACCGGTTCACAGCACCGTAAGCTCAACCTCCCCAACGAGGATGCGCTCTCCGGCCGTGGTGTCTCCTGGTGTGCGACGTGTGACGGCTTCTTCTTCAAGGACCAGGACATCGCCGTGGTCGGCGGTGGCGACACGGCGATGGAGGAAGCGACCTTCCTCTCCCGCTTCGCCAAGTCCGTCACCGTCGTTCACCGCCGGGACGCCCTGCGCGCCTCGAAGCCGATGCAGGACCGCGCGTTCGCCGACCCGAAGATCTCGTTCGTGTGGAACAGCGAGATCGCCGAGATCCATGGTGAGTCCAAACTGTCCGGCCTCACGCTGCGCAACGTGCGCACCGGCGAGACCTCAGAGCTCCCGGTGACGGGCCTGTTCATCGCGATCGGCCACGATCCGCGCACCGAGCTGTTCAAGGGCCAGCTGGACCTCGACGACGAGGGATACCTCAAGGTCGACGCGCCCAGCACCCGCACGAAGCTCACCGGTGTCTTCGCCGCCGGTGACGTCGTGGACCACACCTATCGTCAGGCGATCACCGCGGCCGGCACCGGCTGTGCCGCCGCACTCGACGCCGAGCGGTACCTCGCTGCTCTGAGCGACGCCAAGAAGACCGCCGAGCCGGAGATGACGGCCACCGCCGTCTGACGGATCCGACCCACCACCCTGAGCTGTCCGACCCCCAACCTGAGGAGACTGCCACCATGGCCGGTGCTGTGAAACACGTGACCGATGCGTCGTTCGAGGAGGACGTCCTCAAGAGCGACAAGCCCGTTCTCGTCGACTTCTGGGCTGCATGGTGCGGCCCGTGCCGTCAGATCGCCCCGTCGCTCGAAGCCATCGCTGCCGAGCACGGAGAGAAGATCGACATCGTCAAGCTGAACATCGACGAGAACCCGGCCACCGCTGCCAAGTACGGCGTGATGTCCATCCCGACGCTGAACGTCTACAAGGGCGGCGAGGTCGTCAAGACCATCGTCGGCGCCAAGCCGAAGGCGGCTCTGGAGCGCGACCTCGGCGACTTCATCGGCTGAGAGCATCCGGACATGACGGTGGGACCGGCCCTCGGGGGCCGGTCCCACCGTCGTCTTTGAGACCTCGGATGCCGTGTTTCACGTGAAACCCACGTTTCACGTGAAACCTAGGGACGTCACAGCGGCCGCAGTGCCGGCTCCTTCTGGACGGCGCCGAGCAACCGGTCGATCGCCATCTCGACGTCCTCCCGCCAGGAGATCGTGGAGCGCAGGTCGAGCCTGAGACGCGGATAGCGGGGATGCGGCCGCACCGTCTTGAAGCCGACCGCGGTGAGATGGTCCGCGGGAAGAATGCAACCGGGCTCCTCCCACCGTGCGTCCCCGAACGCCTCAATGGCTTTGAAGCCGCGTCGTACCAGGTCCTTGGCCACCGTCTGCACGAGCACTCTGCCGAGCCCCTGCCCCTGGAAGCCAGGGAGGATGCGGGAGGTCATCAGTTGCACCGCGTCGGGCGACACCGGGCTGGTGGGGAAGGCCAGCGATCGCGGAACATACGCCGGAGGGGCATACAGCACGAAGCCCGCGGGGACGTCATCGACGTATGCCACGCGGCCGCATGAGCCCCATTCCAGGAGCACGCCCGAGATCCACGCCTCCTTCTCCAGCTCCGGCTTGCCTGCTTGCATCGCAGCCTCGCCACTCACCGGGTCGAGCTCCCAGAAGACGCAGGACCGGCAGCGCTTCGGCAGGTCCGGAAGGTTGTCCAGCGTGAGCGGAACGAGCCGTCGCCCCATGGATTCAGGACCTCCCGCCGACCGAGTCGTCTGAGGCAGTCCCCCGAACGCCCCTTCGCGACGGGGCTTTTCGCTCCGTCGATGGCGGATTCGCACGGGTTGCGCTCAGCGCTCCGCGTTCCCTCAGCAGGCTGCCGACAAAGCCGCCGACCGCCCCCAGGCCCAGTCCTGCAGCGACCAGGGCTGTTGTGTGCCGCCCGTGATCCGCCCCACCCAGGCTTACCGATCGCATCGGCTTCCCTTCACTGTGGATGCGCTGTCCCCAATCGCATCGTAACCGGACCGCGACATTGCCGACACCTCGGGCACGCAAAGGGCGGGTCGCATTCCGCTAAGAACGCAACCCGCCCTGGCCGACCCTCATTCGGTGGCGTCGTCTGCCTCCGCTTCGAGCCCCTGCTGGAGCACGCGGCCTTCGCCTGGGGCGATCGTCCCCAGAATCCGCTCCAGATCCTCTATCGAGGCGAACTCGACGACGATCTTTCCCTTGCGCTGCCCCAGGTCGACCTTGACCCGGGTCTCGAGGCGGTCGGAAAGCCGCGAGGCAAGATCGGTGAGAGCGGGGGAGACCCGCCTGCCGGCACGTGGTCCCTTCACCTTCTTGGCCGGGCCCTGCTCGGCCGCCATCAAGGTCACAATCTCCTCGACCGACCGCACCGACAGCCCCTCGGCCACAATCCGCTGAGCCAGCCGGTCCTGTTCCTGGACATCGTCGAGCCCGAGCAGGGCACGCGCATGTCCGGCCGAGAGCACGCCGGCCGCGACGCGCCTCTGCACAGGAGCGGAAAGCCGCAGCAGCCGCAGCGTGTTGGAGACCTGGGAGCGGGAGCGTCCGATGCGGTCGGCGAGCTCTTCGTGGGTGCAGGAGAAGTCCTGCAGCAACTGGTCGTATGCGGCGGCCTCTTCAAGCGGGTTCAGCTGGGCCCGGTGCAGGTTTTCCAGCAGTGCGTCGAGGAGCAGCTTCTCGTCGTCCGTCGCCCTGACGATCGCCGGAATCCGCTCCAGGCCCGCTTCACGGCACGCCCGCCAGCGGCGCTCACCCATGATGAGCTCATAGGAGGACGGACCGGTCTGCCGGACCACGACCGGCTGGAGGAGGCCGACTTCCTTGATGGAGGTAACGAGCTCGGCCAGGGCGTCCTCATCGAACACCTCACGCGGCTGTCGCGGGTTGGGGGTGATCGAGTCGATCGGCACCTCGGCGAAGTGCGCCCCGGCGACATCCTCCGCGACCTCATGAGAGGTTTCGGCAGGCCGGATCGCATCGGTTTCCCGTGAAACGGGGATGTCCACCAACCCCGCGACCTTGGCGGCCGCGATCCCACGCTCCGGGGGGAGCAGGGGGACCGCACTCGGCGATGTGGCGGCGATGCCGATCGACTGGCCCGCCTTCGTGCCGGCGGCTGGTGTCGCCTCGCCGGTGGGCGCGGCGGGGATCAGGGCTCCGAGCCCCCGGCCCAAGCCCCTGCGTCGTTCGCTCACTTGATCCCCTCCGACATGCTGTGCTGTCCGTACTCGTCGTTCTGGTGGGGCATGTGGGAGTCCTGCCCCTGGTATTCGTGGCCGCCTCCGAGACCGCGCAGCGCCATCTCGCGCGCAGCCTCCAGGTAGGACAACGCTCCGCTCGATCCCGGGTCGTAGGTGAGCACCGTCTGCCCGTAGCTCGGAGCCTCCGAGATGCGTACCGACCGCGGGATGCTGGTACGCAGGACCTCGTTGCCGAAGTGGCTGCGCACCTCCTCGGCGACCTGGGCGGCGAGCCGGGTCCGTCCGTCGTACATGGTCAACAGGATCGTCGAGACGTGGAGCTTCGGGTTGAGGTGTCCGCGCACCAGATCCACGTTGCGCAGCAGTTGGCCCAGTCCCTCCAGGGCGTAGTACTCGCACTGGATGGGGATGAGCACCTCGGCGCCGGCAACGAGGGCATTGACCGTCAACAGGCCCAGCGAGGGCGGGCAGTCGATGAGGATGTAGTCCAGTGGCTGCTCGTACGCCTCGATGGCGCGCTGCAGGCGACTCTCCCGGGCGACGAGCGAGACCAGCTCGATCTCGGCTCCCGCCAGATCGATCGTCGCCGGAGCGCAGAAGAGACCCTCAACGTCCGGTACGGGCTGAACGACATCCGACAGCGGCTTGCCCTCGACCAGGACGTCGTAGATGGAGGGCACTTCGGAGTGATGGTCGATGCCGAGCGCGGTGGAGGCGTTGCCCTGAGGGTCGAGGTCCACCACCAGCACCCGTCCGCCGTGGAGGGCAAGTGAGGCGGCCAGGTTGACCGTTGTGGTGGTCTTCCCCACGCCGCCCTTCTGGTTGGCGACGACCATGACTCTGGTCTGCTCGGGGCGGGGGAGTCCCTCACCGGCCCGCCCAAGGGCCTCTACCGCCAGTTGGGCGGCCCGGCCGATCGGGGTGTCGTCCATAGGAGGGAGTGTTTCACGTGAAACATCTCTCCCTGTCGATTCACTACGGGGGCCGGGGACCGGGTCGGTCATCGGTCCCGCGGTATTGGCGTCGGACCGCAAGGATTCACTCTCCTCGACTGCAGGCTCGCGATGCACAGAGCCTGCCATGCTTTCGGGGTCGTGAACCAGTGAGTCCCGTTCTCCTGTGGATGAATCTGCGGATGTTTCCACCGCATGGAGGGACTTGTTTGCGCGCGCCTCGGCCGCTGCACGACCACGGCTGAGGATTCCTGGCAACAGAGAGCGACGTTTCACGTGAAACACGATGCACAGGCACGTGTCCAGTTAGCGAACGACACTCCGAGATATGTCGTTTTGACCGTTTGTATGGAGCACACCCAGGCGTTCCATTGCAGCTCAACGACGTCGACGGCCGCCCTGCATCTGCCGGTTGGCACGTGCTGCCTTCGCGCGTCGCGTAGCGGCCCGCACTCCGCCGGGACTCTCACCCACCAGCACCCGGACCACCGTCGACGGCGGGTCCACCAGCCCTGCCCCCGCCTGAACCACGGATGAGTCCACAGCCCCCAACTTGCTCAGCGCTGCGCGGGCGGCCTTGAGTTCGTCCTCAGCGGTGTCGCCCTTGAGCGCCAGCATCTCGCCATGCGGCCGCAGCAGAGGAAGCCCCCACCCCGCGAGCCGGTCCAGCGGCGCCACGGCGCGCGCAGTTACCACATCGACGGGCGGGAGGTGCCCGATCATCTCCTCGGCGCGGCCGCGCACCACAGTCACGTTGTCCAGCCCCAGCAATGCGACCACCTCCTCGAGGAAGGTCGTACGGCGCAGCAACGGCTCCAGCAGCGTGATCCGCAGATCAGGCCTGGCCAACGCGAGCGGGATGCCCGGTAGACCGGCGCCGGAGCCCACATCGCAGACGGAGACCCCGTCCGGCACCACGTCGGACAGGACGGCGCAGTTGAGCAGGTGCCGCTCCCACAGCCGCGGCACCTCCCGGGGGCCGATCAGCCCCCGGCGCACCCCCGCATCGGCCAGCAGCTCCGCGTACCGAACCGCGTCGGCGAGGCGATCACCGAAGATCGCATGCGCCTGCTCGGGCGCGGGAGGAAGCTCAGCCGCTTCCGTCACGGGACCGTCCCTTCAGTCGGGCTTCCGTCAGTTCCAACCACTTCCCGGCACATCCCCGCACGCGGCGGCGTCAGGCGGGAAGGACGACCACCCGGCGCTGCGGCTCCTCGCCCTCGGACTCGCTGCGCAGCCCGGCCGCCGCCACGGCGTCATGCACGACCTTCCGCTCGAACGGCGTCATGGGGCGCAGCTTCACCGGCTGACCGGTCCCCTTCGCCTCCTCCGCGGCCTTGGTGCCCAGCTCCGTCAGCTCCTCGCGCTTGCGCGCCCGGAACCCCGCGACGTCCAGCATCAGACGGCTGCGGTCGCCGGTCTCGCGGTGGACGGCAAGACGCGTCAGCTCCTGCAGCGCTTCGAGCACCTCGCCGTCCCGGCCGACGAGCTTCTGCAGGTCACGGCCTGTCCCCTCGCCCACGATCGAGACGGCGGCGCGATCGCCCTCGACATCCATGTCGATGTCACCGTCGAGGTCTGCAATGTCCAGCAGACCCTCGAGGTAGTCGGCGGCGATCTCCCCTTCCTGCTCGAGGCGGGTCAGGGCATCCTCGCCCTCGACGACGGGGGTGTTGCCTTCCGTCACGGATGGACTCCTATTCATGTGCGCTGCGCCCGCTCGGCGCCACGACCGCTGCTTCGCTGTTTTCCGCTACTTCTTCGACGGGTGCTTGGACCGCTCCTGGCCCTTGCGCTGGCCGCTCCTGGCCTGACCGGAACCGGCCGGCCGCCCGGATCCCGACGCGGATCCCGAGGACGGCTTGGCGTCCTGGGGCTCCGGCGGCTGCTGCGACGACTCCGCCTTCACCTCGGTCTTCGCTGCCGCCTGCCCGCCGCTCGACTGCCGCTGGGCCTTGGTCTGACGCTTCGGCTGCTGCCGCTTGACCGGCTGGGCTCCCTCGGCCGCCTTGCCCTTCGCCGCCGACTCCTCGACCAGCTTGCCCTGGGCCCGCAGGCGCTCCTGGCGCTGCTTGTAGGCGAGGCTGCCGGGAGTGGGATTGCGGCGGATGACGAACATCTGCTGGCCCATGGTCCACACGTTGGTGGTCAGCCAGTAGACGAGGACACCGACGGGGAAGTTGATGCCGAAGACGGCGAACATGACCGGGAAGACGTACATCAGCATCTTCTGCTGCTGCATGAACGGCGTCTTCACCGTCATGTCGACGTTCTTCGTCATCAGCTGGCGCTGCGTGTAGAACTGCGACGCCGACATCAGCACGATCATGACGATCGTGACCACCCGCACATCGGTGGCCGAGGCGCCCAGGCCCATGATCTTGCTCGCACTGTCGGTGAACTTCACCGACAACGGAGCGCCGAAGATGTGCGCGTGCCGCGCGCTGTCCAGCAGCTTGCTGTCAATCACACCGACCGTGTGACCACTGGCGATGTTGTGGAGAACGCCGTACAGCGACATGAAGAACGGCGACTGCGCGATGATCGGCAAGCAGCTGGAGAGCGGGTTGGTACCCGACTCCTTGTACAGCTTCATCATCTCTTCGGACTGACGCTGCTTGTCGTTCTTGTAGCGCTCCTGGATCGCCTTCATCTTCGGCTGGAGCACCTGCATGTTCCGCGTCGCCTTGATCTGCTTCACGAAGAGCGGGATCAGGCAGATCCGGATCAGGACCACCAGCGAGACGATGGACAGACCCCACGCCCAGCCGCTGTTCGGATCGAAGATCAGGCTGAAGAGCGAGTGGAACTGGACAATGATCCAGGAAACAGCGGTATAGAGGGGACTGAGGATCGTTGACACAGATCAGGCTCCTTGGGCATGGGGCTGGGAGTCGGCGGCCATGCTGGCCTCGTCGGCGGAGTGCCCGCCTTGGCGGTTACGCCACGCGGCGCGCAGCAGCTCGTGCCACCGCGGCCGCTTGCGCGGTGGTGGGTAGTCGACCCCGCCGGGAGACCACGGGTTGCACCGCAGAATGCGCCAGGCGGTGAGGGCCGTGCCCTTGACCGCCCCGTGCAGGGCGATCGCCTGATACCCGTAGTGGGAACACGAGGGGTAGTACTTGCATACGGGTCCGAGCAGCGGGCTGATGGTCCACTGGTACAGCTTGATCAGCCACATCAGCGGGTATTTCATCGCGCGCCACCTCCCAGGAGCCGCTTCAACGCGGCGTCGAGGTCGCGGGCCAGCTGAGTGTGGTCCGCGTCCGCCGCGCCGGGCAGTGCTCGCACGACCACCAGGCTACCTTCGGGCAGCAGTGACAGCCGATCCCGCACCAGGTGCCGCAGCCGCCGCTTGACCAGATTCCGCTGGACAGCACCGCCCACGGCCTTGCTCACGACGAAACCCGCACGCGGCGGGGGAGCACTCCCCCGAGTAGCGTGCGGGTCCGTGGTGTGTCCTTCTGCCTCCGGCGGGACGGACACCCTGTCCCGCAGATGTACGACCAGAAGCGGGCGTCCAGCCCTGCGCCCTCGTCGTACCGCGGCCGCGAAGTCCTGGCGCCGCCTCATCCGGTTCTCGGCAGGCAGCACTGCATGACCCGTGCGATCAGGCGGAGAGGCGGGCGCGGCCCTTGCCGCGGCGCGCCGCGAGAATGGCACGGCCGGCACGGCTGCGCATACGCAGCCGGAAACCGTGCGTCTTGGCGCGGCGGCGGTTGTTCGGCTGGAAGGTGCGCTTGCTCACTCGGGGGCTCCAGGAATGCTTGGTGTCTCGGTGGAGACGTGCGTGGGGCGTCGCTTGGCTGTCACCGTGCGCCCACGAGGCTCTCGCGATACGCCTCAGGTGTACCGCTCTTCGATCACGCCGGGCAGACCGGGTGATCTGCGCCCTCGAAGGCAGGCGGCAGCAGCCATCGACAACTCGACCTGGTTACGGTACGCGCGGCTACGCCATCCGGTCAAACCGATACCGCCGCCGACGCGCCGACCACCCCGGCGGAGTGCACCGCCCCCGAGGCATGACACATTTGTACACACCCTGTGGACAACGACTTGAACCACGTATGCGGTGCTTACTACCGTGGCTGGACTCTGGAACCTTCCGATCCCGACCTCAAACCTGCGGTTTTCCCGCAGTTCTCCAGAACCACACCTTCGTGGGACACGTCGGTGCCCTCTCCACCACCCGAGCGAGCCCACCCACCGAGCGAGAGAGCGTGCACTGTGGCTGATGTAACTGCCGATCTTGCCGCAGTGTGGCCACGGGTGCTCGAACGGCTCCTCGCCGAGGGCCAGGGGGTGGAGGCCAAGGACCAGCGGTGGCTCAAGGCGTCCCAGGCACTCGCGCTCGTCGCCGACACCGCGCTGCTCGCCGTTCCCAACGAGTACGCCAAGGGCGTGCTCGAAGGCCGGCTGCTCCCCCTGCTCACCGAAGGTCTCAGCCGGGAGTTCGGCCGCTCGATCCGCATCGCGATCACCGTCGACGCCGGCGCCGAGCCCGCCGCACCGCAGCAGCCCGCCCCCGCCCCCGCGCAGGGACCCGGCCCCGTCCAGCCGTCCTTCTACGCGGATCAGCAGCGCGCGGACGAGCGCGACGGCGACGAGCGCGGCGAGCAGCGCGGTCCGTACGACTACGGGCGCCCTGCCTCCGACGGCCCGACCATGCGCCGCGCCTACCCCGACTACCCCTCCGGCCGGGACACCTCCGGGGGCTGGCAGCGCCCGGTCGCCCCCGACCCGTACGACCACAGTCACGGCAACGGAAGCGGCCAGGACCGCGGACACGGAGCGGACGGGCACGGCGACTGGCAGCAGCCGAGGCTCACCTCGTACGGCGAACGCGATCCCTATCCCCCGCCGGCGCGCCAGGACTACCTGCCGCAGCAGTCCGCCTACCAGCAGCCACCCCGCCACGACGACCGCCCGGGCCAGGGCCTCGCGCCGAACGGACCCGCCGGTCCGGGACCCGCGGGCGGCCCGAGGGGCCCCGGTGCCCCGGCCCACCCCTCCCTGCCCGCGCCCAGCGGCGCCCCGGGCCCGCTCGCCGCACAGCCCGCGCCGTCCACAGGGCCCGGCGAGCCGACCGCACGGCTGAACCCGAAGTACCTCTTCGACACCTTCGTCATCGGGGCCTCGAACCGCTTCGCGCACGCCGCGGCCGTCGCTGTCGCGGAGGCCCCGGCCAAGGCGTACAACCCGCTGTTCATCTACGGCGAGTCCGGGCTCGGCAAGACGCACCTGCTGCACGCCATCGGGCACTACGCGCGCAGCCTGTACCCGGGCACACGTGTGCGCTACGTGAGCTCGGAGGAGTTCACCAACGAGTTCATCAACTCCATCCGGGACGGCAAGCAGGACGCCTTCCGCAAGCGGTACCGGGACATGGACATCCTGCTCGTCGACGACATCCAGTTCCTCGCGAGCAAGGAGTCCACGCAGGAGGAGTTCTTCCACACCTTCAACACCCTGCACAACGCCAACAAGCAGATCGTGCTCTCCTCGGACCGGCCGCCCAAGCAGCTGGTGACCCTGGAGGACCGGCTCCGCAACCGCTTCGAATGGGGGCTGATCACCGACGTCCAGCCGCCCGAGCTGGAGACGCGGATCGCGATCCTGCGGAAGAAGGCGGTGCAGGAGCAGCTCAACGCGCCGCCCGAGGTGCTCGAATTCATCGCCTCCCGCATCTCGCGCAACATCCGCGAGCTGGAGGGCGCGCTGATCCGGGTCACGGCGTTCGCGAGCCTCAACCGGCAGCCGGTCGATCTGCAGCTCACCGAGATCGTGCTCAAGGACCTGATCCCGGGCGGTGAGGACGCCGTGCCGGAGATCAGCGGAAACGCGATCATGGCGGAGACGGCCGCGTACTTCGGGCTGACCGTCGACGACCTGTGCGGCTCGTCGCGCAGCCGTGTCCTCGTCACGGCCCGGCAGATCGCCATGTATCTGTGCCGGGAGCTGACCGACCTGTCACTGCCGAAGATCGGCGCGCTCTTCGGCGGCCGGGACCATACGACGGTGATGCACGCGGACCGCAAGATCCGGGCGCTGATGGCCGAGCGCCGGTCCATCTACAACCAGGTCACCGAGCTGACCAACCGCATCAAGACCTGACGGTCCGCCTCCGCGTGACGCACGAGCCCCGGGATCAACTCCCGGGGTTTTTCGTGCTGTTCGAATCGCCGGCGCCGGGGAACCGATACTCCACAACATCGGACCGATCCGGCCGTCCACACCCTGGGGACGCCGAAGTTGTCCCAACCCCCTCCACAGGCGCTGCTTGTGGAGAACCATGATCCCAGCTCAGCAGGGTGTGGAATTGTGGCTAACCGCCCTCCACAGACTGTGGACGACCGGACCGCCCACAGGCCCCGCTCGCAGTTGTCCACGGCCAACCCACAGGCAACGGGCAGTTGTGCACAGCTTGTCCACACCTCTGTCCACTGTTCGGCAACCTCACGGCTACCGTCGCCGGAAGGAGTGAAAGCCGTCACACAAAGGGGATTGGTTGGGCTGGGGAGAACCTGGGTATTCCTGGGGACAGGACTGGGGAGAACCGGGGGACTCCTGTGCATTGGGTGTGCACAAGTTCCGGCCGTCCACAGACGGCCGTAGTTGTCCACGGGCTCCGCCCACAGCCCCCGTGGACAAAAAAGCGCGGCTGACCTGCGCTGGAACCGGTTATCCACGGTATCCACACCCCCTATTACTACGACCACGTAGAGATACCGGGGAACCAAGATCGAAGCTGGGCCTGTGCACAACCGAGCGCCGAGCGGCCCGACACCTCGCCCCTCGACTTGACCCAACCCGCACCTGTTGTCGGTGGCGTGCGTCAGACTGTTCTCCGGCAGACGACCGAGAAGCAGACGGCCGCCAGGCGGCCCGCACAGACAGCCAGCAACAGCAGGAGGCGGTTCCGGTGAAGTTCCGGGTGGAACGCGACGTACTCGCGGAGGCAGTGGCCTGGGCGGCCCGCAGTCTCCCGGCCCGCCCGCCGGCGCCCGTCCTCGCCGGCCTGCTGCTGAAGGCCGAGGACGGTCAGCTGAGCCTGTCCGCCTTCGACTACGAGGTCTCCGCGCGCGTCTCGGTGGAGGCGGAGGTCGAGGAGGAGGGCACGGTGCTCGTCTCGGGCCGCCTGCTCGCCGACATCTCGCGCGCACTCCCCAACAGGCCTGTGGAGATCTCCACCGACGGCGTACGCGTCACCGTCGTGTGCGGCAGCTCGCGATTCACACTCCACACCCTGCCTGTGGAGGAATACCCGGCACTGCCGCAGATGCCCACCGCCTCCGGCACGGTGCCGGGCGAGGTCTTCGCCTCCGCCGTCTCCCAGGTCGCCGTCGCCGCCGGGCGCGATGACACCCTGCCGGTGCTCACCGGTGTGCGGATCGAGATCGAGGGCGACACGGTCACGCTCGCCGCGACCGACCGCTACCGGTTCGCCGTCCGCGAGTTCCTGTGGAAGCCCGAGACGCCGGACCTGTCGGCGGTCGCGCTCGTCCCGGCCAAGACCCTGCTCGACACCGCCAAGTCGCTGACCAGCGGCGACACGGTCGCGCTGGCGCTGGCCGGCTCGGGCGCCGGAGAGGGCCTGATCGGTTTCGAGGGCGCCGGACGGCGCACGACCACACGTCTTCTCGAGGGCGACCTGCCGAAGTACCGCACGCTCTTCCCGACTGAGTTCGCCTCGGTCGCGGTGATCGAGACGGCGCCGTTCGTCGAGGCGGTCAAGCGCGTCGCGCTGGTCGCCGAGCGCAATACGCCGATCCGGCTCGGCTTCACATCGGGTGTTCTCACCCTGGAGGCCGGGTCCAGCGATGATGCACAGGCTGTGGAACGTGTCGACGCCCAGCTGGAAGGCGAGGACATTTCGATCGCCTTCAACCCGACGTTCCTGCTCGACGGCCTGAGCGCGATCGACTCCCCGGTGGCCCAGCTGTCGTTCACCACCTCCACCAAGCCTGCGCTGCTCAGCGGCAAGCCCGCGATCGACGCGGAGGCGGACGACACGTACAAGTACCTGATCATGCCGGTGCGGCTTTCGGGCTGAGGCGCGCTCGGCCGGGCTGAGGCGCTCGAGCTGAGGTATCGGGTGAGGCTGCCTCGGGTGGGGCGGTGCGGAGGGCCGACGTAGGCTCAGAGCTAGGTCAGGCACGCTTCGAACGAAGGAACTGTGATGGAGCTCGGTCTCATCGGTCTCGGCAAGATGGGCGGCAACATGCGCGAGCGCATCCGCCGCGCCGGCCACACCGTCATCGGCTATGACCAGAACCCCGACCTCGCCGATGTCCCCAGCCTCCAGGCGCTTGTGGACAAGTTGCAGGCTCCCCGCGTCGTGTGGGTGATGGTCCCCGCAGGCGGCCCGACCCAGGCCACGATCGACGAGCTGGCCGGCCTGCTCTCGCCCGGCGACATCGTCGTCGACGGCGGCAACTCGCGCTGGACCGATGACGAGAAGCACGCCAAGGAGCTCGGTGCCCACGGCATCGGCTTCATCGACTGCGGGGTCTCCGGTGGCGTCTGGGGCCTGGAGAACGGGTACGCGCTGATGTACGGCGGCGACCCGGCCAACGTGGCGCGCGTCCAGCCGATCTTCGACGCGCTCAAGCCCGAGGGGGAGTTCGGCGCCGTCCACGCGGGCAAGGTCGGCGCGGGCCACTTCGCCAAGATGGTCCACAACGGCATCGAGTACGCGATGATGCAGGCCTACGCCGAGGGCTGGGAGCTGCTCGAAGCCGTGGACTCGGTCACCGACGTCCGCGAGGTCTTCCGCTCCTGGCGTGAGGGCACGGTCATCCGCTCCTGGCTGCTCGACCTGGCCGTCAACGCCCTCGACGAGGACGAGCACCTCGACAAGCTGCGCGGCTTCGCGCAGGACTCCGGCGAGGGCCGGTGGACCGTCGAGGCCGCCATCGACCATGCCGTTCCGCTGCCCGCGATCACCGCGTCGCTTTTCGCGCGCTTCTCGTCCCGCCAGGACGACTCGCCGTCGATGAAGATGATCGCCGCGCTGCGCAACCAGTTCGGCGGCCA
The DNA here is from genome assembly GCF_024436035.1 of Streptomyces humicola. GTDB lineage: Bacteria > Actinomycetota > Actinomycetes > Streptomycetales > Streptomycetaceae > Streptantibioticus_B > Streptantibioticus_B humicola. Next base: position 199,506 of record NZ_JANFNG010000009.1, read on the forward strand.
CGCCGTCGAATCGGCGGACACGCCGGGGCACTGACACGGGGCACTGACACCCAGTACTGCAGGAAGAGACCAGGGCAGGGAGGCAGGCGCGGCCCCGCGCCACAGCGCACGATGCACGTAAGCCACCTGTCCCTCGCCGACTTCCGCTCCTACGCCCGGGTCGAGGTTCCGCTCGACCCGGGCGTCACCGCCTTCATCGGCCCCAACGGGCAGGGCAAGACCAACCTGGTCGAGGCGGTCGGTTATCTCGCCACCCTCGGCAGCCACCGCGTCGCCGCCGACGCCCCGTTGGTGCGGCTCGGCGCGGACCGTGCGGTGATACGGGCGGCCGTCACCCACGGCGAACGACAGCAGCTGATCGAGCTCGAGATCAACCCGGGCAAGGCCAACCGCGCCCGTGTCAACCGCTCCTCACAGGTGCGGCCACGCGACGTGCTCGGGATCCTGCGCACCGTGCTCTTCGCCCCCGAGGACCTCGCCCTCGTCAAGGGCGACCCCTCCGAGCGCCGCCGCTTCCTCGACGAGCTGATCACCGCGCGCTCCCCGCGCATGGCCGGCGTACGGCAGGACTACGACCGGGTGCTCAAGCAGCGCAACACTCTGCTGAAGTCGGCGGCGCTCGCCCGTCGGCACGGCGGCCGCGCCGCCGACCTGTCGACGCTCGACGTCTGGGACCAGCACCTCGCGCGGGCCGGCGCCGAACTGCTCACGCAGCGCCACGCCCTCGTCACCGCTCTCCAGCCGCTCGCCGACAAGGCGTACGAACAACTGGCACCCGGCGGCGGCCCGGTCTGCCTCGACTACCGCGGCTCGGCGGGCGACTCCCTCGAGCAGGAACGCGGCGCTTCCAGCGCATACCGCGAGGAGCGGTACGAGCTGCTGCTGAGCGCGCTAGCCGACGCCCGCAAGCAGGAGATCGAGCGCGGCGTCACCCTCGTGGGACCGCACCGGGACGATCTGCACCTCAAGCTCGGCGAGCTGCCCGCCAAGGGGTACGCGAGTCACGGCGAGTCGTGGTCGCTTGCGCTCGCGCTGCGCCTCGCCTCGTACGACCTGCTGCGGGCGGAGGGCGAGGGCGGCGAGCCGGTGCTGATCCTGGACGACGTCTTCGCCGAGCTCGACGCCCGGCGCCGAGACCGGCTCGCGGAGCTCGTCGCCCCCGGTGAGCAGGTGCTGGTGACCGCGGCTGTGGACGACGACGTCCCGGGGGTGCTCGCGGGCGCCCGCTGCACCGTGGGCGAGGGACGGGTCGAGCGCACATGAGCCACGACGTCCCCGAGCCGCGTCCCGAACCCCGGCCCCAGGCCCAGGCCCAGCCGTCCGGCGTCGACCTGGCTCGCGTGGCCCTGCGCGCCGCGAAGGAGCAGGCACGCGCCCGCGGAGCGTCGGTGCAGGAGAAGAAGCGGGCGCGCCGCGGCGGCCTGCGCAGCGGGGCACGCGCCGACGGCCGTGACCCGCTGCCGCTCGGCGCGGCGATCAGTCGGCTGATCACCGAGCGCGGCTGGGAGGCGCCGGCCGCGGTGGGCGGGGTGATGGGGCGCTGGCCGCAGCTGGTGGGCGAGGATCTGGCGAAGCACTGCGTGCCTCAGCGGTACGACGAGGAGGAGAAGATCCTCACGGTGCAGTGCGACTCCACGGCGTGGGCGACGCAGGTGCGGCTGCTCGCGCCGACGCTCGTGGCCCGGCTCAATGCCGACCTCGGCCATGGGACGGTCAAGGTGATCAAGGTGCTGGGTCCGGGCGGCGCCCCGCGGACGTACGGGCGGCTGCGTGCCCCCGGCAGCAAGGGTCCCGGCGACACCTACGGCTGAGGGGGTGCGGCACGAGGGCGCGGCCGGGCGCGGGACGGGCACGGAGCGTTGTAGTACCGAAGCCCTGAGCGCCCGTGTGAGCCGCTTGAAGCCCTTGTCCGCGTACGGGGAGTCGCTCCAAGGCCTCATCGGGCGGCACATGGGAACTCAGACACCGCCAAAGCCCCATCAACGTCGTCGCTACCGGTAGACTGGGAAGCAACCCGCCGACCTCCGGTACAGGGGAACCCGGCGGACCATGTCGAACGACGCTGCCGATCCCGCATGCCCGGAGTCGGCTTGTGCTGTGCCAGAAAGGGCGCTTCGTGGCCGATTCCGGCAACCCCAACGAGATCGAGATCCAGACCGCTTCCACGACCGAGAGGGTCACACCCGTCCCTGGCGGCGCGACGCCGTCGTATGACGCCAGCGCGATCACCGTCCTCGAGGGCCTCGACGCGGTGCGCAAGCGCCCGGGCATGTATATCGGCTCGACCGGTGAGCGTGGCCTGCACCACCTTGTCTACGAGGTGGTGGACAACTCCGTCGACGAGGCGCTCGCCGGACATGCGGACACGATCGACGTGACGATCCTGCCCGACGGGGGCGTGCGCGTGATCGACAACGGTCGCGGCATCCCGGTGGACATCGTGCCCTCAGAGGGCAAGCCGGCCGTCGAGGTCGTGCTGACGGTGCTGCACGCGGGCGGCAAGTTCGGCGGCGGCGGGTACGCCGTCTCCGGCGGTCTGCACGGCGTCGGCGTCTCCGTCGTCAACGCGCTGTCGAGCAAGGTCGCCGTCGAGGTCAAGCGCGACGGCTACCGCTGGACGCAGGACTACAAGCTGGGCGTCCCGACCGCGCCGCTGGCGAAGAACGAGGCGACGGACGAGACCGGGACGACGGTGACATTCTGGGCCGACCCGGACATCTTCGAGACCACCGAGTATTCCTTCGAGACGCTCTCGCGGCGCTTCCAGGAGATGGCGTTCCTCAACAAGGGGCTGACCATCTCGCTCACCGACGAGCGCCCCGACCATGTGGACCAGGAGGGTAACGCGCTCTCGGTCCGCTACCACTACGAGGGCGGCATCGTCGACTTCGTGAAGTACCTCAACTCGCGCAAGGGCGAGGCGATCCACCCCACCGTGATCGACATCGAGGCCGAGGACAAGGAGCGCATGCTCTCGGTCGAGATCGCGATGCAGTGGAACAGCCAGTACACCGAGGGCGTCTACTCGTTCGCGAACACCATCCACACGCACGAGGGCGGCACCCACGAGGAGGGCTTCCGCGCCGCGCTGACCGGCCTGGTCAACCGCTACGCGCGCGAGAAGAAGCTGCTGCGCGAGAAGGACGACAACCTCGCCGGCGAGGACATCCGCGAGGGTCTCACCGCGATCATCTCGGTGAAGCTGGGCGAGCCGCAGTTCGAGGGACAGACCAAGACCAAGCTGGGCAACACCGAGGCGAAGACGTTCGTCCAGAAGGTGGTGCACGAGCACCTCACCGACTGGCTCGACCGCAACCCGAACGAGGCCGCCGACATCATCCGCAAGGCCATCCAGGCCGCCACCGCGCGTGTCGCGGCCCGCAAGGCGCGCGATCTCACCCGCCGCAAGGGCCTGCTGGAGACGGCGTCGCTGCCCGGCAAGCTCAGCGACTGCCAGTCCAACGACCCGGCCAAGTGCGAGATCTTCATCGTCGAGGGTGACTCCGCCGGCGGCTCGGCGAAGTCCGGCCGCAACCCCGAGTACCAGGCGATCCTTCCGATCCGCGGCAAGATCCTCAACGTCGAGAAGGCGCGCGTCGACAAGATCCTGCAGAACGCGGAGATCCAGGCGCTCATCTCGGCCTTCGGCACCGGCGTGCACGAGGACTTCGACATCGACAAGCTCCGCTACCACAAGATCATCTTGATGGCGGACGCCGACGTCGACGGCCAGCACATCAACACCCTGCTGCTGACCTTCCTGTTCCGCTTCATGCGGCCGCTGGTCGAGGCCGGGCACGTCTATCTGTCGCGTCCGCCGCTCTACAAGATCAAGTGGCGGGAGAGCGACATCGAGTACGCGTACTCCGACCGCGAGCGGGATGCGCTGATCGAACTCGGCCGTCAGAACGGCAAGCGCATCAGGGACGACTCGGTCCAGCGCTTCAAGGGCCTCGGTGAGATGAACGCCGAGGAGCTGCGGGTCACCACCATGGACATCGACCACCGGGTGCTCGGGCAGGTCAGCCTGGACGACGCCGCCCAGGCCGACGACCTGTTCTCCGTGCTGATGGGCGAGGACGTCGAGGCCAGGCGCTCGTTCATCCAGCGCAACGCCAAGGACGTCCGCTTCCTCGACATCTGAGTCGGCCCTCAACAGACAGCGGCCCGAAAGGAACTTGACCGGCAATGGCCGACGAGACCACCCCCAGCACGCCTCCGAACCCCGAGGCCCCCGACGCCCTGCAGGCCATCCCCGCGCCCGTCGACCCCGACACGGGCCTGCGCATCGAGCCGGTCGGCCTCGAGACCGAGATGCAGCGCAGCTACCTCGACTACGCGATGAGCGTCATCGTCTCGCGTGCGCTGCCCGATGTCCGCGACGGCCTCAAGCCGGTGCACCGGCGCGTGCTGTACGCGATGTACGACGGCGGCTACCGTCCCGAGCGCGGCTTCTACAAGTGCGCCCGCGTCGTCGGCGACGTCATGGGTACGTACCACCCGCACGGCGACGCCTCGATCTACGACGCGCTGGTGCGCCTGGCGCAGCCTTGGTCGATGCGCATGCCGCTCGTCGACTCCAACGGCAACTTCGGCTCCCCGGGCAACGACCCGGCCGCGGCCATGCGGTACACCGAGTGCAAGATGGCACCGCTGTCGATGGAGATGGTCCGGGACATCGACGAGGAGACCGTCGACTTCCAGGACAACTACGACGGCCGCAACCAGGAGCCCACGGTCCTGCCGTCGCGTTTCCCGAACCTGCTGATCAACGGCTCGGCAGGCATCGCGGTCGGCATGGCCACCAACATCCCGCCGCACAATCTGCGCGAGGTCGCGGACGGCGCTCAGTGGTTCCTCAACCACCCCGACGCCTCCAGCGAGGAGCTTCTCGAAGCGCTCATGGAGCGCATCAAGGGCCCGGACTTCCCGACCGGCGCGCTGGTCGTCGGCCGGCGCGGCATCGAGGAGGCGTACCGGACCGGGCGCGGCTCGATCACCATGCGCGCGGTGGTCGAGGTCGAGGAGATCCAGAACCGCCAGTGCCTGGTCGTCACCGAGCTTCCCTACCAGACCAACCCGGACAACCTCGCCCAGAAGATCGCCGACCTGGTGAAGGACGGCAAGATCGGCGGCATCGCCGACGTGCGGGACGAGACGAGCTCGCGTACCGGCCAGCGTCTGGTCATCGTGCTCAAGCGGGACGCCGTCGCCAAGGTCGTCCTCAACAACCTGTACAAGCACACCGATCTGCAGACCAACTTCGGCGCCAACATGCTGGCGCTGGTGGATGGTGTGCCGCGCACGCTGTCGCTCGACGCGTTCATCCGCCACTGGGTGACGCACCAGATCGAGGTCATCGTCCGCCGCACCAAGTTCCGTTTGCGCAAGGCCGAGGAGCGGGCGCACATCCTGCGCGGCCTGCTCAAGGCGCTGGACGCGCTCGACGAGGTCATCGCGCTGATCCGGCGCAGTGAGACGGTCGAGATCGCGCGCGAGGGCCTGATGGGCCTGCTGGACATCGACGAGATCCAGGCGACCGCGATCCTCGACATGCAGCTGCGGCGTCTGGCCGCCCTGGAGCGGCAGAAGATCGTCGCGGAGCACGACGAACTGCAGGCGAAGATCAACGAGTACAACGCGATCCTCGCCTCGCCGGTGCGGCAGCGCCAGATCATCAGCGAGGAGCTCGACGCCATCGTCGAGAAGTTCGGCGACGACCGGCGCAGCAAGCTGGTGCCCTTCGACGGCGACATGTCCATGGAGGACCTGATCGCCGAGGAGGACATCGTCGTCACCATCACCCGTGGCGGCTACGTCAAGCGCACCAAGACCGACCTGTACCGCTCGCAGAAGCGCGGCGGCAAGGGCGTGCGCGGGACGCAGCTGAAGCAGGACGACATCGTCGACCACTTCTTCGTCACCACGACCCACAACTGGCTGCTGTTCTTCACCAACAAGGGCCGCGTCTACCGGGCGAAGGCGTACGAGCTGCCGGACGCCGGCCGTGACGCGCGCGGCCAGCACGTGGCCAACCTGCTCGCCTTCCAGCCGGACGAGCACATCGCGCAGGTCATGGCGATCCGCAACTACGAGGCGGCGCCGTACCTGGTGCTCGCCACCAAGTCGGGCCTGGTGAAGAAGACCCCGCTGAAGGACTACGACTCGCCGCGCTCCGGCGGTGTCATCGCGATCAACCTGCGCGAGATGGCGGACGGCCGCGAGGACGAGCTGATCGGGGCGGAGCTCGTCTCGCCCGAGGACGATCTGCTGCTGGTGAGCCGTAAGGCGCAGTCCATCCGGTTCACCGCCACGGATGAAGCGCTGCGGCCGATGGGCAGGGCGACCTCCGGCGTGAAGGGGATGAGTTTCCGCGAGGGCGACGAACTGCTCTCGATGAATGTCGTGCGTGCCGGTACGTTCGTCTTCACCGCCACCGACGGCGGGTACGCCAAGCGCACCCCGGTGGACGAGTACCGGGTCCAGGGCCGCGGCGGCCTCGGCATCAAGGCCGCCAAGATCGTGGAGGACCGTGGCTCGCTGGTGGGGGCGCTGGTGGTCGAGGAGTCCGATGAGATCCTTGCCATCACGCTCGGCGGCGGGGTGATCCGTACACGGGTCAGCGAAGTCCGGGAGACGGGCCGTGACACCATGGGTGTCCAGCTGATCAACCTGGGCAAGCGCGACGCCGTGGTCGGCATCGCTCGCAATGCCGAGGCCGGGCGTGAGGCCGAGGAGGTCGACGCCGACGGCGCCGAGCAGCCGGAACAACCCGAACCAGCCGAAGCGGCCGCGGGAGAGTCGTCCGCAGCCGGTGAACCGGAGGAGTAAACCGTGAGTGGAGCCACGGGCGCGGCCGCGGGCGGCGCGGGAGCGAACAGGCCTGTGACGGGCGCCGAGCGCGACCATGGCTCCGCCGCGGCGCGCGGTGGAGGGCAGCCGGGGCCGGCGCGGTCTCCACTGCCGGAGGCGAGGGACGAGGCGAGGGACGAGCAGCGCGGCAGTGCCGCCACCGCGACCGAGACGCGCGAGCCGCGACCCGCACATCCCTCGCAGCCGCCGCAGGCACCGCCCCAGCCGCACACCCCGCCGCAGGCGTATCTGCCGCCGCAGGAGTCGCCTGGCGTGTCGAGCGCGCAGGCGGTGCGCAAGCCGCGCCCGGCGGCGGCTGCCGCGCGCATGGTGCCGCGGACGCGGTCGGCACGGCTGCGGGTGGCCAAGGCCGACCCGTGGTCGGTGATGAAGGTGAGCTTCCTGGTCTCGATCGCCCTCGGGATCTGCACGGTCGTGGCGGTGGCCGCGCTGTGGCTCGTGCTCGACGCGATGGGCGTGTTCAGTACGGTCGGCACCACGATCAGCGACGCCACCGGCTCCGGAAGCCAGAGCGGCTTCAATCTGCAGTCGTATCTGTCGCTGTCGAATTGTGTGCTCTTCACGGCGGTCATCGCGGTGATCGACGTTGTTCTGGCCACGGCCCTCGCGACGCTGGGTGCATTCATCTACAACCTGTCGGCCGGTTTCACGGGCGGTATCGAGCTGACGCTCGCCGAGGACGAGTAGCCGCGCGTCCGGCGGCCGGGTAACGGATTTGGGACACGGCCCGACGTGCGCTAATCTTTCGGTGCAGCGCGGGGCTATAGCTCAGACGGTTAGAGCGCTTCCCTGATAAGGAAGAGGCCACAGGTTCAAGTCCTGTTAGCCCCACCAGCGCAAAGGCCCGGATGGATCTTATTCCGTCCGGGCCTTTGGCATTGCGGCATGCGGGAGTTGGGCGGGAGCCGGGAGGGACAGGTCACCGTTCGATATCGGCCGGTGTGTATCATCGGGCGCGTCGGAGGACTCCCCAACGCAAGAAGGACGAGGTCGCGCGGTGAAGAAGCTTCTCCTGGTCGCACTGGCCGCCATCGGCGGGCTCCTCGTGTACCGCCAGATCCAGGCGGACCGCGCCGAGCAGGACCTGTGGACGGAGGCGACCGACTCCGTTCCGGCAGGTTCCGGCGCGAGCTCCTGACGAGCTCCTGAGACGAGCCCGAGAACACCGGTCAACAGTCACAACAGGGCCCCGGCCGCGACGCGCGGCCGGGGCTTCGTTGTCGCCCGATGTTGTTGCCGGACTGTGACGAGGATCACCTTGTATTTGCTCAAGCAAATCAATACGTTCGCGAGAGCAAAGAAGGGGGGTAGTGTGCGAAGGAACCGGTACGGCGTCCTGCCGAAGGCCTTGGCGGTCCTCGCGCTGCTGGCGGCCGGGCTGCTGCCGACCGTGGGGACGGCCGCCGCATCGGCGTCGGGTGGTGGCTACGGCACGTGGGTGCCGCAGGGAACGCCCGTCCAGGGCACGGCGAGCAGCGCGGACGCCCCGCCGCTCAGCCCCGGCGCGACCTACCGCGACAGCCTCGCCCGCGGCGCGACCAAGTACTACGCGATACCTCTCGACGCACGGTCCTCCGCCTACCTGTCCGTCTTCGCCGTCCCGCGGCCGGGCAGCACCGTCGGGTTCATGGACGGCTTCAAGCTGAGCCTGCTCGCCACCGACGACATGGTGTGCGACACCTACAACGCGAACGTCGGCGCCGACGGCGCCGCGTACCCCATCGGCGGCTATGTGAGCCGCACCGTCAGCCAGTACGGCCAGTGCCGGCAAGCCGGCGACTATCTGCTCGCCGTGCAGCGTAATCAGGACGCCGGCGGCAGCACGGAGACCTGGCCGCTGGAGATCCGCTACATGTCGGAGCCCGGACTGAAGGCCGGTGCGAGCACCGGCACACCGCAGCCCGCACCGTCCGGCACTCCCCCCGTGACCACCGGCGGCGTTCCCACTGCCGTCACCGGTGGCAGCGGCATCGATGACGCGCCCGCGCTCGCCGGAAGCGGCGCGTACAAGGATCATCTGATGCCGGGCCAGTCCCGCTTCTACCGTGTGCTCGTCGACTGGGGTCAACGGCTCACCGCCACGGGTGACTTCGCCAACGCCGCCACCACTCGGACGGGCGGCGCACCGACCGGTGGCTTCACGGTCAGCGGCGTCCGCATGGACCTCTACAACACCGCCCGAGGCCTCGTCGGCGGCAACGACGCGACGTACAGCGGCCAGGCGGCCTCCGTCGCCGTCTCCACCGCGCCCGTCGCCTACGCCAACCGTTTCTCCAGCGACGCAACCGTCAAGGCCTCGCCCTTCGCAGGGTGGTACTACATCCAGCTCGCGCTCCATCCGGACGTCGGGCGGTACACGGCGGGCGGCGTCGACGCCGTACTGCACGTCGCCGTCAACGGATCGGTGACCGCCGCTCCCGCGTACAACGGCGATGCCGCACAAGCCGGTTTCGGTATCACCGACGGGGACCGCGCGGCGGCCAGGACCGGCGCCGTGCCCGGCCGGCGGGCGGACGGCGTGCTGCGCGACCTCGGCTTCGGCGCGCTCGGACTCGGCACGATGCTGGTGATGGCGCTCGCCACGTGGTTCGTCCTGGCCCGCCGCCATCCGGTCGACACCGCTCAGCGGACCCGGCCGTACGGCGCGCCGCCCCCCGGCAGTTCCGTCCCCTGGTAGGTCACGACGTGGCGAGCGCCCAGATTCCCACCGCGAAACACAGCACAGCGACCACGAGCACCGGCACCACCACCTTCGCCGTGGGCACGGGCACGGCGCGCTCCCGCGGCGCGGGCGTGCTGGCCGTGCTGTCCGTGCTCTCCGTTCGGGGCGTCCGGGGGTCCGTGTACGGCCGGGTGGGCCCGGTCGGGTACGGCGGCTGACGAGGCTGCGGAGGAGCCAGCCGGAAGCTGGTCTCCGTGACAGCGGTCTGCGCGGTCTGCTGCGCCGCCCGGATCGGGCCGTCCGGGCCGAACCCCTCGGGCAGCGGCCCGATCTGGTCGAAGACCTCCACCGGCTCGTCGTCGATCGCGAGCTCCGGGAGCAGCTCGACGGCGGCGGCCAGCGCTTTGCGCGCGCCGAGCGCGGTACGGAAGCGGGCCTCCGGATCCGGGTGGAGCAAGGTCGCAACCACCTGCCACAGCGGCTCGGGAACGCCCACAGGAGCACCCGGAACCCCGCCCTCCGCCGCGTACCGCTCGACCAGCGCCTGCGCGTCCGGCTTGCGTCCCGTCAGCAGATAGAGCGCGACGAGACCCACCGCATACAAGTCGGCCGGGAAGTCCGGCTCGGCGCCCAGCAACTGCTCCGGCGCGAAGTAACCCGGCGTCCCCACCACGAAGTCCGGTTCCGTCAGCCGTGGCTCGCCCTTGCGCATCGCGATCCCGAAGTCCGAAAGCCTCAGGTGGGGACGTCCTGTTCCGGTGGCTTCGAGCAGGATGTTGGCGGGCTTGATGTCCCGGTGCACCACGCCCTCCGCGTGCACCGCGGTCAGCCCGGCGAACAACTGGTCGAGCAGGACGCACACATAGTGCGGCGGCAGCGGCCCGTAGTCGCCGATCAGATGTGCCAGTGAGCCGCCGCGCACCAGATCCATGGTGAACAGCACCTGGTCGTCATCGGCCGCCCAGCTGGTCGGCGCCAGCACATGCGGATGGTCGATGCGCAGCGCCTGCTCCCGCACGAAGCGCAGCAGCGCGTGCGCGTCGACCTGGCGCAGCACCTTGGCTGCGACATACCGCTTGCGCCGCCTGTCCCAGGCGCGCCACACGGCCCCCACGCCGCCGCGCCCGACCGGATCGACCAGCTCGTAGCGACCCGCGAACACCTCACCCATCGCGCCCGCCCAGCCCCCTGCCCGTCAGTCCTGGTGCGCCTCGAAGTGCGCGACCGCGTCGTCGGTCCTTCCGGCGCCGTACACACGAAGGAACTCTGCCAGTTCTGGATGGGCCGCGGCGAGGGTGTCCGCGGCCGCGAGCAGCTCGTCCGCGGAGCCGAGGGAGCGCAGCAGCGACTGGATCTCGCGGACGACGCGGCGGGCAGGGAGCGGGGACTGGACGCTCGCGCCGCTGTGCGTCGTGGTGCTCAGCAGGGACGATCCTGCCGACTCCCGGATCTCCTCCATCCGCGAGGCGGCCTCGGCGGGCGACGCCATGCCGTCCGCCACCTCCCCGGCCAGCTCCTGCAACGCCTGCAGCCGCTGCACCACGGCCGGATTCCCGATCTTCGCCCGCTGCCCGCTCATCAGCTGCGACAACATCGGCGCGGACAGACCGAGCACGCCGGCCAGCCGGGCCTGGTTCAGCCCGAGATCCGCGATGAGCCGCCGGAAGAGATCCCCCAGCGGCTCCCCGTACCACCCCCGCTGCAACTCGCGCGCGCGAGCCGTCGTGTCCTGCGGCGAGATGTCCATTCGGGCTCCGTTTGCGTCTGCGAATCTCGCAAACCATCCTATGACCACGGATACCCGGTCGGGGATCCCGGCCGCACCAGGTACGCTGTTCTGCGGCACGGGGCCTTAGCTCAGTTGGTAGAGCGCTGTCTTTGCATGGCAGATGTCAGGGGTTCGACTCCCCTAGGCTCCACTGGTAAATGCCCTCTGACCTGCGGAAACGTGGTTCAGAGGGCATTTTTGGTGCGCACACGGTGCGCACGTGTGCGCACATGAGGAGCGTATTGGGCTCGCAGCCCTTGATGTACAAGGGCTCTCCTCGAGTAGTGATCCCCTGCGGATCCCCCGGCGATCCCCCGATCCCCTGATTGCAGGGCGGAGTGCGTTGAGCGCATTCCGGAGACACCATGTCGACACCCTCGGTGAACAAGCCTCCGACGCAAGAGAGATTCGTCTGAGCGGGAATCGTGAGTCCGGCGGTGACCCCCTCGTTCCAGCGTCGGTACCAGATAAGCGAGGTAGGGGTGGATGCGTCCGCTGCGACGTACGCCGGTCCCGGAGGGAACATCCTCGGGGGTGGCTGCGTGTGCGCACCGGCGCTGGTGGTCGGCGACCCCGACAAGCGTTCGGGGCAATAGCGCGCTGGCGCAGTAAGGACCGCTCGCTCTACGCGGGCGACCGTCGACAACGCCCGAGCAGGCACCGGGGAGCGTCTGCGGCCGCCTGGCAGCCAGGTTCCGGTGGCTGCCCACCGGCGTCCAGCACGCGTCCTCCGGAGACCAATCCCTGGGTAAGAGGTAGGAGACCGGGGCCTGGTCAGCCGGCATGCCCCTGGTCCATGCTGGCCCCTGCCCGCCCCCGCCCTTCCGCAGGAGTCGCCCATGCCCAAGCCCCGCTTCACCGTCCTCGGCGCCGGCAGTATCGGCTGTCATCTTGGCGGCCACCTCGTCGCCGCCGGGCATGACGTGGCATTCATCGGCCGGTCCGCCGCCATGAATGTACTGCGCGAGCGGGGACTCACCCTCAGTACCTCCGTCCGGCCGCCCGTCCACCTCACGCCGGACCAGCTGACGCTGGCCACCGGCCCCGAAGCCGCCGCTGGCGCCGACTATGTGCTGGTCACCGTGAAGACCGCCGGCACCGAGGCCGCCGCCAAGGACCTCGCCGCTCATCTCGCCCCCGGCGCCGTGGTGGTCAGCTTCCAGAACGGGCTGCACAACCCCGCCACCCTGCGTGCCGCGCTCCACGGCCACACCGTGCTGGCCGGGATGGTGCCCTACAACGTGGTGCAGTCCGAGCCGGGCACCGTGCACCAGGGCATGCCGGGCAGGCTCATGACCGAGCCCAACGACATGCTCTCCGCCGCCTTCCGCGAGGCGGGCTTGGCCATCGAGGCCCGCACCGACATGTCCCAAGTACAGCACGCCAAGCTGCTGATGAACCTCAACAACGCGATCAACGCCCTCTCGGGGCTGCCGCTGCGCGACCAGCTCGGCCAGCGGGCATACCGTCGCTGCCTTGCCCTGTGTCAGCGCGAGGCCCTCGCCGTCTACCGCGCCGCAGGAGTCACTCCCGCCCGCCTCGGCCCCGCCGCGCCCGGCGTAACCCCGTACGTGCTGGGGCTGCCCGACGCCCTCTTCCGCCGGGTGGCGGCAGCGTCCCTCCGGATCGACGCCCACGCGCGCTCCTCGATGTGGGAGGACCTGCAGCGCGGTCGGCCCACGGAGATCGATTCACTGCAGGGCGAGATCGTCGCCATCGCCACCGCCCACGAGCAGAGCGCCCCCGCGAACGCGCGTCTGGTCGCCCTGGTGCACGAGGCGGAGTCCACGCCGCGCACGTGGCCGGGACCGGAGCTGTACGCCGAGCTGTGCGCGGCGCGCTGAACCGCGCGAAATCAGCGGTCGGCGTTTGGAAGACGCCGCCGACCTCATCGGCGATCTCACCCAGGCCCTCGACGCGCCCCCAAGTCGCCGCCGTGCACGGCGTGCTGGCCAACACTGCCAGCCCCGAGGACCCCTCGGGCGTCAACGTCAGCCAACCTCGGCCGCTCTGCAGGCCCCCGCACAGGCGAGCAGCGCCCTGACCAGGCTCTTCCTCGGCCTCGGTGCGGTCGCGCTGCTCGTCGGTGGCGTCGGAGTCGCCAACATCATGGTGATCTGGGTACTGGAACGCCGCGGCGAGATCGGCCTGCGCCGCGCACTCGGTGCCACCGAAACCCACATCCGGGTGCAGTTCTTCACCGAGGCGCTGCTGCTCTCCCTGCTCGGCGGCGCGGTCGGCGTAGCAGCGACCGCGGTCTACGCCACCCTGCACGGCTGGGGCTGGGCGATCGTCGTGCCCGCCATGGCGTGGGCCGGCGGTGCCTCGGAGCCGCGCTCACCACCGACGCCCGCCTCGACCGCGCTACGCCGCCCGCATGTCTCCCACGGAGGCACCGGGCCCTTCGAGGAGAGGGAAGGTGTGTGGGGTGCCCATCTCGTTCTGGGCATCCCGCACCGTGGCCCGGCGCCAGGCGCGGTTGTCAGTTGAGGAGGTTGATGGGGCAGTTGGTTCCAGTGGCGCGGGCGAGGCGGGCGTCGGTGGTGAGGAGGGGGCAGTCGTAGGCCTCTGCGGCTGCGATGTAGCCGGCGTCGTAGGTGGTGACGTTGGGATGGAGCTCCCAGATGCGGGGGAGCAGGACGCGGGTGAGGGGGACGATGGGGGAGATCTGGCTGAGGGATGTGATTGCCTCGGCTGCGTGGGTGTGGGTGATCTTGCCGCCGAGGAGGTTTCCCCGGATGACGGAGGTGACCTCGATCATCCAGTGTTCGGGGGCGATCCACCGGTCGTCGTCGGCCAGTGCTGCGCGGCAGTTCTGGCCGGTCGGTCCTTCGTCGAGGAGGGCGAAGGCGAAGACGGAGGCGTCGACGACGATCACGCGTTGCCCTCGGGAACGCCGAGTTCGGCATCGCGTGCCTCGCGTGCGTTGCGCAGGGTTCCGACGACGTCGTCGGTGGACAGTCGGGTGCCCCAGGTGCGGCCGGTCAGGCGTTGCAGGGCGGTGAGGTTGTCGCGGCGGCGTACTTCGTCGCTGACGACGTCAAGCAGGTACGACTGGAGGGACTGCCCGCGCTCACGCGCTATGGCGGTGAGTTTGTCGCGGAGGTCCTCGGGGACGTCACGGATCTGTAGGGCGACCATGGGACCACCATACACCGGTGCATGCGGAAATGCATGCAAGATCCGGTTTCGGTGGCGATCCTGAGCTGCGGGCCGCGGCTCATAGGCTGTCTGGCACGACCCGGTTGTTTGTGAAATTTGCTTTCGCGATGCGTGCGCACGTGTGCGCACCGGACCAGGATCGAGTAGGACTCAGCAGGATGCAAGCTGGATGTATTGTCCGGTTTTTCCGGCAAAACCGCAGGTGAGAAGCGTCTCGGTTTCGGGTTCGACTCCCCTAGGCTCCACTCCGTAAATGCCCTCCGACCTGCGGAAACGTGGATTCGGAGGGCATTTTTCGTGCCCATCGGCGGGCACGTGCGTTCTCATACGGCATGCCGCTGAGGGCGAGACGCGCCCGGCAGGCCCGTTCGGGTGCCAGGTCCGGGGCTGTCAGGGGCGTGGTCGGCCGGCAGCGGGGAGAGGGCGTCGGGCGATCTCCCAGGCATCGTCCGCACGAACACCGCCGTCCGTTCGCAGGATCTGCACATAACGAATGCATCACTGACACCGTTGCGCCCCTCTGGTAGAGCTTTACTGATGGCGCATTCAAGCCATGTCACCGAGGGCTGGGGAGGGTTCGGGAATGGGCAGGCACCGGCAGGCCGGGGGTGCGCGGCGTGCGCGCTCGACCGTGGTCAAGGCCACCGCCGCCTTCGGCATGGCCGCTGCGCTCGCCGTGGGCGTCAAATCGGTGGCGGACGGTCCGGTTGGGGCACAGGCGATGTCCAACCCGGACGGCAAGCCGGTGAAGGATCTCGCGGCGGGTCCCGTCGCCGATCCGACGACCTCGGCTGCGACGCAGCAGCCGCGCCACCTGACCCCCACCGATATGGCGACCGAGCCCGCAGCAGCGCCGACGCCGACCCAACTCTCCACGGCGATCCGGACGCAGCAGGTGACGCCCTCCTACTCTGCGGCTGCGCAGCAGACCGCGTCTGCGGCCACGATGCCGACGGTGTCCGCGCCGACCCCGTCGGCGACCTCGTCGTCCTCGCGGGCCACGCCCGCCCCCGCGACGTCCTCCGCTGCGCCGGCTCCCGCATCGAGGTCCGGTGCGCAGCAGGGAACCGGCCTCCTCGGCGGCGTGGTCAGCGGCGTCGGTGGACTGGTCAACGGTCTCCTCGGCAACTGAGGTCGCGCGTCCCGGGTTGTGGTCAGGGTGCGGAGTTGGGGATGTTGGGGCTGTCGGCGTAGGCC